>NZ_JAMQGM010000017.1 GCF_023703325.1 Streptomyces meridianus
ACCCGTGACGCCGCCCGTCGTTCGTGCCCCGAGTCCGTGACCGGGCCCGTCACGGCCGGCCCAGCGAGCAGCACGCCTTTCCGGTCACCGGGCGGGACACGCAGGCAGCGGCCCGCTTCCGGCGTCCGCCGCCCGCGCCGCGCGTCCCGATCAGCCGCCGGCTCCCGTGCACGACGGTCGGCCGGGGGTCCGGTTCAGGGCCGACGGCCCCAGGCCGAGATCATGGGCCCGGTGGCGAGGTCCATGTCACCGCGCGCGACATTGGCGAGGTGCTCGTCGATCTCCGCGTCCGTGGCCAGTCCGGCGGCGACCAGCCGCCCCCGCACCTGGCGCACGGTCGCGGCCTCGAGCGTCCGGCAGGCCGGCAAGGCGAGGGGAAACCAGGCGTCGGCGGCGACCTGTTCGAGGCCGGCCTCGCGGAGCAGCCGCGGCAGGGTCCGCCCGTAGGAGAGGTCCGCCCCGCGCTCGGCGAGGAGGGTCCTGAAACCCTGCCGCAGCCGGTTGGCGAGGCGTTGCGCGGGGCCGTGCTCGTCCGGACTGACGAGCGGCTGGAGTGCGGGGTCGGCGTCCTCCAGCAGCAGCACCCCGCCCCGCTCCAGCGTCCCGATCATGTTCCGCAGGGCGGTCTCCCGGTCCCGGACGTGGACCAGCACCAGGCGCGCGTGCACCAGGTCGAAGCGCTCCGCGGGCGGCGCGTCGGCAGCGACGTCGTGCCGTCGGAGTTCGACGGGCGGCGCCGCCTCCCCGGCCCAGGAGATGTCGATGTCGGTGGCGAGCACCCGGCCGTGCGCGCCCACGCGCCCGGCGAGCCACCGCGTGACGCCCGTGCCGCCGGCGCCGACCTCCCAGCAGCGCCACCCCGGGCCGACCCCCAGCCGTTCGAAGTGACGGAACGTCGACGGGTCGAACAGCTCGGACAGCGCCGTGAAGCGCTCGCCCGCCTCGGACTGCCGGTTGTCCAGGAGGTATCCCTCGGTGCCGGACGGCGGTACAGCGTCACCGTGTCTGCTCATCGCGCCTCCTCAGGGGCGTCCAGGAGTTCGCGCCACTGCCGGACCGCCGCGGCGTCCACCGGTTCGTCCCATCCGCCCGCACGTGCGGCGCTGCCGATGTGGAACGCGTCGATCCCCGCCGCGCGCAGCTCCGCCACGTGCTCCCGGCGCAGCCCGCCGCCGGCCACGATCCGCGGCTCGTACCCCGGTTCGCCGGCGGCCGTACGGGACGCCTCGTCCCGCAGCACGTCCAGGCCGTCGCCGACGCCGTGCGGCGAGCCGGCCGTCAGACAGGCGTCCAGACCCGGGAGTTCCGCGATCAGCCGACGGGTCTCGTGGCGGTCGGCGCTGTGGTCGATGGCCCGGTGGAACGTCCAGGCGCAGCCCTCGATCTCACCGACCACCATCTCGGTC
This sequence comes from Streptomyces meridianus, assembly GCF_023703325.1. Lineage (GTDB taxonomy): Bacteria > Actinomycetota > Actinomycetes > Streptomycetales > Streptomycetaceae > Streptomyces > Streptomyces meridianus. Next base: position 1,407 of record NZ_JAMQGM010000017.1, read on the forward strand.
GCCACCAGGTCGGGGTGCCCGTGGTGGTCGAGGAAGCCGAGCACGAACTCGTCGGCCCCCTCGGCGCGCAGTGCCACCGCGGAGGCGCAGACGACGTACGGGTCCCCGACGCCGAACCCGTCCTGTGCACGCAGCATCACCCGCAGCGGGACGTCGACGGCCGCACGGATCCGGGCGAAGGTCTCGCGGGTGGGAGTGAGCCCGTCGGCGTGCATGCCGGCGACCACTTCGAGCCGGTCCGCGCCGCCGGCGCACGCCGCCACCGCGTCCTCGGGCCCGAGCGCGATCACTTCGAGCAGTGGTCCGGCCATGGCTCCACCCTGCCACAGCCGATCACTGCGGCGGGGCGTCATCAGCACACCCGGGCGGACGACAATGGGCCCATGCCCGCAGCGAACCCCGACCGCCACCCCGCCCACGACACCCTGCTCGCCCGCTGGACGCGGACGCTGGGCGCCCTGGCCGAACCGGATCCCGAAGCCCCCGAGCCGCACCGCTACGGCGAGGACCTGCTCGCCCGCTGGGCCGAACCCCAGCGGCGCTACCACACCACCGACCACCTGATCGCCGTCCTCGACCGGGTCGACGAGCTCGCTGCGCACGCCGCCGATGCGGACCTCGTCCGCCTCGCAGCCTGGTTCCACGACGCCGTGTACCTGCCGGAGCGGTCCACCAACGAGGAGCGCAGCGCCCGGCTCGCGGAGCGGGCCCTGCCCGAAGCGGGGGTGGCTGCCGGCGCCGTCGCCGAGGTGGCGCGGCTCGTCCGGCTCACGGTCACCCACGACCCGCAGCCGGGCGACCGCAACGGCGAGGTGCTGTGCGACGCGGACCTCGCCGTGCTCGCCGGCACCCCGCAGGACTACGCCGGCTACGCGGCTGCCGTGCGCCAGGAGTACGGCTTCGTCCCCGACGACGCCTTCCGCGAGGGCCGGGCCGCGGTGCTGCGGCACCTGCTGGGGCTCCCCCGGCTGTTCCGGACGCCTGCGGGCCGTGACCGCTGGGAGCGAGCCGCCCGGCACAACGTGGCCACCGAACTGGAGTTGCTGGGGTCCTGAGCCCCGGTCGCCGGCGACCCGGTCCGCCGGGGCCGTCCGCCGCCACGGCACCGGGCAGTACCCGGGGAAACGGACCGGTGTGCGGCCCGCGAGGCCGCCGGGCACCCCGCGCACGGAACGGCGGGGGCCCGTCCGGTACCCGGGCGCCGGCAGCCGTGCGGCAGGACGTACGCGGCGCATCCGGTGTGGGCCGGGCTCGGGGCCGGGACGTCCCGCCCGGCACGCAGGGCGGTGCGATCTCCGGCTGTGCTCCGGCCCGGGGCGAGCTGTCCGGACGTTACGCCCGGCATCGCGGCGCGCACTCCGGCCGGTCCGCCCGGCAGCCGCACCCGGCCGCCGGGCGTGACGTGCCGGACACCGACCGCGGGAATCCCCGGGCTCCGGGGCGCGTTGGACACCGTCATGCCCACCCGTGCCGAGCACACCCGCATGCCCGTAGCCGTTCATGTCCTGGGCCTCGCGGTCTTCGCCCTGGGCAGCTCCGAGTTCATGCTCTCCGGACTGCTGCCGTCGATCGCGCGCGACATGGACGTCAGCATTCCGCAGGCCGGGATGCTGATCTCGGCCTTCGCGATCGGCATGGTCGTCGGCGCCCCGCTGCTCGCCGTCGCCACCCTGCGGCTGCCCCGCCGCACCACCCTGATCGCGCTGCTCGCGGCCTTCGGGCTCGGCCAGGTCGCCGGGGCTCTGGCGCCGACCTACGCCGTGCTCTTCGCCTCCCGGATCGTCAGCGCCCTCGCCTGCGCGGGGTTCTGGGCCGTCGGCGCGGCGGTCGCCGTCGCGACGGTCCCGGCGACGGCCCGGGCCCGGGCGCTGGCCGTGATGATCGGCGGGCTGAGCATCGCCAACGTCCTCGGTGTGCCGGCCGGAGCCTTCCTGGGGACCAACTTCGGCTGGCGGTCCGCGTTCTGGGCCGTCGGCGCGGCGTCCGCCATCGCCTTGGCCGGGGTCGTCGCGCTGGTCCCGCGCACCGCCGACAGCCCCACGGCCGACGGCACCGACGGTCCGCGGCTGCGCCAGGAGATGCGCATCTACCGGGACCGGGCGGTGTGGCTGGCGGTGGTGACCACGGCTCTCGTGGGCGGCGGGGTCTTCTGCACCTTCAGCTACCTCGCGCCGCTGCTCACCGACGTCGCCGGGCTGACCCCGCAGTGGGTGCCGACCGCGCTCGGTCTGTTCGGGGTCGGAGCACTGATCGGCACCACCCTCGGCGGCCGGCTCGCAGACGCCCACCTGTTCGGGGTGATGCTCGGCGGCGTCACCGCGTCCACCGTGCTGCTGGTGCTGATGGCGCTCACCGCCCGCAGCCCGGTCGCCGTGGTGGTGTTCTCGTTCCTCGTCGGCGTCTCGGCGTTCTTCACCGCTCCCGCGCTCAACGCCCGGATGTTCGACGTCGCGGGCGCCGCCCCGACCCTCGCCGGGGCCACCACCACGGCCGCGTTCAACCTCGGAAACACCGGTGGCCCGTGGGCCGGCGGCATCGTCATCGACCTCGGGTTCGGCTTCACGTCGACGGCCTGGGCGGGCGCGGCGATCAGCGCGGCGGGCGTCGCGGCCACCCTCGCCTCGATGCGGCTGCACCGCTCCCGCGCTTCCCGCACGGTCGCATCCTCGGCGTCGCTTGCCGCTACCGGGACGCCGGTCAGCGGTGCTTCGGGCGGCGCAGACCGGCGTCGGTGAGCCGGCGCAGCAGCTCCTTGCTGCCCACCTCGACCGCGCCGAGCCCGACCGCGTCCCGGTAGCGCTCGCTCGGCACGTCGTAGTGGTCGCGCTCGAACGCGCGGCGCGGTGCGCCCAGGCGCTCCGCGAAGGCGTGCAGTTCGTCGAAACTCACGTCGCTGATCAGGTGCGACCACAGCCGTCCGTGCCCCGGCCAGGTCGGCGGGTCGATGTACACCGTCACCCGGCGGCCGCTCCGCCGAGCCCGCCGAGCCCGCCCACCCGTGCCACGACGACCCCGGCCTTGCCGCACACCCAGTGCGGGTCGGGGCCCAGCTCCGGCTCGACGTCCAGGGCGTGCGGATCCCCGCTGTCCGTGCAGACGGGACACAGCGGCCAGCGGCCGTACCGCTCCAGCAGCGCGTCCTGCACGTCCTGCGCGACGAGTCCGGCCACGAAGGGGGCACCCTCCGGCCACTGCTCGACCCACCAGCGCCGGTGCGCCACCGCGTCCTCGACGAGGGAGACGACATCGGCCCGTGCCACGTCCCCCGCCGCCAGGTCGGCCATCACCAGGGCTCGCGCCGCGTGCAGTGCCTGCTCAAGCTCCATACGGCCATTGTCCAGCCCTGATCCACCGGGGTTGACTCCCCCCAGGGGTGAAAATACCTTTCATGGGTGAGCAGCAACCTGAAGGAAACTTTCACTCACGCTCCGCCCGCTCCCGCAGCACTCGCAGCGAAGGTCCGCACGCTCGGTCCGTCGATGACCCGGTCCATGCAGCGGGTCGCCGAGGCCGTCGCGGCCGATCCCGCGGGCTGCGCCGCGCTCACCGTCACCGGTCTCGCGGAGCGCACCGGCACCAGCGAGGCCACCGTCGTCCGCACCGCCCGTGTCCTCGGCTACCCCGGCTACCGCGATCTGCGTCTGGCGCTCGCCGGTCTCGCCGCCCAGCAGCAGTCCGGCGGCGCTCCGGCCGTCACCGCCGACATCGCCGTCGACGACCCGCTCGCCGAGGTGGTCGCCAAGCTCGCCCAGGAGGAGCAGCAGTGCCTGGCCGACACCGCGGCCGGGCTCGACACCTCCCAGCTCGACGCGGCCGTGGCGGCTCTGGCCACCGCCCGCAGGATCGACGTGTACGGCATCGGCGCCTCCAACCTCGTCGGCCAGGACCTCGTCCAGAAGCTGCTGCGCATCGGGCTGATCGCGCACGCCCCCGGCGACCCCCACCTGGCCGTGACCAACGCCGTGCAGTTGCGGGCCGGGGACGTCGCCATCGCCATCACCCACTCCGGGCGCACCGACGACGTGATCGAACCGCTGCGCGCGGCCTTCGACCGCGGCGCCACTACCGTCGCGATCACCGGAAGGCCCGACGCCGAGGTGACCCAGTACGCCGACCACGTACTGACCACCTCCACGGCGCGGGAGAGCGAACTGCGCCCCGCGGCCATGTCGAGCCGGACCAGCCAGCTCCTCGTGGTGGACTGCTTGTTCATCGGCGTCGCCCAGCGGACGTACGAGTCGGCGGCGCCCGCGCTCTCGGACTCCTACCAGGCCCTCGCCCACCGGCACAGCCCCCGCCACAGCTGAACCCCGTGCCCTCCCCCCCACCAGTGAAAGAGCCGCCTCCCATGACCTCGACCGCCGACCACAGCCGGCTGCGGGCCCAGCTCGACACCCTCGCCACCGAGGCGTTCCGCAGCGAGCTCGCCGACATCGACCGGCTGCCCACCGCCGAGATCGCCCGCATCATGAACGGCGAGGACACGAGCGTCCCGGGCGCCGTCGCCGAACAGCTGCCCCGGATCGCCGCCGCCATCGACGCCACGGCGGAACGGATGGCCCGGGGCGGACGGCTCGTCTACGCGGGCGCCGGCACGGCGGGACGCCTCGGGGTGCTCGACGCCAGCGAGTGCCCTCCCACCTTCAACACCGACCCCTCGGAGGTCCGGGGACTGATCGCGGGCGGGCCGTCGGCGATGGTGTCCGCCGTCGAGGGCGCCGAGGACAGCGCCGAACTGGCCGCGGCCGACCTGGACGGCATCGGGATCGGCCCGGACGACGTGGTGGTCGGCATCTCCGCCTCCGGCCGCACCCCGTACGCCGTCGGCGCCGTCGAGCACGCCCGTGCCCTCGGCGCGCTGACCATCGGGCTGTCCTGCAACGCGGACTCCGCGCTCGCCGCCGCCGCGGACCACGGCATCGAGGTCGTCACCGGACCGGAGCTGATCACCGGCTCCACGCGGCTCAAGGCGGGGACGGCGCAGAAGCTCGTACTCAACATGCTGTCGACGATCACGATGATCCGGCTGGGCAAGACCTACGGAAACCTGATGGTCGATGTGCGCGCCTCCAACGAGAAGCTGCGGGCCCGCTCCCGGCGCATCGTCGCCCTGGCCACCGGCGCATCCGACGCGGAGATCGAGACCGCGCTGGAAGCCACCGGCGGCGAGGTGAAGAACGCGATCCTCACCATCGTGGGCCAGGTGGACGCGGCCACGGCTGCCCGTCTGCTCGACGCGTCGAACGGCCATCTGCGGGCCGCGCTGCAGGCCGCCGCGCAGCAGGGCTGACCCGGTCCGCCGGCCGCACCTGCACCCCCGCCCCGCCCCTGCTCTCCCGGCTCCGCGCCGGGGCCCTCACACCACATCCCCACGCAACCGCCCAGTTCGCACAGCAAGGCACCACTCATGGCAGAGAACAAGCACCGCGACATCGCCGCGTCGATCCTCCCGCTGGTCGGCGGCGCCGGAAACGTCACGTCGGTCGCGCACTGCATGACCCGGCTCAGACTCGGGCTGGCCGACCGCTCGCTCGTCCAGGAGGACCCGCTCAAGGCGCTCCCGGCGGTCATGGGCGTCGTCGACGACGACACGTACCAGATCGTGCTCGGGCCCGGTGCCGTCGCCCGTGTCACCCCGGAGTTCGAGCAGCTGGTCGCGGAGGGCCGTCCCGCCGGGCCCGCCGACTCCGCCGCTGACGGTTCCGCACCCGCCGCGGGCACCGGCGGGACCAGCGCCGAGGACCTCGCCGCACGGGGGGCCGCCATCCGCGCCGAGCGCAAGCAGCGGAACGCCACCCCGGTGAAGTTGTTCCTGCGCCGGATCGCGAACATCTTCGTCCCCCTCATCCCGGCCCTGATCGGCTGCGGCATCGTGGCGGGCCTCAACGGCCTGCTGACCAACCTCACCGGCACCGGGCACCTCACCTGGGCCGCCCCGCTCGTTCCGGCGCTGGCAGCCATCGCGTCCGGATTCATGTCCCTGATCGCGGTCTTCGTCGGCATCAACACGGCCAAGGAGTTCGGCGGCACCCCGGTGCTGGGCGGCGCGGTCGCGGCCGTGATCGTGTTCGCGGGCGTGTCGAACGTGCACGTGCTCGGCCAGAAGCTCGCGCCCGGCCAGGGCGGGGTGCTCGGTGCGCTGGGCGCGGCACTGCTCGCGGTCCGGATCGAGAAGTGGTGCCGGCGCTGGATCCCGGAGGCGCTGGACGTCCTGATCACGCCGACGATCACCGTGCTGGTCACCGGCCTGGTCACGCTGTTCGGCCTGATGTTCGTCGCGGGTGAGGTGTCGACGGCGATCGGCACCGGCGCCGACTGGCTGCTCTCCGCGGGCGGCGCGCCGGCCGGGTTCGTCCTCGGCGGCCTGTTCCTGCCGCTGGTGATGCTGGGCCTGCACCAGGCTCTGATCCCGATCCACACCACCCTGATCGAGCAACAGCAGTACACCGTGCTGCTGCCGATCCTCGCGATGGCGGGCGCCGGCCAGGTCGGTGCGGCGATCGCCGTGTACTTCCGCCTGCGCCGCAACGCCTCGATCCGCAAGACGATCCGCTCGGCCCTCCCGGCCGGTCTGCTCGGTGTCGGCGAGCCGCTCATCTACGGTGTCTCCCTGCCGCTCGGCCGGCCGTTCGTCACCGCCTGCGTGGGCGGCGCGTTCGGCGGCGGGTTCGTCGGTCTGCTCAACCAGCTGGGCGACTCGGTGGGCTCCACGGCGATCGGCCCGTCCGGCTGGGCCCTCTTCCCGCTGCTCGACGGCAACAAGCCGCTCGGCACGGTGGTCGCGATCTACGCGGCCGGGCTGCTCGCCGGCTATGTGACGGGCTTCCTCGCCACGTACTTCTTCGGGTTCGGCAAGCAGATGCTGACCGACCTGAACCGCGCGCCGCAGGAGGCGTCGGGCGGCGGCGCCGTCGCGGACCCGGCCGCTGCCCTCGTCCACGAGACGCCGGCCGAACCGGCCGGGGCAGCCACACCGGCGGGCTGACCGCCGTCTGCCTCACCGGCCTGCACCGCGCCCGGCCCGCCATGTCCCCGGCGGGCCGGGCGCCGTCGTTTCGGACGTGTGCCCGGCGGGAACCCATCGGCCCCGGCGAGCGTGCAGACCGACCCGACCAGGAGGCCCCGATGTCCCACGTCACCGTGCCCTACCAGCCCGGCACCCCGTGCTGGATCGACCTCGTCGTGCCCGACCAGCAGGCCGCCCTCGACTTCTACGGTTCGCTCTTCGGCTGGTCGGGCGAGATCGGGCCGCCGGAGGCCGGCGGCTACTCGGTCTGCATGTCCGAGGGGCACCCGGTGGCCGGGATCATGTCCTCGCAGGGGATGACCGGCCAGCCCGAGCCGCCGACCGTCTGGACGACGTACCTGTGCACGGCCGACGCGAATGCCACAGAGGAGGCCGTCACCCGCAACGGCGGGAACGTGCTCGTGAGCGCGATGGACGTGATGGAGCACGGGCGGATGCTCGTGGCCGCCGACCCCTCCGGCGCGGTGTTCGGCGCCTGGGAGCCGAAGAAGTTCATCGGTGCGGGGACGGTGAACCAGCCCGGCGCACTGATCTGGAACGAGCTGAACACCGGTGATCCGGACGCGGCCTCCGCGTTCTACTCGGAGGTCTTCGGCATCGACACCGAACCGATGGAGGCGGAGGGGGCGGAGGGCTACTCCGCCCTCAAGGTCAACGGCCGGACCGTCGGCGGCTCCCGGAAGCTGGACGAGAACGTGCCCGCGGGCACCCCCTCGCACTGGATGGTGTACTTCGCCGTCGAGGACGTCGACGCATCCGTGGCCAAGCTGACCTCGCTGGGCGGTTCGGTGATCCGGGCCCCGTTCACGATGGTCGCCGGCCGGATGGCGCTGGTCACCGACCCGCAGGGCGCGCCCTTCGCCGTCATCGCGCCCGTGCCCATGTGACGCGGCGCCGGTGATGCTGCGCGCAACTTCCGTCAGGAGCTGAGACAGATCGCCGTGAGGTCGATCTCGACGGGGAACGGCACGGTAGTCCTGAACTTGTCGTGGTGGATGCCCGTCACCGCGTATGTCCCTGTGGCGGGCTCCAACTCGAACTGGTAAACGACAGGCCTGTCGCTGTCGTTCTCCACACGCCAGAAGTGCGGAATGCCCGCGGCGGCATACTTCCGCGGTTTGGCATCCCTGTCGCGGTCCTCGGAATCCGGTGAGACCACCTCGATCACCAGGAGGACGTCGTCCGGCCGGAAGCTCGTCTGCCGCAGACCGGCAAAGGCCTCAGCGCGCACCATCATGAGATCGGGCTCCGGGCGATTGCGCGGCCCCAAGGTGACAGTCATCTCACGGACGACCTCCAGTTCCGGCGGCGCGGCCTGAAGCAAGTGGTTCTCGAGCACGCGCATGGCGCGCATATGGAACAGGGCCTGCGGGCTCACGAAGACAAGGCTCCCGTCGATCAGCTCCGTATGGGGAGGCAGATTCGGCAGCCTGTCCAGGTCATCGGCGGTGTATCCGCCCACCGGTGGGCGCGGCCACTCGTACTCGGGCTCGACACTCATCACTGCTCCCATGAGCCGGATCCTCGCCGACCGGTCCAGCGTACTCAGATGGTTCACGGGAAGGACCACTCCCACGAGCGAACGGACAGGGAGGACACGGTCGCAGCACGGGTGCGGCTACCGCCACGCTTCGGCCGGCACGTCTGGGTCCGCAAGATCATCCAGGGCTCCCTCGTCCAGCAGCTCGACGAAATGGCGGCGCCTGGCGGCAGCGACGAGTTCCGTGAGAACGCCGTGGACGGTTGCCTTGATCGTCGCCGTGCCCAGTACCTCCGCGGCGTCCTGTACAAGCGCGTCATCTGCTTCTCCAGGCATGCGACAGAAGAGTCCTCACGCCGAACGTGGGGCACGACGCCCGAGGGCGGCACCTCCGCCAGGAAGGTGCCGCCCTCGGTCGGTACGACTGGAACAGCCGATCCGTTGCCGGATCAGAAGTCCATGTCACCGCCCGGCATGCCGCCCGGAGCAGCCGCGGCGGCCTTCTCCGGCTTGTCGGCGATGACGGCCTCGGTGGTGAGGAAGAGCGCCGCGATGGAGGCGGCGTTCTGCAGCGCGGAGCGCGTGACCTTGGCCGGGTCGATGATGCCCTCGGCGACCAGGTCGACGTACTCGCCGGTCGCGGCGTTGAGACCGTGACCCGGGGTCAGGTTGCGCACCTTCTCCACGACGACGCCGCCCTCGAGGCCGGCGTTGACCGCGATCTGCTTCAGCGGGGCCTCGAGCGCCAGCTTGACGGCCTGCGCACCGGTGGCCTCGTCGCCCTCGAGGTCGAGCTTCTCGAACACGGAGACGGTCTGCAGCAGGGCCACGCCACCACCGGCGACGATGCCCTCCTCGACGGCGGCCTTGGCGTTGCGCACCGCGTCCTCGATGCGGTGCTTGCGCTCCTTGAGCTCGACCTCGGTCGCGGCGCCGGCCTTGATGACGGCCACGCCGCCGGCCAGCTTCGCGAGGCGCTCCTGGAGCTTCTCGCGGTCGTAGTCCGAGTCCGAGTTCTCGATCTCGGCGCGGATCTGGTTCACGCGGCCCTGCACCTGGTCGGCGTCACCGGCGCCGTCCACGATGGTGGTCTCGTCCTTGGTGACGGTGACCTTGCGGGCGCGGCCGAGCAGGTCGACGCCGGCGTTCTCGAGCTTGAGGCCGACCTCCTCGGAGATCACGGTGCCACCGGTGAGGATGGCGATGTCTCCGAGCATGGCCTTGCGACGGTCGCCGAAGCCCGGGGCCTTGACGGCGACGGACTTGAAGGTGCCGCGGATCTTGTTGACGACCAGGGTCGCCAGCGCCTCGCCCTCGATGTCCTCGGCGATGATCAGCAGCGGCTTGCCCGACTGCATGACCTTCTCGAGGAGCGGGAGCAGGTCCTTGACGTTCGTGATCTTCGAGTTGACGATCAGGATGTACGGGTCGTCGAGCGACGCCTCCATACGCTCCATGTCGGTCGCGAAGTACGGCGAGATGTAGCCCTTGTCGAAGCGCATGCCCTCGGTGAGCTCGAGCTCGAGCCCGAAGGTCTGCGACTCCTCGACGGTGATGACGCCTTCCTTGCCGACCTTGTCCATCGCCTCGGCGATGAGCTCGCCGATCTGCGGGTCGGCGGCGGAGATGGAGGCCGTGGAAGCGATCTGCTCCTTGGTCTCCACGTCCTTGGCCTGCTCGAGCAGCTGGGCGGAGACGGCCTCGACGGCCTTCTCGATGCCGCGCTTGAGAGCCATCGGGTTGGCGCCGGCCGCCACGTTGCGCAGACCCTCGCGGACCAGCGCCTGGGCCAGGACGGTCGCGGTCGTCGTGCCGTCACCGGCGACGTCGTCCGTCTTCTTGGCGACTTCCTTGACCAGCTCGGCGCCGATCTTCTCGTACGAGTCCTCGAGCTCGATCTCCTTGGCGATGGACACACCATCGTTGGTGATCGTGGGGGCGCCCCACTTCTTCTCGAGGACGACGTTCCGGCCCTTGGGGCCGAGGGTCACCTTGACGGCGTCGGCGAGCTGGTTCATCCCGCGCTCGAGGCCGCGCCGCGCCTCCTCGTCGAACGCGATGATCTTGGCCATGTGAAGTGGTCCTCCCAGGACTTCGGGGGTCCCCCCGGCCTATGGCTGGGGGAGGATTGCTCCGGACCGCGCTGGCGCCCGCGACGGACGGCCTGCATGCCCAGCGGTTCCCTTCCCCGCCCGGCCTGCGGGCCTCACCGACCCGGCCCTTCTGTCACTCTCAACCTCAGAGTGCTAATGCCAATGATTAGCACTCGACCCCCTCGAGTGCAAGCGTGACCCATGACCCGGGGCGGCGCCGGCCCGGCCGGCGACCTCATCACGGCAGGTGGGAGCGACGTCGCCCGCACGGACACGAAACGGGGACGAACCCCGGCCGACAGCGACCCGCCCCAGGCGCAGGACATCGGAAGACGTCCCCCGGACGCACCGAAGGGCCCACCCCGGCGGGGGCGGGCCCTTCGTGACATCCGGTCAGCCGACGCTTCAGACTGCCACGCGGACCATGTCCGCCTGCGGCCCCTTCTGGCCCTGCGAGATCTCGAACTCGACCCGCTGACCTTCCTCGAGGGTGCGGTAGCCGTCCATCTGAATCGCGCTGTAGTGCACGAAGACGTCCGCACCACCGTCGACCGCGATGAAGCCGTACCCCTTCTCCGCGTTGAACCACTTGACGGTGCCCTGAGCCATGCCCAACTCCCCTATTACTGGCCCTTGCACAGGACCGCACTTCGCGGACCCGGGTCAGACCTCACCCCCTGCCGAAGCGGAGGTGTGCGCCGGAACGCGTCGACCGCGGCTGAATGTATCTGCACGGATGCCGTCCGCAACAGGTCCATCGGACGAGAAATCTGGGCGCGAACGATCGTCGCTTTAACGAAATTGACGGGCAATCAGGGCGATTCGGCCCGGGCATGGCGGACGAAAAGGGCAATCCGCATCCACACTTCGGGCACAGAATCTCGCATTCTCATATGCGCTCGGCACAACCGCAGTGTGGGACGCCCCAACTCTACCGCGGATCAAGAGCTCGGAATCCCACGCTCCCTTTGTGAATCCCGGAAAGCTCCCGGACGGCAGGCCCCGCGACCGGGCGGAAAAACCGGCCGTCTCCGGGCCGGCGGGCACGCGCAGCACCCGTCGGCCCGGAGGCGGCCCGGAAGCGGTCGGGGCCTCAGCCGCCCGCGACGGCCGGAATGATCGAGACGCCGGCGCCGTCCGGGGTGGGGGTCCCGAGGCCCTCGACGAACCGGACGTCGTCGTCGTTGACGTACACGTTCACGAACCGGCGCAGCTTCCCGGTGTCGTCCAGCACCCGTGCGCCGATGCCCTGGTGGTTCTTCTCCAGGTCGGCGAGCACCTCGGCGAGCGTGGCTCCCTCGGCGGAGACCTCGGCCTGTCCGCCGGTGTAGGTGCGCAGGATGGTCGGGATACGGACGTTGACGCTCATGCTTGGCTCCTCGCTGGTCTCTCGGACGCGCACTCGGCGCGCCCCGGATGAATCGCCCGGCCACCGCGCCGTACCCGCCGGGTGCCCCCGGGCCGGGCGGCGCTGCGGCGCGCGCACGCCGGTCAGGCCAGTCCGGCCTCACGGAAGGCTTCGAGACTGGGGCGGATGGTCGCGGAAGGGCCGGTGGTGGGCGCCACCGCGTCCAGGGTCTTGAGGCCGTCGCCGGTGTTGAGGACGACCGTGTCCTCGGCCGGGTCGATCGCGCCGGTCTCGATCAGCTTCCTCAGCACGCCGACCGTCACGCCGCCCGCCGTCTCGGCGAAGACGCCCTCGGTGCGGGCCAGCAGCTTGATCGCGTCGACGACCTGCTCGTCGTTCACGTCCTCCACGGCGCCGCCGGTGCGCCGGCAGATGTCCAGCACGTACGGCCCGTCGGCCGGGTTGCCGATGGCCAGCGACTTCGCGATGGTGTCGGGCTTCACCGGACGCACCACGTCGTGGCCGTCCTTGAACGCCCGCGAGACCGGGGAACAGCCCTCGGCCTGGGCGCCGAAGATCCTGTACGGCCGGTCCTCCACCAGGCCGAGCGCGATCAGCTCCTTGATGCCCTTGTCGATCTTGGTGAGCTGCGAGCCCGAGGCGATCGGGATCACGATGTTGTCCGGGATCCGCCAGCCGAGTTGTTCGCAGATCTCGTACGCCAGCGTCTTCGAGCCCTCGCCGTAGTACGGCCGGAGGTTGACGTTGACGAATCCCCAGCCCTCGCCGACCGGGTCGCCGATCAGTTCCGAGCAGAAGCGGTTCACGTCGTCGTAGTTGCCCTCGATGCCGACCAGGTCACCGCCGTAGACCGCGGCCATGACGACCTTGCCCGCCTCTAGGTCGTGTGGGATGAACACACAGGACCGGAAGCCGGAGCGGGCCGCCGCGGCGCCCACCGCGCCGGCCAGGTTGCCGGTGGACGAACACGAGAGCGTGGTGAAGCCGAAGGCGCGGGCGGCCTCGACGGCGATCGCCACGACACGGTCCTTGAACGAGTGCGTGGGGTTGCCCGAGTCGTCCTTCACGTGGAGGCCGCCGGTGACGCCCAGCTCGCGGGCGAGGTTGTCGGCCTTGATGAGCTTGGTGAAGCCCGGGTTGAGGTTCGGCTGCGAAGCGACGTCGGCGGGGACGGGCAGCAGCGGCGCATACCGCCAGATGCTGTTCGGTCCGGCCTCGATCCGCTTGCGCAGGCCCTCCGGGTCGCCGACCGGAAGGTCGTAGGCCACCTCGAGCGGGCCGAAGCAGGCCTGACAGGCGAAGACCGGGCCGAGCGGTGAACGCTCGCCGCACTCGCGGCAGGAAAGCGCCGCGGCGGGCCCGAGATCGACGGAGGTGGTGGAGTCTGCAGCGTTCTGAGCGGTCTGCACAGCCATGGAGGCGGAAGCCCTTCTCCTCATCTTTCTCGCGACGTCTCTCGCCGCGAGGCGGAATTGGCACCTTCCCGAGTCGGACGATCACCGACCGGAGGGTTGCCGGGGCTTCAACGGGCCGTTCCCTCTGCCCCTCTGGATGAGCGGTATGGCGCCGGGCCTGGCCCGGGCTTTTGTCCCGCGGGGACGACCCCGGTATGCGGGGTTCCTGCGCGTTGCTCAAGACTGTAACCGAAGGCCCGGAGTGCTGAGACAGTCGTCCGAACCGCGAGACACCGCGCATCGGCGCGCGGTCCCGGGCGGACGCCGCGTCCCTCGGCACGCGGTCCGGGAGCACGAAACCAGGCAGGGGCGGAGAGCAGAGTGCTGGACGAGGTGGAGCAGTGGCTGAAGCGGCGCTCCTGGAGCGCCGCCGAGCGGCCCCTGGACCGTCTGCTCACCGCCAAGCGCGCGGCCGGACGGGCGGGCACGGTGAGCGTGGTGCTCCCGGCGCTCGACGAGGAGGCGACGGTCGGCGCGATCGTGGAGACGATCCGCCGCGAGCTGATGAGCGACGCCGTGCCGCTCGTCGACGAACTCGTGGTCCTCGACTCCGGCTCGCGCGACGGCACCGGCCGGGTGGCGGCCGAGGCGGGAGCGCGCGTGGTGCACCGCGACACGGTGCTGCCGCGACTGCCCGCGCTGCCCGGAAAGGGCGAGGTGCTGTGGCGTTCGCTGCTGGTGACCGGCGGCGAGATCGTCTGCTTCGTCGACGCCGACCTCCGGGATTTCCGCGCCTCGTTCGTCTCCGGCATCGTCGGGCCGCTGCTGACCGATCCGGACGTCCGGCTGGTCAAGGCGATGTACGACCGGCCGCTCGCCGGCGCGTCAGCCGCGGCGGGCGGCGCCGCCCGGGGCGGCCGGGTCACCGAGCTCGTCGCCCGGCCGCTGCTCAACCTGCACTGGCCGCGGCTGGCCGGCTTCGTGCAGCCGCTCGGTGGCGAGTACGCCGCCCGCCGCTCGCTGCTGGAACGGCTGCCGTTTCCCGTCGGCTACGGCGTCGAACTGGCCATGCTCGTCGACTCGCTCGATCTGGTCGGCCTCGACGCGCTCGCCCAGGTCGACGTCGGGGTCCGGCACCACCGCCACCAGGACGACCAGGCGCTGGGCCGGATGGCGGCGACCATCTACCGGACCGCCCAGGCGCGGCTCGGCGGCAGCCGGCTGGTGCGGCCGGTGCTGACCCAGTTCGACCGTGCCCCGGACGGCGGTTTCGCCCCCACCGTGCACGAGATCGCAGCGCTGGAGCGGCCTCCGATGGGCACGATCGCCGAGTACGCGGCCCGCCGGGAGCGCGGCTGCGGGGACCAGGTGGCCTGAGCCGGCCGGTGCGGCGACCCACGGCGGCGCGCGCCCGGATCGGCCCGCAGCAACGCGAGCGCGGGTGATCACCGTGCGTTTGAGGACATACGCGACGGGCTAGGCTCGCGACATGGTCGCTGAGCAGCCTGCCCGGATCCTGGTCGCCTCCAACCGCGGCCCGGTCTCGTACACCCGGACCGAGGACGGTGCCGGGCTCGCAGCCAAACGGGGCGGCGGCGGACTCGTCTCGGGCCTGTCGGCCGTCGGCTCGGGCGCGGAGGCGCTGTGGGTGTGCGCCGCGCTCGGGGACGGCGACCGCGAAGCGGTCCGGCGCACTGCCGGCCGGCTCGACCCGGCCGACACCGGCGGGCAGCGCGTGCGCATGCTCGACATCCCGAAGGACGTCTTCACCGACGCCTACAACGGCATCGCGAACTCGGTGCTGTGGTTCGTGCACCACATGCTCTACCGGACGCCCTTCGAACCGGTCTTCGACCAGGAGTTCCGGCGGCAGTGGGCGTCGTACGAGGCGTACAACACGGCATTCGCCGACGCGCTCGCCGAGGAGGCGGCCGAGGAGGCCGCCGTCCTGGTGCAGGACTACCACCTGTGCCTGGTGCCCGGCCTGCTCCGCGAGCGCCGGCCCGATCTGCGCATCGGGCACTTCTCCCACACCCCCTGGGCGCCCGCGGACTGGTTCGCGATGCTGCCCGACGACATCGCCGCGCAGCTGCTCGGGGGCATGCTGGGTGCGGACCGGGTGGCGTTCCTCACCCACCGCTGGGCCACCGCCTTCACCGAGAGCTGCCGGACCGCGCTGCCGGGCCGGTGCACCGTCGAGCCGGGGGACGACGACGGCCTGCCGGTCCTCCGGCACAGCGGCACCGGCTCCCCCGCGGACACCCCGGGAGGCAGGCACCCGCGCACCACCCGGGTCGGTGTGCACGGGCTCGGCGCGGACGCGGACTTCCTGCGCGAACGGGCGCACCGTCCGGACGTCGACGAGCGGCTGGCGACCCTGCGCGCGCAGATCGGCGGAGCGGACCGCAAGGTGATCGTGCGGGTGGACCGGACCGAACTGTCCAAGAACATCGTCCGGGGTCTGCTCGCCTACCGGCACCTGCTGGCGGAGCGGCCGGAGTGGCACGGCCGCGTCGTGCACGTCGCCTTCGCCTACCCCTCCCGGCAGGACCTGGCCGTCTACCGGGAGTACACCGGGGAGGTGCAACGGATCGCCGCGGAGATCAACGCGGCCTTTGCCACGCCGGACTGGCAACCGGTCGAGATGCACGTCCGGGACGACTTCGCGCGCTCGCTGGCCGCGTACCGGCTGGCCGACGTGGTGCTGGTCAACCCGATCCGGGACGGCATGAACCTGGTCGCCAAAGAGGTCCCGGTGGTCTCGGAGCACGGCTGCGCCCTGGTGCTGTCCCGTGAGGCGGGGGCCGCGGAGGACCTGGGCGAGCACGCCGTCATGGTCAATCCGTACGACGTGACGGGCACCGCCGACGCCCTGCACGAGGCGCTGGTGATGCCGGCCGCGGAGCGCACCGACCGCTCCAAGGCGCTGGCGACCGCCGCGACGGCGCTGCCGCCGGCCCGCTGGTTCAAGGACCAGCTGGAAGCGCTGGGCGGCTGACCGCGCGGACGGGTCGCGCTCCCGGCACCGCTCAAGGCGCTCCGAGCCGGTCGGCCAGGGCGTTCAGCAGGCCGACGACACCGTCCGGACCGTCGACCAACAGGTCTGCCTGTGCGGCGAGCTCGGGTGGCGTTCCGGTTCCGGCGGAGCCCCTGGCCGCGCTGCACACCCGCACCCCTGGCACTCCCTCGGCCCGCAGTGCCTCGACGGCGCCGAACGCGGCCAGGTCCCCGAGGTCGTCACCGGCGAACAGCACGGCTCCGGCCCCTGCTGCGCGCACGTGCCCGGTCAGCGCAGCTCCCTTGTCCATCCCGGGCGGGCGGAGCTCCAGCACGAACTTCCCCGGCTCCACGATCAGCGAGTTCCGTTCCGCGAGCCGCGCCAGCGGCTCCCACAGCGCGTCCAGAGCGCCCTGCGGATCAGCGGCACGGCGGGTGTGGACGGCGACGGCACGGCCCTTGTCCTCGATGTACGTGTCCCGCCCGGCGGCCGTCCGCGCCAACACGTCCGGCAGTTCGGCCGTCGCGGCGGCGACCCCCGGGGGCGCGGCGGGCGCCCGGACCTCGCCGGTAGCGGCCTCCCAGCGTTCGGCACCGTAATGGCCGAGGACCACGAGGTGTCCGAGCCCCGGCACCCCCGCGAAGCCGCCGCTGCGCACCGCCACCTCGGCCGGACGCCCCGTCAGCACCGCGACGGAACGCACCAGCGGCGCCAGCCGGACGAGCGCCGGGACTGCGCCGGGGTGGGCCCTTGCCTGCTCGGGGTCGTCGACGATCGGGGCGAGGGTGCCGTCGAAGTCCAGCGCGATCACGGCGTCCTCGGGCCGCGCCAGAAGCGCGGCGAGACCGTCGCGGCCGGCGTCGGTCCGCGAGTCCGGCACGGAGTGCGCGTCACTGCCCATGCGCCGACCCTACCGGCGGGCGCCGCCGGGCCGCCTCCGCCAGGGGACTACCTCCGCCTGCGGCGGGTCTCGCGCAGCCGCCGCAGCCGGTTGACGGTGACCGGATCGTGCGCCAGCGCCAGCGGATCGTCCAGCAGGGCGTTGAGCAGCTGGTAGTAGCGGGTGGGCGACATTCCGAGCTGTTCGCGCACCGCCCGCTCCTTGGCCCCCGGACCGGGCCAGGACCGCCGTTCGAGCGCGAGCACGGCCCGGTCCCGGTCGCTCAGCCCGGCACCGGCCGCGGGCTCCCCGCCGTCCGTGGCCGGCCCGGTCTCGCGATCCGTCATGACGGGCTCGCGTTCTCCGACGCGTCGGCCTCGCGCTGGAGTTCGGCGAGCACGCTCGCCGGGTCGCCGCCCTGCTCGACCGTCTTTCCGATCGTCAGTTTGAGCTTCTTGGCGACCGGCGCCCAGGACTGCTTGTTGACGGGGTAGAACTCGGCGGACGGCAGCTGCTCGAGGAACGGCCACAGGCTGCGGTTCTTGCGGTTCCCGCGCATGGCCTCGGAGGCCGAGTTGGTCACCGGCAGCAGGTTGTACTGCTCGGCGAACTCGAGCACGTTCTTCTTGCTGTACACGAAGTCGAGGAACTTGCCGACCTCGGCGCGGTGGCCGCCCGCCTTGAAGGCCATCATCCAGTCGGCGACACCGGTGGTCGCCGGGGAGGTGCCCCGCCGGCCGGGCAGCGGCACCATCCCGTAGTCCACATTGTTCTTCTCGGCCATGCCCATGAGCGTCGGGTGCCCGTTGAGCATGCCGACCTTGCCCTGGGTGAAGGCGCTGAAGACGTCACGCCGGTCGGTCTTCGCGGGGTGCGGGTTGGTCAGGCCCTTGGCCACCATCTCGTCGCGCAGCCACTGGAAGGTGCGGATGTTCTCGTCCGAGTCGATCGTGTACGTGCCGATCTTGTCGGTGTAGCCGCCGCCTCCCCCGAGGATCCAGTTCAGCGCCTCGGCCTGCGGTTCCTCGGGGCCGAGCGGCAGCCCGTAGGGGACCGGCACGCCGGCCCGCTTGAGCGCCACCGCGGTGTCGCGCAGTTCGTCCCAGGTGCGGGGCGGCTGCGTGATGCCGGCCTTGGCGAAGTGCGCCTTGTTGTAGAAGAGGACACGGGTGCTGGAGACGAACGGCAGGCCGTACTGCACCCGGTGCACCTCGCCGGCCTCGGCCAGTGAGGGTATGAAGTCCGCCTGGTTCGGTATGGAGAGCAGCTCGTCGGCGCTGTAGAGACGGTCCTGGGCCGCGTAGTCGGCGTACGCGCCGATCTGCGCCATGTCCGGCGGGTTCCCGTGCTTCACCATGTCGGCGACGCGGGTGTCCACCTCGTTCCAGTTGTAGACCTTGACGTCCACGTCGATGCCGGAGTGCCCGGCCTCGAAGTCGGCGGCCAGCCGGTCCCAGTACTTCTGGGAGCTGTTCTCGGAGCTGTTGCCGTAGTCCGCCGCGACGAGCCGCAGCGTGACATCGCCGGTGGCCGCTGTGTCGCCGCACCCGGAGAGTGCGGCCGCCATGACCGTCGCGACGCCTGCTGCTGCCAGGCCCAAGTACCGCCGCTGCACTGACGTACCCCTTTTTCATGGTTGTTCCTCGGCACCGGGCCGTGTGGGTCCCGGCAGGTCTGCGAGTCTGCTGTACCGGGATGACAAGGTCCACACCGGGGTCGGCCACCGACCGGCCGGTGGCCGCCGGGTGTCCGGCCCATGACGCACACACGGCCCAGTGGACTAGACCTCTCGTCCCCGCGCCGGGAGACTGGGGCCCGTGAGACACGTCATCGCCCTCGATGTGGGCGGAACCGGCATGAAGGCGGCGCTCGTCGGCACGGACGGCAGCGTGCTGCACGAGGCGCACCGGCCGACACGCGGCGAGGACGGACCCGAAGCCGTGGTCGCCTCCGTCCTCGACTTCGCCGCGGACCTCCGGGACGTCGGACGGCACCGGCTCGGCGAACCCCCCGCGGCGGCCGGGATCGCGGTGCCCGGCGTCGTCGACGACGAACGCGGCATCGCCCGCTGGTCCGCCAACCTCGGCTGGCGGGACGTGCCGCTGCGCCGGCTGCTCGCCGAGCGGCTCGGCGACCCGGACCTCCCCGTGGCCCTCGGCCACGACGTGCGTGCCGGTGCCCTGGCCGAGGGCCGCAGCGGTGCCGGCGCAGGCTGTGACCGCTTCCTGTTCGTCGCCCTGGGCACCGGCATCGCGGCGGCCCTCGGCACCGGCGGCCGCATCGACGCCGGCGCGCACGGGCAGGCGGGCGAGCTCGGCCATGTCGTCGTACGCCCCGACGGTCCGGTCTGCGGCTGCGGCCGGCGCGGCTGTCTGGAGCGGATCGCCTCGGCCTCCGCCGTCGCCCGCAGCTGGGCCGCGGCCGGAGGTGACCCGGAGGCCGGTGCGGCCGGCTGCGCCCGGGCGGTCGACGCGGGCGACGAACGGGCCCGCGCCGTCTGGTCGGAGGCAATCGGCGCCCTCGCCGACGGCCTGGTCACCGCCGTCACGCTGCTGGACCCGGAACGCATCGTCGTCGGCGGCGGGCTGGCCGCCGCGGGCGAGACCCTGTTCGGCCCGCTGCGCAGCGCGGTCGCCGAACGTCTGACGTTCCAGCACACTCCCCACATCGTGCCGGCGGCCCTCGGGGAGAGCGCCGGCTGCCTGGGTGCGTCGCTGCTCGCCCGGGACCTGATCACACGGAGGTAACCACCTGATGTCCGGACCCATGGTTCTCGACGGTGCGCGCCTGGTACTGCCGTCCGGCGTGGTCGACAGCGGCCGGCTGGTCGTCGACGGGGCCGTCGTCGCGTCCGTCACCGCGGACGGGGGTGTGGCTGCGGTGCCGGACGCGCCCGAGCCGCTCGACCTGTCCGGCCACTGGATCGTGCCCGGGTTCGTCGACATGCACGTCCACGGCGGGGGCGGCGCCTCCTTCTCCGCGGGCACCCCCGAGGAGGCGCTGCGGGCGGTCGCCGCCCACCGGCGCCACGGCACGACCACGACCGTCGCCTCCACCGTCACCGGAAGCCTGGACGACCTGTCCCGGCAGGCCGCCGCACTCGCGGAACTCGTCGAGCAGGGCGACCTCGCGGGGCTGCACTTCGAGGGGCCGTTCATCGCGGGCAGCCGCTGCGGGGCCCACGATCCGACCCTGCTGCGGGACCCCGACCCGACGGACGTCCGACGGCTCCTGCGCGCCGCCCGCGGCACCGCGCGGATGGTCACACTCGCCCCCGAACTCCCGGGCGGACTCGACTCCGTGCGGCTCCTCGCCGAACACGGGGTGATCGCCGCCATCGGCCACACCGACGCGACGTACGAGACCACGGCCGAGGCCGTGGATGCCGGCGCCACCGTGGCGACCCACCTGTTCAACGCCATGCCGGGGCTGCACCACCGCACCCCCGGGCCGGTCGCCGCGCTCCTCGAGGACGACCGGATCACCGTCGAACTCATCGACGACGGCGTGCACGTGCACTCCGCCACCCTGGGTTTGGCCGCGCACCGGAAGGGCCCGGACCGCGTCGCGTTCGTCACCGACGCCATGGGCGCGGCCGGGATGGGCGACGGCCGCTATCCGCTGGGCCCGATGCAGGTCGAGGTGCGGAACGGGGTCGCCCGGCTCCTCGAGAGCGGGACCATCGCCGGCTCCACCCTCACCATGGACGACGCGTTCCGGCGGGCGGTCACCGTCGACGGCTTCTCCGTGACGGACGCCGTACGGGCCTGCTCGGCCACCCCGGCGCGACTGCTCGGCCTGGAGGACCGGGTGGGCTCGCTGGAGCCCGGCAAGGACGCGGACCTGGTCGTCCTGGACGCGGACTTCCGCCCGGTCGGCGTGATGCGCAAGGGCGTGTGGGTCGTCCAGCCCGCCCGAACACCCTCCCGCCTGCAGTGAGTTCTGCCAGGCGGGTGGTTCCCGGGGGTGCCCTCCGCGCAGCTGCAATGGCATGATCACTCGCGCACTCGTACGGAAGACCGTGCCACGGGGAGGGAAAACGTGATCCTCACGGTCACGCTCAATGCCGCCCTCGACATCACCTACCGCGTCCCGCGGTTCGAGCCGTCGGCCTCGCACCGCGTCTCGGAGGTGACCGAGCGCCCCGGCGGCAAGGGACTCAACGTGGCGCGCGTTCTCGCGGCTCTCGGCCATCGCAGCGTCGTCACCGGATTCGCCGGCGGCCCCACCGGCGACCTGCTGCGCAGACTGCTCGCCGGCTCGCCCGGCGGGGAACGCCTGGAGGACGCCCTCACGCCGATATCCGGCGAGACCCGGCGCACGGTCGGTGTGGCCGACACCAGGAACGGGGGGACCACGCAGTTCAACGAACCCGGGCCGGTCGTCACCCGGACCGAGTGGGACACGTTCTGCGAGACGTTCCGCGCCCGCCTCGGCGAGGCCACCGCGGTGGCACTGTGCGGCAGCCTGCCGCCGGGCCTCCCGGTCGGCAGCTACGCCACCCTGGTGCGCGCCGCGCAGTCCGCCGGGGTGCCCGTCCTGCTCGACACCAGTGGCGAACCGCTGCGCCGCGGCATCGCGGCCCGGCCCGACCTCGTCAAGCCGAACACGGACGAACTGACGGGGCTCACCGGCTTCACCGAGCCCGTCCAGGCCGCCCGCGAGGCCCGGCGGCGGGGCGCCCGTGCGGTTGCGGCGTCGCTGGGCGCCGAGGGCATGCTGGTGGCCACCGCTGACGGCGGTTGGCGCGCCGCCCCGCCGCGCCGGATCCGGGGCAACGCCACCGGCGCGGGCGACTCGGCGGTGGCGGGTCTGCTCTCGGCGCTCGCCGAAGGCCAGGCCTGGCCGCAGCGGCTGGCCCGTGCCGTCGCCCTGTCCGCGGCGACCGTACTGGCCCCGGCGGCCGGGGAGTTCGACCGGTCCGCGTACGAGGACCTGTTGCCGCGGATCGACGTCAGGGCCTGCGCCTCCCCGGTGGTGTGACGCCGCCTCTGTGGTGCCCGGACCGTGAACAACAGACCGTCGAACCGCCCCTGCAGCGACGAAGACCCGGGAAAATGCCGGGACTTCTTGCTCGGCGCGAGCCGTGCGGCTCCCGGGGGCGCTGCCCGGCCGCCTCGGGGCTACTTCTTGACCTGACCGCTCTTCAGCCGCACCCAGTCGAGGTTGAAGTTGCACTGGTTGCCCTGCGCACAGGACACCTGGATGGCGTTGGTGCCCTCGTTGAGTTCGATCCAGGCGAACGTGCGGGTCCAGCCCTTGTCCCACTCCCCGGGCTTGGCGTTCGCGTAGTTCTTCAGCGGCAGCGGCTCGGTACGCGGCTTGCCGTTGACGACGAGCGTCGCGTTGGCGTCCTGGCCGGGGACCCCGTAGCCGACGAACAGCGTGTACAGCCCCTTCTTGGGCACGTCCACGCTCCACGAGGCCGTCGCCCCCGGCTGCTGCATGCCGCCGACGTAGGCACCGCTGCCGGACGTCGCGTTGGGGACGTCGCGCGCCGGGGTGGCACCGCCGTCCAGCCGCAGACCGACCGCGTCCTTCTTGCCCGTCGCAAACGGCTTGTCGGGACGCTTCCGCTCGCGGGAGCCCTCCTGGTCCCGACCGCCGTCGCCGGAGTCCGCCACGGCAGCCGCAGCGTCGTCCTTCCCCGGCTCCCGCCCGTCGTCGTTCCCGTTGGACGCCATCGCCACGCCGATGCCGATGACCACGGCCCCGACCACCGCGATGGCGCCGATCAGCAGTCCCTTGTTGTTGGGGCCGCGGGACGCCTGGCGCACCGCGGCGCGCCCGCCGGGGTTGACGCCTTCGGAGGGAGCCCCGCCCGGCAGTGTCTCGGGGGCGGCGTAGTGGGGGTTGGGGCTCGTCCGGTCGTAACCGGAACCGCCGTAGCCCTGGGGCTGCTGCGCCTGCTGACCGTACTGGCGCTCCCCGACCCGCTTGACCTGGTTGTAGGAGGTGCGCGGAACCCCGGGCTGCGGGGCCGTGCCGGGGTAGCCGTAACCGCCCGCACGAGGCGCCGCGCCGGTGTTCGCCTCCGCTCCGCCGTCGCCGCCCTCGGAGCGGTACAGATAGCCGAACGGATCGTCGTTCTCGGGGCTCGCGCCGTTGTTGCCGGCCGTCATCCCGTTTCACTCCCCAACTTCGTTCACCGGAACCACCGGCGCCTCGTGAAGGCGCTCGACAGCATCTTCCAGGGCCAAGGGGGCCGTGGTGAATCCTGCGCCGACCCGATGGCCAATGTTCATGATCGATTCATCGTCACGGCAGCGTCGCCGGTCGACCGAGCCTACCGGGTCCGCGCGCACAGGGGTCCATCACTCGTACAGGTGTACCGGCTTCCGCAGTGCGGCGGACGCCCCGTCCACCAGGTCCGGGACAGGACGCAGCGGTCCGGGCGCACCGAGCGCCCCGTGACCAAAATCCCACGGCCCGGTCGGCGGGAGCGTGCGGGGCACCCCTCATCCCACCCGGCGCTGCGCCTTCGACCGGGAGCGCTTCTCCACGTACATGCGCTGGTCGGCGGACTGGAGGACCTCCTCCGCGGACATGCCGCAGCCCGCCCAGCCGATGCCGAAGCTCGCCCCCACCCGCACGGCCCGGCCGTCGACCCGTATCGGCGGGATGATCGCGTTGCGCAGCCGGGCCGCGAGGTCCTCGGCGTCGCCGCGGCCGAGCCCGTCCGCCAGGACCACGAACTCGTCGCCGCCGAGCCGGGCGACCGTGTCACCGTCCCGCACCTCGTCGGTGAGTCGGCGGGCGACCTCGATGAGCACGGCGTCGCCGGTGTGGTGGCCGAACCGGTCGTTGATCGACTTGAAGCCGTCCAGGTCGCAGAAGAGCACGGCCAGCCCCTTGACGTCGTCGCCGGCGTTTTCGCCCGGGGCCACCGCGTGCACGTGCGGCACGAACGGGGCGGGCCGGACGCCGGAGCGGCTGCCGAAGGCAGCGTCGAAGCCGTCCGCGCGGAACACGTTCCCGCCGGGCTCGAGAGCAAGACCGTAGGCGGAGCCGGTCGTGACGTCGAGCGCCGGGCCCGAGACCCCGTTCTGCGGGCTGCCGCACAGCCGGCCGCTCAACCGGGCACGCAGTTCCGCGCTGTTGGGCAGACCGGTGAGCGAGTCGTGGCTGGCCCGGTGCGCGAGCTGCAGCTCGTGCCGCTTGCGCTCCTCGATGTCCTCGACGTGGGTGAGCAGGAAGCGGGGGCCGTCGGCGGTGTCCGCGACCACGGAGTTGCGCAGCGAGACCCAGACGTAGACGCCCTCGCGGCGGGCCAGCCGCAGCTCGGCCCGGCCGCCCTCGGCGGACGTGCGCAGCAGCAGCCCGACGTCGTCGGGATGCACGAGGTCGGCGAAGGAGAAGCGGCGCATCGCGGCGGCAGGACGGCCCAGCAGTCGGCACAGCGCGTCGTTGGCGCGCAGCAGACGGCCGTGCTCCTCCCCGCCCATCTCGACGATGGCCATGCCGCTCGGCGCGTACTCGAAGGCCTGCCGGAAGCTCTCCTCGCTGGCCCGCAGCGCCTGCTGCTCCCGTTCGAGCCGGACGAGCGCGCGCTGCATGTTGGAGCGCAGCCGGGCGTTGCCGATCGCGATGGCGGCCTGGAACGCGTACATCTGGAGGGCCTCGCGGCCCCACGGGCCGGGCACCCGGCCCTTCGGCGGCCGGTCCACGGACAGGACGCCGAGGAGTTCCTCGCCGCCGCTGACGTACATCGGCGCGTACAGCCGGTCCTGCGGGTGCCAGTCGCCGTCGTTGCGGGGCTCCGGGCCGTCGGTGTGCCACTGGGGAACGTCGTCGTCCTCGAGGACCCAGCCCTCGGTGTGCGACACGAACCGCAGGTCGCCCCAGCGTTCGCCCATCGCGAGCCGCCGCTCCCAGGAGCTGCGGGAGCCGACCCGTCCGGCGAGGAGCGCCTCGGCGCCCGGGCTGCCGGAGACCGCGGCGACGACGAGGTCTCCGTCGGGACGCACCAGGTTCACGGCCGCCAGTTCGTAGCCCAGGCCGGACGTGGCCCCGTCGGCGACGGCCTGGAGGGTCTCCGCCAGGCTGCGGGCGGTGTTCAGCCCCGCGACCACGTCGTGGAGCTGCCGCAGGGTCGCAAGGCGGACATACGGCTCCGACTCGGTCTCCATGCTCGCTACCCCCGAGACCTCACTCGACTCCCGGCTGGATGTCCTCCAACTGCCACCGCCACTGAATCACAGTGAGCTGTGCCATCGGTACACAGGGTCAGCAATAACCCCTTCCTGTGACTCAAGTCACACCTGAACTCCGGTGCGCCGGACGGTGGCCCACCCGCCCCGGACGGTTCCGGGGCGCGCGCCGGTTGCCCTGGGGCGACAGGCGGACCCGGTCCGGGACCGGAGCCCGATGCCCCCGGCCGGGAACGCGGATACCGTTCCGGACGTGTTGCACCCGACGTCTTCCCCCCGCCCGGAGATCATCCCTCATGCTGAGGGTGTGAGTGACGACGAGTTCCGGGCCGCCATGTCCCGGCTTCCGGCCGGCGTGGTCCTGGTGACCGCCCACGACCCCGACGACGGCCCGGACGGAGAGGACGCGGGCATGACCGCCACGGCGTTCATGTCGGTCTCCCTCGACCCCAAGCTGGTGGTGCTGAGCGTGCGCGAGGGCTCCCGGATGGACGAACTGCTCGAGCAGGTACCCCTGTGGGCGGTCTCGGTGCTGGCGGAGACCCAGCGGCAGACGGCCGGACGGTTCGCGATGAAGGGCCGGCTCGGCGACCGGCTGCTCTTCCAGGACCTGGGCTACGAGCGGGGGGATGCCTCGGGTGCCCCGCTGATCGACGGCGCGCTGGCGCTGCTGGAGTGCCGGACCGAACAGCGGGTGCCCGCGGGCGACCACACACTGGTGATCGGCCGGGTGCTCACTGCCCGCACGCCCGCCGTGCAGGCCGGGCCGCTGGCGTACTACCGGGGACGCTACCGGCGGCTGGACCGTTGAGGCGGGCCCGCCCGAGCCGGGGCCCGCGCACGCGCCGGGACCGGCCTGCGAGGCTCGGCCGGCGCGCGGTTCCGGCCGGGATCAGGTCCAGTCCCGGCCGCTGCGCCCGCGCTTGGTGTCCGCCCGGCGCTTCTTCTCACGCAGCCGGCGCTCGTTGATTCCGCGCGGGATCTTCGTGGGCCTGCGGGAGCGGGGCGGCGGGGCCGTCGCCTCCGCCAGCAGGGCGGCCAGCCGGTGGGCCGCGGTCTCCCGGTTGCGCCACTGCGAGCGGTGCTCGGAGGCGCGCACGGTCACCACCCCGTCGGCGAGGCGGCCGGCGAGCCGCTCCAGCGCCCGCTCCTTCCACACCGGCGGCAGCGCGCGGGTGTTCACGAGGTCGAAGCGCAACTCGACCTGGGTGTCACTGGTGTTGACGTGCTGCCCGCCGGGACCGGAGGAACGGGAGAAGCGCCACATGAGCTCGGCCTCCGGCAGGGAGACCGAACCGCGGATGACGTAGGGCCCGGACATGCCTCCATGATCCTCGACATCCGGGCGCGCGTCATACGGTTATACGCCCGCCGCCCGACGGTAAAGAATGCAAAGCCGAGGCGGAACCCGGCGCAGTTCCCTTGCGTTCAAGAGGGTGACGCCAACGTCGTTACGGGTACGAAGCCCGGCACACCGAAGGAAAGGGACAACCCATGCCTGTAAGCCTGTCCAAGGGCGGCAACGTCTCGCTCACCAAGGAGGCTCCCGGCCTCACCGCGGTCACCGTGGGCCTGGGGTGGGACGTCCGCACCACCACCGGGACGGACTTCGACCTCGACGCGAGCGCCATCGCCGTGAACGGCGACGGCACGGTGGTCTCGGACTCCCACTTCGTGTTCTTCAACAACAAGTCCACCCCCGACCGGACGATCGTGCACACCGGTGACAACCGCACCGGTGAGGGTTCGGGCGACGACGAGCAGATCAACGTCGACCTCCAGGGCCTGCCCACCGACGTCAACAAGATCGTCTTCCCGGTCTCGATCTACGACGCCGAGACCCGCAGCCAGAACTTCGGCCAGGTCCGGAACGCCTACATCCGGGTCGTGAACCAGGCCGGAGGCACCGAGATCGCCCGCTACGACCTGAGCGAGGACGCCGCCACCGAGACCGCCATGGTCTTCGGCGAGCTGTACCGCAACGGCGCCGAGTGGAAGTTCCGTGCCGTGGGCCAGGGTTACGCCTCCGGACTGACCGGCATCGCCCAGGACTTCGGCGTCAACGTCTGACCTGCCCGCCGGACTTGCACCGGCGCCGACACGCAGTGCCGACGGGCGCCCGGTCCCAGCAGACCGCGCCCGGTCGGCACAGCGTGCGGCGTGATCCTCGAACCCCTCACACCCTCCGCGGAGGCGGAACCAGAGCCTCCGGAACTCCCCGCGCCGCCGCTTGCCGAACCCTCCGCGCTCCACCGGTGCGACCCGGTCTTCCAGCGGATCAGCAGGGGGGTCCCGACCCGGACGACCTCCGGCCCGAGCACGTCGCCGTCGGCCTCGCCGCGGAACTCGGGCACCCGTCCGCCGAAGTGCTGCCCGCACGTGACGACGACCGGATCGTCGGCGCGGCCATCACCCTTGCCGAGCGCCCCGACCCCGTCGGCCCGGATCCCCGGATCGGCCTGCTCATGGTCCACGGCAAGAACCGACGCTCCTGATACGGGAGCGAGTCGGCCCGCCTCATGAAGAAGCGACCGGCCGTTGCCGGACACCTCGCGGTCCGGTCGGCGGTCCCGGAGCGCAGCACGCGCGCCCTCGCCTCCCGAACCGCCCAGGGCCACGATTTCCGCGCACCGGCCTCGCTTCGTGATGCACAAGAAGCCTGCACACAACACCGCATGACGAGGCGTCGGCATTTTTCCCGTCGCATCGTTCTCGACGCGCTGCGGTCAACCCTGAACTTCGTTGTTGTCAGGGGTTCATGACGCCGCATAACGAACAACAACGGACGCTCATCGGACAACTCCAGGTCAAATTTTTGTAGGTGATCTGTCAACAACGTTCATCGAGTGGCACGCTCTCCCCGAGCTCTCCGCCCCCACGAGCCACCCCGAGAGCTTGCACCACGCAGGCACCACTCCCGCAGTCCAGTCCCGCGGGCGGTCGTCCCCGGCCGCTCGCCCCCCCACCAGGGCCGTCAGGCCCCGCACCGAGGAGACCGAGTGAGACGCCCCGAGAACTCCCCCCGCCGCACCACCGTCCGTGCCGCCGCCCTCGTTGCCTCGGCGGCCATGGTCGTCGTCGGTATCCAGTCCGGCTCGGCGAGCGCCGGCAACGAGCGCAGCAGTGCGTCCGCGGTGACGATGAGTGCCGGCCAGCACGCCGCTGCCGTCAAGGACGCACAGGCGTCCGCTCCCGCAACCGCCGACGCCCTCGGGCTCGGCGGCAAGGAGAAGCTGGTCGTCCGCGACGTGATCAAGGACGCGAACGGCACCGTGCACACCCGCTACGAGCGCACCTACGCCGGTCTGCCGGTCCTCGGCGGTGACCTGGTCGTCCACGAGAAGAAGGACGGCGCCCGCTCCACCACCAAGGCGACGAAGGCCCGGATAGCCGTGGCCTCCACCACGGCCGAACTGCCCGCGGCGAGCGCGAAGAAGAGCGCCCTGAAGGCCGCCGAGGCGGAGAAGACCGGCAAGGCGGAGGCCGGCAAGGAGCCCCGCAAGGTGATCTGGGCCGCCGACGGCAAGCCCACCCTCGCCTGGGAGACGGTCGTCACCGGTCTCCAGCACGACGGCACCCCCAGCGAGCTGCACGTCGTCACCGACGCGAAGTCCGGCGCGAAGCTGTACCAGTTCGAGGCGATCCGGACCGGTACCGGTACCGGCGACTACAACGGCACCGTCACCCTGGGCACCAGCCCCGGGGGCAGCGGGTACACGATGACCGACAGCGGTCGCGGCGGCCACAAGACCTACGACCTCAACGGCGGCACCTCCGGGACCGGAACGCTGTTCACCGACGCCGACGACGTCTGGGGCGGCGGACGGCAGAGCGCCGGCGTCGACGCCCACTACGGTGCGGCCGAGACGTGGGACTACTACAAGAACGTGCACGGCCGCACCGGCATCCGCGGTGACGGCGCCGCCGCCTACTCCCGTGCCCACTACGGGAACGCGTACGTCAACGCCTTCTGGTCGGACTCCTGCTTCTGCATGACCTACGGCGACGGTGAGGGCAACTCCAACCCGCTCACCTCGATCGACGTCGCCGGCCACGAGATGACGCACGGTGTCACCTCCAACACCGCCGGCCTGAACTACAGCGGAGAGTCCGGCGGCCTGAACGAGGCCACCTCCGACATCTTCGGCACCTCCGTCGAGTTCTACGCCAACAACTCCGCCGACCCCGGCGACTACCTCATCGGCGAGAAGATCGACATCAACGGCGACGGCACCCCGCTGCGCTACATGGACAAGCCCAGCAAGGACGGCGCGTCCTGGGACTACTGGTCCACCGGCATGAACGGCATCGACGTCCACTACTCGTCGGGCCCGGCCAACCACTTCTTCTTCCTGCTCTCCGAGGGCAGCGGCGCCAGGACCGTCAACGGCGTGAGCTACAACAGCCCGACGTACGACGGCTCCACGATCACGGGCATCGGCCGCGGCAAGGCCGAGAAGATCTGGTTCCGGGCGCTGTCCACCTACATGACGTCCACCACCAAGTACGCGGGCGCCCGTACGGCCACACTCAACGCGGCGGCCGACCTCTACGGCAGCTCCAGCACCGAGTACCAGACCGTCAACGCGGCCTGGAAGGCCATCAACGTCAACTGATCCCGCACATCTGACGCACCGGCACCGGGCACGGGCCGCACCGATCACACGGTGCGGCCCGTTTCCCGTTCCGCCCGGGGTGTTGTGTCCGTCCCCCGACGTGGGCATACGACAGTGGATCCCACGCAGTCCGGCGAGGAAGAGAGACCCCCATGGCACAACAGGTACGCGGCGTCGTGGCACCCGGCAAGGGCGAACCGGTACGGCTCGAAACCATCGTGGTACCGGACCCCGGCCCCGGCGAAGCCGTGGTGCAGATCCAGGCATGCGGGGTGTGCCACACCGATCTGCACTACCGCGAGGGCGGCATCAACGACGAGTTCCCGTTCCTGCTCGGGCACGAGGCCGCCGGCATCGTCGAGAGCGTCGGCGACGGCGTGACCGAGGTGACCCCCGGTGACTTCGTGATCCTCAACTGGCGTGCGGTGTGCGGTCGGTGCCGGGCCTGCCGACGCGGGCGCCCCTGGTACTGCTTCGCCACCCACAACGCCTCCCAGCCGATGACGCTCACCGACGGCACCGCGCTGGCCCCCGCGCTCGGCATCGGCGCCTTCGCCGACAAGACCCTGGTGGCGGCCGGGCAGTGCACCAAGGTGGACCGGGCCGCCTCCCCGGCGGCGGCGGGCCTGCTGGGCTGCGGTGTGATGGCGGGCCTCGGGGCCGCGATCAACACCGGGAACGTCGACCGGGGCGACGCCGTCGCGGTCATCGGCTGCGGCGGGGTGGGGAACGCCGCCATCGCCGGGGCCCGGCTGGCCGGGGCAGCCAAGATCATCGCGGTGGACCTGGAGGACCGCAAGCTTGAGCAGGCGCGCGGCCTCGGGGCTACGCACACCGTCAACGCGAGCGCCGCGGACGTCGTGTCGAGCATCCGGGAGCTGACCGGCGGATACGGCGCCGACGTCGTCATCGACGCGGTCGGCCGCCCCGAGACCTACCGCCAGGCCTTCTACGCCCGGGACCTCGCGGGCACCGTCGTCCTGGTCGGCGTCCCCACGCCCGAGATGAAGCTGGAACTGCCGCTGCTCGACGTGTTCGGACGCGGCGGGTCGCTGAAGTCGTCCTGGTACGGCGACTGCCTGCCGGAAAGGGACTTCCCCATGCTGATCGACCTGTACCTCCAGGGGCGCCTGGACCTCGACGCGTTCGTCAGCGAGACGATCGGCCTCGAGGACATCGAGGAGGCGTTCGAGAAGATGCACCGCGGTGACGTGCTGCGTTCGGTGGTGGTCTTCTGATGGCCCCCGCCACCCCCTCGGCGCCCCACGCCGCCCGCATCGACCACCTCGTCACCTCCGGCACGTTCTCCCTGGACGGCGGCACCTGGGACGTCGACAACAACGTCTGGATCGTCGGCGACGACCGCGAGGTCTACGTGATCGACGCCGCGCACGACGCGGAGGCGATTCTCGGCGCCGTCGGCGACCGGCGGCTGCTCGGCATCATCTGCACCCACGGGCACGACGACCACATCGACGCCGCCCCCCGGGTCGCCGAACGTGCCGGAGCCCCGGTGCTGCTGCACCCGGACGACGACATGCTCTGGCGGATGCGCCACCCCGGCCTGCGGCCCGACGCCCCGCTGGCGGACGGCGAGGTGCTGACCGCCGGGGGCGTGGAACTGCATGTACTGCACACGCCCGGTCACAGCCCCGGTGCGGTCTGCCTGTACGCACCCGAACTGGCCACCGTGTTCTCCGGGGACACGCTCTTCCAGGGCGGCCCCGGGGCGACCGGGCGCTCGTACTCCTCGTTCCCGACGATCATCGACTCGATCCGGGAACGGCTGCTGACACTGCCCCCCGACACCGTGGTCCGCACCGGGCACGGCGACTCCACCACCATCGGCGCCGAGGCGCCGAACCTGGACGAATGGATCGCGCGCGGGCACTGAGCTGCCGGGCCTGGGCCCGCCGGGCAGGAGGAGCCGGGGCGGGCGCAAGCGGCGGGCCCCGCAGCGGCATCGCGGGCCCGCTCAGGGGCCGGGAACGGAGGCGGCGGGAAGCCGTGCAGCCGGTCTGTCACCATCGAACGGTGATCGACCTCGGCTACTCGCTCTCCCGCCGCTTCCCGGACCCCCCGCAGACGGACTACCGGACCGCCGACGTGCGCGCGCTGCGCCACGACCTGTTCTGCGGCGACGTCTACATCGCCGACACGAAGTCGGACCGCGAACTGTCCACAGCCTGGGGATGGGTACCCGTGCTGGACTTCGCCTGGGCCCTGTGCGACGTCGTCGAGCAGCTCGACCGCGACCCGAGGGGGAGCCGCTCGCACCGCGTCCAGTACGCGGAACTCGACTTCACCGAGTCGGCGGACTGCATGCTCTTCGAGCGCCGCTTCGGCTGGGTGGACGTCACAGCGGACTGGCAGGCCGCCGACGAGGCACCGTTGACGTTCAACCACCGTGCACTGCGCCGCGAGGCCCGCGACTTCCTGCACGATCTGATCGCCGACCTCACGGACATGCACGATGCCCTTGCCGACAACCCCGTTCTGTGGGATCTCCAGGCACGCTTTCCGCGCGTGGCATGACCCCGCGAACGGAAGGGATCAGAACCGGCGGATCCAGGTCGCCGCGCCGTGGCCGAGCCCGAGGTAGATGAGCGCGGGCAGGCCGTAGTTGAAGAGGACCCGGACGCCTTCGGTCTCCATGGTGAAGATGTCCTGGGACCAGCCGGCCAGCCAGTCGGCCATGCCGTGCACGAAGGCGACCAGAACGTTCCCCTGGTTGGCCTCGAGCAGGTACAGCAGGATCCACAGTCCGAGCACGGCGGCGAAAACATCACCGATGGTGTGGACGAGAAGGGCCATGCGGTGCCGTCCGGTGCCGTCCGGATTGCGGCGGTATCCCGCCGCCTCCTCGCGACCCGCGGCGGGGGCGTACTCGTAACCGTCTCTCCCGGAATAACCCGGGGCGTCGCGGTTTCCACCGTACGGGTCATGGGCAGGGTAGGGATTGTGCGCGTATCCGCGCTCGTCGGGGTGAGTCATGTGCCCCTGCTTGCCCCTGCCCGGATATTCGAAACCCCTTTCGCAAGTGAACGTTCTGCAACGGGGATGTGCACCGGTCGGCAAAAGGCAGCAAAAGCGCACGGAATCCTGTTATTCGGAATTCCCTTGCGATTCCACCCGTACGCCCAGAACCGATGCGAACACCGGCGCCAGCGCAATGAGTTGGTCCGGGGAGATCACCGAGCCCGCCAACCGGTCGACGCCGGCGGCAATATCGAATTCGGCCACCCCACGGAGATCGACGTCCTTCATCTCGGCATGGCCGAGATCAATCCGGCGCAGCGCGCAACCGGAAAAAGATACGCGTTCCATGGCGGATCCCCCGAAATCAGCTTCGACCAGAACGCAGTCCTCGAAAACGACATCGGTGAGCCGGGCACGTCGCAGATTCGGGTAATCGATCTTCCCGCCGCGAATGAGCACGCGGTCCAGTACGGCACCGTGCAGCTGGAGTCCCCCGAGCCGCGCCCCGTGCACCTCCACGTCCCGCAGTACGGCCCCCGACAGGTCTGCGCCCACCCCGCGGACGCCGTCGAGCACACAGTCGACGAACCGGGCCCCGCCGAGCCGCGCCGCGTCCAGCCCGCAGTCCCGGAACGCGCAGTCCAGGAAGCTCGCGCCCTCCCCGTACGCGGACGGGCCCAGTTCGGCACCGGCGAACTCGAGACCGTCGTAATCCGCCTCCGGCTGCGGTCCACCGTCCGGAGCGCGCCGCAACGGCGGCAGCACCACCTCCGGCCGCCTTACCGTGCTCGGCTGCTTCCTGGCTCCTCGCGCCATGGACTCCTCCACTCCGTCGCTTCCCGGACTGCCGGCCGATGACCGGAGTGTGCACCAGGGGTCCGACAACGGGTCGCCGGCACGTCCGCGCGAACCCGCCTCAGCCCGCTCCGAGACGGACCAGGCTCTCACCGGTCAGCCGGAACCCCGTCCACTCGTCCATGGCCGCCGCCCCGAGCGAGCGGTAGAAGTCGATCGACGGGGTGTTCCAGTCGAGCACCGACCAGTCGAGGCGGCCGTACCCGCGCTCCACGCAGATCCGGGCGAGTTCCGCCAGCAGCGCCTTGCCGTGGCCTTGCCCACGCGCCTCGGGACGGACGTAGAGGTCCTCGAGATAAATGCCGTGGACGCCGCGCCAGGTCGAGAAGTTCAGGAACCAGAGCGCGAAGCCCTCGATGCGACCATCCGCCTCGGCGATGTGGGCGAACACCGCGGGGCTCTCGCCGAACAGGGCGCTGTGCAGGTGGCCCTCGGTGGCCTCGACCTCGTGCTCGGCCTTCTCGTAGGCAGCGAGCTCGCGGATCATGGTGACGATGGCGGGGACGTCCCCGGGCGTGGCGGTGCGGATCATTTTCCCAGGCTATGACCCGGCGTCCGGACCTCCGACCGGATGTCCCCCCGATCTCCCCGATCATCCGGCGGGCCGCCCGCCGGTACCCGGAACTCGCACCACACGGCCTTCCCCGAGCCACGCGGCTCGACGCCCCAGCTGTCGGCCAGCTTCTCCACCATCAGCAGCCCGCGGCCCGATGTGGCGGACAGCCCCGGAGTGCGCCGCCGGGGCCACTCGCTCGACCGGTCCTGAGCCTCCACCCGGACCCGGCGCGGGCTGCCCGGCAGCAGCTCCAGATCGAGCAGTGCCCCGCCGTCGGTGTGCACCAGCGCGTTGGTGACCAGCTCGTCCGCGATCAGCTCGATCTCATGCGCGAGATCGCCGGTGCGCCAGGCCTCCAGCCCGTGCCGCACCATGGCGCGCGCCTCCGCGAGTCCCTCGGGGTCCGCCTGATGGATGTGCCGGCGCAGGCGCGGGAGCGCCGGCGCAGCCACCGTCGCGGAACGGCGCAGCAGCAGCAGCGCCATGTCGTCCTCGACGCCGGCACCCTCCCAGAGCAGTTCGGACACGTGGTCCGCGAGCTCATCCGGGTCGCGCGGGCCCCGGCTCACCGCGTCCGCGAGGGCGTCCATGCCCTCCTGGATGTTCCGTCCGGGCCGTTCGACGAGTCCGTCCGTGCAGAGCAGCAGGCCGGAGCCGGGGGCGAGATGCAGCCGGGTCTCCGGGAAGTCGTGCTCGTTGAACAGGGTGGCCAGTCCGAGCGGGAGACCGCCGCGCACGTTCGGCCAGTAGGCCCGGTGCCCCGCATCGCGGATCACGGGGCCCAGATGCCCCGCGCACACCACCTGGGCAAGGCCGGTCGCCAGATCGACCTGGACGTAGGTGCAGGTGGCGAAGCGTTCGGTGTCCAGGTCCGCGAGGAACCGGGAGGCCCGGGCCAGCACCGTGGCCGGCGGGTGGCCCTCGGCGGCGTATGCCCGGAGCGCGATCCGCAGCTGCCCCATCACCGCGGCGGCGTGGACGTCGTGCCCCTGGACGTCACCCACGACCGCCCCGAGCCGGCCCTGGGGGAGCGGGATCACGTCGTACCAGTCGCCGCCGACGTCCCGTCCGGTGGTGGCCGCGCGATAGCGGACGACGACATCGCCGCCGGACAGTTCCGGGATCCGTCGCGGCAGCATCGTGCCCTGCAGCCCGGTGGCGAGGTCCCGCTCCTCGTCGAAGAGCCGGGCGCGCTGGACGGACTGGGCCACGACACCGGCCAGTGCCACGTACAGGTCGCGGTCCTCGGCGGTGAACGTCTGCGGCTCCTCGTAGTACAGGCCGAGGGCGCCGATGCGCTGGGCCTGCGCGACCAGGGGGAGGAACG
The DNA here is from genome assembly GCF_023703325.1 of Streptomyces meridianus. Taxonomy (GTDB): domain Bacteria; phylum Actinomycetota; class Actinomycetes; order Streptomycetales; family Streptomycetaceae; genus Streptomyces; species Streptomyces meridianus. Next base: position 37,131 of record NZ_JAMQGM010000017.1, read on the forward strand.
CGGCACTGCCCACGACGTGCGGCTCCAGGAAGCGCGCCACCTGCGGGTACTGCCGCCGGAACTCCTCCGCGGACTCCACGAAGCGGGGCCGCCGGCTCAGTACGGCATGTCCCAGGGGCAGGTCGGTGCCGAGCCGGACGAACTCGTCGTCGGTCCGCTCGCCGTCGGTCCGCTCGCCGTCGAACGGGCCGCCGGTCAGCGCGATGAACCGGAGACGGTCGCCGTCGACGACGCCCAGGGCCAGCCCCTCGACACCGAGGCCGCGCAGGTTCTCCGGGTCGGTGAGGACCTTGCCGATGTCCCGGGTCGTCAGTGCCTGCCCCAGCGCGGTGGTGGTCCGCTGCGCCAGCATGGTCCGGCGGCGCCGGGTCTCCTCGGCGGAGCGGGAGAGCGGCGAGTGGCCGAGCTCCGCCGTGGCGTCCCGGAGGATGCCGATGACGCGGCGGGGATACCCCGCGGCGTCCCGCAGCACACGGCCCTGGGCGTGGGTCCAGCGCCGGGAGCCGTCGCGGCAGGTGAGCAGGAAGTACGCGCCGTACTCGTCCCTGCCCTCGCGCAGGGCCTCCGTCACGGCGGCGTCGAGATGCATCGCCTCCTCGTGCGGTACGCGGACACCGAGCGAGAAGGGGTCCCCGTCGTATTCGTCCGCGCGCAGGTCCATGACGTCGAGTCCGCCCTCGTCGAGGAGGAAGGTCGAGGCGTCGAGGTCCCAGTCGAAGCTGCCCATGCGGTTGAGCGCGAGCCGGTGGCCTCCCGCGATCTCGCCGTGCAGCAGGTCGCCGGTGGGCGCACGGGCCGGCAGGTCTCCGGAGGACGCGGATGCGGCGGATCCGCCGGCGACCGGGAGCACGTCGGACCACGGCTCCCGGGGGTCGTAGCGCCGCTGTTCCGGCTCCGCCATGTCCGCGCTCCGATCACCGGCGTTCGGGCAACGCCCGAGACTGCACGCAGAACATACCTGCGTAAATCACCAGAATAGCCGTATGGGAGGCCGCCGTCCCCGGCGGATGCCGGACACCCGGCACGGCCCGGCCACGGGCGCTGTCCGAGTGGCGGCCGGCAACGAGCGGCGGGGCGCGGACCCCCGCCGCCGGGAATGCGCAGAGCCGCTCCACGGACCGAACGCCCCGGACGGCAGGACCGTCCGGGGCGTTCGGTGCCGTCCGGCGCGAAGCCGCCGGCGGGAGTGGAGCCGGGATCAGCCCACCGGGCCGTTGGCGTCCGTGGTCCCGACGGGCGCGCTGCCCGGGATCTCCTCGTCGCCGGTGGGACAGAACGGCACCGTGCCGGTGTTGGCGACGTACCGGGCGGTGACCCACGCCGCCTGGCCCCGGATCCGGTACCACAGGTCGTTGCCGTCGACGTTCTGGCCGTGGACCTTGCAGTCCAGCCCGACCTGGGCGTCGTAGGCAAGCGATCCGACGGCGGCGGACGCGGTGGTCGGCCCGGCCCGCAGCACCACACCGGTGGGGCTGATGACCGTGCCGTACGGCACCGCCGGGGTGCCCGCTTCCTCGCCACCGATGCCGGTGTCGCTGTGGCCGGAGCTGGATACGTTGTCCCGGCCGACGACGTTCTCGTCGCCCATCACGACCTGGTTGTGGTCACCGCGCACCACGATGGCCTTGCTGCCGTAGTGGTCCGCCCCGGGCCCGTCCTCCGCATGGGCGACCGTCGCCCCGCCGCCCGTCAGGGCCAGCGCCGCCAGGACCGCCGCACCGAGACGCATCCCGTAGTGCTTCTTCATGCCTGTTCCTTTCCATGGGAGATTGAGCCGAGGTGGACGGTATATACGGCGATCAAATTTGGCGCGTATTGGGTCAAATGTGGGCGAGTAGAGTCATTGCACAGTCGGAATTGATCACGTAGCCGCTGCGCAGGACGCGGCCCGGGAGGCACCGGGTTCGGCCCGGGTCTGCGCGTGCCGGACGCAGCAGCCGGCGTGTGTCCGAAGCGTGGGAGGAACGGCCGGGTGCGGCGCGGTGGATCCAACCACCGCCGATGACCGCCGCCTTGACCGGGAGGGCGCGTCGGACGCACGACGCCGGTCGTCAACGGCGGGCACATCCCGAGAGGTTGAGGCAGTGGGTTTCTCGACCCCGAAGCAACCGAGCTTGCGCAGGGTCACCACACACGACCGCCCCAGAACCACTGCCGTCGCCTGTGGATGTCAAACGCCCCGGACGATCTTGTCGTCCGGGGCGTTCTCGCTGCTGGAGCGCAGAGCCGACTGTCGGGTTCGAACCGACGACCTTCGCTTTACAAGAGCGGTGCTCTACCAGCTGAGCTAAGTCGGCGTCCCGAGCAGTGTACCCAGCCGGGGGCGTGGTCCGGTTCACGATTTTCGACTGCCCACAACTGATGACAACGATGTTATGACCGGGTTAACGTCACTGCACCTCATCCACCCATGTGGACCACACCACACCTTTACTCGGATCGTCCGGCACGTTCCTGCCGGTGAAGGGATCACCCATGGCCACGGTCACGTTCGACGGCGCCACGCGCATCTACCCGGGCTCCGAGAAGCCCGCTGTCGACAAGCTCGACATCGAGATCGAGGACGGCGAGTTCCTCGTCCTCGTCGGCCCCTCGGGCTGCGGAAAGTCGACCTCCCTGCGCATGCTCGCCGGCCTCGAGGACGTCGACGGCGGCGCGATACGCATCGGCGACCGCGACGTCACGCACCTGCCGCCCAAGGACCGGGACATCGCCATGGTGTTCCAGAACTACGCGCTCTACCCGCACATGACCGTCGCCGACAACATGGGCTTCGCCCTGAAGATCGCGGGCGTCAACAAGACGGAGATCCGAGCGAAGGTCGAGGAGGCCGCGAAGATCCTCGACCTCACGGAGTACCTGGACCGCAAGCCGAAGGCGCTCTCCGGCGGCCAGCGCCAGCGCGTCGCCATGGGCCGCGCGATCGTCCGCCAGCCGCAGGTCTTCCTGATGGACGAGCCGCTGTCGAACCTCGACGCCAAGCTCCGCGTTTCGACGCGTACGCAGATCGCGTCGCTGCAGCGCCGCCTCGGCATCACCACCGTGTACGTCACCCACGACCAGGTCGAGGCCATGACCATGGGCGACCGCGTCGCGGTGCTCAAGGACGGCGTCCTCCAGCAGGTCGACTCGCCGCGCAACATGTACGACCACCCGGCGAACCTCTTCGTCGCGGGCTTCATCGGCTCCCCTGCCATGAACCTGGTCGAGGTCCCGATCACCGACGGCGGCGTCAAGTTCGGCAACAGCGTCGTCCCCGTCTCCCGTGAGGCCCTGGGCGCCGCGTCCGAGAAGGGCGACCGCACGGTCACCGTCGGTGTCCGGCCCGAGCACTTCGACGTGGTCGAGGAGGGTGGCGCCGCCGCCGAGCGCCTCTCGAAGGCGAGCGAGGACGCACCCGCCGGCCTCGCCGTGACCGTCAACGTGGTCGAGGAACTCGGCGCCGACGGCTACGTCTACGGCTCGGCCGACGTCAGCGGCCAGAAGAAGGACCTCGTGGTCCGCGTGAACGGCCGCCAGGTCCCGGAGAAGGGCGCCGACCTCCACGTCCTTCCGCGCCCGGACGAGATCCACGTCTTCTCGACGTCCTCCGGCGAGCGCCTCACCGGCTGAGGCGGACAACTCCAGCGCCGCTGTACGTGGCCGGCACCTCCGCGGACATAGCGGCCATTTGGTCAACCGGCGTCAACACGCGGCCGGTTCGCGCGACGCTCCCTCCCCCGGGAGGGTGACCGAATGTCGCCAATTCACTACTCCTCGCTACGATTTCGTGTGTACCACACGCCCTCCCGCCCGACTCCCAGCGAGGAAGTCCCGTGAAGACCACAGCCCACCGCGTCGGCCGAACCCTGGCCCTCGTCCTGCCCGTTGTCCTCGTCCTGTCCGGGACCCTTGCGGTCGCGAGCGTGCCGTGGACCACACCCGACTCGCAGTACCAGGTGCTGACCGCGTCCTCGGCGAAGGCCTCGACGCTCGCCAAGCCCCGCGCCCCGCAGGACGTCCTGCGCGACCGGCTCCTCGCCGAACTCCAGCGGAAGGACCCCGGCGTCGCCCTCACCCACCTCCAGCAGGAGGTGCACCGCCGGCCCTCCCTCGTCAAGCACTGCGCCTCGATCGCGCGCGCCCTCGGCCGCGCCGCCGTCGCCAAGTACGGCCCGGTCGGCGCCCAGCGTTACTCCCGCCCCGTCTGCGACACCTCCTTCGCGAGCGGCGTCGCCCAGGAATCCTCCTGACGGAACGACCGGCCGGAACAGCCGGACCCCGAACCCCCGAGCGCCGGGAGGGCGCGGCAGCCACCGCCCTCCCGTGAACGCTCCACCGCGTGCGGCACCGCCTAGGGTGCACAGCATGACGGATGCCCACGAACCGCACAGATCGCACCAGTCGCGTGTCCGCGACCTGCCGGAGCAGCCCACGCAAGCCGTGGTCCTGGCCGGCGGGCACGGCACGCGGCTGCGCCCGTACACGGACGACCGGCCCAAGCCGATGGTCGAGGTCCCCGGGACGGGCATCCCGATCCTCGGCCATCAACTCGCCTGGCTGGCCGAGGAGGGCGTGACGGACGTCGTCGTCTCCTGCGGGCACCTCGCCGGTGTCGTCCAGGACTGGCTCGCGCACGCGGCCGGTGCCCCGCCCGGATCCGGCCGCGGATTCCCCGATTCCCTGCGCGTCTCGACCGTGGTCGAGACGACGCCCCTCGGACGCGGCGGGGGACTCAAACTCGCCGCGGCCTCACTCCCCCGTCCCGACCGCCCCTGGTACGCCACGAACGGCGACATCTGGACCCGGTTCCCGCTGCGGGACATGGCCGGCTTCCACGCGGAGCGCGACGCCGTGGCCACCCTGGCCCTGGCCCGGCCGCGCATCCCCTGGGGCGCCGTGGAGACCGACGCGTTCGGCCACGTCGTGGACTTCGTCGAGGCCCCGCCGTCGCCGTACCTCGTCAACGCGGGCGTCTACGTCTTCTCTCCCGGCTTCACCGACCTGCTCCCCGACCGCGGCGACCACGAGCGCACCACGTTCCCCCGCCTCGCCCGTTCCCGGCGGCTCGCCGGCTTCCCGCTGCCGCAGGAGTCCGCCTGGCGAGCCATCGACACCGCCAAGGACCTCGAGGAGGCCGCCGCGGACGCGGCCCGGCGCCACTGACTCCACCGCCCGTACGCGCTGCCCGGCCGGACCCCGGCACAGTCCCGGCCTGTCCCGCCGGAGGCGGGGCAGGCCGGGACGGACCGAGAGGTTCAGCCCAGCAGGCCGCCGAGGGCATCGCCGGAATCCGAACCCCCGCCGGAGGAACCACTGCCACCGGTCCCGCCCGACGAACTGCCGCCGCCCGGCGCGGAACCACCCGATGTGCCCCCGGTCGGCCCGGTGGGAGGCGCGGGCGGCGGCACGGGGCGGGTCGGGGTGGTGCTCGAACTGTCCCGGCCGGTCCCGTCGCCCACGCGCCCGTTTCCGCGCGCCGTCTCGCTCGGCGACGCCGGTGAGGACGGCTGGGCGGACCGTCCGGTGTTGCCCGCACCGGGCACCTGTGACTCCGGCCCGCGGGACGGCTCCTTCGGCAGCGGGGACCCCGGCAGATGGTTGGTCGGGGTCCCGCCCGGCTCCGGCACCGTCGCCGTCCGCGTGGACCGCACGGCCCCGCCGAGCATCGAACCGGTCAGCAGCGCGAGGCCCACCACGACCGTGACCAGGACCGTGCCCCGCCGCAGCACGCGCTTGCGCAGATCCCAGATCCCGGAACGCGGGCCCAGCCGGCGCCATGCCTCACCGGTGAGCCGCCCGTCCATCGAGTAGACCGGCGCCCCGGCGATCACCAGGGGGCTCCAGGCGGCGAGATACACGATGTCGGGGACGTCGTACGCCGGGGCGCTGCGCCAGCTGACCGTGAGCAGCAGCGCCGCCGAGAGCAGCGCGCCCAGCGAGGCGGCGACCCGCTGCCACAGGCCCAGGATCGTGAGCACGCCGACGACGATCTGGAGGAACGCGACCGTCAGGCCGGAGCCGACGGGGTGCGCGAGCGCGAAGTCCCGCAGCGAGGAGGCGAGTCCCCAGGGCCGGAGCGCTGCGAGCCAGGTGACCATGGTTCCGCTCTCGCCGCCGTCGAAGTAGACCGGGTCGCAGAGCTTGCCCATGCCGGCGTAGACGGAGATGAAGCCGAGGAAGATCCGCAGCGGCAGCAGGACGACCCCGAGGTTCATCCGGCGTCCGGGGTAGTACGCGTGGCGCACGGAGTCGTCGCCCGGCCGGCGCCGGGCGCGCGGTCCAGCGGCGTCCGCGGGCAGCCCGCCGGCGCCGAACCCGTCGTCCTCACCGAGCGGTTCGTCGTCCGCGACGTACGCGGCGCCGACGGCCGCGTCGTCGTAGGCGCCGACCGGACGGCGGCGCCCACGGGCGTCCCGGTCGCGGTACGGGCCGGAGCCCCCGTCCGCGGCATCCTCGTCGAACGCCCCGCGCACCGGGCGGGCCCCGCGCAGCATCCCGGTTCCGGGTCCCGGCGTGCGCGGCGTTCCGGCGTCCGGGATCCGGGGCAGCACCCGGGTTGCGGTCGGGTCGTCGGGCAGGCCGAGGCTCGCGCCGGAATTGCGTACCGCCTGCAGGAGTTGACCCGCCGCCGGGTCGCCGGGCTCGGTGCGTCCGCTCCACACCACCGGGGTGCGGCGGCGCTGCGGGGCGACCTTGGGGTGCCCCGCGGCGTCTGCCGTCAGGCCGTGGCGGACCACCGGCGTCGCGAGCTGCACACGGAAGCTTGCGTGGTTGACGATGACCTGTGCCGGGTCGCACGGCACCTTCACCGTGCTCAGCAGAGGCTCGTCGTCGAACCCCGGCGAGCGTCCGCCCATGGGGCGAGGTGTTCTGGTGTCCACACTCCTCTAACCGAGTGACACCCGTTAAGGACACTGCTTCGGTCCTTGCGAAAGCACCCGGGCACGTCAACGCGGCACGCCGGTCACCCGCAGCGCAACCCTCCGGAGAGGTCGGGAGGCTGCGGCGGATCGGGACGTGCTCCGGCCGGACGGGCCGGGGGTCCGGGCCGGCAGCGGACGGACTCAGCCGCGGCGGCGCGCCGTCTCGTACAGCACGACCCCCGCCGCCACACCGGCGTTGAGGGACTCGGCCCCGCCCGGCATCGGGATGCGGACCCGGATGTCGCAGGTCTCGCCGACCAGCCGCGACAGCCCCTTGCCCTCGCTGCCGATCACGATGGCGACCGGGCCGTCGAGCATCTCCAGGTCGCCCAGATCCGCCTCACCCTCGGCCGCCAGTCCGACGACCGTCAGCCCCGCCTTCTTGTACGCCTCGAGGACCCGGGTCATGTTCGCCGCCCGCGCCACGGGGGTACGGGCAGCGGTGCCGGCCGAGGTCTTCCAGGCGCCGGCGGTCATCCCGGCCGCCCGCCGCTCCGGAACCACCACGCCGTGCCCGCCGAACGCGGACACCGAGCGGACGATCGCACCGAGATTGCGCGGGTCCGTGATGCCGTCGAGGACCACGACCAGCGGGTCCTCACCGGCGTCGAACGCCGCGGCGGTGAGGTCGTCGGGGTGGGCGTAGTCGTACGGAGGCACCTGGAGCACCAGGCCCTGGTGGTTCAGCCCGTTGGCCATGCGGTCGAGCTCGGGGCGCGGCGCCTCCATGAGGTTCATGCCGCGGTCGGTGGCGAGCTGGATCGACTCCCGCACCCGGTCGTCGGAGTCGATGTACTGCTGGACGTACAGGGTGTTCGCGGGCACGCCCTCGCGCAGCGCCTCCACCACCGAATTGCGGCCGAGCACCAGCTCGTTGGTCCCCTTGGGACCGCCGCGGCGCGGAGCCGGCCGGCCGGTGGACTGCTTGGCCTTGGCGTTGGCGATGCGGTTCTTCACATGCCCCTTGCGGGCGGACGCGGGCGGGGTCGGGCCCTTGCCCTCCAGGGCCCGGCGCCGCTGACCGCCGCTGCCGACCTGCATGCCCTTCTTGTTGGACGTGCGGCGGTTCCTGCGCTGGCTGTTGCCGGCCATGGGTCACCTGACTTCTTTCCTTCGGCCGTCCCCACCGGCAGTCTCACGGAGCCTGCCGGCGTCGGGATCGGCTTCGCCGGAACGTTTCCGGCGGTTGCCTGCTTGTGTGCGTACTTGTCTGCGTACTGGAGGGTCCGGGGCCACTGTCCCGGACCGGATGGCGGTCAGCGCGGGCCGAGCTCCCACCGGGGGCCGCTCGGGGTGTCCTCGATGACGAGGCCGGACTGCTGGAGCTGGTCGCGGATCGCGTCCGCCGTCGCGTAGTCCTTGCGCTCGCGGGCCGCCTGGCGCTGCTCGAGCACGAGCCGCACCAGGGAGTCCACCACGCCGTGGAGGTCGCCGCCGTCACCGGAGTCCGCCCATTGTTCGTCGAGCGGGTCGAGGCCCAGCACTCCGAGCATCGCACGGAGCTCGGCGAGCCGGGCCGCCACGGTCTCCTTGTCGTCGGCGGTCAGCGCACTGTTGCCCTGCCGGACGGTCGCGTGAACGATCGCCATCGCCTGCGGAACGCCGAGGTCGTCGTCCATGGCCTCGGCGAACGCCGGCGGCACCTCGGCCGACGGCTCGACCGGTCCGGCCAGCTCGACCGCGCGGTGGACGAACCCCTCGATACGGGCGAACGCGGACTCGGCCTCGCGCAGGGCCTCCTCGCTGTACTCGATCATCGACCGGTAGTGCGGGGTGCCGAGGTAGTAGCGCAGGACGATGGGGCGCCATGCCTTGACCATCGCGGAGACGAGCACGGAGTTGCCGAGCGACTTGCTCATCTTCTCGCCGCTCATGGTGACCCAGGCGTTGTGCACCCAGTATCGCGCGAACGCGTCACCGAACGCCTTGGCCTGCGCGATCTCGTTCTCGTGGTGCGGGAAGATCAGATCGAGCCCGCCGCCGTGGATGTCGAAGGCGCTGCCCAGGTACTTGTGCGCCATCGCCGAGCACTCCAGGTGCCAGCCGGGGCGCCCGCGCCCCCACGGCGTCTCCCAGCTGGGCTCACCGGGCTTGGTGGCCTTCCACATGGCGAAATCGCGGGCGTCGCGCTTGCCGGTCTCGCCCTCGGCGGAGGGCTGCAGGAGGTTGTCCAGCTCCTGGTTGGACAGCGCGAGGTACCCGGGGAAGCTGCGGACGTCGAAGTAGACGTTGCCGTCGGCGGCGTAGGCGTGGCCCCGGTCGATGAGCCCGCGCATCATCTCGATCATCTCGGGCACGTGGCCGGTGGCGCGCGGCTCGTACGTGGGGGGCAGGCAACCGAGCGCGTCGTAGCCGTCGTTGAACGCGCGCTCGTTCTCGAAGCCGATGGCCCACCAGGGGCGACCCTGGTCGGCCTGCTTCGCGATGATCTTGTCGTCGATGTCCGTGACGTTGCGGACGAACGTCACCTCGTAGCCGCGGTGGGCGAACCAGCGGCGCATGATGTCGAAGTTGAGGCCCGACCTGATGTGCCCGATGTGCGGGGCGGCCTGCACCGTGGCACCGCACAGGTAGATCGAGACGCAGCCCGGCGTGAGCGGGGTGAAGTCACGGATCTGCCGGGCGCTGGTGTCGTACAGGCGAATGGTCACGCAACAAGGGTAGTGGGCGCGCGGCAGTGCCCCGTCCCCCTGTGGACAGGGACACGGAAACGTGACACCGGCCGGGTACGGGCGGCTTCCCGGCGCCGCGGCGCCGGGGTCGTACGCCACCGTGTTCAGGCGCCGCCGTGGCCCTGTGCCCCGGGGCCGGCCGGCACCACCAGGGCCGTTGCGATCGCGGCGAGGCCCTCCGCGCGACCGGTCAGCCCGAGGCCGTCCGTCGTGGTGCCGGAGACCGAGACGGGAGCGCCGACCGCGTCCGAGAGCGCCTTCTGCGCCTCCGCGCGCCGCTTGCCGATCTTGGGCCGCACTCCGACGACCTGGATCGCCACGTTGCCGATCCGGAATCCGGCGTCCCGCACGATCCGGGCGGCCTCACCCAGCAGCGCGACGCCCGAGGCGCCCGCCCACTCTGGACGGTCGGTGCCGAAGTGCGCGCCGAGGTCGCCGAGTCCCGCGGCGGAGAACAGGGCGTCGCAAGCGGCGTGCGCGGCGACGTCCCCGTCCGAGTGACCGGCCAGCCCGTACTCCGCGCCCTCCCACAGCAGGCCCGCGCACCACAGATCGCGACCGCGCTCGAAGGCGTGCACATCAGTCCCGACGCCGACGAGCGGGAGCAGCGCGGCGCCCACCCCGTGGCCTACGGCCGTCTCAGAAACCATCGTTGGCCCTCCTGCGGGCGAGCACGGCCTCGGCCAGGACAAGGTCCAGCGGCCGGGTCACCTTGAAAGCCTCCTCGTGGCCCGGGACGACGACGACCTCCACGCCGAGGCGTTCCACCATGCCCGCGTCGTCGGTCGCCCCCTCCCCCTCGAGGGCCACCTTCTCGTGCGCCTCGAGCAGCGTGCCGCGGTCGAATCCCTGCGGCGTCTGCACGGCGCGCAGCCGGGCCCGCTCCAGGGTGGCGACGACCGGCTCGGGACCGCCGTCGGCGCTCGGGCCGACTTCCTTGACGGTGTCCGACACGGGCAGGGCCGGGACGACCGCCGGGGCGCCGTCCCGTACGGCCGCCGCCACCGCGTCCACCGTGTCGACCGGCACCAGCGGGCGCGCGGCGTCGTGCACGAGGACGCCCGTGACATCGCCGGGCAGTGCGGCGAGGCCGAGACGGACCGACTCCTGCCGGGTCTCGCCGCCGGGGACGACGATCACCTCGGTGGTGCCCCGCGCGGCGAGCGCGTGTCCGTCGAGCAGCGTGCGCACCTCTGCGGCGCCCTCCGGGGGAGCCACCACCACGACCAGCGAAACGGCCCGGGAACGGGCCATGGCGCGCACGGCATGCACGAGCATCGGCGTGCCGTTGAGGGAACGCAGGGCTTTGGGCGCGCCGGGACCGAGCCGCAGGCCCCGGCCGGCTGCGGGGATCACGGCGGCGATGCGTGCGGGGATCCGCGGCGGGACGGACGGTTCTGTGTGGGACATCGCTTCCGCGTTCAGGTTTGCTTGCTCGACCGACATGGGTATTTGCTCAGCGTGCCGGGCACGGCGCTCGACCGGTCCCTTCCGTGATAACCGGTCGGGCGGCTCCTCGCCGGGCACGACGACGGACGCAGCGTACCCAGTGGGTCCGGCCTTCTGGCTGCGCACCGTCGAACGGGGCGGCGCAGGGGCCGGGCCGCCGTGGGACGCCGACCGAAAGGCAGGTATCCGGCCACCGGGCCCGGGCTGTGGGGGCCGTGACCACGTACGCCCCCACACGGGACGGGACCTCACCCGGACCGGGCCGGGGAATCATCGAAAGCAGGACGCATACGTGCCGCAGCACCCGGCGGTGACTTCCGTCATCACCCGGGCACCACGGCAGGGATGCGTCAGGACGCGAGAACCTCGTCGAGCAGGGCCTCGGCCTTGTCCTCGTTGGTGTTCTCCGCGAGAGCGAGCTCGCTGACGAGAATCTGGCGCGCCTTGGCGAGCATGCGCTTCTCCCCGGCGGAGAGACCGCGTTCGCGCTCCCGGCGCCAGAGGTCGCGCACGACTTCGGCGACCTTGATCACGTCACCGGAGGCGAGCTTCTCGAGATTTGCCTTGTAGCGTCGGGACCAGTTGGTCGGCTCTTCGGCGTACGGCGCACGCAGCACCTCGAAGACCCGGTCCAGCCCGTCCTGGCCGACCACATCGCGAACGCCGACGAACTCCGCATTGTCCGCGGGCACGCGCACCGTCAGATCACCCTGAGCGACCTTCAGCACCAAGTAGGTTTTGTCCACGCCTTTGATCTGCCGAGTTTCGATGGCCTCGATCAGCGCGGCCCCGTGATGGGGATAAACCACGGTGTCGCCAACCTTGAACGTCATGTGACAGGTACCCCTTCCGTGGCTATCCAGAGTAACACGGGACGAGACCGTTCTGAATGACGTTTTCGCAGGTCAGGGCGCATCTCGGGGCTTGACAACAGCCGCCGTGACGTGCTGTGCACACCCCTCCGGGAGCGGTCTTCGCAGGTCGGAGCGGCTCTGCGGGCGCGGCGAAACAACGCCGGAACCAGCCCGGACGGCCCCACAGGAGGTGCCGAACATCCCGTTTTGCCGGACTCCGAGCGGAGGACTTCGGCTGCTCCGTTCGGGGCTTCTGCGGTACCGGCAAGAACACGTTTCATGAATGGGACGGCGGGAAGACGACCCGGATGTCGATCAAATTCGACCGCAGTTCGGAATCGCTCCTGCTAAACGCGCTGCCTCGCACGTCGGAGGCCTTTCCCGAGATCACGCAGGAGCGGTGGGGCCGGCCGGTCGCCCTCGGGGGCGGGTCGGGTGCGCGGCCCCCACCACGGCTCGATAACCTGAGGCCGCTGACACATCCATAGCGGCTCTACGGCCGCCTCCGCAGTCCGTCCGCGGCCGCGCCCGACCCGGCGATCGGCCGCCGTAGTTCGTCCTAGGAGATGCCGCCGCCGTGAGCTGCAGCCTTCGACGCGGCGCCCTCGCCGCCTCCGCCCTGGTGTTCTCGCTCCTCTCGCTCACCGCTTGCGCCGCCGGCAACAGCGCGGCCACGAACGGGATCCGGCCCGACAACGCCGAGACGTCCGTCGGCGACATCAAGATCCAGAACGCCAACGTGATCACGCAGCCCGACGATGCCGAGGGCCCGGCCGTCGTCACGGCCAAGATCTTCAACAACGGGAACAGGGCTCAGACCCTCGAGTCCGTGACCCTGCCCCGCACCAGCGCCGAGGTGAAGCTCGCCCCGGCCAAGGGCAGCGGCCCGCTGACCGTCCCCGCACACGGCACGCTGATCCTCGGCGGCAAGGGCAACGCCTCGGCCGTCATCGAGAACGGACGCGGCGAAGCGGGCCGCGACGGCGACGCGCAGCGGATCGTCTTCGCATTCAACCGGACGGGCGAGGTCCGGATCACCGGCTTCGTGCAGCCCAACCGCGGCTACTTCACCGAGTTCGGGCCCAGCTCGGAGCCCAGCCCCTCGGTGTCCACGCTGCCCACCGGCTCGGCGAGCCCGTCGGCGTCGGAGAGCGCCTCCGGCGAGGCCACCTCGACCGCCGGTGCCGCCGGTTCCGGGGCCGGGACGGACGGCGCCTCCGCCACCGCCGGGGAGCACGCGGGCCACTGAGCCCGTCCAGGACGTGACGAGGGTCCCGGAGCACATCGCTCCGGGACCCTCGGTCGTCTCGTCCCGCTGCGCGGGGCCGGCGACTGCCCGTGCGGCGTCGCGTCGTCTACGGCTCGAACTTGTAACCCAGGCCGCGGACCGTCACCAGGTAGCGCGGAGCCCCGGGGTCCGGTTCGATCTTGGCGCGCAGGCGCTTCACGTGGACGTCGAGCGTCTTGGTGTCGCCCACGTAGTCCGCGCCCCACACCCGGTCGATCAGCTGCATCCGGGTCAGCACCCGGCCCGCGTTGCGCAGCAGCATCTCGAGCAGGTCGAACTCCTTGAGCGGCAGGTCGACCTTCTCGCCGGCGACGGTGACGACGTGCCGCTCCACGTCCATGCGCACCGGACCGGCCTCCAGGGAGGCCGCCTCGACCTCCTCGGACTCACCGTGGCGGCGCAGCACGGCCCGTATCCGGGCGACGAGCTCACGCGAGGAGAAGGGCTTGGTCACGTAGTCGTCCGCGCCGATCTCCAGGCCGACGACCTTGTCGATCTCGCTGTCCTTGGCGGTCACCATGATCACGGGAACGTTGGAACGGCCGCGCAGCTGACGGCACACCTCGGTGCCGGGCAGGCCGGGGAGCATGAGGTCGAGCAGCACCAGGTCGGCGCCGTTGCGCTCGAACTCGTCCAGTGCCTCGGGGCCGGTGGTCGCGACGGCGACCTCGAAGCCCTCCTTGCGAAGCATGTACGACAGTGCGTCGCTGAACGATTCCTCGTCCTCGACGACGAGCACTCGGGTCACGGAAGGACCTCCGGGGCGGAATCAGGTGCGCTGAGCGCGTCCTGGGATTGGCGTCGGTCTTGTAGTTGTTCTCCCCCGGACCGGTGGCCGGGATGTTCTGCCCCGTGCCGGTGGCCGCGGGCGGAAGGGGAGTCGGGGGGCGGCGACTGCGACTCGCCGGGATCGTCCGGGGCGTCGAAGCCCTCGCCGTCGTCGTCCTCGTCGAAGTCGTCCGGGTCGATCAGGGCCCGGCCGGGCCGCTCGGTGGCCTCGCGGGGACGCTCCCGGCCCACCTCGGGCAGGCGCAGGGTGAACGTCGAGCCCTGGCCCTCCGCGCTCCAGACGAGGACCTCGCCACCGTGCGAGGCGACGACGTGCTTGACGATCGCGAGCCCCAGACCCGTGCCGCCCGTGGCACGTGAGCGGGCCGGATCTACGCGGTAGAAGCGCTCGAAGATCCGGTCCTTGTCCTTGTCGGAGATGCCGATGCCCTGGTCGGTGACCGCGATCTCGATGAGATGCCCGGACGGGGCGCTCACCCGCCGGGCGGCTATGCCGACGCGCGTGTGGGCCGGGCTGTAGTTGACCGCGTTCTCCATCAGATTGCCGAGGGCGGCTGCCAGCTGGCTGCGGTTGCCCCAGACCTTGAGCCCGTCGGGCCCGCCGGTGGCCATCGTGATGTTCTTCGTGCCGGCCTGATGGCGGCAACGCTCCATCGCCTCGTCGACGAGGGCGTCCACGGAGACGGGCTCGGCGTCCTCGAGCGGGTCGTCGTTCTGCACCCGGGAGAGGTCGATGAGCTCCTGGACGAGGCTGGTCAGCCGGGTTGCCTCGATCTGCATGCGGCCGGCGAACCGGTTGACCGCCTCCGGGTCCTCGGCCGCATCCATCACGGCCTCGGACAGCAGCGACAGCGCGCCCACCGGGGTCTTCAGCTCATGGCTCACGTTCGCCACGAAGTCGCGCCGCACCGCTTCGATGCGCCGGGCCTCGGTGAGGTCCTCGACCAGCAGCAGCACCAGACGGGAGCCGAGCGGGGCGACGCGGGCGGAGACGGCGAGGGCGTCGCCGCGGCCCGAACCGCGGCGCGGCAGGTCGAGCTCAACCTGGCGTATCTCGCCGTCGCGGCGGGTGTCACGGGCCATCTTGAGCATCGGCTCGACGGTCAGCTTTCCGCCGCGCACCAGGCCCAGCGCGTACGCGGCCGAGCTGGCCTTGACCACGGTGTCGCCCTCGTCGAGCACCACGGCGGAGGACCGCAGGACGGACAGCACGGTGTCGACTCCGGGCGGCAGCACCGACTCCGTGTACAGCGGACTGCGGACGGTGCTGGCCTGCTCGCGCTCGCTCCAGCGGAACGCGAGCATGGCGATCACACCGGTGCACAGACCGGCCAGTGCAGCCACCGCGGCGACCGCGGCGTTCACGTCCATGCGTCCACACTAAGCCGCTGGTGAGGCCCTGCCGCAGCCTCGGAAGGGACTCCCGCAGGAGACGTTGCCCAGAATTCACCGTGGGGTCGGTGCCGGTTCACCCCGGCGCTCGTGTCCGGACGCGTCACCCCTGGAGCGTGGCAACGTGGGGGTAACCGCCCCGAGCCCCTTGCAGGGGCGGCGCAGGACCGAGGGAAGGAATTCGATGCGGGACGCATACCACGAGGAGCTGGACTCGATCGGCGACGGACTGGTCGAGATGGCCCGTCTCGTCGGCTCCGCGATCGGCCGGGCCACCACGGCGATCCTCGACGCGGACCTCAAGCTCGCCGAGAGCGTCATCGCCGGCGACGAGAAGGTGGACGACCTCCAGCACGACCTGGAGGCCCGTGCGATCGCCCTGCTCGCCCGCCAGCAGCCGGTCGCCACCGATCTGCGGATCGTCGTCACCAGCCTGCGCATGAGCGCCGACCTGGAGCGCTCGGGCGACCTGGCGCAGCACGTCGGGAAGCTCGCGCGGCTCCGCTTCCCGGACACGGCCGTGCCGGGCGACCTGCACGCCACCATCCTGGAGATGGGGCAGCTCGCTCAGCGGCTGATGGCCAAGGCGGCAGAGGTCATCATCACCAAGGACGTCGACCTGGCACTCCAGCTGGAGCAGGACGACGACGAGATGGACCGGCTGCACCGCACGCTCTTCCAGCACCTGATGGACGACCGCTGGAAGCACGGCATCGAGACGGCTGTGGACGTGACGCTGCTGGGCCGCTACTACGAGCGGTTCGCGGACCACGCGGTGTCGGTGGCGAAGCGCGTCGTCTTCCTGGTCACCGGCGAGCACGCGGACGAGCTCACTCCGGCCGCCACCGCCATCGAGGACGTGTAGGGCCGCCGGACGCGGGATCGAGGTTCACCGGGGCCGGGGCTCAGCCCTTCGGCCCCGGTACCGCCTGGGCGAACGCGGCCGTGGCGGCCGATCCACCCGGCGTGCGACGTCGTGCGGCGCAACCCGGTCGAGTCGACGGTCTCCGCCCCGCGCCGCGGCCACGGCAGAGCCTCGCCGTGGACGGGCAGTTGCTGCACGCGCCGCGGCCGGACGAATTCCTCGCCCCCTGGATGCGGCCGGGGGGCGTCTGCGCGTCGCCGGAGTGCAGCGACGTGGTGGCGGACGGGGCACCGGCCGCGTCGAGCCCGGACCGGATCTCCCGCCGGTACTCCTCGGCCGGCACGGTCTGCGGGACGACCGGGGTGCCTCCGACGTGGTCGAGGAGCCGGGAGGCGGTCTCCACCCACGACCGGGTGCCGCCGGGGGGCCGGTCCGGAAGTTGCCGAGCCTGCGCGCCAGGTCCGGCACGCGCATGAGCAGACGGTCGACCTGCTCGGCGAGCCGTTCCCCGGGCACGAGCCCTTGCAGCAGCCTTCCTGCAGGCCGCGGGCAGCGACCCGCGCGACGCCGCCGGGGGCGGCTGCCCGGATCGGCCGTCGGCGTCTTCTTCGAGTCCTTCGGCTCCGCCACGGACACACCGGCAACGTCGTCGTGCGGCGCGGCCGTTCCGGCCCTCCGGCCTGACCGCATCCGGCGCCCGGTCCGTCGGCCAGGGCACCCCCGGCCTTCCGGGCGCCGACGGCTCCTCACCGGGGGCACGGTCGACAGCCGTCCGACCTGCCGGCGTTCGCGCCGGGCGGCCTCCGTGTGGCCGGCCCGGCGTGCGCGGCGTGCGTCCACATCGTCTTGCCGGGCCGGGCATACCGGCTGACGTGGTGTCAGTAGCTGCTGTTAGTTTCCTGCGTGTGCTGCCGGGGATCACTCGTTGCCCCCCGTGGAGCCCGATTCGAGGGGTGCCCTGCACGGCAGCCGTGTGAGCGAACCAGACCGTCCCCGCGACGGACCGCTTTCCCATGGAGGAGCAGAACTTGACAAGACGCAGCAGCCTGAGCCGCACCGCGGCCGTCCTCACGGCAGCCCTGGCCCTCGCGGTGATCCCGTCGGCGGGCACGGCCCAGGCTCACGAGGCAATAACGGGATCGCTCAGCTTCACCGGCGACGCCGGCGAGTACGTTTCCGGGGGCGAGTCCCACCTCTACACCCCCGAGACGACCGAGATGTTCGACGTCTCGGGGCCGACCGGCCGGGGCGCAGCCGGCGTCACGGTCACCACCCCGGAGGGCGAGCGCTGGTCCCTGCACATGGAGGCGCCTTACGGCCAGGAACTGACGTCCGGCACCACCTACACCAACGCCTCGCGCTGGCCGGACGCCGGGCCGGAGGACCCGAAGCTGGAGTTCGGCGAGACCGACCGCTGGTGCACCACCAGCACCGGCTCCTTCACCATCTCCCACGTGGCCTACGGTCCCTACGGCTACATCCGCGAAATCGACGCCACCTTCGAGCAGTACTGCAACGGCTCCACGCTGGCCCTGCGCGGTGAGATCCATGCTCGTATGCCCGAGCCTCCGGCGGAGCTCGCCGTCGGACTGAACCTGCACAGCGCAGGCGCGGTCGACACCGGCACCGGAGAGATCACCGTCGGTGGCACGGTGACCTGCAACAAGCCGGCCCGGATCACCCTGACGGCCAGTGCCTACCAGACGCAGAAGAAGGCGACCGCGTCCGGCTCGTACGAGGACCTGGTCGTCCTCTGCGAACCCGGAGGCCCGGTCCCCTGGGCCGTCTCGTTCACCAGCAACATCGAGCCCACCGCATCCTTCGAACCCGGCACGGCCACGCTCCGGGGAATCGGAAGGGCGAACGACCCCGACTACCCGACGACCGCCGACACCGGCTTCCAGAGCACGGAGATCACTCTCGTCAAGTCCTGACCCCAGGGCGAGCCGGAGGGTGACGGCATTGCACAGGCCCGGGCCCGGGGTTCGCACTCCGGGCCCGGGCCCCTTCCGGTGGATCGGCGGAGGTCGATGCCGCACTCGACACTCCGGCCGCCCGCAGGTCGGTAGCCGAGGCAGTAGTACATTCACCGTGACTCCCCGCCGGCCCGGTGCACCTGCGGTGCGCTCCTGGAGGTTTGGACGAACTCCTCGAGGGGTCAAACTGAGCGCGCGGGGTTGTCATGCTCGGTTTGCCGCGAGGGTCACCCGTGTTCCCGGGGGCACCGGGAACGCAGGGCGTTTTTTCCGGTGACGGGAGGGAGCAGTGATGGGCCCGGATGGTCCGCAGGAAGCGATTGCCAGGACTCTCGACACTCTCGGCACGGGTGCTTACCTGGTGGACGAGCAGGGGTTGATCGTCGCTGTCAACGCGCGCGGCGAGCAACTCCTGGCCCGCCCCGCTGCCGATCTGGTCGGCCGGGACGCCCACGACCTGCTGCACCGCACCAGCGGCGGGGAAGCCGTGCCGAGGGTCCGGTGCCGCATGCGCGAGACCGTCCTCGGCGGGCCCACGCAGCAGGGTGCGGACGAGTGGTTCGAGCGCGGAGACGGCACGCTGTTGCCAGTGGGATGGCTGGCCACTTCCTGCGACACCCGCCCGTCGGCCACTCTCGTCCTCTTCCACTCCGCCGAGCGCCCCGCGGAGCGGTCACCGGCAGGCGGGCAGCTCTCCGAACTGGAACGGCTCGCTCTGCTCGCCGAGACGACCACCCTGCTCACCTCCACCCTGGACATCCACGAGGCGCTGCGCCGCCTGATCAACCTCGTGGTGCCCCGCATCGCCGACTGGGCCGTCATCGACCTGATCGGCGAGCGGGACGAAGTCCGGCGCTTCGCCGTCGCCCATGCCGAGGGCGACACGGTGATGTTCCGGGAGGACCTCCAGGGGCCCATGCCGCCGGTTCCGGAGGAGTCCCCGATGCCCCTGTCGCGCGCCCTGCGCGGCGTCGCGTCCTCCGTCGTCGCCCCCGAGACCTATCACGGCCCGCCCGACTCCGGGATTGCGGTGGAGCAGCGCCGCCTGTTCGAGGCGACCGGCATGCACTCGGCCGTCATGGTTCCCCTCCGAAGCCTGCACGACGTGATGGGTGCCCTCACCCTGGGCCGCGCCGACCAGCCCGATCGGTTCGTCCCGGCCGACACGGCCCTGCTGGAGGACATTGCCCGACGCGCCAGCTTCGCTTTGGAGAACGCCCGCCTCTACCAGCGCCAGCGCCAGGTCGCCGAGACCATGCAGCGCCATCTGCTGCCGAAGCTCCCGCGCTCGCCCGGCCGCAGCATGACCGCCCGATACCTGCCCGCGCCGGACGCGTCGCACGTCGGGGGCGACTGGTACGACGCGTTCGCCGTGACGGACGGAGCCACCGCCCTCGCCGTGGGGGACGTCGTCGGCCACGATCTGGAGGCCGCGGCCGGCATGGCACAGCTGCGCAACATGCTCCGGGCGTACGCCGTGTCCCAGCAGAAGCCGCCGAGCAAGGTCGTGGAATGGCTCGACCGGGCGGCCCTGGACATCGCCGAGGTCTCCATGGCCACGCTGATCTTCGCCCGCATGAGTGAGAACGCCGACGGCCGGTGCGAGCTGTCCTGGACCAACGCGGGCCATCCACCTCCCCTGCTGGTCACCCGCGAGGGCGTGGCCCGCTATCTGACCGACGGCCACGGAATCCTCCTGGGCGTGGCACCCGAGCGGGCCCGGCCCGACGCAACGGCGGAACTGCCGCCCGGGGCAACCCTGCTCCTCTACACCGACGGCCTGATCGAGTCCCCGGGCCACACCCTGGACGAGGGCCTGGACCGTCTGCGCCGGCACGCCGCGGCCCTGGCGCGTCGCCCCCTGGAATCCTTCGTCGACGAGTTGCTGACACGGGTGCGCCCAGCGGACAACGACGACGACGTGGCCCTGCTGGCCGTGCGACACGGGCCCGGCCGGTCGTCTTGACCCAGCCGCTCCCGTGGCTTCCCGCCGGACGGGGCACGGACGAGGTTTCCAGCGTCCTCTGGTCCGTAGCTCTCCGGATGTACTGACCCGGAGCGTCCTTCACGCGGGTGGCCGGTGGGTGGCCGCCGAGTGCGGTGTGGCGGCGGTGGTGGTGCGGTGCAGCGTTCGACCCCGCCGTGGTTCGCGGTCGGGAAGGAGGGGCGGCGGGTGCTTGTGGGTGTGCCGGGAGCGGTGAGGCTGTCGCGCCACGGGCGGGACAGCCAGCAGCCACCGTTGTCGTCTCGCACGGGACCCTTCACACGCTTGCTTCGAGACCTTGTTCGGCCCAGATGATCTTCCCCTGGTCCGTGAAGCGAGCGCCCCACTGATCGGTCATCTGCGACACGATGAACAGGCCCCGGCCGCCCTCGTCCGTCGGTCCCGCATGGCGGAGATGCGGTGCCGCGCTACTGCTGTCGTAGACCTCGTAGGTGAGTCCACGGTCACGAATGATCCGCAGTCGCACCGGTGGCGCGCCGTATCGAACGGCATTGGTGACCAGTTCACCGACAATCACCTCCGCGGAAAAACTGGTTTCCGGCCCGAATCCCCACTCGGCCAGCTGACCGCGGGCCAGGTCGCGGGCGGTGGAAGCGGCTTCGAAGCGGCTGGGGAGGTCCCACGTCCTGACGGAATCCTCGGGGAAGGAGCTCGCGCGCGCCAGGAGGAGTGCGGCGTTGGGCCGGTGGTGTTCCGGCAGGGCGTGGACGATGGCGTCGGCAAGGTCTCTGAGCGGTCGCTCGGGGTGACGCAGTTCGCTGCTCAGAACTCCCCAGGCGATCTCGTCGTCGGACAGGAGGGAACCGGTTTGCAGAGCGAAAACGGTGTTCTCCGACGCCTCGAACGTGCAGGTGGCGAATTGGCTCTTGTCCGTGCTCCCCAGAGGCGGCCCTTCGGGGATGTCGGGGGACTCGATCCTGCCGTCGGGATGGGCGATCACGGGGCCGGGGTGGTCGGCGCGGCAAATCGTGCAGGTACCGGCGATGGGGTCGAACACCGCGTACACGCAGCAGGCCCTGAGCGCCTCACGTTGCACCGGATCGGAGTGCGGAAGGGCGGCCCGTTCCTGATCCAGGTACGTGACGGTGTCATCCAGACGTTCCATGAGTTCCTCGGGATCCAGGTCCAGTGCGGCGAGCGTCTGGACGACGGTGCGCAGCTGTCCCATGGCCGTCGCGGCCTGGACACCCTTCCCGGCCACATCTCCGACGACCAGTGCGATGCGTGCGCCGGGCAGGGCGATGGTGTCGAACCAGTAGCCGGCCCGCCGGCCGGGCAGATTGAGGTAGGCGGTCGCCACCGCGGTCTGCGCCACGGGCTCTCGTGGGAGCGCGCGGCGCTGCATGGTCGTGGCCACGACGCGCTCGCGGGTGTATCGGCGCGCGTTGTCAATGCACAGAGCGACGTGGGCGGCCATCTCGGAGGCGAGGACCACGTCCTCGTCGTCAAACGGTTCGGCGCCGCCGCGTCGGCAGAAGTAGAGCAGGCCCAGCACGGCCCCGTGCACGCTCAGCGGCGCGAGGATCAGACTGTGGGCCTGGTCCGCGATGAGCGCCTCGGTCGAGGCACGGGTCTCCGTGCTCCACAGCGCGTCCGGCGTCAGCGTCAGCAGTCGCGCTTCGCGGTCGGAGAGAACCAGCCCGTAGGACGTCTCTCCGGGAAGCGCGCGTACTTCGCACAGCGGATGAGCCTCCATGTATGCCGTGGAGCCCACGGAGGCGACATGGCGCAGTGCGACGTGCGGATCAACGGGCGCGATCGGAGGGTCGTCGCCGCGCACCACACCCTCCACGAGCTCCACCCCGGCGATGTCGGCGAAACGGACCGTCTGAGAACCCACGACTTCCGGCGCACCGGTCAGTTCAGTGGTGCGGAGGGTGACGGTGTCGACCAGTTCCTGGCAGGTGGTGGCGATGTCGAGCGTCCGTCCGACGCGTTCCCGCACCGTGGACAGGAGAGCGAGTCTGTCCCGAGCCTTCTCGCGCTCCGTGACGTCCACTCTCGTCCGTGCGAGTCCGATCACCCTGCCGCCCGGGTCTTCGAGGCGGAAGATGCTGACGGAGTGTATGCGCAGTTCGCCTGCCACGTAGACGCCCACCAGACGGTCCAGGGCTGGGGTGCCGCTGGTCAGGACAGCACGACTGACGGTGACCTCCCTCGCCGGGTCCGTGAACTCCATCACCTCGGTGAAGCGGTACCCGACGATGGCCTCGGCGGACAGTTTCACCGGTCCCGGCACGCGTAGCTCGGCCTGCACGATCCGGAGGTCCGTGTCGAGGACCACCAGGTCGACCAACGACTGGGAGAGCAGCCCTTCTATCAGCACGGCACCAAGACCGCCGACGGTGAAGGCTCCACCCGCATCGAGGGTCAGTCCGGCGTCTCCGCTGCTCTGGGCGTCCACCGGGCCACCTCCAACGCTCTCCGTCAGCTGGGATCGGAAATCCGTCGGTTCCAGTATGAGACCGTTCGGTTCCTCCGGCCCGACTCACGGACCCGCTCGAGGGCGGACGGCAGCCGACGAGCGCGCGGGCATTTACGGGACTGCGAGCCGCGCGGCCGTGCTGCGCAGCACCGAGCGCAGTGCGACGCCCGCCGCAGGCATCTTGACGTCCACCCATGGCCTCGCGAGCGGCGTCACGAGTGCGGTCCATGAGGACAGCTGCTGGGCCGACCCCGCTGACCACGGGCACGAAGAAGCCTCCCACCGCGACACAACCGCGGGTGGGGGGCTCCTTCGTGGGCGGTTACTTCTTCTTGCCCTGGTTCTTGACCGCCTCGATGGCGGCCTTCGCGGCCTCCGGGTCGAGGTAGGTGCCGCCGGGCTTCACCGGACGGAAGTCGGCGTCCAGCTCGTAGGCGAGCGGGATGCCGGTCGGAATGTTGAGACCGGAGATCTCGGCGTCGGAGATCCCGTCGAGGTGCTTCACCAGGCCCCGCAGGCTGTTGCCGTGCGCTGCGACGAGAACCGTCCGGCCGGCCAGCAGGTCCGGGAGGATGCCGTCGTACCAGTACGGCAGCATGCGCTCGACGACGTCCTTGAGGCACTCCGTGCGCGGGCGCAGCTCGCTGGGGATGGCGGCGTAGCGCGGGTCATCGCTCTGCGAGTACTCGGCGCCGTCTTCGAGCGGCGGCGGCGGGGTGTCGTACGAGCGGCGCCACAGCATGAACTGCTCTTCGCCGAACTCGGCGAGGGTCTGGGCCTTGTCCTTGCCCTGGAGCGCGCCGTAGTGGCGCTCGTTGAGCCGCCACGAGCGGTGCACGGGGATCCAGTGCCGGTCGGCCGCCTCGAGAGCGAGCTGCGCGGTGCGGATGGCGCGCTTCTGGAGCGAGGTGTGCACGACGTCGGGGAGCAGGCCGGTGTCCTTGAGCAGCTCACCGCCGCGGACTGCCTCCTTCTCGCCCTTCTCGTTGAGGTTGACGTCCACCCAGCCGGTGAACAGGTTCTTCGCGTTCCACTCGCTCTCGCCGTGGCGGAGGAGAATCAGCTTGTACGGTGCGTCGGCCATGCCCCTGAGCGTAAACGACCGGCCCGGGGCCCGACCGGCCGTACCGGGTGCCGGACGGGCACGGTCGAGCGGGACCTGCGCCCGGCCCGGTCAGTGACCCGCTGCGGCGTCGTCCCGGCCGCCGCCCGCGGGCTCCGCGCCGCCGGGGCCGGCAGCCGCGTCCCGGGTCAGGTGCGTGAATGCCTCCAGGTTGCGGGTCGACTCCCCGCGCGAGGTCCGCCAGGAGTACTCCCGGCGGATCGCCGAGGCGAAACCCAGCTCCAGCAGGGTGTTGAAGCTGCCGTCCGCGTTCTCCAGCACGGTCCCCAGCAGCCGGTCCAGCTCCTCGGGCGTGACGGCCGACAGCGGCAGCTTGCCGGCCAGGTACACGTCACCGTGACCGTCGATCGCGTAACTCACCCCGTACAAGCGGGTGTTGCGCTCCAGCAGCCAGCGGTGGACGGCCGCCTGGTTCTCGTCGGGATGCCGGATGACGAAGGCGTTGACCGACAGCGAGTGCCGTCCGACCCGCAGCGAGCAGGTGGTGGAGAGCTTCCTCGTGCCCGGAAGCGTGACGACGTAGACGCCCGGCTCCGGGCTCTCCCACGTCAGCTCGGCGTCGTCCAGCGTCTGTTCGACGATCTCGCGTGCCTCGACCTCAGCCATGCAGCGAGCGTAGACGACGGCGTTCGTGCATCGCGGACGTGTAGACCTCCGCCGTCGCCGCAGCCGCGGTGTCCCAGCCGAAGGACCCGGCGTGCCGTGCGGCCGCCGCGCCCATCCGTCCGCTGAGCCCGGGGTCGTCCGCGAAACGGCGCAGCGCCCGGGCGTAATCGGCCGGTTCGTGCCCCTCGACGAGGAAGCCGCTGACCCCGTCGCGCACCGCGACCGGCAGTCCCCCGACGGCCGCCGCCACCACCGGGGTCCCGGACGCCTGCGCCTCGACGGCGACCAGGCCGAACGACTCGTTGTACGACGGCATGACCAGCACCGACGCAGCCCGGTACCAGTCGGCGAGCTGCTCCTGGGCGACCGGCGGCCGGAATCGCACGACGTCGGTGATCCCCAGCCGGGCCGCCAGCTTCTGCAGCTCCTCGGGCCTGGCCAGCCCGCTGCCGCTCGGCCCGCCGACCACCGGGACCACCAGTCGGGTGCGCAGTGACGGGTCCTGGTCGAGGAGAACCGCGACGGCGCGCAGCAGGACGTCCGGGGCCTTCAGCGGCTGTATCCGGCCGGCGAAAAGGGGGATCAGGGCGTCCTGCGGAAGCCCGAGCCGGGCCCGCGCGGCGGCCCGCCCCGCGGCGATGCCGCCCGGGTCGGGGCGGAAGACGTCCAGGTTGACGCCCGGGTGCACCACGGCAACCTTGTCGGGGTCGGCCTCGTAGTGCTGCATGAGCTCCGCGGCCTCGCCGGACGTGTTCGCGACGAGCCGGTCCGCCGCCCGTACGACCTGCGTCTCGCCGATCACGCGGGCGGCCGGCTCCGGGGTGTCACCGGCGGCGAGCGCCGCGTTCTTGACCTTGGCCATGGTGTGCATGGCGTGCACGAGCGGCACGCCCCAGCGCTGGGAGGCGAGCCAGCCGACGTGGCCGGAGAGCCAGTAGTGGGTGTGCACCAGGTCGTAGTGGCCCGGACGGTGCCCGGCCCACGCCTGGTGGACGCCGTGGGTGAAGGCGCAGAGCTGGGCAGGCAGCTCCTCCTTGGCGAGGCCCTCGTACGGTCCGGCGTCCACGTGCCGCACCAGGACGCCCGGCGCCAGTTCGACGGCGGGCTCGAGCGCGCCGGTCGTGGAGCGGGTGAATATCTCGACCTCGATGTCGATGGCCGCGAGCCGCTTCGCGAGCTCGACGATGTAGACGTTCATGCCGCCCGCGTCGCCCGTTCCGGGCTGGTGGAGCGGGGAGGTGTGCACGCTGAGCATCGCGACGCGGCGCGGGCGCCGCTGAGTGCCGGGCAGTCTCAGCCGGGACGGCAGGGAGAGGGTGCCGTGTCCTCGGCTGCGCGTTCCCGGCCGGTGCACGAACTGGCTCACGCGCATGACCTCCTCGATGTCAGCAGCGGCGGTGGGGTGCGCGACACCTCACTGGGGCCTGTAACCATGGCGGCGTCCGGTCCATTTCCGCTTTGCCGAAATGTGACGGACCCGGCAGGGGCCGCCATCCGTTCGTCACGGTCTCGTGAGCCCGCCGCTGCACCGGTGCGCCGGAGGCTTGTCGGGAAGGTGGCGTTTTGTGTCCTCGAGCCGGACGGGACGTGCGGAACAGGCACACGGAATTCCGATCCGGCGAGCCGCCACCGGAGCAGTGCGCAACCTCTCCGGCGCCGGGGATCCGGCGGCACGGAATAGGCTCGGGTCCATGGCCTCCCGGATCCCCGCGCCGCGCCCCTCGCGGCCCGTCGGCACGGTCACCCGGGGCACCACCAGCCCGAACCGGCTGCGCCGCATGGACCGCTGGATCGCGGCGACACACGCCGGGGCCCTGCGCAGGTCGGCCGACCCGGTCGCGGTCGACCTGGGGTACGGGGCCTCCCCGTGGACGGCGGTGGAGCTGCTGGGCCGGCTGCGGCGCGTCCGGCCGGACACCGAGGTGGTCGGCATCGAGATCGACCCGGAGCGCGTCGCCGCCGCCGGGCCCTACAGCCGGCCCGGGCTGGAGTTCGCACACGGCGGCTTCGAGGTGCCGCTGCCGGACCGCGGCCGCGCGGGCGGCGATCGCCGGCCGGATCTCATCCGTGCCGCGAACGTGCTGCGGCAGTACGACGAGAGCCAGGTGCAGGGCGTGTGGGAGCGGCTGTGCACCCGGCTGGCGCCGGGCGGGCTGCTGGTCGAGGGCACCTGCGACGAGATCGGCCGCCGTCACGTGTGGGTGGCGCTCGGCCCGGAAGGGCCGCGCACCGTCACCTTCGCGACCCGGCTCGGGTCCCTGTCCCGCCCCTCCGACCTGGCGGAACGGCTGCCCAAGGCGCTCATCCACCGCAATGTGCCCGGCGAGCCGGTGCACGCGTTCCTGCAGGACTTCGACCGGGCCTGGGCGGCGGCCGCGCCGTTCGCGGACTTCGGGGCGCGGCAGCGCTGGATCCGCAGCGTGCGGTCGATCGGCGGGCAGTGGCCGCTGACGGACGGGCCGAGCCGCTGGCGGCAGGGCGAGGTCACTGTCCGCTGGGACGCACTGGCCCCGCGCACCGCACGCTGAGGTGCCGGACCGCCCGTGGGGGCGGCCCGGCACCGGATGATGTGATCAGCTCGCGAGCTGCTTCTGCGTTCCGCCGGAGATCCGGATCCTGCGCGGCTTGGCCTGCTCGGCCACCGGGATCCGCAGGGTCAGCACGCCCGCGTCGTACGAGGCGTCGATGCGCTCGGTGTCCAGGCTGTCGCCGAGGAAGAGCTGCCGGCTCGCGGTACCGGCGGGGCGCTCGGTGACCACCGTCTGCGCGCCCTCCGGCGCCGGGGAACGGCGTTCGGCTCGGACCGTCAGGACGTTGCGCTCCACATCGATGTCGACGGACTCGGGGTCGACCCCGGGCAGATCGAAGTGGACGACGAATTCCTCGCCCGCACGGTAGGCGTCCATCGGCATGGCCGCCGGCCGGTTGGCGGTGTCGAAGATCTGGCGGGTGAGCCGGTCGAGGTCCCGGAACGGGTCGGTACGCATGAGCATCACGGTCATCTCCTTCGCGGTCAGTGGGTGCGATGCCCTCTGCCCATATATATAGCTCGGAGGAAGAAACTTGACAAGCTCGGGCTCAATTAAAGTGCCTCAACCATGGCTTGAACAGGCAAAAGGCGAGAGAAGACTTGTCAGCAATGAAGCCGCCCGGGGCCGGAACGGACCACCACGATGCGGAGCACGGGAGGCGCGGGCGCCTCCCCGCCTCCCCACCGACGGCAGGTCGGTGAAAAGCGGCGCCGGGACCGACCTCAGGGCAGATGCGGAAGCTCGAGCAGCGCATCCACCAGCGCACGGTCCCGCTCGTGCGTGAGCCGGGCCCGCGCCTCGTCCGGACGCAGCCACAGCAGCACGTCCACCTCGCGGTTCGGCACGAACGCACCGGGCCGGGCCTCCGCCGCCCAGTAGACGACCTCCTTGGGCCGCCCGTTCACCGGGTAGTGGGCGGCGGGCAGGGGCAGTCCCGGAACGCAGTCGAGGCCGGTCTCCTCCCGGACCTCCCGGACCGCGCCCCGCAGCGGGTCCTCGCCGGGGTGCAGCTTGCCCTTGGGGTGCGACCAGTCGTCGTACTTGGGCCGGTGCACGACCGCGATCTCCAGCCCGGTGGACGCCCCCCGGAACCGGGCCGTCGGCCGCCGCCGCCACAGCACGCACCCGGCGGCCAGGACCGGAGGACCCGACTCCGACGCGCCCGGTCCCTGCCCGTCGCTCACGACGCAGGCACCCCCGCCCGCTGCCACATGCGGCCGAACGTCCGGCGTGCCGCTTCGACGTCATGGCGCTGGTCGGCGTGCAGCACACCCAGCGCATAGGCGGTGGCCGGGGCGATCCGCGCGGTACGGGCCGCTGCGGCCGCGTCGGCAGCGGCCTCCGCGGCGTCGCGGTGCCGGTCCAGCGCCTGCAGGGCTCCGGACAACCGCCCGTCCGACGACCGCGCCGCGGCCGGTGCCACCCGTCCGAGCACGTCCTGGGCGCTCCACCGCAGCTGGAGCAGTTGCCGGACCCTGTGCCAGCCGGCGTCCTCGGCCTCGCCGGTGGCCTGCACGTCCCGCAGGGCCGTCGCCCCGGCGGCCGGCAGGGCCCGGACCGCCTCGTCGAGGCGCCGGTCCAGGCGCTCCGCGCACCCGCGCAGCACGGCGTCCGCCGGCCCGTCCACCCCGCCGCGCGCCGGTGGCACCTCCGACGCCATCACGGCGACCGCGTCCGCGACGGCGTGGAAGCGTGACGAGCCGAGCGCCCGCAGGCAGTCCGAGTGCGCCCGGGTGCGGGCCAGGGTGAGACGGCGTTCCAGCAGCGCCCCGGCCCGGGCCGCCCCCAGCGCCATCAGCCCGGCGGGCTCCGGCCCGGACAGCCTGCCGAGCGCCCCGCGCAGCCGGTCGAGCCGGTCGGCGTAGGCGTGCTCGCCGGCCAGGATGCCGGACAGCCGGCAGAGCTCGGCGGCCAGCTGGTCGGCCCACTCGGCGTCGGTGAGGTCCCGGTGGACGTGCAGGGTGCGGCTGATCCGCTCACCGGCACAGCCCAGCCGGCGGGCCGCGTCCGACGCCTCGCCCGCGTCCGCGCCGCTGCTCCGATGCTGTCTCAGGGCGCGCAGGAAGTCCGCTGCCTGCTCCTGGAGGCAGCCGGCCAGTACCTCACCGGCGGTCGGGACGGTCCTGTCGTTCACCGGCGACCGCCCTCGTCGCGCCCCGCCTCACGATGTCGATGATCCACGCCTGCGCCTCCGCGCGTCGATGAGCATCTCCTGGACGTTCCGCAGCGGCCTGCCCTCGGCGTCGGCCGAGTGCCGGGTCCAGTCCCCGTCGGGTCCCAGATGCCAGGACTGGGTGTCGTCCGACATGCCGCTCTCGATCAGCCGGTTGAGCGACGCCCGGTGCGCCGGGTCCGTCACCCGGACCAGGGCCTCGATCCGGCGATCGAGGTTGCGGTGCATCATGTCGGCGCTGCCGATCCACACCTCGGGGTCGCCGCCGTTGGCGAAGACGAAGATCCGCGAGTGCTCGAGGAAGCGGCCCAGCACGCTGCGCACCCGGATGTTCTCCGACAGTCCGGCGACGCCCGGACGAAGCGCGCAGATGCCGCGCACCCACACGTCGACGGGTACGCCCGCCTGCGCAGCCCGGTACAGGGCGTCGACGACGGCCTCGTCGACCATCGAGTTGACCTTGATCCGGACGTAGGCGGGTCGCCCGGCGCGGTGGTGCCCGACCTCACGGGCGATCCGCTGGACCAGGCCGTCGCGCAGCGACCGGGGGGCGACGAGCAGCCGCCGGTAGGTGGCCCGGCGGGAGTAGCCGGAGAGCCGGTTGAAGAGGTCGGAGAGGTCCGCGCCCACCTGGGCATCGGCGGTGAGCAGGCCGAGGTCCTCGTACAGCCGGGCGGTCTTCGGGTGGTAGTTGCCGGTGCCGACGTGCGAGTAGCGGCGCAGTGACTCGCCCTCCTGCCGGACGACCAGGGAGAGCTTGCAGTGCGTCTTCAGCCCGACCAGGCCGTAGACGACGTGGCAGCCCGACTCCTCCAGCTTCCGCGCCCACTTGATGTTGGCCTGCTCGTCGAAGCGCGCCTTGATCTCGACGAGGACGAGCACCTGCTTCCCCGACTCCGCCGCGTCTATCAGGGCGTCGACGATCGGGGAGTCGCCCGAGGTGCGGTAGAGCGTCTGCTTGATGGCCAGCACGTCCGGGTCGGAGGCAGCCTGCTCGAGGAATGCCTGCACCGAGGTGGAGAACGAGTCGTACGGGTGGTGCAGCAGCACGTCCCGCTCGCGCAGGGCCGCGAAGATGTCCGGGGCGGACGCGGACTCGACCTCCGCCAGGTCGCGGTGGGTGCCTGCGATGAACTTCGGGTACTTCAGCTCGGGCCGGTCCAGGGACGCTATGCCGAACAGGCCCGTCAGGTCGAGCGGCCCGGGCAGCGGGTACACCTCGGCCTCGGAGACCTTGAGCTCGCGGACCAGCAGGTCGAGGACGTACGGGTCGATGGACTCCTCGACCTCCAGGCGCACCGGCGGGCCGAACCTGCGGCGCATGAGCTCCTTCTCGAGGGCCTGGAGAAGGTTCTCGGCATCGTCCTCCTCCACCTCGAGGTCCTCGTTGCGGGTCACCCGGAACATGTGGTGGGCGAGCACCTCCATGCCGGGGAACAGCTCCTCCAGGTGCGCCGCGATGACGTCCTCCAGCGGGACGTAGCGCTGCGGCGACGCCTCGAGGAACCGGGAGAGCAGCGGCGGCACCTTCACCCGGGCGAAGTGCCGGTGGCCGCTGACCGGGTTCCGGACCACGACGGCCAGGTTGAGCGAGAGCCCGGAGATGTACGGGAACGGGTGCGCCGGGTCGACGGCCAGCGGTGTGAGGACCGGGTAGACCTGCTGCCGGAAAAGGGTGAACAGGCGGGCCTGCTCCTTCTCCGTGAGCTCCGGCCAGCGGATCAGGTGGATGCCCTCCTCGGCGAGGGCGGGGGCGACGTCCTGCTGGTAGCACGCGGCGTGCCGGGCCATGAGCTCCCGGGAGCGGGTCCAGATGAGGTCCAGGACCTCGCGGGGCTGGAGCCCGGAGGCGGAGCGGGTGGCGACACCGGTCGCGATGCGGCGCTTGAGGCCGGCCACCCGGACCATGAAGAACTCGTCCAGGTTGGACGCGAAGATCGCAAGGAAGTTGGCACGCTCCAGCAGCGGCGTTGCCGGGTCCTCGGCCAGTTCCAGGACCCGCTCGTTGAAGGCGAGCCAGCTGCGTTCGCGGTCGAGGAACCGGCCCTGGGGCAGAATCTCCTCGCCGGTGTCCTCGCGGTAGACGTCCAGGTCGGAGTCGAGATCGGGTTCGAGATCGGAGACCGCCGGGGCGACGACGTGCGGCCGGTGGGCGGCGATCGAGCCGACCGAGGGCTGCGCGGGCTGTACCGGGACCTGAGCGCTGGACTCGTTCATGTCCTCATTCTTCCGCGCCGGACGGAAGAGCGGCGCGGTGGAGGACGGGATGACTGCGGTGGATCCGGGTTCTCCCTCCCGTTCCGGGACGAGAACCCCGGGAGGTGGCGGAGTGGGCCCTTTCGGCACCGGGGGCTGCATTCCGTGATGGTCGCAGCGCCGGGTGAACCGGCGGTGTCACCCGGATGGCGAATGGACGTACGCCCGCGGGTGCGCGGGGCGTGCACAGCGGCGTCACCGGCTCCGGGAGGTGCCGGGTCAGGTCTCGGTGCGGTACATCAGGTCCCTCTCGTGGACGGTGAACCCCAGTCCCTCGTAGACCTTCACCGCCGCGGTGTTGTCGGCGTCGACGTACAGCATGGCGGTCTCCAGGCCGCGGCCCGCCAGATGCCGGAGCCCGACGGCGGTCAGCGCCCGGCCGAGTCCTGACCCCTGGGCAGCGGGATCCACCCCGACGACGTACACCTCGCCCAGGCCCTCCTCGGCGTGCACCTTGGTCCAGTGGAAGCCGACGATCCTGCCGTCGCGTTCGGCGAGGAAGAAGCCCTCGGGGTCGAACCACGGCTCGCCCTTGCGGTCGTCCAGGTCCCGCTGGGCGAGGGAGCCCTGCTCGGGGTGGTGGGCGAAGGCCGCGGCGTTGACGGCGAGCCACTGCTCGTCGTCCTCGCCGGGGCGGAACGTGCGGACGGTCACCTCCGCCGGAAGCACCGGCTCCTCGATGGCGAGGGTGTCCAGCGGGCGGCGCATCTGCCGGAGTTCGCGGAACATGGTGAGGCCGAGGACCTGGGCGAGATGACGGGCCGAGGGGTGCCCGCCGTGTGCCCACACCCGCAGCCGCTTTCCGGAGACCTCGAGGAGCGCGGAGCCCAGGGCCCGCCCGTGCCCCCGCCCGCGGTGCGCGGGGTGGACGACGAGTTCGGCGACGGGCGCCTCGACCGGGTCGTAGTCCTGGAGCTGCGCGTACCCGGCGAGCACGTCGTCCACGGTGTGGAGGAGCAGGTGACGGACGCCCGGGCGCGGTCCGCGGTTCAACTGGAGCCGTCCCTGCTCGGAGACGGCGTCCTGGCCGTCGTGGGCGGCGGCCTCTGCGAGCAGGCCGAGGACCGCCTGAGCCGTCCCGGCCTCCAGGGTGTCGAACGCCTCGATGCGGTGCGGGTTCGGTCGCAGCAGCTGGCTCATGGCACGAGTCTACGAGCCGATGCGAAGGCGCCGGAGGAAAGGGCACGGCACCCCGCCGGGAGGACCCCCGCCGCGTCATCGACCGGGCGGACCGCCGCCCGGCACGACCGCGAAGGCGTGGATCCAGTCGATGTCCCGGTACCCGGGCCCGAATCGCCTTCGCTCGTTCTCCGTACGGACGTTCAGCACCCGGAAGCCGGCGGCTTCGAGCAGCCCGCGGACGCTCTCCGGCGACTGGTAGCGGAAGAAGCGGGCGCCGTCGCTGCTGAAGCCCTCGACGGTCACCTCCTCACCGCTGCCCGCCTTGAATCCGGCGAAGAGCACGCCGCCCGGAACCAGAACGCGCGCGAACTCGCCGAGTGCCTCGGCCACATGCTCGTCCCGGAGATGGAGGAGGGTGGCCTGGCACCACACCCCCGCCAGGCTCGCGTCCGGCAGCTCCAAGGCCCGCACATCCATCCGCTCGAAGCGGATGTCGGGCCGCAACTCCCTGGCCCGTTGGATGAATCCGGCCGCGAGATCGATTCCGACGACCTCGGTCCCGCGGTCGGCGAGCAGCGCGCTGTCCCGGCCGAAGGCGCAGCCCGCGTCGAGTACGGGCAGGGAGTCCAGGGGCAGCAGCGCGGTGAAGCGGTCGAGTTCGACGGTCGCGTCCATGGCACGGGTGGCCGCCTCGTACCGGGCGGTATCACGCTCGTACGCCTGGACGGTCCGTGTGATGTACGCGTCCACCGCGGCAACATACCGCCGCCCGGCGGGTCGGGACCGCCCATCAGGAAGATTCCGGACCCGTCCTGAAACCGGCTCGTTATGCGGAGACCCTGCCGGGCTACGCGCGTTGACCGTAGGCTGCGTCCGTTGACCTCCGCTCGACGCGGAGGCACCGGGCCACAGCGCCGGTTCGCTCCCGGGTGCCGGCACTCGAAGCGCAGCGACCCCGCGCGTGGTCCACGCAGCCGACTCTTCACCAAGGGGAACCCATGTCTGCGAGATCCCACCGGCGGCGCGCTGCCCGCCGGTTGACCACCGGAGTCGCCGTCCTGGCCGCCGCGGCGGGCGTCCTGGCCGTCGCGCTTCCGGCCGGCGCCGAGACCGCGGACCGCCACGGTCACGGCCGCACGGTCGACGTCCAGTTGCTCTCGTTCAACGACTTCCACGGCAACCTCGAGCCGCCGGCCGGGTCCTCCGGCCGGGTCACCCGGCAGAACCCGGACGGCACGACCACCAGCATCGACGCAGGCGGCGCCGAGTACCTGGCGACGTCGCTGCGCAACGCGCGCAGGGGACACGAGCACAGCGTCACGGCCGCCGCCGGCGACCTGATCGGCGCCAGCCCGCTGGTCTCGGGACTGTTCCACGACGAACCGTCCATCGAGGCCATGAACAAGCTCGGCCTCGACGTGACGGGCGTCGGCAACCACGAGTTCGACGAGGGCCGGGCCGAGCTCGTCCGGATGCAGAAGGGCGGCTGCCACCCGGAGGACGGCTGCTTCGACGAGGGCAAGGTCTTCGAGGGCGCCGACTTCCCCTACCTCGCGGCCAACGTGACGGACGAGAAGACCGGCAAGCCGATCCTGAAGCCGTACACGATCTGGAAGCACAAGGGTGTGCGCATCGGCTTCATCGGCGTGACCCTCGAGGGCACCCCGGACATCGTCACCGCCGAGGGCGTGAAGGGCCTGAAGTTCCACGACGAGGTCGAGACGATCAACAAGTACGCCGAGGAGCTCGAGCGCAAGGGCGTGAAGTCGGTCGTCGCGCTCGTCCACGAGGGCGGCGCACCGGCGAGCACCGCGTACAACTACGACTGCGACAGCCCGGGCCCGGGGGCCGGCATCTCCGGCCCGATCAACGAGATCGCCAGGAACATCACGCCGAAGGTCGACGCGCTCGTCACCGGGCACACGCACCAGGCGTACGTCTGCACCGTCCCGGACCCGTCCGGCAAGCCGCGCATGGTCACGTCCGCCGCCTCGTTCGGCAGGCTCTACACCGACACGACCCTCACCTACGACCGGGTCACCGGCGACATCGTGCGGACCGGCGTGAAGTCGGCCAACCACGTGGTGCGGCGCGACCAGCCGAAGGCCGCCGACCTGACCTCGCTCATCGAGCGGTGGAACACGATCGCGGCGCCGGTCGCCAACCGGCCCGTCGGCCACATCTCCGCCGACATCGACGGACGCGGCGCCACCACGCCCGAGTCGCCGCTCGGCGACCTGATCAGCGACGCGCAGCTCGAGGCCATGGCACCGGCCGACCAGGGCGGCGCCCAGATCGCGTTCATGAACCCGGGCGGCATCCGCTCGGACTTCGCGTACGACGCGTCGGGCAGTGAGGGCGACGGCGTGGTGACGTACGGCGAGAGCTTCACCGTCCAGCCGTTCACCAACATGATGACGGCGGTCGACCTCACCGGGGCGCAGCTCGTCACCGCGCTCCAGCAGCAGGTCAGCGGCAGCAACGAGGCCTCCCCGAAGATCCTTCAGGTCTCCGAGGGCTTCACCTACACCCTCGACATGACGAAGTCCGGCGCCGACCGGATCGTCGCCGACTCGGTGAAGCTGAACGGCGAGCCGGTCGAGGCCGGCCGGACCTACCGTGTCGCGATGAACGAGTTCCTCGCGGGCGGCGGTGACGGCTTCGCGGTCTTCAAGGAGGGCGGCAACAAGCTCGTCGGCGCCTCCGACCTGGACGCGCTCACCGCATACCTCGGCGCGCACTCCTCCGCGGAGTCGCCGCTGGCCCCGCCGAAGGCCGACCGGATCACGATCGTCCAGTAGCGGCTCGAGCCGGCGCACTCACGGCGCCGCACGACGGCCCGGCGGTCCCGACCGCCGGGCCGTTCGCGTGGGCGGGGGGACGCCCCGGCCGAGGGCACACACACCGGCCGCGGGCGGCGTCAGCCCAGGCGCATCAGGTACTCCTCGACGACCTCGCCCCGCCCCGCGGCGTAACCGGAGTCCTCACCGACCACCGTGAAGCCGTTGCGCCGGAGCACCCCCAGCGAACGGACGTTGTCCTTGGCCACGCGGGCGTGCAGCGGCCGGGTCTCGACCTCGTCCAGCAGGGCGGCCAGGGCCTGCGAGGCGATGCCCCGGCCCCAGCGGGCGGGGTCGATCCAGTACGTGACCTCGGTGCCGCCGCCGTCCCGGAGGAAGGTCATGATGCTGCCCGCGACCTCGCCGTCGACCGTGACGGTGCGCGTGACGACGCTCCCGTCGGCCGTGATCCTGCGCCACAGGGCGTCGAACGCCGCCCGGTCGGCCGGGTCCTCGCGGGTGAACGCGGCCATCCGGTTCGCTTCCCGGTCGAGCTGGAAGGCGAAGAACCGCTCCAGGTCGGACTGTTCGCACTCACGTAGCCGTACGCCGCTCACAGCATCTCCTCACGCAGACGGCCAAGGATCCCAGCCTGCCGGACGGGTGTGACAGCGCCCCGGGCCCGCAGCCACCCGGAACCGTCCCGGGCCCTTCCCCGGCCTTCCCCGGCCTTCCCCGGGGCCGCCGCCGGTCAGAAGCGGAACACCTCGCCGGTGGCCCGTTCGGCCAGGCAGCGGTTCGGGTACTCCTTGCGGAAGTCCACGGCCTTCTTCTTCCAGAAGCCGTTGGCCGTGACCGTGACCGGGCTGCTGACCGTCGGACAGGAGCCGAAGTTCGCCGGGATCGCGGTGAAGTCGGCGCCCGCGCGCTCCAGCGCCGCGCAGGCCGACGCGCGGTGCGGATGAGTGCCCCCGACGGGCAGGCAGGCGAGGACGGCCCGGGCCACCACCGACCCGTTCATGCCGCCCTGGTGGATCGCCAGGTCGAGATGGGCCTCGGGCTGCACCGCCCCGGGCCCCCGCCCGGCGGGCGGGGCCGCGGGCGACGCCGCCGCGGGCAGGGCCAGGAACGGTACGAGCAGCGCACCGGCGACCAGGGCCGGCCGGGCGGTGCGCGGCAGACGCATACGCATGTCAGCTCCTTGCGGGCGAGCGGTCCGGAAGCGACCGGTCGTTCGTCGTCCCGCACGGCTCACGGCCGTACGGCGCCGGACCCGGGGACCGGGCGGCGCCGGCGTGGATACCCCGGCCGCCACGACTCATGGGGCCGGCCACCCGTACGGCGGACGGCCTGCTGGTCCGTCGGGGCGGCCGAGGTGCCGGCCGGTGCCGCCGGGTGGCCGGGCGGCGCAGCCTGTGCACGTGCCCCGGCACGGACCTCCGGCCGGCGGACGTCCCGCTCGCACCGGCCGACGGGGCCGCGCCCCGCCGCGGCTCAGCCCCGCCCGCCGCCGCGCAGCTCCGCCAGCGCGGCCTTCACCGCGTTCACGGGCACCGCGAAGCCCAGCCCCACGCTGCCCGGATCGCCCGAACTCGGCGTATACATGGCCGAGTTGATACCGACGACCCGGCCCTCCATGTTCACCAGGGCACCCCCCGAGTTCCCCGGGTTGAGCGCGGCGTCCGTCTGGAGGGCCTGGTAGGTCGTGGTCGATGACCCCACGTCGCCGTTGAATTCACCGCCCTGGAACTCGAACGGCCACTTCCCCTCGGGGTTCCGGCTGTCGCCGTCCCGCTCCACGGTCACGTCCCGCTGCACCGCGGAGATGATGCCGCTGGTCACCGTGCCGGGCAGGCCCTCCGGCGAGCCGATGGCCACCACCTCGTCGCCCACCGCGATCCGGTCGGAGTCGCCGAGCACGGCCGGCCGCATCCCCTTCGCCCGCTCCGTTCGCAGCAGCGCCATGTCGAGGTCGGGATCCGTGCCGACGACCTCGGCGGTCACCGGGTCGCGCTTCCCCACGACGACGAGGATCCTCGTGGCGCCGGCGATCACGTGGTTGTTGGTGAGGATCTCCCCGTTCTCCGAGATGACCACCCCGGAAGCCGTGGCCTCGCCCTCCGGGTTGGACGCCTGGATCTCCACCACGCTCGGCCCCACGGCGGAGGCCACACCCGCGACGGTGCCGTCCGTCGTCACGTCGGTGCGCAGCCCTGCAGTGGCCCGGGGGTCCGGCCCCTGCGGGCCGCGTTGCACGAGGACGGCCGCCCCGCCCCCGGCTCCGCCCGCCACCACGACGAGCACGGCCAGGACCCATACGGTTCTGCGACGCATCCGCGGCCGTTCCGGCCGTCGCGGGCGACGGAACACGCTTCGTTCGCTCATGCCAGGAACTGTGCCCACGTTCCGTGGGAGCGGCCGGAACCCGCCCGGGGAGTCCGGCGAGAACAACGCGCACGGACCAGCGGGCCCGGACCTGCGCACAGGGACCGGAGGGCGAGGCCCGCGGGGACCCGTCTGTCCCGGCCGTCAGCGGGCGCAGCCGCAGGAGCGGCGCACCACCAGCGCGGCGGGGAACTGCCGCAGCCGCTCGCGCCGGGAGCCGTTCACCCGCAGCCCGTCGTCCAGCACCAGGTCCACCGCGGCCCGGGCCATCGCCTGACGGTCGGAGGCGACGGTCGTCAGCGGCGGATCCGTGAGCCCGGCCTCCTTCACGTCGTCGAAGCCGGCCACCGCCAGCTCGCCCGGAACGTCGATGCGCAGCTCGCGGGCGGCCCGCAGCACGCCGAACGCCTGGTCGTCCGTGGTGCAGAGAATGGCCGGCGGCCGGTCCGGACCGGCCAGCAGACCCAGGGCCACCCGGTAGGCCTCGTACCGGTTGTAGGGGGCCTGGAACAGCCGGTTCTCGGTGGACAGCCCGGCCTCGCGCATCGCGCGGCGCCACCCCTCGACGTGGTCGGTCACCGGGTCGCCGATGACGGGGGTCGACTCGACGCCGCCCATGCAGGCCACGTACGGGTGCCCGTGCTCCAGCAGGTGCCGGGTCGCCAGCTGCGCTCCGCCGACGTCGTCCGTCACCACCGCGACGTCGTCGATGGCGTCGGGCCGGCGGTGCAGCAGCACGACGCGGGCGTCCCAGGCGTCGATCTCGGCCGCGGCGTGCTCGCTCGGCCCCTGGCTGACCAGGATCAGACCGGCGACCCGCATGCCGAGGAAGGCCCGCAGGTAGTGCACCTCGCGGTCGTCCAGATAGTCGGAGTTGCCGACGAGGACCATCTTTCCGCGCTCGGCGGCGGCGTGCTCCACGGCATGGGCCATCTCCGCGAAGAACGGCTGCCGGGCATCCGGGACGATCATGCCGATGAGGTCGGTGCGGCGGGAGGCCATGGCCTGCGCGACGCGGTCCGGGCGGTAACCGAGCTCCTTGATCGCGCCGAGGACGCGTTCGCGGGTGGCCGGGGCGACCGGCCTCGGTCCGTTGTTGATGACATAGCTGACCACGGCGGTCGAGGTACCCGCCAGCCTTGCCACATCGTCACGCGTCACCTTGGCCACGCGCGGCAGTCTACGCGGGATGACCCGTGTCGCGGCAGGCCGGGCGGCCCCCGCCTCCCGGCCCGGCACCGGGCTCACCGCCGGACGGCGGGTGCCGATCCCCCGTCCCTGGAACGTCCCTCCGCTGCGTCCGCCTCGGCCTTCGCCTTGGCTTCGGCCTTCGCCCGGGCCTCCTCGGAGCCGCGTTCGCCCTTGTCCGGCACCACGAACCGGTAACCGACATTCCGCACGGTGCCGATCAGCGCCTCGTGCTCCGGGCCCAGCTTCGCCCGCAGCCGCCTCACGTGGACGTCCACGGTCCGGGTGCCTCCGAAGTAGTCGTAGCCCCAGACCTCCTGGAGGAGCTGCGCGCGGGTGAACACCCGGCCGGGGTGCTGCGCGAGGTACTTCAGCAGCTCGAACTCCTTGAAGGTCAGGTCCAGCACACGGCCCTTGAGCTTGGCGCTGTACGTGGCCTCGTCGACCGACAGGTCACCGTTGCGGATCTCCATGGGGCTGTCGTCGACGACGACCTGCCGGCGTCCGACGGCCAGCCGCAGCCGGGCCTCGACCTCGGCCGGCCCGGCCGTGTCGAGCAGCACGTCGTCCACACCCCAGTCGGCGGTGACGGCGGCGAGCCCGCCCTCGGTCACCACGAGGATCAGCGGGGAGCCTGGACCGGTCGACCGCAGCAGCTGGCACAGCGAGCGCACCTGCGGCAGATCGCGCCGGCCGTCCACCAGGATCACATCCGCCCCGGGGGTGTCCACCAGGGCCGGCCCCGAGGCGGGGGCCACGCGGACGTTGTGCAGCAGCAGCCCGAGAGCGGGCAGCACCTCCGCGGAGGGCTGGAGGGCGTTCGTCAGGAGCAGGAGAGAACTCATCGCCGGGCCCCTTCGGTCGTCGGCATCCAGTATGTCCGAATCGTTCGGTCCTGCGCGCTTCGCCTGCCCACGACGTCGGTCCCTCCTCGGTCCCTGCAATGGGGCCTCTCCCGGGAACGGATCCCCGGGGGAGTCGTGCGTCCTCGTCGGACGGCACCGCGGCGCTGCGGCCCGCCGTCCTGCGCCGCCCTGCCTGCACCACTCCCACGGAAGGCGCCGCGAAAGCACGAAAGGACCCGGGGGCAACGCTGCCCGGATCCTCTGAACAGCAGAATAGCCCACATGGGTTCCGGAGCAGAGGCCGCACGTTCTGATGCGCGTTTTCCCGCGCACGCCGCCGATACCCCTGGGCGGCGGCGGAGAGTGACACTGATCACAGCGGACGGGGTGGCGATCGAGGCCGCCTGCGAGCCTCGCGAAGCCGCTGCCGGCGGGCCGTCGGGCGACGTCCCCGCGATCGTCGTCGCGCACGGATTCACCGGTTCCCTGGACCGGCCGGCGGTGCGCCGCGTCGCCCGGACGCTCACCCGGCACGCGGCCGTCGTCACCTTCTCCTTCCGCGGTCACGGCCGCTCCGGCGGGCGTTCCACCGTCGGCGACCGCGAGGTGCTGGACCTGGCCGCCGTGGTGCGCTGGGCCCGGTCGCTCGGCCACCGCACCGTGGCCACCGTCGGCTTCTCGATGGGCGGCTCGGTGGTCCTGCGCCACGCCGCGCTGTACCGGCCGCAGGTGGACGTCCCCGGCCTCGCGCCGTCCGCCGGTGCGCCGGACGGCGCCGAGGGCACGGCGGCGGGCGGGACGTCCGGGGCGCACACCGACGCGGTCGTCGCCGTCAGCGCCCCGGCCCGCTGGTACTACCGGGGCACCCCGGCCATGCGCCGGGTGCACTGGGCGATCACCCGGCCCGTCGGACGGCTCGTGAGCCGCTACGGACTGCGCACCCGGATCCACGACCGGGACTGGGACCCGGTCCCCATGCCGCCCGTCGAGGCGGTGCGGCTGATCGCGCCGACCCCGCTGCTGATCGTGCACGGCGACCGTGACCCGTACTTCCCGCTGGACCACCCGCGCTCCCTCGCCACCGCGGCCGGCGGCACCGCACGGTTGTGGATCGAGCCGGGCCTCGGCCACGCGGAGAACGCCGTCGACGATGCCCTGCTGCACCGGATCGGCGCCTGGATCACCGGCTGACGCGACCCGGCGGCGCGACACGCCATCATGGAGGGCGGCACCCACGGGGCGGTGCCGGACCGCACGGACACCGGGTCGCACGGGCATGAGCCTGCCCGGTGCCCGGACCGAGACCGACAGGAGACGCCGTGGCCGCAGCCGGCACGATCCGCTACTGGGCCGCCGCCAAGGCCGCCGCGGGCACCGCCGAGGAACCCTACTCGGCGGGCACCCTGGCCGAGGCCCTCGACGCCGCACGTCAACGGCACGCCACCCGACCGGAGTTCGCCCGGGTGCTCGGCCGCTGCTCCTTCCTCGTCGACGGGGACCCGGTCGGAACCCGGAGCCACGAGACGGTCACACTGGCCGAGGGCGGCACCGTCGAGGTGCTCCCGCCGTTCGCAGGAGGGTGAAGCCCGCAATCATGACGGAACAGCCGCACAACGCCGAGCAGTCGTACGACCCGTACGGAGGGCCGGGCGCCCGGGCGCCGCACGGCGAGCAGCAGCAGACCCAGACCTGGGACACGCAGGTCTGGAACGACCGGAGCTGGGAGGACCGCCCCCGCACCCAGCACGGCCACTCGGCCACCTCCGAGACCGCCCGGCTGCCCGTCCAGGGAGCGATGCCCGCCGCCGAACCGGCCCCCGTGGCGGAGCCGGCCGGGCCGCTGACCGCGGCGCAACAGGCCCGGGCCGAGGGCCGGTCGCCGATCATCGCGCCCGGCATCCGGCCTGCCGCCCTCACCGCGGCACTGGCCGCTCTGCTGGCCGTGGCGGCTCCCTTCGGCCCGTACGCGGCCCTCCTCCCCGTGCTGTTGCTCCAGGCCGTGACCGCGGCCGGCTGGTACCGGCTGAACGGCATGTGGCCGGCCCGGCA
Source organism: Streptomyces meridianus (assembly GCF_023703325.1). Lineage (GTDB taxonomy): Bacteria > Actinomycetota > Actinomycetes > Streptomycetales > Streptomycetaceae > Streptomyces > Streptomyces meridianus. Next base: position 78,809 of record NZ_JAMQGM010000017.1, read on the forward strand.
GGGCATCGCGCTCGCGTTCGCCGGGGGCGCCGCAGCCGACGCGGGCCTGCTGCTGACGGACCGTACGGACGCTCCCACGGTCGCCGTCGCCGTCATCGGCGTCTGGTGCCTGCTGGTTCTCGTCCTCCAGCTGCGCAGCCACAGTTCGCCCGACGAGCGCCTGTACGCCCTGACCGCCGGCCTGGCCTCGACCGTCCTCGTCGTCCTGGCGGCAGGGCACCTCGCGGCCACGGCGTTCTCCCCGGACGCGGTCGTCGCAGGCGCGGCGGCGGTGGCCGTCACGGCGCCGGCCCGCACGGTGCCGCTGCCGCCGTACGTCTCCCCGGTCGTCGCGCTGCTGGCCGCCACCGGCGCGGGCATCGCCGTGGGCGGTGTGACGTCGCTCGGCACGTCCGGGGCACTGCTCGGCCTGGTCGCAGGCGGTTGCGCCCTGATCGGCCTGCGGGTGGCGAGCTACGACTACCCCTCGCGCTTCGTCCACATGACGGCCGGCGTCGCGCTGCCGCTCGCAGCCGCGGCACCGGCGGTCTACCTGCTCGGCCGGGCGCTGGCCTGACGCCCCGGCGCGCCGCGCGCCCGCCTGCCGCCCTCCGGCGGCACGGCGGGCGGGGCGCGGCCGTTCCGGGACACGTCGGCAGCACGGTCGCGAGCGGCGCGCCCGTTCACGGCGTGCCGGAGGAATGTCCGCGTCCCGGATTGGCCGCGTGATCCGCGGTTAGGCTCACGGGCGTCAACGTCCCGCTCCGAGTCCCCCGGGGGAACCCAGCCCATGCGAGCACTGCGAATACTCCTGGTCACTGCCGTGATCCTCGGCGGCCTCTTCGTGGCGGCCGACCGGCTCGCCGTCCACTTCGCCGAGAAGAAGGTCGCCGAGCGGATCCGCGGCACCCAGCAGCTCGCCGGCAACCCCGAGGTCGAGATCAAGGGGTTCCCCTTCCTGACCCAGGTCGCGGACCGGGAGCTGGACGAGGTCGACATCGACCTCGACGGCATGACGGCCAGCGCCGCCGGACGCTCGCTGCGCATCTCCGAACTCACCGCGGTCATGCACCGGGTACAGCTGTCGAGCGACTACAGCTCGGGCACCGCTCAGGAGGTCACGGGCAGCGCCCGCCTCGGCTACAAGGACCTCTCGCGTGCCGCCGAGGACGGCGTGAGCGTCGCCTACGGCGGCAAGGACGACGCCGGCAAGCCACAGGTCAAGGTGACGGCGTCGGTGAACGTTCCGGTGGTGGGCACGGTCAAGCGCAGCGTGGTCAGCCGGGTCTCGGTGACCGGCGGCGACACGGTGCGGCTGCGCGCCGACGCGGTTCCCGGCGAGAACATCCCGGGGCTCGAGCGCCTGGTGCGCAGCAGGATCGACTTCGGACGGCAGATCGCGGGCCTGCCGCAGGGCGTCCGGCTCGACAAGGTGGTGGCCACGCCGAAGGGCATCGACATCACGGTCACCGGCACGAAGGTCAGGCTGGGCGGGTGAGCCGTGTCCGGGCGGCGGCCGAGCGGCTGCCGCCCGGGCCGGACGGGTCGAGTGCACCCCCGCCCGGAGCCGCAACGGCACCCCGAGCGACCCCGAACACGTGGCGTCCCGAGGTCCGAGACGCCCGCGTCCGCAGAGCAGACCCGCCCCGGGCTCCCCTTCGGCCCCCTGCGCACCATCGGCCTCCGACGCCCCGGGAATACCAAAATGCGGACCTTCACATCTCGCCATGTGAAACAACCATGACAGGCCACCCCGTTCCTCCTTACGATCGGGGTCATGAAACGACAGGCGGACCTCACGAAGCGGCGGGCAGTGGACCTGTGCCGCGTCGCCGCCATGCTCTGTCGGACTTTCTGAGCGCGAGCCACGTCTCCGCTTTCCGCAGCCCCCACTGAGGGCTGCACCCGGTTCCCTGCCCGACGGCGGACCGGCCCCCAAAGCAGGCGCAGTGCCGCGCAGCCCGCTGCCGTGTCCACGGCAGCGCACCGTCCGCATGACGCCCCGTTCATCCGCAACTGCCCCGGAGGAGAACAGCATGAGCCGCAGCGACGTCCTGGTCGACGCAGACTGGGTCCAGGCGCACATCGACGACCCGAAGACCGTCATCGTCGAGGTCGACGAGGACACCTCGGCCTACGAGAAGAACCACATCCGAGGCGCCGTGCGCATCGACTGGAAGCAGGACCTCCAGGACCCGGTGCGCCGCGACTTCGTCGACCAGGCCGGATTCGAGAAGCTGCTGTCCGGGAAGGGCATCTCCAACGACGACACCGTCGTGCTCTACGGCGGCAACAACAACTGGTTCGCGGCCTACGCCTACTGGTACTTCAAGCTGTACGGCCACCGGGACGTGAAGCTCCTCGACGGCGGCCGCAAGAAGTGGGAGCTGGACTCCCGCGACCTCGTCGCCGAGGTCCCGAGCCGCACGGCCACCCAGTACAAGGCCCAGCCGCAGGACTCCTCGATCCGCGCGTTCCGCGACGAGGTCGTCGCCGCGATCGGCAGCCTGAACCTGGTCGACGTGCGGTCGCCCGACGAGTTCTCCGGCAAGCTGCTCGCCCCGGCCCACCTGCCGCAGGAGCAGTCGCAGGTCGCCGGCCACGTGCCGAGCGCCCGCAACATCCCGTGGTCCAAGTCGGCCAACGACGACGGCACGTTCAAGTCCGACGACGAGCTCAAGGAGCTCTACGAGGGCGCGGGCGTCGACCTGTCCAAGGACACCATCGCGTACTGCCGGATCGGTGAGCGCTCCGCTCACACCTGGTTCGTGCTGCACGAGCTCCTCGGCCGGACCAACGTCAAGAACTACGACGGTTCCTGGACCGAGTACGGCTCCCTGGTGGGCGTCCCGGTCGAGACCGGCGCGGCCCGATAAGTCCCCCGAGGGCCCCCGGGCCCGAGAAGAGAACGAAGGACGGAACCACATGTGCGGAGCAAAGGCCGGCGGCCCCGACCTGGCAGGAGTTGACGTGGCAGGCGAGACGATCATTCAGGGTTCGGTGACCCGCGACGGCGAGCCGGTGTCCGGCTACGTACGGCTCCTGGACGGCGGCGGCGACTTCACCGCCGAGGTCCCGACGTCGGCGACCGGCCAGTTCCGGTTCTTCGCGGCGCCGGGCACCTGGACGCTGCGCGCCCTCGTCCCCGGCGCGACCGCGGACCGTACGGTCGTCGCCCAGCAGGGCGCGGCGGCCGACGTCGCCATTGCCGTCTGACGACGGCCACAACCGGCCGGAGGGCCGCATCCCGGGGTTGGACGCCCTGGCGGGATGCGGCCCTCCGTGCTGTCCGCCCGGCCCGGGTGCCGCGCCGCGGAGCGGCGTCCGCCGCTGACGCGCCGTCCGGTTGACATGCCACGGACGGCACTCCGTGGCTAGGCTGAAAGCATGTACGCGCGGCGCCGTCGCGGCTACTTCGTCCTCATGGGCGTCTGCCTGACGCTCTTCGTCCTGGCGTGGGCCGTCGTCCGGCTGTGGTCGGTCCCGGCCGCGGTGGCCATGTGCTTCGTCGCCATGGTCATCCCGCCCGTGGCCGCGATCGTCGCGAACCGCCGTGGCCCCGACGACCGGTGGTGGGACGCCCCGTCCGGGGACGAGGAGTCCGACCGCTGGTGGGACGAACTGGACGGCAAGGGCCGCCACTGAGCGCCGCGCGGCCGGGCCACCGGAATCAGTAGACGAGTGCCTGCACCCCGTCGGGCATGATCTCGCTGACGAACACCTGCGCGCCCGCGATCCGGATGCCCTCGAGGGTGTCCTTCTCGGAGATGTCCCGCCGCGCCGCGCACTGCGTGCACAGGGTCACCGAGCCTGCGGCGAGAATCGCGTCGATCAGGTCCGGCAGCGGGGCCGCGTGCGGAAGTTCGAACTCCGCCGCCTTGCCGGGCAGTGCGAACCACGCGGATTCGCCGGTCAGCCACAACGACACCTCGACGCCGCTGGCGGCTGCCACCGCCGCCACCGTGAATGCCTGCGAGCACCTCTCGGGCGCGTCCGCCCCCGCCGTCACCTTGATCACCAGCTTGTCCGCCATGGCGTCAGCGTAGCCGCGGCCCCGGGGACGCACGGCTCGTGGCACCCGGATCCCGTCCCCCGGATCACGGAACGGCATCGGTCCGCCTGCCCCGCACAACCATCACCCGCCCGCGATTGTCGGTGGACACGCAAACAACACAAGCGGAGCCGACGTCAGCCGTACACGTCGCGGCGGCTGCGCACGTCCGTGGGGGACCCGTGACACCGAACGAACCCGCACCACCTTCCGCGCCACCGGAATCGCCGGGACCACCGCCCGGACCGGCGAACCCGCCGTCGGACCCCGCGTCGCCGGATGCCCGGCGGCGCCCCCGGGCCGGCACCACGGCGCTCATCGCCTGCGCGGCGGTCCTGGGCGTCCTGACCGGGACCTGCGCCGCCTACACGGTCCAGTCCGAACGCCCGCCCACACCACTGCCGCCGCTCTCCCAGGCGAAGCTGCCGTACCCGGAGCCGCTCGCCGAGGGCAAGGGGCCGGCGCCGCTGTCGGCGGCCCGCGACCGACTCGTGCGCACCGACGGCGATCTGCGCAAGCTGCTGCTGCGCAAGCCGAAGGGAGCCGAGGAGGCGCGGTTCGCGCGGGCCCGCAACGGCTGGATCGACCCGTACGGCTACGCCCGGGGCTTCGAGACCCCGGACCTGATGCTGCGCGACCTGCTCCAGCAGGAGCTCCGGCGGGTGGCGAGCACCGAGTGGGAACAGAACGGCAGCCGGTTCGTCGCGATCACCCTGGTGCAGTTCCGGGACGAGCAGGTCGCCGCGTCTCCCGACTTCCTCGCAGGCCAGCAGCTGTACATGCCCCGCGCGGAGCACGCGGGCAACGCCGGCAAGCCCCTGCCGGGCCTCGGTGACGGCCGGTTCTACGTCTTCGACAAGCCGTTCAGCGAGGCGGGCTACCTGCCGATGTACACCGCCCGTGCCGTGGCCCGGCGCGGCGACGTTGTCATGGACCTGTGGATACACGACGCCGAGCCGATCAGCGAGAGCGCCGTGAGCTCCCTGGCGAGGAAGCAGATGGAGCGACTGTGACCGACCACCCGACACCACCGGCCCCCACGCCACCGGCTCCGCGCCGCCGCTTCCCGGCCCGCGCCCTGGTGGCCGTACTCGTCCTCGGCGTGACCGGAACGGGAGTGGGCCTCACGGCGGTCCGGGTCGCCGACGCCGACCGCACCGCACCCACCGTCGTCTGGAAGAAGCCGCGGCCCGACAAGGAACGTCACGGGCAGCAGCACCGGGCGGGCGACACGGCCGCCCTGTCCGACCGGCTCCTGCCGGTCCCCGACGGCTTCGTCCCGGGACCGGACATCGAGGAGTTCGGCAACGACGCCGTGCTCACCGGCCGGCGGGCGACCGCGATCCTGAAGGACTCCACCCGCGGACTGCCCGCCCGCCGGCGCAAGCAGCACGCCGAAGCGGTCGACGAACTGCGCATCCAGGGCATGGCCGTGCGCTCCTACCAGTCCTCCGACAGCGTCGTCGAGATGAAGGTCGTCCAGCTCCGCAACACCCGGGCCGTACGCGATCTCGGCCGGTTCCAGGACACCTTCATGAAGATGCTGGACGTCTTCCGCAAGGGCCCGCGCATCGAGGGGCACCGCACCGCCCACTGCTACCTGATGCCGAAGACCAAGGCGAAGCTCGACCGGATGGTCTGCAACGCCTACGAGGACGATCTGATGGTGAACATGGACGCCTACGGCGCGCGCCCCCTGGACACCGAGGAAGCCGCCCGGCTGCTCGAGAAGCAGCTCGACCACCTGACCTCGCCCGGGGAGTACGTGTGACCGAGCAACCGCCACCCCCGCCCGCCGCGCTCCCGGACGCGCCGGCCGGACCACCCGTCCCCGTCCCGGCCCCGGCCGCCGCCGGGATCCCCCCGCTGCCCGCCGGACCGCCGAAGCGGCCCCGCCCGAGGCTGCGCGCCGCCCTGCGCTGGACCTCCGCCGTACTCGTCTTCGGCGCGCTGGCCGGGGCGGTCGGCTATGGGCTCACCCTGCCCGAACGCACCGACCTGCCCGGTCTGACCACGCTGAGCGACGGCCGCTGGAGCTACCCGGAGCTGAAGCGGCCCGCACTGCCCGCCGGAGCCCCGCGTCCGTTCGACGAGCGGAACACCACCCAAAACCACCACGTCGACCCGCGCGACCTGCTGCTGCCCGCCCCCAACGGCGCCCGTCCCGACAACTCGGTCGCCGGCGACGACGGCTGGCTGCCCATGAAGAAGCTCCTCGAGGAGTACGCCCCGGAGGACCGCGAGGCCGTCGGGGAAGCGCTGACGGACAACTCCTGCCGCCACATCGCCGCCCGCGGCTGGACCATGCCGGACGGCACCCGCACGCGCATCTACCTGATGCAGTTCAACACGGGCGCGCTCGCCGATTACGTCCACCGCGACCACCTCTCCAGCGGGATGGTGCCGGCCGCTGCCTTCGCCGAAGCGCCCGAGTCCGAACTCGACGAGGACTGGCCGGCCTCGGCCGGGGCGGAGGACACCACGATCGACGTCTTCGAGGAGACGGGGGCGCCCGGGAAGCGTCACGCCCGGCACGCGTACATCGTCGCCGGGGACGTTCTCGCACTCGTGGCCCAGTCCAAGCCGGGGAACGTCGCCGACGTGCCGTTCCGGCAGACCCTGATCCTGCAGGACCAGCTGCTGGGCTGAGCCGGTCCGGCGCCGCGCGGCGGGGGCCCGGCGAACCTCACAGCACCGGGCCCCGCCACGCGGACTACACTCGTCAGCGGTCCGTACCCGCCCAACCCGACAAGAGGCGCGCTCGTGCTCGAGGCATTCTTCTCCACTCTGCTCGTCCTGGTCTGCGTCGGCGTCGCCGCTTTCGCCGCCCTGACCGTGAAGAAGCTGTACCAGGGCCAGCGCTGACGCTCGTCCGGCCCCATCGCCCGCAGTCCTCCGTGGCGCTCCGCGCCTCCCTCTCCACAGATCGCCTGAGCTGATGATCGAGATCCCCTCCGACCTGCACCCCGACCTCGTCCCCCTCGCCTTCCTTCTCGGCAACTGGGAGGGCGCCGGCGTCTACGCTCCGGTCGGCGACGACGACGCCGTCGCGGAGAAGTGCAACTTCGGCCAGGAGGCGACGTTCACGCACGACGGCCGGGACTTCATCGAGTACGTCTCCCGCACCTGGGTGCTCGACGGCGAGGGCCGCAAGGTCCGTCCCCTGGAGTCCGAGACCGGCTACTGGCGCATCGACAAGGACCGCAAGGTCGAGATCGTGATGGTCCGCGACCAGGGCGTCGTGGAGATCTGGTACGGCGAGCTCGCGGACGGCAAGCCGCAGATCGACCTGGCCACCGACGCCGTGGCCCGCACCGCCGCCTCCGGCCCCTACTCGGGCGGCAAGCGGCTGTACGGCTACGTCAACAGCGACCTCATGTGGGTGGGCGAGAAGGCGACGCCGGACGTGGAGCTGCGGCCGTACATGTCGGCGCACCTGAAGAAGGTCGTCGACCCCAGCGAGTGGGCCAAGGACCTCAAGGACCTGCCGGACGACGGCATCGCGTTCTTCAAGTGAGCCGCCTGCGGTGAGCGGCGGACGCGGGCCCCCGGTCCCCGCGTCCGCATCCGCAGTCGCCGGTGGCCCCCGCGCTTTCGGCGGGGCTCGTGCAGCGTCCTCCTACACTGGGCCTGTGGTGAGCACCGACTGGCAGAGAGACCTCCGCAGGCGCGGATACCGGCTGACCCCGCAGCGACAGCTCGTCCTCGAGGCCGTCGACCGTCTCGAGCACGCGACACCGGACGCCATCCTCACCGAGGTCCGGCGGACCGCGGGCGGCGTCAACATCTCCACCGTCTACCGGACCCTGGAGCTCCTCGAGGAGCTCGGCCTGGTCAGCCACGCCCACCTCGGCCACGGCGCGCCGACCTACCACCTAGCGGACCGGCACCACCACATCCACCTGATGTGCCGGGACTGCTCCGAGCTGATCGAGGTCGACGTCGCCCAGGCCGGACCCTTCATCGACCACTTGCGCGACGCCTTCGGGTTCGAGACCGACATGAAGCACTTCGCCATCTTCGGCAGGTGTGCCCGCTGCACGGCCCGGGCCGCCGGAAGAAGCCGGGGGACAGGATCCGGCGGTATGGAGAAAGGGCCCGTGCCCGGGTCGTAGGCTGGTGTCATGCCGCGTCTCACATCCGCCAGTCCCCTGCTGTCGCTGCCCGGCGCCGTCCCCGCCGAGGCCCCGGACGAAGGTGTCGCCGGACACTACGGCGATCCCTTCCGCGAGCAGCGCGCACTCGCGGACGGAACCGGCTTCGTGGACCTCTCCCACCGCGGCGTCGTCACGATCACCGGCGAGGACCGGCTGAGCTGGCTGCATCTGCTGGTCACCCAGCACGTCAGCGAACTGCAGCCGGGCCACGCCACCGAGGCGCTGGTGCTCTCCGCGCACGGCCACATCGAGCATGCCCTGTACCTCGTGGACGACGGTGCGACGACCTGGGCGCACGTCGAGCCGGGCACTCAGGACGAGCTGGTCGCCTACCTCGAGAGCATGAAGTTCTTCTACCGGGTCGAGGTGAAGGACGAAACGGACGCCTACGCCGTCGTGCACCTCCCCGCAGGTTCCATCGCCCCCACCCCGGAGGGCGTCCCCGTCCGCGAGACCGCGCACGGCCGCGACCTTTTCCTGCCCCGGCCCGACCTCGCCGCATTCGCCGCCGACAACGGCCCGGCCGCCGGCGTGCTCGCCCTGGAGGCCCTGCGCATCGAGGCGCACCGGCCACGGCTCGGCCTGGAGACCGACCACCGCACCATCCCGCACGAGCTGGGCTGGCTGGGCACGGCCGTCCATCTGGAGAAGGGCTGCTACCGCGGGCAGGAGACCGTCGCCCGCGTCCACAACCTGGGGAAACCGCCGCGACGTCTGGTCTTCCTGCACCTGGACGGCAGCGAGGTGAAGCTTCCCGGCCACGGCGCCCCGGTGCGGCTCGCCGCGGACGGCGAGGCGGGACGGCAGCTGGGCTTCGTGACCTCGTCGGCGCGCCACCACGAGCTGGGGCCGATCGCCCTGGCCCTGGTGAAGCGGAACGTGCCCACCGACGCCGGGCTGCTGGCCGACTCCACGGCGGCGGCGCAGGAAGTCGTCGTCGAACCCTGAGGCCTGCACGGCGGAGGCCCGGGGCGGCTCAGACCTCGACGACGATCGTGAACGGGCCGTCGTTGGTGAGCGAGACCTTCATGTCCGCCCCGAAGCGGCCCGTCTCCACGCTCGCGCCCAGCGAGCGGAGCTGCTCGGCGACCTCGTCGACGAGCGGCTCGGCGACGTCCCCGGGCGCTGCGGCGTTCCAGGTGGGGCGGCGGCCCTTGCGGGCGTCACCGTAGAGAGTGAACTGGGAGATCACCAGGAGCGGGGCGTCCAGATCGGAGCAGGACTTCTCCCCCTCGAGGATCCGCACCGACCACAGCTTCCGGGCCAACTGGGCCGCCTTCGCCGGGGTGTCGTCGTGCGTGACCCCGACCAGCACACACAGCCCCGGACCGACGATCTCGCCGACCGTCTCGCCGTCCACGACCACCGCTGCACCGTTCACTCTCTGTACCACCGCTCGCATACGGACCATGATGCCCTGCACCCGTCCGGGGCCGAAGGGCGCGGTGCCCATGCGGATGCGGGCCCCGCAGTGGCACGATGCACGCGAGCGGTGCGCGTCCCGGCAGGCGCGCCCGCACCGGACGAGGGGACGGACCAGGCAATGAGCACTCCCGACAACGGGCGCACCCCCGGGCCCGTACCGCCTGCCAGGACGACGGCGCCGGCCGCCACGGCCCAGCGCCCGAGACCGCCGCTGCAACGCAATGCATCCACCGAGGGCACCGGTGACGACACCGCGGGCGGCACCGGCCGGGGGCCCGGACTCGCCTCGTTGCAGTTGCCGGAGATGCGCGGTCTGCGCCGTCGGTCGCAGCAGGAGGAGGCGGACCTCAGCTACGTGCGCCGGCTCCTCCAGGGGCGGATCGACATCCTGGGCGCCGAGCTGGAGCGCCGGACGGGACCGGAGTCCCCGGTCGTCGACCGGCTCTCCGAGATCCTGGCCGACATGCCGTCCCGCGTCCGTTCCTCGGCCCGGCACGTGACGCTGCGGACCCCGCAGAGCGAGGAGTACCGCAAGCTCGCGGAGGAGATGCTGTCCGAGGTCGAACTGTCGGACCTGGAGGCTCGCACGGATGCCGAGCTGCACGGGGCGCTGGGCCGTCTCGTCCGCTACGAGCAGCACGTGTCCCGGAGGCGGCAGCAGATGCAGCGGACCGCGGACGAGTGCAGCGCCGAGATCGCCCGCCGCTACCGTGACGGCGAGGCCCAAGTGGAGGATCTGCTGGCATGACGAACGCGATGGAGCCCCCGGCCGGGGGCATAGGCCGGGCGCCGGGCGGCCCCGCTGAGCACGCGGCCCCACCGGTGCTCGCCGAGGCGGTCCGTTCCCGCTTCACGGAGAGCCGGCACCGCGGTTCACTCGTGGTGCTGGCCGCCGACGGCCGGGTCGCCTGGTCGCTGGGGGACGTGACCTCGCCGTTCTTCCCCCGCTCTGCGAACAAGCCGATGCAGGCGGCCGGGATGCTGCGCGCGGGCGCCCCACTGTCCGGCGAGCGCCTGGCGCTGGCCTGCGGAAGCCACTCCGGCGAGCGGTTCCACGTCGATCTGGTCGAGAAGATGCTGGCCGAGGCCGGGCTGACGGCCGCAGCCCTGCAGACCCCGGCGGAGCTGCCGATCGACCCGGTCGCTGCCGACGAGCACCTGGCCGCGGGCGGCGGTCCCGAACCCCGGGCCATGAACTGTTCCGGCAAGCACGCGGCGATGCTGCTGACCTGTCACGCGGCCGGGCTGCCGATCGACTCCTACCTGGACTCCGGTCACCCGGTCCAGCGGCAGATCCGGGCGGCGGTCCAGGAGGCGGCCGGGGAGCCCGTCGCCCACGTCGGCACCGACGGCTGCGGCGCACCGCTGTTGGCGCTCTCGCTCACCGGGCTGGCCCGGGCGTTCCGGCACCATGTTCTGGCGGCGCCCGGCAGCCCGGAGCGGCTGGTCGCCGACGCGATGCGCGCGCACCCCGAGTACGTGGCGGGCACCCGCCGGTACGACACCTGGTTGATGCGCGAGGTGCCCGGGACTCTGGCGAAGGTGGGCGCGGAGGCCGTCCAGGCGGTGGCCCTTCCGGACGGGCGGGCCCTGGCGTTCAAGATCGAGGACGGGTCGAAGCGGGCGGTCGGGCCGGTGCTGGCCCGGGCTCTGCACCGGCTGGGCGTGGACGATCCGGTGCTCGACCGGATCGCCGACGCGCCGCTGCTCGGCGGTGGCGAACCGGTCGGGAAAATCCGCGCGACGTTCTAGCGCCGTTGGCCTAGCGTGGCGCCCATGAGCGTCGACGTCCGCACCATCGCCCCGTCCGAACTGCACGACTGGCTGCGCGCCATGGCGGTCGGCTTCCTCGGGCAGCCGGAGATCTCGGACGAGGAGACCGAACGCCGCCGCCCGGCCTTCGACCTGGACCGGACGCAGGGGGCGTTCGACGGCGGGCGCTGCGTGGCGACGTTCCGCAGTTTCTCCCAGGAGCTGACGGTCGTCGGCGGCGCAGCCGTCAGTGCGAACGCGGTCACCAACGTGACGGTCTCACCCAGCCACCGGCGGCGCGGACTGCTCAGCCGGATGATGGCGAGCGACCTGGCGCCGGCCAAGGAGCGCGGCGACACGGTGGCGACGCTGATCGCCGCCGAGTACCCGATCTACGGCCGGTTCGGTTTCGGCCCGGCCGCCTCCACCACGACCTGGCGCATCGACGTGAACCGGGCCGGCCTGAACACCCGTGGCCCGGTGCCGGCGGACGGCGGCCGGATCGACCTGGTGGACGGCGCGGAGGTCCGCAAGGAGGGCCCCGAGCTGTACGAGCGGGTGCGGGCGCAGCGCGCGGGGTTCGTGGACCGCAGCGAGCGCAAGTGGGAGAGCCTGACGGGCCTGCTGCGATTCCCCAGCGTGCCGTGGACCGAGCCGTACCACGTCCTGTACCGGTCGCCGGGCGGGCAGGTGGACGGGCTGCTGACGTACACCGCCGACCCCAAGTGGGAGGGCATGTACGCGCGGTGCGTCGCCAAGGTGTCCGACCTGATCGCGGCCACCCCGGAGGCGGAACGCGCGCTGTGGCACTACGTGATGTCGGTGGACTGGATCCAGACGGTCGACACCGGCATGCGGGCGCCGGACGACCTGGTGCCGCTGTTCCTGCCCGATCCGCGGGCTGCCCGGATCGCCGAGCACACGGACCTGTTCTGGCTGCGGCTGCTGGACGTGCCGCGGGCCCTCGAGGCCCGGACGTATGCGGTTCCGGGCACGCTGGTGCTGGAGGTCGTGGACCGCGCGGGCTTGGCGGGCGGCCGGTTCCGGCTGGAGGCGTCGCCGCAGGGCGCGTCGTGCGCGCCGACGACGGCATCGGCCGATCTCACGCTGGACGTCCGCGAGTTGGGGGCGTTGTACCTGGGGGACGAGTCGGTGGCGCGGCAGGTGGCGCTCGGGCTGGTGGAGGAGCACCGCACGGGCGCGGCCGAGCTGGCGAACGCCCTGTTCGGCGCCTCACGCCGGCCGTGGTGCCCGGACATCTTCTGAACGGGAACCGGTGGGGCCGGCGTGACCGTGGTGCGGTGGGAGAGGGTGGTCGCACCGAGATGAGCCTCGGTGCGGCGGTGCGTGCGGCGGTGCGGCCTGCCGTTATGCGGTGAGGAGCATGACCAGCACCAGGGCGCCGAGGGACGTGCAGGTGGTGTTCTTCGCCTTGACGCCGATGCCGAGCAGGCTGAGGCCGACGAGGCCCATGGCTCCGTAGCGCCACTGCACCAGCTGCTCCAGGCCGACCAGGAGCACGGTCAGGGTGAGTGCGACGACGGGGGCGAGTTCGGTTTCCGGCAGCATGGTTCCTCCTTGGGGGAGCGGCGTGGAACCGGAGTGCGACGGAGAGCCCGTACGTCGTCGGACAGGCGCATCCTGGAGGGTTCACTTGGCCCATCAACTACCCATCAAATCGGTTGAGTTGGTCGTACAAGAGTTGTCCCCGCCCCACACGATCCACTAACTGGCCGACCAAGCTCGCAGACAAAATTGTCCGGAAAGCAGACAAGAACACGAACTTGTTTGAGCGTTGCCCTGCAATGAGCGCCAAATTTCCGCCGGACGGCGGCCCACGGGCACCCCATCTGCACCGCATCGAAATCATCCTGGCCGACCAACTCCCCGCGATCAGGGCATAGTTGTAGGGTTGTCGGGTGGCCGCTACCGAACGCACAGCCTCGGGTGAGACGAAGTTCGAGCACGTCGTGAAGGTGCTGCGAGCGGAGATCGCCGATGGCACGTACGCCCCCGGCACCCGCATCCCCACCCAGCGGGCGTTGGTGGACAGGTTCGCGGTCTCCAGGGACACCGTCCGTCGGGCGCTGGACGACCTCAAGAGCAAGGGGCTGATCGAGACTCGCCAGGGCAGCGGAGCTGTGGTGGCCCGGACACATGACGATCACATGAAGCAACCGCAGGCCATGGTCCATCTGCGGCCCTACATCGCCCGGGCCTTCGAGGAACCGGAGGTCACCCTCGACCTGATCTCGCTGACCTCGGAGTCGATCGACGCGCACATCCGCGCACAGATCCTCCGCATCCAGGACGGAGAGATCCGGCCACGGCGGATCTCGGTGCGCATCCTGCTGCCGAGCGCCGACATCACCCTGGCGTTCCCCCGGGCGGTCGCCGATCCAGGCGACCCGCGTCCCCGCAACCGGCACCGCGCCCTGATGGAGCGGCATGCGGGGTCCGTCCGCGACGCGCTCCTCGACCTCAAGAGCCGCCGCCTGGTGGACGAGGTCTCCGTCGAGGTCAGGACCATGCCATTGACCCCGATCGCCAAGCTCTATCTCATCAATGGCAAGCATGCGCTCTTCGGGATGTACCCCGTCGAAGAGCGTCCTGCCCGTCTGCACGCCAAGAACGGCGGGGGCTACGAAGAAGTCGAAATCCTCGACTCCCTGGGGGTGGGCATGACCCTCTTCCCCTTCTCACTGAGTGAGACGGCCGCCACGACACAGCAGTCCGTGTTCGTCCGTGAGGCACAGCGGTGGTTTGATTCGCTCTGGGACCACCTCGCCGACGAGGCGGAATTCGGTATCTGACCCACTGAGACGGCCCGGGATCCGACCTTGATCTCTGTTCTTGACCCGGCCGACGAACCGGGCAACGGCTCAATTGCCGTCACGGCCGTCTTCGCGCACCTCCTGGGGAACGTCCGCGACGTCCTCTTCGACTTCGACGGCCCCCTGTGCGATCTCTTCGCCGGAAACCACCGGCTCGCACGGCGCAGGACCGTCCGGATGACACGGCAGATCCGCGCGCTGCTGATCGCACACGGACAGCAGCCCCCGTGCCTCCGGCGCCGCAACGACCCGCACGAACTCTTCCGCAGCGCCCTCGACGCCATCGGCACACGCCGACCGGCACTGGCCACGGCCCTGCGCACTCTCCTCGAACGGCAGGAAGTGGATGCCGCCGAGAAGACCGCCGTCCCCACCCCGGGAGCCCACGACCTGGTGGTATGGCTTTCCGAGAACGGCGTTGGACTGGCGGTGGCCTCCAACAACGCCCAAGCTGCCGTCGAGGCGCATCTGCACCGCACCGAACTGGTCGACCGGTTCCGGCCGTCCGTCGTCGGCCGCCCTGCGGATCACCGGCTGATGAAGCCCGACCCCCACTGCATCCACCTCGCCATGAAGCGCATCCAGGCGGATCACGACAGCTGCCTGATGATCGGCGACTCACTGGCCGATGTCGCCGCCGCCCGTGCCGCCGGCATCCGCATCTGCGCCTACTCCCCCAAGCGCAGCAAGCGGCGCAGGCTGCTCGCGGCCGGAGCGTCGTTCGCCGTCGGCTCGATCCAGGCGCTTCATGAGGCTCTGCACGCGACGCGACAGCTCACGGCGCCCACCGCATCGCATTGCACGTACCGGAGCCACTGAGACGGGAGCGGCCCACGATGCCCACATCGCCGGTACGTACTCCTGCGGTCTTCGGGGAATAGGAATCTCAGGCTCACGCACCACCGTGCAGATGCCCAGCAGTGTCCGGCGCTCGCCCACCCGCACCGAGTCCGCCCGCCCCCTGCATCCCGAGGCTTGCTCCATGACGACCGACATCGATCGCATCGTGGCCCGCCTGGGTGCACGACTGGTCGGCGGACCTCTCGGTGGCTTTCACAACCGGGTCTTCGCCATCGACCTTCCCGCGACAAACTGTCCCGACGGGCCCCTCCGCAGGCTCAAACTGTTCACCGCCCGCCCCGGGGTCGTCTGGTTCGACCTGCGATTCTTCCCGTCCCAGGACGAACTGCTCGACTGTATCGACGGGTTGGTCCCCCGCATACCCGAGGTCGTCCGCATCCCGGGGTTCAGACTCCACCGCTTCATCGAGGGCCGGCCACTCGGCGCCCTGTCCGGCGGCGGCTGCCCGCTGGAGGGGCATCATCTCTTCCAGCTCACCGAGTTGTTCGGCCGACTGTCAGCCGTGCCCCTGGACGCCCTTCCCGTTCGGCGCCGCGAACACCTGGTGAGCTGGCCGCGCGACGGTGACAGTGCCGGCTTCTTGCGTCGCCTGATCGACTTCGCACAACGCGAGGTGTACACCCCGCACGAGAAGGACTACGGCTGTCTGTTCAGCGCCCTCGGCGTCCCCGAGGGAGCGCTCCCGCGCATCGCGGAGGCCGCGCACCGCATGACACCGCGCCCTTTCGTCCTCCTGCACGGCGATCTGCACCGGGAGAATCTGATCGTCGACTGCCAGGGAGAGCTGTGGACGATCGACTGGGAACTGGCCATGATCGGCGACCCGTTGTACGACCTGGCGACGCATCTGCACCTCATGCGGTATCCCGCCGCACAACAGGCCGTCATGATCGAGAGCTGGCGCAGGACGATCGAGAGGAGCCGGCCCGGAGCCTCTGCCGGAATGGTGCCGGATCTCGGTCACTACCTCGCCTACAAGCGGATCCAATCCGTCTACACCGATCTGCTGCGCGAGGCCCGCAAGCTGCGCGACGAGGGAACGTCACCCACCAGGACGACCTGCCGTCGGGTAGGGGTCCGGGTGCACGGTGTGCTCGCCCGGGCACAGCACGTCCTGGGGCTCACCAGGATCCCCAGCGTCCGGCGGATTGTCACGGTTTACGCGGACTGGCTCAGGACTGCGCAGCCACCGGGTCAAGAGTCTGCCTACCGGACGTCCGGCCTCGCCGTCACTCCGTGCCGAGGACCATCCACTTGCCCGGGTCGGTGACCGTGCGGAAACCGACCTTCTCGTAGAGGCCGTGGGCGTCCGCCGTGGCGAGCATGACGCGGCGCAGACCGAACGGTTCGAGACGATCCCGAACCTCTTCCAGCAGGGCAGTGCCGACGCCCGTGCCGCGCAGTGACGCATCGACGTAGACGTCGCAGAGCCAGGCGAACGTGGCGCGGTCGGTGACCACCCGCGCGTAGGCGACCTGGCGTCCCGAACCCTGTTCGTACATCCCGAAGTTGAGCGATCCCTCGACGGCCCGGCGCACGGTCTCCTCGGACCGGCCGAGCGCCCAGTAGGCATCGGTGGAGAGCCACCGGTGCACCAGCGGGACGTCCAGGCGGGCCGGGTCGGTCGATGTCTCGTAGCGCTGCGCCAAGGAGGATTCGGTCACGCCCGGATCATAGGTGCGGCCCCGAGCGACGGCGGTACCCGGGGCCGGACCCGGCCGGGCCGGAGCCGTCCTGACCGCGGGCCGTCACCTCGGATGGCCACGAACGACGCACGGAGGGTGACGTTTTCCGCCGTCCGTGCGCTCACCAAGACATGAACGCCCGCACGATTCCCCCCAGCGCGCCCGTCCGCAGGCCCCGCTCCAGATCCCGCGTCGCATCCCCCACGAGATGACTCAGCGACGACACCGGGAGACGTGAACCGTCCGATGCAGCACGCCAGAACGCCCGAGGAACGAGAGAAACCCACGGCCCCCGAGGTCGGATCCGTCGCCCGGGACGCCGCCCGGGACGAAGTGGGGGAAGTGATGGAGGTCCAGGAGGGGCGCATCTTCCTGCGCCCCCTCGGCGGCGGGCGCGAGTGGGATGCACTGCCCGAGGACATCGAGCAGTTGACCGCATGGGAGGAGCACAGGGCCCGCGACACCGCAGCGAGGGCTCGCGGTCGCGGCATGCCGCGGTGACCTCGCTGCGCGGCACATCGGTCCGCAGCGGACTGCGGACCGACGGACGGAGCGGACGGGACGCCCCGGCACTCCAGTGGGACCGGGGCGCCGATCCGCCCGGACGCTCGAGCGGAGCACGGGCGGCTCACGCCGGCCGGACGGGCTCCTGCAACTCGGTCACCCACTGGTCCGGGTGGCCCTCGCACTCGAGGTAGAGCTCACGGGCCGGCCCTGCGGACCGGTACCCGTTCTCGTCGATCCAGCGGGCGAGCGCCTGGACGCTGGGCATGACCTCCTCCATCGATCCGCGATGGACGATCGTCGCCGCGCTCTCGACCTCCGGCAGGTCGACGATGCCGAAGTCCTGGCCCTCCTGTCGTTCCACGGCGACGGGCAGCCCGGCGTGGACGATCACCGCCCCGGAGCCCGTGACCGCCCCGCCGGGAGACGCCCCGCCGCCCCGCACCTCTTCGTAGAAGGCGATGCCCGGACCCACCGGCGTGACGCCGGCGTCGGCGAGTCTCCTGCACAACTCCTCGTAGAGCGGCCCGATCACCGGACCGATGTCCTCCGGCTCGAACCCTGCGGCCGTCCCGCGCAGTTCGGCCAGCCGGACCGCGGGAAGGCGTTTGACCACCACGTCGTCGGACATGCGACCCTCGCTCTCAAGAACCCGGAGCCTCGCCTCGACACCGGCCAGCCGCGCCGCGTCCGCCGCCATCGCCGCCTCGAGCTCGGCGCGCCGGAGCCTGAGCATCCCGCGCAACTGCTCGGCGCTCACCTGCTCGTCGAGGACCGACCGCACCTGCTCGAGCGAGAACCCGAGGCCCTTGAGGGCGACGATGCGGTTGAGGCGAGTGAGCTGGGCAGCCTCGTAGAAGCGGTAGCTGCTCGCCGGATCCACCCGGGCAGGCCGCAGCAGCCCGATCGCGTCGTAGTGGCGGAGCATCCGGATCGACACCCGGCCGTGCTTGGCGAAATCTCCGATACTGAACATGACGCCTCCCACTCCAGGGTCTCCCCCTGTGTGAGGGTCAAGCGGACGCCCCCGCCGTCCGCCCGCTCCCTCCGAGCGCCCCGGCGCACCCTCCTCGCCCGCCGTCCCTCACCGCTCCGGCCGTGGCT
Organism: Streptomyces meridianus; assembly: GCF_023703325.1. Classification (GTDB taxonomy): domain Bacteria; phylum Actinomycetota; class Actinomycetes; order Streptomycetales; family Streptomycetaceae; genus Streptomyces; species Streptomyces meridianus. The sequence continues at coordinate 97,161 of NZ_JAMQGM010000017.1, forward strand.
ACCGGGCCAGCCGGAAACCCGAGAGCGTCACCTCGAACGGGTCGACACAGCGGGCGTCGGGCATGCCCTCGATGACGAACCCGAAGAGCTCCTTCAGTGCCGCCTCGCCCAGCTCCGGCGGGTGGAACGGCAGCGGATACGGGTCCTCCGGCAGGAAGTTGTCCTCCGGGTACTCCACCGGGTGCAGACCGCCCCAGTACGGCGTCTCGAAGGTGAGCGCCTCGCCCACGTTCTCCACCACCCCCGTGTCGGGGCCGACGCTGAGCGAGCGGACCAGATCCCCTTCCTCCCACAGCGCGAAGGCGGTCCAGTCGACGGCGCTCTGCATGAAGTGTGCGTACGCCTGACTGCCGGAGCCCGCCCGCGCGACCAGGGCGGACATGTCGCTGGGCCGCTGGAACACGACCTCCTGGCTGCAGACGATGTCCACGCCGGGAAAACTCGCGGCGTACACCATGTCCCCCGGGGGCCACACCGCCTCGGCCAGGTTGCGGTCCGCGACCCGCTCCTCGACCCGGTCCGGGAAGAGCCGGTCCACCAGCTCGCGCGTGGCCCCCTCCTCCGCGGACATCCCCTCGTGCAGAGCACCTCGCAGGTCGTCCTCCGCGAACGCCAGGATTCCCGTCTTCGTCCCCACGGCCCACCACTCCCCGGATCCTCTGAGCCGAACCTCACTCTGGGTGAACAATCATATACGGGGGGTCCGACAAGGCCGTTGCGATCAAGCCATGTGCGGCAAGACCCGGGGAAGCGCCTTCGAAGACTTCCTACCCGTCAGGTGCCCGCACCACGCGGGCCGGGTTTCCGACGGCCAGCACCCCGGGGGGCAGGTCCTTCGTGACGACCGCCCCGGCGCCCACCACGGTGTCGTTCCCGATGGTCACCCCGGGGCAGACGATCACCCCGCCGCCCAGCCAGACGTTGTCGCCGATGGTCACCGGGACCGCCTTCTCCCAGCCGGCCCGCCGGCGTTCGGCGTCCATCTCATGGGTCGGAGTGAGCAGTTGGACGTTCGGCCCGATCTGCACGTCCGAACCGATCGTGATCGGCGCGGCGTCGAGCATGACCGCCCCGAAGTTGACGAACGTCCGTTCGCCGACGGTGATGTGGTGGCCGAAGTCGCAGTGGAAGGGTGCCCGGATCCGCACCCCGTCGCCGACGGAACCCAGCAGCTGCTCCAGGAGGGCGCGGCGTTCGGCGGCCCCGGCCGCGTATGCCGTGTTGTAGGTGGCGCACAGTTCCACCCGGCGTGCGGATTCCGCGGCGAGTTCGTCGTCGTCGGGCAGGTACCAGTCGCCCGCCAGCATGCGCTGCTTGTTGATCCCCATGCGCGTCCTCTCCTCCTGGGCCGGGTGCCCGCGCGGCCCGCTCGCCGACGTCCCCGCGAAGTCAGCCCAGCGTGCGGACGGGCGCGCCGGCGAGGAATGCCCGGATGTCCTCGACGGCCTGGCCGAAGTACCTGCGGTAGTTGGACTGCGACACATACCCGAGGTGCGGGGTGGCCAGCAGCCGGGGGACGGTCCGCAGCGGATCGGCCGCGGGGAGCGGCTCGATGTCGAACACGTCGACGGCGGCTCCGGCGATGACGCCGTCCCGCAGCGCGGCGAGGAGCGCTTCCCGGTCCACGATCGCCGACCGGGAGGTGTTGACGAGGTAGGCACCCGGTTTCATGAGCGCCAGTTCCGGGGCGCCCAGCAGACCGCGGGTGCGCTCGCCCAGCACCAGGTGGACGGAGACGAAGTCGCTGCTCGCCAGCAGGTCCTCCTTGGACGCGGCGAGCACCGCCCCGCCCGCCTCGGCCCGTTCCGGGGTCAGGTTCGGACTCCAGGCCGCCACGTCCATGCCGAAGGCCGCGCCGATCCGCGCCACCCGGCTGCCGATCTTCCCCAGTCCGAGCAGCCCGAGCCGCCGGCCGTGCAGGTCCGCGCCGACCGTGCTCTGCCAGGGCCCGCCGGTGCGCAGTGCGGTGCTCTCGGTCACGATGCCGCGGGCGAGGGAGAGCAGGAGCGCCCAGGTCAGCTCGACCGGCGGATGAGGGGAACTCTCGGTTCCGCACACCGTCACCCCGTGCTCGTGCGCCGCGTGGAGATCGATGACGCTGTTGCGCATACCGGAGGCGACGAGCAGTTTCAGGCGCGGGAGGCGCGCGAACAGCGAGGCCGGGAAGGGCACCCGCTCACGCAGGGTGACCACGATGTCGAACTCGGCAAGTGCCGCGGCGAGTTCGTCCTCGGTGTCGTGGTGGCGGGTGAAGGGGACCACCTCCACCGTCTCCGCGACCGGTGCCCAGTCGGCGCTCGTCATGGCCACGCCCTGGTAGTCGTCGAGGACGGCGCAGCGCAGTTTCATGTGTCCCTCCCGGACCGGTGGATTCAGTGTCCCGGCGGCAGTCCGGTCACCGGAACGCGTCGACGCGTGCGCCGAGTTCGGCACCCGTCATGCTTCCCGGCGGACGGTGGGCCCGCGCCGCCTCGTTCGCCGCCTCGCGCAGCGCCTCGTTGACCGGGGTCGCGATTCCGTGCAGCCGCCCGAGCAGCACGATCTCCCCGTTGAGGAAGTCGGATTCGATGGTTCCGCTGCCTCGCGCCAGGCTCTGCCAGGAGGACCCCCTGCCGTGCTGCACACCGGCCACCGGCCGCATCTCGACCTTTCCGGCGACGAGTTCGCTCAGCTCACCGGCGCTCGCCCGGTCGGTCCCGGCCGCATCGAGGACCGCGGCCCCCTCCTCCCGCGCACGCTCGGCGAGGGCCTTTGCCTCGGGGCCGGCGCCCGGTCCGCACAGGGCGTTGACCGCGTTGCCCAGATTGGTGACGAGCTTGGCGTACTTCCAGCGCATCACGTGGTCCACGACCGGTGCCAGGAATCCGGACTTCTCCAGGTCCGCGCCCATCCGCCGGACGACGTCGTCCTGCCCGGAGGGGAACCGGCCCAGGGTGAGGGCGCCGGCGTACGGGCCGCAGGGCACCGTGACCTCACCCGGTTCGACGTGGGTGGCGGGCAGCCAGACGCACATGCCGTACACCCGTTGGAAGCGCCGCAGGGCCAGCCGCTCGTTCTCGACGCCGTTCTGGGCACAGATCAGCGGCAGGCGGCGGGCGGCCGTCCCGCCGCCCTCCACCGGGCGGTGGGCCCAGGCGTCCAGTGCGGCTCCGCTGTCCTGGGTCTTCACGGCGAGCACGAGGACGTCGTCGGGGCGCAGTCCGACGTCCTCGGGGCGCCCGGCCACGGGGACGGAGAGTTCGAGGTCGCCGTCGGGGGTCCGTAGCCGCAGACCACGGTCCCGCAGCGTGTCGTGGTGCCGGCCGCGGGCCACCAGGACGACGTCGTGGCCGCTGTCGTGGAGGCGTCCGCCGATCGCACCGCCGATCGCTCCGGCACCGATGATGATGTAGCGCATGACGCGTCCTCACACTCCGGGGCGGGCACGGGCGGCGGCCGCCGGGGACGGGGCGCGCCCGGGGATGCCACCGGGTCCCGAACCTACACGCCGGCACCGACCGGTGGGTACGGGTCCGGGACCGGCCGGAACCTCGGGGCGCGGAGAGCCGGCGGAACGCCCGATCCCGCACGGCTGGTCCGAGGTGTTCACCGGCCTGCACCCGCGACTGCCGCCGGGACACCGCAATCGCCTGCACATCACGACCGTTCGCATGGTGGTGCGGGCCGGTAAGGAAGAAACCGTCACGTTATCGTGGCGATCATGAGGGACCTGATCGTACGGTCGGCGGCGTGGTCGGACGTCGAGGCAGTGGCCGAACTCCGTGCGGTGGTCCTGCGGACCGATCTGCAACGGCTCGGGCGGTACGACGCGCAACGGGTACGGCACGGTTGCGCGACGGATTCGACCCGGCCCACACCCGGGTGATCGAGGAGAGCGGCGCGTTCGCCGGCTGCGTGTCGCTGCGACCGGCCGATGACGCCCTCTGGCTGGAGCACTTCTACCTGGCGCCCCGCCTCCAGGGCCGGGGCGTCGGTTCGGGGGTGCTGCGCGAACTGCTGGAGGAGTGCGACCGCCGCGGCGCCCTCGTCCGGTTGAACGTCCTGCGGGGCAGCCCGGCCCGACGGCTGTACGAGCGGCACGGGTTCACCGTCGAGGACGAGGATCCGGTGGACGTGTTCATGGCACGCAGACCGTCTCCGTGGCCCCTGGACCGGCCGGCGGAGGCGGCGGACCTCAGCCCTTGACGGCCTCGGCGATCTGCAGGGCTGCCTGGGCCGGCGTGAGGTGCGTGGTGTCGACGACCTCGGCCTCGGCGTGCAGCCACGTGCGGGCCGCCTCGGCGTAGGGCTCGAGGTACCGGAGACGGAACGGGGAGTCGGGGCCGAGTACGGTGTCGCCCGCGATGCGTCCGCGGAGTGTGTCCTGGTCGGCGTGAAGGACGAAGTGCCGTACCGGGATGGCATGGTGGGCGAAGCCTGCGCTGATCTCGCGCCAGTAGTCCTCGACCAGGACGGTCATGGGCATCACCAAGGTGCCGCCGGTGTAGTCGAGCACGCGGCGGGCGGTCTCGACGACGAGCGGCCGCCACGGCGGCCAGTGCTGGAAGTTGTCCGTCCCGGGCAGTCCCGGCGTGATGTCCATGAGCGTCTCGCCGACCTTCTCGGCGTCGAACACCCGTGAATCCGGGATCAGCTCCTGCACGAGTGCACTGGTGGTCGTCTTGCCTGCGCCGTGGGTGCCGTTGAGCCATACGATCATGGGCCCGACGCTAGCGGCCTGCGGGCCGCGGTCCGGTAGCGACCACGTCACAGAACCGGCACAGCAGCACTCCGGTGTCACGGCTTGCGCTTCCGGTGGCGTCCGCCACCGGGCCCAGGTGCCGCCTCCCTCGACGGTCGCACCCGTGCCGAGCCCACACGGCAGAAGGCCGGCCGACCGGGACCGAGCATGACGACTCGCACCACCGCACCCGTCCCGCCCCTCGCAACACTCCAGCAAGCAACTTGCTTGCAAAAGTTAGCGCCCTGCGTCACCATCGGTGTCATGGCTTCACTCAACGTCGGCAATCTCGGTGGGTTCCTGAGGGAGCAGCGGCGCAGCGCACAGCTGTCCCTGCGCCAGCTCGCCGACGCCGCCGGGGTGTCCAATCCGTATCTCAGTCAGATCGAGCGCGGACTGCGCAAACCGAGCGCGGAGATCCTGCAGCAGCTGGCCAAGGCGCTGCGCATCTCCGCCGAAACGCTCTACGTGCAGGCCGGGATTCTCGACGAGCGGGACCGGGACGGCCTTGAGGTGCAGAACGCCGTCCTGACCGATCCGACGATCAACGAGCGGCAGAAGCAGGTGCTGCTGCAGATCTACGAGTCGTTCCGCAAGGAGAACGGGATCACCACGGACACCGGAGCGACCGGTACGTCACCGGCCGGCGGAGGCGGAGAAGCCGGAAAACCCTCGAACTGATCCGGAAGGACCACGCCATGGCCATCACCGAAGACCTGCGCAAGACGCTCACCGACCCGACGCCGCTGTACGCGGCCGCCGGCACCGCGGACCTCGCGGCCGAGAAGCTCAAGGAGGTCCCGGCCCTGATCGACAAGCTGCGGGCCGAGGCCCCCGAGCGGATCGCCGCCGTACGGACCGCCGACCGCAAGGCCATGCAGGAGCGCATGACCAAGCAGGCCAAGGAGGCCCAGGCCACGGTGCAGGGCAAGCTGAACGAGGTGTTCGGCACCCTCGACACCGACATCAAGAAGCTGCGCGAGCAGGCCCAGGGCCTCGCACTGCAGGGCGTCGGCCGCGCCGCCGAGTACGCGGTCAAGGCCCGCGAGACGTACGACGAGCTGGCCGAGCGCGGCCGCGGCGCCGTGCAGAACTGGCGCGGCGAGGCCGCCGAGCGGGTCGAGGACGTCGCGGTGGCGATCGAGTCCGACCCGGCGTCGTCCCCCTCCGCCAAGACCAAGCCCGTCCCGTCGAAGCCCGGCGACCACAACCCCAACGGCAACCACGGGGCCAACGGCTCGACCGACGCCCACAAGCCGTCGCCGCCGCCGTCGTCGCGCAAGACCAACATGAAGAAGTCCACGCCGCCGTCCGCCAAGTGAGGAACGGATGCGGGGCATAGGACGGGCCGGGCACGCCGGGCGTGCCCGGCCCGTTGTAGGGGTACGGTGTCGGCAAGGGCGCCGGTGACGTGCCGGGTCGGGCCCAACGGGGACTCGGCAGGCCCCGGCTCGTCGAGCCGATGAGTTCCGAAGATCTTCCGGGCGGTGGACCGCGTGCTGGTACAGGGTTTCAACAATCTCCTCAGCTGGATCCAGCTGGGCATTCTCCTGTTCGCGGCGTTCGCCCTGGTCGACTCCGCCTTCCGCCGTCCCGACGCCTACCGGGCCGCGGACAAGCAGACCAAGCCGTTCTGGCTGATCGTCCTGGGCCTGGCGGTGGTCGCCAATCTGATCGGCTTCTTCTTCCTCGCCATCATCGGCCTGATCGCCACCATCGTGTACATCGTGGACGTCCGTCCCGCGGTCCGGCAGGTCTCGGGGGGCGGAGGCCGCCGCGGCAGCAGCTCCGACGGGCCCTACGGCCCGTACAACGGCGGGCGCTGACCTCGGACGGCCATCTCGCCCGACCGGCACGCTCGCGGCCACGACATCGTCCGCCCGGCGGGCGGACCGGAACGGCTCAGCAGCGTGGGGCCCGGTTCAGCAGCGTCCGCGGTCCAGCAGGAGCACGGCCACGTCGTCCGTCAGCTCGCCACCGTTGAGCCTCTGGGCCTCGGTCACCGACGCGTCCAGCAGCTGTTCGCCGCGCAGCCCCGCTGCCATGGACCGGCTGACGACGTCGATCAGGCCCTCCTGGCCCAGCCGCTGCTTGCCCTGCCCGATGCGGCCCTCGATGAGCCCGTCGGTGTACATCATCAGGCTCCACGCGCCGCCGAGCTCCACCTGCCGGCGCGGCCAGCGGGCCCTCGGCAGCAGACCGAGCGCGGGGCCGCCGTCCTCCTGCGGCAGCAGCCGCGGGGAGCGTCCCGCCCGGGTGATCAGCGGTGCGGGATGCCCGGCCAGGCACACACCGGCGCGGCGTTCGTCGGGTGCGATGTCGATGGTGCACAGCGTCGCGAAGATCTCGTCGTCCGCGCGCTCGTTCTCCAGAACCTGCTGCAGCGTGTTCAGCAACTGGTCGCCGCAGAGCCCCGCGAACGTCAGCGCCCGCCAGGCGATGCGCAGTTCGACCCCCAGAGCCGCCTCGTCGGGGCCATGACCGCAGACGTCGCCGATCATCGCGTGCACGGTGCCGTCCGGGGTGCGGACGGTGTCGTAGAAGTCGCCGCCGAGCAGCGCCCGGCTGCGTCCGGGACGGTAGCGGGCGGCGAACCGCAGTCCGGAGCCCTCCAGCAGCGGCTTCGGCAGCAGCCCCCGCTCGAGACGGGCGTTCTCCTGGCCGCGCAGGCGGGACTCGGTGAGTTGTCGCTGGGCGACGTCCGCCCGCTTGCGCTCCACGGCGTACCGGATGGCCCGGTTCAGCAGCCGCCCGTCGAGTTCGCCGCGGAAGAGGTAGTCCTGCGCCCCGACGCGTACGGCCTCGGCGCCGCGCTCGGCGTCCCCCTCGTCGGTGAGCGCCAGAACGGCGTGCCGGGGGGCGAGCTGCAGGAGCTCGCGCAGGGTCCCCAGCTCGGGTCCGGCGGTGCCGCCCGGGTCGGCGGGGGCCATGTCGAGCAGGACGCAGTGCACGTCGTCCGTGAGCAGCCGCCGCGCCTCGGTCAGGTTGCGGGCGGTGCGGATCCTGACCCGTTTGCCGTTGGCGTCCAACATCTCGGGGACGGCGAAGGAACTCCCGGGGTCCTCCTCGATGACGAGGAGGGTCAACGGCCCGCCCGACACGTCGGAGCGGGCCTCGGGTGTCCGACCGCCCGCCGCCGGACCGGTCCCGGGCATCGCGTCGTCCACCGGTGCGGCCTGCTTCGGCAGCAGGTGCTCCGGCGCGCGCTCCGCGCGGGAGCGTGACGCGAGGTCCGCGGACGGGCCTCCCGCAGCGAGGGTCCTCCCCGGCTGCGGTGCGGGTACGGGCATGGTCGGTTTCCTTCCCTCCCCCCGAGGGCGAGACAGCTGCCTGCCGGCGTGCCGCATACTCGGGGATTCCCGGAGGGTCCCGTACCGGGGTGCGGCGCCAGGCATCGAATGGCGACCATAGCGGCAGGCGGACGACTGCGGAACGCCGAGGAGCAATTCGCCAGAGTCATATGCCCAGGCCCGTTGGCCCTTTGGTCGAATTCGAGGGATAAGGATCATGACGAACATCACCCTGGTACCGGGCGACATCACACGCCAGGCGGTCGACGCGGTCGTCAACGCGGCGAACTCGTCACTGCTCGGCGGAGGCGGTGTGGACGGCGCCATCCACCGCGCCGGGGGGCCGGAGATCCTGCGCGAATGCCGTGCACTGCGCAGCTCGCGGTACAGCGAGGGGCTGCCGGCCGGCCAGGCGGTGGCCACGGGCGCCGGGCTTCTTCCCGCCCACTGGGTGATCCACACCGTGGGTCCGGTGTGGTCGTGCTCCGAGGACCGCTCGGAGCTGCTCGGGTCCTGCTACGTCGAGTCCCTCCGGGTCGCCGATGCCCTGGGAGCCCGCACGGCCGCCTTCCCCGCCATCTCGACCGGCGCGTACCGGTGGCCGGTCGCCGAAGCGGCGCGGATCGCCCTCAGGGCCGTCCACGGAACGGAGACCGGGGTCGCCGAGGTGCGCTTCGTCCTCATCGACAACACGGCCCGCGACGCGTTCGCCGAGACATTGCAGCAGCTCGGCGGCTCCGGCCCCAACGGCGTGTAGCCCTCAGCCCGCCCGCTCCTCTCCTCGGTTCTCGTCGGCTCTCCTCGGGTTTCGCTCTCTTTCCCCGCGCATCTGCTGCGGGCAAGCGGGCGAAGCCGGGGAACCCGGGACGTGAGCCCGGCTCAGCCGGAGCCGGCCCGGACGACCGAGGGCGACCCGGCGACACCGCACATCCGCGGACCCACACCGCGCGCCCACCCGCTATCCCGCTTCCGCACCGACGGGCGAGGTTCACCTGGCGTTCACCCGTCCCCGCTGGCCGATTCATCTGACGTCCCTACGTTCGGCCTCACCGGTGGGCATTCCGTCCGCCGGCCGAACGCGAGTGACCACCTCTGCTTCGCCCTTCTCCGGCGGACTTCAGGAAGGAACAACGAAGGTGAATCTTCAGGGTAGGAACGGACGTGGCATGCGCGCCCTCGCCGTCGGCGCGATCGCCGTCTCCAGCGCACTGGTCCTCACGGCCTGCGGTTCCGACGACAACAGCGCGGCGAACGGCGTCAACGAGAAGAAGGCCGCGAAGAACATCGAGTGCGCCGGCAAGGGCAAGCTCCTCGCCTCCGGCTCGTCCGCGCAGAAGAACGCCATGGACGTGTGGATCAAGAACTACATGGCCGCCTGCAAGGACGTGCAGCTCAACTACAACCCCGTCGGCTCCGGCGGCGGCATCACCCAGTTCACCCAGGGCTCCACGGCCTTCGCGGGCTCCGACTCGGCGCTGAAGCCCGAGGAAGTGGCCGCGTCCAAGAAGATCTGCAAGGGCGGCCAGGGCATCAACCTGCCCATGGTCGGTGGCCCCGTCGCCGTCAGCTACAACCTGCCCGGCGTGGACGACCTGGTCCTGGACGCCCCCACGCTCGCCAAGATCTTCGACTCGAAGATCAAGAAGTGGAACGACCCGGCGATCAAGAAGCTGAACCCGAAGGCCGATCTCCCCGCCAAGGAGATCCACCCGTTCCACCGCTCCGACGAGTCGGGCACCACCGCCAACCTGGGCAAGTACCTGGGCAAGGCCGCCCCCGGCGACTGGAAGTACCCGGACGAGAAGGCCTGGCCCGCCAAGGGCGGCCAGGGCGCGAGCGGCTCCTCCGGCGTCTCCGCCCAGGTCAAGCAGACCGAGGGCGCCATCTCCTACGTCGAGCTCTCCTACGCCACGAGCAACGATCTCTCCACGGCGAAGCTCGACACCGGCGCCTCCGAGCCGGTCGAGGTCAGCCCGGAGAACGCCTCCAAGGCCATCGCGGACGCCAAGGTCGTCGGCAAGGGCAAGGACCTCGCGCTGGACCTGAACTACGCGACCAAGGCCGAGGGCGCCTACCCGCTGATGCTCGTCACCTACGAGATCGCCTGCGACAAGGGCAACAAGCCCGAGAGCCTCGACGCCGTCAAGTCGTTCCTCAACTACACCGCGAGCGACTTCGGCCAGGAGGTCCTGGTCAAGGAGGGCTACGCGCCGCTCCCGCCCGAGATCGCCAAGAAGGTCCGCGAGACCGTCCCGACCCTGTCCTGACCGGGTGGACGGCCCTGCGGTGACCCCGCAGGGCCGTCCGGCCGCCGCACGAAACCCATCCGGTGCACCGCCGCCAGGGGCAACACCCCACCAGACCGGAGACATCCATGGACACACCCACTTCCAAGGCCCCGGCGCCGCCCGAAGCGCCGCAAGGCCGCCGCACGACCGGAAAGGCCGGAGACCGGGTCTTCCTCGGCCTCTCGCGCGGATCCGGCATCGTCCTGCTCGTGATCATGGCCGCCATCGCGGCCTTCCTCGCCTACCGGGCGAGCCTGGCCATCTCCAAGGACCAGGCGAACTTCCTCACCGCCTTCGCGTGGAACCCGCAGGGCAACCCGCCCGAGTTCGGCATCGCGATCCTCGCCTACGGCACCGTGGTGAGCTCGATCATCGCCATGGCCGTCGCCGTCCCCGTCGCCATCGGCATCGCGCTGTTCGTCTCGCACTACGCGCCGCGCAAGCTGGCGGCGCCGATGGCGTACGTCATCGACCTGCTCGCGGCCGTTCCCAGCATCGTCTACGGCCTGTGGGGCGCCCTCGTCCTCGTGCCCTACCTCGCCGGGCTCAACCAGTGGCTCGACGAGTACCTGGGCTGGACCTACATCTTCGACAAGACGGGCTCCGGGCCCGCCCGCTCCCTGTTCACCGTCGGTCTGCTGCTCGCCGTCATGATCCTCCCGGTCATCACCAACGTGATCCGCGAGGTTTTCCTCCAGGTGCCCAGGATGCACGAGGAGGCGGCGCTCGCCCTGGGGGCCACCCGCTGGGAGGTCATCCGCATGTCGGTGCTGCCCTTCGGCCGCTCCGGCATCATCAGCGCCTCCATGCTCGGGCTCGGCCGCGCGCTGGGCGAGACGATGGCCGTCGCAACGGTGCTCTCGCCGAGCTTCGTCTTCTCCGGACACCTGCTCGACCCCGGCGGCGGCACCTTCGCGCAGAACATCGCCGCGAAGTTCAACGAGGCCGACGCCTTCGGCCGTGACGCCCTCATCGCCTCCGGCCTGGTGCTGTTCGTCATCACCCTGCTCGTGAACGGCGCGGCCCGGCTGATCATCGCCCGCCGCAAGGAGTACTCGGGAGCAGCAGCATGAGCAACGCACTGATGAACCGGCCCCCGGTCGACGACCGGCCGCAGCCGCCCTCGTTCTCCAAGCGGCGCCTGCCGCGCTGGGCCCCGGCCGCCATCGCCCTCGTCTCCGTTGCGGCCGGCTGCGGAGCGGGCCTGCTGGCCGGCTGGCAGAGCCGCGTCCAGTGGGGCCTGATCGCCGCCCTCGTGTTCGTCGCCGGCACCTACCTCGTCACGACCGTCGTGGAGGGAAAGCGCCAGGCCAAGGACCGGATCGCCACCAGCCTGGTCTGGGTGTGCTTCGTCCTCGCCATCGTCCCGCTGGCCTCGCTGGCCTGGACCACGGTCACCCGCGGCCTGAGGGTGCTCGACGGCTACTTCCTCTCTCACTCCATGGCCGGCCTGCAGAACGACGAGCCCGGCGGCGGTGTCTATCACGCGATCATCGGCACGCTCGAGCAGGTCGGTCTCGCCACCCTGATGGCCGTGCCGATCGGTCTGCTGACCGCCGTGTACCTGGTCGAGTACGGGCGGGGCAGGCTCGCCAAGGCCGTCACGTTCTTCGTGGACGTCATGACGGGCATCCCGTCGATCGTCGCGGGCCTGTTCATCCTGTCGACCTGGGTGCTGACCTTCGGCATGGGCTTCTCCGGCTTCGCCGGCTCGATGGCGCTGGCCATCCTGATGATGCCCGTCGTCGTCCGGTCCACGGAGGAGATGCTCAAGCTCGTCCCGGACGAGCTGCGCGAGGCCTCGCTGGCCCTGGGCGTACCCAAGTGGCGGACCATCCTCAAGGTCGTCCTGCCGACCGCGGTCGGCGGCATCGCCACGGGTGTGATGCTGGCCGTGGCCCGTATCACCGGCGAGACGGCCCCCGTGCTGCTGCTGGTCTCGGGGAGCATGTTCATCAACAACGACCCGTTCAACGACGTCCAGTCCTCGCTGCCGCTGTACGTGTTCGAGCAGTACGCGGTCGGAACGCCCGCTGCGGTCGACCGGGCCTGGGCCGCAGCCCTCGTCCTCATCGCGATCGTGATGCTCCTGAACCTGCTCGCCCGCGGCATCGCCCGCTGGAAGGCGCCGAAGGCCCGCTGATCCGGGCCCGCACCCCCAGTCGCACTGCACCCCCGGGGCGACCCCCCGGCCCCCCGAAGAGAGTGATTTCCATGGCCAAGCGGATCGATGTCAGCGGACTCTCCGCCTTCTACGGCAGCCACAAAGCCATCGACGACATCTCCATGACCGTCGAGCCCTGCTCGGTGACGGCCTTCATCGGCCCGTCGGGCTGCGGCAAGTCCACCTTCCTGCGGACCCTCAACCGCATGCACGAGGTCACCCCCGGCGGCCGCGTCGAGGGCAAGGTCATGCTCGACGACGAGAACCTGTACGCGTCGGGCATCGACCCGGTGGCCGTGCGCCGCACGGTCGGCATGGTCTTCCAGCGCCCGAACCCGTTCCCGACGATGTCGATCCGCGACAACGTCACCGCGGGCCTGCGCCTCAACGGCTCGTACAAGAAGCGCGAGCTGGACGAGATCGTGGAGAAGTCGCTGCGCGGTGCCAACCTGTGGAACGAGGTCAAGGACCGCCTCGACCGTCCCGGAGCGGGCCTGTCCGGCGGACAGCAGCAGCGGCTGTGCATAGCCCGGGCCATCGCCGTCGAGCCCGAGGTCCTGCTGATGGACGAGCCCTGCTCGGCCCTCGACCCGATCTCGACCCTCGCGGTGGAGGACCTGATCGGCGAGCTGAAGCAGCGGTTCACGATCGTCATCGTCACGCACAACATGCAGCAGGCGGCGCGCGTCTCCGACCGCACGGCCTTCTTCAACCTGAGCGGAATCGGCGAGCCCGGCCGGCTCGTCGAGATCGACGACACCGAGCGGATCTTCTCCAACCCGTCGGTCCAGGCCACCGAGGACTACATCTCCGGTCGCTTCGGCTGACACCAGGCGTCCTGCGGTGCTGCATGGCGGTGCCACCGCACGGCGAAGGGCCCGCCCCCGAACACACCGGGGGCGGGCCCTGCCGCTTTCCCGCTCCCGTCAGCGGCGGTGCCGGGGACGGGAGCGGCTCGGGCGAGGCGTGCGGAGCAGCGCTCAGCCGAAGGCCAGCAGCACGATGCCGTAGCTGGCCGCGGCCACCAGGGCTGCGGCCGGCATCGTGATGAACCAGCCCATGATGATGTTCTTCGCGACACCCCAGCGGACGGCGTTGACCCGCTTGGTGGCGCCCACGCCCATGATCGCCGAGGTGATCACGTGCGTGGTCGAGATGGGGGCGTGGAACATGAAGGACGCGGTGTACATGACCGAGGCGGCGGTCGTCTCGGCCGCGAAGCCCTGTGGCGGGTCCAGCTCGATGATCCGGCGGCCGAGGGTGCGCATGATGCGCCAGCCGCCGGCGTAGGTGCCCAGAGACAGCATGGCGGCGCAGGCGAACTTCACCCAGAGCGGGATGGCGTCGCCCTGCTCCTGCACATCGGCGATGGTCAGGGCCAGGACCACGATGCCCATCGTCTTCTGGGCGTCCTGGAGACCGTGGCCGAGGGCCATGCCGGCCGCCGAGACGGTCTGTGCGATGCGGAATCCCCGCTTGGCCCGGTGCGGATTGGCCTTCCGGAACATCCACATGATGGCGACCATCACGAGGTAGCCCAGGAGGAGTCCGACCACCGGCGACAGGAACATCGGAATGATGATCTTGTCCACGACTCCGGACCAGATGACCACCGTGCCGCCGGCCAGTGCCGCACCGACCATGCCACCGAACAGGGCGTGGCTGGAGGACGACGGCAGGCCGAAGTACCAGGTGATCAGGTTCCAGACGATCGCGCCCACGAGCGCCGCGAACAGGATGCCCATCCCGGAGCGGCCGGTGGGCGTCTCGATCAGACCCTCACTGACGGTCTTGGCGACTCCGCTGCCCATGAAGGCACCGGCGAGGTTCATCACCGCGGCCATGGCGAGGGCGGCGCGCGGGGTCAGCGCCCGGGTCGACACCGACGTCGCGATGGCGTTCGCCGAGTCGTGGAAGCCGTTGGTGTACGTGAAGAAGAGCGCGACCCCGATGGTCACGACGAGCGCGAGCGTGTCCACCGGAGGTCAGGACTCCTTGACCGCGATGGTCTCGACGGTGTTGGCCACGTGCTCGAAGGCGTCCGCGGCCTCCTCGAGAACGTCCACGATCTGCTTGAGCTTGAGCACCTCTATGGCCTCGTACGTGCCGTTGAAGAGGTGGGCCAGCAGCTTGCGGTGGATCTGGTCGGCCTGGTTCTCGAGGCGGTTGACCTCGATCCAGTACTCGGTCAGGTTGTCCATGGTCCGCAGATGGGGCATGGCCTCCGCGGTCAGCTCCGCGGCCCGGGCCAGCACCTCGACCTGCTGCTCGACACCCTTCGGGAGTTCCTCGATCTGGTACAGGACGACCAGATCGACGGCTTCCTCCATGAAGTCCATGATGTCGTCGAGGCTCGACGCGAGCTTGTAGATGTCCTCGCGGTCGAACGGCGTGATGAAGGAGGAGTTCAGCTGGTGGAAGATCGCGTGGGTCGCGTCGTCCCCGGCGTGCTCGGCCGCACGCATGCGTTCGGCGATGTCGGCGCGACCGGCGACGTCCGCGCCGAGCAGTTCCATGAGGAGCTTGGAGCCCGTGACGATGTTGTCCGCGGAAGCGGCGAACATGTCGTAGAAACTCGTCTCCCTGGGGGTCAGACGAAAGCGCACGTGAGGTCCTCAGGGTGCAGCGGTTCGGTCTCGAAGATGCTAAGCGCATCATCCGGCCACTTCGACCGGCGTTCACCAGTGTCGCCCATGCGGAAGCGCGTCCGGCAGGGACCCCCGAACAGGAGATGAATTTGGGTATCATATACCCACTCGGGGTATATGCCCAGAGGCCTCGCACCCCACCGGGAGGACGCCATGACGAGCATCGAGGCCGGTCCGTCCGCCCCCGACGGCGACGGACTGTCCGCGGCGGACGCACCGGCGGGCACGGCCGGACCGCACGGTTACAGCAGCCGGAAGGACCAGCACCTCAAGCGTCTGCGCCGCATCGAGGGCCAGGTCCGTGGCCTCCAGCGGATGGTCGAGGAGGACGTCTACTGCATCGACATCCTCACCCAGGTGTCGGCCGGAACCAAGGCCCTGCAGGCATTCGCCCTGCAACTGCTCGAGGAGCATCTGCGTCACTGCGTCGCGGCCGCCGCCCTCGAAGGAGGCGAGGAGATCGACGCCAAAGTGGCGGAGGCCACAGCCGCCATCGCCCGTCTGCTGCGCACCTGAGACACCGGCCGGCACCGTACGCGGCAGGCCCGGGCGCCGGCGGGCCACTGCTACGGCGTGCCGGACCGGTCGGCCCGCCCGCCCTGCGCGGGGGCAGCCCGTCGAGCGGCCGAGGGCGTGGGGGCGGAGGTGACGTCCAGCACTTCGTCGATACGGTCCGGGCTCAGCCGCCCCTCGGCCACGGCCGAGGCAGCGATCATGAGCTCACTGCACAGCTCGATCTCGGCAAGAGCCAGATGATCCTGGACGGCGGAGCGGCCACAGGGGGGCACATCCATCACCTCCTCGTCACGAGCACCGAGCGAGCGCCCCGGGCTTCTTGTCACGCGGGCCCAGCGTAGGAATCCGGGCCCGCGCCGCGCATGACACGGACGGGTCATTTCCCGGGGCCCATCCGGAGGGTCCACGTCCGGATTCGCCCCGGGGAGAAGCCCCCGCCACCGTCACCGTCACACCGCCGAACACCCGGGCCTCTGTTCAACCCTCGGGCACGGCGATCCGGCCGGTATAGATGTCCGCCTCGTCGGGCAGGTCCACCTCGACCGCGGCTCCGAAGTCGTACAGCAGCACCGTGGACACCACCTCGGCCGCCTGCCGCGGCGCCCCCGGAGCCGGGGAGAACTGGAACCGGTGCCGGACCTTGCGCAACCGTCCGTCCGCGTCGAACCAGGCGTCGAACCGCACCGTGTCCGTCGAGAACCCCTTCGCGGCCGACGTCAGGGCGCCGCGGCCGTCCTCCGACGCCTGCGCGGCCCGCGCGATGCTCGCCGTGCCCCGCACGTGCCGGACGCCCACCCCGAGCACCCGGTCCCGGCCGACGTACGACACGCTCCCGGCGCCCCGCAGCAGCTGCGCGGCCGAGAGCGGGTCGGTCGCGCCCCCGGTCAGCAGATTCCCGTCCGACAGATGCCCGGTGTCCACCCGCACCCACTTGTCGGCCGGCACCCCGGCCCCGCGGTTCTTCATGTACAGGGCTCCCGGGGCGAGCAGTTCGGTGATCGGCCGGTGCCCGGCGTCGCCCGCGGCGTCCCTCGGCAGGACGACCCGCAACCGGCCCAGCCGGCGCACGTAGTCGAATGCGCCCCGGCCGCGGATGACCACCCGGGTTCCGCCCACGACGGTCTCTATCGAGGTGCCTGCGAGCGAGGAACGGGAGCGGATCAGGACATCGGCCGCGCGACGCACCTCCGCCAGCGACACGGCCGGCGCCACCCGCGCCGCCGCGGGCCGGTCGTCGGCGACTGCACCCCGGCCCGCACAGCCGGACCCCGCGCCTCCCACGATCAGCGCCCCCGCCACCGCCACCGCAACGGCCCGGCGCCTCCCCACGTACTGATGCTCCGCCATCGCCCGTCCACCCCCAGGGAAAGCCGCCGTCCGAGCCCGTTGTGCTAACGACCATCCCCGCCGCACCGTCACGGCCAGTACCGTGGACGGGTGCTTCGTCAAGCCGGCACGGCCGGCCGCTCACCCGAGCCGGGTCATCGGGTCACCACCGTCGACCAGGGCTCCTTCGCTGTCGCGCGCTGCTCCTGCGGATGGGCCGGCCCCGCCCGAAGAGCCCGGGAGAAAGCACGCATCGACTCCCGGAACCACACAGAACGGACCACCTAGGCGGTCACCTCTTCCCCCAGCGCATCCCCGGGCCCTTGTCCACCGGGGCTCTTCCCGGAAAGGTGAGGTGAGTGGTGGACGAGGACCGCTTTCCGGAAGCAGGCCGGCCGTTCGACGGCTGTGCGCGGCACACGCCGCCACCTCCGCGTACCTCCGGCGCCGCGCCGTCCGATCCGTCCGCGGGCGAGGAACGGCTCGCGTGGCTGAACGAGGCCACCCACAAGATCGGCACCACCCTCGACCTCGAGGTCACCGCGCAGGAATTCGTGGACTTCGTCGTGCCCCGGGTGGCCGACGCGGCGTCCGTCGACCTGCTGGACTCCGTGCTGCTGGGCGAGGACGGCGTACGCGCCCCGCAGACCCACGTTCCGCCGATCCGAGCCATGGCCCTGTCGTTGATCGAGGGCCTGAACCTCGAGCCCGACCCCGTCGGGCAGATCACCCAGCGCGCGGACAACGCCATCCTCATGGAGTGCCTGACGACCCGGAAACCCTTCCTGGCCAACGGCATCAGCGGGGACCAGTACGAGCGGATCGCGCTCAGCCCCAGCGCTGCCGCCGCCATGCGCCGCGAAGGCGTCCACGCGCTGCTGAAGGTCCCGCTGATCGCCCGCGGTGTGCTCCTCGGCATCGTCGACTTCGTCCGCGCCCACAATCCGCAGCCGTTCGGCGCCGCCGATGTCGCCCTCGCCCTCGAGCTGGTCTCCAAGGCCGCGATCTTCATCGACAACGCCCGCCTCTACAGCCGCGAACGCGAGGTCGTGGTGGCCCTGCAGCGCACCATGCTGCCGCGCAGCGCCCCCGCGACCCCCGGACTCGACGTCGCCACCCACTACTTCCCCACCATCCACCCGGCCGGTGTCGGCGGCGACTGGTTCGACGTCGTGGAACTGCCCGGCGGCCGCACCGCGCTGGTCGTGGGGGACGTGATGAGCCACGGTCTGGCGGGCGCGGCCACCATGGGCCGGCTGCGGACGGTCGCCCGCACCCTGATGGCCCTGGACATCGCACCCGAGCGGGTGCTCGCCCGACTGGATCTGGCGGCCCGAGACCTGGAGGAGGATCAGGTCGCCACCTGCCTGTGCGTCGTGTACGACCCCGCGGACGGCACCTGCACCGTCGCCAGCGCCGGCCACCTGCCCCCGCTCGTCGTCAGCGCCGGCGGCCGGGCCCGGTACGCGGACGTGCCGCCCGGCGCGCCGCTCGGCGCCGGGGTGATCCCGTACGACCACGTGCGGCTGAAGCTGCCGGTCGGCAGCCGGATGGTCCTCTACACCGACGGGCTCGCCAAGAACCGCGTCGACGACATCGTCACCCAGCAGGAACGGCTGCGGGTCGCGGTGGAGGGTGAGCAGCCCCCGCTGTCCCGGGCCTGCGACGTCATCATCCAGCGGCTGGGAGCAGAGGAGCGGATCGACGACGCGGTCGTCCTGGTCGCCGCCGCCCGGCCCCTGGGCGAGCACGAGGAGCAGCGCACCGCCGACCACGGCGACCACGGCGGCCTGTGCCTCTGGGAGCTCGCCTCGGACGGCAGCGCGGCCCGCGAGGCCCGGCAGCTCGTCCGGGGACAGCTCGACCACTGGGATCTGGCCCACATGTCCGACACCGTCGAACTGGTCGTCAGCGAACTCGTCGGCAACGCCCTGCGGTACGGCGGCGGCCCCGGCATGCTGCGGCTGCTGCGTCACGACCGGCTCGTCGTGGAGATATCCGACCAGGGCCCGGACCTGCCGCAGATCCAGCACGCCACGCTCAGCGACGAGGGCGGGCGGGGCCTTCAGCTCATCAACATGCTCTGCCGGCGCTGGGGTTCCTGCCGGACCGCGGAGGGCAAGGTCGTCTGGGCCGAACAGGACATCCCGGGAGCGCCGTTCGAGTGGTGAGGGCCCGGGCGCTCACCGCACGGTCCCGGGCCCTGCGGCGGTCAGGCCGCGAGGTCCTTCTGCCGTCGGCTCGTGGACACCTCGCCGCCCCGGCCGGGGTGCTCACCGCCCGGCGCTCCCGGCCCACCGGCCCGGGCCAGCGGAGCCGCCCAGGTACGGCCGATCACGTGCAGCAGCCGGGTGAGCAGGGCCATGGCGGGCGGGGCGAGCAGCAGGGCGACCGCCGTGCCGAGCGCGAACCCCCCGATGACGTCGGTCGGGTAGTGGACGCCCATGTAGACGCGGCAGAAGCCCTCGAGGAAGGCGAGCGCGATGCCCGCCAGGCCGAACCTGCGGTTGGCCACGAACAGCGCCACACCGATCGCCATGGCCATCGTCGAGTGGTCGCTGACGAACGAGTAGTCGTCCTTGCCGCTCACCAGGACCTCGAGTCCGTGGTGGTCGAGGAAGGGCCTCGGTCGCTCGACGAAGCCGCGGATGGGGATGTTGACCACCACCGCGGTCAGGGCCGCCAGCGGGGCCCACACCACGGCGGCCACCGCCGGCACCGGGTCACGGCTGCTGCGGGCCCGCCACCAGCACACGAGGAGCAGCAGACCCAGGCCGGCCATGATCCCGTACTCGCCGACCCATTCCATGACCCGGTCGAACCAGTGGGGTGCGTCCACGGCGAGCCCGTTGATGTCGTAGAGCAGGTCGACGTCGGGGTTGGCCCCGGTGGTCTCGAGTCCAGGCATGTCCCGCGGTCCCTTGTCTGTCGGTGTCCCCGTGCGGCGTGTCTGCTGCTGCCCCCTGCTGCCGAGCTGCTGCGTCCCCGTTCCAGGGAACGTCAGTTCCCCGGAACGCGTTCCGTCCTCCACCGAATGATCACGCAGACGTTATCGAAGGGTGATTCATCGCCGCAGCTCAGGGACGGAACTCTCACCGAGAGTCCCCGTCAGGTTACAGCCCCTCACCGGTCGGCGCCGGGCGGGCGGGCGGGGGTTCGACGCGCCGTCAGGAGGCCCTCCGGTCCGGCAGCGCACGGGCGCCGTCCTCCGTCACCCGGGTTGCGCCGAAGTAGTCCGGGGTGTCGATCCTGTCGAACCGGATCACGGCGCCGGTGTACGGGGCATTGATCATGTAACCACCTCCCACGTAGATCCCGACGTGGTGGATGGCCCGCGCGTCGGCGAGGTCGTCGGAGAAGAACACGAGGTCGCCCGGCATGAGTTCGTCGCGGGCGGGGTGCGGACCGGCGTTGTACTGGTCGTTCGCCACCCGCGGCAGCCCGATGCCCACGGACGCGTAGGCGGCCTTCGTCAGTCCGGAGCAGTCGAACCGGCCCCCGTGGTCCGCCGTACCGTTGCCGCCCCAGAGGTACGGCGTTCCCAGCTTCTGCTGCGCGTAGTAGATGGCGGCGGCGGCCTGGCGGGACGGCGGGACCCGGCCGGCCGGTGCCTCGAAGCTCTTCGCCAGGGTCGTGATGGTCTTCACGTAGTTCTGTGTCTCGCGGTACGGCGGGACCCCGCCGTACTTGATCACCGCGTACGCGCCGGCGTTGTACGCCGCGAGCATGTTCGCCGTCGGGTCGCCCGGGGCGCCCTTCACGTACTTGGCCAGTTTGCAGTCGTAGGAGGCCGCCGAGGGGATGGCGTCGGCGGGGTCCCAGACGTCGCGGTCGCCGTCGCCGTCGCCGTCCACGCCGTGAGCGGCCCAGGTGCCGGGGATGAACTGGGCGATGCCCTGCGCCGCGGCTCCGCTCCGCGCCCGCGGGTTCCAGCCGCTCTCCTGGTACAGCTGCGCGGCCAGCAGCGGGGGGCTGATGGCGGAGCAGTGGTTGCCCCACTTGCTGACGAGGTCGCGGTAGGTGGCGGGCACGGCGTTCTTCGCCAGACCCACGGCGCCGCCGCCGAGCAGTCCGGCCGCCGCCGTGTAGGTGCCGACCACCAGCAGCCCGACGAAACAGGCCGCCAGGCCGAACGCGACGCCGGCCCCCAGCCAGACCTTGCGCATCCCCCTGCCCTCCACCCATCACCCGGTCCGTTCAGCGGTGCTTCGGACGGTACAGGGACACCGGAGGGCGCGGCGACGGCGCACGGACGCCTGACGCGAAAACAAGACGTGTGCGGGGCCCGGTCCGGAGCGGAGGCGGCGTGCCTGCGGGACGGTCCCGGATGGGCCTCAGTCGTGACCGCCCCCGGGACGCCGGTGCTTGCCCTTGTGCGGCTTGTCCGCCGGGCCGCGGTCATCGTGGCCGGGGGTGGCGACGACGGCGGGCGCCTCTGCCGGAACCACCGGGTCGGCGCTCGGCTCGAGAGTCTCCGCAGCGGAGGAGGAGGACGGAGCCGGCTCAGCGAGCCGGGACGGGTCGCCGGCGGCGGGGCCGCCGTCAACGGCTCCGAACCACGACATGCCGATGACCGCCGCGGCGAGGAACGACCCTGCCCCCGCGACGGTTCCGGTCAGCACCTTGTGCTCCCTCAAGTGGGCGCGGACGCGGTCGTGGATCTGCGGCTGCGGGACGGCGCGCCGGCGGCCGGTCGTGGGCGGGACGGTGGGTGCCGGCGGCGCGGACGGTCCGTGCGTCGTGTAAGCCGCACGGCCTCCGGTGCCCTGTCGCTGTCCGAAGCCGGGCACGGCGTACGGGGCGGGGCCGGCGAACCAGTCGGCGGCCTCCTGCGCGGACGGACGGTCCTCCGGGCGCTTGGCGAGCATCCGCAGCAGGTACTCCTCGAAGGCCCCGGGCAGCTCGGGGCGGATCCGGGAGAGCGGCGTCGGAGCGGCGTCGACGTGCATGTACAGCACGGCCGTCGAGGTGTCGGCCTCGAACGGTGGGCGGCCGGCGAGCAGCTGGTACAGCACACAGCCGAGGGCGTACACGTCGGACGCCGGCCCGGCGGTCCGGCCGAGGGCGCGTTCGGGGGCCAGGTAGAGACTGGTGCCGACGATCTGGCCGACGCCGGTGAGCGCCGCGGACTCGTCGTCCACGAACCGGGCGATGCCGAAGTCACCGATCTTGAGCGTTCCGTCCGCGTCCAGCATCAGGTTGCCCGGCTTGATGTCCCGGTGAACCACGCCCTGGCGGTGCGCAGCGGCCAGCCCGGCCGCCGCCTGCGCGGCGATGACGGCCACCCGCTGGGGGCTCATCGCCGGGCCGGACGCCTCCTGGGCCAGGCTGTTCCCCGCAACCAGTTCCATCACCAGGTAGAAGCGGTCGCCCCAGGAACCGAAGTCGAACACGGAGACCACGTGCGGATGGTTGAGCCGGGCCGCGGTCTGGGCCTCGAGCCGGAAGCGGGCACCCGCGTGTTCGTCCGCGTCATTGCCCAGCAGCAGCTTGACCGCCACCCGGCGGCCGAGCACCTCGTCCGAGGCACGCCAGACCTCGCCCATCCCGCCGCGGCCGATGGCCGCTTCCAACCGGTACCGATCAGCAACCAGCACCCGCGTACCGTCCTCGATTTTCGTTTCGCCGGCTCGATGTCCTGCGGCGCCGGAGACCTGGGCGTGTGGCCGCGTCAGGAGTTCGCCGCAGAGGGTTCAGCGTACAGTTTTTCGATGCCTCACCCGCACCCTGCGAGAAGTCCGGAAGCCCCCCACCGCGGGAACCGGCCCGTCGAGGGGGGCTCCTGACGTTCTGTCGGGTACACCGGGACGCGCCCCGGGCCGCCCGCACCCCCTGGCCGACGGCTCATTGCCCGATGTCACGCTCCGTGATACACAGAGTGACGATACGCTTGCCGTCCGGAATCGGCTCTCTCCGGTCCGGAGGCCGCCTCGCCGGACCCACTCGGGATCGGCCAAGAAATGACACCAAGCCGACATGACATGCGGGCATCGTCGGAGAAGATAGGACCCGACCCGCGCCACGAGGCCGGGCCGAGATCAACTACCCCGTAGGGGCGGTGAGTTCCATATGTTCCTGGCAGCCGACAAGGGCGACATCACCACCATCATCGGCGGCATCGCCCCGGACTGGGGGCCGTTCGGCACCCTGGGCAACGAGGCCCGCGTGATGGTCGAGGTCGTGATGGCCATTGCCATCCTGCTCTGCCTCGGTATCGCGATCTGGGGCGCGGCCAAGCAGCGGATCGGGGCCACGGCCCTGCGCGACACCTTCAGCGCCGAGCAGGGAAAGGGGCTGATCGTCGCCGGGCTGACCGGCGTCTTCATCATCGGATCGCTGGGCACACTGTTCACGATCGTCTATGGAATGGCGATCTGACGGAACGTCCGTCCCGAGCACGGCGTGCCACACCTGCGTCCCCTCGCAGATGCGGCACGCGACCCGTCCCACCCGTCCGTCGTGCCCACCGGCTGAGGTTGCGTCCTTTGATGTCCAGTCACCACACCGCGTCCACACGCGTTCGAGCACAGCTGTTGTCGGCCTGCGGCCACCACCACGACCGGACGGAGCGCCGGGCACGGAGAGCACCGGCACCGGGGACAGCGGGGACGCCGACGGCCGAGCGCGAAGGAGCGGGGTCCGCATGAGCAGCGGCGACGACTTCTACGGCGGCGACCGGACGCGCACCCGGCTGCCCGAGGGCGAGGGGACCGACACCTACGGGACCAAACGGCTGCCCTCACGGTCGTCCCGGGGGCTGATCACCGTCGTGTCCGTGGTGGTCCTGCTCGTCGCCGCGATCGCCTTCGCCAACCGCGGCAACGGCGGGGGAGGACCCGCGGACGACCCGGGCAGGAGCGGCGCCGGGGCGCCCACCGCACCCAGCGGCGAGACACCTGTGCGTGCCGGGGACGGCGACATCCCGTCGGGCTTCCCGAAGACGGAGCAGGGCGCGCAGAGCGCGGCGGCGAACTACGCGGTGGCGCTCGTCTCTGCGGACATCCTGAAAGCAGCGCAACGCAAAAAGATCGTGCGGCAGCTGTTCGTGAGCAGCAAGGTCGACGAACTCGACGCCAAATTCGACAAGGCCTACTCCAAGGACTTCCTGAGCAAGCTGGGCCTCGATGCGAACGGCAACGCGGCCGAGGGAATGACCTACATCGCTCGTACCGCTCCCATCGGCACCAAGGCAACGGCGTTCTCCCCCGCCTCCGCCACCGTAGAGGTGTGGTGCACCGGTGCCTTCGGCACGGCGGGGGTCAGGTCGACCAATCCTGTGGCAAATGACTGGTTCACCATGACACTCCAACTCCGCTGGAGGGACGGGGACTGGAAGGTGGAGAGCTTCAAACAGGAAGAAGGCCCGGCCCCCGTGAACAGCGACCGCAAGGCTTCGAGCGCCGACGAAATCGCCAAGGCGGTCGAGGAGTACGGAGGCTTCACCTATGCGCGGTAAGCCGTCCGTCCGCGCGCTCACCGCGGCAATCGGACTCATGGGGATGCAGGCGGCCAGTTTCGTGATCGCTCCACGCGCCCTTGCAGAGCCGAAAGATGACTGCGACCTGATTTTGGGCCAGGCGCGGGACTACTGCGAGAGCGGGGACGGCGGCGGGGCACGACGCGCGCCCACCGACCCGCTGTCCGACACCCTCGACCCGCTCTCGTCCCTCGCCCGCGGCTGCGCCAAGGCCGCGGCCTGGACCGTCGACAACCTGTCGAAGGCCGTGGAGAAGACCTCCGACGTCGACTTCACCAACAAGGCATTCCTCACCCAGTACGCCGTCGTCTTCGCGGCCTCCACCGTGCTGACGCTCGTCCTCTGGCTGCTGGCGGTCGCCAAGCGCGCCGTGCGCGGCGTGCCGCTGACCGAGGCCATCAGCGAGGCCGTCGGGTTCCTCTGGCTGACCGTACTGGCGTCGGCGTTCACCCCGCTGATCCTGCACACCGTCGTCTCGGCGACCGACGCCGTCACCGAGGTCGTCGCGTCCGGCATCTCCGCGGACAACAACAAGTTCTTCGGCGCGTTCTCCGCAGCCCTGACCAAGGGCGACGACATCGGCGGCGGCCCGATCATGCTCATCGCGGTCAGCCTCGTCTCCGTCCTGGCCGCAGGAATCCTGGGCCTGGAACTGGTCATCCGGGCTGCGCTGCTCTACGTCGGCGCACTTCTCGGCGTCGTCGTCTACGCCGGCCTCGTGGACAAGAACATGTGGGGCCACGTCCGCCGCTGGGCAGGCATCATGATCGCGGTCATCCTGATCAAACCGGTGATCGTCATCGTGCTGGGTCTCGCCGGCGCGCTCTCCGCCTCCGACAAGGGGCCGAGCGCGTTCTCGGCCGTGGTCTCCGGGCTCTCGATCATCCTGCTGGCCATCTTCGCCAGCGCGATGATCTACCGGTTCGTCCCCGGCTTCGGCGACGAGATCGCCGCCGGCCGCAGCGACCGGAAGCAGGCCACGGACGGCAGCCGGGCCGCCGCCGTCATCTCGTCCCCCGCCGCCCTCGTCAAACAGGGCATCAAGACGCACAGCAGTCGTGGTTCGGGCGACGACGGATCGTCCCACCGGCCGCCCCCCAAGCCTGCCAACCCGGTCGCCGGAGGCGTCGCCGCGCACGGCTCGCGCGGCTCCTCCGGATCCGCCACCCCCGCGCCCCGCACCCGGAACACCGGCAACACCCGTGGAGGTGAGCAGGCTTGACGTCCTCGACGCCTGCGATCGCACCCCGCCGCACGTATCTGATCGGCCGGGCCCGGCCCGACGCGATCATCGGCAAGAACCGGGAGACCGGTGAAATCGCGCTCATCATCGTGGGCGCGTTCCTCGGCATGATGTGCGGCCTGCTCGTGCCCGTTCTGCCGCTGCGCATCGCCACCCTCGCCGGGTTCCCGATGCTGGCCCTGGCCGCGGTCTACGTGCCGTACAAGCAGCGCACCCTCTACAAGTGGTTCGAGATCAACCGCTCCTTCCGGCGCACCCTGCGCGCGGGCGCCACCTACCGCTCCGGTGCCCAGGAGGCCGGCACTCGGCTCGACGGGCGCGAGGTCGAGGTCGGACCGCCCCCGGGCATCGGCCGCATCGTCTGGCTCGCGGCCCCCTTCGGCCCGGACGAGATCGCCGTCCTGCTGCACGCCGACCGGCGCACGGTGACCGCGGCCATCGAGATCGAGGGTCCGGGCGTGGGCCTGCGCGACAGCGAGGACCAGGAGGCCCTGGTCGACCGGTTCGGCACGCTGCTCAAGCACGTGGCCAACGGCGACGGCTTCGTGACCCGACTGCAGATGCTGGCCCGCACCCTTCCCGCCGATCCCGACGCGCACGCCAAGGACGTCGAGCGTCGCGGCGACAGCAAGGCTCCCGGCTGGCTTCAGGACTCCTACGACCAGCTTCAGTCGATGGTGTCCACCTCGTCCGAGCAGCACCGGGCCTACCTGGTCGCCTGCATGCACCACACCCGCGAGCTGGCCTCGGAGGCGTACACCGTCGCGCGCGCCACGGGCGGCCGGGGCAAGGCCGACCGGGACGCGGGGCTGGCCGTCGTCATGGCCCGCGAGCTCACCGACATCTGCGCCCGGCTGGCCGAGGCCGACATCCGCGTCCGCCAGCCACTCGGGCAGAGCCGGCTCGCCTCGCTCCTGCACTCGATGTACGACCCGGACCACCCCATCGACCACATCCAGGCCATGACCCGGCGCAACGCCTGGCCCGCCGAACTCGACGCCACCCAGCCCACGTACCTCCAGGCCAAGACCCGCGAGTCCACCACCCGCGCCCCGTGGTGCCACGCCACGGCCTGGGTGAAGGAGTGGCCGATGACCCCGGTCGGCGTCAACTTCCTCGCCCCGCTGCTGGTCCACACCCCGGACGTGATCCGCACCGTCGCCGTCTGCATGGACCTCGAACCGACCGAGGTGGCCATCGAGCGGATGCTCACCGAGAAGACCAACGACGAGGCCGAGGCCAGCCGGGCGGCCAAGATGAACCGGACCGTCGACCCCCGCGACCTCGCCGCGCACGGCCGGCTCGACCAGCGCGGGGAGGACCTGGCCAGCGGCGCCGCGGGCGTCAACCTCGTCGGGTACATCACGGTCTCCTCCCGCTCCCCGGAGAAGCTGGCCCGCGACAAGCGGACCATCCGCGCCTCCGCCGGCAAGTCCTACCTGAAGCTGGAGTGGTGCGACCGCGAGCACCACCGGGCCTTCGTGAACACGCTCCCGTTCGCGACGGGCATCCGCCGCTAGCCCGCCGCCAGGAGGCCCGTCATGTCCGACCCGCTGTCCGCCCTCTCCGACGCGTTCACCGGCTTCCTCTTCGGGAAAGTGGAGACCACGCGCCTGCCCGTGCGCACCTCCACCGGCCAGGCCCAGGCCGTGTACCTGCCCACGGCCGCCCCCGGCCTCGGCGACTCCGGCGTGATCATCGGCCGCGAGGTCTACTCCGGAAAGGGCTACATCTACGACCCCTTCCAGCTCTACGGGCAGCAACTCCCGGCCCCGCACTGGCTGGTGCTCGGCGAGTCCGGCAACGGCAAGTCGGCGCTGGAGAAGACCTACGTTCTGCGCCAGCTGCGGTTCCGCGACCGCCAGGTCGTGGTGCTGGACGCTCAGGGCGAGGACGGCGTCGGCGAGTGGAACCTCATCGCCCAGGAGCTGGGGCTCACCCCGATCCGCCTCGACCCGGCGGCCGCACTCAACGACGGCATCCGGCTCAACCCCCTCGACCCGTCGATCACCACCACCGGGCAGCTGGCTCTGCTGCGCACCATCATCGAGGTGGCGATCGGCCGCGGGCTCGACGAGCGGTCCGGCTTCGCCCTCAAGGTGGCGCATGCCTACGTCAACGAGTCCGTCACCGACCGGCAGCCGATCCTCACCGACATCGTCGAGCAGCTGCGCCATCCGAAGCCCGAGTCGGCCGAGGCCATGAACGTCGACCTGGACGACGTGCGGGCCTGGGGCCTCGACGTCGCCCTGGTCCTCGACCGCCTCGTGGACGGCGACCTGCGCGGCATGTTCGACGGGCCCACCACGGTAGGCATCGACCTGGACGCGCCGCTCATCGTCTTCGACCTGTCGCACATCGACCGCAACTCGATCGCGATGCCGATCCTCATGGCGATCGTCGGCGTCTGGCTGGAGCACACCTGGATCCGGCCGGACCGCAAGAAGCGCATCTTCCTCGTCGAAGAGGCGTGGCACATCATCAACTCGCCCTTCGTGGCGCAGCTGTTCCAGCGTCTGCTGAAGTTCGGCCGCCGGCTCGGCCTGTCGTTCGTGGCCGTCGTCCACCACCTGTCGGATGTCGTGGACGGGGCCGCGGCCCGTGAGGCGGCAGCCATCCTGAAGATGGCGTCGACCCGGACGATCTACGCGCAGAAGGCCGACGAGGCCCGGGCGACCGGACGCGTCCTGGGGCTCCCGCGCTGGGCCGTGGAGATCATTCCGACGCTCACCCCCGGAATCGCGGTGTGGGATGTCAACGGCAACGTCCAAGTGGTCAAACATTTGGTCACCGAGGCCGAGCGGCCGCTCGTCTACACCGACCGCGCCATGACGGAGTCGTCCCTCAGCGAGGAGGCGCTCGCGCTGGAACGGGCCGCAGAGGAGGAAGCCGAGGAACGTGCCGCCGCCGCGGTCGAGAAGCGCCTCGCCGACGAGGCGGCCGACACGTCCGAGTCCACGGTGGCCTGAGTTGACCGGGGACCGAGGCGGCCCGGCCCGGGAACACGCGGGCCGTGACGGGCAACGAGGAGTCCCCGACGGGCTCCTGATCGGCCTGCTCCTCCTGCTCCTCGGACTGTCCGTACTGGTGTGGACGGCCGCCGGGGTGGCCGCCGTGCTCGCGCACGGCAGCTGGCCGCCCGGGCTGAGGTTCAGCAGCACTCCGCCCGCGCTGCACAGCCTCGTCACGCAGCCGCATGATCTGCCGGCCGCCTGGCCACGGATCCCCGCTTCACGACTTCCCGGACCGGGGTTGTTCTGGGGCGTGCTGATCGGCGAACTGATGGTGCTGTTCGTGTCGGCCGTCTTCGTCGTCGGCACCGCGGCCCGGTGGCGGGCGGGTCGCGCCCACCGTGAAGCGGGACGCGACACGGTCTCCGAGGGGAAGCCGGCGGCGCGAACCGCCGAAACCCCGCTGCCGGCGCACGTTCCGGCTCCTGCCCCGGAGCCGTCCGCCCCGGCCACACCGGCAACCGGCCTGCCCCCGAGCGCATCGGGGCTGCTCTCCGGGTCCGGCCGAGAGGGACGTCCGGGCCTGCGGATCACCGGAGACCGCCCCGAGTTGCGCCGCGACTGGGCGATCGAGGCGATCGTCGCCGCTGAGGGCCCGCTGCTCGTCGTCACCTCGGACCCGGTTCTCTGGTCCGCCACCCGCTACGCCCGGAGCAAGCTGGGTCCTTCGCACGTCTACGACCCCGGCCATCTCCTCGACACCCCGACACGTGTCCGCTGGTCGCCCTGCACCGGCTGTGCGTCGCGCCGGACAGCCGAGGTCCGGGCAGCGGCCCTGCTGGCCCCCGTGCGGTCCCCGCACTCCGCGGACCCGGCCGTCGAGGACGCCGCGCAGACGCTGCTCGGCTGCTGGCTGCACGCCGCCGCAGTGGACGGCCTGCCGTTCCGGCAGGTGCACCGTTGGGCGTCCGGAGCCGCCGCGCACGAGCCGGTTCGTCTTCTGCGGACCCACCCGCGGGCGGCGGGCGGCGCGGCCGGCGAACTCGAGAGCGCGCTCACCGCACACCCCGAACGCCGTTCTGCAGCACAGCAGTTGGTGTCACTTGCCCTCGGCGCGTTGTCGGCCGTTCACATCCGTGACGCCTGTGCGCCGACTCGTGCCGATTCTCTGGCGGTGGAGTCATTCGCCGCCGAGGGGGGAACCCTGTACGTAGTGGGTGAGGCGATCGAGGATCCCCGCATCCGCCCGGGTGCGATGCCCATGCTCACCGCACTCGTCTCGAACGTGGTCGAGCTCGGCCGCCGCGTGGCCGAACGGTCATCCGCCGGCCGGCTCGACCCACCACTCACGCTGGTCCTCGACGATGTCGCAGCGGTCGCACCCTTTCCGCAGTTCCCGGATTTCCTGTCGGCCGGGGCCTCACTGGGTATGCCGATGACGGCGCTGCTGCGCTCCGAGGAGCAGCTGGATGCCCGCTGGCCGCGCCGCATGCCGCGGCGCTGACCGTCCGGACCTCACGCAGTGCCGCGCCGGATTTCCAGTTCATGCTCCGTCTCCTCCGGTTGGGACGGGAAGGGCATGCGCTCGCCGGTCCGGACGAAGCCGAGGCGCAGATAGAAGGCCAGCGCGCGGGAGTTCCGCTCGTGCACCCACAGCCGGACCCGTTGCGCCGGTGTGTTCTCCCAGGACCAGGCGACGGCGCCGCGCAGCAGTGCTTCCGCCACGCCGGTCCCCCGGTGCTCCGGGAGTACGTAGACGCTGACGATGTGGACCCGGTCCGGGAGGGCGGCGCCGTCCGGTTCCTGCACAGGGCCGCGGCTCCCCGTCTCGTCGAGGACGGCCAGCATGCCCACCCAGGTGCCGTCATCCTCGTCGACCGCAATCAGGTTCGTGGCCGTGCCGCCGTCGGAGAGCGGGACGGCGCGGGCCTTCCAGTAGTCGTCGGCCTGGAGGAGGGCGAGGCGGGGGTCGTCGCAGAAGGCGATCCGTGCGACGGGGTCGCCCAGGGCTCTCAGCCGCAACGCCCGCAGCTCCTCCCATTCGTCGGCCTTCACCGTCCGGACCGTGTATGCCATGTCTCGATGGTCACACCGCGGCCCGCGCAGCGCGCACTCCGGTGCCCCGGGCGCCACCGGTCCCGGAGACCCGGAACCTGCTGGACACGGCCGAGCGGGCGCTCCCTCCGGACGGGGGCACGGTCATCAACACGGCACGGGCCCCGATCGTCGATACCGAGGCACTGATCCGGGAATGCGGGACGGGCCGGCTGAACGCCTGGCGCGAGTGACGTCACCGGAACCGGCCTCAGCCGGCACCGCCCCGACGACACAAAAAAGCCCGGGGTTTCCGAACCTGGAATGGTTCGGAAACCCCGGGCATGTGCACCAGGAAACAGAAGTAGGCCCTGCCGGAAAC
>NZ_JAMQGM010000018.1 GCF_023703325.1 Streptomyces meridianus
GTATTCGCGTCGATGTTCACCAGGATCGTGCGCGGACCGACCCGCTGAGCCGGTACCGGCAACATCCCCTCACGGAACCAGCGATACGCGGTGTGCGGATGCACTCCGTTCGCGATCGCCCATTCCTTGAGGCTCACGCAGAGAGGTTAACACCCACTCAAAGGCTCTCATACGCACTAGAATTGCCTTAAGGGCAACCAGTTCCCAACCCCGCGCACCAGGCCGCCGACATCCTCTTCTGCAAGGGCAATCTGGTCCCGGTCGGCCGGGATCAACTCCCGCACCTAGAACTCACCCGGACCATCGCTCGCCGCTTCAACGACCGCTACGGCGCGGGCACCGCTGTGTTTCCCCGGCCCGATGCCCTGTTGTCGAGCGCGCCGCTGCTGCTCGGCACGGATGGCTCGAAGATGAGCAAGAGCCGGGGCAACGCCATCGCCCTTGCCGCCGACGCCGACGAGACGGCTCGGCTGATCAAGGGGGCCAGGACCGATTCCGAACGTCGCATCACGTACGACCCGTCCGCTCGCCCCGAGGTGTCCTCACTTCTCCTTCTGGCGGCCCTCTGCCAGAACCGCACCCCTGAGCAGGTCGCCTCCGACATCGGTTCCGCGGGAGCCGCCGCGCTGAAGAAGACCGTGACCGAAGCGGTCAATGAGTACCTGGCTCCGATCCGGACCCGCCGGAGCGAGTACGCGCAGGACCGCGCCCACCTCCGCCGGGTTCTGCGGGAGGGGAACGAGCGAGCCGGAGCCGTGGCCGAGGCCACCCTCACCGAGGTGCGTGCGGCCATGAACAGCCACTACTGACGGCCGGAGGGACACCGCCGTTCGCGCACGCCCGGGTCCCGCGGCTCGGCCCAGCCGGCGTTGATCGTCGCCCTCGGCAGCGGGTGCTCGACCACCCACGTTCGGCGGTTCCAACAGGCCCTTTCTGTACGGCGATTGCCTCCGGCCGGCCGCGGTGAATGCCCAACGGCCCCTGCATCCCGACGAAGCGGTCCGATGAGCGGTCACCACGGCGGGATCTTCGCCGTCGGCGGTGAGCCGTACGCAGACCGCTGCCGGCCGGAAAGCGCCGCTGGTCCGTGACCGCCCAGCGGGATCGCGTGTCCGATCAACGCTCCTGGTTCCTCGGCTCGCAGACGTTGGCGCAATCCTCACCGGCCGTGACCCGGTCGCCGTCCCCCGGCGGCCGGGTCACGGTGTTCCGCGGCGATACCGAAACGGCGGCGTTCGCCCGCAGCGGATTCACCGGGGCGGGTGACCGAGACCGTGCTGATCACCTGCTCCTCGCTCCCGGTCTCCGCCGCCGCCTCCTGCTCTTCGAGAAGGCGCAGGTCGGCCGCCGAAACGAGGGCGACGAGCGGCTTGCCGTGGCGGGTCACGACGACCCGTTCCCCGCCGTACACAACGCGGTTGATGAGCTCGGCGAGCTCTGCACGGGCTTGCGTCACCGGAATCTCGTAGGCCATGCTCCCAGTCTAACGGGATGTACAACCTGTACAATTTTTACAGGGCACTCGGGCAGTCCCGACCCGGCCGCCCCGCGGGAGAGCGCACACAACGAGGTGAAGCGATGAACCGGCCCAACGCCCGCTATGTCCTCCCGGAGTTCACCGAGCGCACCAGCGCAGGACTCCGCACGCTGGACCCCTACTCCAAGCTTCTCGAGGAGCGGATCGTCTTCCTCGGGACACCCGTCGACGACACGGCCGCGAACGACGTGACAGCACAGTTCGTCCACCTCGAATACGCCGCCCCCGACCGGGACATCTCGCTGTACATCAACTCCCCCGGCGGCTCCCTGACGGCGATGACGGCCATCTACGACGTGATGCAGTTCGTGAGCTGCGACATCGAGACCGTCTGTCTGGGGCAGTGCGCCTCGGCCGCAGCCGTCCTGCTGGCCGCGGGCACACCGGGCAAACGCCTCGTCCTGCCCCGGTCGCGCGTCCTCATCCACCAGCCGGCCTTCCCGGAACCGGTCCGGGGCCAGGCTTCCGATCTGGAGATCCACGCACGCGAGTTGGCGCGGCTCGGCGACCGGCTCGAGGAGATGCTGGCCCGGCACACCGGCCGGCCGAAGGAGCAGATCGCCAACGACATCGAGCGCGACAGGATCCTCGACGCCGAGGAGGCGGTCGCCTACGGGCTCGCCGACCGCGTCGTACGGGACCGCGCCCGCATCCTCCGGTCCACCGGCGGGGCGTGAGACATGCTGCCCCCGGAACTGCCGCCGATTCCCTCCCTGACCCGGGCCGAGGGCGAGTTGGTCGACCGATACCTCGACGTGCTCGACCTGCTCGGCCGCATCAACCCGGCCCGCGGCTCCGACACGTACGGCGCCCTGCGCGCAGCCCAGGCCCTGGTGGGAAAGGTCGCAGGACTTCGCGACGCCCTGACGCTGATGCACCGGCGCGGCGAGCGCGAACTGCACCGGAGCACCCTGGAGCGGGCCCTGCGCGTGCTGGACGGGGAGCGGCGCGCAGAGCGCGTCACCCTTCCTCCGGCATCGCAGAGTTGACGGGCCGACGGTCCGGACAGGGGCCGGAAGCGGCCGAATGGGGTTCCCCCTTGCGGCCCATCCATGCCGTGGCGTGAAAGCCGATCAAGTTGCGGCACACCCGGCCTGGAACGGCTGCCGCGCCACATCT
This sequence comes from Streptomyces meridianus, assembly GCF_023703325.1. GTDB lineage: Bacteria > Actinomycetota > Actinomycetes > Streptomycetales > Streptomycetaceae > Streptomyces > Streptomyces meridianus. The sequence goes on from NZ_JAMQGM010000018.1 coordinate 2,657, forward strand.
GCCCTGATGGAACGGGTGTTGAGGAGACAACAGCAACAACGAATCACACGATATGCACCCATACAGCGCAAGAGTGATCAATGTCACATAGGGCGGTTTCAACTCGAATCGGCGCCCATCGTGAGTGACGATCCCGGAGACGACAAGCCCCCGCCACACCGGCGGGGCGGTCCGGGCGGACGCCGAGTCCTGCCGCCGCCCGGATGACGGGTCGACATGAATGGACCGGCAGGAGTGGAGGACCCAGGCAGTGCGGGACGACATCGCGACACGCGTGTAGTCCCTTGGGGTGAAGCCGCACCGAGCGGCCGGGCATCTTCGTTCTGCCCGAACCCGACAGGTCATCCTTCACAGGCGGCTGACGAAGGGTTGCGCATGTCCGCGCACAGTCTTGTCCCCACCGCCCTCTCCCGCGCCGGCCTCGTGACGTTCCTCACCGCGACGGCTCTGGGCGGCACTCTCCTCGCTCCCCCGGAAGCCTCTGCGGCGACTCCACAGGCCTCGAAGGCACTGCGCATCGCTGCGTCGAAGAAGGGCGCACCCTACGTGTGGGGGGCGGCGGGCCCCCGCAGTTTCGACTGCTCCGGACTCGTCCTCTACGCCTTCAAGAAGGCCGGAAAGAAGCTGCCGCGCACCGCCGCCCAGCAGTACAACCGGACCCGGCACATCTCCGCCTCGCAGCGCAAGCGTGGAGATCTCGTCTTCTTCCACTCCGGCAAGTACGTTTATCACGTGGGGATTTACGCAGGTAAGGGAAGCATCCTGCACTCCCCGAGGCCCGGTTCGGTGGTCAAGAAGGAAAAGCTCTGGACCACGAGCGTCTGGTACGGCCGGGTGCGATGACATCCCTTGCGGCATCGTGACCGGGGCCTGCGGGGCCGCCCCGCAGGCCCCGGTTCATGAGCGGTCGGCGCGGCCGAGTCCGGCTTCGGCAGCTCCCGAAGGGCGGTCTGCGGACGGCATCCGAGCACCGGTGGGTGCCGTCGCGACGACCACCTCCACCGCCTCCTCGACCTGCCGGTCCGTGAGATCCGCTCGCGCCGTCAGGCGCAGCCGCGAGATGCCGTCCGGTACCGACGGCGGCCGGAAGCAGCCGGCCTGGATCCCCGCGGCCCGGCAGTCCTGGGCCCACCGCACGGCGTCCTCGGCGGAGGGGGCCCGCACCGACACCACACATGCGTCCGGACGGACCGCCGTCAGTCCTGACGCGGTCAGTCTCCGGTGGAGCCCGGTCGCGACCTCCCGGGCCCGCACCGCGCGGCCGGGTTCCCTGCCCAGCAGGCGCAGCGCGCTCAGGGCCCCGCCGGCCGCTGCCGGAGCCAGGCCGGTGTCGAAGATGAAGGTGCGGGCGGTGTTGACCAGGTGCTCGATGACCCGGGCCGGGCCGAGGACCGCGCCGCCCTGGCTGCCGAGGGACTTCGACAAGGTCACGGTGGCGACCGTGCCCGCACCCCCTGCCAGCCCTGCGGCATCGAGGGCCCCCCGCCCTCCGTCGCCCAGTACACCCAGGCCGTGCGCATCGTCGACGAGCAGCGCCGCTCCGTGCGCGCCGGCGAGGGCGGCGAGTTCCGCCAGCGGGGCGGCGTCGCCGTCGACCGAGAAGACCGCGTCGGTGACCACGACGGCGGGTCCGTCGTGGCCCTCGAGCGCCTTGCGGACGGCCGTGGTGTCGCGGTGCGGGGTCACCACGGTCGCGGCCCGGGAGAGCCTGCAGCCGTCGATGAGGGACGCGTGGTTGCCGGCGTCCGACACCAGCAGGCCTCCGGCCCCGTTGAGCGCGGTGACGGCGGCCAGGTTTGCCGCGTAGCCCGAGGACAGGACGAGTGCGGCCTCGAAGCCGCAGAAGGCCGCCAACTCGTCCTCGAGTTCGGCATGGAGTGCGGTACTGCCCGTGACGAGACGGGACCCGGTGGCCCCCGCGCCCCACAGCCGCGCCGCCTCCGCAGCCCCCTGAACGACCTCGGGGTGCCGGGCCAGTCCCAGGTAGTCGTTGCTCGCGAGATCGAGGACGGCCGACCGCTCGGGGCGCGGGCGGAGCGTACGGGCCAGCCCGGCGCGCCGACGGGCGTCCGCCTGGGCGCCGATCCACTCGAACGGGTCCTGGGGCATGGGCCGTCCCTCGTCGGTCGTGAGCCGGGGCAGGCCCGGAAGTCTTCGAGGTTTCCAACGTAGTGCCCGGCAGGAGCGACGACGGTGTGGCGATACACACACCCGGATCCCACCGAGTTGTCCGGTCCCTCCTTGGCCCGGACCGCTTCTGTGGGTAAGGATTCGCGTCATGGATCTGCTGAAGACGCTGGTGGACAAGGGGCTGCGACGCGAGCTGCCCACCCGGGACGAGGCGCTGGCGGTACTGGCCACCTCGGACGACGAACTCCTCGACGTGGTGGCCGCGGCAGGCCGTGTGCGCCGGCAGTGGTTCGGGCGCCGGGTGAAGCTGAACTACCTGGTGAACCTCAAGTCCGGGCTGTGCCCCGAGGACTGCTCCTACTGCTCGCAGCGCCTGGGCTCGAAGGCGGAGATCCTCAAGTACACCTGGCTGGGCAAGGACGAGGCGGTGGCGGCGGCCGGTGCGGGTCTGGCCGGCGGCGCCAAGCGGGTGTGCCTGGTGGCCAGCGGCCGCGGCCCGACCGACCGGGACGTGGACCGGGTCTCGCAGACCATCGAGGCGATCAAGGAAGCCAACGAGGGCGTCGAGGTGTGCGCCTGTCTCGGCCTGCTTTCCGGTGACCAGGCCGAGCGGCTGCGCACGGCCGGCGCCGACGCGTACAACCACAACCTCAACACGTCCGAGGCCACGTACGGGGACATCACGACCACCCACACCTACGCCGACCGGGTGTCGACGGTGCAGCAGGCGCAGGCCGCCGGGCTGTCGGCGTGCTCGGGCCTGATCGCAGGTATGGGCGAGAGCGACGAGGATCTGGTCGACGTGGTGTTCTCGCTGCGCGAGCTGGACCCGGACTCGGTGCCCGTCAACTTCCTGATCCCCTTCGAGGGCACTCCGCTGGCGAAGGAGTGGAACCTGACGCCGCAGCGCGCACTGCGCATCCTGGCGATGGTCCGGTTCGTCTGCCCGGACGTCGAGGTCCGGCTTGCGGGCGGCCGCGAGGTGCACCTGCGCTCGATGCAGCCGCTGGCGCTGCACCTGGTCAACTCGATCTTCCTCGGCGACTACCTGACCAGCGAGGGCCAGGCCGGCAAGGCCGACCTCGAGATGATCGCCGATGCCGGGTTCGAGGTCGAGGGCTCCGGCACCACGACGCTGCCGGAGCACCGCGCGGGCGCCCTGGCGGCGGCCGGCGGCTGCGGTTCGCACGGGGGCGGTTCCTGCGCTCCGTGCGGTGACGCGGCCGAGCCTGCCGCCGAGGAGACCTCCGGCGCCGCTGACGTCCGCACCGACCTCGTGAACGTCCGCCGCCGCGGAGCCGGAACGGATCTCGCACCCAATGCCTGAACCGCTCACGACCGGCGAGCTGCTGGCACTCGACCGGCAGCACGTCTGGCACCCGTACGGACCGATGCCGGGACGTCAGGAGCCGCTGGTCGTCGAGTCGGCGTCGGGGGTGCGACTGCGGCTCGCCGACCCGGCCGAGGGGCATCGTGAGCTCGTCGACGGCATGTCCTCGTGGTGGTCGGCGGTGCACGGCTACAACCACCCTGTGCTCAACGAGGCCGCACACGAGCAGCTGGGGCGGATGAGCCACGTGATGTTCGGCGGGCTCACCCATGAGCCCGCCGTCCGGCTCGCCGCCCGCCTGGTGGAGATCACGCCGGAGCCGCTCCGGCACGTCTTCCTCGCCGACTCCGGTTCGGTCTCGGTCGAGGTGGCCGTCAAGATGTGCCTGCAGTACTGGCGTTCCGCGGGCCGCCCCGCCAAGCACCGGTTGCTGACCTGGCGCGGCGGCTACCACGGCGACACCTGGCAGCCGATGTCGGTGTGCGACCCGGACGGCGGCATGCATCATCTGTGGTCCGGGGTGCTGCCGCGGCAGGTCTTCGCCGACGCGCCTCCAGCGGGGTTCGATACCGAGCCGGACGAGTCCTACGCACGCCACCTGCGCGCGCTCGTGGCCCGGCATGCGGACGAACTGGCGGCCGTCGTCGTGGAACCGGTCGTGCAGGGAGCGGGGGGCATGCGGTTCCACTCCCCCGGATACCTGCGGGTACTGCGCGAAGCCTGCGACGAACACGACGTGCTGCTGGTGTTCGACGAGATCGCCACCGGTTTCGGGCGCACCGGCGAGCTGTTCGCCGCGTCCCACGCCGGGGTCTCCCCCGATGTGATGTGCCTCGGAAAAGCCCTGACCGGCGGTTACCTCACCCTAGCCGCGACGCTGTGCACCGCTCGCGTGGCCGACGGGATCAGCTCCGGCGAGGTCCCCGTGCTGGCCCACGGCCCCACCTTCATGGGCAACCCACTGGCCGCGGCCGTCGCGAACGCGTCCCTCGAACTGCTGCTGTCGCAGGACTGGCAGGGCGAGGTGCGGAGGATCGAGACCGGACTCCGGCAGGGGCTCGCGGAGACGGCCGGCCTTCCCGGCGTACGTGACGTCCGGGTGCTGGGAGCCGTCGGTGTGGTGCAGCTCGACCACGAGGCCGACATGGCCGCCGCCTCCCGGGCGGCGTTCCGCGAGGGCGTGTGGCTGCGGCCGTTCCGCGACCTCGTCTACACCATGCCGCCGTACATCACGCAGGACGACGACCTCGCACGGATCTGTGCGGCGGTGACGGCCGCCGCCCGCGAGGGGTGAGGCAGGTGCTGGACATGTCGGTGCTGTTCGTCACCGGGACGGGCACGGAGGTCGGCAAGACGGTGACGACCGCGGCGGTGGCCGCGGCCGCGCTCGCGGCCGGCCGGTCCGTCGCGGTGCTCAAACCTGCCCAGACCGGTGTCGGTCCCCTCGAGCCGGGGGACGCCGCGGAGGTCGCCCGGCTCGCGGGTGACGTCACCACCGCCGAACTCGGGCGCTATCCGGAGCCCTTGGCCCCGGCGACGGCCGCCCGGCGGGCAGGGCGTACCCCGGTCGGTCCCGAGCAGGTAGCCGACGCCGCCCGGAAGCTCGCCCCGGACTACGATCTGGTCCTCGTCGAGGGCGCGGGCGGGCTGCTCGTGCACTTCGACGACACGGGTGCGACGCTCGCCGACGCCGCAGGGCTGCTGGACGCTCCGGTGCTCGTGGTGGCCGCGGCCGGACTCGGCACCCTCAACGCGGTGGCCCTGACCGGCGAAGCGCTGCGCTCCCGCGGACTTCGGTGCCCGGGCGTCGTCATCGGGTCCTGGCCGGACCAGCCGGGCCTGGCGGCCCGCTGCAACGCCACCGACCTGCCGGAGTGCGCGGGCGTCCCGTTGCTGGGAGCGGTCCCCCGGGGCGCGGGGGCGATGGCCCCCACGGTCTTCCGGACCGCGGCCGCAAGCTGGCTCGCACCGGGGCTCGGCGGCACCTGGAACGCGGACGACTTCGCGGCACGGGTACGGAAATTGCCGGAACTTCCCTGACCACGGCGCCGGGGGAGCACAATCACGGTACAGCCGTCCGCGTCGGAAGGGGACCGTGATGCGCAGACGAAGCAACCAGGAGACGACCGGCTCCGTGCACCATCCGCTGTTCGCCCGGTTCTACGCCCGGATGAGCGTGGCCGCCGAGTACGGCGCGGGGATGGCGGCGCACCGCGCAGAACTGCTGGCGGGCCTGTCGGGGCGGGTGATCGAGATCGGGGCCGGGAACGGTCTGAACTTCGCGCACTACCCGCGGACGGTCTCGGAGGTGGTGGCGGTCGAGCCGGAGCCCCGCCTGCGAGGGCTGGCCCGGACCGCGGCTGTTCGCTCCGGGGTGCCGGTGGACGTGGTGCCCGGAACAGCCGAGTCCCTGCCGCTGAAGAGCGAGGCGTTCGACGCGGCGGTGGTGTCCCTGGTGCTGTGCTCGGTACGGGATCCGGCCCGAACCTGCGCCGAGATCGCACGAGTGCTCAGGCCCGGCGGCGAAGTGCGCTTCCTCGAACATCACCGCTCGGACCGGCCCGGCGTCGCCGCATTCCAGCGCGTACTCGACGGCACCGTCTGGCCCCTGCTGCTCGGGGGATGCCACTCGGCACGCGACCCGCTCGGAACGCTGCGCACGGCCGGCTTCGACATCGGCCCGTACCGGAACCTGCGCGTCCCGGCAGGCGGGCTGCCGCTGCCCACCTCCGCCCACGTCCTGGGCCGGGCGATCCGCCTCCCGGACGACGGTCCGCGGGGGTGAGGCGCCCGGGCGCCGGAGATCTTCCCGGCGGCGGGGGCTCCCACGAGGTATCGCCACGCCCCGCAGGCACACCCGGGTGTCCGGCCGATCAGGCGCCTGGCCCCGTCGGTACTGTCATGGGCCGGCACGCCACGCGTGGCCATGGCGTGGAACCCGGCCCGGGGCGGACGGGCGTGAGGCTCCTTCGGCGTCCTCGGCGCGCTGCACCTAGCTAGCCGCTCCAGGTGCGCAGCTCCCCGGCGATCTCGTGGACGTCCGCGTTGCCGGTCTTGACCAGGCGGGCCAGGTCGCGGACCTGCTCGGGCGAGGTGGCCACCTTCAGGCCGCTGGCGACGAGGTAGGCGTACGCGACTGCGGACGCGAACATCGCGTTGCTGCGCTCGAGGGCGGGGACGTGCATGAGCAGCTGGAGCAGCGAAGCAGCGCGGGTGGGCGTGTCGGTGTAGACGGGCGTGCCGAATATCTCCGCCTCGTGCCGGCTGACGGCGGCGACGAGCGCGCCCCAGTCGGTGACCTGGGGGTCTCCCGGAGTGTTCTTCTCGGCGATCATGAGGAGCCAGGCGAGATCGATGCGCAGGGTCAAGAGCTCTTGCGCTCCTCGCCGAACTCCTCAGCGAACAGGGACTCGTACTGCCGCATGAAATCCGCGGCCGCCTCGACGAACGCCTGGCCGACCTCGCCGGCGTCCTGACGGACGAGTTCCTCGATGTACCGGTTCATGCTCAACCCCCGCTGGGTGGCGCGCTGACGCGCCGCCTCGGCGGTGGCTTCGTCCACACGGACGTTCAACTGTGTCTTGGCCACACTTCAAGCTAGCGCTCGAACGCTAGCCATGCAAGAGCGCGGTTCGCCGTCCGCTTCCTCGCCCCGGCGCGCATCCGAGGCGATCATGGGCCTTTCCGTGACCTTTACCATGGCGGTTCGCTTCCCCACGACCCGGAAGAGGTGGCGCCCTCCCATGGGCGGATCCCCGACAGGACCGGACGATCGCGCACTCGCGCGTCCGCGGCCCGATCATGGCAGGGAGGTGACCCGATGACCGAAGTGCTCCTGCTCCTCGCGGCCGTGCTGCTGACCCTCGCCTGCGGTGTGTTCGTCGCGGCCGAGTTCTCCCTGACGACGGTTGAGCGCAGCCTGCTCGAGCGGGAGGCCGCCGAGGGCGACCGCAATGCGCAGAGCGCGCTCGAGGCCGTGCGCACGCTGACCTTCCAGCTCTCCGGCGCTCAGCTGGGGATCACCGTGACCGGTCTGGTCATCGGCATGCTCGCCGAGCCCTCGCTCGGCAAGCTGCTGGCCGGGCCGCTGGATGCCGCCGGTCTCGGGCTGTCGGGGGCCTCGTCGGTCGCGCTCGTCCTGAGCACCGGCGTGTCGACGGTGGTCCTCATGGTGGTGGGCGAGCTGGTGCCGAAGAACTGGGCGATCTCCCGTCCGCTGCCCGTCGCCAAGCGTGTCGGCGGGATCCAGCGGGGTTTCAGCACCGTCTTCAAGCCGTTGATCGGGCACCTGAACAACACCGCGAACCGCACCGTCCGGCGGCTCGGCCTGGAGCCCACCGAGGAGCTGGCCTCGGCCCGTGAGCCGCAGGAGCTGGTGGCGCTCGCCCGCCATTCGGCCGAGGAGGGCGCCATCGAGGCCGGGACCGCCGAGCTGTTCGTCCGCACGCTGAGCCTGGCCGCGCTGACGGCCGAGAACGTGATGACCCCGCGCGTCCAGGTGATGGCCCTCGAGGTGCAGGCCACGGCGGAGGACATCGCCAACGCGACCCGGGCCACCGGCCTGTCGCGCTTCCCCGTCTACCGCGGGAACCTCGACGCGGTCGTCGGCATCGCCCACATCAAGGACGTGCTCACCCTGCCCGCACAGGCCCGGCCCCGCCACTCGGTGGCCGAGCTGATGCGGGACCCCCTGCTGGTGCCCCAGTCACTGCCCGTCGACCGCCTGCTGGACCGGCTGTCGACCGCCCGTGGCATGGCAGTGGTGATCGACGAGTACGGCGGGACGGCCGGCGTGGTCACCTTCGAGGACATCGTGGAGGAGGTCGTCGGCGAGGTACGGGACGAACACGACCCGTACGAGCTCCCCGATCTGGCGCCGGCGGGCGTCGACCCGGAGGGGCGCGAGATGTACGACGCGGACGGCGCGGTGCGCAACGACCAGCTGGAGACCATCGGCCTGCGGGTGCCGGAGGGCCCTTACGAGACACTCGCCGGCCTGGTCGCCACCGAGCTCGGACGGATTCCCTCCGAGGGCGACCGGATCGACGTCGCCGGGTGGCGCATCGAGGTCGTGGACGCCTCCGGCCGCCGGGCCGCCCGGGTGCGGCTCACCGCTCCCCCGCAGGACAGCGGTGACGAGCCCCTGCGGGAGGCGGCCCGGTGACCGCGCTCCAGCTCTTCGTCGGTCTCCTCACCCTGGTGGTCAATGCCTTCTTCGTGGGGGCCGAGTTCGCGCTGATCTCCGTGCGACGCAGCCAGATCGAGCCGCTGTCGGACGAGGGCAACCGCCGGGCCCGCAGCGTGCTGTGGGGTCTCGAGCACGTCTCGGCGATGATGGCGGCGGCCCAGCTCGGCATCACCCTGTGCACCCTGGTGCTGGGCGTGGTGGCCGAACCGGCCATCGCCCACCTGCTGGAGCCGGTCTTCCACGCGCTCGGCGTACCGGACGGACTGACGCATCCGATCTCGTTCGTCATCGCGCTCTCGGCAGCCACTTACCTGCACATGCTGTTCGGCGAGATGGTGCCGAAGAACATTGCGCTCGCCGAGCCGGTGCGCACGGCCCTGGCGCTGGGGCCGCCGATGGTGGCGCTGAGCAGGGCCCTGCGACCCGTCGTCTTCTCGGTGAACGGCTTCGCGAACGCGCTGCTGAGGCTGCTGCGCGTGGAGCCCCGCAGCGAGGTGTCGGCGACGTTCTCGGACGACGAACTCGCCGGGATGGTTGCCGATTCGCGGGAGGCGGGGCTGCTGGACGAGCGTGCGACCGAGCGGCTGCGGGACGCCCTCGAGCTGGGGCGCCGGCCGGTCGGGGACGTGGTGAAGCCCGCCGGCCAGGTGGTCTCCGCCCGGCTCGGGGTGACGCCCGAGGGTCTGGAGCAGCTCTCGGTGGAGTCGGGCTTCTCACGCTTCCCGGTCGTGGACGCGCGCGGGCGGATCCTCGGCTATCTCCACGTCAAGGATGCTCTCGACGCGGTGCAGCGGGACGTGCCGTTCGCCGTCGGCGCGCTGCGCCGGATCGCGAGGATCCGCCCGAACACCGCACTGGACGACGCGCTGGCCGCCATGCGCGACACGGTGACGCACCTCGCGGCGGTCGTCGACGCGGAGGGCCGCCCGGCGGGGCTGGTCACGCTGGAGGACGTGCTCCGGGAGCTGGTGGGACAGACTCCTTCCGGCTGAGGGTGACGGGCCGGCGGAGGTGTAACCGCCCGCCGGCCCGTAACCCTGGTCCGCGCAGCGCCAGACGGACCTCAGGCCTCGAGCTCCCGGCGCACCTCGGTGAATGCCCGGACCGCGCGCAGCACTTCGTCCTTGGAGTGCGCGGCGGAGAGCTGCACGCGGATGCGCGCCTTGCCCTTCGGCACCACGGGATAGGAGAAGGCGATCACGTAGATGCCCTTCTCCAGCAGACCCGCGGCCATCCGGCCGGCGAGCGCGGCGTCGCCCACCATGACCGGGGTGATCGGGTGCTCGCCGGGCAGGACGTCGAAGCCCGCGGCGGTCATCTCGGTGCGGAAGAGCGCGGTGTTCTCGCGCAGCCGTGCCCGCTGCTCGCCGGATTCCGAGAGCAGGTCGAGGATGCGCAGGCTCGCGCCGACGATCGACGGGGCCAGCGAGTTGGAGAACAGGTACGGACGGGAGCGCTGACGCAGCATCTCGACGATCTCGGTCCGTCCGGCGACGTAGCCGCCGGAAGCCCCGCCGAGCGCCTTGCCGAGGGTGCCGGTGACGATGTCGATCCGGTCGCTCACGCCGAACAGCTCGGGGGTGCCGCGGCCGTGGTCGCCGACGAAGCCGACCGCGTGCGAGTCGTCGACCATGACCAGGGCGTCGTAGCGCTCGGCCAGGTCGCAGATCTCGTCGAGCGGCGCGATGTAGCCGTCCATGGAGAACACGCCGTCGGTGACGATGACGCGGTGCCGGGCGCCGGACGCCTCCTTGAGGCAGCGCTCGAGGTCGTCCATGTCGCGGTTCCGGTAGCGGAAGCGGGCGGCCTTGGACAGCCGGATGCCGTCGATGATGCTCGCGTGGTTGAGCTCGTCGGAGATGATCGCGTCCGCGTCGCCGAACAGCGTCTCGAAGACACCGCCGTTGGCGTCGAAGCACGAGCTGTAGAGGATGGTGTCATCGGTGCCGAGGAACTCGGAGATGCGGCGCTCCAGTTCCTTGTGCGGCTGCTGGGTTCCGCAGATGAAGCGGACGGAGGCCATGCCGAAGCCCCAGTCGTCGAGCGCCTTCTTGGCGGCCTCGACGACGTCGGGGTGATCGGCGAGGTCCAGGTAGTTGTTGGAGCAGAAATTGACGACCCGGTCGTCGCCGACCGTGATGGCCGAGGACTGCGGACTGGAGATCACGCGCTCGGCCTTGTGCAGCCCGGCCTCGCGGATCTCGTCCAGCTGGGCGCGCAGATGTTCGCGCATGGTGTCGAACACGGGGGTACTCCTCGTCGTTGAACTCGTCGCCCTGCGGGGCGTCGTCGGTGCGGGCTGCGTCAGTCGGTGACCGGTCGGGTCCAGTCGATGACGATCTTTCCGCAGTTGCCGGAGCGAGCGGTGGCGAACGCCTGGTCGTACTGCTCGTAGCCGAAGCGGTGGGTGATCACCGGGGAGATGTCGAGGCCGCTCTGCAGGAGCACCGACATGCCGTACCAGGTCTCGTACATCTCGCGGCCGTAGATGCCGCGCAGGGTCAGCATCCGGGTCACGACGGTGGCCATGTCGACCGGGACCTCGCCGGTCGGCAGCCCGAGGACGGCGATGCGGCCGCCGGGGCTCATGGTGGCGATCATGTCCTGGAGGGCGTCGGCCCGGCCGGACATCTCCATGCCGACGTCGAAGCCCTCGCTCATGGCGAGGCCGGGCATGACCTCGGCGACGCCGCTGCTGCTCACGTCGAGGGCGACGGTGGCGCCGAGCTTGCGGGCCAGGTCGAGGCGGTACGGGCTGACGTCGGTGATCACGACGTTGCGGGCTCCGGCGTGGCGGGCGATCGCCGCGGCCATCATGCCGATGGGTCCGGCTCCGGTGATCAGCACGTCCTCGTTGAGGACGGGGAAGGACAGCGCGGTGTGCACGGCATTGCCGAACGGGTCGAAGATCGCCGCGACATCGAGGTCGATCTCGTGCCGGTGGACCCAGACGTTCGTCTCGGGGAGCACCACGTACTCGGCGAAGGCGCCGTCGGTGTGCACCCCGAGCCCGATGGTGCGAATGCACAGATGCCGCCGGCCCGCCATGCAGTTGCGGCACTTCCCGCAGACCAGGTGGCCCTCACCGCTGACGGTGTCGCCCACACGCACGTCCTTGACGCCCGGACCGATCGCCGCCACCTCGCCCACGAACTCGTGGCCGAGCACCAGGGGCGCCCGAACGGTCCGCGCGGCCCAGTCGTCCCAGCTGTCGATGTGCAGGTCGGTGCCGCAGATGCCGGTGCGCAGCACCCGGATGAGGACCTGCCCGTCGCCGGCCTCGGGAGTGGGGACCTCGGTGAGTTCGATGCCGGGGCCCGCAGCGGTTTTCGCCAATGCCTTCATGAGCGATCACTGTGGCCGGTCCGCCCTGTGAAGTCCATCGCCATTACTCCATGTCGCCCATGAAGCGCAGCTTCACAAGGGCGCGATACTGGAGGGGTGATCGATCCCCGCAGACTCCGGGTCCTCCGGGCCCTCGCCGAACACGGCACCGTGACCGCCGCCGCAGAGTCCCTGTACCTGTCCCCCTCGGCGGCCTCGCAGCAGCTGGCGGCGCTGGAGGCGGAGGTCGGGCACGCGCTGCTGGAACGCCGGGGCCGCACCGTGCGGCTGACGGCCACCGGGGCGGTGCTCGCCGGGCACGCGGCGAAGATCGCCGCGCAGCTCGAGGCGGCCGAGGCCGATCTGGCGGCGTGTGCGGCGGGGGCGGCGGGCGAGTTGACGGTCGCGGCGTTCGCCACCGCCATCACGGAGGTGGTGGCACCGGCCGTGGCGGTCCTGCGCGAGCGCGTGCCGCTGGTGCGGGTCCAGGTGAAGGACGCCGAGGGTCCGGCCAGCCGCCGGCTGCTGATCGACGGCGGGGCGGACATCGCCGTCGCGGTGGAGCACCGGGACACCCTCTCCCCCGGTGAGGGCCAACTGCTGCGGGAGGCCCTGTACGCGGAGCCGTACGACGCGGTGCTCCCGCCGAACCATCCGCTGGCCGGCGAGCGCAGTGTGCGCGTCGCGGGGCTGGCGTCCGACCCGTGGATCACGCCGTGGCCGGGCAACCCGCTGCACGACGCAGTGCTGCTGGCGTGCGAGGAGGCGCGGTTCCGGCCCCGGGTGGAAGGGGTGTCCGACGACTTCCGCGCCGTGTGCGCCCTGGTGGCGGCGGGGGCCGGGGTCGCGCTGGTGCCCCGGTCGGCCCTGCGGGCGCTTGACCTGGCCGGGGCCGTGGTGCGGGCGGTGAGCGGTTCCACTCCGACCCGGCGGGTGTTCGCCGCGGTGCGGCGGGGCAGCGAGGGCCACCCGCTGCTGCGCCGGGCCCTGGACGCCTTGCACGAACGGGCTGCCGAAGTGGGCGAACGCCCGTTGTGAGCTGCCCCTCACGCAGCCCGGAACGGGCGATTCCGACCGGACGGGCCCCGTAGGATCTTGCCTCGCCATGCAGATGAATGCCTCCTACACCAGTCTCGTCGCCCTGGGCGACTCCTTCACCGAGGGCATGTCGGACGACCTGCCCGACGGCTCGTACCGCGGCTGGGCCGACCTCCTCGCCGCCCGCCTCGCCGCGCGGACGCCCGGCTTCCGCTACGCCAACCTCGCGGTGCGCGGCAAACTCATCCAGCAGATTCTGGACGAGCAGGTGGACCTCGCCGCCGGGATGGGCGCGGACGTGATCACCCTGGTGGGCGGCCTCAACGACGCCCTGCGGCCCCGGTGCGACATCGATCTGGTGTGCGCCCGGCTGGAGGAGGCGGCCGCCAGGCTCGCGCCGAACTGCAAGCAGTTGGTGCTGATGCGCAGCCCGGCCCGCCGCGGCCCGGTGGCCGGACGCATGCTGCCCCGCATGGAGCGGCTGTTCTCGTTCATCGACGAACTCGGCGAGCGGCACGGCGCCGTCGTGGTGGACCTGTTCGGGGCCGAGGTGCTCGGCGACCCGCGGGTATGGGCGGACGACCGGCTGCACCTCAACGCCGAGGGGCACCGGCGGGTGGCGGAGGCGGTGTGGCAGGCCCTGGGCCGGGCCGCCGAGTCCCCCTGGTCGGATCCACTGCCCCCGGCAGCGGCCCAGGCCTGGTACGCCCGGCGCAGCGCGGACCTCCGCTTCGCCCGCGTGCACCTGCTGCCGTGGATCGGCCGGCGGCTGACGGGGCGCTCCTCCGGTGACGGCCTGAAGCCGAAGCGGCCGGAGCTGCTGCCGTTCGAGGTCTGAGGCGAGCACCGGCCGCGCGGCTTCGTACGATCCTCCGACGAGGGCGTGCGGCAGTGGTCGGAGGTCTCACCGGGCCGGAGCGTCTGCCTGCGGATACGGCCAGTAGAATCTGTCCGTGTGACTGCCAAGCCCCGCATCCCGAACGTCCTGGCCGGCCGCTACGCATCTGCGGAGCTCGCCGTCCTCTGGTCCCCCGAGTACAAGGTGACGCTGGAGCGGCGGCTGTGGCTCGCCGTTCTGCGCGCCCAGAAGGACCTGGGCATCGACGTGCCGGACCAGGTCCTCGCCGACTACGAGCGGGTTCTGGACGAGGTGGACCTCGCCTCGATCGCCGAGCGGGAACGGGTCACGCGCCACGATGTGAAGGCCCGCATCGAGGAGTTCAACGCCCTCGCCGGCCACGAACACGTGCACAAGGGCATGACGTCCCGTGACCTGACCGAGAACGTCGAGCAGCTGCAGATCCGGCTGTCGCTGGAACTCGTCCGGGACCGCACGGTCGCGGTGCTCGCCCGGCTCGGCAGACTGGCCGCCGAGTACGGCGAGTTGGTCATGGCGGGCCGCTCGCACAATGTGGCGGCACAGGCGACCACCCTGGGCAAGCGGTTCGCGACCACGGCCGACGAGATGCTCGTCGCCTTCGCCCGGCTCGAGGACCTGCTGGCGCGCTACCCGCTGCGCGGCATCAAGGGCCCGGTCGGAACGGCGCAGGACATGCTCGACCTCCTCGGCGGCGACGCCGGCAGGCTGGCCGAGCTCGAGGAGCGCATCGCCGGGCACCTGGGCTTCGGGCACGTCTTCACGTCCGTCGGCCAGGTCTACCCCCGCTCGCTCGACTACGACGCCGTCACCGCGCTGGTGCAGCTCGCGGCCGGGCCGTCCTCGCTGGCGAAGACCGTGCGGCTGATGGCCGGGCACGAACTGGTCACCGAGGGCTTCAAGCCGGGCCAGGTCGGCTCGTCGGCGATGCCGCACAAGATGAACACCCGGTCCTGCGAGCGGGTCAACGGCCTCGCGGTCATCCTGCGCGGATACGCCTCGATGGCGGGTGAGCTGGCGGGCGACCAGTGGAACGAGGGCGACGTCTCGTGTTCCGTGGTGCGCCGGGTCGCCCTGCCCGACGCGTTCTTCGCGTTCGACGGCCTGCTGGAAACGTTCCTGACGGTGCTCGACGAGTTCGGCGCCTTCCCGGCCGTCGTGGCCCGGGAGCTCGACCGCTACCTGCCGTTCCTCGCGACCACCAAGGTGCTGATGGGCGCCGTCCGGGCCGGGGTGGGCCGCGAGGTGGCCCACGAGGTCATCAAGGAGCACGCGGTGGCGTCCGCGCTCGCCATGCGGGAGAAGGGCGCCGAGCGCAACGAACTGCTCGACCGGCTCGCCGGCGACGAGCGGATCCCCCTCGACCGCGGGGGTCTCGACGCTCTGATGGCCGACCGGCTCTCCTTCACCGGGGCGGCGGCGGGCCAGGTGGCTGCCGTCGTCCGGCGCATCGAGGAGATCACGGCGGAACACCCCGAGGCCGCGCGGTACGCGCCGGGGGCGATCCTCTGATCCCGGAGGAACTCGAAGCCGCCCGCGAGCGCACCGTCGAGGATGTGATCACGGACGGGCTTCGGGTGCTGTTCTGCGGCATCAACCCCGGCCTGATGTCGGCTGCCACCGGGCATCACTTCGCCCGTCCGGGCAACCGCTTCTGGCCGGTCCTGCACGCCTCGGGTTTCACACCGCGCAGGCTGAAGCCGTCCGAGCAGCAGGAGTTGCTCGCTTGCGGGCTCGGCATCACCAATGTCGCCGCTCGTGCGACGGCGCGCGCCGACGAACTGAGCCGTCAGGAGCTGGTCACGGGCGGGGAGTTGCTCGTGGAGAAGGTGTACCGTCACGAGCCGGCCTGGCTGGCCGTGGTCGGGGTGACCGCTTACCGGGTGGCGTTCGGGGACCGGCACGCCGGGATCGGCCCGCAGGAGCGGACGATCGGCGGGACCCGGCTCTGGGTGCTGCCCAATCCGAGCGGTCTGAACGCCCACTGGCCCCCCGCGTCGATGGCGCAGGAGTACGGTCGGCTGCAACGGGCCGCCGGAGGCCCGGACACCACTGACCGGGACGACCGGCGCTGAGGCGCCGCACCGGTCCGTCGAGGGAGGAAGCCGCGTGGAGCAGGTCACCGTCGTCACGGGCGGCAGCAGGGGCATCGGTTCGGCCGTCGCCCGGAGGCTGGCCGACGCGGGACACCACGTCTGCATCGGCTACGAGCGGGCGCGCGAGGCCGCCGAGGAGACGGCCCGGGCCGTGCGCGCCTCCGGGGTCCGCTGCATCGCCGTGCAGGCCGACACCAGCGTCGACTCACAGGTCGAGGCGCTGTTCGGCGCGGCGCAGGAGGAGTTGGGGCCGGTCACCGGACTGGTCAACAACGCCGGGATCACCGGGCCGCTCGGCCGTTTCACCGAGACGGCGCCGGAGGTCATGCGCCGGGTCGTCGACGTCAACGTGACGGGCGCCCTGCTCTGTGCACGCCGCGCCGCGCTCGGGATGTCGACCCGGCACGGCGGTACCGGCGGCGCGATCGTCAACATCTCCTCCTGTGCGGCGACCCTCGGGGCGCCGGGCGAGTACGTGCACTACGCCGCCTCGAAGGCCGCGGTGGACGCCATGACCGTCGGCCTGGCCAAGGAACTCGCGGGAGAGGGTGTGCGGGTGAACTCCGTGCAGCCCGGCATGGTCCTCACCGACATCCACGCGTCGATGGGCGACCCCGAACGACCCTGGCGCAACGCGTCGCGGGTACCGATGGGTCGCCCCGGCGAGGCCCACGAGGTCGCGGCAGCGGTGGCCTGGCTGCTGTCGCCGGAGGCGTCCTACACCTCGGGAGCGGTGCTGCGGGTGTCGGGTGGGCTCTGAGGATCCCTACGGCCGCAGGGCGCCGAGCTTGTCCGGGTTGCGCACGACGTAGATGCAGGTGATCCGGCCCTCCTCGACGTCGAGGGAGAAGACGGAGTCCGGCTCCCCCGCCACGAGGGCAACGATGGCGACCGCCCCGTTGACCTCGCGCAAGCCGGTCTCCATCTCCGTCGGCGGGCGCTGCGAGACCGCGGCCAGGAAGCGGGCGACCTTCTGCGCACCCTCGATGACGCGCAGCGGCGCCTTGGCCTTGCCACCGCTGTCGCCGACGAGCCGGACCTCGGGGGCGAGCAGCGAGAGCAGGGCGTTCAGGTCGCCGCCCGAGGCCGCTGCGAGGAACCGCTCGGTCAGTTCGCGCTGGAGCTGCGGCTCGGCCGGGTAGCGCGGCCTGCGATCCGCCACATGCTGCCGGGCCCGGTTGCCGAGCTGACGGACGGCCGGTTCGCCGCGGTCGAGGATCCGGGCGATCTCGGCATACGGGTAGCCGAACGCCTCGCGGAGCACGAACACGGCCCGTTCCAGGGGGGACAGCGACTCCAGCACCACGAGCACGGCGAAGGACACCGACTCGGCCAGCACGGCCCGTTCAGAGCTGTCCTCGACGGTGGCTCCGAGGTCGGTGACGACGGGCTCCGGCAGCCAGGGCCCGACGTACGCCTCTCGCCGAGCCTGTAGCTGGCGCAGCCGGTCGATCGCCAGCCGGGTGGTGATGCGCACGAGGTAGGCGCGGGGCGTCTCGACATCCGCGCGGTCGGCGCCCGACCAGCGCAGCCATGCGTCCTGGACGACGTCCTCGGCGTCGGCTGCCCGGCCCAGCATCCGGTAGGCGACACCGGTCAGCAGGGGTCGGTGTTCTTCGAAGACGTCGACAGCGGTTCGGGTGGCCACCGCCCCATCACAGCGGTCCGGCTCCGCCGTGTCCAGCCGGAATCGCCACGCCCGCCCGAACGGCCTGCCGTGCGCACCGGGGTGAACGGGAGGGCGCACGGGTCTTCCCGGCAGTACGTCACGGGTTGTTCACTGGGACATCGCGGTGTGTGATGTCCCAGCGACGTACGGCAACGTGCGGGCCTCGTGTGATCGAACGACCAGGAGATGCCATGACGCAGGAATCCGGGAGAACCGTCGGCCGGCGGGCGGTGCTGCAGGGGGGCGCCTCCGCCGCGCTGCTGGTGCCCGCGCTGTCGTTCGCCGCGCCGGCGCAGGCCCTGTCCGGGCGGCCCGAGGCCCGCTGGGGCGTTCAGGCCGGCGACGTGACCGGCTCGTCGGGCCTGGTGTGGGTGCGCGCCGACCGCCCGGCCCGGATGTACGTGGAGGTCTCCGCCACCGAGTCGTTCCGGCGGGTGCGCCGGGTGCGGGGGCCGCTCCTCGGTCCCGGCACGGACTTCACGGGCAGGGCCGCCCTGCACGGGCTGCCGCCCGGCACCCAGGTCCACTACCGCGTGGTGCTGGCCGACCCGGACGACCCGCGCCGCACCGGCAGACCGGTCGCGGGGACGTTCCGCACTGCCCCCGTCCGGCGGCGGGACGGGCTGCGGTTCCTGTGGTCGGCGGACGTCGCGGGCCAGGGGTGGGGCATCAACCCCGACCGGGGCGGATACCGCATCTTCGAGGAGATGCGGTGCCTCGACCCGGATTTCTACCTGAGCAGCGGGGACAACATCTACGCCGACGGCCCGATCTCCGCGAGCGTCACCCTGCCGGACGGGCGGGTGTGGAGGAACGTCACGACCGAGGAGAAGTCCAAGGTCGCGGAGACGCTCACGGAGTTCCGCGGCAACTACCGCTACAACCTGCTGGATGAGAACCTGCGCAGGTTCAACGCCCAGGTCCCCTCGGTCGTCCAGTGGGACGACCACGAGGTCCACAACAACTGGTATCCCGGGGAGACGCTCGCCGACGACCGCTACACCGTGAAGGACACCGGCCTCCTCGCGGCGCGCTCGAAGCGGGCGTTCGCCGAGTACTTCCCGGTGCCGACGCTGCACCCGGACGGCGAGGGCCGGATCCACCGCGTCCTGCGGCACGGACCGCTGCTCGACGTGTTCGTGCTCGACATGCGCACCTACCGCAACGCCAACTCACCGGGCCGTCAGACGGAGGACCCGCAGGGCATTCTCGGTGCCGAACAACTCACCTGGTTGAAGAGGGAGTTGGGGCGCTCCACGGCGTTGTGGAAGGTGATCGCCTCGGACATGCCGCTCGGGCTCACGGTGACGGCCGGCAAGACGGACTTCGAGGCGGTCGCCCAGGGCGACCCGGGCGCGCCGCTCGGCCGCGAACTGCAGATCGCGGAACTGCTGCGCCACATCAAGCACCGGCGGATCACCGGGACGCTGTGGCTGACCGCGGACGTGCACTACACCTCGGCCCAGCGCTACGACCCCTCCCGCGCGGCATTCCAGGATTTCGAGCCCTTCTGGGAGTTCGTCTCCGGCCCCCTGAACGCGGGCGGGTACCCGGCACTGAAACTCGACGGCACGTTCGGCCCGGAGCAGAAGTTCCTCAAGGCGCCCTCGAAGGCCAACTCCTCCCCGTTCGACACCCCCCAGTACTTCGGCGAGGTCGACATCGACGGCGTGAGCGGTGAACTGACGGTGCGGCTGCGGGAGGAGAGCGGCGGCGTGCTGTTCGCCCAGGTGCTCCAGCCGGGCCGGGTGGGCCAGTGAGCCACGGCCTCCGGGCACGTCCAAGGCGCGTCCGGACGTGGCACACAGCACATTCACGGGAAACCGGTCGTTCACCGGTCACAGGTGCACTTAACTCGTGGGTCACGAGTGATTCGCGACCGTGCAACACCGGTCCGCCAGGGTTGGGCCCATGACTGACACATCATCCTTCGCAACCTCCCGCCGCCGGCACCGATGGCGGCGGGACCTCGTCGAACTGGCCGCGTTGTTCACCGCGGTGGCCGTCGCCGACGCCGTGGCGAACACGGTCGCGCACACCTCGCAGGGCTCGGTCGCACTCGTCGGTTTCGCCGTCGTGCTGTTCGCGACCACTGCGTTCCACCTCTGGTGGGCCCACCGTCATGAACACGCCCCGCCCGGCAACGGGGACGGCCCCTCGGCCGGCGCCTCTGCACCGGCCGCCCGGGCCGCCGAGGGTGCGACCTCGCTGTGGCGGATGCGGACGACCGTACGGGACGAGCCGGGCAGTCTGGCCCGGCTGTGCACCGCGCTGGCGCGATGCGGCGCCGATATCGTGAACCTGCAGACACATCCGCTCGCCCACGGCACCGTGGACGAGTTACTGCTGCGGACCCCGGCCGCCCTGGAGCCCGGCGACCTGTCCCGGGCGGTCGGCGAGGCCGGCGCGCACAGCACCTGGATCGAACGGGCGGACGCCCACGACCTGGTGGATGTCCCGGCACGGGTGCTTGGCCTGGCCACCCGCACGGCACTGGACTCCGCCGAAATTCCGCTGGCGCTCAGGAAGTTGCTGGGACGCTGCACCGTGCACTCGCTTCCCTCAGGTACCGGCGGCATGTCCCCGCCCGCGG
Source organism: Streptomyces meridianus (assembly GCF_023703325.1). Taxonomy (GTDB): domain Bacteria; phylum Actinomycetota; class Actinomycetes; order Streptomycetales; family Streptomycetaceae; genus Streptomyces; species Streptomyces meridianus. Next base: position 22,902 of record NZ_JAMQGM010000018.1, read on the forward strand.
AGGGGCTGCTGGAGGAGACGCAGATGCAGCTGCCCGACCCCTCCGGTGGGACCCTCCTGATCGAACGGCCCCACCTCCCTTTCACTCCCGCGGAGTTCGCCCGGGCCCGCGCCCTGGTGGAACTGGGCGCCCGGCTCGGACCGCGCCTCCCCCGCGGCCGGGACGTGCCGGCCAGGTCCGAGGGGGACGACGTCACGGTGCGGCGGGCGGACGCCGGCGACCTGCCCGCCGCCCGGGCGATGCACGAACGCTGCTCCCCGGCGACGCTGCGGCTGCGCTACCACGGGCCGGTCGACGGCTGCGCCCGCCACCTCGACCACCTGCTGAGCCCGCGCTTCGGCCGGACGCTGGCCGCGCAGACCGGCTCCGGCCGGATCGTCGCCCTCGGCCACCTGCTGTGGGACGGGGACGAGAGCGAGGTCGCCCTGCTCGTCGAGGACGACTGGCAGGGCCGCGGCATCGGCGCGGAACTGCTGCGGCGCCTGGTCGCCCTCGCGGTCGAGTCCGGCTGCGAGCGGGTGTACGCCGTGACCCGGGAGCAGAACACGGCCATAGTCGCGACCATGCGGGGGCTGGGCGTACCGCTGGACTACCAGCTCGAGGACGGCACCGTGGTCATCACCGCACGCCCGGACCCTGCGCCGACCCGCCCATGACGTCCGAGCCCGCCAGGGCGGGCCCCTGCGCGCCGAGCGCGGCGTCGAGGTCGTTCCACAGGTCCTCGACGTCCTCCAGGCCGACCGACATGCGCAGCAGGCGGTCGCTGACCCCGGAGGCGTGCCGGTCGCCCTCGTCGACGATGCGGTGGCTGATGGAGGCGGGGTGCTGGATGAGCGAGTCCACGCTGCCGAGGCTGACGGCGGGGGTGATCAGACGAACACCGGCGATGACCGCGTGCGGGTCGTCCTGAACCTCGAAGGCCACCATCGCGCCGCCGAGGCGCGGGTAGTGGACGCGGGCGACGCGGGGGTCCGCCTCCAGGCGCCTGGCGAGTTCCGCGGCGGTGGCGGAGGCTGCGCGCACGCGGACGGGCAGCGTGGACAGACCGCGCAGCAGCAGGTAGCCGGCCAGCGGGTGCAGCACGCCGCCGGTGGCGAAGCGCACCTGACGCAGCTTGCGGGCGAACTCCTCGTCGCAGGCCACCACGCCGCCGAGCACGTCACCGTGGCCCCCGAGGTACTTGGTGGCGCTGTGCAGCACGATCCGCGCGCCGAGTTCGGCCGGGCGCTGGAGGACGGGGGTCGCGAAGGTGTTGTCCGCCAGCAGCGGCACCTCGCCGCAGGAATGGGCGATGGCGCGCAGGTCGAGTTCGGCGAGGGTCGGGTTGGCCGGGCTCTCGACGATGACCAGCCCGGTGTCCGGACGGATGGCCTCCGCGACGCCGGCCGGGTCGACCCAGGTGACTTCGCTGCCGAGGAGGCCGGCGGTCAGCAGGTGGTCGCTGCAGCCGTAGAGCGGGCGGACGGCGACGACGTGACGCAGGCCCATGCTGATGCGGACCATCAGGCAGGCGGTGAGGGCGGCCATGCCGCTGGCGAAGGCGACGGCGCTCTCGGTTCCTTCGAGACGGGCGAGCGCCGTCTCGAAGCGTGCGGTCGTCGGGTTGTCGAGGCGGGCATAGACCGGCGGGCCGTCGGGCTGGGCGCCGGTGGTGGCGAACGCGTCGATCCGGGCGGCCTCGGCCCGGCTGTCGTACGAGGGGTAGGTGGTGGACAGGTCGAGCGGCGGGGCGTGCAGGCCGAGTTCCGCGAGGTCCTCGCGGCCCGCGTGCACGGCTTCGGTGGCGAGCGAACGGGGTGGCACCGGTGCAGTCGTCATGGATCGGATAGTGAACAGCTACCGGTTCGTAGCGGAGTTTTCCCGTGCTATGTTCGGCCAATGGACGGTTCCGTCGCTCTTGATCCGGTGGATCTGCGCATCCTGAGCCTGCTCCAGAACGACGCCCGGACCACCTACCGCGACCTGGCGGCCGAGGTCGGCGTGGCCCCGTCGACGTGCCTGGACCGGGTGACGCGGCTGCGGCGTTCCGGCGTGATCCTCGGCCACGAACTGCGCCTCGATCCGGGGAAGCTGGGGCGGGGGCTGGAGGCGCTGCTGCTGGTGCAGGTCCGGCCCCACCGCAGGGAGCTCATCGGGCCGTTCGTCGAACGCATCCGGGCGCTGCCGGAGTCGCGGGCGCTGTTCCATCTGACCGGCCCGGACGACTATCTGGTGCACGTCGCGGTGACCGGTACGTCCGATCTGCAGCGGCTCGTCCTCGACGAGTTCACGGCGCAGCGCGAGGTCGCACGGGTGGAGACCCGGCTGATCTTCCAGCAGTGGGAGTGCGGCCCCCTGCTGCCGCCCCGGACCGGTGCACCGTCCGGGTCCGGTCAGGTGCGCACACAAACGTAAAGGCGCTGACACGGGGGCTCGTCGGGCGTGAGGATGTCGTCATGTCCGACATCGCGAGCCATCAGCTGCCCCGTCAGGTCGCCGACTCCTACGTCCACGATCTGGTCGAACTCGACCCGGCCCTCGGCACCTACCTCGGTGTGCCGGAGAGCGCCGATGCGCTCCCCGACTTCTCCCCCGCAGGCGAGGAGGCGCATGCCCGGCTGGCGCGGGCGACGCTGGAGCGGCTGGCCGGGGCCGAGCGGCTGCCGGGAGCGGCTGCCGAGGAGGAGCGGCGGTGCGCACGGCTCCTCCGGGAGCGGCTGACCGCCGACCTCGCCGTGCGCGAATCCGGTGAACCGCTGCGTGCCGTCAGCAACATCCGCTCTCCGCTGCACACCGTGCGCAGTGTCTTCACCGTGGCCCCGACGCAGACCGCGGACGACTGGAGCGCGATCGACCGGCGGATGCGCGGCGTTCCGGCGGCGCTGGAGGGCTATCGTGCCTCGCTGGCCGAGGGTCTGAGCCGGGGGCTGCCGGGCGGTCCCCGCCAAGTGACGGCCGTCATCGCCCAGTTGCACGAGTGGATCGGTAAGGACGCGGGCTGGTTCGGGAGCTTCGCGGCACAGGGACCGGAGCGGCTGCGCGCGGATCTGGACCGGTCGGCAGCGGTCGCCACCACCGCACTGGCGGAACTGCGCAGCTGGCTTGCGGACACCTACGGGCCCGCGGTGCAGGACGCACCGGACGTCGTGGGCCGTGAGCGGTACGCACGCTGGTCCCGGAAGTGGAACGGCACGGACCTGGACCTGGACGAGGCCTACGCGTACGGCTGGTCGGAGTTCCACCGACTGCACGCCGAGATGCGCTCGGCGGCGGAGAAGGTCCTGCCCGGCGCGACCGACCCGTGGAAGGCGCTGCGCCACCTCGACGAGCACGGTGAGCACATCGAGGGCGTCGAGGAGACCCGGGTCTGGCTCCAGCGGCTGATGGACGAGACCATCGCGGCGCTGGACGGCGTGCACTTCGAACTCGCCGACCGGGTCAAGCGGGTGGAGTCACGCATCGCGCCGCCCGGTAGTGCGGCCGCCCCGTATTACACCGCGCCCTCCGAGGACTTCAGCCGGCCCGGTCGGACCTGGCTGCCGACGCTGGGCGAGACCCGGTTCCCGGTCTACGACCTGGTGTCGACGTGGTACCACGAAGGGGTTCCGGGTCATCATCTTCAGCTGGCCCAGTGGGTGCACGTCGCCGGCCGGCTCTCCCGCTACCAGGCGACGGTCGGCCAGGTCAGCGCCAACTCGGAGGGCTGGGCCCTGTACGCCGAGCGGCTGATGGACGAGCTGGGCTTCCTCGGCGATCCGGCGCGCAGGCTGGGCTGTCTCGACGCGCAGATGATGCGGGCCCTGCGGGTGGTCGTCGACATCGGCATGCATCTGGAGCTTCGGATCCCGGCGCACTCGCCGTTCCGTCCCGGTGAGCGGTGGACGCCGGAGCTCGGCCGTGAGTTCTTCGGCCTGCACTGCAGCCGCTCGGCCGAGTTCGTCGACAGCGAGCTGGTCCGGTATCTGGGCATGCCCGGCCAGGCCATCGGCTACAAGCTCGGCGAACGGGCATGGCTCGCCGGACGGGACGCCGCCCGGCGGGCCCACGGCAATGCCTTCGACCTGAAGCAGTGGCACATGGCCGCCCTGTCGCTGGGCGCGCTCGGACTCGACGACCTCGTCGAGGAGCTGTCCCGGCTCTGACACCACCGGCCACCGGCACCCTGCAAGACAACTCGATGAGGAGCACTCGTTGGAGATCCATGCCACGGACGACGGCGGCCGCCTGGTCCTCGCCGGCGAACGTGTGATGCTGCGCGAGCAGACCCCCGAAGACGCACGGTTCCTTGCCCTCGGCGAACCGGGCGATCTGATCTGGGTGGACGGCGTACCCGGCGAGGGCACGGTCGTCGCGGCCGGGATGACCCTGCGCGCCGCCGCGGCCGGCGTTCACCGGCCCGGCCGGGGCCTGTTCGTGGTCCGGCGCACCGAGGACTCGGCGGCCGTCGGGGGGATCGGATTCCACAGCCCCCCGGCCGAGGGGACCGTGGAGATCGGCTACGACCTGACCTCGTCCGCGCGCGGCTCGGGCTTGGCCACCGAAGCCGTACGGCTCCTGTCCGCCTGGGCGCTGCGGCAGCCGGAGGTGGAGCGGGTAGTGGCGACGACCGAGGCGCACAATGTGCCGTCCCAGCGGGTCCTGGAGCGAGCGGGGTACCGCCGGGTCGAGGACCGCGGCGCCCTGATGGCCTTCGAACTGGCCCGCTGACGGCGAACGTTCAGCTCTCTGCGCCCACGGTCCGCTGGCGGACCGCCGACCCGTTGCGGGCCTTGGCGACCTCCAGCCGGGCGGGGACCCGCTGCCTGAGCTCCGGGACGTGACTGACGATGCCCACGGCCCGGTCGCGCTCGCGGAGCGCATCCAGGACGTCCAGCACCTCGTCGAGGGTCTGTTCGTCGAGACTGCCGAAACCCTCGTCGATGAACAGGGTGTCCAGCCGCACCCCTCCGGCCTCGTCCGTCACCACGTCCGCAAGGCCGAGAGCGAGGGCGAGGGAGACGAAGAACGTCTCACCGCCGGACAGGGTCGCGGTGTCGCGCTCGGTTCCGGTCCAGGCGTCGATGACGCGCAGTCCGAGTCCCGACCGGCCGCGGCCGCTCGACCGGGCATCCGAGTGGACGAGCGTGTAACGGCCCGAGGACATGCGCTCCAGACGTTCGCCGGCCGCGGCGGCGACCTGCTCGAGCCGGGCGGCGAGGACATACGCCTCGAGCCGCATTCTGCGCTCGTTCTCCGCGGAGGTGCCGGCGGCGAGCGACGCGAGCCGCGCGAGCCGTTCGAACTCCTCCCGCAGCGGGGCGAGCCGGCGCGCGTCGGCCACGGCCTCATCGGAGAGCCGGTCCAGTTCGGTGCACCGTTCGCGGGCGGCGGCGTCCACGGCCGACGCCTCGCGCAACCTGCGGGTGGCCGCCTCCGCCACGGTCAGGGCCGCCGCGGGATCCGCAGGCGGGAGGACCGCGGCCTCGGCCGGGCCCGGGTCGGCCAGCTCCGCTTCCACGAACGCCTGTTCCGCACGCCGTGCCTCGGCGCGGGAGCGCAGTTCACGCCACCGGGCGTCGTCCAGTACGGCGTCGGCGGCGGCACGCGGGTTCTCGAATCCGGCCCGGGAGGCGGCATCCGCGAGCCGCGCGTCCGCCTCCTTCAGCCGCTGGGCCGATTCCTCCGCAGCCCGGACGGCCACGGCGGCGCGGGCCACCGCGTCGGCGCGCCGTTCCAGATCCCCGGCGCGTGCGGTGACACCCGCGGGTCCGGCTCCGACGCGGGACAACTCGGCTTCCAGCGAAGCCTGTTCGGCGGTCAGGGCCTCGCGGCGCGAGGTCCGTGCGGCGGCCCGCTGCTCGGCCCGGCGCCGCTGCTCGAGGCGGTGTTCCCGCTCCCGCTCGCCGCGGTCGGCCGCCTCGCGGGCCGCATGCAGGTCCCCCGCGGCATGCCGGGCCCGGATGTAGGAGCGCTGCAACTCCGCGACGGCGGACCGGATCCGGGCTGTCTCCTCCCCTCCGGCTGCCGAGTCGGCCGCGGCGAGCGATTCCCGCCGCGAGCGCAACTCCCGGTCGGCGTCCTCGCGTGCTCCCTCCGCCCGGCGGTGTTCCGCCAGCGCCGCTTCCTCGGCCTCGCGGTTCGCCTGGCCGGGGACGGCACGCGCCGGGCGGGGATGTTCGGTGGAGCCGCACACCGCGCAGGCGTCCCCGGGACCCAGCTCGGCGGCCAGTTCCGCGGCGATGCCCTGCAGCCGGCGCTCCCGCAGGTCGAGCCAGCGCTCGTGCGCGTCGCCCGCGCTGCGGCGGGCCCGCTGGAAGCGTTCCTCCGCCTCCGGCAGCTCCGCGGCGAGGTCGTCGCGGCGCTGCGCCGCCTCCAGCCTGCGCAGTTCCGGCTCGACTACGGCACCGAGCTGCTCGGCCCGAGTGGCTGCCTCCTGTGCCTCCTCGACCCGTCGCCGCAGTTCATCACGGCTGCTGTACCATCCGGCGAGCCACGCGTCGGCCTCGTGGAGCAGCTCGTCGTCGGCGTGCGCCTGGCGGTCGAGTCCGGCGAGCTCGACGGCGAGCTCGGCGACCCGCTGTTCGCTCCGCCGGGCCGCCGAGAGTTCGCCGAGTTCCTCGCGGAGCCGGTGCTCCACAGCCTCGAGTCGGTCCGCGCCCGCCTCGGCGAGTTCCCCGGGGAGCCGCTGCCGGCTCCGGTCCACAGCGGCGACGGCGGCCTGCTGGTCGCGTTCGGCGGCCGCTCTGAATTCCAGTGCGGGAAGGACGCGTTGGGCCTGCTCTGCGCGTTCCAGGCGGGCGCTGATCCGCTCGTGCTCCTCCCGGCCGGCAGCGAGGGCGGCACGGCGGCGCAGGACGTCGGCACGGCGCTGCTGGAGACGGGCGAGTTCGCGGGCGTCCTCGGCGCCCTGCTGCGCCGCCCGGTGCTCCTCTTCGGCCGCCTCCACCGCGGTCCTGGCGATGTCCCTGGCCTCGCGGGCGTCGACCCGGGCCAGGCAGGCCCAGGTGAGCAGTTCCTCGGCGAAGCCCGGTTCGCCCGGAGTGCGGTCCGGCAGCGGAGCCGACGCCGTGCCCGTGGCGGCCTGCGCCATCCGGTGGGCGCGTGCGAGCAGCCGGTCGTCGCCGTGGCGCACGCGTTTCTCGGCGGTGCGCCGCAGTTCGGCGAGACGGTCCTCGGCGGCGGAGAACCGGCCGGTGTCGAACAGGGCACCGAGCAGGCGTCCCCGTGCCTCGGCATCGGAGCGCAGGAAACGGGCGAAGTCGCCCTGCGGCAGCAGGACGACCTGGCAGAACTGCTCCTTGCTCATGCCCAGGAGCTGGGTGATCTCCTCACCGATCTCCTGGTGCGAACGGCTCAGCGCGGTCCACTGCCCGTTGCGCAGCTCCCGCAGGGCGGTGTGGGCCTTGTCGCGGGTCAGACCGGTCCCACGCTTCTTGGGCCGGGACTGCTCGGGGCGCCGCGTGATCTCCAACCGCCGTTCGGCGACGGTGAGTTCGAGGGCGACCTCGGTGGCGACGGACTGCTCGGCGTGGTCGCTGCGCAGGCCCTGGCCGCTCTGCCGGGCGCCGGGGACGCTGCCGTAGAGCGCGAAGCAGACGGCATCCAGGACGGAGGTCTTGCCGGCCCCGGTCGGACCGTGCAGGAGGAAGAGGCCCGCCGCGGACAGTTCGTCGAAATCGATGCGCTGCGTGCCGGCGAACGGTCCGAAAGCCGTCACCTCCAGCCGGTGCAGCCTCACCGTGCGATCTCCTTCACGATGTCCTGCACGCGGACACTCTCGAGTACCTCACGCAGCACGGCCCGCTCCTGTTCGTCGGGGCCCGCACCGCCTCGGACGTGTCCCACGAAGTCCTCCGCGATCTGCTCGTCGGTGCGCCCGCCCACGCGTCCCGCGTAGGAGGACGACCGGTCCTCCGGCGGACGCTCCGGAGCGAAGCGGAGGTTCAGCACGTGGGGGAAGCGGCGGGTGAGCCGGGCCATCGGCTCGGCCGGGCGCGCCGGGTCGGTGAGGGTCGCCTCGACCCACGACTCCTGGTGGCACTCGAGCGCCGGATCGGCCAGGAGGTCCTCGAGGCGTCCCTGGAGCCGGACCAGACGACGGGGTACGGGGCAGTCGACTCGCTCGGCGTCCAGGGAGCCGTCCGGGCCGAGTTCGACCAGCCACATGCTCTTGCGGTGGCCGGCCTCGGAGAAGGAGTAGGCGAGGGGGGAGCCCGAGTAGCGGACCCGCCCGGTGATGCTCTGGCAGCCGTGCAGATGCCCGAGCGCGGCGTAGTCGACGCCGTCGAACACCTCGGGCGGTACGGCCGCGACACCGCCCACCGTGATGTCGCGTTCGCTGTCGCTGCCGGCGCCGCCGCTCACGAAGGCATGGGCGAGCACGACGGAGCGGGTGTCCGCGGGGCGGTCGGCCAGGTCGGCGCGCACCCGGTCCATGGCCGCGGAGAGCACCGCGGTGTGGCTCACCCGTGCCGCTCCCAACTTCTCGCGGGCCAGGGCGGGTTCGAGGTAGGGCAGCCCGTAGAGGACCACGTCGCCGTGGTCGTCCGCGAGCACGACGGGGGTGGAGCAGCCCGCGGGGTCGGTGCGCAGATGGATACCGGCGCGCTCGAAGAGGCCGGCGCCCACGCCCAGGCGCCGGGCGGAGTCGTGGTTCCCGGAGATCATCACGGTCGGTACGCCGAGGTCGGCGAGCCGGTGGAGCGCGTCGTCGTACAGCTCCACGGCGGCCAGGGGCGGCACGGCGCGGTCGTAGACGTCGCCGGCGACGAGCACGGCGTCGACCCGGCGTGACCGGACAGTCTCCACGAGATGGTCGATGAAGGCAGCCTGCGCGGGCAGCATGTTCACCCGGTGGAAGGACCGGCCGAGGTGCCAGTCCGATGTGTGCAGAATCCTCAAGCCGTGGCTCCGAGCCGCATGTCTCCCCCTGGTTTCCGCTCATGTGCAGGGCCGGGAACCCGTCGCCGGCGTTTCCCTACGGTATCGGCGGGGACCGACAGTCCGTGCACGGGCCTCGGCCTCGGCCGGGAACGGGGTCGACGGGATCCGCCGGGGCCGTTCGGGTGATGATCAGGGGCCGGGGCGCCCGGACGGTGTCGTGGAGGCCCGCTGAACCGTTCGCCGTGCATGACCGTTCCTGCTGCTCGCCCGTGGTTCCTTCCCTCCCGACTGGAGGCCCTGTTCGCGACGGAGCCGTTCCCCGCGGCACCCGCTCCGCGGCGTCGCTCCCCCGGCGCAGCGGCATCCGGCGAACCGGACCCGGAGGGCGCTGCGACCGCAGCCGCTCCTCCGGCGGACGGACGGAGACGGGGCCCGGTCCCCCCGACTCCGGACCCCATGTAGCCATTTGGCCACCACCGGTGGCGAGGGAAGGATCCTGCCCATAGCTTCAAACCCATGACAAAACACCAGGTAACGTTCATCGGCTGGGTGGCGGCCGCCATGGTCGCCGGCCTGGCCGCAGCACCTGCGGCACATGCGTCGGATGTCCACCTCGTCCATTCCGGAGAGTCGATCCAGAAGGCGGTGAACGCCGCCCGGGCGGGCGACACCGTGATCGTTTTCCCCGGCACCTATCGGGAGAGCGTCCAGATCAAGAAGTCCGGTGTGACGCTCCGCGGCTCCGGCTCGGCGACCGTGCTCAAGCCGAGCACCAAGAAGGCCAAGAACGCCTGCGCCAAGGCCGGCAACGGCATTTGCGTCACCGGCACGGACAGCAAGCCGTTGCGGAATGTCAGCATCCGCTCGCTGGTCGTCTCCTCCTTCAAGAAGAACGGCATCTGGGCCACGCGCACCGACAGCATGACGGTCCGCGGTGTCACCGCCCGCTACAACGGGCAGTGGGGCATCGCCCAGGAACGGTCGACCCGCGGGTACTTCCGCAACAACACCGCCAGGAACAACGTCGAGTCCGGGATCTTCCTCGCCAACACGATCGACCGTGAGGGCGGCGCCACCGACACCAAGGGTGCCGTGGTCCGCGACAACGATCTGACAGGCAACCGGATCGGCGTCACCCTGCGGCGGATCCGGAACTTGTCCGTCCACCACAACACCATCAGCGGCAACTGCGGTGGCGTGTTCGTGGTCGGCGACGAAGGCGTCCCGGCGGCGGGCGACATGACGATCCGCAGCAACATCGTCTACAAGAACAACAAGTTCTGCGCCGGCAACAGCCGGCTGCCCGCCATCCAGGGCGCCGGCATCGTCCTGACCGGCGCCCAGGACACGACGGTCTCCCGGAACTTCGTCGCGGACAACAACGGCTCCTCACCGCTGTCCGGCGGCATCGTCCTCTTCAAGAGCTTCGTGGGTGCACCCAACAGCAACAACGTCATCCGGGACAACATGGCGCAGCGCAACCTGCCCGCCGACCTGGCCGACCGGGACACCGGGACCGGGAACCGGTTCACCCGCAATTCCTGCACGGTTTCGGAACCCACGGGCCGGTGCTGACCGGTACGTCCTCCGTCCCTCCGAGAATCGAGGCGGCATGACCACCGTTGACCCAACTCCCGCACCAGCGGTGCGACTTCGGGAACTCGTATTCGGCGCGGCATTCGCCGGGGCGGTGCGGGCTGCAGCCAGGCTGGGTGTCGCCGACGCGCTCGGGGACGCACCGGCCGCTCCGAAGGAACTGGCCGCCTCGGTGAAGACCGAGGCACAGCCCCTGAAGAGGCTGCTCCGCGCACTGTCCGCGCACGGGATCTTCGAGGAGACCGCGGACGGGCGGTTCGCCCACACCGAGATGTCACGTCTGCTGCGGGAGGACACGCCGGGCAGCCTTCGCTACATCGCGCTGTGGTGCACCGAGCCGTGGACCTGGGAGGCGTGGCCGCGGCTGGACGAGGCCGTGCGGACGGGGAAGCACGTCTTCCACGACCTGTACGGCAAGGAATTCTTCGACTACCTGAACAACGACGCTCCCGAGTCGGCCCATGTCTTCGACAGAGCCATGACCACCTCGAGCAGGCAGTCGGCCAGGGACATCGCGGAGTTCCTCGACCTCGAAGGGGTCTCGTCCATCGCGGACATCGGCGGCGGTCAGGGACTCGTTCTCGCCAGCCTGCTGGAGAAGCACCCCGAGGTGCACGGCACCCTGCTGGACCTGCCGAGTGTGGTGGCGAACGCCGACTCCCGTCTCCGGGAGGGCGGGCCCCTCGCCGCACGAGCCCAGGTCGTCGGCGGAGACTGCCGTCGGAACATCCCGGTCGAGGCCGATCTGTACATCATCAAGAACATCCTCGAATGGGACGACGAGAGCACCCGCAGGACCCTGCGCAACGTCATCGCGGCCGCCCGGCCCGGTGCCCGCGTGGTGGTGATCGAGAACCTGGTCGACGACAGCCTGTCGATGAAGTTCACGACGGCCATGGACCTGCTGCTGCTCCTCAACGTCGGTGGTGGCAAGCACACCATGCAGAGCATGACCGAGCGGATGGAGCAGAGCGGCCTCCAGGTCGGTGACATCCGCCAGGTCAACGGTTTCCTGCACGCGTTCGACAGCACCGTCCCCGCCTGAACGAGGCCGGCTTGTGCGTCGTCCGCAGGGCACATCCGCCGGATGTGCCCTGCGGCATGCGGTAGCAGCAACCGGCCATGGGGGACCGGCTGTTGGCGTGCCCTGGACGACACGGCATCATCACTCCGTCAACGCAAACCGATCCCCGGGGGGAATCCGTGTCATCCCTACGCGACGTCGACCAGCGGGCCGGGCGGGACCTCTGGATCGCCACGGCGGCCATGCTCGTCGCCCTGGCCTGCTTCCCGTGGTCCGCCCCGGGCGGCACGTCGTGGGTGTTCGTCGTGGTCTCCGCCGTGCTGGCCCTTTTGTCCGTCTTCCTGCTGGTGGCGGCCCGGCGCCGGCTGCGGCGACCGGACGGAACACCGGCCCCCCTGCAAAAGCCGGCACCCGGCACGGACGGGAACCAGGACCTCGACTTCGGTTCCTCCCCCGGCCCGGACCGGGCACATCAGCCCCCGGGCGGAGGCGGCCCGGCCACCCCGCCCGACTCCGGTCCCGCTCCGGTCACAGCACCTGCCCCCGCGCCCGGCATGGCCTACGGCAGCGGGTCCACCCCCGCCGGTGATCTCCCGCCGGTGGCCGTCGCCGACGCTCCGAGGGCCCGGCCGATGACCGTGCTCGCCGAACTCGCCGCCCTGCTGAGCCTCGTGGTCTCCGTGATCCAGCTGTTCGTCGACGGCTGAGGCCCACGGCAGCGGATGCGAACGGGCGGGCGCCGGGCGGTCCTGCCGCCCGGCGCCCGCCCGGATTCCGACGACCCGTGTCACGTGCCGCTCGCGGCCTCCCACCGGTAGAACTCGTGGGCCATCGCATCCTTCGGGCCGGCCCACGTGTCCGGGTCGTACGCCTCGACGAAGGACGACAGCCGGTCACTGACGTCCCGGAACTCGGGGTGGTCGGCGACCTTGGCGACAGCGGGCCCCGGTGCCCGGTCGGCCTCGATCAGATGCAGGTAGACGTCGCCGAACTGGAAGAGGCTGCGGCCGGTCACGCCGACCATGCGCGGCAGCTCTCCGCGGTCCGATTCGGCGAAGATCCGGGCGATGTCCCGGGCGGAGCCGGGCTTCATCCGGGCGACGATCAGTGCGCGGTGCATGAGGCGTCCCTTCGCTCATGGGCCGGAGGGCCCGCTTGAATGGCGCCCGGCCCCGTGCGCACGCATCGCGCGAGGGGCCGGGCGGACGAGGCCGTCAGCTCATGGCGGCGGCGCGCTTTTCGACCTTGTCCCGGATGAGGGCCATCTGGACACGGGAGTTGCGGTTGATCATGTCCGTCATGCCGGCGTCGTCGACCGGCGCCTGAGGGTTCATCGCGAAGTCCTGGATCCAGCGCATGCGCGAACCCGTGGGGAGCTCCGAGTACTCCCACCGGATGTCCATGTGGTGAAACGGCCCCGGCTCGATGCGGCGGGCCTGCACCGTGAGCGACTCGCGGTCGGTGATGCGTTCGGAGACCCAGCTCCAGACCTTGCCGTTCTCATCGGGGTGCATGGTGAGCCGGAAGGTGGTCCGGTCGCCCTCGCGGGAGAGGACCTCGACCGCCGCGTACTCGCTGAACAACTGCGGCCACCGTTCGAGGTCGTTGGTCATGTTCCAGACCAGGTCCACGGGCGCCTTGATGCTGATCTCGTTCTCGGTGTGTCCGGGCATGTCACGCTCCAGCGGTGAGCACGGAATTGATGAGGCCGACGAATTCGTGCGGCGTCCTGGACTGTTCGGCGTCCGGAGGCATGGGGCTGCCGCTCCGGTTCTCGAGCTCGCCCACGATGCCGAGGAGCCCGAGGGAGTCGAGGCCGTAGTCCGCGAACGTGGCCTCGGTCCGGGCTTCGAGCACCTTCGGGTCCACGGTGACACCGGCGCCGCTCTTCATCAGTGCGGCCAGCTCGTCGAAGGTCAGATGAGTCGTCATGGCGCTTCTCCTTGTCAAGAGGGGTTCCCGTCGCCGGCCCGCAGGACGAGGGCGGCATTGGAGCCCATGAGCCCGCGGGACAGGACCAGGGCGGTGCGCAGCTCGGCCGGGCGGGCCCGGGTCGTCACGAGATCGATGTCGTGGCAGATGTCGATCACGTTGGGGGTGGGGGGGACCAGACCGTGCTCCATGGCCAGGACTGCGGCGGACGCATCCAGGACCGGGGCACCGCAGTACGCACGCCCCGTTCCCGTCTTGGGCGCACTCACCGGGACGTTCCCCGCCCACGCCCCGAGCGCATCCGCGATCGCCAGCGCCTCCGCCCGGTCCGCCTCCGGCACACCGAGAGCGTCGGCGAAGACCACGTCGACCTCTTCGGGGGCGCACTGCGCCTCCTCCAGGGCCTGCCGGATCGCCTGAGCGAGTCCGTCACGCGACTTCTCCCAATCGGACGCCCCGGTGAACGTCGCGGCATGACCCGCCACGACGGCCCGCACCGCCGCTCCGCGGGCCCGCGCCGCCGACTCCTCCTCGACCACCAGCATCGCGCCGCCCTCGGCGGGAACGAAGCCGCAGGCCTCGGAGGTGAACGGCAGATAGGCGCGTGCCGGGTCGCCGGACGCACTGAGGTCGGGATAGCCCAGCTGGCAGACGATCGAGTACGGGGCCAGCGGCGCCTCCGCGGCGCCGACGACCACCGCGTCGGTGCCGCGCCGGATGTTCCGGGCCGCGTGCGCGAGGGCGTCCAGGCCTCCCGCCTCGTCACTGGCGACGACTCCGCACGGCCCCTTGAACCCTCCGCGGATGGAGATCTGGCCGGTGCTCGCGGCGTAGAACCAGGCGATGGACTGGTACGGGCCGACGTAGCGGGAGCCCTGGCCCCACAACCGCTGGAGTTCACGCTGACCGAACTCACCGCCGCCGGACCCGGCTGCAGTGACGACGCCGAGCGCGAACGGCGAGCCGTGGGACTGCGCGTCCAGCCGGGCGTCCTCCAGTGCAAGGCCGGCGGCAGCCATCGCGAAGTGGGTGAAGCGGTCGGTCTGGACGAGGTAGCGCTCCTCGATCACCGCGCCCGGGTCGAACCCGCGCACCTCTCCGGCCACCTGGAGGGGCAGATGACCGCACCCCTCCCGGCTGACCCGGTCGAGGACGCTGACTCCCTCCTGCGTCGCCTTCCAGAAGGCTTCCGTGCTGGTGCCGTTGGGGGCGACGACCCCGATTCCCGTGACGACGGCCCGTCGTGGCCCTTGCGAACTCATCGTGTTCTCCCGCCTGTCCGGTTCAGCACGACCGCCGACTGGAACCCGCCGAAGCCGCTCCCCACCGACAGAACGGTGCGCAAAGGCAGCGAGCGCGCGGTCCGCGGCACGTAGTCGAGGTCGCACTCCGGGTCCGGGGTCTCGTAGTTGGCTGTCGGCGGCACGACACCGTGGGCGAGCGCCAGGGTGCACGCTGCCAGCTCGATGGCCCCGATCGCTCCGAGCGAGTGACCGACCATGGACTTGATGGAACTCATCGGCACCGAGTAGGCACGCGCACCCAGCGAGCGTTTGACGGCCGCCGTCTCGTGCCGGTCGTTCTGCTGGGTCCCGGAGCCGTGGGCGTTGACGTAATCGACCTCGGAGCTGTCGATGCGGGCATGGTCGAGCGCCGTGTCGATGGCCTCCGCCATCTCCAGGCCGTCCTTGGTCAGACCGGTCATGTGATAGGCGTTGCCGAAGGTGGCGTAGCCGCGGATCTCGCAGTAGATGCGCGCGCCGCGCCTGCGGGCGTGCTCGAGTTCCTCAAGAACCAGCACGGCCCCGCCCTCGCCCATGACGAAGCCGTTCCGCCGGGCGTCGAACGGCCGGGAGGCGTGCTCGGCGTCGTCGTTGCTCGGGGAGGTCGCCTTGATCGCATCGAAACAGGCCACGGTGATGGGCGAGATCGGGGAGTCGGAGGCGCCGGCGAGACAGACGTCGACCTTCCCCTCCTCGATCGCGTGGAAGGCGTAACCCACGGCGTCCAGGCCGGAGGTGCATCCCGTGGAGACGGTCTGCACCGGACCGTGGGCGCCGATCTGCTCCGCGACCTCGGAGGCCAGGGCGCTGGGGGAGAACGCCCGGTGCAGGTGCGGGCCGGCCGGCCGGTGATCGACGTCCCACCGCGCGCCCGACTCGCTCACCTCGACGTAGTCGTTCTCCAGCCGGGTGGTGCCTCCGACGGCGGTGCCCATCGACACCCCCATCCGCCACGGGTCCTCCGCCTCCGGATCGAGCCCGGCGTCACGGATGGCCTCCTCGGCGGCCACCATGGCGAACTGGACGTAGCGGTCGGCGCGTTCGACCTCCTCCTCGTCCAGCCCGTGGGCGTGCGGATCGAAGTCGCACTCGGCCGCGATACGGGACCGGAAGCCCGTGGGGTCGAAGAGGGTGATGCCGCGGGTCGCCGTGCGCCCGGCTGTGAGCATGTCCCAGAACGCGGGGACGCCTATCCCGCCGGGAGCCACGACCCCGAGGCCGGTGACTGCCACACGACGGGTCATGATCTCGCCTCCACCCGCTCGTCCGGGGGCCCGGCGGGGGCCGCGGCCGCGGTTTCCTCGGTGTCGACGTGTCCGAGCTCGGGACGGGGAGCCAGCGGGCCGAGATGGAAGACCATACGGGCCTCGGTCTTCCCCACGTTGCGGAAGCGGTGCCGCATGTTGACCGGGATGTACAGGCCCTGATCGGGCTTCAGCGAATGGGGCTCGCCGTCCAGGTCGACCTCGAGCGCTCCACTGACGACGTACACGAACTCCTCGGAGTACGGGTGGTAGTGCTCGCCGATGCGCTCGCCGGGCTGCACGAGGGCCATGCCCATGAAGCCGCTGGTGGCGCCCACCGTCGTGGGCGTCAGCATCGCCCGCAGGTCCCCGCCGCGTCTGCGGTTGGGCTCGGTGGCTGCAAGGTCCACGATGCAGGGGTGGTGCGTGGTCATGAGAGCTACCTCCAGGGGGAGCTGCCAACGCCGGCACCGGCGGCCGGCGGCGGCTGACGCATACGCGTCGGGTCAGGCGTCGGCCGACCGGCGGTCGGTGACGGGTTCCATGGCGCAGCGTGTGAGGAGCCGCGCAACGGACTGGTCGCTCGCCAGATCGTCGTCCTCCTCGAGGCGCAGCAGCCGGCCCAGGACAGCGGGGGTGCGGTGCCCGTCGAGGCCGAGCGCGCTGACGGGGTCCCGCTCGAGGGGACCGCGCATGTCGATGAGTCGGACAACGATGTCGTCACGCTGGAGGATCGTGCTGGCCATCACCGGGCTGGCGGGGTCGTCCGCGGCCAGCTCGGCCTGACGGGCCAGCAGCCGGGCCACGGCCATCCCGCAGTCCGGCTTGACCGGGTAGGACAGCGCGTGACGCTCGACCCCCGTCTCCGACTGTCCCCGGGCCACGTGGTGCACCGCCGGCAGGGCGGCACGGGTGAAGAACACCCGGGCGGACTCGGGGTCCTCCAGGTCGCGTTCCTGTTCCAGGTAGGGGTTGACCGCCTCTTCCACGGCGCGCACCTCGGGCTGCCGGGCCACGTGCCGCAGCGCGGCGACCAGGTCGCCCTGGACCTCGATGGCGCGGACCACCCGGTTTCCGTGCATGAACAGCGAGGTGCGCCGGAGTCTGGTGTGCTCGTCCACCTGCGCCGTCGGCGAATCGTACTCCGAGAGGATCTTGGCGACGTCCGCCTCGCTGCCGGGCCTCACCGTGAAGGTGAGGGCGTGCCGGACCGTGCCGTCACCGACCCGGGGAGCGGCCTGCAGGTTCCTCGCCGACGCCTCGGTGTAGACCGGGAGTTCCGGGGTCTCCCGCAGCACACTGAAACGCAGCGACCGGGTGTCGCGGACGCAACTGTGCAGCGGCTGCACCATCTCGACGTGGTCCTCGCTGTTCACCCAGGCGAGGAACGGCGGGGCGCTCTCCCATTCGCTGGTGATCAGCCACTGGGAGGGGTTCTCGATCGACTGGCAGAGCTGGTCGCTGATGTGCCCTGGTACGGATGCCACCCGGCTGCGCAGATGTTCGTAGGCGTCCATGAACCGCTGTTGGGCGCCATCCTGGAGATCCAGCAACAGGATCACCCGGAGCCGGGAGCCGTCGAAGGCGGACTGCGAGACCTTTTCCGAGACGGTGGTCATCTTCCTCATCTCTCTCCTTCGGGGCAGAACTCGGCTCCACGTGCTGGGCGTCGTGGGCCGGAGGCCCGTGCAACATGAGGGCGTTCCGGTTGAGGGACCGGATTCCGAGCCGGTGATACGCCCCGGTCCGGGGCGGAGCTCCTTGGGCTCCAGAGGTGAGAAAGATCCCGGTTTCGGTGGTTGCCCGATACTGATCGTAGGCCCGAGTCCCGGGGGCGCGAGATGTGCGATCCATCGGAGTGAACCTTGATCAGCGGTCCTGCGGCCGGGCACATTCAACCCATACGCCGGCCCGGAATTCCGCTCCGGCGCGGGGCGACCGGCACGTCTGCCGGAGTCGCGGAACGGCCGTCCGCACGGCTCGGAACGGAGCCGGGTCCGGCACCGTTCCGCACCGGGAACCGCGGCCCTGTCCGTACGGCGGCCCGGTGCCCGCGAACGTCCTGTTCCTGCACGTCCCGTTCATCACCGTCGGCTCGAAACGACTGGAGCGATTGATGGATCCGAAGGTCGACGTCCGTGTGCCGGTCCTCGTCGTGGGCGGTTCCCTCGTGGGCCTGTCCGCCTCCCTTTTCCTGGGCCGGCTGGGCATCGGACACATGCTGGTCGAAAAGCACGCCTCCACTTCTCATCACCCCCGTGGACGCGGCAACAACGTGCGCACGATGGAGCTCTACCGGACGGCCGGGGCGGAGGCTCGGATCCGTGACGCCGCATCCGTCCTGGCCGAGAACCACGGCATTCTGCAGGCCCCGTCACTGACCGGGGAGGAGCAGGAATGGCTCTTCAAGGAGATCGACCCGGGTGGTGGCCTGGCTCGCTTCAGTCCGTCCGGGTGGTGCCTGTGCAGCCAGAACGACCTGGAGCCGGTACTGGTGGAGTGCGCCCGCGAACTGGGCGGGGACCTGCGCTTCCATCACGAGCTGCGCTCCTTCGAGCAGGACGCGAACGCGGTGACCGCTGTCGTGAAGAACCGGGAGACCGGTGAGCATCTGACCGTGGCGGCCGACTACCTGGTCGCCGCGGACGGGCCGCGCAGTCCGGTCCGCGAGTCCCTGGGCATCGGCCAGACGGGGCACGGCGAGCTGTTCCACAACGTCAGCATCACCTTCCGCTCCGAGGCACTGGCCGGGATCGTCGGCGACCGGCGCTTCATCGCCTGCTACCTCACCGGCCCCACGGCGGACGGTGCGCTGCTGCCCGTGGACAACCGGGAGAAGTGGGTCTTCCACGCCCCCTGGCACCCCGAGCAGGGCGAGGCGCTGGAGGAGTTCACGGACGAGCGGTGCGTGAAGCACATCCGCGCCGCGGTCGGGGCCCCCGAGCTCGACGTGGAGATCACCGGCATGGCGCCGTGGCATGCGGCCGAGAGGGTGGCCGAACGCTACGGCACGGGGCGGATCCTGCTCGCCGGGGACTCGGCCCACGAGATGTCTCCGACGGGTGCGTTCGGCTCCAACACCGGAATCCAGGACGCGCACAACCTCGCCTGGAAGCTGGCGGCCGTGCTGGGCGGCTGGGCGGGCCCCGGTCTCCTCGACACCTACGGCGCGGAGCGCCGACCGGTCGCCGAGGCGACCGGTGCGCGAGCCTCCTCGCGGTCGGCGGAGCACAGCCACCCCGGCTACGCGCCGCCGCCCGGGGCGGCCGGTGGCAAAAAGAGCGGGGTGCTCACAGTGGCACTGGGCTACCGCTACACCGCCGGTGCGGTCGTGGGCGCCGACCCCGCGGCGCCGACCGTGCCCGAGCGGATGCAGCTGTCCGGTGAACCCGGCACTCGGGCCCCGCACATGTGGGTGACGCAGGACGGTGTGCGACGTTCACTCCTGGACCTCTACGAGAAGTCGATGGTGCTGCTGAGCGGCTCGGGCGACGCCGTCTGGGCACCGGCGGCGGCGCGTGTCGCGGCCGGGCTGTCCGTACCGCTTGCGGCCTACCGCGTCGGCAGCGGATCGGACGACGACCTCGTCCCGGAGGCCGACGCCGACTGGGCCGAGCGGCACGGCGTGACCGGTGAGGGCGCGGTACTCGTCCGGCCCGACGGGTTCGTGGCCTGGCGTTCGGTAGGCCGGATGCCGGACCCGGAGCGGACGCTGACCGAGGTGCTGCGGACCGTGCTGCGCCGCGGCTGAGCCGCGCGCGGGTGTGCCCCGCCGCCCCTGGGTGGATTCGGCACCGGTGGCGGCGGGGCACGCCCGGCTCAGTTCTCCATGTAGGTCAGTTCGCCGAGCTCGAGTCCGGACGCACCGGCGGTCGCGTCGGCGAGCCAGGAACGGAAGGCGTCCGTGCGGTGGTCGGGCACTCCGACCTCGATCGTGACGCACTCGCCGTAGTGCACGGCGCGGACGCAGTGCCCGGCGGCCCGCAGATCGTTCCCGAGCCGGCCGGCCTGCTGGTGGCCGACGGTGACGGTGGCCAGCCGCAACGGGTGCAGGGCGACGGTCCCGATCTCGTCGAGGGCGTGGCCGACCGCTCCGCCGTAGGCTCTGATCAGACCACCCGCGCCGAGCCGGACGCCTCCGAAGTAGCGGGTGACGACGGCGACGGTGTCCCGCACCTCGCGGCGCATCAGCATCTGGAGCATCGGGACGCCGGCCGTACCGCCCGGTTCACCGTCGTCACTGGACTTCTGGATGACGCCACCGGGGCCGATCACGTACGCGAAACAGTTGTGGTTCGCGCCCGCGTGCTGTCCACGGACGCGCCGTATCACCGCCAGGGCCTCCTCCTCGGTTGCGGCTGGTGCCAGCGTGGCCAGGAAGCGCGACTTCTTGATCTCGGTCTCGGACACACCCTCGCGGCCGACCGTGCGGTACTGCTCCTGCATGTCACCAGCCTATGGGCTGGAATGGACCCGACCGCCCAGAGGTTGAGCGGACATGTATGCCGATACGTCAGAGACAGAGGTCATCCGCCGCATCCTGACCGCCACCGGAGACACCTGGGCCGTGGTCGGTCTGTCCGGCAACACGGGCCGCGCGGCGTACGGGGTGGCGCGGGCGCTCCAGCGGTACGGCAAGCGCATCGTGCCGGTGCACCCGAAGGCGGAGAGGGTGCACGGGGAACAGGGCTACCGCTCGCTCGCGGACATCCCCTTCCCGGTGGACGTGGTCGATGTCTTCGTGAACAGCGACCTCGCGGGAGCAGTCGCCGACGAGGCTGCGGGCATCGGCGCCAAGGCGGTCTGGTTCCAGCTGGGGGTCGTGGACGAGGCGGCCTACCGCCGGACCCGGGAGGCGGGTCTCGACATGGTCATGGACCGCTGCCCGGCGATCGAAATCCCGCGGCTGGGCTGATCGTGGCGTTCCGGTCCGGCCGCCCGGGCTGCGCGGACGGGCCCGGGCGACCGGACCGGTTCAGCGCACCGGCGGAATCGCGACCGTCATGATCATCTCGGCTGGGACCCGGCCGTCGTTGCGGTAGCCGTGCGGGAGGTTCGCCTCGAACGTGGCCGACGTGCCCGCGGCGAGCCGGTACTCCTCCCCTCCGACGGCAAGGGTGATGTCACCGGCCGTGACGTGGAGCATTTCGTGCGTCCCGGACGGATGCGGGTCCGAGGTGCTGCCCTCCCCCGGCATCAGCCGCCAGGACCACATCTCGAGCGGTCCGGGGTTCTCGGCACCGACCAGCAGGGACGTCGAACTGCCGGCCTCGGTCGACCACATGCGCACCGTCCGGTCTGCCGGAACGATCCGCACCGCCGAGCCCTGTTCGTAGTCGAGCAGGGTGGTGATGCTCACGCCGAGCGCGTCGGCGATCTTCACGGTGGTTCCGACGCTGGGGTTCGTCCGGGCCTGCTCGATCTGGATGATCATCCCGCGGCTGACGCCCGCCCGGGCCGCCAGGGCCTCGAGGGTGAAGGCGCGCTCGGTGCGCCAGTGCTTGACGTTTCTGGCCAGCGCCTTGGTCAGGTGATCGAGGTCCGTCACGTTGCGTCCATTTCATTGAATGCTATAGTTCAGTCTATTGAACTTCGGTGCGTTGCACTGCACCGTCCATCACATTGTACTGGGAGGGATGACGTGACCGCAGTCTTCGCACTCGCCACCAGCCTGCTCTGGGGTCTGGCGGACTTCGGCGGTGGCATGCTGACCCGCCGCAGCCCGGCCCTCACCGTGGTCGTCGTGTCGCAGACCATCGCCGCCGCGGTCCTGGGCGTCGTGGTCGTCGCCTCCAGCGCGTGGACCCAGGCCGACGCCCGGCTCTGGTACGCAGTGGCCGCCGGGGTGGTGGGCCCGGTCGCCATGCTCTGCTTCTACCGCGCCCTGTCCCTCGGGCCGATGGGCGTCGTCTCGCCGCTCGGTTCCGTGGGGGTGGCCGTCCCCGTCGGCATCGGCCTGCTGCTCGGCGAACGCCCCGGCCCGGTACAGGCGTTCGGGATCCTGCTGGCCGTGGCCGGCGTGGTCCTCGCCGGAGGGCCCCAGCTGCGCGGCGCCCCGGTCCAGCGGCAGACGATCATGCTGACCCTCGTCGCCGCATTCGGCTTCGGTGCGGTCATGGTGCTCATCGCGGAGTCGTCGTCCACGCTCACCGGTCTCTTCCTCGCCCTGTTCGTGCAGCGCCTGACGAACGTCGTGGTGGGCGGTGCGGCGCTGGCCGTGTCCGTCCGGCGCGGCGCGGCGGCCCTTCCGGCCGAGGGGGTGCGGGTGCTGTGGTCCGCGCTGCCCGCTCTGGCCTTCGTCGGTCTGGCCGACGTGGCGGCCAACGGCTCGTACGCCCTCGCGGCGCGGAGCGGGCCGGTCACCGTGGCCGCCGTCCTCGCCTCGCTCTACCCGGTGATCACCGCGCTCGCCGCCCGGGGTGTGCTGAAGGAGCGTCTCCTCGGCGTCCAGACGACCGGAGCCGCCATCGCCCTGTTCGGCACCCTTCTGCTGGCCTCCGGCTGATCAGAACCTGCGCGCGGCGTAGACGAGCAGGGCGATCCCCTGCAGGGCCACCACCGCGGCCAGCAGGATGCGCAGCGTACGGTCGTTCACTCCCCGCACTCCTTTTGGGCTCGGCGCAGTCAGCGCTCCGACAGGTCCAGTGTGCCCGGCTCGGGCGCCCCGGCGGCCAAATCACCGAGCGCGGCCAGCTGCTCGGGGGTGATGTGCTCCGGGAGCGGGACGGGCGCAGGGGTGCGCAGCGGAGGCTGCCAGCCCGTCCCGGGATCCCAGCGACGGACGATGCGCGCCGGAGCCCCCGCGACGACAGCGTGGTCGGGCACCTCACCGCGGACGACCGCGCCCGCGGCCACCACCACGTTGCGCCCCAGGCGCGCTCCCGGGAGGACGACCGCCCCGGCACCCAGCCAGCTGCCCGGGCCGATCTCGACGGGGGCGGTGCGCGGCCACTGCCGGCCGATGGGCTGTTCGGGGTCGTCGTAGGAGTGGTTGTCGCTGGTGATGTAGACGTAGGGGCCGCAGAAGACGTCGTCGCCGATCACGACGGAGCGTGAGGCGACGACGTGGCTGCCGCGCCCGATCACGACCCCGTTGCCCAGCCTGACCACCGGGTCGGGCCCGAGGTCGAGGCCCGGCATCATGCCGGCGGTCAGGGTGACCTGTTCGCCGATGATGCAGCACGCGCCGAGCTCGATCCACTGCTCGCCGAACACCGTGCCCTGCGGGAAGGCGAGCCGGGTGCCCGCCCCGATCCGGCGGAAGCGGAAGGGGCCGGGATGTTCCGCGGAGACCGACCCGGCCCGCTGGATCCGGCGCCAGATGCGGTGGACTGCGGACGAGGCCGCCCGGCCGGGCAACGCCGCGAGCGAGGAGAACACGTTCCTGTGGGTCGGCACCCAGACACCGTAGTCGGCCGAATGCCCCGGGGCGCCGGTGCCGGCCTGTGATCTTGCCCCCAGCCCGCCCGTCCGCCCCCGCCGCCCATCGCCTACGGTTCCTCGGGCAACACCGGCAACGGCACGAGGAGCACGGTATGACGGAACGGGCATGGGTCAGGGGCGTCGACGGCAAGGAACCCCGGATTCACCCGGAGGCGTTCGCCGCCCCGACCGCGGTGGTGGTGGGGGACGTGACCCTCGGCGCGGGTTCGAGCGTGTGGTACCACGCGGTGCTGCGCGGGGACGGCGACTCCATCACGCTCGGCTCGCAGAGCAACGT
This sequence comes from Streptomyces meridianus, assembly GCF_023703325.1. Lineage (GTDB taxonomy): Bacteria > Actinomycetota > Actinomycetes > Streptomycetales > Streptomycetaceae > Streptomyces > Streptomyces meridianus. Next base: position 46,542 of record NZ_JAMQGM010000018.1, read on the forward strand.
CCAGGACAACTGCACGGTGCACGCCGATCCGGGGTTCCCCGTGGTGGTGGGCGACCGGGTGTCCGTCGGCCACAACGCCGTCCTGCACGGATGCACCGTCGAGGACGACGTGCTGGTCGGCATGGGCGCAACCGTGCTGAACGGCGCCCGGATCGGAACCGGCTCACTGATCGCGGCGCAGGCGCTGGTGCCGCAGGGCATGGAGGTGCCGCCCGGCTCGCTCGTCGCCGGGGTCCCGGCGAAGGTCCGGCGTGAGCTGACGGCCGAGGAGCGCGCGGGGCTGGAGCTCAACGCGGCCGTCTACGTGGAACTGGCCGGCAAGCACAGCGCGGCGTCCGGGGGCTGAGCCTGCACCGGGCGCCGGCTCGGCCGCCCCTCCGGGGCTCAGTCGGCGGCCGGAACCGGATCCCGCTCCTGCGCCTGCCGGGCCTCGGCCTTCTTCGACCGGCTGCGGACGACCAGGAACGAGGTGAGCCCGAACAGCACGGCGACGACCAGACCCAGCCAGGAGAAGCGTTTCAGCCACGCTTCGGCGACGATGCCGACGTAGTAGATCACCGCGGTCGTCCCGCCCGCCCAGACGATGCCGCCGAGCACGTTGGCGATGAGGAACTTCCAGTACGGCATCCGCAGTACGCCGGCGAGTGGGCCGGCGAAAATGCGCAGCAGGGCGACGAAACGCCCGAAGAAGACGGCCCACACGCCCCACTTCTCGAAGGAGCGTTCGGCCGTCGCGACCTGGGCCGGGCCGAAGTGTTTCGGGAACCTGCGGCCCAGCCGGGTCAGGAGCGGCTTTCCGCCCTTGCGGCCGATGGCGTAGCCGATGGAGTCGCCGATGATGGCGCCGGCAACGGCACAGGAGCCCAGGACCACGGGATCGATCGCGTCGTTCTGCGAGGCCAGCAACGCCGAACTGACGAGGATGATCTCACCGGGCAGCGGGATGCCGAGACTTTCCAGGCCGATGACGATTCCGACCAATGCGTAGACAGCGACCGCCGGTACGGTCTCGAGCCATTCCTGGACGTGCACCGCCGGTTTCCTCCCGCACAGACGACCCCCGTCAGTGCGCCTCGGTGGCGCACGCCGGGAAGACTACTGGATCGGGCCGGTGGGACAAGTGGCGCATCCCGGACGGCTTTCCAGGCCGAGGGCGGTCGCCGCCGCGTTACTCACGAGTTGGGGCGCAGCGTCCATGTGATGCTCATCTCACCCGTGACGGCTCCGTCCTCACGGGTGATGGCCACCTCGACCGGGAACTCGGGCCGTTCGCCGGCATCGAGTTCGGCGACGACGTCGGCTGCCGGTCGGCCGAGGGTCGCGGTGGCGGCGACCGGACCCATGGCGAGTTTCCGGTAGCCGATCTCCGCCCGCACCGCGAGCGGGACGGCCCGGGAGAGCTGGTCGCCGAACGCGGCGAGGACGATCGCACCGCTCGCGGACTCGGCCAGCGTGAACATCGCGCCGGCGTGGGGGCCGCCGACGTGGTTGTGGAAGTCGTCCTGGTCGGGAAGCCGGACCACGGCCCGTTCGGGGGTGGCCTCGGTGAACTCGAGGTTGAGGGTGCGGGCCATCGGCACGGTGGCCGCCATCATCTCGCCGATCGACGGCAGGGTTTCGGACATGGCGGAAGGTTACCAACGAGTAGAAGCTTCTCGGCAGTGCCGCGGGGGCCACATCGGCGCGACTCCGCACGCCCCGGTCACCCGGTGTCCCACCCGGCCGCAACCACACCCTGCTGTGGCGGGCGCCACCGGGGAACGCACCCGGTCAGCCCACGCCGAAGGCGCCCTCCGGCGGCACCGGCGAGGCGACGGCACGGTCGTCGTGCACCGGTTCGGCGCCCGCGATCAGCCGCCACAGGGCCGCACCGTGTTCGACGCGTGCGGGGAAGGCGTCCGCGGCGGTGCGGCGGGTCAGCGCGGCCAGGGGCAGTTCGCGGCGGGATGCGGCCAGGACGAGGTTGCCGAAGCGCCTGCCCCGCAGGACCGACGGCTCCGCCATGAGGCACAGATGCCCGAAGACCGCGGCCAGGGACGCGAGTTGGGGACGCACGAAGCCGAAGGGAGCCGTGTCCGCGAGGTTCGCCGCGTACACGCCACCGGGGCGCAGGACGCGCGCGGCAGCACGGGCGTACTCGATCGAGCCGAGATGGGCGGGCACCCGGCTGCCGCCGAAGACGTCACTCACGATCACGTCCGCCGATCCCGGTGGCGCCTGCTCCAGCCAGGAGCGGGCGTCGGCAGCGTGCACCGTGATCCCGTCCGGGTCGGCGAGGGGCAGGAATTCGGCCACGAAGCCGAGGAGCCCCCGGTCGTTGTCCACGGCGGTCTGCCGGGATCCGGGACGGGTGGCGGCGGCATAGCGGGCCAGGGTCAGCGCCCCGCCGCCGAGGTGGACGACATCGAGCGGGCAGCCGGGCTCCCCTGTGGTGTCGAGCACGTGGGCGAGCCGGCGGGTGTACTCGAACTCCAGGTGCGCCGGGTCGTCGAGGTCGACGTACGACTGCGGGGCGCCGTCCACGGTGAGCAGCCAGGCCCGGCTCCGGTCCACGTCGGGCATCAACTTGGCGATACCGTGGTCGACGGCTCTGCTCACGGGGGTCTGCTCGGTCACCCTCCCATTGTGGAGCCGGCTCCGATCGCGCCGGCGCGGGGCACGGCGGGTGGATTTCGTCATATGAGCGCATCATGACGTCGCAGCGGGGCTCCGGTCGGATAGCCTCCGGCTGATGCTCGAAGCCACGACGCAGCCACCCGGTCCCGCCGCCCGGTGCTCCGGTGCGCTGTTCTCCCCCTGGTCGCGACTGGCACTGCTGGTCGTGCTGCTGGCGTGCGCCGCGACGGGGCTGGTGGTGTACGAGCCGCAGCACCTCCTCGCCGACGGCTGGCCCCCTCGGTTCTCCGGCCTTCCGGCCGCCGGGGTTTTCGCCGTCGGCTACGGCCTCTGCACGGCCGCCCTGGTGCCGCGGACCCTGCTGAACCTGGGAGCCGGGGCGCTGTTCGGCCCGATGCTCGGCCTGGGGGCGGCGCTGGGCGGCACCGTCGTGGGGGCAGCCATCGCCTTCGCCCTCGGGCGCGGACTCGGCCAGGCGGCGTTGCGCCCCCTGTTGCGGGGACGCTGGCTGCTCGCGGCCGACCGGCAGCTCAGCCGGCACGGTTTCCGCTCGATGATCGCGGTACGCCTGGCCCCGGGACTGCCGTTCGCGCTGGCCAACTACTGCGCCGCGGTCTCCCGGGTGCGCTGGACGCCGTTCCTGATCGCCACCGCCCTGGGCAGCGTCCCGAACACCGCCGCCTACGTCGTCGCGGGCAGCGAGGCGTCGAGTCCCACGTCACCCGCTTTCCTGCTCTCTGCGGGTTTCATCGCCCTGACCGGGATCGCCGCGGCATTCCTGGCCTGGCGGGCCCGGGGTCGCGCCGCGGCACGCACGCCCGATCCGGCCGTGGAGGACCCCCTGCCCACGCCCGTCCCCTCACGCCATAGCATCTGAGGCGACCTCTCCGTCGATCCCCGAGGACGAATACCTTCCGCCATGTCCTGGTTCGAATCACTGATCCTCGGGCTCGTCCAGGGGCTCACCGAATTCCTGCCCATCTCCTCCAGCGCCCACCTGCGCCTCACCGCGGCCTTCGCGGACTGGCACGACCCCGGCGCCGCCTTCACGGCGATCACGCAGATCGGCACGGAGACGGCCGTCCTCATCTACTTCCGCAAGGACATCGGACGCATCCTGTCCGCCTGGTTCCGGTCCCTGTACGACCGACAGGCCCGGTCCGACCACGACGCACGGATGGGCTGGCTGGTCATCATCGGCTCGATCCCGATCGGCGTCCTCGGCGTGACGCTCAAGGACCAGATCGAGGGGCCGTTCCGCGATCTGCGGCTGACCGCCACGACGCTGATCGTCATGGGCATCGTGCTCGGTGTCGCGGACCGGCTGGCCGCACGCGACGAAGCAGGCGGCCGGCACCGGGCGGTGCGCGAGCGCAAGACCCTCGCAGAACTCGGGGTCAGGGACGGTCTGATCTTCGGCGTGTGCCAGGCCATGGCACTCGTACCGGGAGTCTCGAGGTCGGGAGCGACGATCAGCGGCGGCCTGCTGATGGGCTACACCCGCGAGGCCGCCGCACGCTACTCGTTCCTGCTGGCGATCCCGGCCGTCCTGGCCTCCGGCGCCTACGAGTTGAAGGACGCCGGTGAGGGCCACGTGTCCTGGGGCCCCACCGTCTTCGCGACGATCGTCGCCTTCGTGGTGGGCTACGCCGTGATCGCCTGGTTCATGAAGTACATCACCACGAAGAGCTTCATGCCGTTCGTGATCTACCGGATCCTGCTCGGCATCCTCATCTTCGCTCTGGTCAGCGCGGGAGTGCTCAACCCCCACGCGGCCGAGTAGGCCGGCTGAGAGCTCAACGCCCCTCCCGCAGGCCGTCCGTCGCCGCGCCCCGGCTCAGCACCGCCTCGCGCACCCGTTCCCGGACCTCCGGATCGCCCGTGCCGGGGCTCGCGGTGACGACGCGGAACGGCGGGCCGACATCTGAGTGCCCGACCAGGAACTCGGCGCCGGAGACCTTCCAGCGCCGGCCGTCCGGTTCGAAGGTGAAGCGGGCCATGGAACCGTCGTTGCCCCGGTACTTCTCGGGGACGAAGCTCGCCACCTGGTCCCCGAGCCCGTACACCACCCAGATGCCGTTGACCTTCTCGTAGGGCTGCGGGACGTGGTTGTGGGTCCCGATCAGCAGGTCGATGTCGGGGAGACCGCCGGTCCGGGCGGCCGTCAGCTTCCTCGCCACCCGCAGCTGCTGCTCGTCCGGGGCCTCCTGCCACTCCGTGCCCCAGTGCAGGCTGACCAGGACGACCTCCGCACCCGCCCGGCGGGCGGCCCGCGCGTCGGCGATGACACGGCCGGGGTCGAGCAGGTTGACCGCCCAGGGCCTGCCCTCGGGGAGCGGTATGCCGTTCGTGCCGTAGGTGTACGACAGGTGGGCGACCTGCGCCCCGCCAGCCTGCAACAGGGCCGGCCGGCCGGCTTCCGCCCGGGTGCGGGCCGAGCCCGCGTGGGCCACACCGGCCGCGTCCAGCGCGTCGAGGGTGCGTTCGAGTCCCTTCGTACCCCCGTCGAGCGTGTGGTTGGAGGCGGTGGAACAGCTGTCGTAGCCGGTCGCCCTGAGCGAATCGGCCAGCTGGGGCGGGGAGATGAACAGCGGATAGCCGGTGAACGGGCCCTCGGGCGGACCGTAGGGCGTCTCCGCGTGGCATATCGCCAGGTCGGCCTTCTCGACGGTGGGCCTGACCCCGTCCAGGATCCGGCGGAAGTCGTAGCCGTCGCCTCCGGCGTCCTGGCGGGCCTGACGGATGATCGACGGATAGGGGATCACGTCGCCCGTCGCGACGACGGTGAAGGACGTGCGGCGGCCGTCGGCCGGTGCGGCCCGCCCCGACGCCGCCGGGCCGTCGGGTATGCCGCCGCCCGCCGAGCACGCGGCCAACGCCCCCAGGGCGAGGCCGCCGAGGGTGATCCGGGTTCTGCGCCACCGAAACGCCATGTCTGGACAGCTCCCTTGGCCCCCCGTTGTCGGGTTCTTCTGACCGCAGGGTGAACCGGGGCGGGAGCAGCCGACAGCCGGGAGGCCGGACGGCTGGGCCGATGGGACGGCAGGTCAGCCGTCCGGAGGCACCCCGATGGCGCCGGGGGGCATCCGGTGTATCTGCCCGGGCGGAACAGGAAGGGCCGGGTCAGCGGGTCCCGGTCTCGGGATCCCACTCCAGGAGACGGACCTTCGCGACCGTGCGCAGGTGACGGCGCATCGCGGCGGCCGCCTCCCCGGGGCGGGAACCGGCAATGGCCTCGAGGATGCGCCGGTGCTGGGCGAGCGACCGTGCGGGCCGGCCCGGCTGCCGCAGTGACTCGTGGCGGCTCTCGGCGATCTGCTCCGCGATGGAGCGCATGAACTCGGCGAGCAGTGCGCTGTGCGCGGCAGCCGTCACCGCGGCGTGGAAGCGCCGATCGCCCTCGGCACCGTGGGCCCCGGCTGCGATGTCGTCCGCCATGAGCTCGACTGCCGCGCGCAGGTCCCGGAGGTCCTGCTCGGTCCGGCGCTCGGCGGCGAGTGCGGCGAGCTTGGTCTCCAGCGCCTCCCTCGCCTCCAGTACGTCGGGCAACCGGCGGCGGCGCTCGATGAGCTGGCGCACCGGCTCCACGTCGAGCGTGTCGCGCAGCAGGTAGGTGCCACCGCCGTGCCGTGCCTCCACCAGACCCTGGGCTTCCAGTACGACGATCGCCTGCTTCACCGAAACCCGGCTGACGCCGAGCCGCCCGGCCAGTTCGCGTTCCGGGGGCAGCCGGTCGCCGGCGCCGAGCGATGACTCGGCGACGTAGGCGCGCAGCCGTTCCAGCACCTGCTCGTACAGGCGCATCCGCATCATCGGTCTCAGTGCGTCGGTCACCCAGCCCCCTCCGTACACCGTTTGACCGGAAGTCAGCAGCGTAACAGCGGGACCACGGCGTCTCGGTGGATCAATCCGTTCCCATGCATTGACAGGCGTCTGCGGCACCCACAACTGTGGCCTGGCCACTCAGCCACTTTCCAACTGCCTGCGCAGGACCCGGACCCAGGGACGGGAGCCCTTGATGTCTGCTGAACTGATATCGATCGTCGTGCTCGTGGCGGTTTTCGTGATCGCCACCACCAGATCCGTGAACATGGGCGCCCTGTCCTTCGCAGCCGCCTTCGGAGTGGGCGAACTCGTCGCCGGGCTCGATGCAGAGGGCATCTTCGGCGGCTTCCCCGGCGACCTGTTCGTGGTACTTGTCGGCATCACCTACCTCTTCGCCATCGCCCGGGCCAACGGCACCACGGACTGGCTCGTCGCGGCATCACTGCGTGTCGTGGGCGGCCGCGTCGTCCTCATCCCATGGGTCATGTTCGCCGTCACCGGCCTGCTGACCGCCATCGGAGCGGTGAGCCCGGCCGCGGTCGCGATCGTGGCCCCCATCGCGCTGAGTTCCGCGGCCCGCCACGGCATCAGCCCCCTGCTCATGGGAGCCATGGTGGTGCACGGCGCCCAGGGCGGCGGATTCTCCCCGATCAGCATCTACGGCTCCATCGTCAACGGAATCGTCGCCCGGGAGGACCTCCCCGGCAGCCCCCTGGTCCTGTTCCTCGGCAGTCTCGTCGTCAACCTGCTGATCGCCGCGATCGTGTTCGTGGTCTGCGGTGGCCTGAAACTCTCCGGTCGGGACACCGAGGTCATGTCCGCGGACAACTCCGCTGTGTCCAGGGCGGGTTCCGCATCACAGGAGAAGGAGAGCCCGGGCAAGGGCCGACTCTCCCCGCAGCGGACCGCCACGCTGGTGGCCCTGGTGGCCCTGGTGGTGGCGGTGCTCGTGTTCGACCTCGACGCCGGGCTCACCGCCATCACCCTGGCCGTCGTGCTCAGCATCTTCTGGCCCGACGTCAGCCGGAAGGCGGTCGGCAGCATCACCTGGCCGACGGTGCTGCTGATCTGCGGTGTGCTGACGTACGTGAGCGTGCTCGAGGAGATGGGGACCATCGACTGGGCCGGCAGGGGCGTCAGCGGCATAGGTGTCCCGCTGCTCGCCGCACTGCTGCTCTGCTACATCGGGGCGATCGTCTCCGCCTTCGCCTCCTCGGTCGGCATCATGGGCGCGCTGATCCCCCTCGCTGTGCCGTTCCTCGCCCAGGGGCACATCGGTGCCATCGGGATGATCACCGCTCTGTCGGTCTCGGCGACCGTCGTGGACGTGAGCCCCTTCTCCACCAACGGAGCGCTCGTCCTGGCCGCCGCTCCCGACGTCGACCGCGACCGGTTCTTCCGTCAGCTGATGGTCTACGGCGGCATCGTCGTCGCCGTCGTGCCCGCGGTGGTGTGGCTCGCCATGGTTGTCCCCGGATTCGGCTGAGCCGGGGCGGGACCGGCAGCGCAGGTCGTGGCCCGTTCGGCCCTGGTCGGCGGGCGAACGGGCGGGCCATGATCTCTCATAGGTGTCATCGCACAGCCACGGGCAAGGGGCCGCAGATGTCGGAGGAGCGGGTGTTCTCCCCGGAGAAGCCGATCAGAGTCTTCCTGCTCGACGACCACGAGGTCGTCCGGCGCGGCCTGCAGGACCTGCTGGACGCCGAGCCGGACATCCAGGTGGTCGGCGAGGCCGGGACCATCGACCACGCGCTCGCCCGGGGGCCCGCGTTGCGTCCGCACGTGGCCGTACTCGACGTCCGGCTGCCCGACGGCAGCGGCATCGAGGTCTGCCGGGAGCTGCGCTCGCGCATGCCGGACCTGGCCTGCCTCATCCTCACGTCGTTCGACGACGACGACGCCCTGCTGAACGCGATCATGGCGGGCGCCTCGGGATACGTGCTCAAGCAGATCACCGGATCCGACCTGGTCTCGGCGGTGCGCACCGTCGCCTCGGGCCAGTCGATGCTCGACGCGGCGACGACCACGCGGCTGATGAGCAGCCTGCGCGGTCCCGACGCCCGGGAGCAGGAGACCGACCAGCCGCTGGCCGGGCTTTCGCCGCGGGAGCGGGAGATCCTGGCTCTCATCGGCGAGGGGCTCACCAACCGGCAGATCGGCAGGAAGCTTTATCTGTCCGAGAAGACGGTGAAGAACCACATCTCGCGGCTGCTGGCGAAGCTGGGCGTGCAGCGACGCGTGCAGGCAGCGGTGATGGCGGCCGGCCTGGCCTCGGGCGGTTCGGGCCAGTCCCCGCCGGGCGGGGGCGCGGGCCGCTGAGCTCCGCCGGGTCAGTCCCCGGGCAGCGGGACGGCCCACACCAGCCGGGTGCCACCACCGGACGGCTCTTCGAGACGGACGTCACCGCCGAGCGCCTGGGCCCGCTCGGAAATGTTGCGCAAGCCCCCGCGCGGAGTTCCGACGGCGATGCCCCGCCCGTTGTCCACGACGGTGAGCCGCAGCCCGTGGCCCGCGACCGCGAGGGAGATCTCTGCAGCGCTCGCCCGGGCATGCCGGGCAATGTTGGTCAGGGCCTCGCCGAGCACGGCGACCACGTGGTCGGCCATGTCGCGCGGAACGTCCGTGTCGACCAGCCCCTCCATACGCAGAGCGGGGGTGAATCCCAGCTGGGGGACGGCCTCCTCGATCGACTCCGCCACCCGCACCCGCAGGCCCGGTTCGGTCGGCCCGCCCTCGTGCGTCCGCAGGCCGAAGATCGTGGACCGGATGATCTTAATGGTGGCGTCGAGGTCGTCCACGGCACGCTGCAGGCGTTCCGTCGCCTCCGGGTGCGCGACGAACCGCTGCATGCTCTGCAGTGTCATGCCCGTGGCGAACAGGCGCTGGATCGCCAGGTCGTGAAGGTCGCGGGCGATCCGGTCGCGGTCGGCCAGCAGCACCAGCTGCTCGGCGTCCCGCCTCCGCTCCGCCAGCTCCAGTGCCACCGCCGCCTGATCCGCGAACCCGAGCAGCGGGCCCGTCTCGGACTCGGTGAACACCGGCTCGCCCTGGGGCCGGGCCAGCAGCAGCACACCGCGCACGCCCTCGCCGGTGCCCATCGGCACGGCCACCGCCGGCCCCAGGCCCGCCCATCGCCGGGGCCCCACCGTGATGCGGGGATCGTGCTCGATGTCCGTCGTGGTGACGGTCTCGCCGGTGATGAACGCGGCCCCCATGAAGGAGCCCTCGCACGGGGTCACCAGGCTCAGATGGCGCTCGGCCGCGAATCCGACGGCTCGTGCCACCTGCAGCTCCTGGGCTCCCTCGACCGGCAGCGCGACCACGGCCAGGGCCGCGGAGCTGATGTGCCGGGCGCTGTTGACGATGAGTTCGAGCACCTGGGACTGGGGCGCACCCGAGAGCAGGCTGCTGGTCACCTCCGTGCTGGCCTTCAGCCAGCGTTCGCGGCGGCGCGCCTCCTCGTACATCCGAGCGTTCTCGATCGCCACGCCGGCGGCGACGGCCAGGGTGGAGACGACCGCCTCGTCCTCGGCGTCGAACTCCTTGGCGGTGCGCTTCTCGGTCAGGTAGAGGTTGCCGAAGACCTCGTCCCGCACCCGGATGGGGACGCCGAGGAAGGAGTGCATCGGCGGGTGGTTCTCCGGGATGCCGTAGGAGGCGGCGTGCTCGGAGAGCTCCGCGAGCCGCAACGGTTCGGGGTGACGGATCAGCTCGCCGAGGATGCCGTGTCCGGCCGGGAGCGGGCCGATCGCCTCGACCTGCTCCTCGCTCATACCGACCGGGATGAACTGGGCGAGTGTCCGGTGGTCCTCGCCGATCACCCCCAGGGCGCCGTACCCGGCGTCCACCAGGACCACGGCGGCCTCGACGATCCGCTGGAGCACCTCGGGCAGATCGAGCTCCTGTCCCACGGAGACGACCGCCTCGAGCAGCCCGTGCACCCGGTCCCGCGTGCCGCGAACCTCGTCGATACGAGCCTGCAGCTCCTCGAGGAGGTCGTCGAGCCGCAGGCGCGGCAGCGACCCGGAGCCCGCTACGCCTTCCACGCCACCGGTCCCCTTTCTGCAGGTTCCCCGCCCAGGTTCCCGAAGGGCAGCCGACCGGCTTCCCGTTTCACAGTATCCAGCGGACGGCTCAAGGGCGCGGCAAGCGCAGGGTGCGAGCCTCCCCAGGGGCGATGGTGACACTCTGACCTGGGAGAACGACCAGAATGGGATCGCTGTCGGAGTCGGGGACGCTGATCCGCAGCCGGTGGCCGCGCAGCCGAACCCCCACACCCCAGTGGCCGCGGTAGCGCAGGGAGAACCGGAACTCCGGGAGCTCCGGCAGCGGCGCCGGGTCGAAGGCGAGGGCCCCACCGCGCGGCTCCATCCCGGTCAGCCCCCGCTGGACGAGGTCCAGCGTCCCCGCCATGGCACCCAGATGGATGCCCTCACCGGTGGTCCCTCCCTCCACGTCGCACACGTCGGTCTCGAGCGCCCTGCGGCAGTAGTCCCAGGCGTCGGTGCGCCGGGCCTGCGCGAGCACCCGTCCGTGCACGAGACCGCTGAGCGTCGAACCATGACTGGTGCGGTCCAGGTAGTAGTCGACGGTGCGGCGCCAGGTCGGGGCGTCGAGCCGGTATCCGAGCCGCTCGAAGAGGGCGGACAGCTCTGCGGGCCGGAACAGGTATCCGAGCATCAGGACGTCGGCCTGTTTCGAGGCCCGGTAGCGGTTCACCGAATCGCCCTCGGCCTCCAGGATGCGGTCCAGCCGGCGGATGTCGCCGTAGCGCTCCCGGTAGCTCTCCCAGTCCAGTTCGGCGAGCCGCTCGTAGCCGTCGAACTGGCTGACGACGGAGTCGTGAAAGGGAACGTGCAGGGTGCGGGAGACCTCGTCCCACCGTTCGAGTTCGTCGAGTGCGATGCCGAGCCGCTCGGACAGTTCCTGGCGGCGTCGCGCGGGCAGGTCCCGCATCAGCCGGACGGCGCGCTCGAGAACCCAGGCGGCCATGACGTTGGTGTAGGCGTTGTCGTCCAGACCGGGCTCCGTGCTGCCGGGGTAGGCGTCGTGGTACTCGTCCGGCCCGATCACGCCGCGGAGCCGGTGGCGCCCGAGGGAGGCGTCGAAGTCGGCGCCGGAGGCCCAGAACCGGGCGATCTGGAGCAGCATCTCGGCGCCTTCGGTGTGCAGGAACTCGGTGTCACCCGTGGCCTCGCAGTACTGCCACACGTTGTACGCCACCGCGGAGCCGACGTGGCGCTGCAGCCGCGAACGGTCGGGAAGCCAGTGCCCGGAGCGCGGATTGAGGTGGAGGCACGGGGTCTCCTCACGGCCGTCGCTCCCGCTCTGCCAGGGGTACATGGCACCGGCCCGGCCGATTTCCCGGGCCGCCCGGGAGGCGGCCGGCAGCCTGCGGTGGCGGTAGCGCAGCAGAGCCCGCGAGACCTCCGGGAAGTGGAGGTTCAGATACGGCAGGACGAACAGCTCGTCCCAGAAGACGTGGCCCCGGTAGGCCTCACCGTGCAGGCCCCGGGCCGGAACGCCCGCGTCCGTGTCGACGGTGTGCGGCGACAGCGTCTGGAGCACGTGGAACAGGTGCAGGCGCAGGACGCGGCCGGCCTCGCCGGGCACCTCGATCGCGGCCCGCTGCCACAGGTGCTCCCAGGCGGTGACGTGCGACGCCAGCAGCGCCGGATAGTCCGGCGCGGCGTCCGCGTGGACCAGTGCGCTGCCGAGCGGGTCGCTGATGGCCCGGTCGCGGGAGGTGTGCAGAGCGACGGTCTTGTCGACGGTGACCGGGCTCCCCGGCGCCAGCGGGACCACCACGGTCCGCGCCGCCGAGTCCCGGGCCCGGCTCAACCGGGACGAGGTGGGTTCGGCACCGGTCACCGTGGTGCGCGCGGCCATCCCGATGCGGATGTCCGAGGTCGTGGTGCGGCAGCGCAGCCACACGGTTCCCGGCTCCTGCGCCCCGGTGTGCACATGTGTCAGATGACGGTCGGCGAGGTCCCGGTAGCGGGCGACGTTTCCGTTGGTGACCGCGCCGTCGAGGCGGGACTCCACCTCGAGGTCGCCGGCCCAGTCCTCCGCGGTGAACACCGTCCGCAGGGCGGCCAGATGGGGCGTCCCCATGTGCACCAGCCGCTGCTGTTCGACCGCCAGGACACGTCCGTGGCCGTCCCGGAGGCGGAACCGGCGGGTCAGGAGTCCCCGGCGCAGGTCGAGGGTCTGGCGTTGGTCCAGCAGGGCTCCCGATCCGGCGGAGAGCCAGGGGCCGGGCCCACCAGGGACTGCCTCGCCGGAGCCGTGGCGCCCGGCGTCGCACGGACGGAACCGCAGGGGAAGCCAGTTGGGCAGGTTGACCAGGTCCTCGTTCTCGACCTGTTGTCCGGCGACGGTCGAGGTGAGCCGGTTGTAGCAGCCGGCCGCGTAGGTGCCGGGGTAGTGCACGTCGTCCGCCCCCTCCTCGGGCGCTGCGCCGCGGGTGGCGAAACGCCCGTTGCCGAGGGTGCACAGGGCCTCCCGCAGGCGCTCGGCACCGGGGTCGTAGCCCTCGTACTCCCACGTCCAGTAATCCGCCACGTCGAGGCCGTCCCCTCAGACCGACCGGGGGACGACAGCGACCGGACACGAGGCATGGTGCAGCACGGTGTGGCCGGCCCGGCCGAGTTGCAGCCCGGTGCGGTCCCCGGTGCGCGTCGCACCGACCACCAGGAGGTCGGATGCGGCCGATGCCCCGAGGAGCACCTTGCCGACCGGCCCCTCGGCGACCTCCCGGTGCAGGGTGGCGGGGCTCCGTTCGGGCAGGGACACGCCGACGGCCGCGGTCAGGGCCTCCGAGGCCAGTTCCTCGTGGGCCACGTGCGGTCCGCCCGTGAGCAGCGGGTGGTACTGGGCGTGATGGGCCGGGGCCCGCCAGGCGCGGACTGCGTGCAGCTCGCAGCCGCGTGCCTCGGCCTCTTCGACGGCGAAGCGCATCACGGCCGCGTCCGCCGAGGCGTCGCCCACACCGAGGGTGATCCGGTGGAAGGTCCCGTGGACGGACCGTTCCGTGCCGCGCACGACGATCACGGGGCAGTGGGCCCGGGCCGACACCGTCAGGCTCACCGAGCCGAGAAGCAGTCCGGCGAGGGTGCCGTGGCCGCGGCTCCCGGTGACGAGCGCCCGGGTCCGGCGGTCCTCGTCGAGAAGGGCGTCCACGGGGTCGGCGGCGATCACGACACCCTCGACCTGCACCGGACGGCAGGCCCTGCGGGCGCGTTCCACAGCCGCGTCGACGATGTACTGCGCAGCGTCCAGGCCGGCGTGGCCCGGATCCGCGCTCCCGTGGCGATCGTGGAAGGCGGCGTGGACCAGACGGAGAGCGGCACCGTGACGGGCAGCCTCCGCCACGGCCCAGTCGAGGGCCCGCAGACTGCCGGCGGAGCCGTCCACGCCGACCACCAGAGGCCTCTGCATCCTTCCCACCGCCTCTCGGGGGCCACCGAAGTACCGATCCCCCGCCGGGACTTCTTCACCGTGGCACCGGCGTGGCCCGGCGGGCGAGGGGCGGGTCGGCCCCGTTTGGGGACCTTCGGCCCCAGGTGCGGGGCCGGACCCGCCGGGAGGCTGGAGGCAGGCGGGCGGCGCAGGACCGGCTCCGGCCGGACGCCCGGCCCCGGGCCCCGGCCCCGCGGCATGGTGGGCGTCCGCGGCCGGGTCCCGAGTGAGGAGAGACGGCCATGAGGCATCGCGCGGTGGGGAGTCTGATGGCGGGCGATGTGGTGACCGTTACCGCTCCGACGCCGTCGTCCGCATCGGCCGATCTGATGGAGGAGCACCGCATCAACGGTCTTCCGGTGGTGGATGCCGACGACCGGGTGGTGGGCATGCTCTCCGCCAGCGATCTGCGCCGCCTGCGGACCTCCGAGGAGGATGTCCGGCGGGGTGACGGGAGGCGCGGCCGGCTGCCCCGGGCAGTCCGCCGGCCCGGGAAGCCCGCGGCGCGCACGGCCCGGGGCCGGCGGACGACGGGGGATGTGATGACCGTTCCGGCAATCGTCGTCCACGCCGAGGAGAGCATCGCGGAGGTGGCCAGGACGATGGCGGGCCGTGGCGTGGAGCGGCTGCCCGTCGTCGACGAGGAGGACCGGCTCGTCGGTATCGTGACGCGCCGCGATCTGATGGAGGTCTTCCTGCGGCCCGACGGGGAGATCCGCGGCGAGGTGACCGAGACGGTCCTCGGGCAGACCCTGGGGCTCCCCTCCGACGCCGTCGACGTCCGGGTCGCCGACGGCGTGGTGACGCTGAAGGGCCGTCTGGGACGGGCGGGCGAACTCCCGGTCCTGCTCCGGCTGGTGCAGCAGGTCGACGGGGTCGTGTCGGTGGTCGACGAACTGACTGCGTCCGGCTGACGACCGCGGAACCGTTGCCGCAGTCATGCCCGGGCGCACCGCGCGCAGGGCGGCCGTCACGGAAAGCCGTCGAGGGTTTCCGTGACGGCCCGTTCCGGCGGGCGCAGGCCCTCAGGCTCAGGCAGTGCCGGAGATGTCCAGCACCTCGCTCACCGGCCGCCGCGGGGTCGGCGTGCCGGGCGGTCCGTATCCCAGGCGCAGGACCACTTGGACGTGTCCGGTCCCGGTCACCGGTTCCCGCAGCATCCAGCGCAGATCCGGCCACTCGACGGCCTGAGTGGCGAACGAAGTGCTCAGACCGTCGAGTGTGGCGAGCAGCAGCACGCGCTCCATCGCCTGCCCGGCGGCCATCCAGTCCGGGGGGCCGTCCCGCTCCGTGCTCAGCAGCACCAGGTGCGGGGAGGTCTCGAAATCGGCCGCCGGACGTCCGGGAACGGTGCGCCGGCCGGCGAAGTCGCGGACCGGCGCCCGGCCGCCCCGCATCCGTGGCCCGAAGGCATCCTGCGGGACCCCGTCGCTCGCCCGGTGGCCGGTCTCGCCGCCGGGCCGCGTCCAGTGGGCGAGGTCCTCGTCGCGTTCGGCGTCCATGTAGTCGTAGGCCTCGGCGTCCGTGGTGGCAGCGAGCACGGCCTGCAGATGCGGCCCGGTGGCGAAGTCCAGCCGTACGCCCTCCTGCCGCGCGGTCTCCCGCAAAGCGGTCTCCACATCGCGGGGGATTCTCCGCTCCTCGAAGGGGTTGCGGCTGGTGTGCCGGAGCCCGATGGCCGGGTACAGGGTGGCCAGCACGCCGGGCCGGGCGGCCGGGACGACGCGCACCAGGGCCAGCAGCGCGGGGTCGCCCGCGTCCGGGAACAGCACGGTGTCGGCCGCCCACCCATGGTCTGCCAGGGCCACCCGAAGGTTCAGCAGGGCGGCGGCACAGCCGAGATGCAGGGCCCGGCCCTCGGGGTCGGCATGCGGGATGGTCCGGTCGAGGTCGGCCCGCAGCTGGAACGTCCGGCTGCCCCGGGCGTACCGGAAACGCCACGGCTGCGCGTTGTGCATCGACGGGGCGGCAACGGCTGCGGCGACGAGATCGCTCACCGTGCGGTCGTCGAGTGGTCTCTGGGGCACGTTCCCTCCGGCACCGGCGGGGCGGCAGGTCCCTTTCCACCGTGCCGCGCGGGGTCGGCGGCGGCTGGGGCCGAACGTCCCCGGCCCGCGGCCGTCCGGTGCAACGGGTGCCCTTCCGGGCCGGCCGCGCACCGGACGGGACCGGTCGGTCCGGGGATGGGCCGTGCGGCCCATGACCCGCCTGTCCGGGCGGCCGCACGATGGGGAGGACGCCGGGGTCGAGGACGGAGGTCTGATCATGACGAGGCATGGTGTGCTGCGTGCTCTTCCGGCGAACCGCCGTGACCGGTTCATGGCCCTGGCGAAGGAGGTGTCCTTCCCGGAGGAGACCCGCATCGCCGAGGAGGGCAGCCCGGCCGACCGGTTCTGGATCATCCACACCGGCAATGTGGCGCTGGACATCAGCGTCCCGGGGCGGCGTCCGGTGGTGGTCGAGACCATCGGCATGGGAGAACTGCTCGGCTGGTCCTGGCTGTTCCCGCCCCGCCTGTGGCACCTCGGAGCGGAGGCCACCAGCCCGGTGCGCGCGTGGGAGTTCGACGCCACGGCCGTGCGGGAACTGTGCGACGAGGACCCGGTCCTGGGCCGGGCACTGATCACCTACATCGCGCACATCATCGCGGACCGCCTGATGGCCGCGCGGACCCGGCTCGTCGATCTGTACGGCCCGTACCGAGCGGGTGCGATACACCGCTGAAACGCCGGCCCCGCGACTCGACGGCACGCCCCTTCCGGCGCAGGCACCGCCGGTCCACGGCCGTGGTCCCGCGGCCCGGGCGTCGGTCCGGCGAGGTCCCTCGGCGTGGGCGTCCGGCCGGGTCCTGCCGCAGCCGGCTCAGGCCGCGGCCCGCCCGGTGCGGATCCTGCGCCCGGTGAAGCGCTCCGGCTCGATGCGCACCCACAGATCCCGCTCGCCCCCGGGCCACGGCTGGATGTGCGCCTGCTCGGCGAGCCTGCGGACCTCCTCGGGGTCGGTCACGTGCGCGGCCGTGCCCGAGACGAGCACGCTCCACCCCTGGCTCAGGGCATCGTCCACCTGGTCCACCTCGAACGCGACCTGCTCGCCGGGCACCGGGTCCGGGGCGCTGCCGGGCACCGTTCGGTAGACAATC
This sequence comes from Streptomyces meridianus, assembly GCF_023703325.1. Classification (GTDB taxonomy): domain Bacteria; phylum Actinomycetota; class Actinomycetes; order Streptomycetales; family Streptomycetaceae; genus Streptomyces; species Streptomyces meridianus. The sequence goes on from NZ_JAMQGM010000018.1 coordinate 63,583, forward strand.
GCGCCGGCGACCACCGCGTAGTTCACCGGCAGTGCCTCCGGGCCGCGCGGCGTGGACTGGACGACCCTCCCCACCCCCCTGTTCCCCAGCCGGTCCCAGCACTCCTCGGGGCCGAGGTCCAGCAGTTCGGGGTGGGCTGCCGCGTCACCGGTGCCGGGCGGGGCGTCGACGCCGCCCCCGTAGAGCTTGCCGACGGTCGTCCGCAGAACGCCTGCCAGCCGGATGACCGCTCCGGGGCTGACGTCCGCGGGCCGCTCCTCCAGGTACTGCAGGTATCTCGGAGCGATGCCCGCGGCGGCGGCCACGTCCTCGCGGGACAGGCCGAGTTCCTCCCGCCGCAATGCGACCCGGCGGCCGAGGTCACCCGGGCGGGGCGGCCTGGCACGGGGGCTCCGGCTGCCGGCTCCCCCGGTGCTGTCGTCCGTCACCCGTCTCACGTCCTTCCACCGGCGGTCCCCTGCGTCCCTCTCTCCAGGGGATCACCGCTGCGGGCATCACGCCATTGCGGCGGAAGGCCGGACCTCCCGCCGCGACGTCCGGGTCAATCGTGGGGAACCACCGCGACCGGACACGGGGCGTGGTGCAGCACGCCGTGCGTGACGTGCCCGATGTGCCCCCCGACACCGCGGCCGTGCCGGCGGCGTCCGACCACCAGGAGATCGGCGGCGGCTCCCGCTTCGGTCAGGTCCCGGCCCACCGACCCGTGGAGCACGTGCTCGACGACCTCCACCCCCGGGTACGCATCGCGCCACGGACCGAGGAACCGGGCCAGCGCCTGCACCTGCTCGCCCTGCAGTTCGGTGACGAGACCGGGGCCGATCGGGGAAACCGCGTAGCCGTAGGCCAGATGCTGGTTCCAGACGTGCACCACGTGCAGGGCGCTCTTGCGGGAGGCGGCCTCGTCGAACGCGAAGGCGATCAGCGGGTCGCAGGGGAGACGGAAGTCGAGGCCGAGCACCACCACCCCCCGGCTCTCGCTCTCCGGCACCCGGGGTGCCCGGACGAGGACGACCGGTCGTTCGGCGCGGGCGATCACCTGGAGCCCGACGGAACCGTAGAGGAAACCGTTCACCGTGCCGAGCCCGTGACTGCCGAGGGCCAGCAGTTCCGCCTCCGCGGCCGCGCGGAGCAGCAGTCCGGCGGGGACGCCCGGGACCTGTTCGGCACTCACCTCGAGCCCGGGACGGCTTCCTGCGATCTCCCGCTCGGTCGTCCTCAGACGGTTCTCCGCCCAGTGCCGCTGTTGCTCCGGCCCGAGCGGGAAGTGCGGATTGCTCGGCAGCCACTCCCACACCTGCAGGAGCCGCAACGGCAGGTTGCGGCGGGAGGCCGTCTCGGCGGCCCATTCGGCCGCGGCCATGCTCTCGGGCGACCCGTCCACCCCTGCGGTCACGGGCAGTTCCATGGCTCGGCCTCCTCGCTTCGCACCGGTCCGGTCGCTGCCGCTGCCGGACCTCCTGTCCCGGGCCCGTCAGGGCGGACGCTGCCCGTTCATCAGCACCGCCGCCCCGGTGACCCGGTCACCGGCGAGGTCCGCCAGAGCCCGGTCCGCCCGGTCCATCGGGTAGCGCTCCACGTGCACCCGGGGGCGCAGCCGCTCGGCCTCCTCCAGGAACGCACGGGCGTCGGCACGTGTGTTGGCCGTGACGCTGCACAGAGTGCGCTCCTGGAAGAGGTGGGCGGCGTAGTCCAGAGCGGGGATGGTGCTGAGGTGGATGCCGGCGACGGCGAGCGTGCCGCCCCGGTCGAGTGCCGACAGGGCCACCGGGACGAGGTCGCCCACCGGGGCGAAGAGGATGGCGGAGTCCAGGGGCTCGGGCGGCGCGTCGTACGCCCGGCGCGCGGAGGCCGCCCCCAGTTCCAGGGCGAGCCGGCGCGCGGCCTCCGCCCGGGTGAGCACGTGCACGGTCGCGCCGCGGGCGAGCGCGAGCTGGGCTGTGATGTGCGCGGAGGCCCCGAAACCGTAGATGCCCAGACGTCCCGCGACAGGTACCCGGGCGCGCGCGAGCGCCCGGTAGCCGATGATGCCGGCGCAGAGCAGCGGCGCCAGTTCGTCCTCCGGCCAGTCCTCGGGGAGCCGGTGGACGAAGCGGGCGTCGGCGAGGGTGTACCCGGCGTAACCGCCGTCGAGGTCCCAGCCCGTGTAGCGCGACTGCGGGCAGAGGTTCTCGCGCCCGGACCGGCAGTACGCGCAGCTGCCGCAGGTGCCGGCGAGCCAGGCGACGCCGACACGGTCGCCCTCGCCGAGACCTTCGGCGGGCTCGCCGGACCGGACGACCCGGCCGACCACCTGGTGGCCGGGGACGCAGGAGACCCGGTGCACCGGCAGGTCGCCCTCGGCGAGGTGCAGGTCCGTACGGCACACGCCGCAGGCGTCCACACGGACCAGGACCTGGTGCGGGCCCGGCTCGGGGACGGAGCGCCGGATGCGTCGCAGCGGGGAGGTGCGGACGGGGCCGGGCCGATCGACGACCCAGACGTCCGTCTGGGTGGCGGTTTCCTGCGTCCTCCCGGCCATGCCCCCAACGTGGCACGGCCGGGAGGGGTGCGCGCATGGGCCCATGCGACCGGTGCGGGGGCCGCCCGGCCCATCTCGGCCGGGCGCGCCGGACCGCAGGCTGGTAGGTGACGTGCGTCGGTCACGGGTGAGGAGCGTGTGATGGAACACCGGACGGTCGGGGAACTGATGACGCGGAAGGTCGTGACGGCACCGGGCGACCTGCCGTTCAAGGAGGTCGTGGCCCTGCTCGCGGACAACGACGTGACGGCGGTTCCCGTTGTGGACCGCGCGGGCCGGCCGATGGGCGTCGTCTCCGAAGCGGACCTGCTGCGCAAGTCGTCGAGCCGGTCGGACCTGTCGGGGCGCACGCCCGTTCCGCATCTGGAGGAGTGGGAGCGGGCCAAGGCCGAGGGAACCCGCGCGGAGGAACTGATGTCGGCGCCGGCCGTGTGCGCGCACCCGGACTGGAGTGTGGTGGAGGCGGCCCGGTTCATGGCCGTTCAGGGCGTCAAGCGGCTGCCCGTGGTCGACGAGGCGGACCGGCTGCTCGGCATCGTCAGCCGTGGCGACCTCCTGCGGATCTTCCTGCGCCGGGACGAGGCGATCCGCGAGGAGATCCTGCGGGACGTGCTGGACCGGACGCTGCATCTGGCGCCGTCCCCCGTCACCGTGGAGGTCTCCGAGGGCCGGGTACGACTCGGCGGGACCGTGCCGTACCGGAGTCTGGCCCCGGTCCTGGAGCGGCTGTGCGCAGGCGTGGACGGGGTGGTCTCGGTGTCGGGGCGGCTCACCGCGGAGAGCGACGACACGACTGCCGCAGCCTGACGGTGATCCCGGGCCCCGAGCAGTCGCTCGGGGCCCGGGGTCGGGTCAGGTGGGCCAGCCCAGGACGGGTTCCCGGGCCCGCCCGCGGAGTGGAGCGGCCATGTCGTGAATGTCGCGTTCGGCGATGCCCAGCAGCTGCTGGGCCACGTCGCCGAGTGCGCGGCCGGCGGCCAGTTCGTCGCCGATCTCGGGGACGTCCAGGTCGTCGGGGCTGCACCGGGCGACGCCGAGGCCGGTGAGCGCAGCGCCGCCGGTGTCCAGGACCGCCCGCGCCTTCGTCGTACCGTTCTCCTCGGAAAGGAAGAGACGGACCTTCCACTCCAGTGTCCGCGCCATGTCCGGGCTCCTCCCGTCGCCGCGCACGCCAGTCGTGCACGGGGCCTGTGGCCGGGCTCGTGGCCGGCCCTCGGTCACCCCTGCGATCTCCTGGACCACCGGGGTTCCAGCAGCTGCCACTCGGCCTCCCACTGCGCGTAGCGCCGGCGGTCGAGCATGTACACGAAACCGGCCCGGGCCAGCAGGAACACCGTCAGCGTGGCCCCGCCGGTCACCGCGCCGGCCAGCCAGGCCGTGGCGACCGCCTGCTTGGACGTCATCGGCGGTTCGGTGATCGAACCGCCGCGGTCGGCCCAGGTGTTGACGATCGTTCCGGCCTTCGTGCCCGGCGCGACCTGGGCGACGCCCTGGTGCCGGGTGCCGTCCTTGTCGGTCCAGCGCACCGGCATCCGCACCGGGCTTCCGCTGCCCGCCGGATCGGGAGCCGGCTTCGCGTCGGAGACGAGCCGCGCCTTCACCGGATGCCGCTCGGCGTTCTGGGTCTGCACGGTCTCCATCCCGGTGTGCAGCGTGGTGGTACCGACGCTGATCGCGGCCGCCGGCAACCCGACGACCAGACCGATGATCAGCAGGAACCCGAACCAGGACTGGGCCCGGTCCGAGCTGCGGTACAGGGGGTTGCTGCTCTTGCGCACAGAAGTGCGGCCGGATCCGTGGTCTCCGGAGTTCCGCTGCGAACGGTGAGTACTCATGACCCGTCCACCTCACTCCCTGTACCGCCGACCGATCGCGGGGTGTTCCCTTCCACTGTGGGACGCGCCTCGTCGGGCGGGCACGGGGCCGAAGGTCCCTCCGGGGATCCCGACCGGGTCGTCATCCCGGACCGGCGCTCCCCCCGTCGGAACGCCCGAGGGCACGCCCGATTCCGGCGGCCCAGGCATCGATCTCGTCCCAGTCCCGGAAATCCCCGTAGCGGCCGCCGAACACCTCCCACAACAGCCGGCCCGGCAGCGGCAGGTGGTCGCGCTCGACCCGGCCGGCGAAGAGGTGGTGCTCACTCGCCGTCGCGGTCCGGCGGAAGGCGGCCACCCGCCGGGGTGGTTTCGCCTTCGCCTCGAACCGGCCGCCGAGCGCCCGGGCCAGGCCGACGCTGAACAGCCAGACCGGACGGTCCGCCAGGACGCGGGCGTTGTCCTCGAGGAACGCGGCGGCTTCGTCCAGCCAGTCCCCGTTGTGGACAGCGCTCCCGATCACCATGGCCTCGTAGGAACCGGCCGGCCCGGCCTCGTCGACCGGCCGGGCATCGACCTCGAAACCCTGTTCCCTGAGCCGGGTCGCGATGCGTGTGGCAATGCCACGGGTGGATCCGTGGGCACTGGCGTATCCGACCAGGACCACCATCGTGCCGCCTCCTTCCGACGCTGCATTGCCGTCACGCGTCCTTCAACCCCACGCCCGCACGCCGGGCCGTGCCAGGGGACGAACGGGCCCGGTCGTACGCCCACCGGCCCATGCAGGACCGGTTCCCGGACTCAGGCGAGGGAGAAGTAGCTCTCCTCCTCCTGGGCGAAGTGCAGGCGCAGCACGGCGGACAGTCCGTAGAGGCAGGACCGCAGGTCGTCGATCTGCTCCGGCAGCAACCTGCCCTGCTCGCCGACGAGTTCGAGGTGGTTGCCGATGCGCCGGGTGAGCCGTTCGATCTCGGTGTGGGCCCGGCTCATCGGGGCGATGGCCTCCGGCCCGCCGAGCGGGGTCGCCAGCGCCGGATAGAGCTGGTCCTCCTCGGCCCGCTCGTGCGGCAGGAGTCGCTCGGTGAGCAGGGTGTACGCCCGGCGGACGGCAGGCAGCGCCTCGGCTCCGGCGGAGAGCTTGTCCGCCGCGTCCCGGACCGTGTCGAGGACGGTGCGCAGATCGTCGTGCTCCGCCGCGAGCCGGGTGATGAGGTCGCGAGTGTCCGGGTCGAGCCGGGCGGAGGGCGGGCGCCGGACACGCAGTGCCCGCAGGGCGTTGAGGATGACCGCCACGTCGATCGCCTCCTGCAGCAGGGCCCCGGGTGCGGGCGGCAGCAGGCCGGCGGCGGCCGCGGCCATCGCCGCCAGCGACATGACCATGCCGCCGAGCGCGCTCTGCACGGCGATCCGGCGCGAGCGCGCTGCGATGTCGATGGCGTCCGCAACGCGTTCCACCCGGTCCGTGGTCAACACCACGTCGGCGGCCTCGGAGGACGCGGTGGACCCGTGGCCGCCCATGGCGACGCCGATGTCCGCGGTGGCCAGGGCGGGCGCGTCGTTGACCCCGTCACCGACCATCACGGTCACAGCCCGCTCCCGCTCGGCCCGGACCGCCGCGACCTTGTCGGCGGGCGTCTGTTCGGCCCGGACCGCGTCGAGCCCGAGGACGGCCGCGATCTCCCGGGCCGGTTCGGCGCGGTCACCGGTCAGCATGATCAGACGCCGCAGGCCGGCGGAGCGCAGCCGGCGCAGGGTGCGCGGTGCGTCGGGGCGCAGCGGGTCCTGGAGCAGGACGGCACCCAGGAGTTCGCCGTCGGAAGTCAGCCACGCCGTCGCCGAGCCGTCGAGCACCGCGCGGTTCTCCACGGCGCGCGCCCAGGGCGGCAGGCCGGAGCCCGCCGGACGCCGCCCCACGGTGAGGCGCCGGCCGTCGAGCACCGCACGGACGCCCGCTCCGGGTTCCTCGGTCACCTCGCCGGGGACCGGGAGCCGCAGTCCGCGGGCACGCGCCTCCCGGACCATCGCCCGGGCCAGGACGTGCGGCGACATCTGGTCCAGGGCGGCCGCAAGCCGCAGCACGTCATCGGGTCGGACGTCCGGAGCGGCCGCGATGTCGACGACCCGGGGGCTGCCGCCGGTGAGCGTCCCGGTCTTGTCGAGAACCATGGTGCGCACCCGTCCCAGGTTCTCCAGGGCTCCGCCGTCGCGCACCACCACGCCCTGGCGGGCAGCCTGCGACAGTCCGGAGACGATCGCGGCCGGGGCGGCCAGCAGCAGCGGACAGGGGGTCGCCACGACCAGGACGGCCACGGCCCGTACCGGCGAACCACTGAGCAGGAATGCCACCAGGGCCACCGCGAGCGACACGGGAACGAACCAGGCCGCGTACCGGTCGGCGAGACGGACCACGGGAGCGGACTCCGCGCCCGCCTGACGGGCCAGCCGGACGATTTCCGCGTAGGTGCTCTCCCGGGCGGTGGCCTCCGCCCGGAGTTCGAAGGCAGGGCCGCCGTTCACCGCTCCGCTGCGCACGCCGGTGCCCGGGGCGCGCTCGACGAGCAGCGACTCCCCGGTGAGCGCGGACTCGTCCAGGACGGCCGTTGCGCCGGCCACGGTTCCGTCCACCGGCACGACCTCCCCCGGACCGACCACCAGCCGGTTTCCCGCAGCGACGTCGTCGAGGGGCACCGTGCGGACACCGGATGCGTCGCGCAGGTGCGCGGTGCGGGGCACGCGTTCGACGAGCGCTCTCAGGTCCCTGGAGGCCCGGCGGGAGGCCGCGGCCTCCAGTGTCCTGCCGGTCGCCACCATGACCGCGACCAGCGCGCCGGCCGCGAACTCGCCCACGACGAGTGTCCCCACCAGGGACAGCAGTGCCACGAGATCGACACCGGCCCGGCCGTGCAGCAGGGCGTACAGAATCCAGAAGGCGGTGGGGACGATCGCGGCCACGGTTCCGGCCGCCCAGCTGAGGTCGGCCGCCCCCGGGGCCCCGGCCAGCCGGAGGCCGGCTCCTGCTGCGAGGGCGGCCACGGTGATCACCAGGAGCAGCCGCTCCGCGCCGGCGCGCCACAGAGCGCGGCCGGTCTCCGTCCGCGTCGTCCGGGTCATGAGTGGACGGTCGCACGCGGCGGACGGCGCGCCCATGGGCGGTTGGGGCAGCGAGCCGGTCCCATTGGTCCCGCCCGGCCCGCCCACGGGACCAATGGCCCCTGTCCCGGCTCCTGACCCGCCCGCAGGCTTGAGGATGCGGGACACGAGGCCCGTACCCTGCCCGGAACGGAGGCGAAAGCCATGGAGCCCGTCATCACGGCCGGTCTGGACGGTTCCTCCGAAAGCCTGGCCGCCGCCCGGTGGGCAGCGGGCGAGGCGCAACTGCGTACCCGCCCGCTGCGGTTGATGCACGCCTGGATCCTGCTGGCTCCCCCGGGCCCGGAAGGCACCGCGGACAGCGACCAGAACTACTGGTCGCGGCGCATCGTCGACGACGCGGAGCAGGTGGTCCACGAGCAGTTCCCCGGTCTTCCCGTGGTGAAGGACCTGGTCGCCGACGATCCCGGGGAGGCGCTGGTCGCCGCGGCGGAACAGTCGGAGATGCTGGTGCTCGGCTCCCGGGGACTGGAGGCCCTGACGAGCTACTTCCTCGGCGACACCGGCCTGCACGTGATGACACGGGCCGAACGCCCGGTGGTCCTGGTTCGGACCGGCGAGCCGTCGCCGGCAGCCGGGAAGGTGGCCCTGGCCATGAACCTGCACGGCTCCTGTGACGAGCTCATCGACTTCGCCTTCGACACCGCCGCCCGGCGCGGTGCAGGGCTCCGGGTCGTGCACGGCCTGCACCGGCACCCCCACATCCACGCCCCGTGGGGACGTTCCGCGGATGCGGAGCAGGAAATGACGAACGAGAAGCTGCACGAGATGCGGGATGCGCTGCGGCCGTGGCGGGAGAAGTACCCGTCCGTGCCGGTCGAGGAGAGCGTGCGCGCACAGGGCGGTGCGGCCCGGGCCGTGGTGCAGGCGGCCGGGGACTCGTCGCTGCTGGTGATCGGCCGGCGACGCCATCCCCATCGCACGATCCGCCCGCACCTCGGTCCGGTCCTCCAGGCCGCCGTGCACCACGCGCCCTGTCCGGTCGCCGTCGTCCCGCACGACTGACGCCGGCGGGCCGGTCACGGGGGACGCGACAGGAGGGAGGGGCAGATGCCGGTGTTCGGGGACGACGAGGAAGCGGGGCGGCCGCCGGCACACGCCGGGATCCGGGAGACGCATGTCGCGGTCGTCGTCTTCCTCGGCGAGCACGCCTACAAGATCAAGAAGGCGGTGTCCCCGGGGTTCCTCGACTTCTCGACGGCGGCCGCGCGCCGGGAGGCCTGCGAGCGCGAACTCGTCCTCAACCGCCGTTTCGCACCCGACGTCTATCTGGGTCTCGGCGAGTTCCGCTTCCCCGGCGGAGAGCACCCCGAACCCGTGGTGGTCATGCGCCGGATGCCCGAGGACCGCAGGCTCTCGGATCTGGTGCGCGGCGGGGCGGAGGTGGGGCCCTCCCTGCGTGACGTCGCCCGGCTGCTGGCGATCCACCACGCCCAGGCTCACCGGGGGCCGGAGGTCGATGCGCAGGGCAGCCGGGCGGCCCTCTCGGCCCGCTGGGAGGAGAACTTCGCGCAGGTGTGTGCACTCACCGCCGACGGCGGCCCGGGCGGTGACCTCGCGACCGGCGGCGTTCCGGAGGCCCGGGAGCTGGTGCGGCGTTATCTCGCCGGCCGGGGACCGCTGTTCGACGAGCGGATCCGCCGCGGCCGGATCGTCGACGGGCACGGCGACCTGCTGGCCGAGGACATCTTCTGCCTCGACGACGGCCCGCGGGTACTGGACTGTCTGGAGTTCGACGACACCCTGCGCTTCCTCGACGGGCTGGACGACGCGGCCTGCCTCGCCATGGACCTCGAGCAGTTGGGAGCGGCCGAGGAGGCGGCGTCCTTCCTCGCCCGGTACAGCGAGTACTCGGGTGACCCGGCTCCCCCGTCGCTGCGGCACCACTACGTCGCCTACCGGGCCTTCGTCCGGTGCAAGGTCGCGCTCGTCCGGGCCGGTCAGGGCGACGCGGCGGCCGTGACAGAGGCACGCAGGCTGCTGACGGCGGCGCTGCGGCATCTGCGCACCTCGGAAGTGGCACTGGTGCTGGTCGGCGGTCTGCCGGGCAGCGGCAAGTCGACCTTGGCCGGAGCCCTGGCGGACCGGCTGGGCGTCACCCTGTTGAGCAGCGACCGCGTCCGCAAGGAGCTGGCCGGGATTCCTCCGGAACAACCCGCGCCGGCCGGCTACGGACAGGGGCTGTACCGCCCGGAGTGGACCGACCGCACCTATGCGGCGCTGCTGGAGCGGGCCCGGGCCCTGCTGGCGGCCGGGGAGACCGTGGTGGCCGATGCCACGTGGTCCGACGCGTCGAACCGCGACGCGGCGGGCGACGTCGCGCGGAGCACCGGTTCGGCTCTGGTCGCGCTGCGCTGCGAGGCTCCCGCGGACACCGCTGCCCAGCGCCTGGCGACCAGAGGCCCGGGGCCGTCGGACGCCGGCGCTCCGGTGGCCCGGGCCATGGCGGAGGCGGAGGACCCGTGGCCGGACGCGGTGGCCGTCGACACCGGTGGTGATCTGGAGGCGGCGGTGCGGCAGGCGCTGGCGGCGGTGCGACCGCACAGTCCCGAGCCGTCGACGGTCTTCCGCCGCTCGTACATGGAGCCGGGGTGAGCCCCGGGCCCGCGCACGCTGCGCACCTGCCGCCGGGGTGTGTTGTGATGGAGAGTGAGCACCGAGGGCGACGCGAAGGGGCGCGGAGAAGCGGCACCCGATGCCGCGCACCGCGCAATCAGGGCCCGCGAGAAGCGGACGGCCCCCGGTGCTCCCCTCGGCCGTGACGCGGCGTCCGCCGTCAGCCCTGTCACGTCGTCCGGGCGACGAGGAAATCCGCGCAGCCCGACACGGTCGTCAGGTGCGGGGTGTCCTCGTCGTCGATGCGGATCCCGGCCCGGTCGCCGAGTGTCTCGAGAAAGCTCAGGAAGTCGAGCGAGTCGATCTCGAGGACCTCGCGGAACCGGTCGTCGGGGCCCAGCGACCCGACGTCCGCCTCCGGCACGATCCCGGACAGCGTCTCCTGCACCATGTTCCGTGCCTCGGCAGGTGTCACAGTTCCTCCGGTTGCTGCAGCCGACGGTCGAGAACTCGGAGAAACCGTGCCCCGACGGCGCCGTCCGTCGCCCGGTGGTCGGCCGACAGCGTGGCGGTCACCACCGGGCGTACGCCGAGCAGACCGTCGACGGCACAGGGACGCTCGACCACCCGTCCGAAGCCGACGAGGGAGACCTGGGGCGGATAGATCACTCCGAGAACGCTCTCCACCCCCTGATCGCCCAGATCGGTCACCGTGAGGGTCGGGTCGGCGACCTCGGATCCGCGGAGCCTGCCCGAACGGGCCCGGTGGACCAGGTCCTTGAGTCCGGCCATCAGCTCCGGGAGCGGGACGGTGTCCGCGTCGTGGATGGCGGGGGCCACCAGCCCGCCGCCGCGCAGGGAGACGGCTACGCCGAGGTGCACCCCGTCTCCCGGGGTGAAGTGCCCCTCGTTCCAGAAACCGTTGAGTTCGGGGACCTCCCGGGCCGCGCGGGCGGCGGCCTTCAGCAACATGGCCGCCGGCAGGAGCCGTTCGCTCACGGGGGCGAGCCGGTTGTACTCCCGCAGCCATGCCATGGAGGCCGCGAGGTCGACCGTGGTGGACAGGTAGTAGTGGGGGATCTCGCGGTTGGCCCTGGTCATCAGGTCCGCGATGGCCCTGCGCATCGTGGTCGGTCCTGCGGCGCCTGCCGCCGGTGCTACGGGCCCCCGTGGTACGGCCTCCCGGGCCGGGCGGCCCGCGGCGAGGCGTACATCGGCGGCACGTACGCCGCCGTCCTTGCCGGTCCCCTTCACCGACGCCGGGTCGACCCCGAGCTCGCCGGCCAGTCTCCGGGCGAACGGGGTGATCCGCTGTCGCGACGGGGGCGGAGCCGCGGCCCGTTCCACATCCGCTCGGGTGACCCGGCCGCCCGGTCCGGTTCCGTGCAGGGTGTCCACGTCGACCCCGCTTCGCTCGGCGAGGTGCCGGACCAGCGGTCCGGCGCTGCCGGGGGTCCCGTCCTCGGGTGCCGGGACCGCGCCGCCGGGCACCTGCCTTCCGGGGGCCGGTTCCGGAGGCTTCTGCGCGGCCTCTTCAGGCCGGTGCCTCCCGGCCTCCCCGGCGGTCCCTTTCCCGGCCTTCCCGGCGGTCCCCGGCGCCCGCTTCGGGGCCGCCTTCTCCGCGGCCGAGATCATCGCGAGCGGTGCGCCCACCGGCACCGTCGTGCCCGGATCGACGAGCAGGCGATCCACCGTCCCCGTCTCGAAGCACTCGACCTCGATCGCGGACTTCGCGGTCTCGACCACGGCGATCGGTTCCCCCTTGCGGACCCGGTCACCGGGCCGCACCAGCCACTCCTGCAGGACGCCCTCGTCCATGTCCGCGCCCAGGGACGGCATCGTGAACTCGGCCATGGTCATCCCACCGTCCTGCGTGCCGCTGCGGCGACATCCCGGACCTGCGGCAGAGCGGCCTCCTCCAGCTGCCGGGCATAGGGGATGGGCACCTCCGCGCTGCAGACCCGTTCGACGGGTGCGTCCAGGTCGTAGAAGCAGCGTTCGGCGATCCCGGCGCAGACCTCGGCGGCGAGGCTGCCGGTGCGCCAGCCCTCGTCGACCACCACGACACGGTGGGTACGGGCCACCGAGGCGTCGATCGTCGCCTCGTCGAGCGGGCGCAGCGAGCGCAGGTCCACGACCTCGGGGTCGAGTCCGTCCGCTGCGAGTTCGTCCGCCGCCGCGAGAACCTTCGGCAGGCAGCCGCCGTAGGTGATCAGGCTGACGTCCGTGCCCGGGCGGCGGACTCGCGCACGGTCCAGGTCGACGGGCTCGGTGAGCGGGGCAAGTTCACCGGAGGCGTTGTAGAGGCTGCCGTGTTCGAACACCAGCACGGGATCGGGATCCGCGAGTGCCGGAGCCAGCAGGTAGCGGGCGTCCTCGACGGTGGCGGGAGCGAGGACCCGGATCCCGGGGATGTGGGCGTACCAGCCCTCCAGGCTGTGCGAGTGCTGCGCCGCCAGTTGCCGACCGGCGCCGGTCGTCATCCGGATCACCAGCGGGACGGGCAGTTGCCCGCCCGACATGTGCAGCAGTGTCGCGGCGTTGTTGAGGATCTGGTCGAGGGCCAGCAGGCTGAAGTTCACGGTCATGATCTCGACGATCGGCCGCATCCCGCCCAGCGCCGCACCGATGCCGGCACCGACGAACGCCGACTCCGACAGCGGCGTGTCGCGAATGCGTTCCGGGCCGAACTCCTCCAGCATCCCGAGGCTGACGCCGAAGCAACCGCCGTACCGGCCGACGTCCTCCCCCATCAGGAACACACGGTCGTCGGCCCGCATCGCTTCACTCATGGCTTCGCGCAGGGCCTCCCGGTACGTCGTCGTCCGCATCGCCCGCTCCGCCTCGCCACTCATGCCGCGTCCACCGGCGGGCTGGTGACATGGCGCAGCAAGTCCGCGACCGGCTCCTCGGGGGCCTGTTCGGCTTCCCGGACGGCCGCGTCGATCTCCTCGGCGACCTCTCGTTCGATCCTCGCGAGCCGCTTCTTCGTCAGCTCGCCGTTCTCGTTCATCAGGTCGGTGAGCCGGGCGATCGGGTCCCGCTTCTTCCACTCCTCGATCTCGGCCTTGTCCCGGTAGCGGTCGGGGTCGTACATGGAGTGGGCCCGGAACCGGTAGGTGCGCGCCTCCAGGAAGTGCGGGCCGGTGCCCGCCCGGATGCCCTCCACCGCCCGGCGGGCGGCCCGCTCCACGGCCTCGACGTCCATGCCGTCGACCGCCCAGGCCACCATTCCGTACGACGCGGCGCGGGCGGCAAGGTCGGTCTGTGCCTGGTGGCGTGGAAGGGCGGTGCCCATGGCGTACAGGTTGTTCTCGCAGACCAGCAGCAGCGGCAGGTCCCACAGCGCGGCGAGGTTGGCCGTCTCGTGGAACTCGCCCTCGGCGAATGCCCCGTCCCCGAAGAAGCAGCAGGTGACCCTGGAGCGGTCGCACAGCCGGTCGGCGAGGGCCAGACCGGCGGCGAGCGGCAGTCCGCCGGCGACGATGGCGTTGCCTCCGTAGAAGCGGCGCTCGGCGTCGAACAGGTGCATCGAACCGCCCCGGCCGCCGCTGCATCCCGTGGCCCTGCCGTACATCTCCGCCATGACGTCCGCCTCCGGGACACCGCGCGCCAGCGCGTGGCCGTGGTCACGGTAGGTCGAGACGATCGCGTCCTGCGGGGTGAGCGCTCGGTGGACTCCGACGGCGACGGCCTCCTCACCGATGCAGAGATGGACGAACCCGCGGATCCTCGCGCCGCTGTACAGCTCCACGCAGCGCTCCTCGAAGCGGCGGATGCGCAGCATGGCGGTCAGGAGGTCCTGGTGGTGGCCGCCCGCCTTCGCGGCGGCGGTCCTGCCGGGGCGGGTCGCGCGCTCCGCGCTCATGCGGTCTCCTCCAGAGTGGACAGGTCGCCGGTGGGAAGCCCGAGTTCGCGTGCGCGCAGCAGCCGGCGCATCACCTTGCCGCTGCGGGTCTTGGGCAGGTGCTGGTCGAAGACGATCTCCCGGGGGGCGACGGCGGGGCCCAGTCTGCGGCGGGCGAAAGCCAGCAGTTCGCGCTGCAGTGACCCGGTCGGTTCGATGCCGGGGCGCAGGGACACGAACGCCTTGACCACGTCGCCGGCGATGGGGTCGGGACGCCCGATGACCCCTGCCTCGGCGACCGCCCAGTGCTCCATGAGCGCGCTCTCCACCTCGAAGGGGCCGATCAGGTGGCCTGCCGACTTGATGACGTCATCGGCGCGGCCCACGAACCAGAACCAGCCGTCCTCGTCCTGCCGGACCAGATCACCGGTGAGGTACCAGCCGCCCGCGAACGCCGCCCGGTAGCGGGCCTCGTCGTTGAGGTAGCCGCGGAACATCGACGGCCATCCCGGCCGCAGGGCCAGTTCGCCCTCCGCGCCGGGGCGTCGGACCCGGGTCACCCTCCCGCCGGTGATCCGCGCCCGGCCGTTCTCGCCGCGCTCGAGGACCGCCGCCTCGACGCCCGGCAGCGGACGGCCCATCGAACCGGGGCGGATGTCGCAGGCGGCGAAGTTCGCGATCATGATGCAACCCGTCTCCGTCTGCCACCAGTTGTCGTGGATCGGCAGGCCCAGCACGTCCCGCCCCCAGAGCACGGCCTCGGGGTTGAGCGGTTCGCCGACCGATGCGACGAAGCGCAGGGCGGACAGATCGTAGGTGTCGGGCAGCCGATGCCCTGCGCCTCGCGGGGAGGAGCGCATCAGCATCCGCAGCGCGGTGGGGGCGGTGTACCAGACGTTCACCCGCTGCTCGCTGAGGATCCGGTACCAGCGGTGAGTGTCGAATTCGCCCTCGTCGGAGACGAGGGTCGCGCCGAGGACCAGCGGGGCGATGACGCCGTACGACATCCCGGTGACCCATCCGGGGTCGGCGGTGCACCAGTAGACGTCGTCGGGGTGCAGGTCCAGCGCGTAGGCCGCGGTGGACCGGTGCGCGACCACGGCGTCGTGGACGTGGACGGCTCCCTTGGGCGCTCCTGTGGTCCCGCTGGTGAAGTGCAGCAGGGCCATGTCCTCGGGCATGGTCGGCGGTATGTGGAACCGGTCGGAGGCGGCGGCGAGCATGGTGTCGTAGGAGAACGTGCCGGGCAGTTCGTCGGCTCCCGGGCCGACGATGAGGACGTGCTCCAGGCTGGGCAGTGAGCTGCGGCGGCCCATCACCTTGCGCCGGTACAGCACCGCTGTGGTCACCAGGACGCGGGCATCCCCGAGGCGCAGCCGCTGCTCGACCGGATCGGTGCCGAAGGCGGAGAACAGCGGGCAGAGCACGCTGGTGTTCTTGAGGGTGCCGAGCACGGCCGTGTAGAGCTCCGGGCAGCGGCCGAGCAGAGTGAACACCCGGTCGCCGCGGCCGACCCCGAGGGAGCGCAGGACGTTGGCGAAGCGCGCGGTGCGGCGCGCCAGTTCCGCGTAGGTGACCGTGCGGACGGTGTCGTCGCGGGCGATGCAGCGCAACGCGATCCGGTCACCGTGGTGGGCTGGGCCCACGTGCCGGTCGACCGCCTCGTAGGCGATGTTCAGCCCCCGGCCACCGGGCAGCCCTGCCAGCGCCTGGCGGGCCTGCTGCCAGCTGAACCGCGATCGCGCCTCTTCGTAGTCGGCAAGGTTCGGTGCGACACGCGCCGCGCCGCCCTTGTGGATCGTCTCCCCGGCCATGGCGCTCCTTCCCCGGTCTCTCCCGGCCCCTTCCACGGTCGGGGTGCCCGGCACGGGCGCGCACTGGGCCGAAGGGCCCCTCGACGGTCCGGTCGGGTTCACGGGGATCAGCGGACCAGGACCCGCTCGCCGGAGCGCGGCACGACGGTCGTCCATCCCAGTTCGCGGTCGATCCGGTCGCGAAGGGCCGCTGCTGCGTCCGGTTCGCCGTGCACGACGTACGTCGCCCCGGGGGGCTCGGCCCCCTTCAGCCAGTTGAGGATCTCGTCGGCGTCGGCGTGGACGGAGAAGGCGGGCACGTCGACCACCTCGGCGCGGACCGGCACGTACTCGCCGAACATCTTGAGCGTCCGTGCCCCGTCCACGAGGTCACGGGCCCGGGTCCCCTCGGCGGCGAACCCCACGATGATCACGGTGTTGCGGGAGCCGGGGAGCAGCCGCCGCAGATGGTGCAGGACGCGGCCGCCGGTGGCCATGCCCGACGAGGAGATGATGACGCGGGGGCCGGTGAGGCTGTTGATCGCGACGGACTCCTCCACCGAGCGCGCCACCGCGAAGGGTGCGGGGTCGAGCACGGAGGCCCGCTCCGCGGCCAGTTCGGGCCGTATCTCTCCCGTCTCCCCGGCGAAGGCCTCCTCGTAGACCCGCAGCGCGGCGAACGCCATCGGGCTGTCGACGACGACGGGGACGTCCGGTGGCAGGACCCCGCTTCGGCGCATCCGCGCCAGTTCGTGGAGGACCACTTCCGTGCGGTCGACGGCGAAGGAGGGGATCACCACCGCGCCACCACGCCGCAGGGTACGGATCAGCGCGTCCTCGAAGACCCTGCGGGCGGCGCCGGTGTCGTGCCGGCGCCGGCCGTACGTGGACTCCACCAGAAGGGCGTCGGCACCGGTGAACGGCTCGGGCGGCCGGAACAGGGGGTGCACCGGCCGGCCGAGGTCGCCGCTGGCGGCCAGGGTGTGCCCGTCCTCGAGCGTGAGGTGCACCCAGGCCGATCCGAGGATGTGCCCGGCGTGGTGCAGCCGCAGCACGGTGCCGGGGGCGATCTCCGTCCCGGTGCCCAGCGGGACCGGCCGGAACAGGGCCATGGCCCGGTCGACGTCGGTGTCGGTGTAGAGCGGCTCGGCCGGGTGGTGCCGGGTGTGTCCGCGCCGGTTGGCGTGGTCGGCCTCCTCCTGCTGCAGCCGGGCGCTGTCCCGCAGAACGATCTCGGCGAGCCGGGCCGTGTGGACGCTGCAGAACACCGGGCCGCGAAAACCCTGGCGGACCAGCCGGGGCAGGTGTCCGCAGTGGTCGAGATGGGCGTGGGTGATGACGACGGCGTGGACGGCGGAGGCGTCCACGGGCAACGGGCGCCAGTTGCGCCGCCGCAGTGCCGCGAGTCCCTGGAAGAGCCCGCAGTCCACCATGATCCGCACATGGTCGGTCTCGACCATGAACTTGCTGCCGGTGACCGTGCCGACGCCGCCGAGGAAGGTCAGCAGGCCGGGTCTGCTCGTCGCCGGTGTCCCCGGCGTTCCCCGTGGCTGGTCCATGCGCTGGCCTCCTGGCGGCCGGATGCGAACGTCTGCCCGGGGTACCCCGTACAGGGCCGGCGCAAGCGGAGGCCGACTGCGGTTCGCGCCGGGCACTCGGACCAGGGCTTCAGACGACCGGGAGGCCGGCGTAGTTCTCGGCCAGTTCGGCGGCCGCGTGCGGCGAGGTGGCGATGCGGTCCAGCTGGGAGATCTGCAGCCGCGAGTCGAAGGGGCTCTGGCCCGGGTCGGTGTGCAAGGTGGTCGTCATGAAGCCGGAGAAGTGCTCGGCGCGCCAGACACGGCGCAGGCATGTGGCCGAGTAGGCGTCGAGGAGTTCGGTGGACCCCGTCCTCTTGAGATGGTCGAATGCCTGTGCCAGAACGATGACGTCGGCCGCGGCGAGGTTGAGCCCCTTCGCCCCGGTGGGCGGCACGATGTGGGCGGCGTCCCCGGCGAGCAGGACCCGGCCGTGGCGCATGGGCTCGGTGACGTGGCTGCGCATGGGCAGCACTGACTTCGCGGTGATGGGCCCGCGGTGCAGGGTCCAGTCGCGGTCGACGGCGGAGCGGGCCTCCAGCTCGTCCCAGATGCGCTCGTCGGGCCAGTCGGCGGGGTCGGTGCCGTTGGGCACCTGGAGGTAGAGCCTGCTGACCGCGGGGGAACGCATGCTGAACAGCGCGAACCCGCGCTCGGAGTGCGCGTAGATCAGCTCGTCGCTGGAGGGCGGCGCGTCGGCGAGGACGCCGAGCCAGGAGTACGGGTAGGCCCGCTCGAAGACCGTGCGGACGCCGTCGGGGACGGCGTGCTTGGCGACTCCGTGGAAGCCGTCGCACCCTGCCACCCAGTCGCAGCCGAGGGTGTGTTCCCGGCCCTCGTGGGTGTAGCGGATCACCGGGCGGTCTGTGCCGGCCCCTTCGACGGCGTGCACCGGTGCCTCGAACAGCAGCGGGCCGCCCTCCCGGAGCTGGAGTGCTATCAGGTCCTTGACCACCTCCGTCTGGGCGTACACGGTCACCGATCTGCCGCCGGTCAGCGACGGGAAGTCGATGCGGTGCGAGCGGCGGTCGTAGCGCAGTTCGATGCCGGCATGGACGATGCCCTCGCGGTCCAGGCGGTCCCCGGCCCCACAGGCGCGCAGCGCGTCGACGGTCCCCTGCTCGAGGATGCCGGCGCGCTGGCGCTGTTCGACGTAGTCACGGCCGCGGCTCTCCAGCACGACGCTGTCGATGCCCGCGTTGTGCAGCATGCGGGCGAGCAGCAGCCCTGCCGGGCCGCCGCCGATGATGCCGACGGTGGTGTGCACGGTCATCGTCCCTCGCTCGCTTCGTCCTCTTTCAGCACCCGCTGGGCCACGGCGAAAGCGGCGTTGGCCGCGGGTACACCGCAGTAGACGGCCGACTGCAGGAGGACTTCCTGGATCTCGTCGGTGGTGAGCCCGTTGCGCAGGGCGGCCCGCACATGCATGGCCAGTTCGTCGTGATGCCCACGGGCGACGAGCGCGGTCAGGGTGATGCAGCTGCGGGTCTTGCGGGACAGGCCGGGCCTGGTCCAGATCTCGCCCCAGGCGTAGCGCGTGATGAAGTCCTGGAAGGCACCGGTGAAGGCGGTGCTCCGGGCAATGGACCGGTCCACGTGGTCGTCGCCCAGCACCTCGCGGCGGACGGCCGTTCCCGCCGCACGCCGGGCGTCGTCGCCCGCCGGCGGAACCGGCTGCTCGGCCTCCCGCCTGCTGTCGCCGGGATCCAGATGGGTGCGCAGGGCGGCCAGCACGGCTGCGGGGCGTTCGACGCCCGCGAGGTGGGCGGCGCCGGCCACCTCGGTCAGGGCAGCTCCGGGGACGGCGTCCGCGATCTCCCTCGCGTGTGACGGAGGGGTGGCGGGGTCCTCGCGCCCGGCGACCACGAGGAGGGGAGCGGTGAGCCCCGGCAGTTCGTCACGGACGTCGAAGGCGGCCAGGGCGTCGCAGCAGGCCGCGTAGCCCTGCGGATCCGTACGGCGGAGGTCGTCCAGCAGGGCCCGGGCCCGCGGGTCTGCGGCGAAGCCGGGGGTGAACCAGCGTCCGGCGGCGGACTTCGTGAGGGCCTCGGTGCCCTGGGAGCGGACCAGGGCCGCGCGTTCGTGCCAGGAGGCCGGTGCCCCGAAGCGGGCGGAGGAGCAGACCAGGGCGAGCGAGGTCACCCGCCCGGGGTGGTCCAGCGCGAGCCGGCTGCCGACGGCGCCGCCGAGCGAGATGCCGGCGTAGGCGAAGCGATCGGCACCGAGGGCGTCGGCGAGTTCCAGCACGAGGCCGGCGAGGGTGCCGACCGTGGCAGCGCCCGGCTCCGGCCGGCCCAGGACGTCCGCAGGGGTACGGCCGTGACCGGGCAGGTCCCAGCGGATCACCCGGAACTGCCGTGAAAGGGCGGCGGCTTGGGGTTCCCACACGGCGAGGGACGTGCCCAGGGACGGGCCGAGGACGAGCGGCGGGGCGTTGTCGGGGCCGTCGACCCGGTAATGCAGTCGGGGCGTTCGCCTGCTCAAGGTGTCTCCTCTGCCTCGGGTTTCCCGGACGGGCGGGCCCGGTCCGGCTCCACGGAGATCACGGGGTTCCGCCGCAGCGCGCGGTCGGTCAGTGCGCCTGCCGAACCCGTGTACCCCGTGGGGTCGGTGAGGTTCCTCAGGCGTTCCCCGGAGAACAGGCCGGTGGCCACCAGGGCTTCCCGCAGGGCCGGTTGCGGTCCGCCGGGCGCGTCGGCGGACCGGCGGGCGGCGTCCGCCACCAGCCTGCGGGCCTCGTCGCGTCCCAGGGCGGGGGCGAGGACGGCGGCGAGGCGTTCGGTGATCACCAGACCGCCGGTCTTGTCGAGGTTGCGGCGCATGCGCGCCGGATCGACGCGCAGGCCCTCGGCGAGTTCGGCGCAGTCCCGGGCCGCGCCCGCGACGAGCCGCAGGGCGGTGCGCAGCGGCTGCCATTCGGCGTGCCAGGCGCCGGCGGGGCGTTCGTCCTCGGCGGCGAGGGAGCCGTACAGGATGCAGGCCAGGGCGGGGACTTGGCGGGCTGCCGCGGCGACGAGGGCGGCCCGGACCGGGTTCGCCTTGTGGGGCATGGCGGACGAGCCGCCGCCGGCGGCTTCTCCGGCTTCGCCGATCTCGGTGCGGGAGAGCACCAGCACATCGACGGCGATCTTCCCCAGCGCGCCGGCGGTGAAGGCGAGTGCCCCGGCGAGGTCCGCCACGGGAGCGCGGAGGGTGTGCCACGGCAGTTCGGGGGCGGCCAGCCCGGTCTCGGCGGCGAAGGCGGCGATCAGGCGGATTCCGGGGTCGGTTTCCTCCCGGTCTCCCCCGGCACCGGTGGCGTCCCCGTGCGTGCCGGCGTCGGCGGGGGCGGTTCCGTCCGCCTCGGCGAAGGCATGGAACGCGGCGAGTGTGCCCGCGGCTCCGCCCAGCTGGGCGGGGAGGGCGGACCGGACGGCGGCGAGCCGGTCGTGTGCGTCCAGGACGAGGGAGCGCCAGCCCGCGGCCTTGAGGCCGAACGTGGTGGGGACGGCGTGCTGGGTGAGAGTGCGGCCCGCCATGGGGCTGTCGCGATGCTCCTCGGAGAGCCGTTGCAGCGCCCCGGCGGCCCGGTCCAGGTCGGCCAGGACCGCCACGAGGGTGCGGGACGCCATCAGCATCAGCGCGGTGTCGAGGATGTCCTGGCTGGTGGCGCCGCGGTGCACGAACTCGGCCGCGTCCGGTGCACGTTCACGGACGGCTGCGGTCAGGTCGGCGACGAGCGGGATGACCGGATTGCCTCCCGCGCGCGCCCGCACCGCGAGTCCGGCGGGGTCGAAGTGTCCGGTGTCCGAGGCTGCGGCCGTGACGGCCTCGGCGGCGGCGCCGGGTGCCAGTCCGGTGCGTGCCTGGGCCCGGGCGAGCGCGGTCTCGGCGTCGAGCAGGGCGCGGACGAGGGCGCGGTCGCCCGTGCACTCCTCGGCGTCGGAGCCGGCCGCGACCGGGGTGAGCAGTCCGGTGTCGGCGCCGTCGCGGTGGGGGTGCGGCTCGCCCGGTCGGTCAGTCGAAGGCAAGGAAGACGGTCTCCTCATGCACACCGTCGTACTGCAGACGGATGTCGAAGCGGTGGATGCCGGTGCCCTCCGGTGTGGCCAGGAGTGTCGCCCGGCGCACCGGGTCGAGTCCGGCGAGCAGCCGGTCGTCGGGAGGTCCCCCGGGGCCGTGCAGATAAGCCCGGGAGTAGAGGTGGTGCAGCAGGCCGCGGGCGAAGAGGCACACCGACAGGTACGGGACGCCGCCGGGCGGCAGGGTGCGCAGCGCGTAGTGGCCGTCGGCGTCGGTGGCGACCCGGCCGAAACCGGTGAAGCGCACGCCGTCACGGCCCAGCACCGCCCCGGTGACCGGGTCGCGGCGCAGCGTTCCGGGGGCGCCGGCGCGGGAGCCGTCGGGGGCGGGCTGCCAGAACTCCAGCAGGGCGTCGGGGACCGGATCGCCCGCGCCGTCGTACACGTATCCGTGCACGGTCAGGGCGTCGGGGTGTCCGGCGGGCGCCATGTCGCCGCCGCCGGCGAACGGCAGGGCGTAGCCGTAGAAGGGGCCGACGGTCTGGGAGGGGGTGGGCAGTGCGGGCATCAGCGGCCCTCCTCGGTCCAGGTGGCGGCCGGGCCGTCGAGGACGATGTCCCAGCGGTATCCCAACGATTCTTCCGGGACCGACAGTTGGTGGTCGTAGGCGGCGACCAGGCGTTGCCGGGCGGCGTCGTCGGTGACGGACTGCAGGATCGGGTCGTAGGGGAAGAGCGGGTCGCCGGGAAAGTACATCTGGGTCACGAGCCGCTGGGTGAAGGCCTCGCCGAACACGGAGAAGTGGATGTGCGCCGGGCGCCAGGCGTTGAGGTGGTTGCGCCACGGGTACGCCCCGGGTTTGACGGTGACGAACCGGTAGCGGCCCTCATCGTCCGTCAGGCAGCGGCCGACACCGGTGAAGTGGGGGTCGAGCGGCGCCGGATGCTGGTCCCGCTGATGGGCGTAGCGACCCGAGGCGTTGGCCTGCCACAGCTCGAGGAGCTGACCGCGGACGGGCCGCCCGTCGCGGCCGAGCAGCCGGCCGGTCACCGTGATGCGCTCGCCGAGCGGCTCGCCGGCGTGCTGCCGGGTGAGGTCGTGGTCGAGGTCGGTGACGTCGGTGACGCCGAAGACCGGTCCGCTGAGTTCGACGGCCTCCGGGTCTCCGATCGGTACGAGTGGCCGCCGGGGGTGGCGCAGGCCGCTGCTCCGATAGGGCGGGTAGTCCCGGGCGGGGTGGTGGCGCACGGGCGAGCCGGCCGCGACGGCTGTGCGGTAGGCATCGCGCCGCTGCTCGATCTCCTGCGAGACCTGTTCCTGCGTCAGCGGTCCGGACGGGGTCTCGGAGCGGGCTTCGGACGGGGTCATCACTGGGTCTCCTTGCCGTGGTCTCCGCCTCCGGGCCCCCGGTTGTCCGCGTCCGGGGGCCCGGGGACGGGTCATCGCTCGAGGACGAGTGCCAGTCCCTGCCCGACGCCGATGCACAGCGCGGCCAGCCCGGTCCCGGAGCCGGCGGCGGCGAGCTGGTGGGCGACGGCTCCCGCGATCCGCGCGCCGGAGGCGCCGAGCGGGTGGCCGAGGGCGATGGCGCCGCCACGCCGGTTGACGATGCCGGGGTCGAGTTCGGGCCACTCGGCGAGACAGCCCAGGGCCTGTGCGGCGAAGGCCTCGTTGAGCTCGACGGTGCGCAGGCCGCCGAAGTCCGTTCCGGCCCTGGTGAGCGCGCGGCGGACGGCCTCCACCGGCCCGAGGCCGAAGTACTGCGGCTCGATACCGGTGACGGCGCTCGCCCGGACCCGGGCCAGGGGCTCGCGGCCGGTGGCCTTCAGCCCCTCCTCGTCGACCAGCAGCAGGGCGGCCGAGCCGTCGTTGAGGGGGGAGGAGTTGCCCGCCGTGATGGTGCCGCCGTCCTTGCGGAAGGCGGGCTTGAGCCGGGCGAGCGCCTCGAGGGAGGTGTCCTCGCGGACGCACTCGTCCCGGGTGAGGACGCCGGCCCGGCCGCGTGAGGTGACCGGCCCGTCGTAGGGGACGACCTCGGCCGCGTACGAGCCGTCCTTCCAGGCACGGGCGGCCTTTTCGTGGCTGGCGAGCGCGAAGGCGTCCTGCTGTTCGCGGGTGATCCCGTGGCGGTCGGCGACGAGTTCGGCGCCCTCTCCGAGTCCGACCGTCCATTCCGCCGGCATGCGGGGGTTGGTCATCCGCCAGCCGAGGGTGGTGGAGTGGAGCGTCTGGGGGCCTGCGGGGAAGGCTCGTTCGGGCTTGGGCAGCACCCAGGGCGCGCGGGTCATCGACTCGACACCGCCGGCGATGACGACCGAGGCGTCACCGACGGCGATGGAGCGGGCGGCCTGGATCACCGCCTCCATGCCGGAGCCGCAGAGCCGGTTGACGGTCACGCCGGGCACGCTCACGGGCAGGCCGGCCAGCAGCACGGCCATGCGGGCGACGTCCCGGTTCTCCTCCCCCGCCCCGTTGGCGTTGCCGAACACGACGTCGTCGATGCGTGCCGGGTCCAGCTCCGGCGCGCGGTCGACGAGGGCCTTGACGACATGGGCGGCCAGGTCGTCGGGCCGCACGTCGGACAGCTCGCCGGAGTACTTGCCGATGGGCGTGCGGACGGCGTCGACGATGTACACGTCGCGGAGTCGGTCGGTCAACGGGGGCTCCTTCCGGCGGCCTTGAGGGCGCGCAGGGCTTCGAGTTCCTCCGCGGTGGGAGGAGAGGTGGTCGTGATGTCGTCCGCGGTCCGCAGTTTCCAGCCCGTCGCTTCGCGGACCTGCTCGACGGTGACCCCGGGGTGCAGTTCGGTGAGGACCAGTTCGGCGGTCCCCGGGTCGGGGCGGAGCACGCCGAGATCGGTGATGACGGCAGCCGGACCCGCCCCCGGCATACCGAGGGCGCGCCGGTCCCCGGGGCCGGACCCGTGCCCCAGGGTGGTGACGAAGTCGGTCTTCTCCACGAAGTTGCGGGTGCTGTGCCGGAGCACGACCAGCACCCGGCCGCAGTTGGCCGCAATCTCGGGGGCTCCGCCCGCGCCGGGCAGGCGTCCCTCGGGCCGGTCCGGACCTCGGTCCACGACGGTGGTGTTGATGTTGGCGAAGCGGTCGATCTGCGCGGCGCCGAGGAACCCGACGTCGATCCGGCCGCCCTGGAGCCAGTAGTTGAACATCTCGGGCACCGTGACGACGGCGTCCGCAGTGTCGGCGAGTTCCCCGTCACCGATGGACAGGGGCAGCCGGGTCGGCTTGGACCCGATGGTCCCGGACTCGTAGATCAGCACCAGCCCGGGCTCCGTGATGCGCCGGGCGAGGTTGGCGGCGGTACTGGGCAGGCCGATGCCGACGAAGCAGGTCCGGGCACCGGAGAGCATCCGGGCAGCGTTGATCTCCATGAGTTCGTCACCGGTCCAGGCCGCCGCGTCCGCACCGGTGTCGCCGCCCGGACCCGGCTCGTGTGTCCGGGCAGGCCGCCCGGCTGCCGGCGTCTCCTGCGTGGGGGGCTGCGGACGGATGCCCCGCACGTGTTCGTCGATCCAGCGGGTGAAGGTCTCCCGGTCGCGGGCGATGGCGTCCCACGTGCGGTAGAAGGCGTTGTCGCGTTCGGAGTACCCGCTCGCGTAGGAGGGGTGGGCGCCGCCGGGCACCACGGCCACGGCGTCCACCGTCCAGGCCGGGAGCACCACGCCGCCGGGTCTCGGCTCGAGCGTCCCGACGATCTCCTCGACGGTGACCAGGACCCGCCCGGCGGCCAGCGCCGCCTCCTTCTGCACCCCGGCCAGACCCCAGAGCTGCACGTTCCCGTGGCGGTCGGCCTGCTGGGCGTGGATG
This sequence comes from Streptomyces meridianus, assembly GCF_023703325.1. Taxonomy (GTDB): domain Bacteria; phylum Actinomycetota; class Actinomycetes; order Streptomycetales; family Streptomycetaceae; genus Streptomyces; species Streptomyces meridianus. The sequence continues at coordinate 88,666 of NZ_JAMQGM010000018.1, forward strand.
ACGGTGACGTCGGGGTTGAGCGCGGCCACCGCTGCCAGTTCCTCCCCGGTGAAGGGGCAGACCACCGTGGAGACCGTCGGGGTCCGGCCGACGAGGTCGCTGCCCCGGTAGCCGCGCAGGACCGCGAACGGCAGCTTGGACGCACCGGCGGCGTACCGGTTGGCCATGCCGGCGTGACTGTGCTCATCGGTTTCCAGCGGGCGCGGCCAGCCGTTCTCCACGGCGTCGCGGAAGCGGTGGAGCGAGCCCACGCCCGGGTTGCCGCCCCAGGAGAAGACGAGTCTGCGCGCCGCACCTGCGCCGATGAGCTGGTCGTAGACGACGTCGGGGGTCATGCGCGCCAGCGTCAGGTCGGTGATGCCCTGACGGATGATCTCGTGCGCCGCGGCGAACGGGATGAGGTGGGTGAAGCCTTCGAGTGCGACGGTGTCGCCGTCGTGGACAAGATCCGCCACGGCGTCGCGCAGGGTCCGGATGGCCGCCATCGTCCTCACCTCCGGCTCCGCGGGACCCGGCCGACGGAACCATTCCTCGCGTTTGTTCGCACAGTGAACTAGAGTTCATAATCGATGTCCGCGAGTCTGGCCCCCTCCGCTCGTGCTGTCAACGGTCGCAGGCGCGGTTCCTGCGACATCCGCGCTGGGAGAAGTGCATGTCTCATCCGGGGACCGGCCCCGCTCCGCCCCCGGAGGCGGTGGGTCCACTGATCCGCGGTCTGGCCGTGCTGCGCGTCCTGTCCGCCGCCGGCGGGCGGCTCTCCGCGGGCGAACTGGCCCGCGCGACGGGCCTGGCCCGCTCGACCGTCGACCGGGCGCTCAGCACGTTCGACCGCCTCGGCCTGCTGCGCGCCGAGGGGAGGGACGCGGTGCTCGCGCCGCCGCTGATGGAGCTGGGCAACGCCTACCTGGCCGCCTCGCGGCTGCCGCGCCTCCTCGGCCCCCTGGCGGACCGGCTCGCCGCCGAACTGGACGAGTCGGTGTCACTGGCCGTGCCCGACGGGGACGGGGCACGTTTCGTCCATCAGGCCGTACGGCGTCGTTCGGTCTCCCTCGCCTTCCGCGTCGGCGACCTCGTCCCGGCCGAACGGGGAGCCCCCGGGGCCCTGTTCGCCTCGGCCTGGACGCACGACGAGTGGGAGCAATGGCGCCGGCGCAGGGCCGCGGACCCCACGGACTCCGGATTCCCGGCCGTGCCCGCCGGAGACGGCGGCGACCACGCTTTCGCCGAGCGGGTGGCGCTCGCTGCCGAACGCGGATGGGCGGCGGACGGCGAACTGATCGAGCCCGGCCTGATCGCCGTCGCGGTGCCGGTGCACGACGCCTGCGGACTCCAGGTGTGCGCCCTGAGCGTCGTCAGCCACACCAGCCGCCACGACACGGACTCACTCGCCGCCGCCGTCCTCCCCCGGCTGCGGGAGACCGCCCAGCGGATGGAGCGGGCGCTCGCGGCGCCGACGCCCCCGGCCGCCGGTGCGCCGGCCCCCGCCGCGGCGACCGCTGCCAACCGCGCCTCGAAACAGGAACTCGGCCCGGAGTTCGTCGAGTCGCTCGCCCGCGGCATCGCCGTCCTCACCGTCTTCGGCGAGGGCCGCGAGGCACTCCCGCTCACCACGGTCGCCGAAGCCTCCGGCCTGCCCCGTGCCACCGCCCGCCGGGCCCTGTTCACACTGCGCCACCTCGGCTATGTCGCCGCGGACGGAAGCCTGTTCCGGCCCACTCCCCGGGTCCTCGAGCTCGGCTTCGCGGCGCTTTCCGGCCTCACCCTCCCCGGCATCGCCCGCCACCATCTCGCCGAACTGGTGGAGCTGGTGCACGACTCGGCGTCGATGGCCGTGCTCGACGGCGACGACATCCGCTACGTGGCCCGCGTCCCGACCGTCCGCATCATGCGGGTCGACATCACCGTGGGCACCCGCTTCCCCGCCTATGCGACCGCGATGGGGCGGGTGCTGTACGCCGGGCTGCCGGAGGAGGAACGCGGTCCGCGGCTCGCCGGCATCCGCCTCGACCCGCTGACCCCGCACACCGTCACCGCACCGGAACGGCTGGCCGCCCTCGTCGAGGAAACCGGCCGGCAGGGCCACGCCCTGGTGAACGACGAACTGGAGGAGGGGCTGCGCTCGCTCGCCGTCCCGGTGCACGACCCGGCCGGCCGAGTGGTCGCGGCCGTCAACATCTCGATGCACAGCGCGCGCAGGACACCGGAGCAGGCACTCGACGAACTGCTCCCGCCGCTGCGCCGGACGGCCCGGCACATCGAGGGCGACCTGCGGGTCGCCGGACGCTTCACCGCCGTACCGCTGTCCTGAGCCGCACCCGCCCGGGCGACGCGGTGCGCAGCGGAATGCCGCCGCTCGCAGCGAACCGCGCGCACACTGGTGGTGCACCGGTCACCAGCCGAGCACCGGAAGGGGAGGTGCCATGCGGACGCCGTCCGGCCTGCCGCTGCGGCGCCCGGGCCCGGCCTGGAAGCGGGGAGCCTGCGCGCTCCTCGCGGGCGCTCTGCCCTTCGTGGTCTTCCCGGAGCCCTCGCTGTGGTGGCTTGCCTGCGCGGTCCTGGTGCCGTGGATCCTCCTGCTGCGCACCGCACCGACCGGGCGCAGAGCCGTCGTCGAGGGCTGGCTGGGCGGCATGGGCTACCTGATGGCCGTCCACCACTGGCTGCTGCCGAGCCTGCACGTGTTCATCCTGGTGCTGGCCGCCGTGCTGGGCCTGCTGTGGGCGCCCTGGGGATGGCTGGTGCGGCAGATGCTGCACGGAACGCCCGGCCCCGGACGCACGCTCGCCGCGATGGCGGTGGTGCCGTCCGGATGGATGCTCATCGAAGCCGTCCGTTCCTGGGAGTACCTGGGCGGGCCCTGGGGACTGATCGGGGCGAGCCAGTGGCAGGTGAGCCCGGCGCTCCGGCTGGCGTCCGTCGGAGGGGTTTGGCTGGTCGGCTTCCTGGTGGTGGCCGCCAACACGGGGCTCGCGGCGCTGCTCGCCGTGCCCCGCAGGCGTACCGCGGTCGCGGTCGCGCTGGCCGCCGGCACCACCGGAGCATGGCTGCTCTCGGCCTGGACTCCGGCGCCGGAGCGGGCCGGAAGCGTGCGGGTGGCCGTCGTGCAGCCCGGTCTCGTCACCGGCGCGGACAACCAGCAGCGGCGGTTCGACCGGCAGGAGGAGCTGACCCGGCAGATCGCCGACCGGCGTCCGGCTCTGGTCGTGTGGGGCGAGAGCGGTGTCTCCCGGGATCTCGCCGACCGCCCCGACCTGCGGCAGCGGCTGGCCGCCCTGTCCCGGGAGACCGGCGCGGCATTGCTGGTGAACGTGGATGCGCGGGACCCCGGCCGGCACGGGATCTACAAGAGTTCGGTGCTGGTCGGGCCGGAGGGCCTGACCGGGCAGCGCTACGACAAGATGAGGCTGGTGCCGTTCGGCGAGTACGTCCCCGCGCGTTTCCTGCTGGGCTGGGCCACCTCGGTCGGCAAGGCGGCGCCGGAGGACCGACGGCGCGGGGCAGCGCCGGTGGTGATGGACCTGCCGGAGACGGGCCGCGGGGCCGGCGGTCTGCGGCTGGGCCCCCTGGTCTGCTTCGAGACGTCGTTTCCCGACATGAGCCGCGCACTGGTACGCGACGGGGCACAGGTACTGGTCGCACAGTCCTCGACCTCCACCTTCCAGCACAGCTGGGCCCCGGAGCAGCACGCCTCCCTCGGAGCCGTGCGGGCGGCGGAGACCTGGCGGCCGATGGTCCACGCGACGCTGACGGGTGTCAGTGCGGTGTACGGGCCGGACGGCAACCGGGTGGGCGGCGAGCTGTCCACCGACGCCTCGGCGGCAGCGGTGTACGACGTCCCGCTCGGCGGCGGCACGAGTCCGTTCGTCCGGTACGGGGAGTGGCCGCTGCAGCTGTCGGCCGGTGTTCTCCTGGTGTTCGCCGCGGTCGAGGCCGGACGGCGTTTCAGGCGGCCTGGCGCAGCGCCTCGGAGACGACGAACTCGCACATCCGGTGGGTCAGCAGCGCGTCCTCGGCGGTGAGCTGCTCCCCCGCCCGGACCGCGTCGAGGAAGGCGAGGACTGCCTGCTCGATCCCCCGTTGCCGGGGCACGGGCACCCAGTCACCGCGTCGGCGCACGCTCGGCTGTCCCTTGTGCTCGACGACTTCCGCGAGGTTGAGGACCTGTCGCTTGGTGTCCCGGCCGGAGACCTCGAGCACCTCTTCGGCGGAGCCGCTCATCCGGTTCATGATGCCGACGGCGGTGAACCCGTCGCCGGCGAGCTGGAGGACGACGTGGTGCAACAACCCGTCCTGTACCCGCGCGTGGACGCGGGTGTCCTCGATCTCGCCGGGTGCCAGGAAGCGCAGCGTGTCGACGACGTGGATGAAGTCGTCGAGCACGAAAGTCCGCGGTGCGCCGGGGAGGCCGATGCGGTTCTTCTGCATGAGGATCAGGTCGCGGGGACTGTCGCGGCACTGCACGTAGCCGGGCGCCCAGCGCCGGTTGAAGCCCACGGCCAGGCCCGTGCCGTGCTCGGCCGCCAGGGTGACGAGACGTTCGGTGTCGGCGAGTTCGTAGGCGATGGGCTTGTCGACGTAGGTGGGGACGCGGGCCCGCAGGAGACCGGCGACGAGCGCCGGGTGCGCCTGGGTGGGAGCGTGCACGAAGGCGGCGTCGAGGCCCACGCCGAGCAGGGACTCGAGTTCGGCATGGCGGTTGTCGATCGGGATCCGGTGGACGTCGCCGACCCGTTCGAGGGTGGCGGTCGTCCGTGTGTGCAGGTGCAGTTCCAGCCCGGGCAGGGCGGCGAGTACCGGCAGATAGGCCTTCTGCGCGATGTCGCCGAGCCCGATGCAGCCGACCTTCACCCCAGTCTCCTCAGTCCGGCGGGGGCGCGTGGATGCGCGGGTCCTTCTCCGGAGCATACGTCCGCCGGGGTGTCCGGCACGGTCCGGGAGGTCCGTCCCGGTGCCGTCCCCGGGCGGCGGGAGCGGGCGTGGGGCACGCGGTGCGGGGCGGCGTATTTCGCTCGCGACCGGGCCGCCGGGCCGCCATGATGACGGCCATGACCTCATCCGAGCGCACCGGTCCCTCCGCCTCCGCCGGCGAACGCGACATGCTGGACGGCTGGCTCGAATTCCATCGCGAGACCCTCGTGGCCAAGTGCGAAGGCCTGTCCGACGAACAGCTGCGCACGGCCTCGGCCGAGCCGTCGATGCTGTCCCTGCTCGGCCTGGTCCGCCACATGGCGGACGTGGAGCGCCACTGGTTCCGCCGGGTGCTCACCGGGGAGGAGATCGAGCCGATCTTCTACACCGAGGACGACCCCGACCGCGACTTCCGGGCGGGCGACGGGGACACCTGGCAGGACACCCACACCACCTGGCAGGCCGAGGTCGCCGCCGCGCGGGCCGCAGTGGGCGGGCGGTCCCTGGACGACCTCGCCGTGCGCGAGAACCGTGAGGGCGGAAAGTTCAACCTGCGCTGGATCTACGTGCACATGATCGAGGAGTACGCGCGGCACAACGGCCATGCCGACCTGCTGCGCGAGCGGATCGACGGGGCCACCGGAGTCTGACCTGCCCGCCGGGGCAGGGTGACCGTGCGAGGCTCTTTCCCTGCCCGGTCACCCTCCCGCCAGCCGCAGTTCCATCCGTCCGATCGCGGTGCGCACGCCCTGGGCGTACCGGTCGTCCGGCAGCGCGGTGGAGGCCCGCCAGGCCATGTCGAGGTGCAGACGGGCTTCGTCCGGGCGGTTCAGCCGGGCGTAGTCGGCAGCCAGGTTCAGGTGCAGCGAGGCGTACAGCGCCCGGACCGCCGGGTTCTCGCCGTGCGAGGGACCGGCCACCGACGCCTGCTCCGCGGCCTGCAGCGCCCTCAGGTCCCAGGCGAGTTCATCGGCCGGGTCGTCCTGCATGTCGGCGAGGTAGTGCGCCAGGGTGCACCGGTGGAAAGCGTCGCCGTTGTCGCTGATCTCCTGCCACAGCAGGGCGAGCCGGTTGCGCGCCTCCTCCCGGTCTCCCCCGTGGTGCAGCATGACGGCCTGCCCGATCCTGGTCGTCACGGCATCCTCGGACTGCTGGTCCCCGCACTCGCCGGTCACTGCCGCCTCCTCGGGTCGTGAAGTACGGCAAGCCGGTTTCCGGCGCCATCCGCTCCAGCCCCGTGGATACCGTCAGGGTGGCTGGTCCCCGGTCCGACGCGCCCGGCACGCCATGCACACTTCACCGACTCGGGCGGGTGCCGGGCCGCCGCGCCGCCTCCGCTCGGGGCGCCCCGGCACGTCAGCCCAGGTCCGGGATGCGCCAGTCGACCGGCTTGTGGCCCTGGGCCTCGATCGCGTCGTTGATCTGCGTGAACGGGCGGCTGCCGAAGAAGCGCTTGGCGGACAGCGGGGAGGGGTGGGCACCCTGGATCACGGCGTGCCGTTCGGTGTCGATGAGCGGGAACTTCTTCTTGGCGTAGTTGCCCCACAGGACGAACACGGCGGGGTCGGGCCGGGCGGACACGGCGTGGATGACCGCATCGGTGAACTTCTCCCAGCCCTTTCCCTTGTGCGAGTTGGCCTCGCCCGAACGCACCGTGAGCACCGCGTTCAGCAGCAGGACCCCCTGCCGGGCCCAGGGCAGCAGGCAGCCGTTGTCGGGCACCGGGTGGCCGAGGTCGTCCCGCATCTCCTTGTAGATGTTGCGCAGCGACGGCGGCGTCCTGACCCCCGGGCGCACCGAGAAGCAGAGCCCGTGGCCCTGCCCTTCGCCGTGGTAGGGGTCCTGGCCGAGGATCAGCACCTTGACCTGGTCGAAGGGGGTGGCCTCGAGTGCCGCGAAGACCTCCTCGCGCGGGGGGTGGACCGGCCCCCGTGCCCGTTCCTCCTCGACGAACGCGACGAGCTCCTTGAAGTAGGGCTTGTCCAGCTCGTCGCCAAGGACGCCGCGCCAGGAATCGGGCAGCATGTCGGTCACAACAACCTCCGGTGTCAACGGTTCCGCCACCCATGAACGTACCGGTGACGACCGACAGTGCGACGGCCGGACGGGGGACGGCAGCGGGCCCCGGCCCCGCACGACGCGGAGGCGGGGCCCGTGACGCCACCGATGTCAGCCGACTCCGCCGTTGAGGAAGATGCCGCCGTCCACGACGAGGTTCTGGCCCGTGACCCACGCGGCGCGGTCGGAGAGCAGGAACTCGGCCGCGCCCCCGATGTCCTCGGGCCTGCCGAGGCGCTGGAGTGGGTAGGCGGCCGCGGCCTCCTCCTCCCGGCCCTCGTAGAGCGCCTTGGCGAACTTGGTCTTCACCACGGCGGGGGCGATCGAGTTGACCCGGACACCCGGTGAGAACTCGTGGGCCAGCTGCAGGGTCAGGTTGATCATCGCGGCCTTGCTGATCCCGTAGGCGCCGACGAAGGGCGAGGCGGACACACCCGCGATGGAGGCGATGTTGACGATCGCTCCCCCGTTGTCCTTCTGCCACGCCTTCCAGGTCTGCTGGGCGAACCCGAGCGCCGAGATCACGTTGGTCTCGAAGACCTTGCGCGCCACGTCGAGATCGAGGTCGGCGATGGGCCCGAACACCGGATTGGTACCGGCGTTGTTGACGAGGTAGTCGAGACGGCCGAACGCCGCCATCGCCCCCTCGACGGCCTCGGCCCGGTGTGCTTCGTCGTGGGCCTTGCCCGCGATCCCGATCACCCGGTCCTCGGCACCTCGGGACAGCCGGTCCGCGGCCTCCTTGAGGGCCTCCTCGTTGCGTCCGGTGATGACGACCCGGTCGCCGCGCGCCACGAGGGCTTCGGCGATGCCGTATCCGATGCCGCGGCTGGCGCCCGTGACGAGCGCGACCCTGCCGCTGTCCTGCGTGTGCTCGGTCATGTGTGGGTCTCCTGGTCAGTTGAGCGGGCCGCCGGCCACGTACAGGACCTGACCGGAGACGAAGCCGGCCTGCTCGCCGGTGAAGAAGGCAATGGTGTTGGCGATGTCCTCCGGGTGGCCGACGCGCTGCACCGGAATCTGCGTGGCGGCCGCGGCCTGGAAGTCCTCGAAGCCCATGCCGACGCGCTCGGCGGTGGCTGCCGTCATGTCGGTGACGATGAACCCCGGCGCCACGGCGTTGGCGGTGATGCCGAACTTGCCGAGCTCGATCGCGAGGGTCTTGGTGAAGCCCTGCAGTCCGGCCTTGGCCGTCGAGTAGTTGGCCTGTCCGCGGTTGCCCAGCGCCGAGCTGCTGGAAAGGTTGACGATGCGGCCGAACTTGGCATCGACCATGTGCTTCTGGCAAGCCCGGGCCATCAGGAACGCACCGCGCAGGTGCACGTTCATGACGGTGTCCCAGTCCGTGTCGCTCATCTTGAACAGCAGGTTGTCGCGCAGCACACCGGCGTTGTTGACGAGGAGGGTCGGCGCGCCGAGCTCCGCGGCGACCCGGGCGACGGCAGCCTCCACCTGGTCGGCGTCCGACACGTCGCAGCCGACGGCCAGGGCCTTGCCGCCGGCGGCCGAAATCTTCTCCACGGTGTCCTTGCAGGCCGCCTCGTCGAGGTCGAGGACGGCGACGGCGCGGCCTTCCCGGGCCAGACGGACGGCGGTCGCTGCGCCGATGCCGCGGGCGGCGCCCGTCACGATGGCCACGCGCTGCTCGGTGGTGGACATGCGGATTCTCCTCGCGTTCGGGTGCGGTCCCTCCCCGGCGGACGCTCTCGGTGCGGTGGACACCAGGTGAGTGAGCAACCGCTTAGTAGGTCGGTGGACGAAACGCTAGAAGCCCTGGCACCCGGTGTCAACGGCCCATGGCCCCGGTGGCCCCAAGTCACGCGACCCCGGGCCCGTTCGGCCGCATCTCAGCGCACCAGAAGGCCGAGCAGCCGTTCCGCCTCCGCCGCCGGATCCGTGGTGAGGCCGGTGTGCACGGGCCCCGGCTGGACGACCGTGCTGCGCGGTGCGATCAGCCAGCGGAACCGGCGCCCGGCCGCGTCGCCGGCCGCCTGCCCGGCCCGCCGACCGCCCTCGCACACGTCCTCCACAGCGCGCAGTGCGGAGCGGATGCCCTCGACGTCCGCTCCGGGGTCGAGCGCATGCAGCCTCGCCTCGTCCAGATACGTGCGGGCGACGACGCAGGACTTCGCGCGGCAGTAGACGACGACTCCGGCATTGATCTGCTCACCGCGCTCGACACGCGGCACAACCCGCAGCAGCGCGTACTCGAACACGTCCCGGTCGCTCATCGCACCTCCTGCCCCTGCGGCCTGCCGGTCAGCCAGCCCGGCGCCCGGGACGGCCCGTCGGCGCTCGGCGGGCCCAGGACGATCCGCTCGTGCACGTTCCCGGACCGGGCCAGCAGCGCGTCGGCGTAGGTCTGTCGCAGTTCGTCCGGGGAGGCGAAGCCGGGCTCCTCCGTCAGCCACACGTCGGGGACCAGCGCCGTCACCTCCTCCAGCAGTTCCCGCGTGACCAGCGGAGCAAGTGCGGACGCAGCGGGCGCGATGGCCGGACCGACCGGCGCCAGCACGTGATCGGACGCGTCGTACGGCTTGAGGACGGCGCCGGCGGCGGTCGGCCAGTTGTGGTGCCAGATCATCGTGGCGCCGTGGTCGATCAGCCACGGCTCGCCGTGCCAGACCAGCATGTTGGGATTGCGCCAGGACCGGTCCACGTTGTTGACCAGGGCGTCGAACCAGACGATCCGCCCGGCCTCGTCGGGCGCGACCTCGTAGGCCAGGGGGTCGAAGCCGATCGCTCCGGGCAGGTAGTCCATCCCGAGGTTCAGGCCGCCGCTCGCCTTGAGCAGTTCCTGGACCTCCTGGTCGGGTTCCCCGAGCCCGATGACCGGATCCAGTTCGACGGCCACCAGATCGGGAACACGCAGCCCGAGCCTGCGGGCGAGTTCCCCGCAGATCACCTCGGCCACCAGGGTCTTGCGGCCCTGGCCCGCTCCGGTGAACTTGACGACGTACGTGCCGAGATCGTCGGCCTCGACGATGCCGGGCAGCGAGCCGCCCTCCCGCAGGGGCGTCACGTACCGGGTCGCGATGACTTCGGGCAGCATCACCCCAGATTACGGGGACGCGTCCACCGGGGCCTCAGTGGCTGCAAGAGTGGCTCCGTGCCCGATGCATCCGAGTTCCCCCGCCAGTTCGCCCGCACGCGCCGTTTCTCGCTCGGTGTCCCACGGGACTTCACGGTCTCCCCCGACGGGGAACGCGTGGTGTTCCTGCGGACCGGCGGGGGCCGGGATCCGGTGAGCCGGCTCTGGTCGTACGAGGGCGGGCGCGAACGACTGTTGGCCGGGCCGGAGTTGTGCGGCGCCACCGGCGAGGGCGGCACCCCCGAGGAGGAACTGCTGCGGCGGGAGAGGGCCCGCGAGCAGGCGGACGGGGTGGTGGCGTATGCGACGGACCGAGCGGCAGGAATCGCCGCGTTCGCGCTGAACGGAGAGCTGTGGGCGGCCCTCCTGTCCGGCCCCGGCAGCGCTCCGTTCCGGATCCCGGCGGCCGGTCCGGTCGTCGACCCCCGGCCCTCCCCCGACGGCCGGCACATCGCCTACGTCTCGGCGGGCGCGCTGCACGTCACCGGTGTGAGCGGCCACGACGCCCGGAGTCTCGCCGAGCCCGACGGCCCGGAGGCGAGCTATGGGCTCAGCGATCACGTGGCCGCCGAGTCCATGCACCGCCGGCGGGGCTTCTGGTGGGCCCCGGACGGCCGCGCCCTACTGGTGGCGCGGGTCGACAACACGCCGGTGCGACGTTGGTACATCGGCGATCCGGCCCGCCCCGGGCAACGTCCCCGGGCCGTCCGCTACCCCGTCGCCGGTACCGCCAACGCGGACGTGTCGCTCCACATCGTGACGCTCGACGGCAGGCGCACGCCGGTGCGGTGGGACCGGAGCGCGTTCGAGTACCTCGCGACCGCTGGGTGGGACGAGCACGGCCCGCTGATCGGTGTGCAGAGCCGCGACCAGCGCACCCTGCGCTTCCTCTCGGTGGACCCGGCGACGGGTGACACCACGCTCCGGGACGAACTGCGGGACCGCGCCTGGGTCGAGCTCGTGCCGGGGACGCCGGCCCGCACCGCGTCCGGTGCGCTCGTCCGGCACGAGGACGACGGCGCAACCCGACGGCTGTCCGTGGACGGGCGCTGTGTGACGCCCGAAGGACTCCAGCTGCGGGAAGTGCTCGCCGTGGACGGCGAAAAGGTTCTCTTCACGGCGAGCGAGGACCCCGTCGAGACACACGTGTGGTCCTACCGGCCGGAGACCGGATGCGCTCTCCTGAGCTCGGGCCCCGGTCTGCACACGGCCGTTGCCGGAGGCGGCACCCTCGTCCTCGACGGCCTCACGCCGGCCGGCCGGCGGACGACGGTGCGACGCGCCGGCCGTCCCGACCGGGCCATCGCGTCACTCGCGGAGGAACCCTTGCTCATGCCCCGGCCCGCCCATTCGTCACTGGGCGAGCGCCGGCTGCGCGGCGCGCTGTACCTGCCCTCCTGGTACGAACCCGGCTCGGGTCCGCTGCCGGTGCTCCTCGATCCGTACGGTGGCCCGGCCATGCAGGTCGCCGTCCGGGCACGCACCTGGGCCTCCTGCGTGTCGCAGTGGTTCGCCGACGAGGGCTTCGCCGTGCTCGTCACCGACGGCCGGGGCACCCAGGGCCGCGGGCCGGTGTGGGAGAAGGCCGTGCGCGGGGACACGCTCACGGCTGCCCTCGACGACCAGGTGGACGCGCTGCGCGCGGCCGCGAAGGAGCATCCCGAGCTCGATCTCGGCCGGGTCGCCATCCGAGGCTGGTCGTTCGGCGGCTATCTCGCGGCGGGGGCGGTCCTGCGCCGGCCGGATGTCTTCCACGCGGCCGTGGCCGGGGCGCCTCCCGCCGACCAGCGCCTGTACGACACCCACTGGAAGGAGCGTTTCCTCGGACATCCCGACCAGGAACCGCGGAGCTACGACGCCTCCTCGCTGATCGGTGACGCCGACCGGCTGCGTCGTCCGCTGCTCCTCGTGCACGGGCTGGCCGACGACAACGTTTTCGCGGCGCACACCCTCCGGCTGTCGGCAGCGCTGCTGGCGGCGGGGAGGCCGCACAGCGTCCTGCCGCTGCCGGGGGTCTCCCACATGGCGGCCCAGGAGGATGTCGCGGAGAATCTGCTGAGGTTCCAGCTCGACTTCCTGAAGAAGGCTCTTGGGATGTGACCATGTAGTCCCACTGCGGCGCCGCGAGCGCCCCTCTCCCCGCTCGCGCCGCGGACCTCCTCCGGGCCCATCGAAAAGGAAACATCACCATGACGGAATCTCAGGAAACGGAACCGGCCCTGTGCCGCCGTGCCGTGGTCGCGGTCGCCGGAGCGGCCGGCCTGACCGCCGCGCTCGCCGCCTGCGGCGCCTCCGGCGAGGGCGGCCAACCGGAGGACTCCCCCTCCCGCACGGGTGGCTCGAGCGATCCGGGTACGACCGGCGGCGGTGCGCTCACTTCGACCGGGGACATTCCGGAGGGCGGGGGCAAGATCTTCGCCGACGAGAAGATCGTGGTGACCCAGCCGTCGGCGGGGGAGTTCAGGGCCTTCTCGGCGGTCTGCACCCACGCCGGCTGCATCGTGTCGAGTGTCGGCGACGGCACCGTCAACTGCGCCTGCCACGGGAGCCGGTTCAGCATCGACAACGGCAGCGTCGAGCACGGCCCCGCGACGAAACCCCTGCCGGCGGAGAAGATCACGGTCAAGGGCGACTCGATCACCCGGGGCTGAGACCGGGGTTCCCGTTCAGCGGTCAGCCGTCAGAAGGCAGCCCTCAACGATTCGGGCCGCCTTCTGCAGTGCGCCCACGGCGGCCCGGACGGCCGGACGGCGGTCGGCGTCGGCCCGCCAGATCCCGTAGATGTGCCGGCGCATGGTGTGCCGCACCGGAACCACGCTGACCCCATCGGGTACCGGGCCCCGCCCCAGGCGAGGGGCGACCGCGACCCCCAGCCCGGCGGCGATCAGCAGGAGCTGGGTGTGGTGCTCCTCCGCGGTGTGCGCGATCCGGGGTTCGATCCCCTTGCCGCGGAGGGTGAACATCAGCCAGTCGTGGCAGAACTCGCCGGCCGGCCAGGAGATCCAGGCGTCACCCGCGAATTCCTCGAGATCGACCTCGCGCCGGGCGGCGAGCGGGTGCCCCGCGGGCATGGCCACGTCGGCGACGTCGTCCAGCAGCGGTGCCTTGGCGAGCCCCTCGGGCAGGGAGATCGGCCTGTTGTACCAGTCCAGGACCACCGCAACGTCCAGGTCGCCGCGCACCACCCGCGGCACCGCGTCGTCCGGCTCCGTCTCCTGCAGGCTCACCCGGAGTTGCGGGTGAGCGGAGGCGAGCTCGGCAAAGGCCGCCGGGAACAGCCCCCGCGCCGCGGTCGGAAAGGCCCCGAGCAGCAGTTCCCCGACGGCCGCTCCGCGATGCGCCTCCAAGTCCGCCTCGGCCAGCGCCACCTGGGACAGGATGCGCGCAGCATGGTCGGCGAGCAGGCGGCCGGCGTCGGTCAGCCGTACGCCGCGCCCGTTCCTGCCGAGCAGTTGCTGGCCCGCCTCTCGCTCGAGCTTGGCCAGCTGCTGCGAGACGGCGGACGTCGTCACGTGGAGGCCGTCGGCCGCCGCGCTCACCGACCCGTGACGGGCCACGGCTTCCAGGGTGCGGAGACGCTCCAGGTTGAACATTAAGCAATACTAAGCGATGACTCCACAGATTCTCGCTTGTCCTAAGAGGTTGCCGGCTGCATGGTTGACCGCATGACCACCGCAGCAGCACCCGGAGCGACCCCCGCGCCGGCGCCCCCCGCCCCTGTCGTCCCCCCGATACCTGCACCGCTCCCCCGCCGGACCTCCGTGGACTGGCGGATCCGCTTCGCGGCGCTGTCCCTGATCTGGGGCTTCAGCTTTCTGCTGATCAAGGTGGGGACCCGGGGCTACGCACCGCTCCAGGTCACGCTGGGGCGGATGCTGTTCGGGGCCGCCGTGCTGGTGGCGGTGCTCGCGGTCAAACGGCAGCGGCTGCCCCGGGGAATGCGCACCTGGGGCCACCTCACCGTCGCCGCGTTCCTGCTCAACGCTCTGCCGTTCTCGCTCTTCGCTTATGCCGAGGTGACCATCCCGTCCACCCTCGCCGGCATCTGCAACGCGACCACGCCCCTGTGGGGGATGCTGCTGTCCACGGTGGCCCTGTCGGAGGACCGGCCCACCCGCCGGAGGTTCGCAGGGCTGGGTATCGGTTTCGCCGGCGTGCTGACCGTGCTCGGAGCCTGGCAGGGCTTTGCCGGCCAGGACCTCGCCGGCACCTCCATGGCGCTTGTTGCGGCGCTCAGCTACGCCGTGGGCTGGATCTACGTCCGGCGCACCCTGGCCGGCACGGGGAACTCCCACCTGTCCATGTCCGGCGCCCAACTCCTGCTCGGCACCCTCCAACTCGCCGTGGTGACACCCCTGTTCACGTCCGTGCCGACTTCGCTGCCGGTCCTGCCGCTGCTGGCCGTGGTGGCCCTCGGCGCGCTCGGGACCGGGCTCGCGTTCCTCCTCCAGTACGGTCTGGTCGCCGAGGTGGGACCGACGACGGCAACCCTGGTCACGTACTTCATCCCGGTCATCGCGACCGCCGCCGGTGTGGCGCTGCTGGACGAGCAGCTCACCTGGAACACCCCGGTGGGCGCTCTCGTGGTGCTGCTGGGCGCGGCCCTGACCCAGAGCCGGCCGCGGTTGCATCGTCGTCAGCCGTAGCGGACCCCGGTCCCCGGCCGGGCCGACGCCGCGAGGGCGTCGGCGAGCGTGCCGATGTCGTCCGGCGTCAGCGGCGAGACCGTGACCCGGACGCCGGGGGGTGAGGAAATCCGGAACCGGGCCCCCGGGGCGACCGCCCAGCCCGACTGCAGCAATCGGGCCACGGCGACGGTTTCGTCGGGCACCGGCAGCCAGACGTTCATTCCGCTGCGGCCGTGTGCCCGCACTCCCCGCTCCCGCAGGGCGTCCAGCAGGGCATCGCGGCGCTCGCCGTAACGCCCCGCGACGAAGGCGGGGTTCACGGCACCGGTCCGCCACAGATGGACGACCGCGCGCTGAAGCAGGTGGCTGACCCAGCCCGGGCCGAGCCGCTGGCGCCCCTGCACCCGGTCGACCGTCGTACGGTCGCCGGTGAGCACCGCGAGTCGCAGGTCGGGGCCGTACGCCTTGGCCGTGGAACGCACCAGCGCCCAGTGCTCCACGCTTCCGGCCAGCGCATGCAGCGGCAGGCTCACGATGCCGTGCCCGTGGTCGTCCTCGATGAGCAGCAGTTGCGGGTGCGCGGCGAGCAGCGTCCGCAGCTCCGCGGCGCGCTCCCGGCTCAGGCTCGCGCCCGTCGGGTTCTGGGCCCGGCAGGTGACGACGAGCGCACGGGCTCCGCGGGCCACCGCTCGTTCGACATCCCCGGGCAGCGGGCCGTCGTCGTCGACTGCGACCGGAACCGTGCACAGCCCGAGGGCCGGGATCAGGTCGAGGAGGCTTCCCCAGCCGGGGTCCTCGACGGCGACCGCGTCCCCCGGGCGCAGATGTGCGCCCAGCACCCTCTCGATGGCGTCGAGGGCACCCGAAGTGACCGCGAGCCCGCCGTCGGGCACCCCTTCCGCGCGGAAGGCGGCCCGCGCCACACTCTCCAGCTCCGCGTCGAGCGGGGGGTCTCCGTAGAGCGGCGGGTGCGTACCGTACGCCGCCGCAGCGGCCGCGAGCGCCGGGGCGAGGTCGGGCAGCAGAGCGGTGTCGGGGTTGCCCCGGGAGACGTCCCGCACCCCGGACGGGACGTCGACGCGGATCGTCTCCCGCGGCGCGCTCGCGGGCCGGGCCCGGATACGGCTGCCGCGGCGGCCCGCGGTCTCGATGACGCCACGGTCGCGAAGGGTCCGGTACGCCGCGGCGACAGTGTTCGGGTCCACGCCCAGCTCGGCGGCCAGTCCGCGCACCGGTGGCAGCTGTTCGCCGGGGCTCAACGCACCCTTGGCGACGCCCTGTTCCACGCTGGCGGAGATCTCCGATGCGCGGCGCCCCTGGATTGGATATTCTCCTAGCACAAACATTATTATGCACTAGTTCAATGGAGACCGCGTGACCGACGCGACAGCTTACGAACCGACCGGCCGGACCGTCCCCACCCGTGCTCCGCAGCGCGCCTCGTACGACCGCGGGCTCGTGCACGCCTTGCTCGACGAGGCGTACGTCTGCCACCTCGGATTCGTGCGGGACGGCGCCCCGGTGGTGCTGCCCACCCTCTACGCCCGCATCGGCGAGAGCCTCTACATCCACGGCTCGACCGGCTCGCGACCGCTGCGTTCGGCTGGCGGGGAGGCCGACCCCGGGCT
This sequence comes from Streptomyces meridianus, assembly GCF_023703325.1. Lineage (GTDB taxonomy): Bacteria > Actinomycetota > Actinomycetes > Streptomycetales > Streptomycetaceae > Streptomyces > Streptomyces meridianus. The sequence continues at coordinate 104,979 of NZ_JAMQGM010000018.1, forward strand.
CCCGGTGTGCCTGACCATCACCCACGTCGACGGGCTGGTCCTGGCGCGGTCCGCCTTCCACCACTCGATCAACTACCGCTCCGTGGTGGTGCACGGCGTGGCCCGTCAGGTGACCGATGCCGACGAACGGTCGAAGGCACTGGATGCACTGGTGGACCACGTCGTGCCCGGCCGTTCGGCCGACTCCCGGCCCGCCAGCGCCAAGGAACTGGCCGCCACTGCGGTGCTCCGGCTCGACCTCGAGGAGGTGTCCGCGAAGGTGCGCGAGGGCGGGCCGAACGACGATCCCGAGGACCTGTCGCTGCCTCACTGGAGCGGTGTGGTCCCGGTTTCCGTGCAGCGGGGTGTCCCCGTCGCGGCGGACGACCTGGACCCTTCGGTCGCACTGCCCGCCTACCTGCGCACACGTTGAACTCCCGTGGCGGGACCGCCTGCCGGGACTGTCCCGCCATGGCGGAATCCGGTCAGGCCGGAGCGGCCCGGCGTACGGCCGCGGCGAGCCGGGCCTCCGAGGCCGCGAGCCCGGCGACCGCGGCCAGCAGCAGTACCGTGCCCGACACGGCAGCCAACGTCAGCTGCTCACCCAGCAGGACGACGGCAATGATGGCCGCGCTCACCGGCTCGATCAGCATGATCACCGAGGTCGTCGCCGCCCGGACGACCGCTGCCCCCGCGAAGTACAGGGCGTAGGCGAGAGCGGTCGGCACGACGGCCACGTACACCAGGAGGGTCAGCACGAGAAGGGGATCCGCGGTCTGCGGCAGCAGCCCTTCCGCCGCGGCCGGCGCCAGCAGGCAGACGGCTCCCACCGCGAAGGCCCAGCCCGTGGTGGAGCCGGCGCCGGGGCCCCCGCCGTCCCTGCCCAGCCGCCGGGTCACCAGGTTGACGGTGGCATAGCCGGCCGCCGACACCAGTGCCAGCACGGCCCCGTCGGGCCGGACGGTAGCCGCCCCACCGCCGAGGACCAGGACGCAGAGTCCGCCGAGTGCTCCGGCGACGGCGGCCGTTCCGCCGACGCCGAGCCGCTCCCCCAGGCTCAGTCGCGCCCCGACCGCGATGAGGACGGGACCGGCGCCCAGCGTGATGACCGTGGCCACGGCGAGGCCGGTGGCCTGGACCGCGGCGAAGTACGCGGTCTGGAACACCGTCAGCCCCAGGCCGGTCGCGCCGATGCGCACGAGCCGGCGGCGCACCGGCTCGGGGGAGGGCTTCACCGTCCGCCGCCGGCGCGGCCGCAGAGCATGTGCGGCCAGCAGGACGGCCAGCCCTCCGACATAGCGCCAGAACGACAGGGCGATCGGCCCGAGGTCGCTGCTGCGGTAGACGAGCGCGGCGGCGGCACCCGCCGTTCCCCAGGCCACACCGGCCAGGACGAGATAGACGAGACCACGCCCGACGGGCAGCGCGGGGGAAGAATTCGACACGAGTGGTTCTCCACGGGAAGAAATCCGGACGACGTCTGCGACGAATGCGGGCGCGCCGAACCACCCGGGCACGGGCCCGAGTCAGGTCTTCCGGGTTGCGGCCACCCGCCTCAGCGGACCGGAGGCGGCAGCACGAGTGCGGTCGAATACATGATCGCCACCCTATGCCGTCCGCGAGCCGGCCGGACGACTGCCCTCGGCCTCGTCGCCGTCCTCCGGCGACGAGCCGGTGAGCCCGCCCGGCGACGCCGGACGGGGCACCGATGTCTGGGCGATGAAGGCACCGGCGAGGACGAGCGTTCCGCCCAGAACCTGCGCTGCCGAGAGGTGCTCGCCGAGCAGTACCCAGGCCAGCACGGTGGCGACCACGGCCTCGAGACACGCCACCACTCCGGCGACCTGGGGCGAGAGCCGGCGGATGGACAGCACGCCGGTGAGATAGGCGACGACCGTCGCAACCAGCACCGTCCACCCCAGCAGCAGGACCGCCGGCACCCTGGCCCCGTCCAGGTCGGCTCGGCCGGCGAGCACCGACCAGTCCGTCTCCCACGGCCGGGCGACCACGGTCAGCGCCGCGGCGCCCACGAGCAGCCCGTAGGCGATGACGCCGATGGGATCGGCCGCGTCCCGCCCCTCGGCGCCATGGTCGGAGAGGACGAAGTACCCGACCTGGCAGAAGGCCGCGCCCAGGGCGAGCAGCAGACCGACCGGATCGAGGCGCATCCCGGCCCAGACCTCGACCACACAGGCGAGTCCGGTGACAGCGAGGACCACCCCGGCGACCGCGGCCCGGCTCACCGCCCGGCGCTGCACGAACCTCACCCAGCCGAGGACCAGGGCCGGGGCGAGATACTCGATCAGGAGGGCGACGCCCACCGGGATCCGCGAGAGCGCGGCGAAGTAGCAGGCCTGGACGCCCGCCACGGCGAGCAGCCCGAAACCGGCCAGCAGCGTGGGGCGGCGACACAGCAGTGCACGGTGCCGCCAGGCGACCGGGAGCATGACGAGCGCGGCGCCGGCGACCCGCAACCAGACGGCGTGCAACGGCTCGAGCCCGGCTTCGATGAGCGGTTTGACCGCCACCCCGGATCCCCCGAACGCGACGGCGGACACCAGGGCGAGCGCGAGGCCGCCCCTTCTCCCCTGCGATGACTGCATCGGGCCATGGTGGCAGGTCCGGCGACAGGAGCGTCACCCGGCATGGCACCTGTCCTGTGTGCTCAACCGGTTCGGCCGGTCCACGGTCGCGGACCCCAATCTGGAGGAGCCACGGAGTGATGAGTGGCCTTTGCCGGGCCGGTATGGACGGACCTAAGGTCCCGGCATGCGGATTCGAATCGTGGATGCCTTCACCGACCGTCCCTTCGCGGGCAATCCGGCCGCGGTCGTGCTGCTGGACTCGGACGGCTTCCCGTCCGGGGAATGGATGCAGAACGTCGCCGCCGAGATCAATCTCTCCGAGACCGCCTTCGCACACCCCTTGCCGGAAGGATCGGACGCGGACTGGGCGCTGCGCTGGCTGACCCCGGCCACCGAGGTCAACATGTGCGGGCACGCCACCCTGGCCACGGCGCACGTGCTCCACACCGCGGGCACCGCCGTCGGCGCGGTGCGGTTCGCGACCCGCAGCGGCGTCCTCAGCGCCACTGCACGGGACGACGGGACGATCACGCTCGACTTCCCCACCGCACCGCTGACCGCCGTCGAGGTGCCCGGGACGCTGTCCGCAGCGCTGGGCGCCGAGGTTCTGTCCGCCCACGACACCGGGCCCGACGTCGGGGACCTGCTGGTCGAACTCGCCGACGAGGACACGGTGCGCTCCGTCGTCCCCGACCTCGCCGCCGTCGCCCGGCTCGACCACCGCGGTGTGATCGTGACCGCGCGGGCCGCAGTCGCCGCCGACGGATACGACTTCGTCTCCCGCTTCTTCGGTCCGGCGTCCGGCATCGACGAGGACCCGGTCACCGGCAGCGCGCACACCGCTCTCGCCCCGTTCTGGGCCGCCCGCCTCGGGCGCGACGAGCTCACCGGATTGCAGGCATCGGCGCGCTCCGGGCTGGTGCGCGTGGACCTGTGCGGCGAGCGCACGTTGCTGACCGGCGGCGCTGTCACCGTCATCGACGGCGAGCTGCTCGTCAGCGCCTGACTGCGCAGCCGCCGGTCGTTGCGCCTCGGTTCAGGGGGTCGGCAGCCAGCCGACCTTCCCGGCCAGAAGGGCGTAGCCGATGAAGGCCACGATGTCAATGGCCGCGTGGGCGACGACCAGCGGCCCCACCCGCCCCCAGCGCCGGTAGAGCAGGACGAGGACGACGCCCATCACGATGTTGCCGACCAGCCCGCCGATGCCCTGGTAGAGGTGGTACGACCCGCGCAGCAACGAGCTGGCCAGCAGTGCCGCCATCGGGGTCCATCCCAGCCGGTCGAGCCGGCACAGCAGGTAGCCGACGACAATCACCTCCTCGACCACGGCGTTCTGCACGGCGGAGGCGACGAGCACCGGCATCTTCCACCACACGTCCGGCAGCGACTCCGGCACCACCGTGAGGTTGAATCCGGCGGCCCGCACCGCGAGGTAGAACAGCAGCCCGCTGCCACCGATGCAGGCGGCGACCACGGTTCCGCGGGCCAGATCCGAACCGGGGCGCAGACGGTCGAAGCCGACGGCGCGGAGTCCGCCCGCGCCTTCCCGCACGAACAGGTGCGCAACGAGCAGGACAGGGACCAGGGCCGTCGCGATGCCGAAGAGCTGCCATGCCAGGTCGAGCCACGGCCGGCCGGGAGCATACGAGGCGTTGAGGTTGGCGGCCTGGTCCTTCAGACCACCGGGCTTCGTCACCGAGCCGACGAAACTGATGAGAGCGGAGGCGGCACTCGCACCGACGGACAGTGCGAGGACGATCACCGTTTCGCTGCGCAGGATGCTGCGCGGTACCTCGTTCCCGGGCCGAGGGCCCACCGGCTGCTCCAGGTCCATGTGCACGCACGCCTCCAGTTCGCAGCGGCTCTCCCGTTGCCGGGCTCCCTTCCCGCGGGAGGATCACAGCTTGCCGGACGCGGGCCTGCCGGGCGCACTCCGGGGGCGGACCGGGCCCGGCGGCAGGCTCAGAGCGAGCGCGGCCAGGTGTGCACCGGTTCGCCGGAACGCATCAGCTCGCAGTAGCGACGGGTCGTCACGGCCAGCGCCGCGGCCCGGTCGAGACCGGAGTCCAGCGCCTGGTGGAACGTGGCGGCCTGCCAGGAGGCCCCGTTCACCCGCAGCCTGCAGCGTTCCTCGATGATGCCCAGGTAGTGGTCGCGGTCGGTGGGCTCGACACCCCAGGCGTCGAGGCCCGCGGCTGCGAGGGGCAGCAGTTCCTCCTGGACGAGCCGCACCGCGGGGACACGGGCGACACCGCCCTGGCGGCCGGGCCTGGGCCAGCGCAGTTCGGCGTCGATGCCGTACCGGCAGGCGTCGTCGAAGTTGGCCGCGGCCTCCTCGAAGGCCAGCTTCGACCACACCGGACGGGACTCCTCGGCGAGCGTGCGCACGAGGCCGTAGTAGAGCGCCGTGTTGGCGATCACGTCCGCGACGGTCGGCCCGGCGGGCAGCACCCGGTTCTCGACCCGCAGATGGGGGACCCCGTCCACGACCTCGTAGACCGGCCGGTTCCAGCGGTAGATGGTGCCGTTGTGCAGCACCAGTTCGTTCAGCTCCGGGATGCCGCCGTTCTCGATGATCCGCAGTGGCTCCTCCTCGCTGCAGATCGGCAGCAGTGCGGGGAAGTAGCGCAGGTTCTCCTCGAAGAGGTCAAAGGCGGAGTCGATCCATCGCTCCCCGAACCAGGTCCGCGGGCGGACGCCTTGCGCCTTGAGTTCCGGCGGCCGGGTGTCGGTGGCCTGCTGGAACAGCGGGGGCCGGGACTCGCGCCACAGCTCCCGGCCGAAGAGGAACGGCGAGTTGGCCCCGAGGGCGATCTGCACCGCGGCCACGGCCTGGGAGGCGTTCCACAGCGCGGCGAAGCGCCCCGGAGTGACCTGGAGGTGCAACTGCACCGAGGTGCACGCCGCCTCGGGGGCGATCGAGGAGGAGTTGAACGTCAGATGCTCGACGCCGTCGATGTCGAGGACGATGCCCTCGCCGCGGGCGGCGATGATCTGGTCGTTGAGCAACGTGTAGCGGCCGACGTCGGTGAGGTTCGAGAGAACGGCGTCCTGTCCGGCGAGCGTCGGAAGAATGCCGATCATCACGATTCCCGCGGACAACTCCTGTGCTTTGCGATCGGCATAGGAGAGGCCGGCGCGCAGTTCCTCGGCGAGCTGATCGAGAACCCTTCCCGACAACCGGTGCGGGAGAATGTTCACCTCGAGGTTGAACTGGCCGAGTTCACTCTGGAAATCACCGCTCCCGATGCGGTCGAGAACCTCGGTGTTCAGCATTCGTGGAAGACCGTCCTCGCCGGCGAGATTCAGTTCTATCTCCAGTCCCATCAGATTCCTGGGACGGTCGAACCTCTTCTCTTCCAGCAGCCGCTCCAGTCCCTCGAGACACTGGTGCAGCTTGCTCCGGTGGCGTTGCCGGTCCGCCAGATCGAACCCTCCCGACTCGACCTTCTCCCCCATGCGACCTTCCTTCCCTCGCGACGAGCGTGCACCGATGCTGCCCATGCGTTGTGATCCATAACGCCGCGCCACCACCCCTTGCCCGCTACGCTCTCCCGTACACGCACCGTGGCACTTTCCTCCGGCACGGGCAGCGTAACGATTGAAGCCGATTGCCCGTCGAGAATCTCCGACGGGAATCGGCCTGGGCCGCGTTGGGTATGACACGAGGTGTTGCTTCCCACCACCGGACAGAAGGGGACCGATCCACCTCGGAAAATGGTCCGGTAATCACCTTGCCGTCGGCATGCAGGACTCCCGACGGAATCATCGCCTGATCAGGTCGTATAAGCTCTCGGTGAGGCAGAGAGAAGGCACAGCACAGCCGGTGCGTCGCCCCGGACTCCTCTGACCTCTTCGACACTCCATTCTCCGCACGACGTTCCGTAGTTTCACGTGTCTTTGATACGAGAGGCGACTCACGATGCCGCTGCATGTCCCTTTGGCACCCTCGCCTGCCCTGCGCAGCGTCCTGACGGCCCTTGGCTCCCCCACAGCCGTCGACGAACGCAGGACTCCGGCCCTGCGCAGGGCAACCGGCCCGCTCATCCCCGACGTACCACTTCCCGTGCACGTACTGGAGCGGATCACCCCCGACGGCGAGGGCCCCCGCACCGCCCTGGCCGGCTGGCGCTTCCTGGTCCGGGACGGTCAGGAGGCGGGAGCGCCGGCCGTGGCCGCGGCGCAGACCGCGCTGACCGCGGACGGATGGGCCTTCGCGCACTTCGTCGAGGGCCCCTATGTCAGGGCCACGGAACGAGCCCTGGCCCAGGCCGAGTCGATCCCGGACACTGCGTACCAACCGCGTCTGCTGTCGGTGCCCGAGCTCTACATGATGACCCTGTGGCTGCACGAGGACGTCACCGCCGACGCCGAAGCGGGCCGGCCCGCCTCCGGTGACCTGCTGATCCCGCTGGCGCCCGCGCCTCCGGGCATCGTGCCCCACGTTCCGCGCCGGGTGGCGGATCTGCTTCCGGTCATGACCCTGCGAGTGTCGACCGCGGCGCTCCTGGGCTCGTCCGGCGGACATCGTCCGTTCCGGCCATCGGTATCCCCCGAAGTGACCTCCCGGTGCTTCCGAACCCGCCCGCAAGGGTGATAGTCCCTGTACCCATGCGGGGGTTGCCGCAAAATCCCTGCGGAACCACCCCCCTGGGGCAACACTGGAACCGATCCCACGCTTTCGGGGGCGCGGCCCCCGACACCGGTCCGGGCCGCGGAACACCACCACATCACAGGGAAGAACACGCCATGTGCCAGCACAAGCCGCCCTGCCCGTCCGCCGAGTCCGCCGACCGCGAGGCCGCCCAGCCTCTGGCGCGCCATCCGGAACAGGGCTGGAGCCTGCTGTGCAACGGCGTTCTCCTGTTCGAGGACACCGGCGAACTGCTTCCCGACGGGCGGATCATCGCCCCGCACCGGCCGCGGATGGTGACCGCGGCCTGAGAGAACCCGCCCTCCCGGCCGGGACGCCCGGAGGCGGGACATCCGAAGGGGCCGGCCGACGTCACCGCCGAACCGGCCCCCTCCTCGAGGATCAGGCGTCGTAGTCCTCCAGGGGCGGGCACGAGCAGACGAGGTTGCGGTCGCCGAACGCCCCGTCGATCCGGCGCACCGGCGGCCAGTACTTGTCGGCCGGCACGACCCCCGCCGGGAAGACCGCGTTCCGGCGGCTGTAGGGGTGGCCCCAGTCCCCGGCCAGGGCGTCCGCCGTGTGTGGGGCGTTGCGGAGCGGGTTGTTCTCGACGGTCCACTCCCCCGAGGCGACCTGGTCGATCTCCGCACGAATAGCGATCATGGCTTCGCAGAAACGGTCGAGTTCCGCGAGGTCCTCGCTCTCGGTGGGCTCGATCATCAGGGTTCCGGCGACAGGGAAGGACATCGTCGGTGCGTGGAATCCGTAGTCGATCAGGCGCTTGGCCACGTCGTCGACGCTCACTCCGGTCGCTTTGGTGAGCGGGCGCAGGTCGACGATGCACTCGTGGGCCACCAGCCCGTTCGGCCCCGTGTAGAGCACCGGGAAGTGGGGCTCGAGCCGCTTGGCGATGTAGTTGGCGCCCAGCACGGCGACCTGGGTGGCCCGCCGCAGGCCCTCGGCGCCCATCAGCCGGACGTACGCCCAGGAGATCGGCAGGATGCCCGCCGAGCCCCACGGCGCGGCGGAGATCGGGCCCACACCGGTCTCGGGTCCGGCGGCCGGCTGGAACGGGTGGTTGGGCAGGTAGGGGGCGAGATGCGCCCGGACCCCGACCGGACCGACGCCGGGGCCGCCGCCACCGTGCGGGATGCAGAACGTCTTGTGCAGGTTGAGGTGCGACACGTCCGAGCCGAACTTGCCCGGCTTGGCGAGGCCGACCAGCGCGTTGAGGTTGGCGCCGTCCACGTAGACCTGCCCGCCGGCGTCGTGCACCGCGGCGCAGATGTCGGTGATGTGCTCCTCGAAGACCCCGTGCGTCGACGGGTAGGTGACCATCAGCACGGCCAGCTGGTCGGCGTACTGCTCGATCTTGGCGTTGAGGTCGTCGACGTCGACGTCTCCGTCGTCTCGGGTCCTGACCACCACGACCTTCATGCCGGCCATCACCGCGCTGGCCGCGTTGGTTCCGTGGGCCGAGGACGGGATCAGGCAGACGGTGCGCTGCTCGTCGCCGTTGGCCCGGTGGTAGGCCCGCACCGCGAGCAGACCGGCGAGCTCGCCCTGGGACCCGGCGTTGGGCTGGAGTGAGACCTTGTCGTAGCCGGTGACCTCGGCGAGGCGCTCCTCGAGCTCACGGATGAGAGTCAGGTAGCCCTCCGCCTGCTCGACCGGAGCGAAGGGATGCAGGGCGCCGAACTCGGGCCAGGTCACCGGCTCCATCTCGGTCGTGGCGTTGAGCTTCATGGTGCACGAGCCCAGCGGGATCATTCCGCGGTCGAGTGCGTAGTCACGGTCCGCGAGCGCCCGCAGGTAGCGCAGCATCGCGGTCTCGGACCGGTACGCGTGGAAGACCGGGTGGGTCAGGAATTCGCCGGTGCGCCGCAGACCCTCGGGGAGGGCCTCGCCGGTCCCGGCGTCCAGGGCGTCCACGTCGGCCTCGGCTCCGAACGCGCCCCACACCGCGGTCAGGTGCCGGCGGCCGGTGGTCTCGTCACAGGAGATGCCGACCAGGTCGCCGTCGACGAGGCGCAGGTTGATCCCGGCCCTGCGAGCCGCCTCGACGACCTCCTGGGCCCGCCCGGGGACCCGGGCGGTCACGGTGTCGAAGTACGCGTCGTGGACGACCTCGACGCCTCCCGCCCGCAGTCCCTCGGCGAGCAGGGTCGCGAAGCGGTGGGTACGTCGGGCGATGGCGGCGAGTCCGTCGGGACCGTGGTGGACGGCGTACATCCCCGCCATGACGGCGAGGAGGACCTGCGCCGTGCAGATGTTGCTGGTGGCCTTCTCGCGGCGGATGTGCTGCTCACGTGTCTGCAGCGCCAAGCGGTAGGCCTTCTTGCCGTCGGCGTCCACGGACACGCCGACGAGCCGGCCGGGAAGATTCCGGGCGAACCTGTCCCGGACCGCCATGAAGCCGGCGTGCGGGCCGCCGAAGCCCATCGGCACGCCGAACCGCTGGCTGTTCCCGACGGCGATGTCGGCGCCGAGTTCCCCGGGCGGAGTCAGCAGCGTGAGGGCCAGCAGGTCGGCCGCGACGGTGACGATCGCGCCCAGTTCATGGGCCTGTTCGATGACCGGACGCAGGTCGCGGACCCGGCCGGACGCACCGGGGTACTGCAGCAGCACGCCGAAGACACCGCGCTCGGCAACCTCGGCGGGGACGCCGTCGGACAGGTCGGCCACGACCACGTCGACACCGGTCGGCTCGGCACGGGTCTCGATCACGGCGACGGTCTGGGGCAGGCAGTCGGCGTCGATGAGGAAGACGCCGTCCTTGACCTTCCCGACCCGGCGGGAGAGCGCCATGGCCTCGGCAGCGGCAGTGCCCTCGTCGAGCAGCGACGCCCCGGAAGTCGGCAGACCGGTCAGATCGGCGACGACCGTCTGGAAGTTCAGCAGCGCCTCCAGCCGGCCCTGGGAGATCTCGGGCTGGTACGGCGTGTACGCGGTGTACCAGGCGGGGTTCTCCATGACGTTGCGCAGGATGACCGGCGGGGTGAAGGTGCCGTGGTAGCCGAGGCCGATCATCGACGACAGCACCTGGTTGCGGTCGGCCAGTTCCCTGAGTTCCGCCAGGACGTCGGCCTCGCTCCGGGCGTCGGGGAGGTTCAGCGCCTCTGCGCTCTTGATCACCTCGGGCACGGCGGCGGCTGTGAGTTCCTCGAGGGAGCCGTAGCCGACCTGGGCCAGCATCTTGGCCTGGGCCTCGGCATCGGGGCCGATGTGGCGCTGTTCGAAGGGGGTGCCACGTTCGAGCTGGGAGAGCGGGACTCGGTTGGCTGTCATCTGCGGAGGCCTCCTGGTCGTACGACCTGCGAGGGGCACCACGGCGCGGGTACCCGGACGGCCTCCCCCTCTGTCATCTCGACCTGAGAGCTTCACCGGGGCCGCCGGGTCCCGGTTTTCACCGTCGGTGAGGAGGGGTTTCCGCCGGCCGGTGGCCGTTCGTAGCCCGCCCTGCTTTCCAGAGTGACCTCGCCCGAGCGGTACGTGTGCCTGAGAGATTCCGGGGAGGATTTGCTCCTTCGGCGCCTCCTGCCTTGCGGTGGAGGACTCTCCCGCACGGGGTCTGCGGCCACAGCCAGCCTACCAGCGCTCTCCCCCACCCCTCCGAGTGGCCGAACGTCCCGCTCTGCATTTTCGTAGTTCTCAGAGACGTTCTGCGAGCAATTGGAGGGACCGTGCAGACCGACATCGATCCGCGGAGCCTGATAGGCCGCAAGGCGTACGACCGGGAAGGCGCGAAGCTCGGAACCGTCGACGAGGTCTACCTCGACGACGCCACGGGACGACCCGAATGGGCTGCCGTACGGACCGGATTTTTCGGCCGGGACGCGTTCGTCCCCCTCGAGCCCAGCGAGATCGTGGACAACGCCCTGCGCGTGCCCTTCCTGCGGGACCTGGTCCGCAACGCCCCCGACTTCGGCGTCGGCCGGCATCTCTCCCCCGAGCAGGAGGTCCAGCTCTATCACCACTACGGCCTCGACGCCGCGGCACCGGAGCGCTCCGCTCCCGGCGAGGACTTCGGCCGTATCGCCGGGGCCGGGGACTGACCGGCCCCGCCCGTCAGCGGCAGTGGTTCGGAGGGCTGCAGATCCGGGTCGTCCACGGGAAACGTTCGGACTCGGCCCGGCGCCGAGCCCGGGCGCTCGAAGCGGACCGTCACCTTTCCGACACCACTGCCCTGCACCCAGCCCGCTCCGTGCTCGGGATGCCGGACGTCGTGGCCGGGCAGCCAGCGACGGACGGCCGGACGGCCGGCCGCCGGGGCGCCCTGGCTCCCGGTCACGCCGGCAACATCCAGGGCCTCGGCCTCGAGCGATCCGCTCTCCGCCCGCTCGGCGTTCTCGGAGGCCGCCTGCGCGAAGAGATCCTCCTGGGTGAAGTCGGCGAGTCCGCTCACGCCCACTCCGAGGAGCCGGATGCCGCCCGTGGTGTCCACCCCGTCGAGCAGGCGGTCCGCGGCCTCCCGCACCACCGCCGGCTCGTCGGTGGGTCCGCGCAGGGTCTCGGAGCGGGTGAGCGTCGAGAAGTCGTAGCGCCGGACCTTGAGCACCACGGTGCGCCCCGAGCGTCCGGCGGAGCGCAGCCGCTTCACGCAGCGGTCGGCGAGCCGGCCGACCTCGGCGCGGACCCGCACCCGGTCGTGCAGATCGACGTCGAACGTGTCCTCGACGGAAACGGACTTGGCGTCCCGCTCGGCAACCACGGGACGGTCGTCGTGTCCGGTCGACATGGCGTGCAACGAGGTTCCGTGCGCTTTCCCCAGCAGCCGTACGAGTTCGCCCTCGCCGGCTTCCGCTATCTCCGCGACCGTGTGGATTCCGGCCCTTCGCAGGTGTTCGGCCGTGGCCGGGCCCACTCCGGGCAGGATGCGGGCGGGCATCGGTCCGAGCAGACGGCGTTCGGTGCCCGGCCGGATGACCGCCAGCCCGTCCGGTTTGGCCTGCTCGGAGGCGATCTTGGCCAGCATCTTCGAGCCGGCCAGCCCCACGGAGCCGGTGAGCGTCGTCGCCGCGCGGATGTCGCGGCGGAGTTTCTCGCCTGCGCGTCGTGCTGCTTCCTCGCCGGCCTCGATGCCGCCGGCCTCCAGGTCGACGAAGGCCTCGTCGAGGCTCAGCGGTTCGACGAGCGGGGAGAGCGCGTGCAGGAGCTCCATGACGGCGTCACTGACCTGGCGGTACAGCGAGAAGCGCGGTGTCAGATAGGCCGCGTTGGGGCAGAGACGCCGCGCCTGTGCGGTCGACATCGCCGAGTGGACCCCGAAGCCGCGGGCCTCGTACGACGCGGTGGAGACCACGCCGCGCGGCCCCAGCCCGCCGACGACGACGGGCTTTCCGCGCAGGCTGGGTTTCGCGGCCTGTTCCGCGGCAGCGAAGAACGCATCCATGTCCAGATGCAGGATCGTCGGAGCGTCTCTCACGCCTCCGATGCTGCCCTACGGCAGTGACAACCGCCCGGAACGGCGGGCCTTCTCAGACGGCGCGGTTGCGACGACGGGCCAGTTCATCGGCCGGGTTGTGCCGGATGAGCGTCTCCCCGGTGTCGACCCGTTCGCCGGGGAGCTGGGCGAGGGCCTGCTCGACGTCACCGCGCACGACCCCGACCGCAATGCCGAAGACCCCCTGACCACCCTGGAGGAGCCCGACGACCTCGTCCGGCGAGGTGCACTCGTGCACCGTGGCGCCATCGCTCATGAGGGTCATCTGCGCGAGATCCTCGGCTGTCCGGGTGCACAGGTGACTGACGGCGGCACGGATGTTCTGCAGGGACACCCCGGTGTCCAGCAGCCGCTTCACGATCTTCAGCACCACGACGTCACGGAAGCTGTAGAGCCGCTGGGTCCCGGAGCCCTGGGCCGATCGCACGCTGGGCTCGACGAGACCGGTACGCGCCCAGTAGTCAAGCTGTCGGTAGGTGATGCCGGCGGCCGCGCATGCCGTGGGTCCCCGGTAGCCGAGTCGGTCGGCGGGGTCCCCGCCTCCGTCTGCTTCCCTCGTGTGCTGCCCGACAGCGGGTTCGCCCACGCCCCTGCAGAGCGGAACAGCGCCGCCCGCAACTCTGCCGTCGCCGGTGCTTCTCACGCCGACCTCCGTCCTTGACCTGCCTTGACGACGGTAGGGAGTAGCCCGGGGTGCGTCAACGATCGCCACACTCGGCACGCCGGGTGATAATCACCCCGAGAGTGGTTTTCCGTGCTCGTGTCCGGGGAACGGCTGGCCGGATGGTCGGCCTCGCTCAACGGGGTCACTGGCTGTTGGTGCCGAAGTCCTCGGGCGAGATCTGGTCGAGGAACTCGCGGAACTTCTCCACCTCGTCCTCCTGCTCATCGGGGATCGCGATCCCCGCATCGTCCAGCACGCCGTCGCTGCCGTAGATCGGGGTCCCCGTACGCAGCGCGAGCGCTATGGCGTCCGAGGGCCTGGCACTGACCTCCACACCGCTGGCGAACACCAGCTCGGCGTAGAAGACCCCCTCGCGCAGATCCGTGATCCGTACCTCGGTGAGTTCCTGGCCGACGGCCTCGAGCACGTCCTTGAAGAGATCGTGCGTGAGCGGACGCGCAGGGGCCATGCCCTGCTGCGCGAACGCGATGGCAGTCGCCTCACCCGGGCCGATCCAGATGGGAAGGTACCGGTCGCCTCCCACTTCCCGCAGAAGCACGATCGGCTGGTTGGAGGGCATTTCCACCCGGACACCCACGACATCGAGCTCGTTCACACAGCAACCCTAGGACGTGCGTGCCGGGTTTGGGTAGTCGGGCGGTTTCCGCACGCCCTCCGATCAGGGCGACGGCGACCGGAGCGCGGACTCCACGAAGGCCGCGTGGAGCCGTACGAACAGGGCAGCCAGCTCACGTGCGGTCGCCTCGGCGTCATTTCTCGTCTGCGGGTTCCGGTGCCGCCGCAAGGGTGCCACGATCTGCTCGACAAGCCCTGCCTGCCGGTCCGCGGCCGCTCTCACCGCGCGCAGATGGCGGGGCTCCACCCCGAACCGCCCGATCTCGGCCACCAGCCGGGCCACGGCCACGGACTCCCTGTCGTAGCACCCGTCGTCCGCCGGGGCCACCAGGCCGTAGGCCTCCCACTCCACGAGGTCGTCTTCGCCGGCACCCGCCTCCTCGAGGAACTCCTCACGGGCGATGCGGGACGGTCCCCCGGCCGTTGCATCGAGCAGCTCCGGGGCCGGGCCCGGCGCGGGCATTCGGACGTCCGCACCGCGGGCCGGGGCGTCCAGGTGCTCCCGGATGACCTCGAGTGGGAGGTAGTGATCGCGCTGCATCCGCAGCACGGACGCGAGCCGGTCGACATCGTCGGGACTGAATTTCCGGTACCCGGACGGCGTCCGCTCGGGCTCGACGAGCCCCTCGGCCTCCAAGAACCTGATCTTGGAAATCGTGGCCTCGGGAAACTCGTCGCGCAACAGGCCGAGGACCGTGCCAATGCTCATCGAGCGTCCCGCGCCGGCCGAGGTGCCGCCCGCGCGGGAACCGCCCGACGGTGTCCGAGGCATGGTCCTCCCCGAGGGTCAGATGCCCCGCTGGCTCGCGTAGAAGATCAGCCGGTACTTTCCGATCTGCACCTCGTCGCCGTTCGCCAGCGGCACGGAGTCGATCCGCTCACGGTTGACGTAGGTGCCATTGAGGCTCCCGACGTCGGAGGCGGTGAAGCCGCCGTCCTGACCGCGGTGGAACTCCACGTGCCGCCGCGAGACCGTCACGTCGTCGAGGAAGATGTCGCTCTGCGGGTGCCGGCCGGCTGTGGTGAGATCACTGTCCAGCAGGAACCGGCTGCCCGAATTGGGGCCGCGCCGGACCACCAGCAGTGCCGAGCCGGGCGGAAGGTCGTCGACGGCGGCCTGAGCCTCAGGGGACAGCGGCGGCGCGGTCTGGCCGGTCGCCTCGGCCTCGTACGCCTCCAGCCCGGAGATCGAGATGGTGGACGTCGTCTCGGACGGGCGCTCCGCGGCAGCAGAGACACGCAGCGGCGCACCGCAGTTGGAACAGAAGCGGCTGGCTTCCGCGTTCCGGTGACCGCACCGCGTACAAACCGGCAAGGCCGACATGGGCTGAGCCTCCTGCCCCGCCTGCCCCGCAGGGGCAGTGGACGTGTGCGGACCCGGGCCGATGCCACCGCCCGCACTCATTGCTGATGGATCCTGGAAACCTATGGCTGCGGGCCCCGCAGGGTCAACCGACGACGCGCCGTGGCCGCCGGCAATGTCGCCGCTCGCGCCCGCGACCTCATCGCGGAACAGCGGACGTGCCCCGACCTCGGTGTTTCCCTCCCCCGACGTTCCGCCACGGCGGCCCGCATCGCCGCCGCCGTCCTCACGCGGGCTCTTACCGAACAACTTCCCGAACAACTTCACGGGCGATTCCCCTTGAATGACACAGACCCGCCCGTGGGGCAGGACAAGCCCTCGACGTACTGGCCGACTTGGACACCTTGACAACGTTCCTGATCGCCGGACAGTTTCCACCACGCACCATCCCCCCGGTGCGCCGACCCCCTGCATCCTCATGCCCAGCCGAAGCGGGCCTGATGCGCGCGATTCTCACTGCGATGACGACCGAGCGTAGTCAGGCCGCTTCACCGGCCGCAAGGCGTCCACGACAACCCGCTTCGACGGGGTGATGACGACCTCGGCCTGCTCCTTCTCCAGGCTCTGCACCACACCGCCCGGGATGTTGAGGGCGGGTTCCAGATCCTGGGGCTTGCCGATGACCTTGAACCTGAAGGGTGCGCGCACGGTCCGATCGCCGATCCGGACCCCGCGCGTGGTGTCGGCGAAGGACGAGTCGGCCACGATACGCACGTCGTTGATCTGGATGGCTTCGGCTCCCGCCGCCCGCAGCTCCTGGATCGCGTCGAGGAGCATGTCCGCCTGGACCGTCCTGCGCGGATCCCGGATCGTGACGTTGATTCCCGGTCCCTGCGCCGCCACCGTCCCTGCCAGCACTCCCAGCTGCTGTTCCTTCTCGACGGTCTGCCTGCGGGCTTCCTCGGCCTGGTCGGAGCTGTTCTCGAGTTCCGCACGCTGGTCCTCCAGCCGCCGCTTCTCGCCTTCGAGTCGGGCGGTCCGGTCGTCGAGCTCGTCGAGGATACGGACCAGGTCCTCCTGGCGTGCGCCACGCAGAGCACTGTTGTCGCTGGTGGAACGCACCTGGATCGCCAGGCCCAGCCCGAGGACGAACAGCAGCAGCGCAACGATGAGCTGTGCCCGGGTGATGCGCGGTGGCCACAGGACGGCGAGCAGACGTGTGCGTCCGCTGCCCGCGGCAGCAACCCCTCCGGATTCCTCCGCAGCCACGTCCTCCGCAGCGGTCTGCGGTGGGACGTCAGCCCGCTTCGGGGCGGCCGGACGTTCGGGAACCGGCGGGCGCTGGGAGCCCATCGCGCGCTCGGGGGGCAGATCGGGGCCGGCCGGCTCCCCCGCAGCGCGCCGCGGGGCAGCAGACGGCCGGGGTGCCTCCGGCCCCTCCGGACGCTCGGGGCCGGGCGCGCCGACATCGGGCCGGTGCCCTTCCTTGCGGTGTTCTGGGGGGCCCGGTCGGCCTGCGGCCGCGGCTGAAGGGCCGGTGTCCGGCGGTCCGGACCTCCTCGGCTGGGCCTCCTCCGCGGAGTCCGGCGACGTGGCGGAAGTGTCCGGCTGCTCGGGGGCCCGGGGTGTTTCCGGCTCTTCCGGTTTCTCGGGTCCGGGAATCTCGTCGTTGCTCATGCGATCAGGCCCTGAACACGTGACGGCGGATGGCTGCCGCGTTGGAGAAGATCCGGATGCCCAGCACCACAACCACACCGGTCGACAGCTGCGCCCCGACGCCGAGCTTGTCGCCCAGGAAAACGATCAGCGCGGCAACCACGACGTTGGACAGGAACGAGACCACGAACACCTTGTCGTCGAAGATGCCGTCGAGCATCGCGCGCAGACCGCCGAAGACCGCGTCGAGCGCTGCCACGACGGCGATCGGCAGATAGGGTTCGACGACCGCGGGTACCTCGGGCCGGACGAACAATCCGACCACGACTCCTACGATGAGGCCCAGTACGGCGATCACGATATGCCCTTCCCTGTGTCGGCGGACCTCTCCCGGGTACCGCCCACCGGCTCTGCGGTGCGAACGATCAGGCTCGGCGCGGCCGCAAGCCGCACGTTCTCCTGGGTGGTAATACTGGTGCGGACACCGTAGTTCTCGACCAGCACGCTCAGGTACTGGCCGTCGGCGCTGTTCTCGAAGGCGGTGCGCAGCCGGTCGCCGTCCCCCACCGCAAGCACCGTGTACGGCGGCACCAGCGGCCTGTTGTCGACCAGTACGGCGTCACCCGCCGCCCTGATCGCAGACAGTGCCGTGAGGCGCTGGCCGTTGACGGAGATGGCCTCGGCGCCGGCCTGCCAGAGCCCGTTGACGATGCGCTGCATGTCGCGGTCGCGCACGCGGCCGGTGTCCGCGAAACCGCTGCCCTGCCGTGCGCCGTCGCCTCCTTGACCCGCGCCCTTGGCGTCGTCGACGACGAGCTTGACACCGGGGCCGTGGACCGGCGTCGCACCGGCCTGCAGCGCGACGCTCTGCCCTTGGGGACCGCCGTGCTTCTCGAGTGCCCGGCGCTGCTGTCTGCCGACGGACTCTCGGAGCGTGTCGACGGTCTTCTGCAGACGATCCGCCCGGTCGGTGGCCGCCTCGACGCGGTCGATCAGCTTCTGGCGTTCCTTGGCCACGACCGGGGCGGAAACGCGGGCCTGCGCAGCGCCGACGGTGACCACGATCCCCGCGAGCACCAGACCGGCGGCGAGACCCAGTTTCGCGCGCAGCGTCTTGGGCAGTCCGCCCCCTTCGGCGCTGCGCCGCGCGGCCGCCTCGGCATAGCCGTCGTCGAGGCTGTGGTCCATCACGTTGGTCAGCAGCGACATCGAGGCGTCCGGACGCGCGGTGGTGGATCCGGTGCTCCGGTCGGGATGCTGCTGAGGCATGCCGCACATCGTCGCATGGCGACGTCGGCGGCTTCTTCACGGGGCCCTGCACGGGACCGCCATGGGGGGGTGCAACTGGCACCACCCCATGGCGAAGTGCCCCGAATCGTCAGCGGCCCGCGCTGTCCACCACGGACGACCATTCGTCGAGGAGTGCCTGTGCCGAGGCGTCGTCGGGCCCTTCCGCCCACAGGTGCGTGACGGCCTCCGCGGGGTCGGGAAGCACCATCACCCAGCGGCCGTCGGCCTCGACGACCCGGACTCCGTCGGTGGTGTCCACGGAACGGTCGCCGGCCGCCTCCACGACGCGGCGCATCACGAGGCCCTTCACGGCCCAGGGAGTGGGAAGGTCACGCCGTTGAACGTGCGCCTGCGGGATCCGGGCGTCGATCTGGCTCAGGGTGAGCTGCGTGCGCGCCACCAGCCCGAGGAGGCGAACGAAGGCCGCCGTCCCGTCGAAGACGCTGCTGGACTCCGGGACGATGAAGCCGCCGCGGCCGTCGCCGCCGAAGACAGTGGAGTCCAGCCTGCCGACCCGGGTGAGGTCGTCGGGCGATGTCGTCGTCCACTCGACGAGCGTCCCGTGGTAGGCGGCCACTTGTTCGGCGATCCGGGTCGTGGTCACCGGGAGAGCCACCCGGCCGCTGCGGCGCTCCGCCGCGACGAGATCGAGCATCACCAGAAGCGCACGGTCGTCCTCGATGATGCGGCCGCGCTCGTCGACGAGTGACAGCCGCTCGCCGACCGGGTCGAACCGGACCCCGAACGCCGCACGGGCGGACGCGACGATCTCGCCCAGCCGGACGAGGCCGGAACGCCGACTGTCGACAGTCTCCGTGGGCCGGCCCTCGTCGAGGCCGGGGTTGATCGTGAGGGAGTCCACCCCGAGCCGTCCGAGCAGGCTGGGCAGCACGAGCCCGGCGCTGCCGTTGGAGGCGTCCACGACGACTTTGAGTCCCGCATCGGCGATACCCGCGGTGTCGACTGCACGCAGGAGCGTTCCGGTGTAGGAGTCGAAGACGCTCGCCGGGAAGCGCAGATCGCCGATCTCGCCCGGGAAGGCGCGGCGGTACTCCTGGCGGGCGTAGACCCGGTCGAGTTTCCGCTGCTTCGCCTGGGAGAGGTCGGCGCCCCTCTCGTCGAAGAACATGATGTCGACGGAGTCGGGGATGCCCGGCGTGGTCCGCACCATGATCCCGCCGGCACTGCCGCGTGCGGTCTGCTGGCGTGCGACCGGCAGCGGAACGTTCTCGAGGTCACGGACGTCGATGGCGCTGGCCTGGAGAGCGGAGATGACGGCCCGCTTGAGGGCGCGAGCGCCCCGGGAGTGGTCCCGGGCGGTGGTCACCGTGGCGCCCTTCTTGAGGGTCGTGGCATAGGCGCCGGCCAGCCGGACCGCCAGCTCCGGGGTGATCTCGACGTTGATGATCCCCGAGACCCCCCGCGCGCCGAAAAGGGACTTCTGTCCCCGGGACTCCCAGATCACCGAGGTGTTGACGAACGCACCCTCCTCGATGGTCTTGAACGGGTAGACCCGGACGTTGCCCTGGACGATCGATTCCTCACCGACCAGGCATTCGTCGCCCACCACCGCACCGTCCTCGATGCGGGCGGCGCGCATGATGTCGGTGTTCTTGCCGATGACGCAGCCGCGCAGGTTGCTCTGCGGCCCGATGTAGACGTTGTCGTGGACGACGGCGCGGTGCAGGAACGCTCCGCCCTTCACCACGACGTTCGAGCCGACCACCGTGTGCTCCCGGATCTCCGCCCCGGCCTCGATCTTGGCGTAGTCACCGATGTAGAGCGGTCCGCGCAGTTCCGCCTCCGGGTGGACCTCGGCGCCTTCGGCGACCCACACCCCCGGCGAGATCTCGAAGCCGTCGATGTCGACGTCGACCTTGCCCTCGAGGACGTCGGCCTGCGCCTTCACATAGCTCTCGTGCGTACCGACATCCTCCCAGTAGCCCTCGGCGATGTAGCCGTAGATCGGCTTGCCTTCCTTCATGAGCTGAGGGAACACGTCCCCGGACCAGTCGACGGAGACGTCGGCCTCGACGTAGTCGAAGACCTCGGGTTCCATCACGTAGATCCCGGTGTTCACCGTGTCGGAGAAGACCTGGCCCCAGGTGGGCTTCTCGAGGAACCGCTCGACCTTGCCGGATTCGTCGACGATGGTGATGCCGAATTCAAGCGGATTCGGAACGCGCGTCAGGCAGACCGTGACGAGCGCTCCCTTTTCCTTGTGGAACTCGATGAGCTCGGTGAGGTTGAAGTCGGTGAGTGCGTCACCGGAAATCACCAGGAAGGAATCGTCCTTGAGTGCTTCCTCGGCATTCTTGACGCTTCCGGCGGTACCCAGTGGTTTTTCTTCGTCGGCGTAGGCGAGCTGCATGCCCAGCTCTTCACCGTCACCGAAATAATTCCTGACCAGCGAGGCAAGGAATTGAACCGTCACCACGGTCTCACTGAGACCGTGACGCTTGAGCAGTCTGAGAACATGCTCCATGATCGGCCTGTTGACGACAGGCAGAAGCGGCTTGGGCATGCTCGAGGTCATCGGGCGGAGGCGAGTGCCTTCGCCTCCGGCCATCACGACGGCCTTCATCTCGGAAGCGTCCTCCTCGAAGAGACGACGGTCATGCCGACTTCGTTCGTCCGGATCGCTCAGGATTCGGCTCCCTGACCTCCGGCCACCGAGATGGGCCCTTGAGTCACCGGCGTACTCAGTCGGCCGCGGCGTCCGCTCTGACCAGTCGGCGGACCTGAACCACGTAAAGGACTCCTGCCCACCAGTAGAGCGTTGTACCCCAACCCGCGAATGCCCACCCGAAAATGGCGGCGAGTGACTGCAACCAGCCGCTTCCGTCACTCAGGAGCAGCAACGGGAAGGCGTACATCAGGTTGAACGTGGCCGCCTTGCCGAGAAAGTTCACCTGAGGGGGCGGATAACCGTGCCGGCGGAGGATGCCCACCATCACGAGGAGCATGAGATCCCGGGCCAGCAGGACTCCGGTGATCCACCAGGGGAGGATCCCCCGCCAGGTGAGGCCGACGAGAGTGGAGAGGATGTAGAGGCGGTCGGCAGCGGGGTCGAGCAAGCGTCCGAGGTTGCTGACCTGGTTCCAGTGCCGGGCGAGCTTCCCGTCGAGGTAGTCGGTGACGCCGCTGAGGGCGAGGATCAGCAGCGCCCAGCCGTCACTCTTGGGGCCGCCGAACTCGGGCCACAGGATCAGCCACAGGAAGAGCGGCACGCCGACCAGGCGAGCCATGCTCAGAATGTTCGGGATGGTGAGGACGCGGTCCGTCTGGACCCGCGTCTCCTGGACCTCCACCCGGGGGCCTCCTGGGGGAACGTGCCGACAATGCCCACTGACCTTACCCGCAGTCCGCACGGGGTGGCGCAGAGGGGCCCGGTTCCGGAAATGACAGTAGGCCCTGCCGGAAACC
>NZ_JAMQGM010000019.1 GCF_023703325.1 Streptomyces meridianus
TTCCCTTCGGTGTCCCCGACACTACCAGACCCTTTTCCGTTCCGTTTCCGGTCCGAATTCGAATCCGATCCCCGTCGAGAGAGGGGTTCTTTTCGCGCCTTCCGGCGCGATCACCACTTTAGCGGTTCCCCCCCCGCGACTCATAATCGAGTCGACCGGTCCTGAATTCGGCATAGCGAAAACATTCCCGCAAGGGATCTTGTCGCCTGGTAGTGGTTTGTGCCGCTCGCAAGTGGTCTTCGAGGGGCTGAAGCCTGCCTCGAAGCGCTGCTCGATTCAGCGGCTCGTGCCACGTTACGCACCAGGAGTCCTCGCGTCAAGTCGCCTTCGGCTTCCGGCGTCTTGGGACATGGGCCCGGTACGGGCTGACCGTCGGCTCACCGGCGATCCAGAAACGCCAGTGATGGTGTGCGCCGGCCCCGCCCACACCCGTGCGCGGACCGCTGAGGATGTGCTCGGCGACCGCCGGACTCCCGGTCAGCAGACGCAGCGGTCCGTCCGGCCCTCCGCAGACATCGGCTCCGTCCAGCGTTCGGTCGATGTCGAGCGCGGTGGCCAGCCTCGCCGGACCGCGTGCCAGGTCACGGTCCTTGCGGGCCGCGTGGCGGCGCTCGTACGCGAGCTCCCGGCCGCGGACGATCTCGCCGGCCCGCAGCAGGACGCCGCTCGCCTCTCCTTCGGCTCCGCATACGAGATTGAGGCTGAACCACATGCCGTAGATGAAGTAGACGTAGGCGTGCCCGGGCGGACCGAACATGGTGGCATTGCGGGCGGTGCGCCCCCGGTACGCGTGCGAGCCCGGGTCCGCGGGGCCCGCGTATGCCTCGACCTCCGTCAGACGCAGTTCGATCGGGCCGAGCGGGGTGGGGCGGACCAGAGTGCGGCCGAGCAGATCGGGGGCCACCTCCAGGACCGGTCGGTCGAAGAACTCCCGCGCGAGCGGCGTAGTGTCGGACCCTGCGCGGGGCCTCGCGGGCTCGTCACCGGACGGTTGGTGCGGCATGCGGCCCGAGCGTAGTGGAACGTGCGGGTGCACGACCGGGCCGTCCTCCTCCCCGGGAGACCGAAACCGTTCGGCGGAGGACACGGAACCGCCCGCAGCCGTTCCGCGTTTACAGGGGAAGGCGAGACACAGGCTCGGCCTGGGAGGGAAGATCATGGGCTTCAGGAAGCTGCTGGCGAGCATGGGGGCCGGTGGGGCATCCGTCGAAACGGTGCTCACCGAGGCGAACGTCGTTCCGGGCGGGGTGGTGCAGGGCGAGGTCCGGATTCAGGGCGGCTCGGTGCCGCAGCAGATCGAGGGCCTGTCCGTGGGGCTTCAGGCACGTGTGGAGGTCGAGGGCGGCGACCACGAGTACAAGCAGGACATCGAGTTCCACCGTCAGCGACTGGGCGGGGCCTTCGAGGTCCAGGCCGGTGCCGTGCACAACGTCCCGTTCGGCCTCGAGATCCCGTGGGAGACCCCGATCACCACGTTCATGGGGCGTCACCTCACGGGCATGAACGTGGGTGTGGTGACCGAGCTCCAGATCGCCCGCGCCGTGGACTCGGGCGATCTCGACCCCGTCAACGTGCACCCGCTGCCGGCCCAGCAGGCCATCCTGGACGCGTTCGGCAGCCTCGGCTTCGGCTTCCGGAACGCCGATCTCGAGCGCGGACACATCCGCGGGACACGGCAACGACTGCCGTTCTACCAGGAGATCGAGTTCTACGCCCCACAGCAGTACCGCGGCCTCAACCAGGTGGAACTGACGTTCGTCGCCGACGACCGGGAGATGGACGTCATCCTGGAGATGGACAAGAAGCCGGGTCTCTTCACCGAGGGCAGCGACTCCTACCGGGCGTTCACCGTCGGCCTCTCCTCCTTCCAGCAGACCGACTGGGCGGCCTACATCAACCAGTGGCTGTCCGAAGTCGGCGGGCGTCGCAACTGGTTCTGAGCCCCCGGCACGACGTCTGGGGCCCTCTCGCCGCACCCGCCCCTCACGGCGGGCGACACCATCGGAGAGAGGGCCCGGGGCGTCTGGTGAAAGTGGCGTCGTCCGCCCTGGGGCAGGGCCCACGGCGCCCGGTGCGTGCAGCCGCCGGGCCCGGAGGACCGGCCTCGTAGTGGGCTGCTCGAACGGTTCGGCAGCGCGGCGGATGTGCGTGCCGGGCGCCGCGGGTCGGACGGGACTTCACCACAGCCTCTAGGCTCGGGCCCACAGAGATCCATCCGATCAGGAGGTTTCGACGTGACCGAGCTCAAGAGGCCGCCGCTCCCGCACGACTTCCATCCGTCCGTGCCGTCCTTCACCGTGGTGAGCGACGACGTGACAGACGGGGCCGTGCTGGGCGACGACCAGGTCCAGGCCCGCGGCAACCGTTCGCCCCACCTGCGGTGGGAAGGCTTCCCGGCCGGGACCAAGAGCTTCGCGGTGACCTGCTTCGACCCAGACGCGCCGACCGGTAGCGGGTTCTGGCACTGGGTGCTGTTCGACATTCCGGCCTCGGTCACCGAGCTGCCTGCGGGCGCGTGCAGCGGGGCCTTCCCCGGTCTGCCCGCCGGAGCGGTGCACGCACGCAACGACGCCGGATCGCACGACTTCACCGGCGCCGCCCCGCCGCCCGGCGACGGGCCGCACCGGTACCTGTTCACCGTCTATGCCGTGGACACGGAGAAGCTGGGGCCGGACGCGGACGCCTCGCCGGCGGCCGTCGGCTTCAACCTCCGGTTCCACGCGCTGGCGCGGGCCCACGTGATGGCGGAGTTCACTGCGCCCGGGTGATCCCGGCGTGCGCTCAGGCTGCCCCGGTCGTCGTCACGACGTCCGGGGCAGCGGCGTCTTCACCTGTCCTCGCCCGGTGGACGCGGGAAATTGCGTTGTCCCGAAGGACCCCTCCCGACAAGGTTGAAGCCGGGCCGCCGAGGGGCGGACGGGGACCGGGAGGTGGACGACGTGCGCGGGACGCTGGTGCTCAACGCGAGCTTCGAGCCCTTGTCGACGGTGACGCTGCGGCGCGCGGTGGTGCTCGTCATGCAGGACAAGGCCGTGGTCGAACAGGCTCACCCCGGGCTGCGCATGCGCGCCGCCGCCGTCGAGATGCCGGTACCCCAGGTGATCCGGCTGTGCCGGTACGTGCGGGTGCCGTTCCGAAGACAGGCGCCGTGGTCCCGCCGCGGGGTACTCGTCCGGGACCGCCACCGGTGCGCCTACTGCGGGCGGCGGGCGACCACCGTGGACCACGTGGTGCCGCGGTCGCACGGCGGCGCGGACAGCTGGCTGAACACCGTGGCCGCATGCGCCGAGGACAACCACAGCAAGGCCGACCGCACCCCGGAGCAGGCCGGGATGCGATTGCTCAGCAAGCCCTTCGAGCCCACACCGGCGGATACGCTGCTGTTCGCACTCGGGGCCGACGGCGACACCGGCCTGCCGGAGTGGCTCGCCGTGCCGGCCTGACCTTCCGGCGTGTCCCGGGATCAGCGATCCCGGGACACTGGCGCGGTGCCGGGCGAGGCGTCGCCGCCGGCGTCCGGCGGCTGTTCAGTTGAGCAGCAGCTGGACGATGGCGGCGACGCCGACGGCCACGATGACACCGCGGAGCACGGTCGGGGAAAGCCGCCGCCCGACCTTGGCGCCTATCTGGCCGCCCAGAGCGGATCCGACCGCGATGAGGACCACCGCGGTCCAGTCGAACTCCGCGACGAAGAGGAAGAAGACGGCGGCAACCCCGTTGACCAGGGCTCCGAGAATGTTCTTGACCGCGTTGATGCGCTGGAGGCTCTCGTTGAGCAGCAGGCCCATCAGCGAGAGGTAGAGGACCCCCTGGGCAGCGCCGAAGTAGCCGCCGTAGACACTCGCGAGGACCAGGCCGACGAGGAGGGCGGCACCGCCGTGGGGGTGGGCCTGGGTCCCGTTGCGTTCGCGCCGCTTCTGGACCGCGCGCGACAGCCGCGGCTGCAGCACCACGAGCACGAGCGCCAGCGCAATCAGCACCGGCACGATCGTGTCGAAGGCCTTGGACGGCAGCGCGACGAGCAGGGCGGCGCCGATCAGCCCGCCGACCAGTGCGGCGGCACCGAGGCGGAGGACACGTGCGCGCTGGCCCTCGAGCTCCCGGCGGTACCCGATGGCGCCGCTGACCGAACCCGTCACCAGGCCGAGCGCGTTGGAGACGTTGGCCGTGATCGGGGACAGGCCGGTGGCCAGCAATACCGGGAAGGTGATGAGCGTCCCGGAACCGACGACCGTGTTGATTCCGCCGGCCGCGACACCCGCGACGAAAACGGCCACGGCCTCCCAGATCCCCATACTGTGCCCTCTCCGCGATCAGTGCCCGATGCACCGATCATGCCTGAGGGCCGAACGGGTCAGTCGATCGGGGGCTGCTCCCGTCGCGGGGCAGGGGTGGTGCCGGTCTGCGGGGCACCGCCCAGCGGCCCGAAGTTGCCGATGGCACCGCTCAGTCCCTTGAGCGCGTCGCCGATTTCGCTCGGAACGATCCAGAGCTTGTTGGCGTCCCCCTCGGCGATCTTGGGGAGCATCTGCAGGTACTGGTAGGAGAGCAGCTTCTGGTCCGGGTCGCCGGCGTGGATGGACTCGAAGACCGTGCGGATCGCCTGCGCCTCGCCCTCGGCGCGGAGCGCGGCGGCCTTGGCCTCACCCTCGGCCCGGAGGATCGCGGACTGCTTCTCGCCCTCGGCGCGCAGGATCTCGGACTGCCGGACACCCTCCGCCTGGAGGATCGCGGCGCGCTTGTCGCGGTCGGCGCGCATCTGCTTCTCCATCGAGTCCTGGATGGAGGTCGGCGGCTCGATGGCCTTCAGCTCGACGCGGTTGACGCGGATGCCCCACTTGCCGGTCGCCTCGTCGAGCACGCCCCGGAGCGCAGCGTTGATCTCCTCACGGGAGGTGAGGGTCCGCTCGAGGTCCATGCCGCCGATGATGTTGCGGAGCGTCGTGACGGTCAGCTGCTCGATCGCCTGGATGTAGCTGGCGACTTCGTAGGTAGCGGCGCGGGCGTCGGTCACCTGGTAGTAGATGACCGTGTCGATGTTGACGACGAGGTTGTCCTGCGTGATCACCGGCTGCGGCGGAAACGGCACCACCTGCTCACGCAGGTCGATCCGGTTGCGGATCGAGTCGATGAAGGGGACGACGATGTTCAGCCCGGCATTGAGGGTGCGGGTGTAACGGCCGAACCGCTCCACGATCGCCGCACTGGCCTGCGGGATGACCTGCACCGTCTTCATGAGTGCAATGAAGACGAGCACCACCAGGATGACCAGGACGATGATGATCGGTTCCACTGGATGCTCCCCGTAACCCCTCGGTCGGCTGCTTGATCACGAGTCTGTCAGAGAGGCGTCCGCCGTGTGCCGGTTTCCTCACATGACGAGTGCTGTCGCCCCGTCGATGTCGACGACGTCCACCTGCTGTCCCGTTTCGTAGACCCGGTCGGTGTCGAGCGCCCGCGCGGACCAGACCTCGCCGGCGAGCTTGATCCGTCCTCCCTGGCCGTCCACCCGTTCCAGGACGAGTGCCTGACGTCCCTTCAGGGCGTCGATGCCGCTGGAGAGCTGGGGACGGCGCGCGGCGCTGCGCCGGGCGATGGGACGCACGACGGCGATCAGCGCCACCGAGACCACCGAGAAGACGAGCACCTGTGCCACCTTGCCGCCGCCCAGGACATCCGTCACCGCGGCCGCCACAGCGCCCACCGCGAACATGCCGAACTCCGGTACCGCGGTCACGACCAGGGGGATGCCCAGTCCGACGGCGGCGATCAACCACCACACCCAAGGGTCCACGCATTCATCGTAGTTGGGTGATCGCGGCGGGAACAGTGCGCGGATGCGCGGGAGCCGGCCTTCAGGACAGCGGAAGCCCCTGGGCGGTCCAGCGATCACCGGCGCGCTCGACCACGAGCGGCAGACCGAAGCAGCGCGAGAGGTTGCGGGAGTTCAGTTCCGACTCCAGCGGCCCGGCGACGAGGACCTTCCCCTGGCGGATCATCAGCACGTGGGTGAAACCGGGCGCGATCTCCTCGACGTGGTGGGTGACCATGACCATGGACGGTGCCTGGGGGTCACGCGCGAGCCGGCCCAGCCGGCGCACCAGATCCTCCCGACCGCCGAGGTCGAGACCGGCCGCCGGCTCGTCCAGCAAGAGCAGTTCGGGGTCGGTCATCATGGCGCGCGCGATCAGGGTGCGCTTGCGCTCGCCCTCGGAGAGGGTGCCGAACTTGCGGTCGAGGTACCCGGACATGCCCATCCGGTCGAGGAACTGGCGCGCCCGCTTCTCGTCGATCTCGTCATAGCTCTCGTGCCAGTGGGCGGTCATGCCGTAGGCCGCGGTCAGCACGGTCTGCAGAACGGTCTGGCCGTGCGGGAGCTTGTCGGCCATCGCCATGCCGGCCACGCCGATGCGCGGGCGCAGCTCGAAGACGTCGACGGCGCCGAGTTCCTCGCCGAGGATCCGGGCCTTGCCGGTCGTGGGGAAGAGGTAGCTGGAGGCGATATTGAGCAGGGTGGTCTTGCCCGCACCGTTGGGGCCGAGAATGACCCAGCGCTCGCCTTCGGCAACCGACCAGGAGACCTTGTCCACCAGAGCCCGGTCCTCGCGGACCACGGATACGTCCACCAGCTCCAGAACATCGCTCATGAGCGCGTTGTCTCCCCTTGCAGTCTCGGATGTCGCATACGCCGGACAGGCGCAGCTCCCAGGGAAAAACTTACGCCACCGCCTCCGGGGTCAAGTCCTTAGGCTGGACCCATGCTCACCGAACCCCGCTCAGGACGTCTGGCCGCATGGGGAAATGCCCTCCTTGCCGGACTCGTCTCCCCCGATGACGCCGTTCACCACGCGGTGGGCGACGACACCCGGCACCGCATCGAGGGGCTGCCCGGCGAGCCGGGTCCGGTGGGCCTCAGCCTCGGACTGGGGCGGCTGCGGGCGCTCGGCGCCGCCGGGCTTCGCATCGCCCTTCCCGTGCCGGGGCATCCGCTGGGACTCAGCGGGCCCGCCGAGTTCAACGCGCGGGCGCTGGAGGCCGGGGAAGCGGTGATCGCGATCGGGCCGCAGGCACTCGGTCTCGTGCCCGCGGTGACGACCGTGGGCCCGGAGGGCGACGAGCACGTCGAGGTGGTGTGGCACTGCATTCCGGTGCGTGATGCGCCGCCTGCCGACGTTCCCTCACTGGGCGAGGCCGAGCGCGAACTCGCCGAGGCGCTCCGCGAGGCGACGGAGGTACTGGCGCGGCTCGACCTCGCCGGGGCGGGCCCGGCCGCCGAGGCGGCGCTGGACGCGTACCGGGCCCGCGCCGAGGAGAACCGGGAGGTGCTGGCGCCGGGCTATCCGCCCCGTGCGGCACGGGTGCTGGCGCTCGCGCAGCGGGTGGGCGCGCTGGTGGCCATCGCGTTCGGCGAGCACGGGCCCGACGGCGACGGCCGGGAGCACGGGGCGGCCGTGAGCGCCTCGCAGATCGCAGCTCGGGCCGAGGCGCTGCGCCCGGTGGAACGGACGGCTCGGCGGGCGCAGGTCGCGGCGTACAACGCGTACGTGGAGGCGAGCGACCGGGGTTGAGGTGCGACCGGGGCGGTCGCCCCCGGACCGGGAGGTCCCGAGTCCCGCGTGTCGTCCGCGCTTCGGCAGGGTGCCCGGGCAGCGGCGGCCGCCTCAGGCCCCGTGGCGCACGGCCCAGAGCGCGGCCTGGGTGCGGTCGGCGAGATCGAGCTTCATCAGGATGTTCGACACATGGGTTTTCACGGTCTTCTCGGAGAGCACCAGCGCCTTGGCGATCTCACGGTTGGAGCGACCGTCAGCGATCAGTGACAGCACTTCGCGTTCACGCTCGGTCAGGTTGCCGCCTCTGCCGGGAAGCGCCTGCGTGTCCTCCTGGGCGAACAGGGCCGCTGCGACTTCGGGCTGGAGCAGGACGTGGCCGGCGTGGACCGACCTGATGGCCCGGGCGAGTGCCTCGGGGTCGATGTCCTTGTAGAGGTAGCCGGCCGCACCCGCACGCAGTGCGGGGACGACGGTCCGCCGCTCGGTGAAGCTCGTGACGATCAGCACGCGGGCCGGGTTCTCGAGGCCTCGCAGGGTCCGCAACGCCGCGATGCCGTCGGTACCGGGCATCTTCACGTCCATGAGGACGACGTCGGGACGCAGCTCCTCGGCCAGCTCGACGGCCCCGGCCCCGTCGGACGCCTCACCGGCGACCTCGATGTCGTCCTGCACTTCGAGGAAGGTGCGCAGTCCGCGTCGGACGACCTGGTGGTCGTCGACCAGCAGGACCCGGATCGTGCGGTCCCGGTCAGCCACCGGGCACCTCCGTTTCGATCGTGGTGCCCCGGCCCGGGGAGGAATTGACGGTCAGGCAGCCGCCGACTCCCGCGGCCCTGTCGCGCATCGAGACCAGACCGAGATGGCGTCCGGCGCGCCGGACGGCCTCGGGGTCGAACCCTCGGCCGTCGTCGCGCACGGTCAGCAGGGTGGTCCGGCCCCGGCGGGTCAGCTCGACGTGCACCTGCGCGGCGCCGGCATGCCGGAGGGCGTTGTGGAGGGCCTCCTGCGCGATCCGCAGCAGCGCCGCTTCCTGGGCGGCGGGCAGCGCGCGGACTCCGCGGGACGAGAAGCGGATCCGCGCCGAGTGGGCCCGGTCGAGCACCTGCACCTGGGCGCCGAGAGTGGCGGCGAGTCCGTCCTCGTCGAGCGCTGCGGGCCGCAGTTCGGTGACGGCTGCCCGCAGTTCGTCGGCCGCGTCCGCGGCGAGAACGGTGACCTGGTGCAACTCGCGCTTGGCCCGGGCGGGGTCGCGGTCGACGAGGGCCGCAGCGGCCCGGGCGGTCAACCGGAGGGAGAACAGCTTCTGCGCCACGGCGTCGTGCAGTTCGTGGGCGAGCCGGGCCCGCTCCCCCTCGATCGTCAGCTCCCGACTGCGTTCGTACAGGCGGGCGTTGGTGAGGGCGATGGCGGCGTGCTGGGCGATGATGCCGAGCAGCTCCTCGTCCTCGGCGGTGAACCCTCCGCTGCCGCCGGGCAGTTTGTTGGCGAGGAAGACGATGCCGAGGACCTCGTCGCCGTCCGCGATCGGCAGTCCCAGGAAGTCGGACATCTCGGGGTGGGCCCTGGGCCAGCCCTCGAATCGTGCGTCCTTGCGGACGTCGGCCAGACGCTGCGGAGCGGCGTCACGGAGCATGGCGGCGAGGATCCCGTGCTGCCGGGGCAGTGGGCCGATGGCCTTCCACTGCCGGTCGCTGATGCCGTCGACCACGAACTGGCTGAATCCGCCGTGGTCGTCCGGGACCCCGAGTGCCGCGTACTCGGCGTCCAGCAGGGTTCGGGCGGACGCGACGATCGTGTGGAGGACGTCGCGGACCTCGCGGTGCCTGCTCATCGCGAGGATGGCCGCGCTCACCGCGGCGAGACCCGACGGGGGCCGGGGTCCGGTGCTCATGGGGCTCACCGTACCGACGGGGGGCGGAGGGTGGATCGGTCCGCAGACGGTGCCGGACCGGGGCCGTGGTCCTGGTCCCGGAGCTGCGGCGGCCGCCCTCGGCGCCCGGCCGGCGCAGGAACGGACGGGCTCACCGTGACAGGCGCGCCGGGTCACCTCGGCCGGTCGGAGCGGGGGGCGGGCCCGGCCGAGGTGGGGCCGGCCGGAATGAGACGGTGACACCGCCATCCGGAGCGGAGGGGGAACGGAGGGTGCGTTCCACTCGACGCACGGTGAACCGGGAACCCTTGGCGGTGTGACCCCGCGCATAGGACGTACGTCACTTACGAAAACGCATAGTGGACATCCGGCCTGTTGCGGTCATTGTGCGACCGGAGGGGCAACCGGCTCGATGTCTGGTTTCAACGATCTGACGTAGTACGTCACACCTTTGCCACAACTTTTTCCGGCCACTAAGAATTGCCGAGTCGCACGGCGCTGCAGGTCCAGGTGCAGCGCCATTGCCGGACATACGGGCGTGAAAATCCCCGCGGGGACGGACGGTTCGCCCGGAACGGGCCGGCCTCTGCGACACAGCGATCGGAAGAGGTCTACCCACTCATGCGCATCCCCAACTTCTCTGGTTACAACCGCCTGTCCAAGACCCACCGGTACTCCGTCGCCGGCATTGCCGCCGCGGGTGCTGCGGCCATGGCCTTCGCGGTCGTGCCGGGACACGGTGATGGCGATTCCGGGCAGGCCCTCTCCGCCAAGCCCGTAGCGGCGGACGCCCATGCGTTCGGCAGCAAGGCCACGAAGGACGGCGTCAAGGCGCAGGCCGGTGCGGTGTCGAAGCAGGCCGCCAAGAACGGCCAGACGGACGAGGCCAAGAAGAAGGCCGCGCAGGCCATGGCCAACGCCAAGATCAAGTACGCGGCCGAGCAGAAGCAGAAGGCCGAGGAGGCCGCCAAGGCGAAGGCCGCCGCTGCTGCCAAGGCGAAGGCCGAGAAGGAGCGTGCCGCGAAGGCCGCCGCCGACCGCTCGGCCCGTGCGAAGGCGGCCAAGGCTGCCGAGCCGACTTACCCGAACAACCTGGACGGCTGGATCCGGGAAGCTCTCGCGATCATGAAGAAGGAAGGCATCCCCGGCTCCTACGAGGGGATCCACCGCAACATCATGCGTGAGTCCGGCGGGGACCCGAACGCCATCAACAACTGGGACATCAACGCTCAGAACGGTGTGCCGTCCATCGGTCTGCTCCAGGTCATCAAGCCGACCTTCGACGCCTACCACGTCAAGGGCACCGCGTACGACCAGCGCGACCCGGTGGCCAACATCGTCGCCGCGTGCAACTACGCCGCCGACCGCTACGGCTCGATGGACAACGTGAACTCCGCGTACTGAGCGGTCCTCCGGCAGGACCGCACGGTTCTCCGGCCCCGGCCGGAACGGACAGCACAGGGCGGCGGCAACCCGGTCCCGGGTTGCCGCCGTCCTCGCGTGCGTCCGGTCTACTTCCGCATGACCTCCGGCTCGTGGCGGCGCAGCAGACGGGCGACCGCGAACCCGCAGGCCACCGCGAACAGGGCGAGAACGAGCATGTCGATGCACCACTGGCCGGCCGTGTGCTCCCAGAGCGGGTCGAGATCGGTGGGGTTCTCCCGGTCCCACGGCGGCATGAGATGCGAGAGGTCGAGCGTCGTCCCGGAGGCGCCGACCGCCCAGCGGGACGGCATGAGCCACGCGATCTGCTCGAGACCGGGCTTGCCGAAGACCTGGAACAGCGTCCCGGTGAACACCAGCTGGACGATCGCGAACATCACCAGCAGCGGCATCGTCTTCTCTGCGGTCCTCACCAGCGAGGAGATGACCAGACCGACCATCATCGAGGTGAAGCCGATGGCGACGACCGTCACGCCCAGCTCGACCGTGGCGCTCATGATCACGCCCTCCTCGGGGATCTCCCGGACGGAGAAGCCGATGGCACAGATGATCACCGCCTGGAGGGTCGTGATCACCCCGAGCACGATCACCTTGGACATGAGATACGCGGACCGGGACAGGCCCGTGGCGCGTTCGCGTTCGTAGATGACGCGTTCCTTGATCAGTTCGCGCACGGAGCCGGCGGCGCCCGAGAAGCACATGCCGACCACCAGAATCATCATGACCATGCCCGCGCCGCTGTTGAAGCGGTCCGGTGGTGTCGGCGGCATCAGACCGTGCTTGGCGGGGATGACCGCGCTGACCCCGCCGAGGATGGCCGGCACCAGAAGGATCATCAGGCCGATGAATCCGCGGTCGGAGGCGATCACCGACAGATAGCGGCGGATCAGCGTGCCCAGCTGGGAGCCCCAGCTCTGCGGCTTGGGCGGCCGGGACATCGGCGACTGGGCACGGACGGGGTGCGGCGCCACGGCCTCGAGGTCCGCCGCGTACAGCCGGTAGTGCTGCGAGCCGCGCCAGCGTCCCGCCCAGTCGTAGTCACGGTAGTTCTCGAACGCGGAGAAGACGTCGGCCCAGGACTCGTAGCCGAAGAAGTTGAGCGCCTCCCCGGGCGGGCCGAAGTAGGCGACCGAGCCGCCCGGCGCCATCACGAGCAGCTGGTCGCAGATCGCCAGCTCGGCCACCGAGTGGGTAACCACGAGGACCGTGCGGCCGTCGTCGGCCAGGCCGCGGAGCAGCTGCATGACGTCGCGGTCCATGCCCGGGTCGAGCCCCGAGGTCGGCTCGTCGAGGAAGATCAGGGACGGCTTGGTCAGCAGCTCCAGGGCGACCGAGACGCGCTTGCGCTGACCGCCCGAGAGCGAGGTGATCTTCTTCGTGCGGTGAACGTCGAGCTTGAGCTCGCGCAGAACCTCGTCGATCCGG
Organism: Streptomyces meridianus; assembly: GCF_023703325.1. Lineage (GTDB taxonomy): Bacteria > Actinomycetota > Actinomycetes > Streptomycetales > Streptomycetaceae > Streptomyces > Streptomyces meridianus. The sequence continues at coordinate 12,289 of NZ_JAMQGM010000019.1, forward strand.
GTCTCGCGCTCGGCCTCCTGGGTGTCACCCGGGAACCGGAGCTTGGCCGCGTACTTGAGGGCGGTGCGGACGGTCAGCTCCTTGTGCAGGATGTCGTCCTGCGGGACCAGGCCGATGCGCTGCCGGAGTTCCGCGAACTGCTTGTACAGGTTGCGGTTGTCGTAGAGGACATCGCCCTGGTCGGCGGGCCGGTACCCGGTCAGGGCCCGCAACAGCGTCGACTTCCCGGAGCCGGAGGGGCCGATGACGGCGATGAGGGACTTCTCGGGGACGCCGAACGAGACGTCCTTGAGAATCTGCTTCCCCCCGTCGACGGTGACGGTGAGGTGGCGGGCGGAGAAGGAGACCTCGCCGGTGTCGACGAACTCCTCGAGCCGATCGCCCACGAGGCGGAACGTGGAGTGGCCGACACCCACGATGTCGTCCGGGCCGATCAGCCGCCGGCGGACCGGCTGGCCGTTGACGTACGTGCCGTTGTGGCTGCCCAGGTCGACGATCTCGAAACGGCCGTCGGGGGTGGCCCGGAACTCCGCGTGGTGCCGGGAGACCTGCAGGTCGGAGACGACGAGCTCGTTCTCGAGGGCACGCCCGATCCGCATCACCCGCCCGATGTCGATGCGGTGGAACGTCGTCGGGCTGCGGTCGCCGGGCCCGGTCCCGGCCGGCTGCTGCGCGGGGTGCTGCGGCGGGACGCTGTCCCCGGGCTCCTGCCGCCCGGTCTGCTGTCCGGAACGCGCTCCGGCCGACGGGGCGGACCCGGGCCCCCAAGCGGCCGCCTGGGCGGATGCTCCGGTCGACGGCAACGGCGTGCTCGGCGCGGCCGCGTCCTGCATGCGGAGAGCCTCGCCGCGGGGATGCGGGACGGCCTGTCCCGTCCCGGTGAACGCCACACGCGGCCCGTCCGTTGCGTTCCCGAGACGGACGGCCGCTCCCGCCTCGACCTCCACCTGCTGCATCCGACGTCCCCGCACATAGGTGCCGTTGGTGCTCCCCTGGTCCTCGACGACCCAACTGCTTTCCGCCCAGCGCACGGTGGCGTGCCGCCAGGAAACCCTCGGATCGTCGATCACCATGTCACCCTGCGGGTCGCGTCCGAGGGTGTACGTCCTGGACCGGTCGAGAGTCCAGGTACGTCCGTTCAATTCCAGTACGAGTTCCGGCACTCCATACCCCACTGCTTGTCCCCCGATCTCATCCGCTGCGCGGGGAGCCCAGGGATGCGAAGTTCGTGGGGGAACTATTTCAGGCGGACGAGCCCGTCCGGAAGCCGGGCCGTGGCCCCGGCGGCGGCGAGGGACACCGGGGGCCGGACTGTCCCGGGCCCGGACCGCCCTCCGGCGCACTCACCCGGGGTGAGACGCGGACCACGGTGCGCACGGATCACGTGGCTCCGCCCCACGACGGACCGCCCGGGTGGGCCGCCTGCCTCCGCGGCGGCCGTCCGTTCCGCGGGACGAACGCGCGAGGCGCCGAGGCGTCCGGATACGGTGGGAGCACCATGAGCGCATCGCACACCCCGCCGGCTGCGGCCGCCCCGGACGAGGACGCCCCGACCCTCCTCGTCAAGATCTTCGGCAAGGACCGTCCCGGTATCACCGCCGGGCTCTTCGACACGCTCGCCACCTTCTCCGTCGATGTCATCGACATCGAGCAGGTCGTGACCCGGGGCCGGATCGTGCTCTGCGCACTGGTCACCGCACCCGCCCGCCGGGACGCGACGGAGGGCGACCTGCGCGCCACCGTGCACACCTGGGCCGAGTCGCTGCGGCTCCAGGCCGAGATCATCTCGGGCCGGGGCGACAACCGCCCTCGGGGTCTGGGCCGTTCGCACGTCACCGTCCTCGGCAATCCGCTCACCGCCGAGTCGACCGCAGCCATAGCGGCCCGGATCACCGGCACCGGCGGGAACATCGACCGGATCTCCCGGCTGGCCAAGTACCCGGTCACCGCAGTGGAGTTCGCCGTCTCGGGCGCCGAGACGGAACCGCTGCGTACAGCACTGGCAACCGAGGCGGCCGCCCTCGGGGTGGACGTGGCCGTGGTGGCATCGGGGCTGCACCGCCGGGCCCAGCGCCTGGTCGTCATGGACGTGGATTCGACGCTCATCCAGGACGAGGTCATCGAACTCTTCGCCGCCCACGCGGACTGCGAGGACAAGGTGGCCGAAGTGACCGCGGCAGCCATGCGCGGCGAGCTCGACTTCGAACAGTCGCTGCACGCCCGGGTACGGCTGCTGGCCGGACTGGACGCATCCGTGATCGACAAGGTGCGCTCGGAGGTGCGGCTCACACCGGGCGCCCGCACCCTGATCCGCACGCTGAAACGGCTCGGGTACCAAGTGGGCGTGGTGTCGGGCGGTTTCACCCAGGTCACCGATGACCTGCAGGAACGCCTCGGTCTGGACTTCGCCTCGGCCAACACCCTGGAGATCGTGGACGGAAAGCTCACCGGCCGGGTCGTCGGCGAGGTCGTGGACCGCGCGGGCAAGGCCCGGCTGCTGCGCCGGTTCGCGGAGCAGGCGGGAGTTCCGCTGTCGCAGACCGTGGCGATCGGTGACGGTGCGAACGACCTGGACATGCTGAACGCGGCCGGCCTCGGCGTGGCCTTCAACGCCAAGCCGGTGGTGCGCGAGGCGGCGCACACCGCCGTGAACGTCCCCTTCCTGGACACGGTGCTCTATCTGCTCGGGATCACGCGCGACGAGGTCGAGGCCGCGGACACCCACGTCGGCTGACGGCCCGGGGGCGGCGCCGACGTTCCGGCCGTCAGCCGGTCCTGTCGCCGCGGGAACACCGGAACGGGGCCCCGCTCTCGGGAACGGGGCCCCGTTCGTCGTACCCGGACACGCCCTATGCGTGCGGCGCCCAGTAGTCGAGGAGCCGGCCGACGCCGTGCTCCACGGTCTTCCAGGACCCCTCGAACCCGACGACGGCCATGGCGGAGGTGGGGAATCCGACGCGGCTGAGCCGTGCCAGGCTGTCCCCCTCGGCCGAGCCCGTCAGAGCGTCTGCGAGGGCGTGCATGCCCGGGTTGTGGCCGACGAGCATCAGATTGTTCACGTCGTCGGGGGTTTCGTTGAGCAGGGCCAGGAGGTCACCGAGCGTGGCCTCGTAGATCCGGTCCTCGTAGACGGTCCGGGGCCTCTGGGGCAGCTCGTGGACGAAGAGCTTCCATGTCTCGCGGGTACGGGCGGCGGTCGAGCAGAGGGTCAGGTCGGGGCTGATGCCGGTGGTGGCGAGCCAGCGGCCTGCAACGGGTGCATCCTTGCGTCCGCGTTCGGCGAGCGGCCGGTCGTGGTCGGCGACGTCGGGCCAGTCGGCCTTGGCGTGGCGAAGCAGAACGATCTTGCGGGACTCCGAGGGTCCGGGAGTGGCTTCCCGGGAAGAAGCGGCGCTCATGCATCCCAGCTTCGCACGAAACGCCGCGTGCGGCTCGGGGTGTTGACATGGTCCCCCCGAGGGGTGACGGCACACCGCGCAGCCGGGAGAACGGAGCATCGACCGTGCAACTCCGGCCCTGCGCCGGGGACACGGGAGGTACTTCGGAACCCGCTGCCGATCGTGCTTGCGACGCGGCCCGGTGGGGCCGGTCAGGGCGAGGCGATGCTCGCGATCACGCCGATGACGACGGTGACGGCAAGCATCACGCCGAGGACGGCGAGCAGCTTCTTCTGCCCGTTCTGCGGGTTCGGCTCGAGCACTGGCATGCCCCCATGGTCCCACCCGTCCCCGCCGTCGGATCGCACAGGGCCCCGGGGCCGCACGGGCGCCTCTCCGCCGCCGGGTCTGCCACGCGGCCGACGCTCAGCACTCGTCCTCGACGACCCGGTCCCGTCCGGCGAGTACCCCCAGCGCGATCTGCGCCACCATGAGCCCGGCCATGACCGTCAGCGGCACGTCCCACCCGCCGCTGTGCTGGTACAGCGCGCCGATCACCAGCGGTCCGGGCACCGCGATCAGGTAGCCGGTGCTCTGCACGAAGGCCGACACCCGGACCACTCCCGCACCGGAGCGTGACCGCAGTCCGATCAGCGTGAGCACCAGCGGAAAGGCGCAGTTGGAGATCCCGAGGAGCAGGGCCGCCGGCCACGCCGTCGCCGCCGGGGCGACATGGAGGCAGATGTACCCGGCGAGACCGCAGAGACCGAGGGCTACGGCCAGGGCCCCCTGGTTGCGCATCCGGGCGGCGATCTGCGGCAGCACGAACGACAGCGGTACGCCGAGCCCCATCGTCACGGCGAGCAGCACACCGGCCGAGGCCGCCGGAACGCCCGCGTCCCGGAAGATCTGGGGCAGCCATCCCATGGTGATGTATGCCGAGGTCGCCTGGAGGCCGAAGAAGCAGCCGAGGGCACGGGCGGTGGGGCTGCGGGCGACGCGCAGGCCCGGCGGCCGGCGCTCGTCACGGGGCGTCCCGCCGTCCGCAGCCGGCTCCGGACGGCGGGCCAACGGGAACCAGCACACCGCCGCGACGACCGCCGGCACCGCCCACACGACCAGGCCGGCCCGCCAACTGCCGCCGGATGCGGTGGCGATGGGCACGGTGAGGGCGGCCGCGGCGGCGGTGCCGAGTGACACCGCCATCGAGTACAGGCCGGTCATCGAGCCGATGCGGTCCGGGAACCAGCGCTTGACGGTGACCGGCATCAGGACGTTGCCGAGCGCCATGCCTGCCAGGGCGAGAGCGCTGCACACGAGGAAACCGGCGGCGGCTCCGGTGAAGGGGCGCAGGAGGAGGCCGACGGCGACCGCGGCCATGGCGCCGCAGACCACGGGGGCAACGCCCCACCGGCGGGCGAGGCGGGGTGCTGCGGTCCCGAAGTGGCCGAAGCACAGGGCCGGGACCGAGGTCAGCAGGCCGGCCACCGTGCCGCTCATGCCGAGTCCGTGTCTGACCTCCTGCAGAACCGCGCCGAGGCTGGTGATCGCGGGGCGCAGGTTGAGTGCGGCGACGACGAGGCCGGTGGCCACCAGGACGCCGAGCCATCGGGGAACGCCCGCCCGTTGCCCGGGCCGCTGCGCGGTGCGACGGGGCGGCCCGTCCTGGGGTGAGGAGACCGGGACCCGGGTCCCGCCCGGCGCGGGCCTTCGTATGTCGGGGAGATCGTCGTCGGCCATCAGGGCAGCATACGGTTCGGGGTCCTCGATGCCGGAACGCCGCAGGAGCCTCAGCGTTCGTGGCTGACCCAGGCCTCGCGGACTGGCAGCCAGCAGCGTCCGGCCAGCCGAACCGTCTGTGCCGGGCCGGCCTCGACGGGGGCGGTGTCCACGTCCGGGTCCCACCAGCGGTCGCACTCGATGTGCAGCTGCACGTGATCACTGTCGGGATACGGGTTGTAGCAGTCGGCGGTGACGTCCGGACCGTCGATGCGGACGCGGCACTCCGCCCGGGCAGGGGACCTCTGGACGGTCGCCGGCCGGGCGCGTTCCGCGGCCATGGACACTGCCGGGCCCGTCGCTCCGGCGGGGGCGGCCATGCCGGCGAGAAGGAGCAGCAGGGCCGCGGCCGTGCGGCGGCGGGGGACGGACATGGCGGGACCTCCTCGGCCGTGCGGGGGCCGCTGCTGCACCACGAGAGGTCTCCAGGGTGTCCGGCGCACCGGCGGCGCGCCTGCGATGCTGCGCCGTACGGGTGAACGTGCGCGAACGCCCCGGCAGCGGTGGGTTCCGCTGCCGGGGCGTTGTGCGGCCCCCTTCGAGAAGGGGGCCGGGGAGGCTTCAGGCGCCCATCATGTGCACGCCGCCGTCGACGTGGACGATCTCGCCCGTGGTGCGGGGGAAGAAATCGGACAGCAGACCGACCACACCGCGCCCGGCCGGCTCCGGGTCCGCCAGGTCCCAGCCGATGGGAGCCCGGTGGTTCCAGACGTCGGCGAGCTCCTCGAAGCCCGGGATCGACTTGGCGGCCATGGACTTGATCGGTCCGGCGGAGATCAGGTTGCAGCGGACGTTCCTGCTGCCCAGGTCACGTGCCAGGTAGCGGCTGGTCGACTCGAGGGCGGCCTTGGCAACGCCCATCCAGTCGTACTTCGGCCAGGCGATCTGCGCGTCGAAGGTGAGCCCGACGACGGAGCCGCCGCGCGGCATCAGCGGCAGGCACGCCATGGTCAGCGACTTGAGGGAGTAGGCGGAGACGTGCACCGCGGTGCCGACGTCCTCCCAGCTCGCCTCGAGGAAGTTGAACGCGCCCTGGGGACCGAAGGCGATGGAGTGCACGATGCCGTCGAGGCCGACGCCTTCGCCGATCTCCGCGCGGACCTTGTCGGCCAGCCCGTCCAGATGTTCCTGGTTCGTGACGTCCAGCTCGATGACGGGAGCGGGTTTGGGCAGCCGCTTGGCGATGCGCTCGACGAGGGAGAGCCGGCCGAAGCCGGTCAGGACGACCTCGGCGCCCTCGTTCTGGGCGATCTTGGCAGCTTGGAAGGCGATGGACGACTCGGTGAGGACGCCCGTGACCAGAATGCGCTTGCCGGCGAGGATTCCACTCATGTGATCAGTGACCCATGCCCAATCCGCCGTCAACCGGGATGACGGCTCCAGTGATGTACGAGGCGTCGTCCGAGGCGAGGAAGCGCACGGCGGCGGCGATCTCCTCGGGCCGTGCGTATCGCGCGAGCGGCACCTGCTCCAGAATGCCCGCGCGCTGCTCGTCGCTGAGCTCGCGGGTCATGTCGGTGTCGACGAAGCCGGGCGCCACGACGTTGAAGGTGATGTTGCGGGACCCCAGCTCGCGTGCGAGCGAGCGGGCGAACCCCACGAGGCCGGCCTTGGAGGCGGCGTAGTTCGCCTGGCCCGCCGAGCCCAGCAGGCCCACGACGGAGGAGATCAGGACGACACGGCCCTTCTTGGCCCGCAGCATGCCGCGGTTGGCGCGCTTGACCACGCGGAAGGTGCCGGTGAGGTTGGTGTCGAGGACCGTGCTGAAGTCGTCCTCGGACATCCGCATCAGCAGCTGGTCGCGGGTGACTCCCGCGTTGGCCACGAGGACCTCGACCGGGCCGTGCTTGTCCTCGATCTCCTTGTACGCCTGGTCGACCTGCTCCGGGTCGGTGATGTCGCACCGGACCGGAAGGAAACCCTCCTTGGTGAGGACCTCGGGGTCGCCGGAGCGGTACGTGATGGCCACCTTGTCGCCGGCGTCGGCGAAGGCGCGGGCGATGGCGAGGCCGATGCCCCGGTTTCCTCCGGTGACGAGAACCGAGCGGCTCAACGGATCACCCTTTCTCTGGACGGTGCGAACACCTCGAACGTATCGGCCCGGGCCCCGTGACGACGGCTCCGGCTCCCACAGGCGCGTCCGGCCGTCCCTGTGGGGTCCCTACAGAACCGTGCGGGGCACGGCGGTCCTGCCGATGCCGGGTGGGATGCGTTTTTCAGCCGGTCACGCCCGGGGCGAAAGCAGCCAGTCCGGCCTCGCGCGCGGCGTCGAGCATCCGCTTGTCGTAGGTGATCAGACAGTCGAGGGCCTCTCCGATGGCCAGCGCACTCGCCACGTGGACGGCATCGAGAGAACGCAGCGAGGCCGGCACCCGGGTGGCCAGGTTCCTCACGTCCTCCGTGAGGAGGATTTCGGTCACCGTCCTGTCGAGGTCGGCCAGGGCGTTCGGATACGAGCCCACCTTGTCCAACTGCCGGACGGTCTCAACGAACCCGAGGGTGCTCGTCGCCATCGGGACTCCGGGCCGGGCGGCGAGGAATCTCCGCAGCTCAGCAGTGTTGGACCGACCGGTCAGCAGAGTCAGCAGAGCCGACGAATCCATGTAGATCACCGGTCCTCGTCCTCCCGCTCCGCGAGGAGGAGTTCGACCGCGTCAGGTGCATCGGCCGGGATGTCGTACCGGGGCAGACGGTCGAGATCGGAGGTCGTGGTGGCCTTCAAGCGGATCTTGCCCTGGGCAACGAGGTCGGAATACCGGGCCACGGGCCCAGAGCCGGGAAGCAGTATGGCGATGACGTTCCCGTGGCGCGTCACCTGGATCGCCTCACCCTTCTCGACACGGGCGAAGACGGCGCTCGGGTTGTAGGAGAACTCACGGACCGAAATCGTGCTCATCGGGTACCTCCCTCTGCATCCGCGACGTGTACCTACACTTTCGAGATTCTACCTACAACAAGAAAGCTCCGTGCCCGACAGCCGCGGCGAAGCTCCTGTGCGAGGACCTCACGCCGCGGCATGATGCGGTGCGACAACTTCAGGAGGATGCCGTGGCCCGTTCCCTCGACGAGTCCTTTACGTCGCTGCCGTTGCACGCGCTCGCCGACGCGGCGCTCGCCCGCGCCCGGTCGCTCGGCGCCGAGCACGCCGATTTCCGGCTGGAACGGGTGCGCAGTGCCGAGCGGCGGTTGCGCGACACGAAACCGGCGGGCTCCTCGGACACCACCGACCTGGGGTACGCGGTACGGGTCGTGCACGGCGGGAGCTGGGGGTTCGCCTCAGGCGTCGACCTGACCCCGGACGCCGCCGCCCGCGTCGCAGGGCAGGCGGTGGAGATGGCGAAACTCTCCGCGCTGGTGGTCGATGCCTCGGGGGCGGACGAGCGGGTGGAGCTGGCGGACGAGCCGGTGCACGCCGACCGGACGTGGATCTCCGCCTACGACGTGGATCCGTTCGGCGTCCCGGACACCGACAAGAACGACCTCCTCGCCGAATGGAGCTCCCGGCTGCTCGCCGCGGACGGCGTGGCGCACGTCGACGCCTCGCTCCTCGCCGTTCACGAGAACAAGTTCTACGCGGACACCTCCGGCACCTCGACCACGCAGCAGCGGGTGCGGATCCACCCGCAGCTGACCGCGGTGGCCGTCGACCCCGCCAGTGGCGAGTTCGACTCCATGCGCACCATCGCCCCACCGGTGGGGCGGGGCTGGGAGTACCTGACGGGCACGGGCTGGGACTGGGACGCCGAACTGGCCGAACTGCCCTCGCTGCTCGCCGCCAAGATGCGGGCGCCGAGCGTGGAACCCGGGTCGTACGACCTGGTGATCGACCCGTCGAACCTGTGGCTGACGATCCACGAATCGATCGGCCACGCGACCGAGCTCGACCGGGCCCTCGGTTACGAAGCCGCCTACGCCGGAACCTCGTTCGCGACCTTCGACCGGCTCGGCGAACTGAAGTACGGCTCCGAGATCATGAACGTGACCGGCGACCGCACGGCCGAGCACGGGCTGGCGACTATCGGTTACGACGACGAAGGTGCGGCGGCCCAGTCCTGGGACCTGGTGCGGGAGGGGACCCTGGTCGGCTACCAGCTCGACCGCAGGATCGCCCGGCTCACCGGCTTCGAGCGCTCCAACGGCTGCGCGTTCGCCGACTCCCCCGCGCACGTGCCCGTACAGCGGATGGCCAACGTCTCGTTGCAGCCGGCTCCCCGGGGACCCTCGACCGAGGACCTCATCGGCGGTGTGGAGCGCGGCATCTACGTGATCGGAGACCGCTCCTGGTCCATCGACATGCAGCGCTACAACTTCCAGTTCACGGGCCAGCGCTTCTTCAGGATCGAGAACGGCCGGATCGCCGGGCAGCTGCGCGATGTCGCCTACCAGGCCACGACCACGGAGTTCTGGGGCTCGATGGCCGCCGTGGGCGGCCCGCAGACGTACGTCCTGGGCGGTGCGTTCAACTGCGGCAAGGCACAGCCCGGCCAGGTCGCGGCGGTCTCGCACGGCTGTCCGTCGGCGCTGTTCCGCGGCGTCACCGTTCTCAACACCACTCAGGAGGCCGGCCGATGACCCGTACGACCAAGCCGCACGAGATCGTCGAGCGCGCCCTCGGCGTGTCCCGGGCAGACGGCTGCGTGGTCATCGCCGACGAGTCGTCCACGGCCAACCTCCGCTGGGCCCGCAATGCGCTGACCACGAACGGGGTGCCCCGCGGCCGTACCCTCACCGTGATCGCGACGGTGGACGGGGGCCGCGGTACCGCCTCCGGGGTGGTCTCCCGCTCCGCGGTGACGGCCGACGGCATCGAGCCGCTGGTGCGGGCCGCCGAGGCGGCCGCGCGCGAGGCGGGCCCCGCTGAGGACGCACAGCCGCTGGTGGACGGCGTACCCGCGTCGCCGGACTTCGCCGAAGCCCCGGCGGAGACCTCGTCGGCGGTGTTCTCCGCCTTCGCCCCGGCGCTCGGGGAGGCCTTCGCCCGCGCCCACGACGCCGGCCGCGAGCTGTACGGGTTCGCCAACCACGAGATGGTCTCCACCTATCTGGGGTCCTCGACCGGGCTGCGGCTGCGCCACGACCAGCCCACCGGCACGCTCGAACTGAACGCCAAGGCGCCGGGTGCCGACGGACGGACCCCGCGTTCGGCCTGGACCGGCCGTTCCACCCGGGACTTCGGGGACGTCGACCCGGCGGCGATGGACGCCGAGCTGGCGCAGCGGCTGGAGTGGGCGCGGCGCCGGGTCGAGTTGCCGGCCGGCCGGTACGAGACGCTGCTGCCGCCGACGGCCGTGGCGGATCTGCTGATCCATCAGATGTGGTCGTCCTCGGCCCGGGACGCGGTCGAGGGCCGTACGGTCTTCAGCCGGCCGGGCGGCGGAACCCGGATCGGGGAGAAGCTCTCGGGACTGCCGGTGAACATGCGCAGTGATCCTCGGGAACCGGGCCTGGAGTGCGCGCCGTTCGTGATCGCCCACGCGTCGGGGGACGACGTGTCGGCCTTCGACAACGGGCTGCCGCTGCGCGCCACCGAGTGGCTGCGGGACGGGGAGCTCGCGCACCTGGCGACGTCCCGGCACACGGCCGGGCTCACCGGCCTCCCGGTCGCCCCGGCGATCGACAACCTGATCATGGATGCCGGGGGCGCCCGTTCGCTGGAGGAGATGGTCGCGGACACCGGGCACCACGGGCGCGCCCTGCTGCTCACCTGCCTCTGGTACATCCGCGAGGTGGATCCGGCGACCCTGCTGCTGACCGGGCTGACCCGGGACGGCGTGTACCTCGTCGAGAACGGCGAGGTGGTCGCCGAGGTGAACAATTTCCGCTTCAACGAGTCACCGGTCGACCTTCTGGGCCGCGCGACGGAGGCCGGGCGGACGGTCCCGACGCTGCCCCGGGAGTGGAGCGACTGGTTCACCCGGGCGGCCATGCCGGCGCTGCGCGTCCCCGACTTCAACATGAGCTCCGTCAGCCGCGGGGTCTGAGCGCCCGGGCCGCCCCATAGACTGGCCGGGGCACATCGGAGCCGGGCGGTAGCGGCCCGGACACCTCCCGAAGGAGAGACATCACCGTGGCGGACATCGTCGACGAACTGAAGTGGCGCGGGCTGATCGCCCTCTCCACCGATGAGGACGCACTGCGCAAGGCGTTCGCGGACGGCCCCGTCACCTTCTATTGCGGCTTCGACCCGACCGCGCCGAGCCTGCACCTGGGCAATCTGGTGCAGATTCTCACCATGCGCCGGATCCAGCAGGCCGGGCACCGGCCGCTCGGCCTGGTCGGCGGGGCCACCGGTCTGATCGGCGACCCGAAGCCCACCTCCGAGCGCACCCTGAACGCCCCGGAGATCGTCGCCGGATGGGTGGAGCGGCTGGAGGCCCAGATCCGCCCGCTGCTCGACTTCGAGGGCCCGAACGCCGCGGTCATGGTGAACAACCTGGACTGGACGCAGGGGATGTCGGCGATCGCGTTCCTGCGCGACGTCGGCAAGCACTTCCGCGTCAACAAGATGATCGCCAAGGAGGCCGTCTCCCGGCGACTGAACTCCGACGCGGGCATCAGCTACACCGAGTTCAGCTACCAGATCCTGCAGGGCATGGACTTCCTGGAGCTGTACCGGCGGTACGGCTGCACCCTGCAGACCGGCGGCAGCGACCAGTGGGGCAACCTCACCTCGGGCACCGACCTGATCCACCGGGTCGAGCCCGGAGCGGAGGTGCACGCCCTGGGAACGCCGCTGATCACCAAGGCCGACGGCACCAAGTTCGGCAAGACGGAGAGCGGCACGGTCTGGCTCGACCCCGAGATGACCACGCCGTACGCCTTCTACCAGTTCTGGCTGAACGCCGATGACCGGGACGTGTCCAAGTTCCTGCGGATCTTCAGCTTCCGCTCCCGCGCGGAGATCGAGGAGCTGGAGCGGCAGACCGTGGAGCGCCCGCAGGCCCGGGCCGCCCAGCGGGCGCTGGCCGAGGAGCTGACGACGCTGGTGCACGGTGCCGCGCAGTGCGAAGCGGTCGTGGCGGCGTCGCGGGCGCTGTTCGGCCAGGGCGACCTGACGGAGCTGGACGAGGCAACGCTGTCCGCGGCGCTGTCGGAGGTGCCGCACGTGCGGGTGGCGCAGCTGGCATCCGTGGTGGACCTCTTCGCCGAGGTCGGCCTGGTCGCGAGCAAGTCCGCCGCGCGCCGCACCGTCAAGGAGGGCGGAGCCTACGTGAACAACGTCAAGGTACCCGCCGAGGACACCGTGCCGGCCGGTGACGAACTGCTGCACGGCCGCTGGCTGGTGCTGCGCCGGGGCAAGAAGAACCTGGCCGCGGTCGAGGTGGCCGCCGGCTGACGCCGTGCCGGGCCGTTCTGCATGCCCGGACGGCGGCCGCCGTCCGGGCACGGGGACGGAAACCCCATTGCCGATCGCCTCGTGCCGGTGCTGGAATCCGCGCATGGATGCAGCTGCGGCGCTGGCCGTCTTCGACGAACGGATGCGGCGCGGGGCGCGGCCCGACGGCCCCGGCGCATGGGTCGAGCGGGTCGGGCCGGTGGTCCGGCAAACGGATCCGGGCGGGTGGAACGGCGTGCTGTGGTCGGACCTCGAGCCCGCCGGCGCCGATACGGAGATCGCCGCCCAGGTGCGGCACTTCGCGGCGCTGGGCCTCGGTTTCGAGTGGAAGCTCTACGGGCATGACGGCCCGGCGGATCTGGCCGAACGGCTGCTGGCGGCCGGCTTCGAGCCGGAGGACGAGGAGACCGTGATGGTCGCCCGGCCGCACCGGGTGCCGGCCGGTCCGGAACCGCCCGAGGGCGTGCGACTGCTCCCGGTGACGGATGCGGCCGGGGTGGATCTGGTCGCCGCCGTTCACGAACAGGTCTTCGCCACTGACCCCGCCCGGCTGGCAAAGCAGCTCCGGGCCCGATTGGACGAGGGCGACGGCGCCGCGGCCGCGGTCGTGGCGATGGCCGGCGACCTCCCGGTGAGTGCGGCACGGATGGAGCTCGACCCGGAGGCCGGCTTCGCGGGTCTGTGGGGCGGCGGCACCCTGCCGGGCTGGCGAGGACGGGGCCTCTACCGGGCCCTGGTGGGCTTCCGTGCCCGTATCGCGGCCGAGCGGGGCTGTGACTGGCTGCAGGTCGACGCGTCGGCGATGAGCCGGCCGGTGCTGGAGCGGCTGGGCTTCACGGCGCTGACCACCACGACGCCGTACGTCTTCTGCGGTCCCCGGGGCGGGTGAGCCGTCACAACCGGCCCCCTGCCGGCCGGCCACCTCACGAGGCGCCCCGGAGGGCCCTGCCTGTTGCCGCGTTCCGGCCCGTCGCACGCCGCCCGGGGGCGGGGGCCGGCGCGGTCGAGGCCGGAGCGATCCCGCACCGGTGGAGGGAGCCCGCCCTCGTGGACAGCACTGTCGCGGCGTACCGTGAAGGACGGGGGCCGGGCGGTCCGGCCGGGGATTCAGGTGGTGGAACATGAGGCGGAAGCGGGACGACTCCGAGGTCTTCCGGATCACCGGAGCCCGGCAGGGACTCGCCGACGACGTCCGGGGCCGGCAGCGGCGGTACGTGATCTCGATGCTCATCCGGACGGTCGCGGTGGTGCTCGCCGCGACGCTGTGGAGCGTCGAACGGCACGTCGCGATCGTGGCCCTCGTGCTGGGCGCCGTGCTCCCCTATATCGCCGTGGTCATCGCCAACGCGGGCCGTGAGAACGCCCCTTCCCTGCCCTCCGCCCTGATCGCACCGGCCCGGCATGCGCTGCCGCGGAGCGCGCCGAACGGGCCGGAACGCTCCTCCGAACCGCCTTCCGGTCCGGGCCGGACGCAGGATCCCACGGTTCACGACGGGGAGGACCGCAGAGCCGCCGCGAGCTGAGGACGGCCGCCCTCAAAGCTCAGGAAAAGCTCAGATCAATCATGTTGTTCCGGTGCACTGCGCAGCCTCCCCCGTGCCATACTTCGTAAGCGCTCCGCATCCCCCGTCGGAGCGAATGACCGACGCCGGGCGGCTCCCCCCGTGGCTGCCCGGCGTCGCTTTGTCCCGACCCGGCCGCGCGCCCGCGCCACCGGAGTTGCGTATGGTTTCCCGGATGGACTCCCCCGATCACGCTTCCGACTCCGCCGCCGGCACGGCACCGATCTGTTCGGCGAAGGGCTGCCGGACCGCAGCCGTGTGGGTGCTCGCCTGGAACAACCCGAAGCTGCACACACCCGAGCGGCGCAAGACCTGGCTGGCCTGCGACGAGCACCGGGAGCACCTGTCGACGTTCCTCGGCGCCCGCGGCTTCCTCAAGGACGTCGTGACCCTCGACGCGTGGTCAGCCGCCGATCGCTGACATCGGGCGCTCGGGCTGCAGGAACGCCGGGTCGTCCAGACCGGATCCGGCCTTCTTCCCCCACATTGTCCGCTTCCACAGGGCCGCGATCTCCTCGTCGGACGCACCCGAGCGCAGGTGTCCGCGCAGGTCGGTCTCCTCGGTGGCGAAGAGACAGGTGCGGACCTGGCCGTCGGCGGTGAGCCGGGTGCGGTCGCAGGCGCGGCAGAACGGCCGGGTGACCGAGGCGATGACGCCGACCCGCGCCGGACCGCCGTCCACCAGCCAGCGCTCGGCCGGAGCCGATCCCCGGGCGTCCTCGCCCTCCGGGGTGAGATCGAAGCGGGTTCGCAGGCTCTCCAGGATGTCCCCGGCAGTGATCATGCCCTCGCGCTTCCAGCCGTGCTGGGCGTCGAGGGGCATCTGCTCGATGAACCGGAGTTCGTAGTCGTTCTCGACTGCCCAGGCCAGCAGGTCGGGCGCCTCGTCCTCGTTGAGCCCCGGCATCAGCACGGCATTGACCTTGACCGGAGTGAGACCGGCGGCGCGTGCCGCGGCGAGCCCGTCCAGGACGTCCTGGTGGCGCTTGCGGCGGGTCAGCGCCCGGAAGACGTCCGGGCGCAGGGTGTCGAGGGAGACGTTGACCCGGTCGAGCCCGGCTCCTCGCAACGCCTCGGCGGTGCGTCCGAGGCCGATGCCGTTGGTCGTGAGTGACATGCGCGGGCGCGGTCCGAGCGCGGCGCACCGCTCGACGATGCCGACGAGACCGGGGCGCAGAAGGGGCTCCCCGCCGGTGAAGCGGACCTCGGTGATGCCGAGGGTCGTGACGGCGATGCGGACCATGCGGACGATCTCGTCATCGGTGAGGAGGTCGGGTTTCGCGAGCCACTGCAGCCCTTCCTCGGGCATGCAGTAGGTGCAGCGCAGGTTGCAGCGGTCCGTGAGCGAGACACGCAGGTCGGTGGCGGTGCGACCGTAAGTGTCGATGAGCATGCAGCGACCCCTCCCACGATGTGCCGTCGGTCCGGCGGCCGAAGCCACTGGCCCCGCTCTCGCAGCCTACGCGACGGACCCGGGTCCCGACCGTGCCGGGACCCGGGTCCGTCGTTCACGCGGGTGACGGGAGCTCGCCGGTCAGGCCGATCCGGCTCCGGTGAGGGAGCGGACCTCGAGCTCCGCGTACTTCTCGGTGTCCGGTTCCTCCTTGCCCACGACCGAGCCCAGCCAGCCGAGCAGGAAGCCCAGCGGGATGGAGATCAGACCCGGGTTGTTCAGGGGGAACCAGTGGAAGTCCACCGACGGGAACATCGACGTCGGAGCTCCGGAGACCACCGGCGAGAACAGCACCAGGATCACCGACGAGAACAGACCGCCGTAGATCGACCACAGCGCGCCCTGGGTGGTGAAGCGCTTCCAGAAGAGGCTGTAGAGGATCGTCGGGAGGTTGGCCGAGGCCGCCACGGCGAAGGCCAGGGCGACCAGGCCGGCGACGTTGAGGCCACGGGCGAAGACGCCGAGGGCGATGGCGACCGCGCCGATGCCGACGGTGGCCCAGCGGGCCGCCGCGACCTCCTCCTTTTCGGTCGCCTGCCCCTTGCGGATGACGTTCACGTACAGGTCGTGCGCGAAGGAGGACGAGGAGGCCAGGGTGAGGCCCGCGACCACGGCGAGGATCGTGGCGAAGGCGACCGCGGAGATGACGGCGAGCAGGACCGCGCCGCCCGCGGAGCCCGCGCCGCCGCCGATCTCCTGGGCGAGCAGCGGTGCTGCCGTGTTGCCCGCCGGGTTGGACTCGATGATGGTGTCGGGCTTGATCAGGGCCGCGGCGCCGAAACCCAGCGCGATGGTCATCAGGTAGAAGCCGCCGATGATCCCGATGGCCCAGTTCACCGACTTGCGTGCGGCCTTGGCGGTGGGAACGGTGTAGAAGCGGATCAGGATGTGCGGCAGACCGGCGGTGCCCAGTACGAGGGCGACGCCCAGCGAGATGAAGTCCAGCTTCGACATCGCGGTGACGCCGTACTTGAGGCCGGGCTCCAGGAAGGCCGAGCCCTTGCCGCTGTTCTCGGCTGCGGCGCCGAGCAGCTCCGAGACGTTGAAGCCGAACTTGAGCATGACCAGCACGGTGATCAGCAGCGTGCCCGCGATGAGCAGCACCGCCTTGACCATCTGGACCCAGGTGGTGCCCTTCATGCCGCCGATGGAGACGTAGAGGATCATCACGACGCCCACGAGGATCACGACGAGAATGTTCCCGACCTCACCGGTGATGCCCAGGAGCAGGGTGACGAGCGCCCCGGCGCCCGCCATCTGCGCCAGCAGGTAGAAGATCGAGACCACGATGGTGGAGGTGCCGGCCGCGGTGCGGACCGGGCGCTGGCGCATCCGGTAGGCGAGCACGTCGCCCATGGTGAACCGGCCGGAGTTGCGCAGCGGCTCGGCGACGAGCAGCAGGGCGACCAGCCAGGCGACGAGGAAGCCGATGGAGTAGAGGAAGCCGTCGTAGCCGTACAGCGCGATGGCGCCGGCGATGCCGAGGAACGAGGCCGCGGACATGTAGTCCCCGGAGATCGCCAGGCCGTTCTGGAAGCCGCTGAACTGGCGTCCCGCGGCGTAGAAGTCCTCGGTGCCCTTGGACTGGCGTCCGGCCCAGACGGTGATGGCGAGGGTGGCGAGGACGAAGGCCACGAACAGCGAGATGGTCAGAACGCGGTGCTCACCCGAGCCGGAAGCTGCGAGCTGGAACGTGGTCATGCGTCGCCCTCCAGGCGGGTCTTGATGGCCTCGGCGCGCGGGTCGAGTTCGGCGGCGGCGTGGCGGGAGTACCACCAGGCGATGAGGAAGGTGGTGGCGAACTGCGCCAGACCGAGGACCAGGGCGACGTTGATGTTGCCGACGAGCTTCGTCCCCATCAGGCCGCCCGCGTAGTTGGACAGCAGTACGTACATCAGGTACCAGGCGACGAATCCGACCGTCAGCGGGAAGGCGAAGGAACGGTGTGCCTTGCGCAGTTCGCCGAATTCGCTGCTCGCCTGGACCGCGCTGAGTGATTCCCGGCCTGATGTCCCCTCGGGCGGGGCTGGTGCGGTGTCCACGGTCTCTCCTGTGGGGGTTGCGTCTGTGGCTACGACTGTCGGAGCCCGTGAGCTGCGTCACTCCCGGGCCTGGATTCGGCATCGTAGGGCCGGGGCGGGTGACCCCGACAGGGGGCGGGTGAACCCAATCCGCAAACGTTCGAGCTGCGGCGACACCGGGCGCGTGTCCGATCGTTGACCGACATGTGAGCACGCCGCCGACTTCCCCCGCCCCACGGCCCGCACGACGCCCGTACGGCCTGGTGGCTCTGGCCGCACCGGTCGACGCGGCGCCTGCCGTCCGGGCGCCGGTACCCCCGCGGCCCGGCCGCTGGTTCGGGCCGGAGGTGTCCCTGCAGCCGCTGAGCGTCGAAGCCCTGCGCCGCACCCGTCGGACGGACGGCGGGCGGGCAAGGGCCTGACGCCCCGTCGACGGGTGCTGCTCCGCCTCCCGTTCGGCCATCCGGCCCATACACCCGCGACGATTCGGACGCTGGGTCGGATTTGAATAATAAGATCAGCATTTGAACCTTGTTTCCCGTCGCCACGCATCCGTGTGCGCGCGGCCTGCGCGCGGACGGCACCTCGGAGGATGTGGAGAACCCATGGCTGATCCCCGGTCCGGACACCGCCGCGCACTCTCGCTGCCGGTGGGACTCGTACTGACCGCCGCCCTCGGCTTCCTGCCGGGCGTGGCCACCGCCGGCCCCCTCGAAAAACAGGAAAGGGCCACCCCGGTCGCGGCCGCCGGCCCACAGCTGTCGTACGTCGTCAACACCACCCCGAGCCGCGCCGCGGTGAACCGGGTGAAGAAGGCGGTCGTCCGGGCGGGCGGCACCGTGGTCGCCTCACACCGGCGCATCGGAGTGGTCGTTGCCCATGCTGCGACCCCCGGGTTCGCCCGGACGATGCGCGCCGTCGAAGGCGTGCAGTCCGCGGGCGCGACGCGCACCGCCCCGCTCCGCTCGGCCTCCTCACTCCAGGTGGGCCGGCCGGAGAAGGTCGAGGAACGGCGCAGCGGAGCCGCCGTGCGCGCGGCCAGGGCCGCCGGCAAGGAACCCATGGAGGAGCTCCAGTGGGACCTCGCCGCCGTGAAGGCGGACCGGGCGGCACGGATCGACCCGGGCAGCAGGGACGTCACCGTGGCCGTCATCGACACGGGAGTCGATGACACCCACCCCGACCTCGCCCCCAACTTCTCGGCCGCCCAGTCCGCCAACTGCGTGGGCGGAACGGCCGACACGAAGGCGGGCGCCTGGCGGCCGTACGACGCCGACGAGGACTACCACGGCACCCATGTGGCCGGTGAGATCGCCGCCGCGCGCAACGGCGTCGGCGTCGCCGGCGTCGCGCCGGGCGTCAAGGTCTCGTCCATCAAGGTCAGCGAGGCGGAGACGAGCCTGTTCTACGCGGAGTCGGTCGTCTGCGCGTTCATGTTCGCCGCCGAACACGACGTGGAGATCACCAACAACAGCTACTACGTGGACCCGTGGCTGTTCAACTGCGAGGACCACCCGGACCAGCGGGCCATCGCCGAGGCGGTCGGCCGCGCCGCGCGCTACGCCGAGGGCAGGGGCGTCCTCAACGTGGCGTCAGCCGGGAACTCGAACGCCGACCTGGCTGCGGACTCGCTCGACGACGACTCCAGTCCGAACGATTCCACGCCTGCCGACCGCGAGATCGATCCGGACTCGTGTCCGGACGTGCCGGCTCAGCTTCCGGGTGTGGTAACGGTCGGGGCGACCGGTGCCCAGGGGCTGAAGTCCTACTACTCCAACTACGGGTTGGGGCAGATCGACGTGGCGGCTCCGGGCGGGGACAAGTACCAGTCGCCCAGGAAGCCGGCCGAGGACGGCCGGATCCTGTCCACCATGCCGGGCGGGGACTACGCCTACCTGCAGGGCACGTCGATGGCCGGGCCGCACGTGGCCGGCGTCGCCGCCCTGGTGAAGAGCCGGCACCCGGACGCGGGACCCGAGGAGGTCCGGCGCATGCTCACCGCCCAGGCGGACAACCCGGGTTGCCCGAGCGGCCGTTACGACCCCGACGGGGACGGCGAGAGAGACGCCGTCTGCACCGGCACCCGGCGTCTGAACAGCTTCTACGGAGCCGGCGTCGTCGACGCCCTGGACGCCGTCACGCGCTGACGCCCTGCAGGAAAAACGGGCCCGACCGGGAGGAACGGGTCGGGCCCGTCCCTTCGTTGTCCAAACGTCACCATCCCGGCTCTTGTTCGTCTGCTCCGGGCCCGGCTAGCTTCCTCCGCCAGGACCATCCGCATATCGGCCGCGACGGTCCGCATGCGGATACGGATGAACTGGAGACCCCATGACATTGCGCTCTGCGCGCACGCGTCGCGCCGTCGTCATCCCGGTGGGCATGGCGATGGCCACCGCGTTGGCCTTCCTTCCGGCCACGGCCTCCGCCACCTCACGTGACGCCCTCGGTCCGGTGGACAGCGCCCCGGCGGCCGGGCTCGCAGACGGCGGGCAGATGAGCTTCGTCGTCAACATCAAGCAGAATCAGGGCACTTCGCAGCACGTCAAGAAGGAGATAGTCGAGGCGGGCGGGACCGTCTTCCAGTCCTACGACCGGATCGGCGTGATCGTCGCGCATTCGGATGCCCCGGACTTCGCCGAGAAGATGCGCAAGGTGCGCGGTGTCGAGTCCGCGGGCGCGACCCGGACCACCCCGCTGCCCGCCCAGTCCACCACCGACGCGGACAAGCCGGTGGCGCTGTCGTCCCGCCAGGCGAAGGCCGCCGAGGCCCGGGCCGAATCCGGCCAGGACCCGCTGGAGCCGCTGCAGTGGGACCTGCCGGCCATCAAGGCCGACAAGGCGCACGAGAAGACCCTGGGCAGCAGCAAGGTGACTGTCGCGGTCATCGACACGGGTGTGGACGACACCCACCCCGACCTCGCCCCCAACTTCGACCGCAACGCGTCGGTCAACTGCGTCAGCGGCAAGCCGAACACGGCCGACGGGGCCTGGCGCCCGGGTCCGCAGGAGAGCCCGCACGGCACGCACGTCGCCGGTGAGATCGCCGCGGCCAAGAACGGGATCGGCATGACCGGCGTCGCCCCGGGCGTCAAGGTCTCGGGCATCAAGGTGGCCACCGAGGCCGGGTACTTCTTCACCGAGGCCGTCGTCTGCGGCTTCGTGTGGGCGGCCGAGCACGGCGTGGACGTGACGAACAACAGCTACTACGTCGACCCGTGGATGTTCAACTGCAAGGACGACCCGGACCAGGGGGCCCTGGTCGACGCCATCGGGCGGGCGACGCGGTACGCGGAGAAGAAGGGCGCGGTCAACGTCGCCGCGGCCGGGAACTCCAACTTCGACCTGGCCTCGGACTCCATCCAGGACGGTTCGAGCCCGAACGACTCCACTCCGACCGACCGCGAGATCGACCCGAGCACCTGCCTCGACATCCCGACCCAGATCCCGGGCGTGGTGACGGTCGCGGCGACCGGCGCCAAGGGGCTCAAGTCGTCGTTCTCCAACTACGGTCTCGGTGTCATCGACATCGCGGCCCCGGGCGGCGACGCCACCCGCTACCAGGCGCCGGAGCCGCCGGCCGTGGACGGCCGGATCCTCGGCACGCTGCCGGGCGGCGGCTACGGCTACGCGGCCGGCACGTCGATGGCCTCGCCGCACGTGGCCGGTGTGGCGGCGCTCATCATGAGCACCTACCCGAAGGCCTCCCCGGCCGCGGTGAAGGCGCTGCTGAAGGTCGAGGCCGACGACGTGGCCTGCCCGGAGCCGTACGACATCGACGGTGACGGCGAGGCCGACGCCGTCTGCGAGGGCAACGCGCGGCAGAACGGCTTCTACGGAGCCGGGATCGCGGACGCGCTGGACGCCGTCCGGCGCTGACACGGCACGGGGGACACCCATCGGGTGTCCCCCGCACAGGAACGAGGGCCGGGGGCCGGCGGCGAGTGTGCCGCCGGCCCCCGGCCGCACGTCAGTTCCGCATGAGGACCTTGAGGGCCGCCCGCTCGTCCATCGCCTTGTAGCCGCCCGGAACACCGTCGAGGTCCACCGCCAGGTCGAACACCGGCGACGGGTCGAGCGTGCCGTCCAGGACCTCGGGCAACAGCTCCGGGATGTAGGCGCGCACCGGGGCCACCCCACCGCGGACCGCGATGTTGCGGTCGAACATCTCGCTCAGGTCGAGGCCGCTGCCGCTGCCGTGCGGAACACCCACGAAGCCGATGGAGCCTCCGTCCCGGGTGATCCCGACCGCGGTGCGCATGGACTGCTCGGTGCCGACCGCCTCGATCACGGCGTGGGCTCCCTGGCCCCGGGTCAGCGCGCGCACGGTTTCCACCGCGGCCTGCCCGCGCTCTGCGACGACGTCGGTGGCGCCGAACCTGCGCGCGAGAGCGGTGCGGGTCTCGTGCCGTCCCAGCGCGATGATCCGTTCCGCTCCGAGGCGCCGCGCGGCGAGAACGCCGCACAGCCCGACCGCGCCGTCGCCGACCACCGCGACCGTGCTCCCGGGCCGGACTCCGGCCCCCAGAGCGGCGTGGTGCCCCGTGCCCATCACGTCCGAGAGGGTGAGCAGGGCGGTCAGCAGCCGGTCGTCCGACGCCGCCTCGGCGGGCAGGCGGACGAGGGTGCCGTTCGCGTGCGGGACGCGGACCGCCTCGCCCTGGCCGCCGTCGTGGCCCACCGAGCCCCAGAAACCGCCGTGCTCGCAGGAGGTGGTCAGACCCTCGGTGCAGAAGTCGCAGACGCCGTCGGACCACATGAAGGGGGCGACCACGAGATCGCCCCGTCTGACCTCGGTCACCTCCGGTCCGGTCTCCTCGACGACGCCGAGGAACTCGTGGCCGATCCGCTGCCCCGGCTTCCGGGCCGCCTCCCCCCGGTAGGCCCACAGGTCGCTGCCGCATATGCAGGCCAGGACGACCCGGACGATCGCGTCACCGGGCCTTTGGACCACGGGATCGGGCACCTCCTCCACCCGGATGTCGTGGGGGGCGTGGATGACGGTGGCTCGCATGGGCGGCGTTCCTCTGGCGCTGGCGCAGGGGTCCGGTTCCCTGCGCGTGGACGTTGTGTGCAGCGCTCTACGGTACGGCGGGGCCGCCCATGCTCCCGACCTGCGGGGGCTCGGGGGCGGACGGCGCCGGTGCGGGGTTCCAGCCCGGGCCCCTCAACAGCCGGCCGAACCGCTCGCGCCAGTTCGCCGCGGACCTGAGGTCGCGGGCGATGGCCAGGTACTCGTGCGTGGCGACCCGCAGCGGGTTGTGGGTCGAGATGTTCTTGGTGAGCCCGTAGACCGGCCGCTCGGTCTCCGGGGTGAAGGTGCCGAACATCCGGTCCCAGACGATCAGCATCCCCGCGTAGTTGCGGTCCAGGTAGTCCCCCTGGGAGGCGTGGTGGACCCGGTGGTGGGAGGGGGTGTTGAGGACGAACTCGACCGGCCGGGGCAGCTTGTCGATCCGCTCGGTATGGATCCAGAACTGGTAGACGAGGTTGACCCCGGCGCAGAACGCGAGCACCGCGGGGTGCACACCGAGCGCGATCATCGGCACGTAGAACGGCCAGACGGTCCAGGTCGTCCACGGCTGGCGCAGCGCGGTGGTGAGGTTGAACTTGCGGCTGGAGTGGTGCACCACGTGGCAGGCCCACAGGATGCGGATCACGTGGTGGCTGCGGTGGGACCAGTAGTAGAGGAAGTCCTGGAGGAGCAGCATGAGCGGCAGCGTCCACCACAGCACGGACACCCGGAGCGGGGTGAGTTCGTAGACCGTGGCGTAGATGGCGACGATCGGGATCTTCCACAGCGCGTCGAAGACGAGGCTGCCCAGGCCCATGCCGATGCTCGTCGCGGCGTCCTTGGACTCGTAACCCGCGGCGTCGTCGTCGGGACGGAGGCGGTAGCTCACCATCTCCAGGACGGTGAGCAGGATGAACGCGGGTATGGACCACAGCACTGCATCGGGAAGGTGCGGCATGTCCGCACCTTAGGGGCGGCCCGGCGCCGGCACCAGAGGTTGTTACCGATCGGTATTGGCAAGGTTCGACAAAGGCCGATCACTCGCTGCCACGGACTTGACTTGACGGAGCGTCATCTTGACGGGTGCCGCCGCCCTTGAATCCGGGTACAGATCAACAAAGCGGAACAATCGACCTATTGTGCCGTCAACTCTGCGCAGCCGACGGGACGATACGGGGCTGCACGGGCTGTCGGAGCCGCCCGGTATCTTCCATGACCATGCTCGAAGACGACGCGGCGACCGCACCGACCCTCTCCACGGAGTACCCGGATTCCGCGGGCTCACCGTGGCCGGCCGAGTATCCGCGGAGTTACGCGGTCGTCGACGTGGAGACCACCGGCCTCGCCCGCGACGACCGCATCGTGTCGGCGGCGGTCTACCGGCTCGACGCCCGGGGCGAGGTGGAAGACCACTGGTACACCGAGGTCAACCCGGAGCGAGACCCCGGACCGGTCTGGATCCACGGGCTCACGTCCGAGGTGCTGGACGGTGCCCCGCTCTTCCCGGAGATCGCCGGCGACTTCGCCGAACGCCTCGAGAACCGGGTCCTGGTGGCCCACAACGCGGCGTTCGACTGGTCGATGATCGCCCGGGAGTACGCCCGGGCCGGGCGTACCGCCCCCGTCCGGCAGCGGCTGTGCACCATCGCCCTCGCCAAGGAGCTCCGGCTGCCGCTGCCCAACCACAAGCTGGAGTCGCTGGCCGCCCACTACGGGGTCGTCGCCCGCCGCGCCCACCACGCCCTGGACGACGCCCGGGTGCTCGCCGAGGCGTTCCGGCCGAGCCTCCGTCTCGCCGCGGATTCCGGTGTCCGGCTGCCGCTGCTGTCCTGCCAGCCGCTGACGGAATGGTCCGACCGCCCGGCGCACTCCCGCCCTGCCATCGGCCACCAGCGCGGGCCCCGCTCGGGCACGTGGCGGCCCAGCCGCAAGCGTCCGGCCTGTCCCTACCCGAACCCCGGCCGTTACGCGGCCGGCCAGCGGCTGACACAGGGGATGCGGGTGGCGTTCTCGGGCGACACCTCGGTGGACCGGGAACTGCTGGAGGATCGCGCCGTCGAGGCCGGGCTGCACGTCGCGACGAGCCTGTCCCGGCTGACCAGCCTGCTGGTCACCAACGATCCGGACGCCGGGACCTCGAAGGTCGCCAGGGCCAGGTCCTTCGGCACGCCCGTGATCGACGAGGCGGCGTTCATGCAACTGCTCCAGGATGTGGCACCGGCGCCCTCGTCCGGGTGAACGCGGGGCGACGCGCCAGCCCGGCACCCGGGCGGCGGCGCCCTCGCCGCGCACTCTGTGGCGCATGGCACGATGCGAAGTCTGCGGAAACGACTACGGAATGACGTTCGAGGTGCACGCGCAGGGCGCCGTCCACGTCTTCGACTGCTTCTCCTGCGCCATTCACCGGATGGCTCCGGTCTGCGAGCACTGCCGCTGCCCCATCATCGGACAGGGTGTCCAGGCCGACGGCCAGTTCTTCTGCGGCGCACACTGCGCGCGCGAGGAGGGGAAGGTGGGTGTCGTCGACCACGTCTGACTCCCTCCGGCCCGCGGGCCGGCGTCCCCTTCCGGCTCCCCCTCCCTCCGGACACCCCACGACCGAGTTGTACGGTCGTGGGGTGTACCGCTTCCTGTTGTCCCGGCAGTGGGTGATCCTCACCCTTGTGGGCCTCGTGCTCATCCCCGTGATGATCCAGCTGGGCTTCTGGCAGCTGCACCGCCACGAGCACCGTGTCGCGCAGAACGAACTGATCTCCGGCAACCTGGCCGCCCGCCCGGTCCCGGTGCAGAAGCTGACCGCCCCGGGACGGACCGTGCCCCGGGCCGAGACCTACCGGCCCGTGACGGCGACCGGGTCCTACGACACCCGGCACGAGGTGGTCGTCCGCCAGCGGACCGCGGCCGACGGGCAGAAGATCGGCTATCACGTGCTGACCCCCCTGGTCCTGCCGGACGGCCGGGCCGTGCTCGTGAACCGGGGCTGGATCCCGTCCGGAGACGACCTCACCGAGTTCCCGCAGGTCCCCGCCGCGCCCAAGGGGAGGGTCACCGTCACCGGGCGGCTGATGCCCGACGAGACCACCGCCGCCAGCGGCATCAAGGACCGCACCGGTCTGCCTCCCCGCCAGGTCATGCTGATCGACAGCGGACAGCAGGCGAAACGGCTGGGCCGGCCGGTGACCGGCGGCTATCTGCAGCTCACCGCCACGTCGCCGGAGCCCTCCGGCCAGGGACCCGAGCTGCTTCCGGAGCCCGACCACAGCAGCATCGGCCCCCACATGGCGTACGCCGTGCAGTGGTGGCTGTTCGCCGCCGGGGTGCCCGTCGGCTGGGTCGTCCTGGTGCGGCGGGAACTGAAGGACCGCCGCGCTGCCGTCCGCGACGAACGCGTCGGCGTCGCCGCCTGACGCCCCGGGCTCGCCCGGCCCCGTCGGGCGGGCAGCTCCCCCGCACACCGAGGGGCTCCCCCGGCATGCGACGGTCACCCCGGGGGCAGGGGTGATGACGACAACCTGGGGAAGGACGGCCATCGTGCCCGGACGTATCGAGGACTATGCGGTCATCGGGGACTTGCAGACCGCGGCGCTCGTCGGCAGGGACGGGTCGGTCGACTGGCTCTGCCTGCCGCGTTTCGACTCGGGCGCCTGCTTCGCCGCGCTGCTCGGTGACGAGAACAACGGACGGTGGCGGCTGGCCCCGGTGGCCGCGCAGACCTGTACCAGCCGCTCCTACCGCGGCGACACCCTCGTGCTGGAAACCCGCTGGGAGACCCCGACCGGCACGGTGAAGGTCATCGACTTCATGCCACAGCGCGACCGGGCACCCGACCTCATCCGGATCGTCGAGGGGGTCTCCGGCCAGGTCGAGATGGGCAGCGACCTGCGGCTGCGCTTCGACTACGGCAACATCGTGCCGTGGGTGCGCCGCTCTGACGGGCACCGCATCGCCATCGCCGGACCGGACTCCGTCTGGTTTCGCAGCGAGCCCCCGGTCACCCTGCGCGGCGAGGACTACAGCACCCGGGCCGACTTCACGGTCTTCGAGGGCGAACAGGTCGCCTTCGTCCTCACCTGGCACCCGTCGCACGAGAAGCGGCCGCGACGCATCGACCCGTTCAAGGCACTCGAACAGAGCGTCGCGGGCTGGGAGAAGTGGTCGGCTCAGTGCCGCTACCAGGGGCCTTGGCGGGACGCCGTGATGCGCTCCCTGATCACTCTCAAGGCACTCACCTACGCGCCGACCGGCGGCATCGTGGCCGCGGCCACCACCTCGCTGCCGGAGGAGATCGGCGGGGTGCGCAACTGGGACTACCGGTTCTCCTGGCTGCGCGACTCCACGCTCACCCTCAACGCCCTGGTCTCCAGCGGCTACCTGGAGGAGGCCACCGCCTGGCGGGACTGGCTGCTGCGCGCGGTCGCCGGCGACCCGAAGGACCTGCAGATCATGTACGGGATCGCAGGTGAACGCCGCCTGCCCGAGTTCGAGGTGCCGTGGCTGCCCGGCTACGAGGACTCCGCCCCGGCGCGGGTCGGCAACGCGGCCGTCGACCAGCTCCAGCTCGACGTCTACGGCGAGGTGCTCGACTCGCTCCACCTGTCGCGCCTGCGCGGGATGGAGAGCGAGGAGCACGCCTGGGACCTGCAGCGCACCCTGATGGAGTTCCTCGAATCGCAGTGGCGCGAGCCCGACGAGGGGCTGTGGGAGGTGCGCGGCCCCCGTCGCCACTTCGTGCATTCCAAGGTGATGGCCTGGGTGGCGGCCGACCGGGCCGTCCGCACCCTGGAGGGCCTGCCCGGACTCGGTGGGGACGCCGGCCGCTGGCGCGCCATGCGTGCCGAGGTGCACGACGAGGTCTGCCGCCGCGGATACGACGCGGGCCGCAATACCTTCACCCAGTTCTACGGCTCGGACGAACTGGATGCGGCGACCCTCCTGATCCCGCAGGTGGGCTTCCTGCCGCCCTCCGACCCGCGCGTCGTGGGCACGGTCGACGCCGTCCGCCGCGAGTTGCAGCACGGCGGGTTCGTCCGCCGCTACACCATCGGCGAGAGCGCCGTGGACGGGCTGCCCGGAAGTGAGGGGGCTTTCCTGGCCTGTTCGTTCTGGCTGGCCGACGCGCTGCACGCGACCGGGCGCTCACAGCAGGCCCGGGAACTGTTCGAGGCGCTCCTGTCGATCCGGAACGATGTGGGGCTGCTGGCCGAGGAATGGGATCCGGAGGCAGGCCGTCAGCTGGGCAACTTCCCGCAGGCATTCAGTCACGTCGGCCTGGTCAACACCGCCCTCGCCCTGTCCGGAGCGGGCAGGGCAGGATAGGCGCCATGGATTTGGGACTTCAGGACCGTGTGTACATCGTCACGGGTGCCAGCCGGGGCCTCGGCCTGGCAGCCGCCCGTGAACTGGCCGCCGACGGCGCCAAGGTGGTGATCAGCGGCCGCGACGAGAAGACGGCGGCCGAGGCCGCCGCGTCCATCGGCTCGGGAGCGGTCGGCCTCGCTGCGGACAACGCCGACCCCGGCACCCCGCAGCGGCTCATCGACACCGCGCGCGAGCACTTCGGCCGCTTCGACGGGATTCTCATCAGCGTCGGCGGGCCGCCGCCGGGGCTGGGCACCGACAACACCGACGAGCAGTGGCAGACCGCCTTCGACTCCGTCTTCCTCGGCGCGGTGCGCCTGGCCCGGGCAGCGGCGGCCGAACTGGGCGAGGGCGGCGTGATCGGGTTCGTCCTCTCCGGTTCCGTCCACGAGCCGATCCAGGGACTGACGATCTCCAACGGCTTGCGCCCGGGCCTCGCGGGCTACGCGAAGACGCTGTCCGTCGACCTCGGCCCCCGCGGTATCCGGGTCATCGGCCTGCTTCCGGCGCGGGTCGACACCGACCGCGTGCGCGAACTGGACGCGCTCTCGGGGGACGCCGAGGCCTCGCGGGCCCGCAACAGCGCGAAGATCCCGCTCGGCCGTTACGGGCGGCCGGAGGAGTTCGGCAAGGCCGCGGCCTTCTTCCTCTCCCCCGCCGCGTCCTACCTCACCGGCGTGATGCTGCCGGTGGACGGCGGGTCCCGCAACAGTTTCTGACGGCCGCCGGGCGGGGCGTTCGCGGCCGGGCGCCGGGCGGCACGAAGACGGACCTCGGCGGGGAGCCGGTCCAGCCCGGACGACTTCCTGGCGTGGAGGAGCGCCTCACCGCTGACCCGGGCCAGGGAGCGGGCGGGCCGGGCGCGTGCCTCGAGCAGCATCGCGAGCCTCGCCCGGGGTTGCGTGCGCCGGCCGGTCAGACGCACCTGGGTGCGGGAGATGCCCTCGAGCGAGTCCGCTTCGGCCGCGATGGCGTTCTCCAACGCGCGCCCGCGCAGCACGGCGCCCGCGCCGTCCCCGCTCTCGACGAGGATCTCGGCGATCCGGTACCTGCGGAACTGCGCGAGCAGCCACCACAGGAACAGGGCGAGGAGGAGACCCAGCACCGCGAAGACCACGGGCCACCACCATCCGTCGTCGCGGAAGCGGGTCCGGCCCTCCTCGCCCAGCAGCACGTCGTCCGGCCCGCGGAAGGGCCACCAGCCCGGCAGCGAGAAGTCCCACCGCGCAGCGAGGTCGAGGCTTCCGACGAGCACGGAACCGCCCAGGACGAACAGGCCGAGCCCGGCCAGTCCCAGCAGTACCCGGTTGACCTTGCCGATCACGCGGTTCACCTCTTCCTCGGACGCCGGACGTGGACGGCCAGAGACGGCTGCCGGGCCAGGCCCAACTCCGTGATTCCCTCGGCCAGGACGGCGTCGAGATCGGTCCTCACCTCGTCGAGGTCGCGGAAGTGGGCGACCGCCCGCGCGGTGACCTTGCGCCGTCCGACGTCCACCCGCGCCGACTGCACGCCGGGCACGTCCACGGCCCGGTCCCGGAGGACCAGGGCGGCGGCCGCGCGGTCGAGAGCGGCACGGACATCGACCCCCGCCGGATCCCCGGCCGGCCGGCGCATGGCGAGCAGCGCACGCAGCCCCGGGGTGACGGCCAACACGAACAGCCAGATGCCCACGGCCATGGCCGCCGACGCGCCCCCGATGATCCACGGATCGTCGAGCGGACGGGTGGCCAGTTCGTCGGCCAGCCGGCGGCGCCACAGCATCGCGGGCCGCCCGGCCCGGACGGCAGCCACGTCGTACAGGAGCAGCCCGGTCCCGGCCACGCACACCAGGGCGACGATCCCGGCCGGCACCCGGCGCGAGGACCAGAATCGGCGGGCGGGGCGGCCGGAGCCGTCCTCCGCGGTGCGGTCCCCGCCGGGGGTGTAGGCCGCGGTGGACGCGGACTGGCTCATCCCCTGCGGCGTCTGCTTGTCCAGGGTGGGCAGCTTCCGGGTCGACCCCTCGGGTTCGCTTTCGCTCATCTCGCCCTCTCGCCGCCCGCGCGCTGGGAGTGCACCGAGTGCAGCCGCTCCACCGTCACGGCGACCTCGGGCACGTCCATGTCTGCCAACGCGCCTACCCGCTGAACGACATGACGACGCACGGCATGGCATTGCGAGCCGATGTCGGACGGGTAGGCGAGTTCGACCGACACCCGTACCCGCGCTTCCTGCCGGGGCTCGGGGCGGGCCCGGCCTGCGCCGTCCCCGCCGGAGGTGCGGGAGTCCTCGCGTCCCCGCCGGACGGTCACCGTGGCGTGCGGGGGCGCCGGATCCTCGGCCAGCCACGGCGGCTGAAGGGGTTTCAGGGCCTCCCGGGCCGCCTGGGAGGCGATCTTCGCAACGACGCGGTCGGCAATGCGCGTCGCGCCCCGGCCGCCCGGGGCCACCGCACCGGCAGGGGCGGCCTCGCTGCGGGCCACCGGTCACCCCCGCCGGCCGCGGTCGCGGGGCCGGAAGAAGTCCCCGGGCTCCCAGTCACCGTCCAGGAACCGCCCGGCAACGAAGCCGACCGCTCCCAGCGCCGCCACCAGCAGGAACGCGCCGAACCCGCCGAAGTATCCGGCGAACCCAAGCGCCATTCCGGCGATCAGACCGACCACGGCCATGCTCATCGTGCGCTCCCTCGATAGCGACTGCGCCGGCGGCCAGGGGCCCCGGCTACTGGATCCGTGGCTGTTCCTCTTCCTCGTCCGGCTCGTCGGGCAGCTTCACGTCGCTCACCGCGATGTTGACCTCGACGACCTCGAGTCCGGTCATGCGCTCCACTGCAGAGATCACATTCTCGCGCACGGCGCCCGCGACGTCCCGGATCGAGACGCCGTAGTCGACGACGATCTCCAGGTCGAGGGCCGTCTGCACTTCGCCGACCTCGGCCTTCACGCCGCGGGCGACGGAGCGCCCGCCGGGCACCCGGTCCCGCATGGCGCCGAAGGTGCGGGCCATCCCGCTGCCCATTGCGTGAACACCCATCACATCACGGGCCGCCAGGCCGGCGATCTTCTCCACCACGCCGTCGGCGATGGTGGTGCGGCCCCGCACTGCCGGGTCCCCGGTGCGCCGGGGCCCGAGGTGCTTCCTGCCCTCTCCGGCGAGTTCCGGACCGGAGGTCTCGGGCCGGCCTCGTTCTCCCGTATCGCTCATGCCCATCGTCCCTTCCGGAGGTGAGATGCGGCGTTCCGCTGTGATTTCTCACCCTAAGCACGTTCCCGCGGGAGCGCTCCGGTTATGCGGCAGGAGTGGGACCCGGGCGCGCCGTACGGGTGGCGTGGCGGCCCGGCGGTGCCGGGTGCGGCACGCTGGACGGACGCGCCGGCGCGGCAGAGAGGTGGATCCGTGGCGTCCGACGGATGGGCACAGGCGGTACGCGAGCAACTCGGCCCGGGAAGACTGCTCCCCCTGGGCGCGCCCGCGGACGGGGCCTGGATCACCGAACAGGCAGCGGTACGCGTGCTCGCCCATGCCGCCGTCCGGGTGCCCGGAGTGCGTCCGGGGGCGATGCGGCTCGGCCTGGCGAAGGCCGGTTCGCGCGAGGAGCCCGTCGTTCCGCCGCCCCTGGGTGCGCTGCCGCCGGGCCCATTGGTGATCACTGCCGAGTTCGGTGCCTCCACCGCCCGGCCGCTACCGGAATCCGCCGAACAGCTCCGCCGGACGCTGCTCGCCGCGGCCGGCGGCCGGCTGGGCCTGCGGGTGGCCGAGGTCGATCTGCACATCACCGAACTGCTGGACGAGCACGAGGAGTCGGGGCACGGACACACCCGCCCCGAGGAGGCCGCGCTGGCGTCGCACCCGCACCGGCACGCCCGGGGAGGCAACGGCCACGGAGCCCACGACGGTGAGGGCGCACCGGCCCCCCACGGGGCAGCCGGGCGCCCGGACCGGCCCGGTCCGGACATCACGGACCGGCTGGCCGTCGCGGCGGCGACCGTGCCGGGGGTCGAGCGTCTGGCGTCCGGCACATCGCGGGACGGGGAGACCGCCGTCGTCGAGGGCGTCCGGTTCGCGCGAGCCCTGACCGTGGACGATCGCCCGGGGGGACGGCATGTGGAGGTGCGGCTGGCACTGGCCCCCGGCCACCGCGCGCTGGATGTCACCCGTGCGGTACGGGCCGCCGTCGCGGTGGCGGCCCGCCGGGGCGCTCCCGGTCCGGTGACCGTCACCGCTCTCGTCACGTCGATGGGCGAGGACGACTGAGGGATGCGGCGCGGGCCCCCGCGCCACGCCGTGTCATTCGCCGAGGCCGGCCAGATCCCGCAACCGCCGTGCCTGGGCGGCACGTTCGGCCACCCGCTGCTCCTCGTAGGAACGGTCGAGGGCTCCGCGCAGCAGCGCCTTGGTCTCGACCACTGCGTCACGGGGTGCGGCCAGCAGCGCGGCGGCGAGGTCCTGCACGGCGGCGGCGAGGTCCGCGGCGGGGACGACCAGGTTGGCGAGGCCGATGCGCTCGGCCTCGTCGGCGTGGACGAAGCGTCCGGTGGCGCAGATCTCCAGAGCGCGGGCGTAGCCGACCAGGCCGACGAGCGGGTGGGTGCCGGTCAGGTCGGGCACCAGTCCCAGGCTGGTCTCGCGCATGGCGAACTGCGCGTCGTCGGCGCACACCCGCAGGTCGCAGGCGAGGGCGAGCTGGAATCCGGCGCCGACGGCATGCCCCTGAACGGCGGCCACGGTGATCAGGTCGTTCCGGCGCCACCAGGTGAACGCCTCCTGGTATTCGGCGATGACCGCGTCCAGGTCGGCATCGGTGCCGCGCGCCAGGTCGAGGAACGACGGCTCGCCGTCGAAGCCCTCGGGGGTGAACGCCTGCCGGTCGAGCCCCGCGGAGAACGACTTGCCCTCACCGCGCAGCACCGCCACGCGGACGCTGCCGGGAAGCAGCCGCCCGGCCTCGACCAGCGACCTCCACAAGGCGGGCGACTGAGCGTTGCGCTTGGCCGGGTTGGTCAGGGTCACGGTCGCGACGTGAGCGCTGTCGTCGAGGGTGAGCCTGACGCCGTCCTTGTCGAGCAGGGTCATGTGGTGCCTCCGGATCGGCCGCGTCACGAGTAAGTGACTGAACAGTAACCACCCGGGCGATCACACGATCGACCGGGTGGGCACTGCCACACCTGCCGGAGTTCCGGGCCGTGCTCCTCGTCAGGCCGAGGCGGCCTTCTTGCCCCGTGTGGCACCGCCGCGACCACGGAGGGTCACGCCGGACTCGCTCAGCATCCGGTGGACGAATCCGTAGGAGCGACCGGTCTCCTCGGCCAGCGCTCGGATGCTCGCACCGGAGTCGTACTTCTTCTTCAGGTCAGCCGCGAGCTTTTCGCGCGCGGAGCCGGTCACCCGGCTGCCCTTCTTCAGAGTCTCGGCCACCCGTGCCTCCTCATGGGAAGTGCGCTCTGTGACTCTCATGATCACCCCTCCGCGGCTTCCTGGCCACCCATTCGGCAAGTTCCGTGGGACAACCTTTCCGTCCCCGGCGGGGGACGACGGATGCGGACGGGCACGCTCCGTGTCCGCCGGTCGCCGTTACTGTGCGCAGTGGACACCGAAGAGCCAGGTCAGAGGCGGGGACCGGGGCCGACGGCCGGATTCGGCGGGTACCGAAGCAAGCGCTGCCCGCGGCGACAGGGGGCGCGCCGGAGTACGACACGGACTCACCCATATGAAGGATCAAGCGTCCGCCGAATGATCCATGACAGGGATCGCTCCGGGAGCCGCGCGCGTCGTCAGGCGAGGGCGACGAGGTCCGCGTAGCCCTGGCCCCACAGGTCCTCGACGCCGTCCGGCAGCAGGATGATGCGCTCGGGCTGGAGCGCGTCCACCGCGCCCTCGTCGTGTGTCACGAGGACGACAGCGCCCGCGTAGGTGCGCAGCGCGCCGAGGATCTCCTCGCGGCTGGCCGGGTCGAGGTTGTTGGTCGGCTCGTCCAGCAGCAGCACGTTCGCGGAGGAGACCACCAGGGTGGCGAGTGCCAGCCTGGTCTTCTCCCCGCCGGAGAGCACACCGGCCGGCTTGTCCACGTCGTCGCCCGAGAACAGGAAGGATCCGAGGGTCTTGCGGATCTCGACCAGATCGAGGTCGGGGGCGGCCGAGCGCATGTTCTCCAGGACGGTGCGGTCGGGGTCGAGCGTCTCGTGCTCCTGGGCGTAGTACCCGAGTTTCAGCCCGTGCCCGGGTGTCACGGCTCCGGAGTCGGGTTTCTCGACGCCCGCGAGCAGGCGCAGCAGGGTGGTCTTGCCGGCGCCGTTGAGGCCGAGGATCACGACCCGGGAACCCTTGTCGACGGCCAGGTCGACGTCGGTGAAGATCTCCAGGGAGCCGTACGACTTCGACAGGCCCTCCGCGGTGAGAGGCGTCTTGCCGCAGGGCGCGGGCTCGGGAAAGCGCAGCTTGGCGACCTTGTCGGACCGGCGCACCTCGTCCAGGCCGGCGAGCAGTTTCTCGGCGCGCCGGGCCATGTTCTGGGCGGCGACGGTCTTGGTCGCCTTGGCACGCATCTTGTCGGCCTGGCTGTTGAGCGTGGCGGCCTTCTTCTCGGCATTGGCCCGCTCACGCTTGCGGCGCTTCTCGTCGGCCTCGCGCTGGGCCTGGTAGAGCTTCCAGCCCATGTTGTAGATGTCGATCTGGGCCCGGTTGGCGTCCAGGTAGAAGACCTTGTTGACGACCGTCTCGACGAGTTCGACGTCGTGGGAGATGACCACGAATCCGCCGCGATAGGTCTTGAGGAAGTCGCGCAGCCAGACGATGGAGTCGGCGTCGAGGTGGTTGGTCGGCTCGTCCAGCAGGAGGGTGTCGGAGTCGGAGAACAGGATCCTGGCGAGTTCGACCCGGCGCCGCTGGCCGCCGGAGAGGGTGTGCAGCGGCTGGGCGAGCACCCGGTCGGGCAGGCCGAGGCTGGCGGCGATGGTCGCAGCCTCCGCCTCGGCCGCGTAACCGCCCTTGGTCAGGAACTCGGTCTCGAGCCGCTCGTACTTCTTCATGGCCCGCTCGCGCGTGGCGCCCTGGCCGGTGGACATCCGGTGCTCGTTCTCGCGCATCTTCCGCAGCACGGTGTCGAGTTCACGTGCGCCGAGGATGCGGTCGCGGGCGAGGGTGTCGAGGTCGCCGGTGCGCGGGTCCTGCGGGAGGTAACCGACCTCTCCGGACCGGGTGATGGTGCCGGCGGCGGGGACACCCTCCCCGGCGAGGCACTTGGTGAGGGTGGTCTTGCCGGCCCCGTTGCGACCGACCAGGCCGATCCGGTCACCCTTGGCGATGCGGAACGAGGCGGATTCGATGAGGACGCGGGCGCCGGCGCGCAGCTCGAGGCCGGTGGCGGTGATCACGGAAGGACTCTCCAGGGCATAGCGGGATGGACGTCGGGCGTTTCGAGCGGCCGACGCCGTCTAATGCACGAGGAGGATTGCCATGCGGGTCAGTCTAACGGCGGGTCGCGGCGGTCCGGGCCCGGCGTGGCGCGGGTCACGGCGGCGCTGTGTCGCCGGCCTCCGGCGCGGGTCGCACCCGGCCGGGAGATGGTGAGGTGGATCACCCTGCGGGCCCGGTGTCCGAGGGGAGCGGGACGTGATGGTCAGCAGAACGAGGCAGGCCCGGCCGTCCGCCCCACGCTGTTGTACGCGCACGCGAAGGCCGCCGTCCGCCCGACGGATACCTCCGGTTTCACCGGGGTCGACGTCCATGCCGACCGCGACGTGGTGGTGCACGCCGAACTCGCCCACGGCACCGGCGTGGTCATGCTCGGGACGAGGGGGCCGGACAGGTGCTTGCGCGCAGGCCGTGCGAGGTGACGGCCCGTCCGGGGTGTACGTCGTGGTGGACGAGCCCGGCGCCGGTCACCACAGGGCGGTGGAGCACGCGATGTCGTGGCAGGCGACGCCGAGGGGAACGTGTGGAGCTTCGGGACGCACATGCCCGGGACGCCCCGCTGAGCGATGGCCGGCCGTCACCGGCCGTCCGTACCCGTCTCGGCGTCTCCGGTGTGCACCTGGAAGGCCGCCCGGCGCACGGCCTTGGCGAGCGCCGGGTCCGGGTGGGCAGCCGCGAGGGCGACGAGCACCTGGACCGTGCGGGGGTGCGCGACCTTCCGCACCTCCTTCAGCAGGAGGGGCACCGTGCCCTGCACCGCGGCATCCAGATGGCGGACCAGCAGCGACGCCTCGCCGTGGTCGGCGATCGCCGCCGCGGTGTCCACCCAGAGCCAGGTGGCCTCCTCGCGGGAGAGCACGTCCGGGTCCTCGGGATCCCCGCCGTCCTGCTCCGCGAGCCACAGCAGGGCGTAGGGGCGCAGCCCGGGTTCCTCCGCCGCGGCCCGGACCGCGGATTCGGCGGGGGCCCCGACCACGCGGAGCGCCTCGAAGGCGAGCCCCCGCAGCAGCGCGTCGTCGCCGCGGGCGGCGCCGAGGAGTTCGGTGACGGCCGCGGCCGACGGCCGGGCGGCGAGCCAGGCCCGGTACTCGGCCCGCGCCGGGCCCGGGGTCAGGCGCGCGCACCCGCGGAGCATGTCCTCCGCGGACCGCTCGATGTTCCCCGCCGGGCTCTGGGCAGCGACGCAGATCTGCTCGAGCTTGACCCACACCGCCCAGTTGCCGAGGGCCGTCAGCGTCGCCTGCTCGTCGTGGAGGGTCAGGGCCCCGGCGCCGGCCAGCCCCTCGAGGGCCCAGTCGAGCAGGTCGGACGGCGGCGGGCCGGACGCGGGCGCCGGGGACTCGCCGTTCGGGGCTCCGGCCGAGCCGTAGGGGACCTCGCAGCGCTCGGTACGCAGCTCGGCGACCCGCTGGGCGAGCAGGTCCATCAGCGCCGGTACCGTCACGGGGCCGGCCGACAGCTGGAGCAGGGAGAGCAGTTGGGGCACTGCCTCGACCACTTCGGCCACCGCGGTCGGGGCGAACGCCGTCGGGGCGGGCAGCGCCAGCGACCAGGCGTCGAACAGGGCCACCCAGCCGCGGAGTGCCGCGTTGTCGTCCCGGTCCCAGGCGCGAAGGCGCCATCCGGGGCGCGCCGTGTCGCCGTGCAGTTCGACGAGACCGGCGAGGCGGGCGCGGTCCCAGTCGGCGCGGACCTGCGCCGGGGGCAGGCCGAGCTGGGCGGCGGCCCGGCGGACGGCGTCGTCGGTGAGGGCTCCCGCGGGCCCGGTCACCAGCGGCGAGCTCCCGCCGCGTTCGCTCTGCACCCAGCGGGCGATGCGGACGGCCCCGGCCAGCGAAACCCGTGCCTGCCGGGCCAGTTCGGACCGCGCCGGTGTGCCGGCCGGCGGCCGGGGAGCCGGACGGGCCCGACGGGCCGTCACCACCCGTCGGGCGGCGGCGATCGGTCGTCGGGGCACGAGGCGGAGCCGGGAGTCGCGCGGAGTACGGGACGTCACGCCAGCAGTGTCCCGGGTGGGCGCCGGAAAGCCCAATCCGGGGGTGGGTAAGGGGGTGCCCGGTGGGCTCCGCAGGGCGGACGGTTCACAGCAGGGGGGTGAGGAAACGTCTGAGGATTTCCTCGTAGCGGGCCGGTCCGGCGTTCCACATCGCCGCGTGAGGTGCGCCGTCGACCTCGTGCAGGACCACCCGGCCCTCACGGCGGGCCGCGAGCGTGCGGCTCGCGGCCCACGGGGCGACGGCATCGTCCGCGCCGTGGAAGACCAGGGTGGGCACGTTCAGCAGCCGCGGATCACAGGCTTCCGCGAGATGGTCGGTGTGCAGACCGGTGCGTCCCTGGACCGCCCGGAGGGCCAGCGGGACCAGCACGGCGGGGATACCGGCCGCTGCGGCGAGGGCGCGCACGGTGGCCCGCCAGTCGAGGACCGGCGAATCCAGGACGAGTCCGCAGACGAGGTGACGCAGCGGCGAGTGAACCACGGCGTGCAGCGCCATGGTGGCGCCGGTGGACCAGCCGTGCAGGACGAGGCGCTGGGCGCCGTAACGCACGGCGTAGCGCATCGCCGCGTCCAGGTCGCGCCACTCCGTCTCGCCCAGGTGGCTCAGGCCGTCCTGGGTGCGGGGCGCTCCGAGGTCACCGCGGTGACTCACGTCGAGCTGGGGCAGTTGGAGGTCGTCGTAGAACGGCATGAGGACCATGGGGTGTTCGCGGGTGGTTCCCCAGCCGTGCGCCGTGATCACCCAGGTGTCGCGGGTTCCCGGGACGAACCAGGCGGGCAGGCGGCCCAGCTCCCCGGGGATGTCGACGTCGGCGTGGTCGAGCCCGTGCACCGATCCGGGATCGCCGATGTGGACCTGGGGGGTCAGCCACATCCGCGCCCCGGTCTCGAGGGTGCCCTGGGTGACCCGTTCGAGCCGGCGCACGACGGTGTCGGCGGAGTGCTCGGCGGTGTCCACGGGCGAGCCGACGACGGCGTGGCAGTCGCGGCCGGTCAGTCCGTAGCGGCCGGGTCGCAGGGACGCGAGGCTGCGGGTGAGCGTGACCCGGCCGGGTGCGGTGGAGTGCACCGTGAGGGGTGCGTCGCCCGGGAACGGACGGGCCCGGGATGACTTCAGGGCCGCGTCACAGGCGTACCGTCCGGCCGCCACTGCGACCGACCCGGCACCGAACACAGTGGCGGCGGCCGCAGCGGCCGCTGTTCGCTGGCGCATCCCCCTCAGTGTGGTGGGGTGGCGGTGGAGGGGCCAGCGGATGCGGGCGGGAGGGTGACCGGCGGGGTTCCGGGACCGGGGCTGCGCTGCCCGTAGCCGCTCAGCTTCGCGCCTGCCTCGCGCAGCTGGCCGTCGGACAGCAGGGTGGGCGCGAGCCCGGGCACGGACGAGGCGGCGAGCCACACCCGGCACATCCACTCGAGCTGGGCGGTCCGGTCGTAGGCCTGGGCGAGGGTGGCGCCGTGGGCGAGGGTGCCGTGGTTCCTCAGCAGGCACGCGCTGCGCCCCTCCAGGGCGCGCAGCATGTTCGCGGCCAGCTCGTCGCTGCCGTAGAGGGCGTAGCGGGCGACGCGGACGGGCCCGCCGAGGGCGGCCGTCATGTAGTGGACGGGCGGCAGCTCGTCGACGAGCGTGGACACGGCGGTGGCGTGGACGGCGTGGGTGTGGACGACCGCGCGGGCTCCGGTGCTGCGGTGGACCGCGAGGTGCATGGGCAGTTCGCTCGTGGGGTCGAGCCGGCCGATCGTCTGCCGGCCGTCGAGGTCGACCCCGACCATGTCCTGCGGGCCGAGCCGGTCGTAGGGGACGCCGGTCGGGGTGACCAGCACCGTGTCGCCGACGCGTACGGAGACGTTGCCGGACGTGCCGACCACCAGCCCCTCGGCCGTCGTTCGCCGCGCCGTCACCACCAGCTCCTGCCAGGCTGCGGTCCGTGACTGGCTCTCCGTCATCCGGCTCACCTCCGAACCTGATGCTGACACGCGCCGATCACCTCAGGAAACCTGACCATTAATAGATAATATGTCCTGATTATTCGGAGGACTGCACGGACCCCCCGGGATGCAGCACCGCAAAGCCCGCTCCAGTTCACCTTCCGTTCACCCTGCGTCCCTACGTTCACCGTGCCACTGACCAACTCAACGATTGCCTGGGTGAATGGAACACGTCACGCTTCTCATCGGGATCGTGATCATCACGGCCTTGGTGTTCGACTTCACGAACGGTTTCCACGACACGGCCAACGCCATGGCCACCACCATCTCGACCGGCGCACTGAAGCCCAAGACGGCGGTGGCGATGTCGGCCGTCCTCAACCTCGTCGGTGCCTTCATCTCCGTCGAGGTCGCCGCGACCATCTCCAAGGGCATCGTCGACGAGTCCGGCATCCAGCCGGAAGTGATCTTCGCAGGACTGGTGGGTGCCATTCTCTGGAACCTGCTGACCTGGCTCGCCGGTCTTCCCTCGAGCTCCTCGCACGCCCTGATGGGCGGTCTGATCGGCGCGGCCGTCGCCTCGGCCGGCATCGGCGCCGTCCACGTCGACGAGGTGATCGTCAAGATCCTGCTGCCGGCTGTCGCCGCACCGGTCGTCGCAGGCATCGCCACCGTACTCGCGACCCGGCTGACCTACCGTGCCGCGCGCAACGCCGAGCCGGACGCCACCGCCAAGGGCTACCGCGCCGGCCAGATCGCCTCGGCCGGCCTGGTCTCCCTCGCGCACGGCACCAACGACGCCCAGAAGACCATGGGTGTGATGACCCTCGCCCTGATCACCGGTGGCGTGCTGGCCCCCGACGCCGACCCGCCGCTGTGGGTCATCGCCTCGGCCGGCATCGCCATCGCGCTCGGCACGTACCTGGGCGGCTGGCGGATCATCCGCACCATGGGCAAGGGCCTGACCGACATCCAGCCCCCGCAGGGCTTCGCCGCGCAGACCGGCGCCGCGGTCACCATCCTGGCCTCGTCGCAGCTGGGCTTCGCCCTGTCCACCACCCAGGTGTGCTCCGGCGCCGTCATGGGCGCAGGCCTCGGCCGCAAGGGCGGCGTGGTCCGCTGGTCCACCGCGACCCGGATGTTCGCGGCCTGGGGTCTGACCCTGCCGGCGGCCGGCGCGGTCGGCGCGGCCGCCGCAGTCCTCGCCGGCCAGGGCAGCTGGGGCGTCCCGGCCGTCGCCACCATCGCGATCGTCTCCTGCGCGGCCATCTGGGTGGCCTCGCGCCGCAAGCCGGTGGACCACACCAACGTCAACGACCTCGGGGACGAGCCCGCGGGCGTCGTCACCGACGCCGTCCAGAGCGTTTCCCCGCCCCCGGCCCGCAACGGGCAGGAGCCGGCGGACGACGACTCCGCCACCCGGCCCACCTCCGCACGCGCCTCCCTCTGATCCTCCTGACCTAAGGACAGCATTCTCATGAACATCGACTGGGCAGCCATCGGCCAGACCTTCGGCGTGTGCCTCCTGGCGACGGTGGGACTCGTGGGCCTGTTCACCGTCGGCATCGTCGGCACGTCCCGTCGCACCGCCGTCCAGGGGAACGGCACCGCCACCGTCACGACGGCCGGCTCCACGGCCGCCGCGGCCCGCTTCGCCGGCTACGCCGCCTTCGCGGTGTGCACCGCGGCCGTCGGGTACGGCCTGTACCTGATCACCGCCGGCTGAACCTCCGTCCCCCGGACGGGTGATGAGCCCCCGGGGGAACTCCGCAGCCCTGGGCCGCCGGGCGGGAACGCTCCCCAGCGTTTCCCGCCCGGCGGCTCGTTGTGTGCCCCCACACACTTTCCGCCGCAGGTCAAGGGCAGGTTGACGGGCGATCGCGGCCGTGGTGGACTGCCGAAGCCAAACGGCGGCAAGGGAGGAAGCCGGTGCGAATCCGGCGCGGTCCCGCCACTGTCACCGGGGAGCGCTCCCCAACCAGGAGTCACGGCCCGCACCACGCGGGCTGGAAGGCCTGGGGATGCGCGGATCCGGGAGCCAGGAGACTCTCACCGCCGGTCGAGTCGAACCAGGGCGCGGACCCTGAGTGAGGACGAGTCCCATGCCCGGCTGCCGCCGAACACCCCCGCTGCATCCGACACTTCACCGAGGCTGCACGGCGCGCTGATCCGATGCGTGCCGAGCACAAGTCCCACGTGTACGGCACCGCCCTCGGGTTCGTCTGCGATCTTCTCGTGGGCGATCCGCGGCGCGGACATCCCGTGGCCGCCTTCGGACGGGCCGCGGCCGCCGTCGAGCGCCGGCTGTGGCGCGACCACCGCGGCCGGGGCGCCCTGTTCACCTTCGTCTGTGCCGGCGGGGTGCTCGCCGCGGCGGCCGGCCTCTCCCACCCGCTGCGCCGTGCCCCCGCAGCGGCGACCGCGCTGACCGCCGCCACCACCTGGG
Organism: Streptomyces meridianus; assembly: GCF_023703325.1. GTDB lineage: Bacteria > Actinomycetota > Actinomycetes > Streptomycetales > Streptomycetaceae > Streptomyces > Streptomyces meridianus. The sequence continues at coordinate 53,946 of NZ_JAMQGM010000019.1, forward strand.
CCGTCCTGGGCGGAACGTCGCTGGGCCGTGAGGCGCGGGCCGTCGGCGACGCTCTGGCGGCGGACGACCTCGAAGCCGCCCGGCGCGGTCTGCCGCATCTGTGCGGGCGCGACCCGTACGCCCTCGACGTGCAGCAGATCGCCCGCGCCGTGGTGGAGTCCGTCGCCGAGAACACCTCCGACGCGGTCGTCGGCGCTCTGGTCTGGGGAACCCTGGCCGGCGTGCCCGGCATGGCGTTCTTCCGCGCGGTCAACACGCTCGACGCGATGGTCGGTCACCGCTCGCCCCGCCACCGGCACTTCGGCTGGGCATCGGCCCGGCTGGACGACGTGGCGGGGTGGCCCGGCTCCCGGCTGACCACCGCTCTCACCGTCCTGTGCGGGCCCGACCCGCGCGGCGCGCTGCGCGCGGTGCGCGCCGACGCACACCGGCATCCGAGCCCCAACGCCGGCCCGGTGGAAGCCGCGTTCGCCGGGGCGCTCGGGGTACGCCTGGGCGGCACGCTCGCCTACACGGGCCGGGTGGAGAACCGCCCGGTACTCGGCCGGGACAACCGACCGGTCGGAATCCGGGACATCGAACGCGCGGTGCGGCTCTCGCGGCGGGTGAGCGGCCTTGCACTGGCCGTCTGTGCCATTGCGCGGCTCGGCACGCGCAGGAACAGGGGGAACGCATGAGTGGCGGACTGCTGGTCGCAGGCACCACGTCGGACGCCGGAAAGAGCGTCGTCACCGCGGGGATCTGCCGGTGGCTGGTGCGGCAGGGGGTGAAAGTCGCCCCGTTCAAGGCCCAGAACATGTCGCTCAACTCGTTCGTGACCCACGAGGGCGCCGAGATCGGCCGCGCCCAGGCCATGCAGGCGCAGGCCGCCCGGGTCGAGCCGTCGGCGCTGATGAACCCGGTCCTGCTGAAGCCCGGGAGCGACCGGAGCAGCCAGGTCGTGGTCCTCGGAAGGCCGGTGGGCGAGTTCAGCGCCCGCGGATACTTCGGGGACGGGCGCGGGCCCCGCACCGGAGGACCGGGCGGGGGCCGCGAGGAGCTGCTCCGCACGGTCGTGCAGTGCCTGGACGAGCTGCGCGACACCTACGACGCCGTCATCTGCGAGGGGGCGGGCAGTCCGGCGGAGATCAACCTGCGGCGCACCGACATCGTCAACATGGGCCTGGCCGGGGCGGCGCGGCTGCCGGTCGTGGTCGTCGGCGACATCGACCGCGGCGGCGTGTTCGCGTCCTTCTTCGGCACCACCGCCCTGCTCTCCCGCGAGGACCAGGCGCTCGTGGCCGGCTACCTGGTCAACAAGTTCCGCGGCGACGTCTCACTGCTGGAGCCGGGGCTGGAGACGCTGCGGGGACTGACCGGCCGTCGGACCTACGGCGTGCTGCCGTACCGCAACGGCCTCGGCATCGACGAGGAGGACGGGCTGCGGGTGTCGCTGCGCGGCGCCGTCCGGGAGTCGGCGGTCGCCCCGCCGCACGGCGAGGACCTCCTGCGGGTCGCGGTGGCCGCGGTTCCGCTGATGTCGAACTTCACCGACGTGGACGCGCTGGCGGCCGAACCGGGCGTCGTCGTCCGCTTCGTGGACCGGCCCGAGGAACTGACGGACGCCGACCTGGTGATCCTGCCCGGGACGCGTGGCACCGTACGGGCCCTGGCCTGGCTGCGCGAACGCGGGATCGCCGACGCGGTGGTGCGCCGCGCGGCCGAAGGACGTCCGGTGCTCGGCATCTGCGGCGGCTTCCAGATGCTCGGCGAGCGCATCGAGGACGACGTCGAGTCGCGGGCCGGGACCGTGCCCGGCCTCGGACTGCTCCCGGTGCGGGTGCGGTTCGCGACCGGAAAGACGCTCGCCCGGCCGGCCGGCCGGGCCCTCGGCGAACACGTCGACGGCTACGAGATCCACCACGGGGTGGCCGACGTCGCGGGCGGTGACGAGCCGTTCCTCGACGGCTGCCGGACGGGCTCCGTGTGGGGCACCCACTGGCACGGCTCCCTGGAGAGCGACGGGTTCCGGCGCGCCTTCCTGAGCCGGATCGCACAGGTCGCGGGACGCCGCTTCATACCCGCCCCCGGCACCGACTTCGCGGCTCTGCGCGAGCGGCAACTGGACGCCCTGGGCGATCTGGTCGAGGAACACGCGGACACCGCTGCCCTGCTCCGGCTGATCGAGGACGGCGTGCCGGCCGGGCTTCCCTTCCTTCCGCCGGGCGCCCCGTGAACGCCCCCGTGCCGGGCCCGGGAAAACCTGCCCCCGAGACCACACCGAGAGAGGCACCGTGAGCGACCTGCTGTTGCTGTCCACCGCCGATACGGACCTGCTGGCGGCCCGTGCTTCCGGCGCGCCGTACCGGATCGCGAATCCGGCCCGGGTCGCCGTCGAGGACGAACTGCCGCGTCTGCTGGACGGCGCCGGGGTCGCGGTCGTCCGGCTGCTCGGCGGCAGACGCGCCTGGGAGGACGGCCTCGAGGTGCTGCGCGAGTCCGGGGTCCCGGCCGTGCTGCTGGGCGGCGAGGCCGTGCCCGACGCCGAGCTGATGGCCGAGTCGAGCGTGCCCTCGGGTGTGGTCTCGGAGTCGCTGCGCTATCTGGTCGAGGGCGGGCCGGAGAACCTGGCGCAGCTCGCCGGGTTCCTCTCCGACACCGTGCTGATGAGCGGCGAGGGCTTCGAACCACCGCGCCCGATGCCGGCGTTCGGGGTGCACGGGCAGCGTGCGCACGACCCCGGACGTCCGACCGTGGGCGTGCTGTTCTACCGGGCGCACCATCTCTCCGGGAACACCGCGTTCGTCGACGTGCTGTGCGACGCCGTCGAGGCGAAGGGCTCCAACGCGCTGCCGGTGTTCTGCGGTTCGCTGCGCGACGCCGAGCCGGAGCTCTACGACCTGCTGGGACGCGCGGACGCCCTGGTCACCACCGTGCTGGCGGCGGGCGGCACCCGGGCGAGCGACGCGTCGGCGGGCGGCGACGACGAGGCCTGGGACGTGGGCGCGCTGGCCGCGCTGGACGTGCCGGTGCTGCAGGGCCTGTGCCTGACGACGTCCCGCGCGGCCTGGGAGGAGTCGGATGCGGCGCTGTCGCCGCTGGACGCCGCGATGCAGGTGGCGATCCCGGAGTTCGACGGGCGCCTGGTCACGGTGCCGTTCTCGTTCAAGGAGACCGGCGAGGACGACGTCCCGGTGTACGTCGCGGACCCGGAGCGGGCCGCCCGGGTGGCGGGCATCGCCGTCCGCCATGCCGCCCTGCGCCACCGGGCGAACGCGGACAAGAAGCTGGCACTCGTCTTCACCGCCTACCCGACGAAGCACTCGCGGGTCGGCAACGCGGTGGGGCTGGACACCCCGGCCTCGGCGGTGCGGGTCCTCGACGCGCTGCGGCACGCCGGGTACACCGTCGAGGGCCATCCGGCGGAGGGCGACGAGCTGATCCACCGGCTCATCGCGGCCGGCGGCCACGACGTGGAATGGCTGACCGAGGAGCAGTTGGCCGCGGCGCCCGCCCGGGTCCCGCTGAAGGACTACCGGGAGTGGTTCGCCCGGCTCGACCCGGCACTGCGCGAGCCGATGCTGGAGCACTGGGGTGAGCCGCCGGGCTCGCTGTACGTGGACGGCGACGACATCGTGCTGGCCTCGCTGCGGTTCGGCAACGTGGTCGTCATGATCCAGCCGCCGCGCGGCTTCGGCGAGAACCCGATCGCGATCTACCACGACCCGGACATGCCGCCCTCGCACCACTACCTGGCCGCGTACCGGTGGCTGGAGACCGCGGAGCCGGACGGGGGCTTCGGCGCCGACGCGATCGTCCACATGGGCAAGCACGGCACCCTGGAGTGGCTGCCGGGCAAGGGGCTCGGCCTGTCGGCGTCCTGCGGCCCGGACGCGGTGCTCGGCGACCTGCCGCTGGTGTACCCGTTCATCGTCAACGACCCCGGTGAGGGCACCCAGGCCAAGCGGCGCGGCCACGCCACGGTGGTGGACCACCTGGTGCCGCCGATGGCGCGCGCCGACACCTACGGCGACCTGGCCAAGCTGGAGCAACTTCTCGACGAGTACGCCCTGGTGAGCGATCTGGACCCGGCGAAGGCCCCGGCGGTCCGGGCGCAGATCTGGACGCTGGTCAAGGCTGCCGAGCTGCACCACGACCTGCACGTCGACGAGCAGCCGGACGACGACGACTTCGACGAGTTCGTCATGCACATCGACGGCTACCTGTGCGAGATCAAGGACGTCCAGATCCGCGACGGGCTGCACGTCCTCGGCGGCGGGCCGGCCGGTGAGGCCCGGGTCAACCTGGTGCTGGCCGTGCTGCGCGCCTCGCAGGTGTGGGGCGGGCAGGCCGCGGCGCTGCCCGGTCTGCGGGCTGCCCTCGCCGGGCTGTTCGGGCTGGACGAGAAGGTTCTGCTGGCCGGGCCGGGGGCCCGGGCGGACGTCCCCGCGTCGCTGACCGCGCTCGTCGACGGACCCGCCCGGACCGCCGCGGACGCGATCGACCTGCTGGAGCAGCTGTGCCGCCGGCTTGCGGAGGGCATGGAGGCCCGCGGCTGGCAGCCCGGGGCCGTCCCGGGCCTCGTGCACGAGGTGCTCGACGGGCTCGAACCGCCCGCCGCCGTCGACGTGCTGCGGTTCGCGTGCGACGAGGTCGTGCCGCGGCTGGCCCGGACCACGGACGAGATCGGCAACGTGCTGCACGCGCTGGACGGCGGGTACGTCCCGGCCGGGCCGTCCGGCTCGCCGACCCGCGGGTTGGTCAACGTCCTGCCGACCGGGCGGAACTTCTACTCGGTGGACCCCAAGGCCATCCCGTCCCGGCTGTCCTGGGAGGTCGGGCAGTCCCTCGCGGACTCGCTGATCGCCCGCTACGTGGCGGACACCGGCGGCTTTCCGAAGTCCGTCGGGCTGACCGTCTGGGGCACCTCCGCGATGCGCACGCAGGGCGACGACATCGCGGAGATCCTGGCGCTGCTCGGCTGCCGCCCGGTGTGGGACGACGCGTCGCGCCGGGTCACCGGTTTCGAGGTGCTGCCGCCCGAGGAGCTGGGCCGGCCGCGGGTGGACGTCACCGTCCGCATCTCCGGCTTCTTCCGGGACGCCTTCCCGCACGTCGTCGGGCTGATCGACGACGCGGTGCGGGCGGTGGCCGAGCTGGACGAGCCGGCGGACGCCAACTACGTGCGGGCGCACGCCGACCAGGACACCGCCGAGCACGGCGACCGGCGGCGGGCCACCGCCCGGGTCTTCGGTTCGAAGCCGGGCGCGTACGGCGCGGGGCTGCTGCCGCTGATCGACGCCCGCAACTGGCGCTCCGACGCCGACCTCGCCGAGGTGTACGCGGTGTGGGGCGGCTACGCCTACGGCCGCGGGCTCGAAGGGCGAGCGGCGCGCGGGGACATGGAGGCCGCCTTCCGCCGGATCCAGGTGGCGGCGAAGAACGTGGACACCCGCGAGCACGATCTCGTCGACGCCGACGACTACTTCCAGTACCACGGCGGCATGGTGGCGATGGTCCGCCACCTGACGGGCGGCTCGCCCGAGGCCTACGTGGGCGACAGCGCGGCGCCCGACCAGGTGCGGACGCGGACGCTGGGTGAGGAGACGCACCGGGTCTTCCGTGCCCGGGTGGTCAACCCCCGGTGGATGGCGGCGATGCGGCGGCACGGCTACAAGGGCGCCTTCGAGATGGCCGCGACCGTCGACTACCTCTTCGGCTACGACGCGACGGCCGGGGTGGTGGACGACTGGATGTACGAGAAGTTGTCCGCCGAGTACGTCTTCGACCCGGAGAACCGGCAGTTCATGGAGAAGTCCAACCCGTGGGCGCTGCGCGGCATCACCGAACGGCTGCTGGAGGCCGCCGACCGCGGCCTGTGGGCCGAGCCGGACGAGCGGACCCTGGAACAGCTGCGCGCCACCTATCTGCAGATCGAGGGCGAACTGGAAGGAGACGACGCATGAGCGACCACGTCCCGAACTACCCGTTCACCGCGATCGTCGGCATGGACGATCTGCGGCTCGGGCTGCTGCTCAACGCGGTCTCGCCCGCGGTGGGCGGGGTGCTCGTGCGCGGCGAGAAGGGCACTGCCAAGTCCACGGCGGTGCGGGCGCTTTCGGCGCTGATGCCGCCGGTCGCGGTGGTGCCGGGCTGCCGGTTCTCCTGCGATCCGCTCTCCCCCGACCCGGGCTGCCCGGACGGGCCGCACAGCGCGGCCGAAGGGCCGGGCGCGCAGCGTCCGGCACGGATGGTGGAGCTGCCGGTCGGCGCCTCCGAGGACCGCCTCGTCGGGGCCCTCGACATCGAGCGGGCCCTGTCGGAGGGCAGGAAGGCGTTCGAGCCGGGCCTGCTGGCGGATGCGCACCGGGGCCTGCTGTACGTGGACGAGGCCAACCTGCTCCACGACCACCTGGTCGATCTGCTGCTGGACGCGGCGGCGATGGGCGCCACGTACGTCGAGCGCGAGGGCGTGTCCGTGCGGCACGCCTCCCGGTTCCTGCTGGTCGGCACGATGAACCCGGAGGAGGGCGAACTGCGTCCGCAACTGCTGGACCGGTTCGGCCTCACCGTGGAGGTCGCCGCCTCGCGCGAGCCGGACGAGCGGGTGGAGGTCGTCCGGCGTCGGCTGGCGTACGACGAGGACCCGGCCGGTTTCGCGGCCCGCTGGGAGGGGCGGGAGCAGGCACTGCGCGAGCGGATCGCCGCGGCCCGCGACCTGCTGCCCTCGGTACGGCTCGGGGACGGTGCACTGCGTCAGATCGCCGCCGTGTGCGCGGCGTTCGAGGTGGACGGCATGCGCGCGGACATCGTGACGGCGCGCACGGCCACCGCACTGGCCGCCTGGGCAGGACGGACGGAGGTCCTCGCCGAGGACGTGCGGCAGGCGGCGCTGCTGGCCCTCCCCCACCGGCGGCGGCGCAACCCGTTCGACGCTCCGGGACTGGACGAGGACAAGCTCGACGAGTCGCTCGAGAGCTGCGGCGGCCAGGGATCCGGCGCGGACGACGCGGTCCAGGGGGACGACGACCCCGATCCCGACGGCCCCGGCGGCGGCCACCCGCCGGCCGACGACGACGGCGGCGGCACGGGGCCGGAGACCGGCCCGGCCGAGCCGTCCGTGCCGGATCCCCGTACCGACACCGCCCACGCCGAGAGCGCGGACGCCGGTCGCGAGCGGGCCTCGACGGGCAGCGGCGAGAACGGTGCGGCGGGCGAGCAGCAGGCCGTCGGCGCCGCCGAGCCGTTCCGCACGAAGGCGCTCAGCGTGCCGGGGATCGGGGCCGGCGCGGCGGGACGGCGTTCCCGCGCCCGCACCGATCACGGGCGCACCACCGGAGCCCGGCGCCCCCAGGGGTCGCTGACCAAGCTCCACCTGGCCGCAACGGTGCACGCCGCCGCACCGCACCAGCAGGCGCGGGGCCGTTGCGGGCCCGGGCTGCTGGTACGGCGGGACGATCTGCGGCAGGCCGTGCGGGAGGGACGCGAGGGCAACCTCGTGCTGTTCGTGGTGGACGCCTCCGGGTCGATGGCGGCCCGGCAGCGGATGGGCGCGGTCAAGGGCGCGGTGCTGTCCCTGCTGCTGGATGCCTACCAGCGGCGCGACAAGGTCGGGCTGATCACCTTCCGCGGTACCGGCGCCGAGCTGGTGCTGCCGCCGACGTCGTCGGTCGAGACGGCGGCGGCCCGGCTGGAGAAACTGCCCACGGGCGGCCGGACGCCGCTGGCGGCCGGGCTGTTGAAGGCCCGCGAGGTACTGCGCGTCGAACGGTTGCGGGATGCCGCGCGCCGCCCGCTGCTGGTGGTGGTGACCGACGGCCGGGCGACCGGCGGGGGCTCCGAGCCGATGGCCCTGGCGTCGCGGTCGGCGCGGCTGCTGGCGGCCGGGGGCACGGCGTCCGTGGTGGTGGACTGCGAGTCCGGTCCGGTGCGGCTGGGCCTGGCCGGCGTGCTGGCCCGCGATCTGGGGGGCACGGCCGTCACCCTCGACGAACTGCGTGCGGACGGCGTCGCCTCGCTGGTCCGCGAAGTACAGGGCTCCCCGGGGGCCGACGGACGACGGAGGGCAGCGTAATGCCGCAGGGACAGCCGAGTGTGGTGCCGGACGACGGGCTGACGACCCGGCAGCGACGCAACCGGCCGCTGGTCGTGGTGCACACGGGTGCCGGGAAGGGCAAGTCCACCGCAGCCTTCGGGCTCGCCCTGCGGGCCTGGAACCAGGGCTGGCCGATCGGGGTGTTCCAGTTCGTCAAGTCCGCGAAGTGGAAGGTCGGCGAGGAGCGCGCGCTGCGGGTTCTCGGCGCCTCGGGCGAGGGCGGGACCGTCGCCTGGCACAAGATGGGCGAGGGCTGGTCGTGGGTGCAGCGCGACATCGCCACCAGTGAGGAGGCCGCCCGCGAGGGCTGGGAGCAGGTCAAGCGCGATCTCGCGGCGGAGACCCACCGGCTGTACGTCCTGGACGAGTTCGCGTACCCGATGCACTGGGGCTGGGTGGACACCGGCGAGGTGGTGTCGGTGCTGCGCGAGCGACCCGGCACGCAGCACGTGGTGATCACCGGCCGCAACGCGCCGCAGGCGCTGGTGGACGCGGCCGACCTCGTCACCGACATGTCGAAGGTCAAGCATCCGATGGACGCCGGGCAGAAGGGCCAGAAGGGCATCGAGTGGTGACCGGCTCGATCCCGAGACTCGTGATCGCCGCACCGGCCTCCGGCAGCGGCAAGACGACCGTGGCGACCGGCCTGATGGCCGCCTTCGCCGAGCGCGGCCTCGCCGTCTCCCCGCACAAGGTGGGACCGGACTACATCGACCCGGGCTACCACGCGCTGGCCACGGGCAGGCCGGGCCGCAACCTGGACGCCCGGCTGTGCGGCCCGGAGCTGATGGCTCCGCTGTTCCTGCACGGCGCTGCCGGGTCCCGACTGGCCGTCGTCGAGGGCGTGATGGGCCTCTACGACGGCGCCGCCGGACAGGGCGAACTGGCATCGACCGCGCAGGTCGCGAAGCTGCTGCGGGCCCCGGTGGTGCTGGTGGTGGACGCCTCCTCGCAGGCCCGGTCGGTGGCCGCGCTCGTGCACGGGTTCGCCTCCTGGGATCCGCAGGTGCGCATCGGCGGGGTGGTCCTCAACCAGGTCGCCTCGGACCGGCACGAGGCGATGCTCCGTGAGGCGCTGGACGAGTCCGGGGTCCCGGTGCTCGGCGTGCTGCGCCGCGACGAGCGGATCGGCACGCCCTCGCGGCATCTGGGTCTGGTACCGGTGGCCGAACGGCGGGCGGAGGCCGTGGAGTCGGTGGCGTCCCTGGCCGCGCGGGTGCGGGAGGGCTGCGACCTGGACGCACTGCTCGCCCTGGCCCGTACCGCCCCGGCACTCGACGCCCGGGCGTGGGACCCGGCAGCGGAGGGTTCCGCAGGGCCCGGCCGTCCGGTGGTCGCCGTCGCCGCGGGCCCGGCGTTCACCTTCGCGTACGCCGAGCACACGGAGCTGCTGTCGGCGGCCGGGGCGCGGGTCGTCCCGTTCGATCCGCTGCGCGACGAGGGGCTGCCGGAGCGGACCGCCGGGCTGGTCATCGGCGGCGGTTTCCCCGAGGTGTACGGCCCGGAGCTGTCCGCGAACGCCACCCTGCGCACGGCCGTCGCCCGGCTGGCGGCCTCGGGGGCGCCGGTGGCGGCGGAGTGCGCGGGACTGCTGTATCTGGCCCGGTCGTTGGACGGGCTGCCCATGTGCGGGGTGCTGGATGCCGAGGCCCGGATGTCGCAGCGGCTCACCCTGGGTTACCGCGACGTCGTCGCGCTCGGCGACAGCGCACTCTTCCCGGCCGGGACCCGGGTCGCCGGCCACGAGTTCCACCGCACGCTGCTGGAACCGGCCGCCGGACCGGCACCGGCCTGGGGCGTCACCGGGCCGCAACGGCGGGTGGAGGGCTTCGTGCAGGACGGCGTGCACGCCTCCTACGTGCATGTGCACTGGGCCGGTGTCCCCGGCACGGCCCGCAGATTCGTCGGACGGTGCACAGAGCTCTCCGAGAACACCGAGAACACCGAGCACGCCGAGAACGGGGAGTGAGGTACGGCATGAACGGGCTGTTGACCGGGGTCGGGGTCGGCCCCGGCGATCCGGAACTGGTCACCGTCAAGGGCGTGAACGCGCTGCGGGAGGCCGCCGTCGTGGTGGTCCCGGTGATGGAGGACGGCGGAACGGGACGGGCCGAGGCCACGGTGCTGCACTACGTGGACCCGGCGAAGGTGGTCCGCGTCGTCTTCGCGCTGAACGAGCGCGGCGACCGGGCCCGGCGCGAGCGCGCGTGGGACGCGGCGGGCCACCGGGTCGCCGGACTGCTGCGCGAGCACGGCTCGGTGGCGTTCGCGACCATCGGCGACCCCAACGTGTACTCCACGTTCACGTACCTCGCGCAGACCGTGGCGGAACTCGTGCCGGGCACCGGCGTGCGGACCGTCCCGGGGATCACGGCGATGCAGGACCTGGCCGCGCGCAGCGGCGCGGTGCTCACCGAGGGCACCGAGCCGCTGACCCTGGTACCGGTGACCGCGGGGTCCGCGGTGCTGAGGGAGGCACTGGAGGGTCCGGGAACCGTCGTCGCCTACAAGTTCGGGCGGCTGGCCGACGAGGTGGCCGGCGCACTGCGCGACACCGGCCGCACCGAGGGCGCGGTGTGGGGGTCGGCGCTCGGCCTGCCCGGGGAGTCGATCCGCCGGGCGGCCGAACCGGCGGGCGGGCCGCTGCCGTACCTGTCCACGCTCATCGCCCCCGCCCGGCGCGAGGACGGACGCGGAGGCAAGCTGTGACCGCTTCCGCCGACCGCGCCGCCGACCGCACAACCGACGGCACCCGAACCGGGACCGAGAACCCGGCGACGAACAGGAACCCCACCATGCCCGAACGGCCCTGCGGCAAGGTGACGTTCGTGGGCGCCGGCCCCGGCGCCGCGGACCTGCTGACCTTCCGCGCCGCCCGCGCCCTCGCCGACGCCGACGTGGTCGTCTGGGCGGCCAGCCTGGTGCAGGCCGAAGTCCTCGACCACGCCCGCGCGGACGCGGAGGTGCTGGACTCCGCGGCCATGTCCCTGGAGGACGTCCTCGCCGTCTACCGGCGGGCGGTGCGGGACGGGCTGCACGTCGCCCGCGTGCACTCCGGTGATCCCGCGCTGTGGGGCGGCACGCAGGAACAGCTCGACCGGTGCGTGGAGATGGGCCTGGAGGTCGAGGTGGTGCCGGGGGTCTCCGCGTTCTCCGCCGTCGCCGCGATCGCCCGGCGGGAGCTGACGATCCCCGAGGTCGCCCAGTCGGTGATCCTGACCCGGCTCGGCGGCGGGAAGACGCCGATGCCTCCCGGCGAGGAGGTCCGGGAGTTCGCCCGGCACGGCACCACCATGGCGCTGTTCCTCTCCGCCGCCCGCTCCGGCCGGCTGGCCGCGGAACTCCTCGAGGGCGGCTACCCGGAGGACACTCCGGTGGTCGTCGCCCACCAGGCCACCTGGCCGGAGGAACTGGTGGTGCGCTGCACCGTCGGCACGCTGGAGGAGACGGTCAAGGAACACCGGCTGTGGAAGCACACGCTGTTCCTCGTCGGCCCGGCCCTGTCGGCCTCCGGCACCCGCTCGCACCTCTACCACCCGGGCCACTTCCACGGATTCCGCCGGGCCGACCCGGCCGCGCGCCGGGCGCTGCGCGGGCGGGCGGTCCCCGGCGCCGACGGGCCGCGCGGCGGAGCGGGGCACCGGCCGTGATCAGTGTCATCGGCACGGGCACGGGTGCTCCGCTGCCCGCCGGGGCCGCGGAAGTCCTGGCCTCGGCGCGGCTCGTGGTGGGAGCCCGGCGTCATCTCGACGCCGTCGCGCTGCCGTCGGGCGCGCGCCGGATCGTCCTCGGCCCGCTCGCCCCCGCGATCGACGCCGTGGAGGAACGCCTGAGGACCGCGGCGCCGGCCGGCCCGGGCGAGGTGGTGGTCCTCGCCTCCGGCGACCCCGGGTTCTTCGGCATCGTCCGGGCTCTGGCCAGGCGCTTCGGCGCCGCCGCCCTCGACGTCCACCCGGCCGCACCGTCCGTGGCGGTCGCCTTCGCCCGCATCGGCCTGCCCTGGGACGACGCCGTGGTGGTCAGCGCGCACGGCCGCGACCCCCGCACGGCCGTCAACGTCTGCCGGGCGCACCCCAAGACGGCCGTGCTGACCGGACCGGGCGCGGGCCCCGGCGAACTAGGCGCGGCACTGGCCGGAACCGGGCTGGAACGCACCCTGGTCGTGGCCTCACGCCTGGGTGACCCGGCCGGTGAGCGCGTGGAACGGCTGACCCCGGACGAGGCCGCCGCCCGCAGCTGGCCGGAGGACGTCTCCGTCGTCCTGTGCCTCGACGAGGGCCGGGCGTACCCGCCCGGCGCGTCGCTGACGGCGGCGGGCGCCCTGCGTCCGCCCGGTCAATGGGCCCTTCCCGAGGCCGACTTCGAGCATCGCGCCTCCCTCGTCACCAAGTACGAGGTGCGGGCGCTCGCCCTGGCCCGCCTCGGCCCAGGGCTCGGCGACCTGGTGTGGGACGTCGGCGCGGGCTCGGGCTCGGTCGCGGTGGAGTGCGCCCGGTTCGGGGCGGCCGCGGTGGCCGTCGAGAAGTCCGCGGACGACGTCCGCCGGATCCGGGCGAATGCCGCCGCACACGGTGCGGACGTTCAGGTCGTGCACGGCGAGGCACCGCACGCTCTGGCCGGACTCCCCGCCCCGGACGCCGTGTTCGTCGGCGGCGGCGGCCGGGATCTGGCCGCGATCACCGCAGCGTGCGCCGGACGCGCGCGGCGCAGCGTCGTGGTCGCGCTCGCGTCCCTGGACCGGGTGCCGGCCGCCCGTGCCGCGCTGGAGGAGGCGGGCCTGGCGACGGACGGGGCGCTGCTCCAGTCGTCCCGGCTGGCCCCGCTGCCCGGTGGGGTGTCGCGGCTGGCCGCGGCCAACCCGGTCTTCCTGCTGTGGGGCACGCGCCCCGCGGCGGGCCCGACTCCCGGCAGCCCCGGACGGGCTGCCTCCGGAACCGAAGGAGCATCGACTTGACATCCTCCCCTCCCTGGAGGGAGGGGATTCATGGCTCAGGCTGCCTCCGGGAGCAGCGCTCCCGGGGGTCTTACGCCCTCGGCACCAGCCGGGTTGAGACCAGCCCGGACCAGCATCACGCGGGCGGAGTTCTTGTCCCTGGGGGATACGACTCCGCACGCGGTGCAGGTGTAGGTACGTTCCGAAAGAGGAAGTGCGTGCTTGGTTCTCGCTCCGCACGCCGCGCAGTCCATGGTGGTGTGTGCGGGGTGCACGAGACGCACATCGCGTCCGTGCTTGCGGCCCATCTCGATCAGGGCCGTCTTCGTGGCGCCGATCGCCGGGTCGGCGGCTTTGCGGGCCATGGTGGTCTTGGCCAAGAACTTCGGCCGGAAGTCCTCGACGGCGATCGCGTCATGGTCCCGGACGGCCTTCTTCGCCCACTTGCGGGCAGTGTCCTGCCGCTGCCGGGCGACCTTCTTGTGCAGCTTCGCGGTCTGCGCCTGGGCCTGCCGGTAACCCTCGGACGCGGCCTGCCCCTTGGCGGGCCGCCGCCGGGCCATCATCCGCTGATAGCGCGCGAGGCGCCGAGCGGCGTTCTTCCCGTGCTGGACATGGGGGAGGTCGTGGGCGTCGCTCGTGGTGGTGGCGGTCTCCCTGACGCCCCAGTCCACGCCGAGGATGCGGCCCGTCGCGGGAAGCGGCTGGGTCTCGGTGGCGACGACGAAGGAGGCGTACCAGTGGCCGATGGAGTCCTGGTACACGCGTACCGAGGAGGGTACGGCCGGCAGTTCGCGGGACCACACCACCGTCAGGACGATGCCGCCCGCGAGGTGCAGGCGGCCGTCCTTGAGGCGGAAGCCCCGGGTGGTGTAGTTCAGCGTGGGCGGCGCGTCACGCTTCCGCTTGATCCGGGGCATCCCTGCGCGCTGCCACATCGGCAGCCCGGCCTTGATGTCCTTCATCGCCTTGGCGCGGGACTTCGCGAAGTCCCGGACGGTCTGCTGCTGCGGCACCGAGGCGCCCTCACGAAGCCATGCCATCGCAGTGCGGGCATCGGTCAGCATCCTGTCGAGCTGAGCCGGGCCGCACGTCGCTTTCTCGGCCGCATCCCGGTTCAGGGCGTGGACCTTGCGGGGCATGGCCACGCATTCGTTCCAGATCCACCGGCAACGTGCCCACTCGGCCATGAGACCGGCGCGGGCGGCCGACGACACGCGGAGCCGGTGGGTGTACCGGGCATGCCCGGCATCCTCCGCCTTCGCTTCCGTCGTCATGCCCGACAACCTATCCGGGAGCACTGACAGTTGAGAGTTCTTGATCAAGTGGCCTACCTAACCACCACCGTGGTGAACGCCGAATCGCCCTGGCGGCGATTCGCCTTTCCCTGCCCTGCTCCGCAGGAGCTTCGTTTCTCCCCCGCAAGCGGGAGGCACCCCCACCCCGGCCTTCAGGCCGGGGCATCCACGAAGGAGATCTGGTGATCGGCCTCATCTCCGCCACCGCCGCGGGCGCCGCCGCCCGCGACCGGCTGGCCGCCGCGTGGCCGGACCGTACCCGGGTCTACGACGGGCCGGTCCGCGCGGCCGTGGAGCTCGCGTTCGCCGAGTGCGGCCGACTGGTCTGCTTCCTGGCCGCCGGTGCGGTCGTCCGGCTGACCGCCCCGCTGCTCGCGGACAAGGAGACCGACCCGGGTGTGGTGTGCGTCGACGAGGCCGGGCGGCACGCCGTCGCCCTGCTGGGCGGCCACGCGGGCGGTGCGAACGACCTGGCCGAGGCCGTGGCCGAGGTGCTGCCGGGCTGCCGGCCGGTGGTGACGACGGCGACCGACGCGGTGCACCTGCCCGGCCTGGACACCCTGGGGTGGCCGGTCGAGGGCGCGGTGGCCGCGGTGACCCGGGCAATCCTCGACGGGCGGCCGGTCGCGCTGCGCTCCGACGTCACCTGGCCGCTGCCCGCGCTCCCGGTCAACGTCCGCCCCGGTACGGCGGGTTCGGCACAGGACGCGGCGGCTCTGTACGTCACCGATCGAGCCATGGAACCGGACGCGCACACCGCTGTGCTGCGCCCGCCGTCCCTCGTCGTCGGTGTCGGTGCCAGCCGAGGGGCCCCGGCCGACGAGGTCCTCGGGCTCGTCGCGGAGACGCTGGCCGATGCGGGCCTGTCCGCGCGTTCCGTCACTGCCCTGGCGACCGTGGACGCCAAGGCCGGCGAGCCCGGTCTGGTCGAGGCGGCCCGCCGGCTCGGCGTGGAGCTGCGGACCTTCCCGGCGCCGGAACTGGCCGCGGTGGAGGTGCCCAACCCGTCCGGGGCCCCGCTCGCGGCGGTGGGCACACCGAGCGTCGCCGAGGCCGCCGCGCTGCTCGAGGCCGGGCCCGGGGCCGAACTGCCGGCCGCCAAGCGGAAGTCCGCGCCTCGTGGCCGCCCGGCGATGGCCACGGCGGCCGTCGCCCGCAGGAGGCCGCGAGGCCGGCTCGCCGTCGTCGGCCTGGGCCCGGGCGCCCGTGACCTGCTCACCCCGCGGGCCCGCGACGAACTGCGGCGGGCGTCGACCGTCGTGGGGCTCGACCAGTACGTGGATCAGATCCGCGATCTGCTGCGCCCGGGAACCCGGGTGCTGGAGTCGGGGCTCGGCGCCGAGGAGGAGCGGGCCCGCACGGCCGTCGCGGAGGCCCGCGCGGGTCATGCGGTGGCGCTGGTCGGCAGCGGAGACGCCGGGGTGTACGCAATGGCCTCCCCAGCGCTGGCGGAGGCCACGACCGCACCGGACGGCTCGGGGATCGACGTCGTGGGGGTTCCGGGCGTGACCGCGGCCCTCGCGGCGGCGGCCGTCCTCGGCGCCCCGCTCGGCCACGACCACGTGTACATCAGCCTGTCGGACCTGCACACGCCCTGGGAGGTCATCGAGCGGCGGGTGCGAGCCGCCGCGGAGGCGGACCTCGTCGTGACGTTCTACAACCCGCGCAGCCGGGGCCGGGACTGGCAGTTGCCGAAGGCGCTCGGCATCCTCGCCGAGCACCGCGCACCCGGGACCCCGGTCGGCGTGGTGCGCAACGCCAGCCGCCCCGACGAGCGCACCCTGCTCACCACGCTCGCCGCACTCGATGCCGGGGTGGTCGACATGATGACGGTGCTCCTCGTCGGCAACACCGCTTCCCGCGATGTCGCGGGACGGATGGTGACCCCCCGCGGCTACCGGTGGCAGACCTGATGCCGCCGCCCCGCTCCGCACGGCCCGTGCCGTCGTCCGCAACCACCCCGCGTATGCCGTTTCGAGGAGAATCATGACCACCACGCCCGCGCTGCTCGTCGCCGGTCACGGCACCCGCGACGAGGGCGGCGCCGACGCGTTCCGCGACTTCGTCCGGGAGCTGGGTGAACGCAACCCCGGACTGCCCGTGGCGGGCGGCTTCATCGAACTGTCGCCGCCGCCGCTGGGCGACGCCGTCGCCGAACTCGTCGGGCAGGGGGCGCGCGCGTTCGCCGCGGTTCCGTTGATGCTGGCATCGGCGGGCCACGCGAAGGGCGACATCCCCGCGGCGCTGGCCCGGGAGAAGGAGCGCCGTCCCGGCATCACCTACGTGTACGGCCGGCCCCTGGGCCCGCATCCGAAGCTGCTGGAGGTGCTGGAGCGGCGGCTCGACGAAGCCCTCGGCCAGGCGCGGCGCACCCCGCAGGACCGCGAGGACGTCATGGTGCTGCTGGTGGGCCGCGGTTCGACGGACCCCGACGCCAATGCCGAGGTGCACAGGGCGGCGCGGCTGCTCTGGGAGGGCCGCGGCTACGGGGGCGTGGAGACCGCGTTCGTGTCGCTCGCGGCGCCGGACGTGCCCTCGGGTCTGGAGCGCTGCCGCAAGCTGGGCGCCCGGCGGATCGTGGTCCTGCCGTACTTCCTGTTCACCGGCATCCTCCCGGACCGGGTGCGCAGCCAGACGGAGGGCTGGGCCGATGCCCACCCGGAGCTCGAGGTGGTGTCGGCCGATGTCATCGGCCCCGCCGAGGAGTTGCTGGACCTCGTCATGGAGCGCTACCGGGAGGCGGTGCAGGGCGACATCCGGATGAACTGCGACGCGTGCGTCTACCGGATCGCCCTGCCCGGTTTCGAGGACAAGGTGGGCCGGCCGCAGCTGCCGCACCACCACCCGGACGACCCGTCGGGTGCCGGGCACGGGCATCACCACCACGATCACGACGGTCATGCCCACGCGCACTGAGCCGGCGCCGGGCGTGCACGATCTGCGGCATCACGGCGACGCGGAGGTCCGGGGCGCGGAGGCCGGGTTGACGGACCTGGCGGTCAATGTCCGGGACGGCACACCCCCGCTCTGGCTGACGGAGCGGATCGCGGCCTCGCTCGGCGCGCTCGCCGCCTATCCGGACGGCCGGGCGGCGCGGGAGGCGGTGGCGGCCCGGCACGGTCTGCCGGTGGAGCGGGTGCTGCTGACGGCCGGGGCGGCCGAGGCGTTCGTGCTGATCGCGCGGGCGTTCCCGGCCCGCCGTCCGGTGGTGGTGCACCCGCAGTTCACCGAGCCGGAGGCGGCGCTGCGGGATGCCGGGCGGCCCGTGGAGCGGGTTCTGCTCGGCGAGTGCGACGGGTTCCGGCTGGACCCGGGCGCGGTTCCGGCCGATGCCGACCTGGTGGTGGTGGGGAATCCGACGAACCCCACCTCGGTGCTGCATCCTGCTCGCGTGCTGGCCGAGTTGGCCCGGCCGGGCCGGACGCTGGTGGTGGACGAGGCGTTCATGGACGCCGTGCCGGGCGAACGCGGGTCCCTGGCGTCCCGGACGGACCTGCCCGGTCTGGTGGTGCTGCGCAGTCTGACGAAGACGTGGGGGCTGGCCGGACTCCGCGTCGGCTACGTGCTGGCCGGTCCGGACGAAGTGACGGCTCTGGAGCGGGCCCAGCCGCTGTGGCCGGTCTCGAGTCCCGCGCTGGTGGCGGCGGAGGCGTGCTGCGCTCCGGCCGCTCTGGCGGAGGCGGCGGACGCCGCGCAGCGGATCGCCGCGGACCGGGCCCATCTGCTGGGCCGACTGGGCGAGTTGGACGGTGTGCGGGTGTGCGGGCCGGCCGAGGGGCCGTTCGTCCTGCTTCGGGTGGCGGACGCGTCGGGCGTACGGGCCCGGCTCAGGGAGCGCGGGTTCGCCGTACGCCGGGGAGACACGTTTCCCGGCCTGGGGCCGGAATGGCTGCGGTCGGCGGTCCGGGACTGCCGGACCACCGACCGGTTCGTGACTGCCCTCCGGTCCGTGCTGCGGCCGGAGGGGGCCCGGTAGGCGGGGGTTCGCCCCCGCCCACCGGCGCCGGATCAGTCCTGCTGGGCCGTGGCGGCCCGGCGGCGCCTGGTGAGGACGAGCGCGCCCGCACCGGCCACCATCAGCACACCCGCGCCCGCGGCGAGGTAGGGGGTGCTGGAGCTGCTGCCGGTCTCGGCGAGGCCGCCGCCACCGGTCGAGGCACCGCCGTCGTCACCCGCGGTGTCACCACCGGCCGTGCCGGTGGTGGTGCCTTCGGTGTTGCCGCCGTTGTCGTCGCCCTCAGTGGTGCCGCCGTCGGTCTGGCCACCGTCGGTGTTGCCCTCGGTGGCACCACCATCGGTCTGGCCGCCGTCCGTCTGGCCGCCGTCGGTGTTGCCGCCGTCGGTCTCGCCACCGGTCGTGTTGCCGCCCGTGGTGTCACCCTCGTCCGCCAGCGGAGCGCGGCAGGTCGCCTGCGACAGGATGACCGAGCCCTTGACCTTCGTCTGGGCGAGCGTGTGCACGGTGACGTTGAGGCGCACGGCGGTGGCGATGGCGTTGCGCTCGGTGGTGCGGGTCTCGGCGAGGCCCAGGGTCACACGGCCGACGCCCGTGACGGGGACCGTCCTGGTGCCGTGGAGATCGCCCTTCACCGGCTTGCCGAGGACCGTGAGGCCGACGACCTTGGAGTGGGCGCGCGGCTTCGCACCGGCGACGCACGTCGCCTTCGCGGTGGCCAGCTCCACCCTGACCAGCGGATCTCCAACGTTCAGGCCCGGCAGGCGCACCGTGGCGTTCGCCAGCTTGGCCTCGCCGACGGCCCGGCGCTTGTTGACCTTGGCGTCGGCGGTGGCGACCTGGGCCTTGATCATGTTGAAGGATTGGCCGCCGTTGATGCCCTTCACCTTCGCGTCGAGCAGTTTCTCGTTCTCGTTCTTCGGCGCGTCCACGTCGTTCAGGACGAGGTTGAGCGGCACCTCGGCGACGTTGAGCGCCTTGACTTTGAGGTTCGCGCGGAGGACGACCGCACCGGCCTTGCCGTCGCGGGGTGCGGCATTCGCCGGCGCCGCGCCGAAGAGCACGGGACCCAGGGCGATGGCGGCGGTGGACAGCGCGGCCGCGGTACGGCGTGCGGGCGTGCTGAAGGCGGAGCTGTTCAAGGTGTGGAACCCCCACAAGAGACGTAAGTGCCGCACGTGTCGCCTCGAAATGGCCCAGGGGGACACCGCGACGCGAACGGCTTCGACTCCGTACATGATTGCGCACGCTGGGTGAAGAACTGGCCACTTAGCGCCAGTTCACTCGAACGGGTGGTTTTCTTTCGCGACATTCGAATTACCACTCTCGGTGTTCGCAGCGGCCCCAGACGTCACATGACGTGACCGCCGAACCCGTGATCACCGACAACGGACCCCGTCACGGCCCGCTGCGACCCGACAGCGACGGCTACCGCCTCGCACAGAACCATCGGACAAGACCACAATCCGGCCGCTGCACCCACGGTGCCGACCACCCACAAGTGCCCGTGAGTCACGGCGACCGGCCGCTCCTCCTGGCGAACGCCTGGGACCACGCCTCGGGCGCGGCGCTGGCCGCCCGGGGTTTCGCGGCGATCGGCACCACGAGCCTCGGCGTCGCGGCGGCGGCCGGACTGCCCCGACGGAGCCGGGGCCACCCGCGAGCAGACCCTGGCCCTCGGCCGCGGCCCGGCCCGTCTCCCGGTGCCGGTCAGCTTGGACGTCGAGGGAGGCTGCGGCGGCGGCCCGGAGGAGGTCGGCGAGCTGGCGGCAGAGCGCTCGACGCGGGGGCGGCGGGAATCAACCTCGAGGACGGCCGACCGGACGGTTCACTGGTGCCGACGGCCCGGCAGTGCGAGGTGATCACCGCCGTCAAGGAACGCGCCCCGGAGCTCTTCGTCAACGCCCGCACCGACACCCACTGGGTCACTCTCGGTTCGCCGTCGGGTCCGCTGCCGGGCACCGTCGAACGCGCGGAGGCCTACCAGGGGGCGGGGGCCGACGGCGTGTTCGTCCCGGGGGTGGGCGACGCCGGCGAGATCGGGGCACTCGTCCGGGCGCTCGACGTGCCGCTGAACGTCCTGTTCACGCCGGGCGGGCGGACGTTCGAGGAACTCGCCGACCTGGGTGTGGGGCGCGTCAGCTGTGGTTCGCTGCTCTACCGGGCCGCCCTGCACCGCGCCGTGGAGCCGGCCTGGGGCATCGGGCACCCCGGCGCCCCCGAGCCCGGCATCCCGGGCTACGCGAGGACCGCCGCGCTCGCCGAGGCATTCACCGGCCGGCACTGAGCCCCGACCGGCCACCGCACCGGGGCGGACAGGGACGGGCGGCAGGGAAACCTCGGATCCGGCCCCGGGCCGGGTTCAGCCCACGACGCGTCCGCCGAGCAGCACCCGGTCCGGCGCCGCCAGAACGCGGACGTCCTCGCGCGGGTCGGCCTCGTAGACGACCAGGTCGGCGGGCGCGCCCTCGGCCAGCCCCGGCCGGCCCAGCCACGCGCGTGCTCCCCAGGTCGTGGCCGACAGCGCCGCCAGCGGCGGAATACCTGCCGTGACCAGCTCGGCGACCTCGGCGGCCACCAGGCCGTGCGGCAGCGATCCTCCGGCGTCGGTGCCGACGAAGACCGGGATGCCCGCGTCGTACGCCGCGCGGACGGTGTCGTAGCGGCGCTCGTGGAGCCGCCGCATGTGGTCCGACCAGCGGGGGAACTTCGCCTGGCCGCCGTCGGCGAGCTTCGGGAACGTGGCGATGTTCACGAGCGTGGGCACGATGGCGACCCCGCGCTCGGCGAACAGCGGGATCGTCTCCTCGGTCAGGCCGGTGGCGTGCTCGATGCAGTCGATCCCGGCCTCCACCAGGTCCGTCAGGGACTCCTCGGCGAAGCAGTGCGCCGTGACGCGGGCCCCCAGCCGGTGCGCCTCGGCGATGGCCGCCTCGACCGCTTCCCGCGGCCAGCAGGCACCGAGGTCACCGGTCTCCCGGTCGATCCAGTCGCCGACGAGCTTCACCCAGCCGTCGCCGCGGCGGGCCTCCTGCGCCACGTAGGCGGTGAGGTCCTCCGGCTCGATCTCGTGCGCGTAGTTGCGGATGTAGCGCCGGGTGCGGGCGATGTGGCGCCCGGCACGGATGATCCGCGGGAGATCTTCGCGGTCGTCGGTCCAGCGGGTGTCGGAGGGCGAGCCGGCGTCCCGCAGCAGGAGCGCTCCGGCGTCGCGGTCCGTCAGGGCCTGCTTCTCGGTGGTCGAGTCGTCGACCGGGCCGTGGGCGTCGAGGCCGACGTGGCAGTGGGCGTCCACCAGGCCTGGCAGTACCCAGCCGGTGAGGGTGCTCGCCTCCCGGGCCCCGGCGGGCCGCTCGAAGGTGATGCGCCCCTGCGCCACCCACATCTCGTCCCGGACGTCGTCGGGCCCGACCAGCACCCGCCCCTTGATGTGCACCACCGCGCCGTCGCTCATGGCTCGCACTGTACGAGGCGCCGGCGGAAGGGGACAGCGGTTGCGGGAACGAGAAATCGAGATATCTTTTGCAGGCGCCTTTCCCAATTCCTTCGGCGGCCAGCTTCCCGTCTTCTTCTGCCCGGATTCCGCGACCTCAAACGCGCGATTTTTCACCCGTGCAGACCCGGGCGAAACGGTCACGTGAGCTACGCGTGAGCGGACCGTTACCCACATGTGATGGGCTTCACAAGTCGCCCGGTTCCGCCCGGAAAATCGCTGAAAATCCGCATGAAACCAGGGTCGAGCGCCCTCGCGCTCGCGCGTACGCGATACCATATGCACACTGGTTTTGTAACCCGTTCCCGCGATGCAATTTTGGATTTCGCTGGGTAAATTCAAATACATGACCGCCGCACAAGCAGACGTTGCACGTGCCCATGAATTCCACGAAATGCCGGAGGGGCTGAAGCTCGATGCACCGCGCCTGGAGGACGGGAGCGCCCTCTGGCGCATAGCCCGCGACTCCCGGGTGCTCGACCTCAACTCCTCGTACAGCTACCTCCTGTGGTGCCGCGACTTCGCCGCCACCTCCGTGGTGGCACGTGACGCGGACGGCGACCCGGTCGGCTTCATCACCGGCTACCTGCGCCCCGACCAGCCGCAGACGCTCTTCGTGTGGCAGGTCGCGGTCGACGAGGCACAGCGCGGCCGTGGACTGGCCGGCGCACTCCTCGACGGGCTCGCTGCGCGCGTCTGCGCGGCTCACGGCGTCCGTGCCCTCGAGACCACCATCACG
The DNA here is from genome assembly GCF_023703325.1 of Streptomyces meridianus. Classification (GTDB taxonomy): domain Bacteria; phylum Actinomycetota; class Actinomycetes; order Streptomycetales; family Streptomycetaceae; genus Streptomyces; species Streptomyces meridianus. Next base: position 76,438 of record NZ_JAMQGM010000019.1, read on the forward strand.
GACGACAACGCCGCCTCGATCCGGCTGTTCACCTCGTTCGCGCAGCGGCACCACGCCTCCGTGAACCGCGACGTGCTCTTCGACTCCTTCCCGGACGAGGGGCACGACCCCGAGGTGCTGTACCGGATCGGCCCGATCGACGTGTCGCCGGCCCCGCGCTGAAGCCATAGGACTTCCCCGAACCCCGCCTCCCACATCCCAGGAGCCTGTCGTGACCATCACCCCGCCCGCCCTCAGCGTCTTCGAGACCCTCGAGTCCGAGGTGCGCAGCTACTGCCGCAGCTGGCCGGCCGTGTTCGACCGAGCCCAGGGCAGCTACATGTACGACGAGGACGGTCACACGTACCTCGACTTCTTCGCCGGTGCCGGTGCGCTGAACTACGGCCACAACAACCCGGTTCTCAAACGCGCCCTGCTGGACTACATCGAGCGCGACGGCGTCACCCACGGCCTCGACATGGGCACGACCGCCAAGCGCGCCTTCCTGGAGTCCTTCCAGAACACGATCCTGCGCCCGCGCGACCTGCCCTACAAGGTCATGTTCCCGGGCCCGACGGGCACCAACGCGGTCGAGGCCGCGCTGAAGCTGGCCCGCAAGGTCAAGGGTCGCGAGGCCATCGTCAGCTTCACCAACGCCTTCCACGGCATGTCGCTCGGCTCGCTCGCCGTCACCGGTAACTCGATGAAGCGGGCCGGCGCCGGTATCCCGCTGGTCCACGGCACCCCGATGCCGTTCGACAACTACTTCGACGGCACCGTCCAGGACTTCCTGTGGTTCGAGCGGCTGCTCGAGGACCAGGGCTCCGGCCTGAACCAGCCCGCCGCGGTGATCGTCGAGACGATCCAGGGCGAGGGCGGCATCAACGTGGCCCGCGCCGAGTGGCTGCGCGCCCTGGCCGACCTGTGCGAGCGGCGCGACATGCTGCTCATCGTCGACGACATCCAGATGGGCTGCGGCCGTACCGGTCCGTTCTTCTCCTTCGAGGAGGCCGGGATCACGCCGGACATCGTCACCCTCTCCAAGTCCATCAGCGGCTACGGCATGCCCATGTCGCTGACGCTCTTCAAGCCGGAGCTGGACGTGTGGGAGCCGGGCGAGCACAACGGCACCTTCCGCGGCAACAACCCGGCGTTCGTCACCGCGACCGCCACGATGGACACCTACTGGGCCGACGGCCAGATGGAGAAGCAGACCCTCGCGCGCGGCGAGCAGGTCGAGCAGGCTCTGCGCGCCATAGTCGAGGAGCACCCGCGGCTCGGCGGCACCTACCGCGGCCGTGGCCTCGCCTGGGGCATGGAGTTCACCGACAAGGAGCGCGCGAACAAGATCGCCCGTCGTGCCTTCGACCTGGGCCTGCTGATCGAGACCTCCGGTCCGCAGAGCGAGGTCGTGAAGCTTCTCCCGCCGCTGACCGTCTCCCCCGAAGAGCTGGACGAGGGCCTGCGCATCCTCGCCCGCGCGGTGCGCGACACCGTCTGAGGCCGACGGCCGGACGTCCCGCCCACCGCATCCGCAACAGAAAGGCAGACAACCACCGTGATCGTTCGTTCCTTCAAGGACATCGAGGACACCGACCGCCACGTCAAGTCGGCGTCGGGCACCTGGGAGAGCAAGCGCATCGTGCTCGCCAAGGAGCGCGTCGGTTTCTCCCTCCACGAGACCGTGCTGTACGCCGGCACCGTGACGTCGATGTGGTACGCCAACCACATCGAGGCCGTGCTCTGCGTGGAGGGTGAGGCCGAGCTCACCAACGACGAGACCGGTGAGAAGCACTGGATCACCCCCGGGACGATGTACCTCCTGGACGGGCACGAGCGCCACACCATGCGGCCGAAGACTGATTTCCGCTGCGTTTGCGTCTTCAATCCTCCGGTCACCGGCCGTGAGGACCACGACGAGAACGGCGTGTACCCCCTGCTGACCGAGCCCGAGGACGGCTGAAACGTTCCTGACGGGGCAGGAACGTGAGAGCAGGCACGTACACGAGAGGAGAAAAGGAGCAGCGCCATGACCACCGCACCCGAGCGAACGGCCGATCTCTATCCGACGCGCGGAGCCACGGAGGTGATGACCCCCCGTCAGGATCCGGTCGTCTGGTCCGAGCCGGGGGCTCCCGGTCCGATGAGCCAGGAGGACATCCGCGGCTACGACCGCGACGGCTTCCTCGCCATCGACCAGCTCATCACCCCGGACGAGGTGGCGAAGTACCGCGCCGAGCTGGACCGCCTGACCTCCGACCCCCTGATCCGCGCCGACGAGCGCTCGATCGTGGAGCCGAAGAGCCAGGACGTGCGGACCGTGTTCGAGGTCCACAAGATCAGCGAGGTGTTCGCCGATCTGGTCCGTGACCCCCGGGTCGTCGGCCGCGCCCGGCAGATCCTCGGGTCCGACGTCTACGTCCACCAGAGCCGGATCAACGTCAAGCCCGGGTTCGGTGCCAGCGGCTTCTACTGGCACTCGGACTTCGAGACCTGGCACGCCGAGGACGGTCTGCCGAACATGCGGACCGTGTCCGTCTCGATCGCGCTGACCGAGAACCACGACACCAACGGCGGCCTGATGATCATGCCGGGTTCCCACAGGACGTTCCTCGGGTGCGCGGGGGCCACCCCGAAGGACAACTACAAGAAGTCGCTGCAGATGCAGGATGCGGGCACGCCCTCGGACGAGGCGCTCACGGACTTCGCCGGCCGGCACGGCATCAAGCTGTTCACCGGCAAGGCGGGTTCGGCGACCTGGTTCGACTGCAACTGCCTGCACGGTTCCGGCGACAACATCACGCCGTTCCCGCGCAGCAACGTCTTCATCGTCTTCAACAGCGTCGAGAACGAGGCCGTGGAGCCGTTCGCGGCACCGATGCGCCGGCCGGAGTTCATCGGCGCGCGGGACTTCACCCCGGTGAAGTGACCGCACTCCGAAGCGACCGGCTCCGGCCGGGTGGTCTCTGCCGGAGATCTCCCGGCCGTGCCACGGCGGGCGGATCCGATGTTCCGCCCGGTGGTCGGACCGCCGGGCGGGACCTGGGACCCGCTCGTCACAAGAGCCCCGCCCGAGCTGCCTCGTGCAGCCGGGCGGGGCTTCGTGCGTTCCGCGTCGTTCGCTCGCCGCCCGGGGTGCCCGGTGTCAGCGCTGCGGAGGGAAGCCCTCCAGGACGTCCAGCACCCGGTCCACGTCGGAGCGGGTGTTGTACAGGTGGAAGGCGGCCCGCAGGTTCCCGGCCCGCACGGACAACTGCGCTCCCGCCTTGACCAGCGCCTCCTCGGCATGCCCGAGGCCGGGGACGGACACGATGGCGGATCCGGGCGCCGGCACCGGCCGGTGGCCCAGCCGAGTGAGACCGTCCCGGAACCGGTCGGCGAGCGCCCGGTTGTGGGGTCCGATGACCTCGGGGGTCACCTCCTCGACGACGGCGAGGGAGTGCTGGGCGGCGAGGTAGGGCAGCATGGCCGGGCTCTCGTCGTAGCGGCGCGCGGACCGGGCGAGGGGCTCGACGACCCCGTAGGTGCTGCTCCAGGGTTCCTCCGCGGCGGCCATGCCCGCGAAGATCGGCCGCAGGCCGTCGTCCTCGCCGGGCACGACGAGGAACGAGGTCCCGCGCGGGCAGAGCAGCCACTTGTACGCGCCGCACACCGTGTAGTCGAAGTCGCCGGCCCGCAACGGCAGCCAGCCGGCGGACTGGGTCGCGTCCACGAGCGTGCGAGCCCCGTGGGCCTCGGCGGCGGCACGGATCGCGTCCAGGTCGGCGATGCGCCCGTCCGCGGACTGGACGCTGCTGACAGCGACGAGCGCGGTGCCCGGCCGGACGGCGTCCGCCACGTCCTCCAGCGGCACGCTGCGCAGTTTCAGGTCGCCGCGGACGGCGAACGGGTTGACGAGGGAGCTGAAGTCGCCGTCGGCGACGACGACCTCGGCCCCGCTGGGCAGGGCGGAGGCCATCAGGCCGACGTGGACGGCGACGGCCCCGGCCACGGCCACCCGCCCGGCCGGCACCCCTACCAGCCGGGCGAAGGCCGCACGGGCGACTCCCGCGGACTCGAAGCCGGCGCCGGGCACCGGACGCCCGGCGACGCAGTCCTCGACGGCCCCCCGGAGCGCGGCGGCCGCCCGTTCCGGCAGCAGGCCGGCGGTGGCGGTGTTGAGATAGACGGTCTTCGGCGCGAAACGCGCGCCCCCCGGACTGTTTTCCATAACGGCCAATATGCGTCCCGCAGCCCCGTCCGTCCATGGCGCATGGTCCGGCCCGCGTTCCCGCGAACGTCCCGACCGGGGATGATGCCGACGTTCCGGCGGCCGGCCGGTTCAGCGTTCCGGACGGCCGTCGACGCGCCGGGGCAGTCCGAGTGGGTTGTCCTCGCGGAGCTCCGGCGGCAGCAGGGCGGCCGGGGTGTTCTGGAAGGCGACGGGCCGTTGCCAGCGCTCGATCGCCGTGCTGCCCACGGACGTCGAGGTGGACGTGGCCGCCGGGTAGGGGCCTCCGTGGTGCTGCGCCGGGGCGACGGCCACGCCGGTCGGCCAGCCGTTGACGACCACCCGGCCCGCGAGGGGAGTGAGCCGGGCGAGGAGCCGGGACCCCGCCCCGCTGTCCTCCTCCTCGGCGACGTGCAGGGTCGCCGTGAGGTTGCCCGGCAGCCGGGCCAGCACCGCGGCGATCTCGTCGTCGTCCTCGTAGCGCGCCACCACGGTGACCGGGCCGAAGCACTCCTCGAACAGCAGGTCGTGGCCGGTGTCGGCCAGCCGCGCGGCCCGGACGGAGAGGAAGCCCGCGCTGACCGCGGTCTCCCCGCTCTGCCCGGGGGTCACCGGGCTCTCCACGCCGGGCAGCTGCAAACGGTCGCGGACGCCCGCCACGAACGCCTCGCGCATGCGCGAGTCCAGCATGACGCTCTCGGTGCTGTCGCTGAGCTCATCGGTCAGCGCGCCGACGAGACGGTCGCCGTCCTCGCCCGAAGGGGCCAGCACGAGGCCGGGCTTCACGCAGAACTGGCCGGCTCCGAGCGTGACCGACCCGGCGAGCCCGGCGCCGATGGTGCCGCCCCGCTCCGCAGCGGCGGCGCGGGTGACGACGACGGGATTGAGACTGCCCAGTTCACCGTGGAAGGGGATGGGGACGGGCCGGGCCGCCGCCGCGTCGAACAGGGCTCGTCCGCCGCGCACGGATCCGGTGAACCCGGCCGCGGCGACCAGCGGGTGCTCCACGAGGTCGACTCCGGCGCGGAAGCCGTGGACGAGTCCGACCACCGCCTCGGGCAGCCCGCAGGCGGCAGCCGCCCGGCGCAGTACGGATGCGCACAGTTCGGACGTTGCGGGATGATCCGGGTGCGCCTTGACGACCACGGGACAGCCGGCGGCCAGTGCGCTGGCGGTGTCGCCGCCCGGCACGGAGAAGGCGAGCGGGAAGTTGCCGGCGGCGTAGACGGCGACGACGCCGAGGGGCACCTTGTATCGGCGCAGGTCGGGCCGCGGGACGGGCTGCGCGCCCGGGTCGGCGTGGTCGATCATCACGTCGAGGAAGGCGCCTTCGTCGACGATTCCGGCGAAGGCCCGCAACTGGTGGCAGGTGCGCGCCAGTTCGCCGTTGAGCCGGCCGGGTCCGAGCGCGGTCTCGGCGTCGGCCGCCTCGATCACGTACTCCCGGGACGCCTCGAGGAGGTCCGCTGCCGTGCGCAGCAGGGCGGCACGGGCCGGCCGGTCCGCGAGCGCCTCCCTGGCTGCGTGGGCCGCGCGGACGGTGTCGTCGACCTCTTCGGCCGTGGCCTCGTCGGCAACGTGCTCGCGCTGCTTACCGGTTCGGGGGTCGATACTCCAGACCGCTGCTGTCACCGCGCATCCTTCCCTGCTGCCGCGCGGGGACGTCGGACGCTCAAAGCGGGTCGGCGTCCCCGGTGATGACCCCCTTGCGGACCCTAAGTGGCCCGCGACGAGAGGGTCAAGACTGCTCACCACCTGCACCGATGCCTCCCCGACGGGGTTCGGCACACCACGGCGGCGGCCGTGTGCGGGGCGGCGGCGGCCCGGCGGCGCCGTCCGGCGTGGGGCGTGGAACCGCGAACCGGGGTCGTTCGTTACCCCGGGCATGACCGCAATGACCCCTGGCTCGAACCTGCCGCTGCCCGTTCCGAACGTGACGGTGGACGTCAGCGCGCCGGTGCCGCTCGATGTGTCGGGCCTGCTGCTCGCCGCCGACGGCAAGGTGCGCTCCGACGACGACTTCGTCTTCTACAACCAGCCCGACGGTCCCGGTGTGACGCACCGGGCGGGCGGCGGCGCGGGGCCGGATTCCGTGACAGTGGACACCGCCGCGATTCCGGACGGCATCGAGAAAATCGTGGTGACCGCCAGCCTCGGCGCACCGGGGACCACCTTCGCCGGGACCGAGCCGACCGCGACGGTCCGCAGCGCCGGGGACGGCAGCGTCATCGCCACGTTCACCCCGCCGCAGCTCGGCACGGAGACGGCGCTGGTCGTCGTGGAGGTGTACCGGCGCGGCGGGGCGTGGAAGGTGCGCGCTGTCGGCCAGGGCTACGCCGACGGGCTCGCGGGCATCGCCACCGACTTCGGCGTCAGCGTGGAGGAGCCGGCCGCCGCACCGGCCCCGACGGCTCCCCCGCAGCCCGCAGCCGCTCCCCCGGCGCCCGCCGTCGCACCGGCACCTGCGCCCGCCCCGGGCGCGGGCGCGGGCAAGATCAACCTCGACAAGGGCCGCGTCAGTCTGCAGAAGAACCAGACGGTGTCGCTGGTGAAGGGCGGCGCCCCGTTCATGGCGTCGGTGCGGATGGGGCTCGGCTGGGAGCCGGCGTACCGGGGCAAGGACATCGACCTGGACGCCTCGGTCATCGCCTACGGCCCGGACCGCAAGAAGATCGACGCGTGCTACTTCGGCAAGCTCGCCATCCTGGGCGGCGTCATCCAGCACTCCGGGGACAATCTCACCGGTGAGGGCGGCGGGGACGACGAGGTCATCACGGTGCATCTGCGCGATCTGCCGCAGCAGGTCACCGGCCTGGTGTTCACCGTGAACTCGTTCTCGGGCCAGAAGTTCACCGAAGTCGCCAAGGCCTACTGCCGCCTGCTGGACGCCGGATCGGGAGAGGAGCTGGTCCGGTTCGATCTGACCGGTGCCGAGCCCCGTACCGGCGTCATGATGTGCAAGCTCATCCGCCAGTTCTCCGGCGAATGGGAGATGACGGCGATGGGCGAGTACGTGGACTCGCGGACCGTGCGCGGCATGGTCAAGCCGGGCGGCCAGGCCCTCTGAGGGCCTCGACATCTCCGGAGCAACGCCGTCGGTCCGTACCGGCACGGAGGGCCGGTACGGACCGCGGGCGGCTGCTCAGCGGGGCTGGCGCTTCCAGGGCCCGCTGATGGCCAGCATCAGTCCGGGGTCCTGGATGTTGGCGTAGAGGGTCTTGCCGTCGGGCGAGAAGACGACACCGGTGAACTCGCTGTACACCGGCTCGGATTCGCTGCCGATGTTGATCTCGTTGCGGGCGATGGGGTAGGTGCGTCCGCTCTCGGTGGCACCGAACAGGTGCTGGATGCCATCGCCGTCCTCGGCGATGACGAGCCCACCGTACGGGGAGACGGTGATGTTGTCCGGGCCGTCGAAGGCGCCGTCCTTCGACGGGTCCGGGTTGACGCCGAAACGCACCTTCAGCGTGAGGGTCCGGCGGCGCGGGTCGTAGAACCACACCTGGCCGTCGTGCGCGACGGGGCTCTCCTCACGGGCGAACGACGAGACGAAGTACGCGCCGCCGTCGGCCCACCACATGCCCTCGAGCTTGCGGGCGCGGGTGATCTCGTGGTCGCCGAACTGCTTGCGGATCGGCGTGGACCGGGCGTCCCGGTCCGGCACCTCGGCCCAGTCCACCCCGTAGACGGTGCCGACCTCGGTGGCCCGCGACAGGTCGTCGACGAAGCGGCCGCCGGAGTCGGTGCACACGGCCGCGGCGAGCACGCCGGCGTCGTCGGCCAGGGTGCGGAACTTCCCGCGTCCGTGGGTGTAGCCCTCCGGCGGAGTCCAGCGGTAGAGCAGCCCGTTGGGGCCGGAGGAGTCCTCGGTGAGGTAGGCGTGGCCGCGCTTGGGGTCGATGACGACGGCCTCGTGCTCGAACCGGCCGAGCGCCTTGACGGGCTTCGGGTCGCGGTTGGCACGGCGGTCCTGCGGGTCGACCTCGAAGGCGTAGCCGTGGTCCTTGGTCATGCCGTTCTGGCCGGCCTTGTCGGCGTTCTCCTCGCAGGTCAGCCAGGTGCCCCAGGCAGTGCGCCCGCCTGCGCAGTTGGTCGACGTGCCCGCGATGCCGACCCACTCGGCGACGTGGGCGCCGTCCACCTCGACGACCGTGCAGCCGCCGGCGGCGGCAGGATCGTAGACGAGCCCGTCGGTGAGCGGCACCGGGTGCTCGACGTCGGCCCGCGGGCCCTTGATCTCGTGGTTGTTGACGAGCAGCGTCACGCCCCGGGGGCCCTCGAAGGTGGACGTGCCGTCGTGCTTGGCCGGCGTCGGCTCACCGGATTCGAGCTTGGTGACGCCGGTCCGCGTGATCACGCGGTAGGAGAAGCCGGCGGGCAGGGCGAGGACGCCCTCGGGATCGTCGACGAGCGGGCCGTAACCGAGCCCGGAGGCGTCGCGGGCCGGCTCCTCCCGGTCGGAGTCGCTCGGGACGCCGATGGCGCCCGGTGCGGTGGCAAGCACCCCGACGCTGCCCGCCAGGGCAACGCCGGCGCCGGTGTAGGCGGAGCGCTTCGCGAACTCTCTGCGGCTGAGCGGCATGGTCATCTCCCGGATGGCCGAGTCTGTCCTTGTGTTCTGCGGCCACGCTGTCCCCCGAGGGGGAACAGCGGTTGAACACGACACGTCATCCGGGCGGACCCGTCGCCAATCCTCACCGGCGCCGGGCGGCCGACGGCCTCATCCCCCGTGTCGGGAGCGCGCCTTGAAAGCGGCCTTGCGGGCCTCCTTCGCGACCGCACGGTCCGGGTGGAGCCGGCCCATCGCCTCCAGCACGTCGGCCGTCGCCGGGTGGTCGACCCGCCAGACGGTGTCGAAGAAGCCGCTGTGTCCGCTCACCAGTCCCTGGACGAGCTCCCGCAGTTCGGCGGAGTCGCTCTGCGCGGTCAGCTGTGCGGCGATGGTGTCCACGGTCAGCCAGAAGACCATGTCCTGCGGGGGCTCGGGGACGTCGGCCGCGCCGTTCTCGGTCAGCCACACCCGGGCGAGCCCGCCGAGGTGGGGGTCGTCGAGCACCTCGCGCAGGGCCGGCTCGGCTTCCCGGCCGACCAGGGAGAGAGCCTGCTGGCAGCCCAGCCGGCGCAGGGGTGCGCTCTCGTCGTCACCGCGTCCGGCGGCGAGCAGTTCGCGGGCGGCCGAGGCTGCGTCGCGCCGGGCCACCCACAGCTCCACCTCGGCGCGCGCGGCGGACTCCGGGTAGTGGGGCAGCCGGTCGAGGAGGACGTCGGCGCCCTTGTCGCTCAGGTCCCCCACCGCCGGGGCCTCCACGCCGGCGTCGAGCATCCGCGAGCGCATCCCGTAGACGCCGAGGGGCGTGAGCCGCACCATGCCGTAGCGGGTGATGTCCTCCTCGTCGCCGAGCGCGGCTGCGTCCGCCCCGTCCCGGTCGTCGCCGATCTCCTCGACCAGCGCCTCGTCCATGGGTCGGTACTCGACGAAACCGATGGGCGCGAGCAGCCGGAACTGGTCGTCCAGGCGCATCATGGCCGTCGACACCTCCTCGAGGACGTCGTCGGTGGGCTCGTCCATGTCGTCGGGGACGATCACGGATGCGGCGAGGGCCGGGAGCGGCACGGCCCGTTCACCCGCCTCGTCCTCGAGCGCGGTGAGCAGGTAGAGGTTGCCGAGGACGCCGTCGAGGAAGGCCGCCTCCTCGTCGGCGTCCCAGTCGAGCTCGTCGAGGTCGGGTTCGCCCCCCTCGGCGATGCCGTCCAGCAGATCCTCGAGATCGGGCGCGCAGGCGTCCGCGAGAACGCCCTCGAGCCCGTCCAGCCAGATCTCGAGGACGTCGTGGGGGGAGCCGGAGGTGAGCAGGTCTTCCGCGTCCTGGCCGGGTTCGGCGTAGGCGGGGACCGGTACGGGGGTTCCGTCCTCGCCGACCGGGCCGGCCTCGCCGCCCGGGACGTCCTCGGCGTCGGCTTCGACCAGTTCGACGAGACCGGTGTCCACGGCGAACCGCCAGGCGTCGTCGGCATCCGCCGGGCCCGTGTCGTCGTCCGCGAGCCCGAGGTGGGCGACGGCCTCGTTCAGCTGCTTCTCCAGGAGCGTCCCGGTCACGCCGACGGGGATCCGGGGCCCGGACCAGCGGGCGAGCCGGACGGCCCGGGAGTAGAGCGGAGCCGCGAGGGCCTCCCGGGCGAGCTCCGCCTCGGAGGGCAGCCGCACCGGCGGCATGGTGGTGCGTTCTCCGGACATCAGGGGGGTCTCCTCGAAGCTGCGGGACCGGACGGTGCCCAAGCGTAGACGGATATGACCGCATGCCGCCGGTCCGCAGCCCCGACATACCCCGCACTTCGCCGGTCTCTTGACAACTACCGTACGCACACACGAGATTGACGCGCGTAGACGTCTTGCTCCGTTTCCCTTCACCTTCGGAGACCCCATGCCCGCACACTCCCACCGCAGACCGGCAGCCGTCGGGGCCGCCGCAGCAGCCGCGATCGCGGCCGGACTGCTCGCCGCGCCCGGAACGGCCGGCGCCGCGGAGCTCCGGATCCACGACATCCAGGGCGACACCCGGATATCGCCGCTGGCCGGTCATCAGGTGACCGAGATCCCCGGAACCGTCACGGCCCTCCGCGCCTTCGGCTCGGCCCGCGGTTTCTGGGTCCAGGACACGGCTCCGGACGGAGACCCGGCAACGAGCGAGGGCATCTTCGTCTTCAACGGGTCCAGGACACCGGACGTGAAGCCCGGCGACAGTGTCCTGGTCTCCGGCACGGTCTCCGAGTACTACCCGGGCGGTTCGGCCGCCGGAGGCCAGTCCGTCACCGAACTCACCAAGGCCACCTGGAGCGTCGTCTCCTCCGGCAACCCGCTGCCGGCTGCGTTCCCGCTCAAGCCCTCGACGATTCCCGGCCGTTACGCCCCCGAGACCGGCGGTGACCGCAACATCGAGCGGCTGGCGCTGCGCCCGGGCTCGTACGCGCTCGACCGCTACGAGTCGCTGGAGGGCATGCGGACCCGGCTGCAGGACGCGAACGTCGTCGGCGCGACCACGAAGTACAACGAGCTGTGGGTGACGGCCGAACCGCACGAGAACCGCACCTCCCGCGGCGGCACGCTCTACCGATCCTACGGGGACCAGAACGGCGGCCGGGTCAAGGTCGTCTCCCTCATCCCGTTCGCCGAGCGGCCCTTCCCCGAGGTCAACGTGGGCGACCGGCTGACCGGCGCCACCGCCGGGCCGCTCGACTACGACCGGTTCGGCGGCTACACCCTCCAGGCCACGGAACTCGGCGAGCACGAGCACAACGGGCTGGAGCGGGAGACCACCCGCCGTCAGTCCGCGGACGAACTCTCCATCGCCACCTACAACGTGGAGAACCTGTCGCCGAAGGACTCCGCCGCCAAGTTCGCCCGGCTCTCCGAGGCCGTCGTGACGCACCTGGCCTCGCCGGACATCATCGCCCTGGAGGAGGTCCAGGACGACAACGGCTCCACCAACGACGCCGTGGTCTCGGCGGACGCCACGCTGAAGAAGCTCACCGACGCGATCTCGGCCGCCGGCGGACCGTCGTACGCCTGGCGGCAGATCGATCCCGAGGACGACCGGGACGGCGGCCAGCCCGGCGGCAACATCCGCGTGGCCTTCCTCTACAACCCGGAGCGCGTGTCGTTCGAGGACGTCGCGGGCGGTGACGCGACGACGCCCGTGACCCCGGTGAAGCGGGACGGCGCGGTGACGCTGTCTGCCAACCCCGGCCGGATCGACCCGCAGAACCCGGCCTGGGAGGACAGCCGCAAGCCCCTCGCGGCCCGGTTCACCTTCCGCGGCGAGCCGGTGTACGTCGTCGCCAACCACTTCAACAGCAAGGGCGGGGATCAGGGCCTCGACAGCCGCTTCCAGCCGCCGACGCGCAGCTCCGAGACCCAGCGCATCGCCCAGGCGGCCATCGTCAACACCTGGATGAAGTCGCTCCTGGATCTCGATCCGAAGGCGCGCGTCGTCGTCGCGGGCGACCTCAACGACTACGCCTTCTCCCCCGCCCTGGACCGGCTCACCGACGGCGGTGTCCTCACCGACCTGGTGTCCCGGCTGCCGCGCGGCGAGCAGTACGGCTACGTCTACAACGGCAACTCGCAGGTGCTGGACCACATGCTCACCAGCCGCTCGCTGAGCCGCGCGGACTACGACGTCGTCCACATCAACGCGGAGTTCGCCGACCAGGCGAGCGACCACGACCCCCAGGTGCTGCGCATCCGCCCGTAGCACCGCTTCCCGCCCGCTGCCCGGCCGTCCCCCACCGGCCGGGCAGCAGCCTGTGGGGGGCCGTGCGCCGTTCGGGGCGGCTACTGTCCGACCCGTCCGTCGATCCGGTCGCGCAGGAAGTCGGCGTGGCCGTTGTGCCGGGCGTACTCCTCGATCATGTGCACCAGCACCTCACGGAGTTGGATCGGGTCCGCACCGTCGAGGCCCGTGACGTCGAGATCGGGTGCATCGCCCACGAACCGTTCCGCGAAGGCGACTTCGGCCCGCCGGGTCGCCCACGCATCGGCCACCACGTCGGGGTCGGGCAGAGCGCCGTCGAAGTCGCCGTCGGGGTCGTCGTCGGTGCGGTAGTGCCGCGAGATGTTCTCCCCCGCCATCACGCGCCGGAACCAGTTCTGTTCCACGCCCGCCATATGACGCACCAGGCCCAGCAGGGACAGGTTGGACGGCCCGACCGAGCGGCGGGCCGACTCGATGGCGTCGAGACCGGAGCACTTCATCTCCAGGGTCAGACGCTGATCTCGCAGATAGCCGACGCGGACGGCCCGTTCACCATCGGCCTCTGCTCATGCGGCCACGAGAAGCGTCCGAACGGTCAAGGGCTCAGGTCGAGGACGCGGACCGCCTTGCCCTTCCACTCCTGCGGGACGGCCGTCGCAACAACCGCTCCGTCGGGGCGCTCGGGAGTCGGCTGGGCTGCGTGTTCCGTGTGAGCCGGGGCCCAGGTGTCCTCCCGCGCCACCGCCAAGGCCGTGGGAAGGTCCATGTCGAGGACGATGACACCTGGCAGGGCAGCGACGTGCTCCGCTGTGCCGGGGCGAGCGCGGTCCGCCTCGACGAGAGCACAGGCCGGAGCGTAGAGGAACCAGCCGGGCTCCGCGTGGGCGCGGTGGATCAAGCGGGAGGCCAGGATGTTGCCCTGGCCGGCGGCGACCATGGCCGCACCGTCGAAGACGATGTGCAGGACATCGTTCACCGGTCAACCGCCTCGCGAAGTCGTCTGTCCAGCTCGGCGTCGAGGTTCGCAGCATCGGCGTCGGTCGGGTTGTAGCCGTTCCATTCGCGTAGGGACTTGCGGGCCCGCTCAGCGCGGGCGGCCCGCTCGGCTGGAGTCAGGAGCGTATCGGCAAGTCGAGCAAGATAAGCGCGCAAGGACATTCCCTCTGCGGCTGCTATGTCAGCGAGCCGGTCACGTGCCTCGGCGGGAATCCGGATATTGGCATCGGCCACGCGGGCCCCCTTCCAGTCACCGCACAGCATACGGGTACGCACCCGTACCCACGAAAGGTCTCCCCGTTCCGTCGCTGTCGGACCGCGAGGACACAGTCGCCGGCTTGTGCCTCGGGGTGAGGAGATCGGAGGCCCCAGCCGGCGGCGGGAGGGCGAGCCCAGGCCATCGGAACCTTGCCGTCACGCAGGGGGAACCGCATCGGGTGGCCCCGCGGCCTCGGCACAGCTCTTCGCCCCGTTGCTGTGCGACTACCCGCGTCGATCGAGGGGCGGCAAAACGAAAGGCAAGGAGAACTGCCGCTCCTTGCCACTCTCAACGTATAGCGCATGGGGGGCCTTGCGGCAAGACCCCCGTTGTGCTGCACAATCACCGGCTGTACCAGGAATCTGCGCACATGGGGGGACCCGATGATCGACGTGATCGTGGCCGGCGGCGGACCGACCGGCATGATGCTGGCCGCCGAGTTGCGGCTGCACGGCGTGCATGTGCTCGTGCTGGAGAAGGAGACGGAGCCCGCGCCGTATGTCCGCTCCCTCGGCCTGCACGTGCGCAGCATCGAGGTGATGGACCAGCGTGGTCTGCTGGAGCGGTTCCTCGCGCAGGGTCGGCAGCACCCCCTCGGCGGTTTCTTCGCCGCCATCCCCAAGCCCTCGCCCGACCGGCTGGACACCGCGCATCCCTATGTCCTCGGGATCCCGCAGACCATCACCGATCGCCTGCTGGCCGAGCGCGCCACCGAGCTCGGCGCCGAGGTCCGGCGCGGCTGCGAGCTGGTCGGGCTGAGCCAGGACGACCAGGGGGTGACCGTCGAGCTGGCCAATGGGGGCACCCCCGCCCACGAGGGCGTAGCCGGCGGGAGAGGGACGCAGGTGCGCGCGCGCTGGCTCGTCGGCTGCGACGGCGGACGCAGCACCGTGCGCAAGCTGCTCGGCATCGGCTTCCCCGGCGAGCCCGCCAGGGTCGAGACGCTGCTGGGCGAGATGGAGGTGGCCGCGGATCCGGAGACGGTGGCCTCCGTGGTGGCGGAAGTCCGCAAGACCCAGGTGCGGTTCGGCCTCGGACCTTTCGACGAGAACGGGGTGTACCGCGTGGTCGTACCCGCGGAGGGGGTGGCCGGGGACCGCACGGTCCCGCCGACCCTCGAGGATTTCAAGCGACAGCTGCGGGCGCTGGCCGGCACCGACTTCGGCGTGCACTCACCGCGCTGGCTGTCCCGCTTCGGCGACGCCACCCGGCTGGCCGAACGCTACCGCGTCGGCCGGGTGCTGCTGGCCGGAGACGCGGCGCACATCCACCCGCCGACCGGCGGGCAGGGCCTCAACCTCGGCGTCCAGGACGCGTTCAACCTCGGCTGGAAACTGGCCGCCGAGGTGAACGGCTGGGCACCGGAGGGGCTGCTGGACAGCTACCAGACCGAACGGCACCCGGTGGCGGCCGACGTCCTGAACAACACCCGTGCCCAGATGGAGCTGATGTCCACCGAGCCGGGCCCCCAGGCGGTGCGCCGGCTGATGTCGGAACTGATGGACTTCGAGGAGGTGAACCGGTACCTGATCGAGAAGATCACCGCGATGGCCGTCCGCTACGACTTCGGCGAGGGGCATGAACTGCTGGGCCGGCGGATGCGCGACATCGGGCTGAAGCAGGGCCGCCTCTACGCGTTGATGCACTCCGGCCGCGGGCTGTTGCTGGACGGGACCGGGCGGCTCTCGGTGGAGGGCTGGGCGGACCGCGTCGACCACGTCGTGGACATGAGCGAGGAACTGGACGTGCCCGCGGTGCTGCTGCGGCCGGACGGGCACGTGGCGTGGGTCGGTGACGACCAGGAGGATCTGCTCGACCGGCTGCCCGTGTGGTTCGGCACTGCCGACCACTGAACTGCGCGGACCGGCCGCCGGTAGGGGTACGTCCCGGGCTTCGGCTCCGTGAGCTGCTCGGAGTGGTGAGCTCTCACGGAGTCGACGGCCGGGACGAAGGACACCAAGGCTTTGCCCATCCGAGAGCATGAGGGCGATTGTCACTCAACACACGCTGCGCGAGGTGTCCTTGAGCAGGTTGCTGGACGTATTCGAGACCCTGATTTCTCCGAGTTATCGCATCTTCGGTCTGGTTGATGCGAGTGTCGATACGTATGCACCGCATGCAGATCGCACGAACTGGCTCCTTACCGCCCCTGGCATGGTCTATCTGCAGGTGCCACCCCAAGTGATCCGGGTATTGGTGCGGTTGGAGAGTTGGTCGACCGCCCCTCCGGAAAGCGATGCCCAGTGGTCTGGTGCGGAGGATGTGGAGGTGGAGATCCCCGGCGGCGATCTCGCGCTGGAAACCATCGACGGGGGGCAGAAAGGGATCCCCTTGATCCTGCCCGCCGTCGGCTTGCATCGGATGCGATGGCAGTGGACGTTCAATCGCGCCGGCGGGCCTTTCACCTCTCCGCTGGCGGGACACCGAGATCCCTTGCCCATGCCACCGGGGCACGACGAAGAACTGAATGGCGCAGATCAATTCTGCCTGGTCCAGATCTGGCGCACAGGCGCCAGTGAAGCTGGATCGGCTTCTCGGTCCTGAAGGGATCGAGCCTGCCATGCAGTTCCTTCGCCACCGGTTCGATCGGGCCGGGAGCGCCTCCGGTTGCAACAGGCGGCCGCCAGCGGCTCAGAACACTGTCAGCGCACCACGTCGGACAGCGGTGACGAAGGACGCCCAGCTGTCGGCGGGGAAGGCGAGCGCCGGGCCGTCGGGGTCCTTGCTGTCACGGACCGGCACAACGCCCGGAAAGCCGTCCGCGACCTCGATGCAGTTGCCGCCTTCACCGTTGCTGTACGACGACTTGCGCCAGAAGGCGGTTCGCAGCTCATGTGCTGTGATCACGTCACGTAGTCCTTCGCCACCGATTCGATGAGGGTCAGGGAGGCCTCTGGAGCCAGCGCGGCAGCCCTGGCGAGATCGTATGATGCCCTGTAGCGCTCCACCACCGCCGACTCGTCGATGAGTTGACCGATGTGAGCGCCTTCGACATAGGCGACAGGCGGAGCATCCTCGAAGGTCATGAGCGAAACCATGCCCGTCATGAAGGTGTGCGCCCCCGCCGAATAGGGATGCACTTGGACCAGGAAGCGCCGGGACCGAATCCCCTCGGCGAGGGCGAGCAGCTGCTCGTGCATCACCTTGGGACCGCCCACCGGCACCCGCAGTGCCGCCTCGTGAATGATCTCCCACAACTTGGGCGCTGTTGGGAGAGTGAGAAGTTGGGCTCGCTGCATACGGGTCCGGACATGCCCCTCCACGTCCTCGTCGGCCGCCAGGGGCAGCGTGGCACGGGTCAGCGCACGTGCGTACGCCTCGGTCTGCAGAAAACCCGGCACCAGCATGGGCGCGTACTCGCTGATGGTCCGGGCCAGTTTCTCCAGCTCGGCGGCGTCCGCGAAGTACTCGGCGTGCTGGGACTGGCGGGCCAGCTCGCACAGTCGCCGGAAGTGCTCACCACAGCCCAGGACTTCGTCGAACAGCCGGGACACGTCCGGCTGCGGCCGTCTGGTCGCCGATTCGAACTGGCCGACGTACGTGCCCGAGCAGAACACCCGCTCCCCGAGCTGCTCCTGCGACAGCCCGGCGGCCTCGCGCAACCGGCGCAGCTCAGCGCCGTAGAAGGCCTTGGGCGAGGTGTACGGGTCCACGTGTTTGGGCTGAGTCATGTCCGGCTCCCCCGACAGCGTGCTTGCTGGGTCGACTCCCCTACCCAACGTAGCCGCACGGGGTCAGGCTGTGTGTGAGTTCGTGACGAACCGTCACAACTGACCACGCCGCGCCCCGAAAGGCCCCGCCTCCATGCCGTTGCCGCCATCCGAAGACGCCGTCACCGAAGCCATCAGCTCCGCGACCGAAGCCGTCATCGAGCTGCGAGAGGCCCTGACCGCCGCACGCGTCACCCTGCCGTCCCTGTCGATCGACCTGGTGTCGTGCACGAGCCTCCTCGAACCCCGTCCGCTCGTCGACCTGGGCCGCTGCAACCTCGACACCACCCGCGCACTCGCCACGGCACTCCGCAAGGGGGCGCCCCGGTGAACGCTGCGCCCGGGCCGGGGCCCGTCCCCGAGCCCACGGTCGGCGCCGTCGTCGTGGACGAGATGCAGGGGCGGATCGGTCAACTCATGGACTGTGAGGGCGGGTTGCTTCAGCTGCGCCCGCTTCGCGGCGGCCGGGAATGGGACGCCGACCCGGCCCGCGTCCGCCTGGCGACCCCCGCCGAGCGACTCCGTGCAGGCGTAGCCGCTGCAAACGCCGCGAGCCGAGGCGCGCTGAAGTGACCCTGTGCAGCCGTCTGCTGACCCCAGCAGGAAAAACTGACCGATGCCCTACACACCCGTAGGCACGCGCCGTCATGGCAGCTAGCGTCGCTGTTCGCAGGTGGGAGCACGGGAACAGAGGACCCGGAAAACGAACGGAAGGAGCGGTCTTGCCGGCGCAACAGCTTTCGGCGGCGCTGCCCGAGGGGCGGGTGGTGACCGATCCGGCCGCCGTGCAGGGCTACGTACACGACGAGGCGGAGTGGGCGCCGTACGAGCCGCCACTGGCCGTGGTCCGGCCCCGTAGCACCGCGGAGGTGCAGGCCGTCGTCCGGTTCTGTCTGGAGCACCGGGTGCCCCTGGTGCCCCGCGGAGCCGGGACCGGCCTGTCGGGCGGCGCGAACGCCACCGCGGGCTGCGTCGTCCTCGCACTGGACGGCATGCGGGAGATCGTGGAGATCGACCCGGCCGAGCGGCTGGCGGTCGTCCGGCCCGGAGTCGTCAACGACGATCTGCGCGCGGCCTGTGCCGAGCACGGCCTCTGGTACCCGCCGGATCCGGCGAGCGCGCCGTGGTCGACGATCGGCGGCAACGTGGCCACCAACGCGGGTGGCGTGTGCTGCGTGAAGTACGGCGTGACCGGCGACTACGTCCTCGGCCTGGAGGTGGTCAACGGGCTCGGCGACGTCGTGCGGCTGGGCCGGCGGACGGCGAAGGGCGTCGCCGGGTACGACCTGTGCTCGCTGATGGTCGGCTCCGAGGGGACGCTGGGCGTCATCACCGAGATCACCCTGCGGCTGCGCCCGCAGCGCCCGCCCGAGCGGACCGTCGCGGGCTACTTCGACAGCGTTGTCGACGCGGGGCGGGCGGTGAGCCTGGTCGCCGCGGCCGGGATCGTTCCCTCCGCCCTGGAACTGGTGGACCGGCACTGCCTGGAGGCGGTGGACGCATGGAAGCGGATGGGGCTGTCCGTCGAGGCGAACGCCGTCCTGCTGGGCCGGACCGACGCCCCCGGGGCGGCGGGCGACGACGAGGCCGCGCGGATGCTGGAGTGCTTCGAACAGGGCGGCGCGACGTGGGCGGCGCAGTCGTCGGACCAGCAGGAGGCCGACGCGCTGTTCGCCGCCCGCCGCCTGGCCTATCCGGCGCTCGAACGGCTCGGCCCGGTGCTGACCGAGGACGTCTGCGTGCCGGCGGCGAAGGTGCCCGAGATGCTCCTGCGGATCGAACGGGCCGGCGCCGCGCACGACACCCTGATCGCGAACATCGCGCACGCCGGCGACGGCAACCTTCACCCGCTGCTCATCACTGCGCCCGGGGACGCCGAAGCCCGCATCCGGGCGCAGGCGGCATTCGAAATGATCATTGCCGACGCCCTCGACCTCGGCGGCACCGTGACCGGCGAGCACGGCATCGGACTGCTGAAGCGGGCCGGGCTCGGACGTGAGCTCAGCGCCCCCGTCGTCGAGATGCACCACGCCGTCAAGAACGCCCTCGACCCGCACGGGATTCTCAACCCCGGCAAGGCGATACCCGACCGGTCACCAGGCTGACCCGGTCCGCACACCACCCACCGACCTCGACGGAGGAGGAACATGTCAGCCATCGCGTCCGGCCGGCCGGCCGGAGACGAGGAACTGGGGCGACGCGTCGTCGCCAAGGTCGCCCGTCGCCTGATCCCGTTCATGATGCTGCTGTACTTCGTGAACTACCTCGACCGGACCAACATCGGGTTCGCCGAGCTGCGGATGAGCGACGACCTCGGCCTCACCGCCACCGCATACGGGCTGGCGTCGGGGCTGTTCTTCATCGGCTACCTGTTCTTCGAGGTGCCCAGCAATCTCGCGCTGCACAAGTTCGGGGCGCGCCGCTGGATCGCGCGGATCATGCTCACCTGGGGGATCGTCGCCGCCGGCATGGCGTTCGTGCCGAACGCCGGGGCCCTGTACGCGATGCGGGTGCTGCTCGGCATCGCCGAGGCGGGCTTCTTCCCGGGGATGATCCTCTTCCTCACGTACTGGTTCCCGCGCCGGGAACGGGCCCGCTTCACTGCCCTGTTCCTGGCGGCGATCCCGCTGTCGTCGGCGTTCGGCGCACCGCTCTCCGCCTCGATCATGGAGTACGGCGACGGCCTGTTCGGGCTGGACGGCTGGCGGGTGATGTTCCTGATGGAGGGAGTTCCCGCGGTGCTGCTCGCCTTCGTCACCTGGTTCTACCTCACCGACCGACCGGAGAAGGCCGGTTGGCTGACGGACGAGGAGCGCGGCTGGCTGACCCGGGAGATGGAGCGGGAGAAGGCGGACACGGAGAAGCGCTTCCACTGGCCGCTGCGCAAGTCGCTGACCAACCCGCGGATCCTGGCGTTGTCGTTCGTGTACTTCGGCGTGGTCTACGGCCTGTACGCGCTCAGCTTCTTCCTGCCGCAGATCGTGGCCGGGTTCTCGGAGACGTTCGACACCAAGTTCTCGCTGACCGAGACCGGCCTGATCGTCGCGGTGCCGTACCTGGTGGGCACGGTGGCGATGGCCCTGTGGGGACGCCACTCGGACCGTACGGGCGAGCGCGTCTGGCACGTGGCGCTGCCGACAGGGCTGGCTGCGCTGTCCATCCCGGTGGCCCTCTACCTCGACTCGCCGTTCGCGGTGATGGTCGCGGTCACGCTCACGGCGATCGGCATCTGCGGGGCACTGCCGGTGTTCTGGTCACTGCCGAGCGCGTTCCTGGTCGGCGCGAGCGCGGCCGGCGGCATCGCGCTGATCAACTCGCTGGGCAACCTCGCGGGCTTCGGCGCACCGTTCCTCACCGGCTGGCTCACCGACATCACCGGCAGCCAGAAGGCCGGGCTGTGGCTGGTCGGCATCGTGATGATGGCGGCGGCCCTGGTCGTGGTGGCGCTGGGCATCAGCCCGAAGCCGGACGCGGCCGAGGACGGTGACGGCGGCGGTGACGCTGCGGGCAGCACGGCCGGAGCGGCGGACGTCAGCGCTGCGGCGGCTGCCGGTACGGACAGTCCCGGTGCGAGCCCGGCCGGTGAGCCGTCCGCGGAGCGCTGACCCCTCGGGCGGAACCGTGGCGCCCCGTCCGGCAGGCCCTCAACGGGCCCTGCCGGATGGGGCGTTCACGTCGGCAGCGGCGTTCCTGATGTGGAGATGCCCCTCGAGGGGATACGGCGGATGGGGCGGGAGCACGTCGGCGAGCGGATAGCCGGCCTTCTCGGCGACGCGGCAGGAGGCCGGGTTGTCCACCTGGTGGATCAGCGCCACGTGGGCGAGCCCATCGGCGGCGAAGGTCTCGAAGGCCCAGGCGGTGAGCGCGGCCACGGCGCGCGGAGCCGTCCCCCGGCCCCGGGCGGAAGCGGCCGTCCAGTAGCCGACCTCGGCGCCCGTCCCGTCGAAACCCGGCCGCTTGAGCACCACGTTGCCGACCGGCCGGGCGTCGGCCCCACCGTCCGCCCCTTTTTCGAGTACGGCGAAGGCGAGACGTTCCCCGGTCGCCCAGCCGTGCCGCTGCTCCTCCAGCCACCGCCGGCCGTCCGCGTCGCTCTCCCACCGCAGCCGCGTCCACCGGCGCAGCGCCGGGTCGCGGACCGCCCCGGCCAGCCACCCCAGGTCCCCCTCCTCCCACGGCCGCAGCAGCAGCGCGGGCGCGGAGCCCGCGGCATCCACGTGCAGGTGCTGTACCGGGTCACTCATCGTCGTTCCCGCTGCCGGTCCGTGGCGCGCCGAGGGGCCGGGGCCGGCTGCCGCCGCGCAGGGACGACAGCACCAGCCGTCCGTAGCGGGTGGTGAGTGCCGCAGCGGTGGCGGCCACGGACAGCCCGAGCGCGACGAGCAGGTGCGCCGGGGACTCGTCCCCGAGGACCTGGAGGATGCTCAGGGCCGTGCCGAGCGGCAGACCGAGGATCGTCAGCACGCCGAGCGCACCGCTGATCTGCTGGCTCTCCTGGGTCTGCACCAGCCGGCTGTAGTCGGCGGCCTCGGCGAGGATCTCGCCGAAGCGCACCGGCAGCCGGTGCTGCGACTGAAAGGCGAGCAGCAGTTCGTTCGCGGGCCCGTGAGCGGTCAGGTGCTGGCGCCAGTAGGTGCTGCGGAACAGTGCAATGTTCCGCTCCAGCCCGGCGACCCGGGCTGCCAGCCGGGAGCCGTCGAAGACACCGGAGAGCTCCTCGGTGAGTTCGTCGATGTGGTCGCGCTGGAGGGACCCGAGCAGCAGGGCGTCCAGGTAGACGGTGCGGGCGTGCAGCGCCCCGAAATCGAAGAAGTCGCCCTCGCCGGTGTCCGCGCGGTGGCCGAGGAACGCGGCACCGTGCCGCAGTACCAGGGCACTCCAGTCGGCGGAGATGCGCACGGTCCGGCCGAGCTGCTCCGCGGCAGTCTCCGGGGCCAGGGGGTAGTCCGCCGGTGTGGAGCGGGAGGCGAGTTGCCACAGCCACCGGTCGGCGCTCGTGGGCAGCTCCGCATCGGGGGCGGGCCGCAGCGCGGGGGTGTGCCCCACGTCCGGGGTCAGGAAGGCGATGGTGTACGGGCGGCCGAGGGCGAACGGGTCGCTGCCGGTGCGGACTTCCGCGACATCTCCGAGCAGCAGCTCGGGGGCGAACGGCCCGGTGAGCGGGTCCGGGCCCGCTGCCGGCCGGTGGCCGACAGCACGCAGCAGGGGCAGCAGTGGCCGCGTCGCGGTGAAGTGCAGTACGGCGAGGGCGTGCCGGGGGTTGCGGGAGGTGGCCGTGCGCAGCAGCTCCAGGCCGTGGAGGCGCAGCCCGTCGTGGTCGACGGTGACCGCCCGGTGCCAGCGGCAGGGACGGCCGGGCATCCCGTAGAGCACGCGGGCCGATGCCGGGGCGAAGTAGGTGGCCCGGGTGGCGGCATCGGTCCGCCTGCTGCCGAGTTCGAAGGGAAAGGGTCCCTCGTCCCAGTCGGGGGCCTGCCGGAGACGCACCGGCAGCACGACGGTGACGGCCTGCCGAACGCCGGTGACGTCGTCCAGGTCGGCAGAGCGCCCGGGGGCTGCGGTGACGGGCGCGGGGCCTGCCGCAGCGGGGTCGAGCCCGTCGCCCGCGCCGGGCAGCTGCACCTCGGTCATCGCTGCCCCTGCACACCGTGACCGCAGTGCGGGCAGGCCTTCCACGAGGCCTGGACGGGCTCGCCGCAGGCCCCGCAGTCCCGCCGCCGCACCTGCGCACAGTGCGGACACGCGACCCAGCTGTCGTCCTCGATCGCCCTCCCGCACCGGGCGCAACGGGGCAGTTGCTGTGCGGTCTCCTGCTGGAGCCATTCGAGGATCTCGACGGTGAGCCGGTAGGCGGTCTCGGCGTACTGGACGGCTTCGCGGCCACGGTGGGCGGAGTCGTTGCGCAGGTTGCGCAGCCAGTGCGCGGCGGCGGCCGCCCGAGTGGGCATGACGCCGAAGCGGCTGAGCTCGTCGATGGCGCCGCTGATGGCCCGGGGCGGTGTCCGGTCGAAGCAGCGCTCGTAGAAGTCGGCGAGCTCCTGCTCCACGATCTTGCCGGCTTTCATCACGGCCAGTTCGGGCTCGGGGGAGATGAGGGTGCGGATGCTGCGCAGGGCCTTGCGGTAGTCCTCGTCGAGCGCGGCGATCCGTTCCACGATGCGGCTCTCGCTGTCGGTGTCGTCGAGGCCATTGGCCCGGAACAGCCGTGCGTGCCGGCCGAGGAGGATCGGGGCGCACATGATCGAGTCGGAGTAGCCGAGGCGCAGTGTGCGGGCCCGGTCGGGGTCCTCGCTCTCGGCCTCGTCACCGAGGTGCGCGACGGCGTCGGCGAGATCCGGCAGGTTGCCGGAGATCAGTCCGGCGGACACCAGGAAGTCGCGCGACGCCCGGAGGGATGCGGTGATCTCGTCCCGCCGTCCGGTCGGCGAACTCTCGGCGGAGTCGGCCCATTCGATGCCGTCGCGCAGGATCACCTCGCACTCGGACTGGGAGAGGCTGTCTCCGAAGACGCCCTGGAGGAAGTGGAGTTCGCTGCGGGAGACGCCGTCGTTGAGTTTGTGCGTCGCCTGGTCGTGGGTGCGCAGCAGGGCGCGCAGTGCGGGTGCCCGTTCCCGTAAGGCCTCGCTGCTCGCGCAGACCAGGTTGAGCTGGTTGCCGGACTCCCGGCCGGTGAGGACGCGTTCGCCGCCGAGGCGGACGGCCAGGGTGGTGTAGGGCTCCCAGCAGGCTATTCCGTCGATGAATCCGGCCTTGAACGCCATGACCTGGTCGTTCGGGGGGAGATCGACGAAGACGGGTTCGCGGTCGGTCCGTGTTGCCCAGACGTGGGCGATCTCGTGGCCGGTGCTGCCGGAGACTGTGCCGATCCGCGGCCGGGTCGGGGGTTGTCCGCGGGTGACGACGGCGTGCCCGGTGCCGAGCCGCTGGGCGATTCCGATGGCGCGGACCGGAAGGCCGTAGGCGTAACCGAGGAGGAACGGCGTCGACCCGAAGTAGGCGGCGTCCAGCGTGCCGGTGAAGAACTTGAGCATCGACTGCAGGCCGGACGTGGCGAAGGTGAAGTCGACCGAGCTGGTCACGGTGTTCAACCCCTGCTTTCCCAGATGGCGTTGTAGGCGGCGAGCAGGACGGACAGGGCGACGACAGCGCTGTTGACCGCGGCCAGGGTCCGGGCCGAGGTCCTGCGGGACATCCGGCTTCCGAGAAGGATCCCGATCAGCTGCATGGGCAGGCAGACGAGCGTCAGGAGCATGGCCGGCCCGATGTCGTCCTCGACGACGAGGAAGGTCAGCACCCGGACCACGGCGGAGACCAGCAGGACGCGGGTCACCACGATGCGCAGGTCGTGCGGGGTGAGGACGCGCTGGAGGTAGATGACCAGCGGCGGACCGTTGATGCCCGTGATGCCCCCGATGATTCCGGCCGTGAGGCCGACCGCACCGCCCTTGGATCCGAGCTTCCGTGACTCCTCGACCGGGCCGCGGAGTTGGGCCATGACGACCGAGGCCAGGCCGATGAGTACCGCAAGCACCAGCACCGCGGCGGCCACGACGCTCGGCACGAAGCTCAGGACCACCACCCCGGCCACGGTTCCCACGGCCATGGCGGCGCCGACGAGGAAACCCTCACGTCCCTTGCGGATCTGCGGATCGGTGGCGGTCATGGCCGCCCCCGAGGTCGCGTCCAGGGCTCCGGACGCGGCGACTGCGAGCGGCTGGTCGAACAGCACGGACGCGACGGGGACGAAAAGCAGCGCCGGTCCGAATCCGGTGAGGCCCTTGAGTCCGTAGGCGAAGAGCGCCACGACGAGGATGACGGTCAGGTGTTCCGCGCTGAAGGTCATGTGGTCCGCTCGTCCCGGGAGGCCGGGCGGGTGCCACGGAGCCGTGACCGGGCGGCCCTCGGTGCTCTCAACGCGACCTCCCCCTCCGGTGGTTGTGCCGGGGGACGATGTCCGCCCACGTGGTCCCGGTCTGTCGGGCGAGGTGCGCCCGTGCCGGGTCCGTCGACGATGCCGTGTCCCCCGGAGGTGATCGTATGACGTGCCGGGGTCCTCCACCAGCGGTCCTCCGGTCACGCGCCGGACGCCCGCGGTGCCGTCGCGAATGCAGTGGCCCACCGGGCCCGTTGGGCTTCATGCTGCTGCCGTGGAACAACCGAAATATCAGGTCCGTGCGCGGCACACCGCCACGACGCTCACCGTCTACCAGGCATACCCGCCGGGGATCGGCCGCCCGGCGGCGCGCGACAACCGCTTCCCCGCAGCCTGGAAGCGCGACCGCATGACGTGGATCAAGCCGTCGTTCCTGTGGATGATGTACCGCTGCGGCTGGGGGACGAAGGAGGGCCAGGAGACCGTCCTCGCCGTGGAGATCTCCCGGGACGGCTTCGCGTGGGCGCTGCGGAACGCCTGCCTGTCGCACTACGAGCCCGGGCTGCACGCCGACCGTGCCGCCTGGCGGCAGCAACTCAGGCACTCCCCCGCCCGGGTGCAGTGGGACCCCGAGCGCGACCCGCAGCTGCGCCCGCTGCCCCATCGCTCGCTCCAGCTCGGTCTGAGCGGCGAGGCCGCGGCCCGCTACGCCGACGAGTGGCTGGTCGCCGTCACCGATGTGACGCCGCTCGCCCGGGAGATCCACGCGCTGGTGCGTTCCGGGGACGCGGCGGCCGCGGACCGGCTGCTGCCCGTCGAACCTCCGTATCCGGCGGGCGACGGGCTACTGGACCACCTGATGCCCTGAGCCGCACGGGGGCCGGCCCGAGGGGAGGGAGCTGTGCCACGGAAAGCCGGCCGACCGCCCGCGAGGCTCATGCTTCGCCCACGAGCGGGCAGGCAGACTGGGACAGAACGACCGACGAAGGAGACCGATGATCTTCATCACCGCCAAGTTCCGTGTCCGGCCCGAGCACGCCAATCAGTGGCCGGAGATCGCTGCGGACTTCACGACGGCGACCCGCAACGAGCCCGGGTGCCTGTGGTTCGACTGGTCGCGGAGCATCGAGAACCCGGCGGAGTACGTTCTGGTCGAGGCCTTCCGTGACGAGGACGCGGGCGCAGCCCACGTGCAGTCGGACCATTTCAAGGCCGCCCAGCAGACGCTCCCGCAGTACCTGGACGAAACGCCACGTGTCGTCAACACGACCGTACCCGGTGAGGACTGGTCGGAGCTGGGCGAGATGAGCGTCTGAGCGTACGGGCCCCGGCCGCGCCTCGAGTGGCGCGGTCGGGTTGACCTGACAGGCTCAGCCATCTGCTCTGTCGCGAACGGGGAGAAGAACCAGTTGATACCGGAACCCACTGCCGCGCTCACCGAGTTCGTCCGTGCCTATGAGACGGCCACCAACAGCCACGACACCACCCAGCTTCTCCCGCTGATCTCTCCCGAAGCCGTCTACTGGTTCTCCGACGGATCCCACCATGGCCGGGAAGCCGTCCTCTCCGCCATCGCTGAGACCTTCAGCACTATTCGTGACGAGGTCTACCGGATCAACGACCTGGAGTGGATCCTCCACAGCGATGACCACGCGGTCTGCCGCTACCGATTCACCTGGACCGGAACGATCGACGGCCGGCCTCGATCCGGAAGCGGACGCGGCACCAACGTCCTCGTCAACAACGCCGGAACCTGGCAGATGCTTCACGAACACCTCAGCGCATGACCAGAACTGGACCCTTGCAGTTTCGCTGAGCCTGATCCCCCTCAGTACCCCCGCACCTCCGGCCAGGCGAGTTCGACGCCCTGCCGGACCAGCTCGGCCCGGAAGTCCGCCAACCGGGCCTTTTCACCGTGAACCTGCTGCGGTTCGAGGCGATGTTCCAGGCAGTGCGCGGCCAGCGCGCCCGCGGCCTCGCCGATGTTCCACTCCACGGGGTGCAGCCGGTAGCAGCCGTTGGTGATGTGCGTGGTGCCGATGTTCTTCGCGGCGGGCAGCAGGTTCCGCATCCGCACCGGCAGCAGCGCGCCGAGCGGAATGCGGAACGGCAGGCTGGGGATATCGATGTAGTTGTCCCCACCGGTCGACGGGTGCAGGTCGATCCGGTAGCTGCCGACGCCGACGGAGTCCTCGAACGGGGTGGCGCCCCGGTCGCCCCGCACGGCCAGCGACACGTCGTTCTCCGTGACGGTGGTGACCGCCTCGATGCGGCGGGACTCCCTGATGTACGCGGCCTTGGCCAGCCCGTCACGCGTACCGGTGACGTCCGGGCGCAGGCGCACACCCGGGAAGCCGGTGCCGCCGTCCGGGCGGGGGGCCTCGGTCTGCAGCCAGTACAGCACGCTGAGCGACAACTGCCGCGCCTGCTCCAGGTGACGGGCGGCGCTCGCCTCGTCCACCTCGATCACGTTGCCCAGCCAGTAGTCGTTCAGCGGCCAGTTGACCAGCGTGACGTCCGAACCGAACGCCCCCGGACGGTGGTTGTCGCGGCTGAGGATGCGCCGGAACAGCCAGAGGTCGGCGTCCCCCTTCTCCTTGCCCTCGGCTACGCGGGCGGCCGTCGCGGTGTCCGGGTGGGGCACGAAGCGGCGTCCCATCGGCTCGAGCGTGGGCGGGTCGGGGGCCGTGAGGCCGAGCAGCGGACCGGGCCAGAACTCCGGACGGAAGTCACGCCAGAACGCGTAGTCGCGCGGCCGGTCGATGACGTGGTTCTCCCCGTCCCGGTGGTCGACTGCGAAGCACACCGTGATGCTCTGCATGTTGGCCGGGTCGGCGACGTCCGGTGCGTGCGGTTCGCCGTGCCGGTCGCGGCTCTCGGCGCCCGTCACGTACTCGGCGCCGGCCAGCGGCAGGAGGTCCCCGGTCTCGGTGGCGTCCAGGACGTAGTCGGCGGCGACCGTGATCTCGTCGCCGGAAGCGGCGTCCCGCAAGGTGACGGCGCGGACGGTGTCGCCGTCGGTGTGCGCGGCGGCGGGTTCGTGTCCGAGCAGGACGGTCAGCCGGCCGGACGCCCGGTGCGGGGCGAGCATCGACTCGATGACGGCGAGCGCGACCCGGGGCTCGTGGCAGAGCTTGCTCACCCGGCCGTCACCGGGGTTGAGGTTGCGGGCACCGCGGGCGGCCTCGGTCAGCGGGTAGTGGCTGCGGTAGTAGTCGCGGATGCCGTCGCGCAACTGCCGGTAGGAGGCAGTGCAGCCGAACTGCTCGATCCAGGGGTGCTCGTCGGGCGGCACGGCCTGGCTGGTGAGCTGGCCGCCGAGCCAGTCGGTCGGCTCGCTGAGCACGACGCTGCGACCCCGGCGGCAGACGGCGAGTGCGGCGGCGACGCCACCCAGTCCACCGCCGACGACGAGCACGTCCGTACGCCTCTCGGGCACGGTTCTCCTTCCGGTCCGGTGCCCGGTGCAGGTGCACAGGTGTCTCGGTGCCCGGGCCTCCGGTCGGGGGTATCAATCGCGCCGACTCCCCCACAAGGGCATGTCCACCCCCTGGACTGCAGTGGCCTTCCGGGTGCGGAAAAACACCGTGCGGCGCGTACCGCCGGCCCGTTACCGTGCCGCCATGATGCGACGACACCGAAAGGTCCGTGCCGCGTAGGCGGCCGCACGCTCTGCGGAGCGCCCTTCACGCCCGACGCCCCTCCCGGCCGCGGCATCCGGCCATCGACCGGCTGTCCGGCTCGTGCCACGCCGCCATCGCCCGGCTCGAACGCGAGTCGCTGTGGCCAGGAGCCGTCTTCGAGGCCTTCCACCGGTGGAAGGCGTTCGCCCACGGCCCGCAACGGAACCTGACGGACATCCCCGTCGCCGGCTGCAGCATCCCCGAGTGCTGCGGTGCGCCGGATGCGGACCGGGACGTCCTCGAAGCGGCTCTGCACCGACTGCCCAGGAAGCCGGCGCTCGAACTACGCGTGCTGGTAAGCGTATTGGACGAAACCGTCCTCGCCAGGGCCGTGGTGATCCCTGGGCACCCATCCGACCAGCGCTGGTGGCGAAACTGGTGACCGTGCGCGGATCAGCGGGCGAGCGCGATCTCGTCCACCTCGAACCGCTCCCCCTCGCAGTGGGCGACCACCGTGACCGGATGGTCCTCACCGAGCGCCTGATGCACGAAGTCCCGGGACGGGACCGGGGAGGTGTCGCTGGTGACGCGCGCCTGGATCTCCACAGTGGTCCAGCGGACGAGCGGCAGCCCGGTTCCCTCACGCGCCCTGAACCTGGCGTTGTACGGCGGGTGCAGTACGTCGTTGCCGTCCTCCTCGGCGTCCGCACCGAGCCAGGTCCCGGTGAACCGCGCGGTACCGGCGCACGGCACCTTCTCGTTCGCCTCCCGCAGCGAATCGGGCAGCCTGTCGCGTCGGCCCGTGACCCACACGTAGCCGTTGACCATGAGTGCATCGGCGACGGGAATCCCGTCGACGCGCGACACACGGACACGGTCCGCCACGGTCTTGCCGTCGCACTCCGGGATGATCCCGGTCCCGAGCGCACCGTCCGTCCGTGGCATCCGCACGAGGCGCACACCGTGGTAGGTACGACCCTCGAAGCGCAACCGGGCGGCGCAGTCCTTGCTCTCCGGGTACAACGGGCCCCCCGTGCCGCTGACGGTGCAGCCGGTCGCAAGAAGCACGGCACTGACGACCGGCAGGAGCGGTCGCACCAGAGCGTGCAGTCCGCCATGTCTGCATCGCGATGTCATGAGAAAGTTCTGCCCCACGAGAGGCACATGTGGCGATACATCACCGAATCGCAATCTCATCGGCATGGTTCCGAGTTGTCTCCCCGGAGGCCGGAACGGACGCCGCCCGGGCCCGTCGGCGCTCTCGGCGCCGGGAGGGTGACTCCCGGAACGGACGGATCCCGTTCTCGATCGAACGAACGGGGGCGCGGAATGCGGAACACCCGCCATCGCGTTGTGAACGACATGACCGATTCGCCCGATCAGGCTGCTCTCCCGGTCTCCGAGCGGGAGCACATCCGCCGGCGGTTGGCGGCCGAGCGGGAGGAGACGAATGCGCGGATCGAGGCGCTGAGCCGGGACTTCGAGGGGATTGTCGAGGCGAACGCCCTGGTGGCGGTCGACGACGAGCACGACCCGGAGGGATCGAGCACCGCCTTCGAACGGGCCCACGTCGCCGCCCTGCTGGCTCAGGCCCGGGACCAGCTGCACGGCCTGGACCGGGCGCTGGAGCGTCTGGAGCGGGGCGTCTACGGGCGGTGCGAGGTGTGCGGGGAGCCGATCCCGATGGAGC
The DNA here is from genome assembly GCF_023703325.1 of Streptomyces meridianus. GTDB lineage: Bacteria > Actinomycetota > Actinomycetes > Streptomycetales > Streptomycetaceae > Streptomyces > Streptomyces meridianus. The sequence goes on from NZ_JAMQGM010000019.1 coordinate 107,030, forward strand.
GCCTGGAGGTCCGCCCCGCGGCGCGAACCTGCGTGCGCTGCGCGGAGAACCGGCCACGGTGATCCCGTGCCCGGACGCCTGTCGGGAGCCCGTCGCCGGTCGGGTACGGTCCGGGAGTCCCACCGGCAACCACAGGGATGGGCTCCACCGTGGTCGGCAGCACACGCGTGTTCTTCATCGGCGACTCCTTCGTCCAGGGCATCGGCGACCCCGGACAGCGCGGCTGGGTCGGCCGGGTGCTCCAGGCGTCACACGCGCCCGGCCGTGATCTCACCGGCTTCAACCTCGGTGTGCGCCGGAACACTTCGGACGATGTCCTCGCCCGCTGCTGGGACGAGGTCTCCCGGCGGACCGACCCCGCTGCGGACCACCGGCTGGTCGTGTCGTTCGGGATCAACGACGCGGTGGAGGAGTGCGGCGCGGTCCGGGTCCGGCACGAGCGCACGGTGAGCAATCTGGCGGAGCTGCTGGCCGGGGCGTCCCGACGCGGGATGGCCGCACTCGTCGTGGGACCACCACCGGTGATCGCCGGCGGCCGAAGCCACCTGGACCGGCTGCTCGCCCTGGCCGACGGCTTCGACAGGGTCTGCGCTCAGGCGGAGACGCCGTACATCCCGGTCACGCAGTTGCTCGCGGCCGATGACACCTGGCAGGCCGAGGCAGGAGCAGGCGACGCGCCCACCCCGGGGCCGCCGGGTACGACCGGCTGGCGGCGCTGGTGCTGAGGGGCGGCTGGCAGCACTGGCTGCCTGCCGGTGAGACGAACTCAGGACTGCAGAACGGCGGTTGAGTCCGATGGACCCCGGGTGTCCGATCGTCGTCCTCACCGGTCCTGCTCATCTGCGAGGCATGGGTTCCGGCGTCGCCCCTCGTCCACGGCAGGCGAGTCACGGGACCTCGTGGACACCGGTCAGCCGGTGTGCGTCTCCTGGCCTGCCGCTGCCGTCCGGCCCCGCACGAGCCTGTCCGTGACGGGCGCTGCATCGAGAACCGTCGACGGCTCGATTCCGAGCGCCCGGCGTGCCGTGGTCACGAACTCCTCGCTGGTGGTGGACCGGGCGCGCAGAACGCCGGCGCGCGCCGAGGGATCGAGGGCGGCAGCGCTGTCCGTGGTCCCCGGGTGGGAGCGCACGATGCGTGCGTGCAGCCGGAACTCCTCGCCGACGCTGCGGACCACGTCGGCGCCCCGCTCGGCGACGTTGTCGGGACCCACCAGACGGACGCGGACGTATGCCTCGTCCAGTGCCCTTCGCGCGGCGAATCCGGCTTCCCACGGATCCGACTCGGGGAACGGCCGGGCCAACCAGCCCTCGTCCAGCACGCGGTAAACGGCGTCGGCCTCGGACAGGAACCGCTCATACGAGTCCCGACGCATCTCCCGAGAAGTGATCGCCCGCTGCTCGGCCCGCTCCTCGCGCGCCAGCAGCCCCTGATGCCGTAGTTGCCTGCCGGTGACCCACGCCGAGACCGAACCTGCCAGGCCCGCAGCGGTGAGCGTCGACAGCGAGGTGATCAAGGCAACCGCGACCGTGTCCTTCACAGCAGCCATTCTGTCGCCCCCGCGGACCCGGGGCAGGTGAACGGCACTTGCCGACCGGGCACTTCGCGGGCGGATCACCGACCGTTCTTCTCCGCCTGGTGCCGAGACCCGGCGTCCTCGATCGCTGACCAGCGACGCGCACGCTCCAAGTGATGCCCGATGCGTGCCGCTCGTTCCTGCTTCTCGGCGGAGAAGCGGAAGCCGAGATCGGCCGCTTCCTCATCACGCTCATCCGTCATGACCTCCGATCCCGCTGCCGCTCATGGGCATCTGCTCACGACATCGTCCACTCACGGACATACCAGTGCTGGAAACGCCGTGGCATGACGCTCACCAGCCGGCGTTTGCTCCGAGGGGACAGGGCCGCGTACGCGCTGAGGCTCGTGACCGTGGTGAGAGTGAGACACAGGGTCAGGAGCATGGCCACGGTGTCCGACCCGACCTCCGTGTATCCACCGATGACCAGGCTCTGCACCTCGAGCCGCTCGCCTGCTCTGCCGTCGGGCCAGTGCAAACCTGCGTGCTCGTCCGTCCACGTGCCGCTCTCGGGGACGAAGGTTCCGGCGCAGACCCTGGTCCAGCCGCCCTTGGTGCCGCGTTCCATGTGGCATTCCCGAGCCGTGAACTCCCCGCGCTCACCGGTCCATCCCAGTGCCGCCGTCGCTGCCACCCCGGTGGCGAGAGCACCCATCAGGATGATCGCACTCGCAAGCATCCACAGCACGCGCTTCCACAACCTGCTGCTCTCGCGTTCGATGCGCCAAAGCTGAGGAGACTTGGCGTCTCCTTCTCCGGCATGCCGCAGGACGGACGGCGGAGCAGCAGCCGTTCGTCTTCTTCGGCCTCTTCGACGGTTGCGCGATCGGCGTTTCCTCCGGCTCATCAGCCCGTTGTACCCGGCTCCGTCTGCGGTGGACAGAGGGCCTGATGTCGGAACGGCCGCCCCCGCGGCAGCGCCGCTGCACGACGAGCGCCCTCCCGGCCCGCTGCGGGTGGGAGGGCGCTCGATGGCATTCCGGCTGCCGTCAACGACGGTGCCGATCCGCTCAGTTGTGGCTGTGCAGGGCCTCGTTGAGGCCGCCCCACGAGCCGGTGCGCTGCAGCGCCTCGACCGTCCCGGTCGTGGAGTTGCGGCGGAAGAGGAGGTTGTTCGCGCCGGACAGCTCCAGTGCCTTGATGATCTGACCGTCCGGAAGGGTCACCCGGGTTCCGGCGGTCACGTACAGGCCGGCCTCGACGATGCAGTCGTCACCGAGCGCGATGCCGATGCCCGCCTCGGCGCCGAGCAGGCAGCGCTCGCCGATCGAGACGATCTGCTTGCCGCCGCCCGAGAGGGTGCCCATGACCGACGCGCCGCCGCCGATGTCGGAGCCGTCGCCGACCACGACGCCCGCGCTGATCCGGCCCTCGACCATGGAGGTGCCGAGCGTGCCGGCGTTGAAGTTGACGAAGCCCTCGTGCATGACCGTGGTGCCGGCAGCAAGGTGCGCGCCGAGACGGACGCGGTCGGCGTCGGCGATCCGGACGCCGGCAGGAGCCACGTAGTCGGTCATCCGCGGGAACTTGTCGACGCTGGTGACCTGGAGGTGCAGACCCTCGGCGCGGGCGGCGAGGCGGACCTGTTCCAGGCTGTCGACGGCGACCGGGCCGATCGAGGTCCAGGCGACGTTGGCGAGCAGCCCGAAGATCCCGTCGAGGTTCTGGCCGTGCGGCTTGACCAGACGGTGGCTGAGCAGGTGCAGGCGCAGGTACGCGTCGTGCGCGTCGAGCGGCTTCTCGTCGAGGGAGGCGATGACCGTACGCACCGCGACGATATCGACGCCGCGGCGCGCGTCGGTGCCCAGGGCCTTGGGGGCCGCGGCGCCCAGCAGCTCGGCCGCGCGCTCGGCGGAGAGCCGCTCGGTACCGGCCGGGCCTGCGTCCGTGACGAGCTCGGGCGCGGGGAACCAGGTGTCGAGGACGGTCCCGTCGGCGGTGACGGTGGCGAGGCCGGCGGCGACGGCGCCGGTGGAACGGGTGGCGGTGGTGTCGGTCATGGTCAAACGCTAACCGGACCTCCGGCCCGGCGGCCAACCGGTCCCGCCGTACGCCACGGGCCCGTGGCACCGGCGCGAAGCCGTCGGTGCGGGCCCTCGGTGGCGACGGGCCCCGCCGGTCCGGCCCGAGGGTCTCGCCGGGAGCGGCTCCCCCCCCGGGGGGCCGGACCGACGGCTCCGGACCGTCGCGTCCGGCGTTCTCCGCAGCTACGGCTTGATGGCGACGCCCACCCACAGGCTGGTGTTCGCATCGGTGAGGTCCTCCCCGACCACCGCCATGCCCTCCGCCGACTCCGGCCGCCACCGGTGGGCGACCGAGACACCCGGTTCGATCAGGTCCAGCCCGGCGAAGAACTTCGCCACCTCGGCCCTGGTGCGCATCGCCGCCGGCGTGCCGGATGCCCGGTAGACGTCGGCGATCGCGCTGATCGCCACCGGGTCGAAGTCCCCGGTGACGTGCGAGATCGCCAACGCCGACCCGGACGGCACGGCGTCGACGAGGCGCCGGACGACCCCGTAGGGGTCCGTGTCGTCGGGCATGAAGTGCAGCAACGCGTTCAGGCTGACCGCGATCGGACGGTCCAGATCGAGGGTCTCGGCGAGCTCCGGCGCGGAGAGGATCGACTCCGGGTCCCGGGCGTCGGCCTCGATGTAGGCCGTCCGGCCCTCCTCGGAGCTGGTCATCAGCGCCTGTGCGTGGGCCAGCACGATGGGGTCGTTGTCGGCGTACACCACGCGGGCGTCCGGCACCACGGACTGCGCCACCTCGTGCAGGTTCGGCGAGGTCGGGATGCCGGTACCGATGTCGAGCCACTGCCGTATGCCGTGCTCGCGGGCCAGGACCCGGGTGGCCCGGTGCATGAAGGCCCGGTTCTCGCGTGCTGCGACCATCGCGTCCGGCCAGACCGAGAGCGCCTTGACCGCCGTGGCGCGGTCGGGGGCGTAGTTCGTCTTGCCGCCGAGGTAGAAGTCGTACATCCGCGCGCTGTGCGCCTGGTCGAGGCGCAGGTCCTTCGGCTCCCGCTGAGCCTGTTCCATGAAGCCTTCCCCTGCCATGTGCCGTCCTCCGTGCGGTACGAGAGCGATTACAAACCCCCCGACTACGCGGCAGCGTACGCGCTCTCCGGACCCTGGAGCAGCCCAATCACCTTGCATTTGCTGGTAGTTGACGACAAAAAGCGGGAGCGGCCCGCTCCCCTCCGCCCGGGCCGCTCCCTCATCGGTCCGCCCGCGGTCAGGGACGCTGCCCCTTCCGATCGACCAGACCGGACTCGAGAACGAGCGAGTTGATCAGGACGTCGCCGGCCTTGGTGTCGTCCGGGTGAAGCGGGTCCGCCTTCCCGAAGGAATAGGCCTTGGTGGCCACCACCCGCTGTCCCACGCAGGTGAACGTCTGCGGGTCGAAGAGCATCTGGTCCTGGAAGGCGTCGTCGCGCTCCGGAAGGTAGACCGCGATGGCGCCCCGCCCGCGGGCGTCCTCGACGAGACGGTCGACGACCTTCAGCCCGTCGATGGTCGCCATGGCCCGGTAGAGCCGCGCCAGCCCGCCGGGCGGAACCGGATAGGTGTCGGCCAGGACCCGGGAGGCGCGGAAGCTGTGTGCGCTGCGCGACTCCCCCTTGATCGGCGGGTACGAGGCGCGCGCCGTGGCCAGCGTCCTTTCCGGGTCCGCGGGGAGGCGGTCCACCAACTCGTAGCGCTCACGGAAGGAGTGGTCGTCGCCCTCCTTCCCGTTCTCGAACCGCGGGTCCACGTACGGGTACCAATGTTCCTGCTCCGCCGGACCGGACTGCGGTTTCGACTCGTGGCCGCGCATGGTCTTCTGGTACACCCACTGCCCTGCACGCGGCTTGGGGTCGGGCAGACGCTCGACGGCGTCGGCGGCACGGTTCAGCACGGTGGCCGCGTCCTCGAGGTCGTCCGTCCGTACCACCGGGGGTGCGGCCGGCCGTACGGACCGCTCCCCGCTCCCCGTCACCAGCTGGGGGACGACCAGTGCGGCCACCGTGACCACCGCGACGGCCGCTGCCGCTGCGACGGCGGCCCATCGGCGGCCCAGGCGGGTACGGGCGCGGGACGTGCGTTCCGTCGCCCGGACGAGGCGGATCCGCCCGGGTGCCAGCCGCGCACGGTCGGGAACGGGAGCGTCGGCGCGCAGTTCGCACACCGCGGTCATCTCATCCATCTCACACCACCTTCGCGGTGTCGTTCACGAACATCGGGTCGTCGCCGAGTGCGGTGCGCACCTTGCGACGGGCGCGGTTGAGCCGGGAGCGGACCGTGCCGACCGGGATGTCCAGCGCCTCGGCCACCTCCTGATAGGTGAGGTCGGCCCAGGCGACCAGCAGCAGAACGTGCCGGTCGCGCGGCGACAGTCCGGCCAGAGCTGCCGCCAGCGGTGCCTTCGCGGCCTGGGCGGTCACTCGGCTGTCGGCCCGGTCCGCCCAGGACTCGGCCACGGGGTCCGTGCCGGTGCGCGCCAGCGCCCGCAGCCCCCGCACCTCGGTCCGGCGGTGCCGGCTGATGAGATGTGCGGCAATGCCGTAGAGCCAGGGCCGCGCGTTGTGCCGGGAGGTGTCGAAGCGGGCCCGGTGGCGGAACGCCGCGAGGAAGGTCTCCGCGGTGATGTCGTCGGCGACTCCGTCACCGAGCCGCCGCGCGACGTAGCGGTGGATGTCGGCGGCGTAGCGGTCGTAGAGGTGCGCAAAGGTCTCGGGTCTCTCCCGGGACTCCTCGATGGTGGCGGCGTCGTCCGCCGGTGGTGGGCTCACTGGGCTTCCCCCGTCCTGGCTCAGGGCTCAAGCGTCCATCCCCTGTTGCCCGTTGGCCCGAAGGGGGTTCACGCCCGTGCGCAGGAGCGAGCGGGCCGGGTCAGTGCGTCCCCCCGCCGAGATTGAGCACCACCACTCCGGCGATCACCAGCAGGATTCCGGCGATCCGCGCCACGGTGACGGCTTCCCCGAGGAACACCATGCCGATCACGGCGATGGCTGCGGTTCCGGCCCCGGCCCAGACGGCGTAGGCGGTGCCGACACCCATCGACTTGAGCGTCTGCGCCAGCAGCGCGAAGGAGACGAGGTAGCCGACCACCGTGACGAGGGACGGCCAGAGCCTGGTGAAACCGTGGCTGTACTTCATGGCCGTCGTCCCGAGTACCTCGGCCAGAATCGCACCGGCCAGCGTCAACCACACCATGCGGACGAGCCTACGCAACCCGCGCACACCGGTCGGCGCCGGGCTGAGCCTCCGGGACCGGAAGATCGGCGAGTGGCACCCCTGGTCGGGCAGACGCGTCCCGGGAACGCCGAGCGTCACTCGGTGCGAGCGAACGACGGCCGGCGTCCAGCCTGCGGATCGACTCACCGACCCGTCCGCCGCCTCCCGGGGCCGACGGCCGCTGCCGCCGACGAGTCGGCGGCAGCGGTGTGAACGGTCGTGAACGATCGGGGTCCCGGACGCTCAGGCCGTGAGCGACTTCATCGGCCTCAGCACACAGAACTCGTTGCCCTCGGGGTCGGCCAGCACCACCCAGCTGACGTCGTCGCCCTGGCCGACCTCGGCCGGCCGGGCACCCAGCGCCAGCAAGCGCTCGACCTCGGCGTCCTGGTCGTCCGGGCTGAGATCGAGGTGCAGGCGGTTCTTGACCGACTTCCCCTCGGGCACCGGCAGGAAGACGATGCCCGGCCAGGCGTGTTCGTCGGCTCCGATGACGACTTCCTCGGGGTCCTCGAAGAGGACCTGCCAGTCGAGAACCCCGCACCAGAACCGGGCCAGGCTGCGCGGATCATGTGCGTCCACGGCGATTTGATACAGCTTCAGTCCCATGGGAGCCATCCTGGCCTCCTCGAGGGCGAAGCGCCCCCCGACGCGCGGCCGAGTGCACCGATCACGCGCGCAGATACCACACAACCGCCACGTGACGGCAACCCGGGCGCCACCACCCGTCGCTACAACTCCGGTGAACGGTCACCGAAGGTCCATTCCTCCTCACCCTCACGAAGGGCCACCCATGGACAACCCGACACGGGCCCGTACGGTCTGCGCAGCGCTCACCCTCGCGCTCACGGCCTCCGCCCTGGCCGCCTTCCCCCAGCCGGCACAGGCAGCCGGCGTCACCGTGCCGGCCATCCAGGGCACGACCCGCATATCCCCCTACAACGGCTCGACTGTCACCACGACCGGCATCGTCACCGCTGTCCGCTCCACCGGCACGTCCCGGGGATTCTGGATCCAGGACGAGAGCGGCGACGGGGACTCCGCCACCAGCGACGGCATCTTCGTCTACCGGGGATCGAGCAGCGTCCACACGAGCGTCGGCAACAAGGTCACCGTCACGGGCAGGGTCTCCGAGTACTACCCCGGCGGCGGAACCCAGTCGCTCACCGAACTGACCTCGGCCACCTGGACGACGCAGTCGAGCGGCAACCCGCTCCCCGCGGCTGCCCCGCTCGACGACGCGACGGTCCCCTCCGCCTACGCACCCGCCAACGACGGCAACAGTATCGAGTCGATGACGCTTCAGCCCACCGACTACGGTCTGGACAAGCTGGAGTCCACCGAGGGCATGCGCGTCTCCGTGGCCGACGCCCGGGTCGTCGGCGCGACCAACACGTACGGCGAACTCTGGGTCGGCGTGAAACCGTCGCAGAACACCAGCGCCGGAGGCGGGGCGCTGTACTCCTCGTACAGCAGCCAGAACTCCGGACGGATCAAGGTCCTGCCGCTGACCGGCAGCGCGCCGGCCGCGAAGGTCGGTGACACCCTCTCCGGCACGACGACCGGCCCGCTCGACTACAGCTCGTTCGGCGGCTACACCCTTGCCGCCACGTCCCTCGGCTCCCTGGCCACAGGCGGGACGGCCAAGGAGACCACGGCCGCGCAGAGTCCGGGCCAGCTGGCCGTGGCCACCTACAACGTCGAGAATCTCGACCCGTCCGACCCTGCCTCGAAGTTCACTGCCCTGGCCCAGGGCATCGTCGGCAACCTCACGTCACCCGACATCGTGGCCCTCGAAGAGGTGCAGGACAACAACGGCGCGGTGGACGACGGGACGGTGGCCGCCGACCGGACCCTGGACCAGCTGGCCGCCGCGGTGTCAGCAGCGGGCGGCCCGTCGTACGCGTACACCCAGATCGACCCGGTGGACGGTGCGGACGGCGGCGAGCCCGGCGGCAACATCCGCCAGGCCTTCCTCTACAACCCCGCCCGAGTGAGCCTCACTTCGCGTCCCGGCGGCGGCCCCACCACCGCGAACTCGGTGGTCGACAGCTCCGGCACCGCGCAGCTGAAGTACTCCCCCGGCCGGATCGCCCCGGCCGACTCCGCCTGGAACGCCAGCCGCAAGCCGCTGGCCGCCGAGTTCGTCTTCGACGGCAAGCCGGTCGTCCTGATCGCCAACCACTTCAACTCCAAGGGCGGCGACGAGCCCCTGCACGGCAGGAACCAGCCGCCCGCCCGCAGCTCCGAGACGCAGCGCACGTCCCAGGCCGCCGTCGTCAACGCCTTCGTCGACGACATCCTGGCAGTGCAGTCCGACGCCCGCGTGGTCGTCCTCGGCGACCTCAACGACTTCGCCTTCTCCGAGGCGGTGAACACGCTCGAGGGCGGTGTCCTCACCGACCTCGTCGACACCCTGCCGGCCTCCGAGCGCTACACCTACGTCTACGACGGAAACTCGCAGGCGCTGGACCACACGTTGGTCAGCCCGGCACTGTCCTCCTACGAGTACGACATCGTGCACGTCAACGCCGAGTTCCCCGACCAGACCAGCGACCACGATCCGCAGGTGGTGCGACTGACTCCCTGACCCCCGGGACCCCGTGCAGGTCCGGGCCCGCCGCGCCTTGACGGTGCGGCGGGCCCGGGCCGTCGCCCCTCCGGCGCAGGCCCCTGTCACCGGCTCCGGGCGACCGTCTAGAGTTGGGCGGTTGGGGCGGGAACAACTCGAAACGGAGACCAGAGATGTCGAAGGACCAGGGGTGGGAGCCGTCGGGCAACCCGGCGGCCGGTGGGCAGGGTTGGGGTGGTGGCGCACCGTACGGCGGACCGCCCGGTGGCTGGGGGTGGGCGCCGCCCCCGCCGCCGAAGCCGGGGGTGATACCGCTCGCCCCGCTGTCGGTGGGCGACATCGTCAGCGGCTCGTTCTCGGCCATGACCCGTTACTGGAAGCCGCTGTTCGGGACGGCGGGCGCGGTGTACGGCGGCCTGGCCGCCCTCATCGTGCTGGGCCTCGGACTCGGGTACCTGGTGGTCTCGGACCACGTGAACGCGCTGTTCGACCTGCCGGACGGCACCGACCCGGACCCGGCCGACCTGATACCGGTGCTCGTCGCCTTCGGGGTGGTGTACCTCCTCGCCGTCATCGCCCTCCTGATCGCCTCGGCCGTGGGGTACGCGAGTTGCGCGGTCGTGGTCCGCGAAGCGGTCCTGGGCCGTGACGTCACCTTCGGCGCGGTCTGGCGGCAGGCCTGGGCCCGGGTCCCCTCGGTGATCGGAGCCGTGCTCCTGTCCGGGCTCGCGGCCTTCGGTCCGGTGCTCGTGGGCATGATCGCCGCCATGGTCGCCGCCGGGGTGTTCGCGGTCGGTGGTAACGCTCAGGACGCGGGCAGCGTCTTCGGCATCGCCATGCTGGTGATCTTCCTGGTGCTCCTGCCCCTGGGCATCTGGATCCACATCCGCTTCTGCCTGGCCCCGCAGGCCGTGGTCTTCGAACCGCAGCGGGCGGTCGCAGCGATGCGCCGCTCGGTGCGCCTGGTGCGCGGCTCCTGGTGGCGCGTGTTCGGGATCACCGCGCTGGGTTTCGTCATCGGTGTGGGCCTGAGCTACGCCGTGTCCATCCCGTTCACCATCGTGGGCATGATCGTCGGGTTCCCCGGGATGGCGACGATGGGGCCGGAGCCCGATCTTCCGGCCCTCTTCGCCTCCATGGGCCTCTACATGACCTTCGTCATGACGGGCTCGATGATCGGCCAGATCGTCGCCCAGGTGTTCTCGTCCCTGGTCACCGGCCTGGTCTACGTCGACCAGCGCATCCGGCGCGAGGACCTGGTGTCCTCGCTCGCCGCCGCCGTCGGCATCCCGTCCGGCCCCGAGGGACCGTCCGGACCGGCAACCCCCGGTCCGACCCCGGAGGGTCCGGGCCGGCCTCCCGCGGAGGGCCACTCGGCTCCGGGACCGCAGGATCCGCCCGCTCCGCCCGCGACGGGGCCCGCCACGGGCTGACGCCCCGTCCGGCAGCAGACGACTCCGGCCCCGGTGCGTGCAGCACCGGGGCCGGATCGCGCAGGCGCGGGACACCGTGACCGGCAGCCCGCACCCGGCGGTGGTTCAGACGTTGAAGCCGAGCGCCCTGAGCTGCTCGCGGCCGTCGTCCGTGATCTTGTCGGGGCCCCACGGCGGCATCCAGACCCAGTTGATCCTCAGCTCGTTGACGATGCCGTCGGTGGCGGACTTCGCCTGGTCCTCGATCACGTCGGTCAGCGGACAGGCCGCGGACGTCAGGGTCATGTCGATGGTGGCGACGTTGCTGTCGTCCACGTGGACGCCGTAGATCAGGCCCAGGTTGACCACATCGATGCCCAGCTCGGGGTCCACGACGTCGTACAGCGCCTCGCGGACCTCCTCCTCGCTCGCGGGCTTGGTGGTGGTCTCCACGTTGTCGGTCATACCGTGTTCCTTCCAGCGCTCTCGCCCAGTGCCTGGGCCGTCGCGTCCTTCCAGGCCATCCAGCTCAGCAGGGCGCACTTGACCCGGGCCGGGTACTTGGAGACGCCGGCGAACGCGACCGCGTCCTCCAGCACCTCCTCCATCGCGTCGTCGGGCTCGATCCGCCCCTTGGACTGCATGAGCTCCAGGAAGGTCTCCTGGATCCGGTGCGCCTCGTCCAGCTTGGTGCCGACCAGCAACTCGTTCAGCACCGAGGCGCTGGCCTGGCTGATGGAACAGCCCTGTCCCTCGTACGACACGTCCGCGATGTTCTCGCCGTCGAGCTTCACCCGCAGGGTGATCTCGTCGCCGCACGTCGGGTTGACGTGGTGCACTTCGGCGTCGCCGTCGCGCAGGCCCCGGCCGTGCGGGTGCTTGTAGTGGTCCAGGATCACGTCCTGGTACATCGAGTCAAGCTTCACGAGTCAACCTCAACCGCTGCTTCATTAGCCGAAAAAGTTCCGAACGTGCTCCAGCCCGTCCACCAGGGCGTCGACCTCCGCGGGCGTGGAGTACAGGTAGAACGACGCCCGCGTGGTCGCAGGAATTCCGTACCGCAGGCAGACCGGCCGCGCGCAGTGGTGGCCGACCCGGACGGCGATGCCCTGCTCGTCGAGCACCTGCCCCACGTCATGGGGGTGGATGTCGCCGAGCGTGAACGAGATCGCCGCCCCGCGGTCCTCGGCCGTGGTCGGGCCGATGATGCGCAGGTCCGGCACCTCGAGGAGCCTGCGCACCGCGTACTCGGTGATCGCGTGCTCGTGCGCCTGGATCTTCTCCATGCCGATGGCGCCGAGGTAGTCCACCGCCGCACCGAGACCGACGGCCTGGGCGATCGGAGGCGTGCCGGCCTCGAACTTGTGGGGCGCCGGGGCGTACGTCGACGAGTTCATCGTGACGGTCTCGATCATCTCGCCACCGCCGAGGAAGGGCGGCAGGTCCTCGAGCAGCTCCTGGCGGCCCCACAGCACGCCGATGCCGGTCGGGCCGCACATCTTGTGACCGGTGAAGGCCACGAAGTCGGCCTGGAGCGCCTGCACGTCCAGCACCATGTGCGGGGCGGCCTGCGAGGCGTCGACCACGACCAGCGCCCCGACGTCCTGGGCCCGACGGACGATCTTCTCGACCGGGTTGACGGTGCCCATGATGTTGGAGACCAGCGTGAACGAGACGACCTTGGTCTTCTCGGTGATGACCTGCTCGATGTCCGACAGGTCGAGCCGTCCGTCGTCGGTGAGGCCGAACCACTTCAGCTTCGCGCCGGTGCGCTGCGACAGCAGCTGCCACGGAACGATGTTGGAGTGGTGCTCCATCTCCGTTATGACGATCTCGGTGTCGCGGTCGACGCTGTAGGGGTCGTCGGCCCAGCCGAGCATGTTGGCCACGAGGTTGAGCGACTCCGAGGCGTTCTTCGTGAAGATCACCTCGTCGCGGCTCGGTGCGTTGACGAAGGCGGCGACCTTGTCCCGCGCGCCCTCGTACAGCGCCGTGGCCTCCTCGGCGAGCACGTGCACTCCGCGGTGCACGTTGGCGTTGTGCCGCTCGTAGTACTCGTTCAGCGCGTCGAGCACCTGGCGCGGCTTCTGCGAGGTCGCCGCGTTGTCCAGGTACACGACCTTCTTCCCGTCGTGGACCTGGCGGTCCAGGATCGGGAAGTCCTTGCGGATCGCCTCTGTGTCGAGGAGGCCCGGCAGCTGTGTCACGTGGTGGCCCCGCCCTTCGTGTAGGCCTCGTAGCCCTCGTTCTCCAGCTTGTCCGCGAGCTCGGCGCCGCCGGACTCGGCGATGCGGCCGTTCACGAACACGTGGACGTAGTCGGGCTTGATGTAGCGCAGGATGCGCGTGTAGTGGGTGATCAGCAGGGTTCCGACCTCGCCGCTCTCCCGGACCCGGTTGACGCCCTCGGACACGGTGCGCAGCGCGTCGACGTCCAGGCCGGAGTCGGTCTCGTCGAGGACCGCGATCTTCGGCTTGATCAGCTCGAGCTGAAGGATCTCGTGGCGCTTCTTCTCACCGCCGGAGAAGCCCTCGTTGACGTTCCGCTCGGCGAAGGAGGGGTCCATGTTGAGGCGCTCCATGGCCTCCTTGACCTCCTTGACCCAGGTGCGCAGCTTCGGGGCCTCGCCGCGCACGGCGGTGGCCGAGGTGCGCAGGAAGTTGGAGACGGAGACGCCGGGGACCTCGACCGGGTACTGCATGGCGAGGAAGACACCGGCGCGGGCGCGCTCGTCGACGGACATCTCGAGGACGTCCTCGCCGTCGAGGGTGACGGTGCCGCCGGTGATCTTGTACTTGGGGTGACCGGCGAGCGAGTAGGCGAGGGTGGACTTGCCGGAGCCGTTCGGGCCCATGATGGCGTGTGTCTCGCCCTGCTTGACGGTCAGGTCGACGCCTCGGAGGATCTCTCGGGCGCCGCCTTCCGCGTCGACGGAGACGTGCAGGTCGTGGATCTCAAGCGTTGCCATGGGTTGCCTCAGGACTCCTGGGTGACGGAGACGAGCACTGCCGCATCGGGGCCGTCTCCTTCGATCTTGACGGGGTATACGGGGACGGGACGGGTGGCGGGCAGGCCGGTGGGCTTGCCACTGCGGAGGTCGAAGCGCGAGCCGTGCAGCCAGCACTCGATGGTGCAGTCCTCCACCTCGCCCTCGGAGAGCGAGACGTTCGCGTGCGAGCAGATGTCGTAGATCGCGAACACGTCGCCGTCGGTGCGGACGACGGACACGGGGGTACCGCCGATCTCCACCCGCTTGGGCTCGTCCTCCTCGAGGTCGCCCAGCGCGCAGACGCGTACGAAGTCCTCGCTCATGCCGCGGCCGTTTCCAGCTCGGCCTCGACCTTGGCCATCAGCCGCTCCTCGACGTCCGGCAGGCCGATCTGCTGAACCAGCTCGGCGAAGAAGCCGCGGACGACCAGGCGCCGGGCCTCGTCGGCGGGGATACCGCGGGCCATCAGGTAGAAGAGCTGCTCGTCGTCGAAGCGGCCGGTCGCCGAGGCGTGTCCGGCTCCGACGATCTCGCCGGTCTCGATCTCGAGGTTGGGCACCGAGTCGACCCGGGCGCCGTCCGTGAGGACCAGGTTCCGGTTCATCTCGTAGGTGTCCGTACCGGTGGCCCCGGCCCGGATGAGGACGTCGCCGATCCAGACGGCGTGCGCGTCCTGGCCCTGCAACGCGCCCTTGTAGACCACGTTGCTGCGGCAGTTGGGGGCGTTGTGGTCGGCGAAGAGACGGTGCTCGTGGTGCTGGCCGTTCTCCGTGAAGTACAGGCCGAACAGCTCGGCCTCGCCACCGGGGCCCGCATAGGAGACCCGCGGGTAGAGGCGCACCAGGTCCCCGCCGAAGGTGACGACGACGGACTTGAACGTCGCGTCCCGGCCGACCAGGGCGTTCTGCTGGGCGGTGTGGACCGCGTCGTCGGCCCAGTCCTGGACGGACACGACGGTCAGCTTGGCGCCGTCGCCGAGGAGGTAGTCGACGTTGGTGCCGTAGACCGCGCTGCCGGTGTGGTTGACGACGACCGTGGCCTCGGCGAACGCGCCGAGCTCGATCACGAGGTGGCCGTACCCGACGCCGCCGTTGCCGTGGATGTCCACGCGCACGGGCTCGTCGAGCACCTGCTCCTTCGGCACGGAGACCACGGTGGCCTTGTCGAAGGACGAGTAGGCCTGGGCGCCGACCCGGTCGACGGGCTTGCCGGCCCGGCCCACGCGCTCGTCGTCGCGGTCGGCCATGGCGACGGTGACGGCGGCGGGGGCGTCGATGTTCACCGAGACCGCGCCGTCGGTGGCCGCCGCGCTGCCGTCGTGCAGGCCCTTCAGCCGCTCCAGGGGAGTGAAGCGCCACTCCTCCTCGCGGCCGTGCGGAACCGGGAAGTCCGCCACGTCGTACGACGGGGGCGCACTCATCCGGGTGGCGACGGTGGACTCCGCCGCCACCGCGACGGCCCCGGTGGTGGTGGAACCCGCCGGATAGTTCTGAGCCTCAGCCATGGCTGTCGTGGTGCTCTCTTCCTGATGCAGTGACTTGGGGGAGACCACCCCCGGAACGGGGCCAGGGGTGATCACTGACGGACGGGATGGTGGTCAGCCGACGGCGCCTTCCATCTGCAGCTCGATCAGCCGGTTGAGCTCGAGTGCGTACTCCATCGGCAGCTCCTTGGCGATCGGCTCGACGAAGCCGCGCACGATCATGGCCATGGCCTCGAACTCCGTCATGCCCCGGCTCATGAGGTAGAAGAGCTGGTCCTCGCTGACCTTGGAGACCGTTGCCTCGTGGCCCATCGAGACGTCGTCCTCGCGGACGTCGACGTAGGGGTAGGTGTCCGAGCGGGAGATGGTGTCGACGAGCAGGGCGTCGCAGAGCACGTTGGACTTGGCGCCCTCGGCTCCCTCACCGATCTCGATCAGGCCGCGGTAGGAGGTCCGGCCGCCGCCCCGCGCCACCGACTTGGAGACGATGTTCGAGGAGGTGTTGGGGGCCATGTGGACCATCTTGGCGCCGGCGTCCTGGTGCTGGCCCTCGCCCGCGAAGGCGATCGACAGGGTCTCGCCCTTGGCGTGCTCGCCCATCAGGTACACGGCCGGGTACTTCATGGTGACCTTGGAGCCGATGTTGCCGTCGATCCACTCCATGGTCGCGCCCTCGTAAGCCACGGCGCGCTTGGTGACCAGGTTGTAGACGTTGTTCGACCAGTTCTGGATGGTCGTGTAGCGGCAGCGGGCGCCCTTCTTGACGATGATCTCGACGACAGCGGAGTGCAGCGAGTCCGACTGGTAGATCGGCGCGGTGCAGCCCTCGACGTAGTGGACGTAGGCGTCCTCGTCGACGATGATCAGCGTCCGCTCGAACTGGCCCATGTTCTCGGTGTTGATCCGGAAGTAGGCCTGGAGCGGGATCTCCACGTGCACGCCCTTCGGCACGTAGATGAACGAACCGCCGGACCACACGGCCGTGTTCAGCGCGGCGAACTTGTTGTCGCCGGCCGGGATCACGGTACCGAAGTACTCCTTGAAGAGCTCCGGGTGCTCCTTGAGCGCGGTGTCGGTGTCCAGGAAGAGAACGCCCTGCTCCTCCAGGTCCTCACGGATCTGGTGGTAGACGACCTCGGACTCGTACTGGGCGGCGACACCCGCGACCAGGCGCTGCTTCTCCGCCTCCGGGATGCCGAGCTTGTCGTAGGTGTTCTTGATGTCCTCGGGCAGGTCCTCCCAGCTGGCGGCCTGCTTCTCCGTGGAGCGGACGAAGTACTTGATGTTGTCGAAGTCGATGCCGGAGAGGTCCGAGCCCCAGTTCGGCATGGGCTTCTTGCCGAACAGCTTCAGGCCCTTGAGCCGGAGCTTCAGCATCCAGTCCGGCTCGGACTTCTTGTCCGAGATGTCACGGACGACCTCCTCCGACAGACCGCGCTTGGCGGAGGCGCCGGCAACGTCGGAGTCGGCCCAGCCGTACTCGTACTTGCCCAGGCCCTCGAGCTCGGGGTGGGCAGTCTCCGTGGGGAGAGTCATGCGGGGTTCCTCCCGGCCGTGCTTGCAGATGCTGTGGTGGTCTTGCGTTCGGTGTGCTCGGCGTCGGGGCCGCTGCCGGCCTTCGGTACGAAGGTCGTGCAGACTCCGTCGCCGTGGGCGATGGTGGCCAGTCGCTGCACGTGGGTGCCGAGCAGGCGGGCGAAGACCTCGGTCTCGGCCTCGCACAACTGCGGGAACCGCTCGGCGGCGTGCGCGACCGGGCAGTGGTGCTGGCACAGCTGCTCGCCGACCGGTGCGCTGCGCGCCGTGGCAGCGTACCCGTCGTCGGTCAGCGCCTTCGCCAGCGCCTCGGTGCGCTCACGGGGGTCGGCGGACGCGACGGCCCGGCGGTACTGCTCGGCGGGTCCGGCGAGCCGGGCCCGGGCGAACTCGGCGACGGCCGCCTCACCCTTCTCGCCGCCTCCGGCGGCCTGTGCGATCCAGCGCAGGGCGTCGACGGCGAGGTCGTCATAGGCCTGGTCGAAGACGTCCCGCCCGCTGTCGGTGAGCGCGAACACCTTGGCCGGCCGACCGCGGGTGCGGGCGCCGTAGACACGCTGTTCCCGGGGCTCGACGACACCGTCGGCGGCCAGGGTGTCGAGATGGCGGCGGACCGCGGCCTGCGTGAGACGCAGCCGCTGCGCGACCTGCGCGGCGGTGGACGGGCCGTGGTCGAGGATCGAGCGGGCGACCTTGTTGCGGGTGCTGCGCTGCTCGTCATGGGCAGGCGCAGCGGCTGCGCCGGTCGAACCGACCGGCGCCTTCCGAGCCTCGCCCTCGTATTTCACAACGCCATTGTTGCGTAATTCGCGGCCCGGCGACAACCGGCATCCGAGGGAGATCGCGTGGGCTCGATCACTTAGGGCTACCTAAGAGCGGCGGTGCGCGGTGGGGACGCCCTGGCGCGGGCCTCGCCCGCGCGGCTTCGTAGACTGCCCGGCATGCGAAGCCACTCCTCCCCCGGCAGCCCCGGGGAGGTACCCCCGGTCCAGGTGACCGGCCTGGTCAAGCGGTACGGAGCCAAGATCGCGGTCGACGGCCTCGACCTGACCGTGCGGGCCGGAACCGTCACCGCGGTCCTGGGGCCGAACGGGGCCGGGAAGACGACGACCCTGGAGACCTGCGAGGGATACCGCCGGCCGGATGACGGCACCGTGCGGGTCCTCGGACTCGACCCGATCGCCGACGCCGCGGCACTGCGGCCCCGGATCGGCGTGATGCTCCAGTCCGGCGGCGTCTACTCCGGAGCCCGGGCCGAGGAGATGCTGCGCCACACCGCGGGGCTGCACGCCCACCCCGTCGACGTCGCCCTGCTCGTCGAACGGCTGGGACTCGGCTCCTGCGGCCGCACGCCCTACCGGCGGCTCTCGGGCGGACAGCAGCAGCGACTGGCTCTCGCCATGGCCGTGGTCGGACGCCCCGAACTGGTCTTCCTCGACGAGCCCACCGCCGGTCTGGACCCCCAGGCCCGGCGCGCGACCTGGGACCTGGTGCGCGAAATGCGGGCGGACGGGGTCGCCTGCGTGCTGACCACGCACTCCATGGAGGAGGCCGAGGAGCTCTCGGACGACGTCGCCATCATCGACGGCGGCCGGGTCATCGCCCAGGGCAGCCCCGAGGAACTGCGCCGCGACGGCGCCGAGAACACCCTGCGCTTCAGCGGGCGGCCGGGCCTGGACCTGGCCTCCCTGCTCAAGGCCCTGCCCTCGGACACGGCGGCCGCCGAGCTGACCCCCGGCGCGTACCGGATCACCGGCAAGATCAACCCTCAGCTCCTGGCGACGGTCACCTCCTGGTGCGCCCAGCACGGCGTGATGCCGGACCGGATAGCGGTCGAGCAGCACACCCTCGAGGACGTGTTCCTGGAGCTGACCGGCAGGGAGCTGCGCGCATGACCGCCACCGGAAACACCACCGCCGGCACGTTCGCCCCGCGCCCCGGTCCGGCCCCGGTCGGCCGGATGATCCTGGCGCAGGCCGCCCTGGAGACCAGGATGCTGCTGCGCAACGGCGAGCAGCTCCTGCTGACGGCGGTCATCCCCACGCTGCTGCTGGTGCTGTTCGCATCGGTGGACATCGTCGACACCGGCAGTGGCGCCGCCGTGGACTTCCTGACCCCGG
The DNA here is from genome assembly GCF_023703325.1 of Streptomyces meridianus. Lineage (GTDB taxonomy): Bacteria > Actinomycetota > Actinomycetes > Streptomycetales > Streptomycetaceae > Streptomyces > Streptomyces meridianus. Next base: position 125,934 of record NZ_JAMQGM010000019.1, read on the forward strand.
GTGTCCTGGCGCTCGCCGTGATGTCGACGGCCTTCACCGGGCAGGCGATCGCCACCGGGTTCGAGCGCCGGTACGGGGTGCTGAAACGGCTCGCCGTCTCCCCCATGCCCCGGTGGGCGCTGATGACCGCGAAGACGGCGTCCGTGCTGGCCGTGGAAGTGCTCCAGGTGACGCTGCTGGCCTCGGTGGCACTCGCGCTGGGCTGGTCCCCGGCCGCCTGGGGCACCGCGGGCATCCTCGCCGTGGCGCTGCTGATCGTGGCGGGCACGGCCGCGTTCTCCGGTCTCGGTCTGCTGATGGCGGGCACGCTCAAGGCCGAGGTCACACTCGCGGCGGCCAACCTCGTCTTCGTTCTGCTGCTCGTCGGCGGCGGCGTGGTGGTCCCGCTGGAGAAGTTCCCCGGGCCCGTCCAGGGCGTACTGGAGCTGCTGCCGGTCGCCGCGCTCTCGGGAGGCCTGCGGGACGTTCTCCAGCACGGCGGCGGGCTTCCCGGAAGCGAGATCGCGATCCTCTTCGCGTGGGCGGTCGCCGGACTCGCCGCGGCGGCGCGCTGGTTCCGCTGGGAGTAGCCGCCCGGACCGTGGGGGCCGGGCGGCCCTCGGCAAGACCCTCGTGAATGCGTGCACAAACCGCCCGCCTACGATGTGGCCGTGCCGAAAACGCTGAATCCCCTCGATCAGATCGCCCGCCGGTGGCAGCCCTCCGCCCGGTTCGTCCGGCAGGCGGCCCTGGCCACCGTGGTGATGGCCGTCGTCATCGTCGTCACCGGTGGCGCGGTCCGGCTGACGCAGTCGGGCCTCGGCTGCCCGACCTGGCCGCAGTGCACCGCGGAGAGCCTGGCGCCGACCCGTGAGATGGGCATCCACGGCGTCATCGAGTTCGGCAACCGCCTCCTGACGTACGTGCTGTGCGCCGTCGTCGGCCTGGCGATCGTCGCGGCCCGGTCCCTGAAGCCCCGCCGGCGCGGTCTGACCCGGCTGGGCTGGGCACAGTTCTGGATCATCATGAGCAACGCGGTGATCGGCGGGATCACGGTGCTCACCGGCCTCAACCCGTACATCGTGGCGGCCCACTTCATCGCCAGTACGGCGCTGCTCACGGTCGCCGTGGTGATGTGGCGTCGGGCCGGCGAGGGCGACGGCCCGGCCCGGCCGTCGGCACCGGCACCGGTGCGGCGGCTGACCTGGCTGACGGTCGCCGCGTGCGGCGCGCTGATCGCCGTCGGCACCGTGGTGACCGGCGCTGGTCCGCACGCCGGGGACGCCCACGAGGTGCACCGCATCCCGCTGAACTGGGAACGGGTCACCCAGCTCCACGTCGACCTGGTGTTCCTGGTCCTGGGGCTGACGATCGCGCTGCTCTTCGTGCTGCGGGCGCTGCCGGTGCCGGACTCCGCCCGGCGCGCGGCCCGCGACCTGCTGATCGTCCTGCTGGCGCAGGGGCTCGTCGGCTTCGTGCAGTACTTCACGCACCTGCCCGAGGTCCTGGTGGGGATCCACATGCTCGGCTCGTGCCTGGTGTGGATCGCCGTGCTGCGGGTGCCCCTGGCGCTGCGCGAACGGGCTCCCCGCGAGGGGGTCGGCACGCTTCCGGACCAGGGGCAGGAGCAGGACCGCGCCGACGCGGCTGTCCCGGCGTCCGTCTGAAGCGGCGAGGGGCCGGCAACACTTCCCAAGACCTCCGGACACGGGTCCGCCCCGTCGGCGACGTCGCCGGCGGGGCGGACTGCATGCGGTAGCCGGACGGAGGGCATCCGGTCAGGCGTTCAGGTGTTGCGGGGGCCGCCGACCTGGATGCCCGCCATGCGGCTCCACTCGTACGGGCCCGTGCGCACCTTGCCGGCGAGGTCCCCGTCGAAGGAGTCGTGCAGGGTGATACCGGCCCGTTCCGCGGCGAGACGGGCGATGTCGTGTGTGGGGGCGACCAGATCGCCCCAGCCACCGTCCTCGCCGACCAGGACGATCCGGGTGCCGGCCTGTCCGATGTAGGCGAGCTGCCCCTCGGCACTGCCACCGTGGCTCCTGGCGAACGCGCCGATCTGCTTGGCCAGCCGGGCTGCCTTGCGCTGGGCCCCGGCGTCCGGCTGTGTCTCGTCTACCTGCTGGGTCTCTGCCATGACCCGATGCTACCCGCGAGTACACGGATCGCGTAAGGGCGTTCCCCCAGGGTCGCGGGCCTCCACGGTGACGGGCCGCGACACCCGGTCCCGAGCGCGGGGGTCAGCGAAGGAAGGGGTCCACGGCGATGGCGAGGAACACCAGCGAGACGTAGGTGATGGACCAGTGGAACAGCCGCATCTCCTTCAGCTGCGCACCGGTGGCACCGGCCTTGGCGCGGGCCCGCAGCCCGTGCGCCTCCTTCAGCCACCAGCCGCCGGCCAGGATCGCCACGACGGGGTAGAACCAGCCCACGTAGCCCAGCGGCCACAGGGCGAGCGAGACCGCGACCATGACCCAGCTGTAGACGACGATCTGCCGGGCCACCACCTGGTTCGTCGCGATGACGGGCAGCATCGGGACACCGACCCGCGCGTAGTCGTCCTTCACCTTCATCGACAGCGGCCAGTAGTGCGGCGGCGTCCAGAAGAAGATGACGAGGAAGAGGACCACGGCCGCCCAGGAGACCGATCCGGTCACGGAGGACCAGCCGATGAACACCGGCATGCAGCCGGCGATCCCGCCCCAGACGATGTTCTGCGCGGTGCGCCGCTTCAGCATCATCGTGTAGACGACGACGTAGAAGAGCAGCGCACCGAGCGACAGCGCCGCGGACAGCCAGTTGACGAGGAGGCCGAACCACAGGGTGGAGACGACCGCGAGGACGAGGCCGAAGACCAGGCCCTCGCGCGGCGAGACCAACCCGGTGACCAGCGGCCGCTGGGAGGTACGGGCCATCAGCGCGTCGATGTCGCGGTCGATGTACATGTTCAGCGCGTTGGCGCCGCCGGCGGAGAGGTAGCCGCCGATGCAGGTCGCCAGGACCAGCCACAGGTCGGGCACACCCTGTTCCGCGAGGAACATCACCGGTACCGTGGTGATCAGCAGGAGCTCGATGATCCGGGGCTTGGTCAGCGCCACGAATCCCATGACACGGGACCCGAACGACCGGTGTCCCGGATTCTCGGCGAGCTCCCCGGCGGCCCCTCGGGCACGGGAGATGTCCCCACCCGCAGGACGGGAATCGACGGCCGTCACGCACACCCCTGTATAGCGACCTCAGCGGCACACACCGCAGGGACAGACCAGCAAGCACCGGCGGAGTTCGGAAGCCGGAGAAAGCTTGCGCTTACCACGCCACTCTAGACGTAGCGGGTATGCGCCCAGTCGCGGGGGTCCGTCGTGTCGACCCGGTGCGGGTCCCCTCCGAGGCCCGGCCCGGGAGGCGGATCCGGAGGCGACCGCGCAGTCCGGAACGGACCGGGAACGGCTCCGAACGTGACATCGGGCCCGATGCCCGGGCATCGGTGACCAAGGGATGGGCAAGGGAGAAACCGAAGCTCCCGGCAGGGGTAGGCTCGACCGCGCCCGGTGTGCAGAGCGTCACCGGCATGCCGATCTGTGGAGAGGAGCCCTGACTCAGGGTGAGCACCAAGCCGACCACAACAGACCTCGAGTGGACCGATCTGGACCAGCGGGCGGTCGACACGGCCCGCGTCCTGGCCATGGATTCCGTACAGAAGGTCGGCAACGGCCACCCCGGTACGGCCATGAGCCTGGCGCCCGCCGCCTACCTGCTGTTCCAGAAGCTGATGCAGCACGACCCGACCGACCCGGACTGGACCGGCCGGGACCGCTTCGTGCTCTCGCCCGGTCACACCAGCCTGACGCTGTACGTGCAGCTGTTCCTGGCCGGCTACGGCCTGGAACTGGACGACCTCAAGTCCTTCCGGACCTGGGACAGCCGGACTCCCGGCCACCCGGAGCACGGGCACACGATCGGTGTGGAGACCACGACCGGCCCGCTGGGCCAGGGCATCGCGAACGCGGTGGGCATGGCCATGGCCGCTCGGTACGAGCGGGGTCTGTTCGACCCGGAGTCCGCGGCCGGCGAGTCGCCGTTCGACCACACCATCTGGGCGATCGTCTCCGACGGCGACCTGGAGGAGGGCATCTCGGCCGAGGCCAGCTCGCTGGCGGGCCACCAGAAGCTCGGCAACCTCGTCGCCCTGTACGACGACAACCACATCTCGATCGAGGGCGACACCGCGACGGCGCTCTCCGAGGACGTGCTCGCCCGGTACGAGGCGTACGGCTGGCACGTCCAGCGCATCGAGCAGTCCCCGAACGGCGACTTCGACGTGCACACGCTGCACGCTGCGCTGAAGGCGGCCCAGGACGAGACCGAACGCCCGTCGATGATCGCGGCCCGCACGATCATCGCCTGGCCCGCCCCGCACGCGCAGAACACCGAGGCCGCACACGGCTCGGCGCTGGGCGAGGACGAGGTGGCGGCCACCAAGAAGGTCCTCGGATTCGACCCCGGGCAGCATTTCGAGGTGGACGCCGAGGTCCTGGAGCACACCCGCGCCGTCATCGACCGCGGACGTGAGGCCCGTACGGCCTGGAACAAGCGGTTCGAGGGGTGGCGCAGCGCCAACCCCGGCCGTGCCGCGGAGTTCGACCGGATCGCCGCCGGACATCTGCCGGAGGGCTGGGACAAGGCCCTGCCGACGTTCCCGGCCGGCAAGGCCGTCGCCACCCGCAAGGCCTCGGGCGAGGTCCTCAAGGCGCTGGGCGGGGTGGTTCCGGAACTGTGGGGCGGCTCGGCCGACCTGGCCGGCTCCAACAACACGACGATCGACGCCTCGTCGTCCTTCCTCCCGGCGGACAACCCGCTGCCGGAGGCGAGCCCGTACGGCCGCACCGTCCACTGGGGCATCCGCGAGCACGCGATGGGCTCGACGATGAACGGCATCGCGCTGCACGGCAACACCCGTGTCTACGGCGGCACGTTCCTCGTGTTCTCCGACTACATGCGCCCCGCCGTGCGGCTGGCCGCGCTGATGCAGCTGCCGGTCACCTACGTCTGGACGCACGACTCGATCGGTCTCGGCGAGGACGGGCCGACGCACCAGCCGGTCGAGCACCTGGCCGCGCTGCGTGCGATCCCCGGGCTCAATGTCGTCCGCCCGGCGGACGCCAACGAGACCGCGGTCGCCTGGCGCACCATCTTCGAGCGGCACTCCGTTCCCGGCACCGGTCCGCACGGCCTGGCGCTGACCCGGCAGAACGTGCCGACCTGGGAGCGCACCGGCAACGAGGGCGGCAGCAGCAGCGCGTTCGCCTCCGCCGAGGGCACCGCCAAGGGCGGCTACGTCTTCGCCGAGGCGGAGGGCGGGCACCCGAAGGTGGTCCTCATCGGCACCGGTTCCGAGCTCCAACTGGCCGTCGAGGCCCGCGAGGTGCTGCAGTCCGAGGGCGTGCCGACGCGGGTCGTGTCGATGCCGTCGGTCGAGTGGTTCGAGGAGCAGGACCAGGCGTACCGCGACCACGTCCTGCCGCCGAACCTCAAGGCGCGGGTCGCCGTGGAGGCCGGCATCGGCCTGACCTGGCACCGGTACGTCGGCGACGCCGGCCGCATCGTCTCGCTCGAGCACTTCGGCGCCTCCGCCGACTACAAGGTGCTGTTCGAGGAGTTCGGCCTGACGTCCCAGGCCGTTGTGCACGCCGCCCGCGAGTCCGTCGCCGCCGCCGACCGCTGACACACGCCCGTATCCGACGAACAGGAGATGCAATTCTCATGGCAGACGCACTCAAGCGCCTCTCCGACGAGGGCGTGGCGATCTGGCTGGACGACCTGTCGCGCAAGCGCATCACGTCCGGCAACCTGGCCGAACTGATCGACGAGTCGCACGTGGTGGGCGTCACCACGAACCCGTCGATCTTCCAGAAGGCGATCTCCGGTGGCGACGGCTACGAGCAGCAGCTCGCCGACCTCGCCGTCCGCCGGGTGACCGTCGAGGAAGCCGTCCGCATGATCACCACGGCGGACGTCCGCGACGCCGCCGACATCCTGCGCCCGGTGTTCGACGCCACGGGCGGCCGGGACGGCCGGGTGTCGATCGAGGTCGATCCCCGTCTGGCGCACAACACCGAGGCCACGGTGGCCGAGGCCAAGCAGCTGGCGTGGCTGGTCGACCGGCCGAACACGTTCATCAAGATCCCGGCCACCGAGGCGGGACTGCCGGCGATCACCGAGACCATCGGGCGGGGGATCAGCGTCAACGTCACGCTGATCTTCTCGTTGGAGCGCTACCGCGCGGTCATGGACGCCTTCCTCGCCGGCCTGGAGAAGGCCAGGGCTGCCGGCCTCGACCTGTCGAAGATCGAGTCGGTCGCCTCGTTCTTCGTCTCCCGGGTGGACACCGAGATCGACAAGCGGCTCGACGCCCAGGGCACCCCGGAGGCGGGCAAGCTGCGCGGCAGGGCGGCGCTGGCCAACGCCCGGCTCGCCTACCAGGCGTACGAGGAGGTTTTCGCCTCGGACCGCTGGGCCGCACTGGAGCGCGCAGGCGCCAACCGGCAGCGTCCGCTGTGGGCCTCGACCGGCGTCAAGGACAAGGCGTACAAGGACACGCTGTACGTCGACGAGCTGGTCGCGCCCGGCACGGTGAACACCATGCCGGAGGCCACCCTGGAGGCCACGGCCGGCCACGGCGAGATCACCGGCGACACCGTGCGCGGCACGTACGAACAGGCCCGCGCCGACCTGGACGCGCTCGCCGGCGTGGGCATCGGCTACGACGAGGTCGTCCGGCTCCTCGAGGAGGAGGGCGTCGAGAAGTTCGAGACGTCCTGGAACGACCTGCTCGCCTCGACCGAGGCCGAGCTCAAGCGGCTCGCCCCGGAGGCGTGACGTGTCACCCTCCTCCACGCGTGGCGTGAATCCGCTGCGTGACGCCCTGGACCGACGGCTCCCGCGCATCGCGGGGCCGTCGGGCCTGGTCATCTTCGGTGTCACGGGCGACCTGTCCCGCAAGAAGCTGATGCCCGCCGTCTACGACCTGGCCAACCGCGGGCTGCTGCCGCCGGGCTTCTCGCTGGTCGGCTTCGCCCGGCGCGAGTGGGAACACGAGGACTTCGCCGCCGAGGTCCACGCGGCTGTCAAGGAGCACGCGCGCACCCCCTTCCGCGAGGAGGTGTGGCAGCAGCTGGTGCAGGGCTGCCGCTTCGTCCAGGGCAACTTCGACGACGACGAGGCGTTCGAGACCCTCAAGTCGACGATCGCGGAACTCGACAAGGCCCAGGGCACGGGCGGCAACTTCGCCTTCTACCTGTCGGTGCCGCCGAAGTTCTTCCCCAGGGTGGTCCAGCAGCTCAAGAAGCACGGACTGGCCGACCAGCGGGAGGGCTCCTGGCGCCGCGCGGTCATCGAGAAGCCCTTCGGGCACGACCTGACGAGCGCCCGGGAGCTCAACCGGATCGTTCACGAGGTCTTTCCCCCGAACGAGGTCTTCCGGATCGACCACTATCTGGGGAAGGAGACGGTCCAGAACATCCTGGCGCTGCGCTTCGCGAACCAGATGTTCGAGCCGATCTGGAACCGGTCGTACGTGGACCACGTGCAGATCACGATGGCCGAGGACATCGGCATCGGTGGCCGGGCCGGCTACTACGACGGGATCGGCGCGGCCCGGGACGTCATCCAGAACCACCTGCTGCAGCTGCTGGCGCTGACCGCCATGGAGGAGCCGGGCTCGTTCGACGCCGACGCCCTGGTGACCGAGAAGTCCAAGGTGCTGGGCGCCGTCCGGCTCCCGGCCGACCTCGGTGCGCACACCGTCCGCGGCCAGTACGCCAAGGGCTGGCAGGGCGGCGAGCAGGTGCCCGGCTACCTCGAGGAAGACGGCATCGACCCCGCGTCGACGACCGACACCTTCGCGGCCGTGAAGCTGGAGATCGACAACCGGCGGTGGGCCGGCGTGCCGTTCTACCTGCGGACCGGCAAGCGGCTGGGCCGGCGGGTCACCGAGATCGCCATCGTGTTCCAGCGCGCCCCGCACTCCCCCTTCGACTCCACCGCGACGGAGGAACTCGGGCAGAACGCCCTGGTCATCCGGGTGCAGCCGGACGAGGGCGTGACCGTGCGATTCGGCTCGAAGGTCCCGGGAACCTCCATGGAGGTGCGGGACGTCTCGATGGACTTCGCGTACGGCGAGTCGTTCACCGAGTCGAGCCCGGAGGCCTACGAGCGCCTCATCCTCGACGTGCTGCTCGGGGACGCCAACCTCTTCCCGCGCGTGGAGGAGGTCGAGCTCTCCTGGAAGATCCTCGACCCGATCGAGGAGCACTGGGAGAAGACCGGCAGGCCGGCGCCGTACCCGGCGGGCACCTGGGGGCCGGCCGAGGCGGACGAAATGCTCGCACGAGACGGACGGAGCTGGCGTCGCCCATGAAGATCGATCTGACGGACACCACGGCCGGCAAGGTGAACGCCGCGCTGGTCCAGGCACGCCGCGCCATCGGCACACCCGCCGTCGGCATGGTGCTGACGCTCGTCGTCGTCACCGACGAGGAGAACGCGTACGACGCCCAGAAGGCGGCGAACGAGGCGTCGCGCGAGCATCCCTCGCGCAAGCTCGTGGTGATCAAGCGGGCGAGCCGTTCGTCGCGCAACCGGCACGAGGCCCGGCTCGACGCCGAGGTCCGGGTCGGCGCGGACGCCGGTACGGGCGAGACCGTCGTCCTGCGGCTGTACGGCGAAGTCGCCCAGCACGCCCAGTCCGTGGTGCTGCCGCTGCTGCTGCCCGACGCCCCGGTGGTGGTCTGGTGGCCGGTGGAATCGCCGCTCGACCCGGCCAACGACCCGCTGGGTGCGCTCGGCCAGCGCCGGGTCACGGACACCTATGCGGCGGAGCGCCCCGTCGACGAACTCACCTCCCGCGCCGCCGCCTACCGGCCCGGCGACACCGACCTCGCATGGACCCGGATAACACCCTGGCGTTCGATGCTGGCGGCTGCCCTGGACCAGAAACCGTCGGCCGAGATCGTCTCGGCATCGGTGCGCGGCGAGGAGGACAACCCCAGCTGCGAGCTGCTCGCCATGTGGCTCGCCGACCGGTTGGAGGTCCCGGTGGAGCGCACGACGTCCGCCGGGCCGGGGCTGACGGCGGTGCACATGCGGACCCAGGACGGCGACATCGTCCTGGACCGTGCCGACGGCTCGCTGGCCACCCTGTCCATGGAGGGGCAGCCGGACCGGTCCGTGGCGCTCAAACGCCGCGGGACCGCCGAGCTGATCGCCGAGGAGCTCCGCAGGCTCGACCCGGACGACACCTACGAGTCCGCGCTGAAGTTCGGCGTGGACAAGCTGGGAGGCGTCCCCGAGGCGGCGAAGTCCGGAGGATCCGGCGCGCAGGAGAAGGCCGGCGACGGGGGCGCAGGCTCGCCGGGCACGAGCGACACCGCGGCGAAGTCCTCCGGGGGCACGAAGAAGGCGGCGTCGAGGAAGACGGCCGCCAAGTGAGTACGCCCCAGGTGGTGGTCCACCACCACAAGGATCTGATGGCCAAGGCCGCGGCGGCCCGGCTGATCACCCGGATCGTCGACGCACAGTCCGCCCGCGGTTCCGCCTCGGTCGTGCTGACCGGCGGCCGGAACGGCAACGCGGTGCTGGCGGCGCTCGGGGAGTCCCCGGCCCGGGATGCCGTCGACTGGTCGCGGCTCGACCTCTGGTGGGGCGACGAGCGCTTCCTCCCCGAGGGGGACCCGGAGCGCAACGTCACCCAGGCCCGCCGGGCCCTGCTGGACACGGTGCCGCTCGACCCGGCACGGGTGCATCCGATGGCGGCGTCCGACGGTCCGTACGGCTCGGACGTCGAGGCTGCGGCGGCCCACTACGGTGCCGAGCTGGCCGCGGCCGCGGGCCCCGAGGACCACGGTCAGGTCCCGGCGTTCGACGTGCTGATGCTGGGAGTCGGCCCCGACACCCATGTCGCGTCGCTGTTCCCGGAGTTGCCGGCCGTACGCGAGACCGAGCGCACGGTGGTCGGCGTGCACGGCGCGCCGAAACCCCCGCCGACCCGGATCTCGCTCACGCTCCCGGCGATCCGCGCGGCACGCGAGGTGTGGCTGCTGGCCGCGGGCGAGGACAAGGCAGAGGCGGTGGCCATCGCGCTGTCGGGGGCCGGCGAGATCCAGGCGCCGGCGGCAGGGGCGTACGGCCGCAGCCGTACGCTGTGGCTGCTGGACGACGCCGCAGCCGCGGATCTGCCCCGAGGGCTGTACCCGCCTGCGTCGGCCTGATCCACGCGCCTGATTCCCTGTCACGGTCCCCCACGGCCCGCCGGTCTCCCCGACCGGTGGGCCGCTTTCGTGCCGGCTGCCGGTGAACCCTGCCGACGGACCGGCAGTCGGCTGGGCTCTGGACAGCACCGGGTGCGTGGGCCAGGGTTGCGCTGATCACACCGATCCACGATGCCCAGGGGGTTCCACCATGACGAGACCGTTAGGCATGTCCGGCCTGCGCCGCACCACCGCCCTGCCTGCGCTGGCAGCCTCTTCCGCTCTGCTGCTGGCCGGCTGCGGCTCCGGCGGCGGAGGTTCCACTTCCGCTGAGGGCGTTCCGCTGGTGAAGGCCGGGCAACTCACCACCTGCACCCATCTGCCGTACCCACCCTTCCAGTTCGAGAAGGACGGCAAGGTCGTGGGCTTCGACGTCGCTGTGATCGACCTGGTGGCCGAGGACCTGGGCGTCGAGCAGCAGATCGTGGACAAGTCGTTCGAGACCATCAAGACCGGTGCGGACCTCAACGCCCGTACCTGCGACGTCGCCGCGGCCGGCATGACCATAACCGACGAGCGCAGGAAGAACCTGGCCTTCTCCGTGCCCTACTTCGACGCCACGCAGGCCCTGCTCGCCCGCAAGGGTGTCAAGGCCGGCTCGATCGAGGACCTCAGGAAGCAGAAGCTGAAGGTCGGTTCGCAGTCGTCGACCACCGGCGAGGAGTACGCGCGCAGCCACGGCATCGACTCGAAGTCGTTCGAAAGCTCCGACGCCGAGCTCAACGGGCTGCGCACCGGACAGGTCGACGTGATCATCCAGGATTATCCGGTGGTCCGGAACTGGCTGAAGGACCCGGCGAACGCGGAGAAGTTCGAGCTCTCGGCCAATCTGGACACCGGCGAGCAGTACGGGTTCGCGGTGCGCAAGCAGGGCGGTGAGAAGCTGCTGAAGCGGATCGACGCCGCCATCCGCGAGGCCAAGAAGGACGGGACCTACCAGAAGCTCTACGAGAAGTGGATCGGGCCGATGCCGAAGGGTGCCGCCGCATCGTGACCGACCGCCCCACACGCCTGGTCGGGGCCGCTCGCCCCCCGGAGGTCATGCCCGCCGGGTTCGCCGACCGCCCCCGGGGACTGCCGCCGCGCCGTCGGCGGCAGCTTTCCCGGGGCATCCAGTACGCACTGTTCGCCGCACTGGTCCTGCTGGTTGCCACCGGGGCCGACTGGCAGCGGCTCCAGGAGCAGTTCCTGGACCCGGACATCGCGCGCCGGCTCTTCCCGGAGCTCATCACGGTCGCGCTGTTCAACACCGTGGTCTACACGTTGTCCGGGTTTGCCGCCGGGCTCGTGCTGGGTCTGCTGGTCGCGCTGATGCGCCTGTCCCCGGTCGGCCCCTACCGGTGGCTGGCGATGACGTACATCGAGTTCTTCCGCGGCCTGCCGGCCCTGCTGATCTTCATCTTCGTCGGGGTCGGGGTCCCCCTGGCCTTCCCCGGACTCGTCTTCCCGGGCGGCACGTACGGTCAAGTGGCCTGTGCACTGGGTCTGGTGTCGGCCGCCTACATGGCGGAGACGATCCGCGCCGGCATCCAGGCCGTGCCCCGCGGGCAGATGGAGGCCGCCCGCACGCTCGGCATGTCGTACACCACGGCGATGCGTTGGATCGTCATCCCGCAGGCGTTCCGCATCGTCGTCCCGCCGCTCACCAACGAACTGGTGCTGCTGTTCAAGGACTCGTCACTGGTCCTGTTCCTCGGTGTCACCCTCCAGGAGCGCGAACTGACCAAGTTCGGCCGGGACCTGGCGAGCGAGCAGGCGAACACCACTCCCATCTTCGTGGCGGGTCTGTGTTACCTGCTCGTCACGATTCCGCTGGGGTTGCTCGTCAGACGGTTGGAGGCCCGCCATGCGAAGGCACGGTGACGGTATGACGGTTCCCCTGACGGCGGAGAGGGCGAACGCGCGCACGGCGGACGCTGTCGTCCGCATCCGGGGACTGCACAAGTCGTTCGGCCCGACCGAGGTCCTGCGGGGTGTCGACTTCCAGGTGAGGCGCGGCGAGGTGGTGTGCGTCGTCGGCCCGTCCGGCTCCGGCAAGTCGACCCTGCTGCGCTGTGCGAACCTGCTGGAGACACCGTCGGCCGGCCGGGTGGTCGTGCGCGGGGTCGACATCACCGATCCCGAGGCGGACATCGACCGGGTCCGGCGCGGCATCGGCATGGTCTTCCAGCAGTTCAACCTTTTCCCGCACCTGAACGTCCTGGAGAACCTGACGATCGCGCAGCGGCGGGTCCTGCGGCGCAGTAGCGGCGAGGCGGCCGCGGTGGCCCGGGAGAACCTGGCCAAGGTGGGCCTGAGCGGCAAGGAGGACAGCTACCCCGCGCAGTTGTCGGGCGGCCAGCAGCAGCGGGTCGCGATCGCCCGGGCACTGTCGATGGGGCCCGGGCTGATGCTCTTCGACGAGCCGACGAGCGCGTTGGACCCCGAACTCGTGGGGGACGTCCTCACGGTGATGCGCACCCTCGCGGACGAGGGCATGACCATGATGGTCGTCACCCACGAGATGGCCTTCGCCCGCGAGGTCGCCGACCGAGTCGTCTTCCTGGACGAGGGACGCATCCTCGAGCAGGGGCGTCCCGAGCACGTGCTGGCGGAGCCCGTGCACCCTCGCACACGCGCCTTCCTGTCCCGGATCATCCACCCCGGGGCGCCGGCCTCCTTCGCCCCGGACGCGACCGGGACCGGACAGGCGGAGTCCTAGTGTCCTGAGTCGTAAGTGTCCATATAGTTAAAGCATGGGACGTCCGGGACCGAAACTTGCGCCGTTGAACCTCACCGCGTCGGAGCGGGCTGAGCTGGAGCGGTGGGTGAGGCGGCGGAAGTCGGCTCAGGACCTGGCGGCGCGGGCTCGGGTGGTCCTGGCCTGTGACCAGGTCGGTGAGGATGGGCGTCCGGT
>NZ_JAMQGM010000002.1 GCF_023703325.1 Streptomyces meridianus
GCAAGGAGTGTGGGATGAACGGCCGCGCAACCGCATCGTCAGTGCGGCCCGGATGCAGTGCACCGCCCCCGGCAACGGCCGGCCCGGTGGGCCCCGCTGCCGCCGGGGTCGCCTACCGCAGGCTGCCCGTCGAGCAGCGGCGGGCGCAGCTGCTGGCGGCCGCGCTGGGCCTGTTCGCGCACCGCGCCCCCGAGGACGTGTCGCCGGACGACGTGGCGCAGGAGGCGGGGGTGTCACGGCCCCTGGTGTACCGCTACTTCCCGGGCGGCAAGCAGCAGCTGTACGAGGCGGCTCTGCGCACTGCCGCCGACCAGCTCGAACTCTGCTTCACCGAGGAGCAGTCGGGACCGCTGAGCCGGCGCCTGTCCCGGGCACTCGACCGCTACCTGGCGTTCGTGGACCAGCACGACACCGGATTCTCCGCGCTGCTCCGGGGCGGGAGCGTCGTGGAGACCTCCCGCACCAGCGCCATGGTGGACGAGGTCCGCCGCACCGCCGCCGAACAGGTGCTGCTGCATCTGGCGGCGCCGGAGCCGGGGAGGCGGTTGCGGATGATGGTCCGCACCTGGATCGCCGCCGTGGAGGCCGCGTCGCTGATCTGGCTGGACGAGGCCGCTTCGGGCGAGGAGCGGTCGCGCTCCCGCGGGGAGCGGTCGCGCTCCCGCGGGGAGCTGCGGGACTGGCTGGTCGACCACTTCGTCGCCCTTCTGCTGGCTTCGGCGGCGAGCGACCCGGAGTGCGCCGAAGTGGCGGGGCGGGCACTGGCGTCGGAGACACCGGACGGGCCGGTGTCCAGACTCCTGCAGGGCATGGCGCCGGCCGGCTCTGCACCGGCCGTTCCGCCCCCGGCCGCCCCGCGCGGGTGAGAATGGCCCGGTGAGAAGCGAGAACACGCCCTTCGTCGGCGGCCCCCTGGACGGTCGGGTCCTGCCGGTACTGCTCGGGCCGACCGGACGTCCGCCGAAGCACTACGAGGTGCCCGTCCCGGATCCGGACGGCGGGGAGCCGACGGTCCACGTCTACGTGCGGGCGCCGGGTCATCTGCGGCGGTTCGGGCTGTCGCACGGCTGGCAGTACGAGTACGAGCCCGGAGGGCGGCCTCCCCGGCGCCTCCGCCGGCCCTGGCAGCGCTGACGGGAGGTCCCGGCGGCACCGAGGGCTGGCCCGTACCGGTCACCCGCCGGGGTGGCCGCCTTGGCCCGTTCCGCCCACCCCGTGCAAATAAAATATGACTGCCTGACATATATGTGCCCGGAGGCCGGATCGGCCGGCCGCTCGGGAGGTGAATCCGTGTCAGGACGGTTCGTACGTTCGGTCTGTACGGTCGTGCTCGTCGCCGGCGCAGCACTGACCCCGCCCGCCGCACCGGCCGCTGCCGACCCCTCGGACCTGCGGACCGGCGAACTGCTGGACGAGCTCCGGACGCTCTACCACCGAGCCGAGACCGCCACCGACGCCTACAACGCCACGCACGAGGCACTCGCGCGCGAGAAGGACCGGGTGGACACCCTCGGCCGCGAACTCGCGGCCACCCGCAGCGAACTCGCCCAGGACCGGCTCGACGGCGGACGCATCGCCCGCGCCCAGTACCGCAGCGGTACCGGGTTGTCCCCCTCCCTGCAGGTACTGCTGAGCCCCGACCCCGCACGGGCCCTCGACGACAGCCACGAGCTGCGGCGCGCGGCCGAGGCCCGGGCCGCCACCATCCGCAGGCTGTCGAGCGGGGAACAACGGCTGAAGAGGCTCGAGACGCAGGCGCGCAAGGCACTGGACCGCCGCGAGACCCTCGCCGACCGGCAGCGGAGACTGCGGGACGCCATCCGCGACCGGCTCGCCCAGGTGGAACGCCTCCTCGTCTCCATGACGCAGGAGCAGCTGGAGGCCGTGCGCTCGCTCGAGAGCCGGGAGGCCGAGAACGCCGAGCGCGGGTTCCCCGGGGCGCAGGCGTCGGGGGACGACGCACGGCAGCCGTCCGCGGCGGGACGTGAAGCCGTCGCCTACGCCAAGGCTCAGATCGGCAAGCCGTACCGCTGGGGCGCCCAGGGCCCGAACGCCTTCGACTGCTCCGGGCTGACCTCTCAGGCCTGGGCCCGGGCGGGCCGTCCCATCCCCCGCACCAGCCAGGCCCAGTGGCGGCAGCTGCCCCGGATCCCGCTGCAGGAGCTGCGCCCGGGGGACCTGGTCGTCTACCACCGGAACGCCAGTCATGTCGCCCTCTATCTGGGCGACGGCAAGGTGGTGCATGCACCACGGCCCGGCAGCAGAGTGCAGATCGCCCCGGTCACCGTCAATCCGGTGCTCGGCGCGGTGCGCCCCGACGGCGACAGGCGCGTGCCTGCGAAGGAGGAACCCGCTCCGGAGAAGCCCCCGGCCGATCAGGGGAAACCAGGCGTGAACGAGCCGGCCGAGGGGCAACAGACCCCGGCACAGGAGGGGACCCCCGCCTCACCGGCCGGGGCCCCGGATGCCAACGGCCCGCAGCCGACCGAGGCCGTCTGACCGGGACGCAGTTCCGCCCCGGCCCGTTGTCGTGCGCGGGCCGGGGCGGGGCGGGACGGGGCGGGACGGGGCGGCCGACTGTGTCAGGCTCCGGCCTTGGCGGCGGCCTCGCCGATCCACGCCTCGGTCTTGGCCGGGTCGTAGAGGTAGTTCTCGAAGTCGGACGGGTCGTCGAAGCCGTTGACGAACCGCTCGGCGACCGGCGGGATCTGGCCGGCGGCGCCGATCAGGTTGAGGATGTGCTCCGGCGGCGGGGTCAGCAGGGCGTTCGTCCACTTGGTGACGTGCTGCGCGGTGTCCCAGTAACGGTCGAAAGTGGCCTGCATCCAGTCGGCGTCGAACAGCTTGTCACCGTGCTCGACGATGCTCGCCAGGTACGCGGCGGCGCACTTCGAGGCCGAGTTGGAGCCCTGGCCGGTGATCGGGTCGTTGGCGACCACGACATCGGCGACACCCAGCACCAGGCCGCCGGAGGGCAGAGTTCCGATCGGCTTGCGGACCGTCGGGGGGTAACGACCGGAGAGCGTCGCCCGGGCGTCCGTCAGTTCGACCTTCGTGGCGCGGGCGTACTCCCACGGCGTGTACCGCTCCATGAGCTCCAGCGTCTTGGCCAGGTGCTCGTTGGGGTCCTTGATCCCCTCGAAGACGTCGAGCGGCCCGCCGGGAATGCCCTCCCAGAAGAGGATGTCGCACGGTCCGGTCAGGGTGTACCCGGGGATCATGAACAGTTCACCCGCACCGGGGACGATGTTGAACCGCACGGCGTCGAAGTCCGGGTGCTCGGGACGACGCTCGAGCCCGTGCACGTAGCTGACGGCGAGCGACCGCATCGGGGTGTCGAACGGGGAGCGGGAGGCGTCCCGTTCGAACATGGAGACCAGCTCGCCCTTGCCCGCGGAGACGAGGACCAGGTCGTACTTCCTCGCGAAGAAGTCCAGGTCGGACACGGCCGCGCCGTGGATGACGAGCTGGCCGCCGCGCTGCGCGAAGGTCTCCATCCAGCCGGCCATCTTCACCCGCTGGTCCACGGACTGGGCATAGTTGTCGAGCTTGCCCACCCAGTCGATGACGCGTCCCCGGACCTCGGGGGAGTCGGGCGCGAGGCTGGGGTCGGCGACGGACACCCCGAGCCCCTCGACGCGCGGAGTCTGGCTCTCCCAGAAGTTGATCTGCAGGTCCCGCTCGTACTGCAGCGCCGTGTGGAACATGCACTGGGTGGACATCACGCGGCCGTTGCGTATCTCGTCGGCCGTGCGGTTCGACATGAGGGTGACCTCATAGCCCTGGGACTGCAGGCCGAGGGCCAGTTGGAGACCGGCCTGGCCGGCTCCGACGACGAGTATCTTCCGCATGGCTTGCTCTCTCTCAGAAAATCTGTGGGAACGATCGGTTCCGGCCGGCGTGCGAGGTTACGGTGTCACTCGGGTGCCGCGTCAAGGGCGTGGCCCACCACGGCGAGGAGCGACTCGACCACCGTGACGCGGTTGCGCGCGTCCATGATCAGTACGGGCACACGGGCCGGGACCGACAATGCCTCACGGACGTCGTCCGCTTCGTACGAGGGCGTTCCCTCGAAGTGGTTGACCGCCACGATGTACGGGAGTCCGCAGCTCTCGAAGTAGTCGAGCGCGGGGAACGAGTCCTCCAGCCGCCGGGTGTCGGCCATCACCACCGCGCCGATGGCTCCGCGTATCAGGTCGTCCCACATGAACCAGAAACGCTTCTGACCGGGGGTCCCGAACAGGTACAGCACCAGGTCGGAGTCGAGGGTGATCCGGCCGAAGTCCATGGCAACGGTGGTCGTGCCCTTGTCCGGCGTCGCGGTCAGGTCGTCGACGTCCTCACTGGCCTGAGTCATCATCGCCTCGGTGGTGAGAGGCGTGATCTCCGAGACCGAGCCGACGAAGGTCGTCTTGCCGACGCCGAACCCGCCCGCCACCACGATCTTCGTCGCGATGGGTGCTCTGCTGCGGTCGGTCTGCCAGCTCTGGATGCCCTCCGAGGCCTCGGCCGGTATCTCGGGCGAGGTGGCCGCCTGCGCGGTCATGGTGTTGGCGTCAGAGCCTGCGAAGTCCACTCAGCACCCTTTCGAGCAGCGCGCGGTTGGGCTGACCGGTGTCGTGCCCGGTGCCGTAGACGCGAATCTTTCCTTGATCGGCCAAATCGCTGAGCAGGACCCGGACCACGCCCAGCGGCATCTTGAGGAGCGCGGAGATCTCGGCGACCGAGCGCATGCGCCGGCACAGCTCGACGATGGCCCGCATCTCGGGCATCACCCGCTCCCCCCAGTTGCCGGAGGTCAGCTCGCGGCGTTCCTCGGGGGCCTCGATCGCGGCGACGAACGTTTCGACGAGCAGCACATGGCCGAAACGCGTCCGGCCTCCGGTGAGGGAATACGGGCGTACGCGAGCGGGTTTGCGGTCCGGCTGGCGGACCGGCAACTGAGGCGAGGAGGTCACTGGTCCCTCTCCATCGACTGGCGCAGTTCACTGCGGAGTTCTGGGGTCAGCACGTGTCCGGCGCGGCCGACGAACAGTGCCATGTGGTAGGCCACGACGCTCATGTCGCAGTCCGGTGCGGCGTGGACGCCGAGAACCGATCCGTCACTGATGGACATGACGAACAGGCTCCCCTCGTCCATGGCGATCATCGTCTGCTTGACCCCGCCGCCGTCCATCAGTTTGGCCGCGCCGCTGGTCAGTGCGCCGAGGCCGGAGACGATCGTGGCCAGATCGGCGCTCGAGCCCTTCGGGCCGTCGTGGTCGTCGTCGTCCTGAACGCTGTCGGCGGAACTCGGGTCGGACGACAGCAGCAACAGCCCGTCCGAGGAGACCACGGCGACCGATCGGACGCCGGGTACCTCGTCGACCAGGTTGCTCAGCAGCCAGTGCAGATCACGGGCCGCCTTGCTCAGCCCGAACGTGCTGTCCGGGCCGGAGCTGGGCTTGGTATACGCGTTCAACCGCGTGCCTCCTCGACTGTGCCACCCTCGTCCAGCGGTCCCGTCCGGGTCTCGCGGGTCCGGTCGGCGTCTTCGGCTTCGACTTCCCTGCGACCCTTCAGCGAACCCTGCTGGAAACCGCCGAGCCGACGGCGCAGTGCCTCCGCGTCGACTCCGCCGGAGCGGCGGGTGGGTGCTTCCTTGGGGGCGACCACCTTCGGGGTGCGCTTCGGCAGGCCCTTGTCGGTGATCCGCTCCCTCTGCGGGGCCGGTTCCTGCGGGCGTTCGCCCGCACCGGCGGTGGGCTGTGCAACCGGGTCGGCGGACACGGTGTCCGTGCGCGCCTCTCCCTGTGTCTGGTGCGGCAAGTGGATCTCCGCGGCGCCGTCGGGCCGCCGGTCGGTTCCGGCTGCGGGTGCGTCGTCCGAGGTACGGGCGTGGCTCTCGGATCCGCCCGCGGAACCGGCAACGGGCCCCAGGGACGTGGGGGGTGGCGTGTCGTCCGCTTCCACGACGGCGCGTTCGGCCGCGGCGACCAGCGGATCGTCCTCGGCGGTGCGGGCGAGGTCGGGTTCGGCCGGGAGGTTCCCGGCGGACACCGCCTCGGCCGGCTCCGTCGCGGCGTCGGCCGACGGCACCGAGGACTCCCCGGAATCCGCAGCATCCGCGGAAACCGCGCGCTCGGCAGGGGCGGCGGGGCCGGTGGGCTCCGGGTCGGTGGAATCCGTGGTTCCGGCGGCCGGGGTGACGGGCGGCGGTTCGGAGTTGAGCTGCTTCGGCATCCGGCGCGGCAGGGCGTTGGAGTTGGCCTCCGCGACGGTTCCGGGGAGGTTCACCGCCGGAGCGGCCCCCGCGGTGGAGGTGCGGACCGAGGGGGAGACCCCGGAGACCGCCGACGGGACCGGTCGGGTCGGCAGGATCGACTTCGGCAGCACGATGACGGCCGCGATCCCGCCCTGCTTCTGCTCGCGCAGGTTGACGCGTACGCCGTGCCGCGCCGCCAGCCGGGCCACCACGTAGAGGCCGAGGCCGAGCGCATCGTCGGAGCCGATCTCGTCCTCGTGCGACACCGGGTCGGCGAGCCTGCCGTTGAGTTCCTTCAGCCGCTCCTCGGTCATGCCGATGCCCTGGTCCTGGACCGAGAGCATCACCTCGCCGCTCTCCAGCAGCCAGCCGGAGAGCTCGACGTCGGCGTCCGGCGGCGAGAACGCCGTTGCGTTCTCCAGCAGTTCGGCCACCAGGTGGCTGACCGCGTCGGCCGCGAATCCGGCGACCTGGGCGTGCGGCGGCAGTGACTGGATCTGCACCCGCTCGTAGCGCTCGATCTCACTGATACCGGCGCGGAGCACGTCCAGCAGGGGGACGGGGTTGGTGTGCCCGCCGTGGTGCTCGGAGCCGGCCAGGACCAGCAGGTTCTCGCCGTGCCGGCGCATCCGGGTGGCGAGGTGGTCGAGTTTGAAGAGGGTTTCCAGGCGCTCCGGGTCGTGCTCCTGCTCCTCCAGCCCCTCGATGACCGACAGTTGACGCTCGACCAGGCCGAGGGTGCGCAGGGAGAGGTTGACGAAGCTGCCGTGCACCCGGTCCTGGAGGCTCCCGAGGCGCTCGGTGAGGTCGTCGCGCTGCTGTAGCAGGTCCTCTCGCTCGCCGGCCAGGCGGCGGCGTTCGGCGATCAGGCGGGTGCGGTCGTCGCCGAGCTGTTCGGTACGGGCGTGCAGGCGCAGCGCCGTCTCGCGCAGCTCGTTGACGTGGCCGACGACCTCCGCGAACTCGTCGTTGCGGCCGGTGAAGCGGACGGGTTCCTCCGCCACGGGGTCGCCGGCGACCCGGCGGGAGCCCAGTCGCAGTACCGCCAGTGGCCGGGTCATGGAGCGGCCGGCGGAGATGCAGATGCCGGCGGCCAGCAGGAGGCAGAAGCCGACGAGCGCGATCTGCACTTCCAGCGCGGTGACGTCGTCATCGCGCAGCTGGGCGAGCCGGGCGGACTCGTCCGCAGTCAGCGAGGAGTTGACGGCCCGCATGCGTTCGACGCGGGCGGACAGGGCCTCCTCGAGCTTGCCCAGGTCGTAGGTCAGTTCCTGCGGTGACAGCCGGGGCTGGTCGGTGAGGCGGGCCAGGTAGCGCTCGGCGGTGGCGATCTCGGTCCCGTTGACGGTGCGCCGGTAACTGTCCTTCACCGCACCCGGGGCCGTCTGTTCGAAGTCGGCGAGGGCGGCCTGTTCCTGGACGTGGTGACGCTGCGCGGCAGCGCTGAGCTCCGGCTCACGGCCCTGGGAGGCATAGGTGCTGAGCAGCAGTCCGCGGGTGGCGGACGCCCGTTCGACGGCGCGGCCGAGCTGCGGCAGGGCGTGTCCGGGGCCGCCGGAGGCCCGCGGGGGGAGCTGCCGGGAGAGCTTGTCGGCGACGGCGTACAGGGCCTGGACGGTCTCGCTGTACGCCTCGAAGGTCTGGAAGGCCGACCCCGGTCCCGCAAGGGCCTGCTGGCGGAGTTCCGGCAGGGCGTCGAACTTGCGGCGCAGGGACGCGGGGGCGTCGGGACGGATCTCGGCGATCTGGCGGTCGACGCGGGCCCGACGGCTCTCGGTGATGCCGGCGGCACCGCCGGTGGTCCTGCGGCCGGCCGCGACGTACTGGGTCATGCCGTCGCGCTCGTCGGCCAGGGAGTCGGCCAGGGAGACGGCCTGGTCGTTGAGTTCGGAGAGGGCCACGAGGCGCTGCGACTCGGTCAGGTCACCGGACGAGGTGGTGATGGCGGGGGCTCCGGCCCCGAGAACTGCGACCGCCACCACCGCGACCGCGACGACCAGGCGGGAACGGACTCTCACCGTACGGGGCGGCGGACCGTCTGCCGCCGCTCCGGCCGCTGCCGACTCGCGCCCTTTGCTCCGAGGCCGATTTTTCTGCACCGGTGCTCGCAATCTTCTCTACGTCTTGCTCATGGCCGAGTGGCGAACGGGCCGGCCATCACTCTGCCATCTGCGTGCTGAGCACCGACGAGCGTCCACCCCACCCCTGGGTACGGCAATCGACCCTTCCAGTACCGGATTCTGAGGGTCGCCCGTCGTCGGCCTGGCCACCTGAACGAGTGAACATCACTCCCGAGTTGGCAAACAACTCCCCGCACGAAAACAGTGCGGGCACGGCCGTGAGCCGGGTGGAAAACCCCGGGAGGTCCTGGCAGGATGCGCGCCCGCAGCTTTCCGGAGCTGGCCATTCCGGTCAATTTCCGGCACTCGGGACACCGGTGGCGGGATTCGTTGCAGGTCACAGCTGTTCCGGTGATCCTGACGGACATTCGGGCAGACTGAGCGCCATGCGCGTAGACATCGCCACCGAACCGGGAGACAGTCAACGCCCCAATGAGGACTGGGCATCGGTAGCACTACCAGCGACAGGACACGGAGGCGCACTGGTCCTGCTCGACGGAGTCACGCCTCCCGCGGACGGCGACGGCTGTGTGCACGGCGTCGCCTGGTTCACCGCACGACTGGGTTCCGCCCTGCTGGAACTGTCCGTTTCACGGCGGGATATGGCTCTCGCGCAGTGCCTTGCAGAGGCCATTCGCCGTACCGCGCAGGCGCACGTTTCAACCTGTGACCTTTCTCACGTCAGAACTCCGCAGGCAACGGTGGTCGTCGTCCGCTGGAACCGGGATGACGTGGAACATCTCGTGCTGTCCGATTCCGTGTTGCTGCTCGAAGGCGCGGACGGGAAGGCGACGGCCGTGGCGGACGACCGGCTCGACCGGCTGCCGGACGAGGTGCAGGCGAAGCGCGCCGCTGTCCGGTCCCTGCCGCGCGGCACGCCCGAACGCGCCGCCGCGGCAGCCGAGTACGCCCTCGCCGTCGAGGCGTTGCGCAACGCCGAGGGAGGGTTCTTCACGGCTGCTGCGGATCCCGGGGTGGCGGGCCGCGCCGTGACCGGCCGCAGCGGACGCGCGCAGGTGCGCACCGTGGCGGCGCTGACCGACGGTGCGGCACGCTGGAGCGAGGTGTTCCGGCTGGGCGGCTGGGACGACTGCGTCGGACTGCTGCACACGGAGGGGGCGCAGCGGCTGATCGGACGGGTGCGCGCGGCGGAGGCGGCCGACCCGGCGTGCACGGCCTTCCCGCGGGGCAAGGTGCGGGACGACGCCGCGGTGATCTTCGCGGATCTCACGGAATCCGGCTGAGGCCCGCGCCGACCGCGGCGCGCACCGGAACCCGCTCAGTCGTTCGAGCTGCCGATGTCGTTCAACCGGTGCAGAAGTCGGGCCAGTTCGGCGACCTCGGTGCGGTCCCAGCCCGAGAGCTTGCGGGCATAACGCGCCCGGCGCGCCCCGCGCACCGCGCGGAACCGGTCGCGCCCCTCCTCGGTCAGTTCGACGAGCGAGGCCCGGCCGTCGGCGGGATCGGGCCGCCGGGTCAGCAGCCCGAGGCCCTCCAGGGCGCTGAGCTGACGGCTCATCGTCCCCTTCCCGACACCGAAGTACGCGGCCAGGTCAGTGGCCCGCTGCCCTCCGGCGTCGTCGAGCCGCACCAGCAGCCCGTACGCGGCGGGTTCGAGTTCGGGGTGCACCTCCCGGGCGAGTTCGCCGGACGAGGCACGGGCCCGGCGCAGGAAGACGGCGAGTTCCCGCTCGAGGGACAGGTAGGCCTCGTCGACACCGCTCGTCGCGTCGGCCCGTGCTGCCGCGTCGTCCCCGGTCTCGTGCACGTCCGTCCTCCCGGCTGTTGTCCGGTGCTCGAAGTTTCCGGCGCTGAAAGTTCCGGCGCTGCGGCCCCGGTCGTCGCAGCTCAGTCAGTATTTCGCAGGAGTGGACCACCGGCAGCGACCGGGCCCTCTTCCCTCTCCCGGATCGACGCGCGTAGCTTCATTGATGGCATGTGCACACCAAAGGCGGCGGCCGTCGCCCTGTTTCCCCCCACCGCATCCATCGGAGGCACGTATGTCCGCTCGGGACGACTCGATCGTGCACAGACCCGGTCCGGTACGCCGCTCCCTCGCTTCCCTCGCCGGGATCCTCGTCACCCTGCTCGCCCTCGTGGCCGCCCTGCCCGGCACCGCGAACGCCTCGGACCGCAACTACCCGCACCCCGAACGCAACTGGATGGGCTCGACCGTCCTCGAACACGAGGGAGGCGACCCGCACGCCGAGCCGGCGCCCGGCATCCTCGCCACCGTCGAGGGCGTCGACGTCAGCAGTCACCAGGGCAACGTCGACTGGGCCGCGCTGTGGAACAGCGGAGTCCGATGGGCCTACGCCAAGGCCACCGAGGGCACCTACTACACCAACGACTATTTCGCCCAGCAGTACAACGGCTCGTACAACACCGGGATGATCCGCGGCGCCTACCATTTCGCGAATCCCGACGACTCCTCCGGAGCCGCCCAGGCGAACTACTTCGTGGACCACGGCGGCGGCTGGTCCGCCGACGGCATGACCCTCCCCGGCGTGCTCGACATCGAGTACAACCCGTACGGCGCGACCTGCTACGGGCTGAGCCAGGCGGCGATGGTGAACTGGATCCGCGACTTCACCGACACCTACCGGGCCCGGACCGGCCGGGACGCGGTGATCTACTCGACCACCGACTGGTGGACCCAGTGCACCGGCAACAACGGCGGTTTCGGCGCGACCGATCCGCTGTGGATCGCCCGGTACGCGTCGACGCCCGGTACGCTCCCGGCCGGCTGGACCTACCACACCTTCTGGCAGTACACCTCCACCGGACCGATCGTCGGCGACCACAACCAGTTCAACGGGGCCTACGACCGCCTCCAGGCCCTGGCCTACGGCTGACGCCCCGGCGCCGTCACCACGGCGTGCCCGGTCCCGGCTGTCCGGCCGGGACCGGGCACGCTGCCGCATCGTGATGCAGAGCCCGGTCAGGCCGCCATCGGCGCCTCGGGCCGGCACCGCACCGGCTCGAGGGCCACCTCCAGAACCTTCCGCACGTCGCTCATCAGACGCACGTCCAGCTTCCGCAGCACCTCGGCCGGCACATCGTCCAGATCCGGCTCGTTCCGCTTCGGCACCACCACGGTGGCGATGCCCGCGCGGTGCGCCGCCAGCAGTTTCTGCTTGATGCCGCCGACCGGCAGCACCCGGCCCGTCAGCGACACCTCGCCGGTCATCGCCACGTCGTCGCGCACCCGCCGCCCGGACAGCAGCGAGGCGAGGGCCGTGGTCATCGTCACGCCCGCGCTGGGGCCGTCCTTGGGGACGGCTCCCGCCGGAACGTGCAGGTGGACGCCACGTTCCTTGAGGTCGCCGACCGGCAGCTCCAGCTCCGCGCCGTGCGAGCGCAGGAAGGACAGGGCGATCTGCGCCGACTCCTTCATCACGTCGCCGAGCTGGCCGGTGAGGGCGAGTCCGCTGCCACCCGTCTCGGGATCGGCCAGGGACGCCTCGACGAAGAGCACGTCGCCGCCGGCGCCCGTGACCGCCAGGCCGGTGGCCACCCCGGGAACGGCGGTGCGCCGCTCGCCGGGGTCCTGTGCGGACTCGGGTACGTGGCGCGGACGGCCGATCAGCGCGCGCAGACCGTCCGGGCCGACGGCCAACGGCAGTCCCTGCTCGCCGAGTTCGCTCCGTGCCGCGACCTTCCGCAGCAGCCGGGCGACGGACCGCTCCAGGTCCCGCACCCCCGCCTCCCGGGTGTACTCCGCGGCGATCCGGCGCAGCGCCTCGTCCTCCAACACGACCTCGCCGGGCCGCAACCCCGCACGCTCCAGCTGCCGGGGCACCAGGTGGTCACGGGCGATGACGACCTTCTCGTCGTCGGTGTAGCCGTCGAGACGGACCAGCTCCATCCGGTCCAGCAGGGCGTCCGGGATCGCCTCCAGCACATTGGCGGTGGCCAGGAAGACGACGTCGGACAGGTCGAGTTCCACCTCCAGGTAGTGGTCGCGGAACGTGTGGTTCTGCGCCGGGTCGAGCACCTCGAGCAGCGCAGCCGCCGGGTCACCGCGGAAGTCGGAGCCCACCTTGTCGACCTCGTCGAGCAGGACGACCGGGTTCATCGAGCCGGCCTCCTTGACCGCCCGGACGATCCGGCCGGGCAGCGCACCGACGTACGTGCGCCGGTGGCCGCGGATCTCGGCCTCGTCGCGGACGCCGCCCAGCGCCACTCGTACGAACTTCCGCCCCATGGCCCGGGCGACGCTCTCGCCGAGCGACGTCTTCCCGACGCCGGGCGGGCCGACGAGTGCCAGTACGGCGCCACCGCGACGGCCGCCCACCACGCCGAGGCCGCGGTCGGCGCGCCGCTTGCGGACGGCCAGGTACTCGGTGATGCGCTCCTTGACGTCGTCCAGGCCTGCGTGGTCCGCGTCCAGCACGGCGCGGGCACCGGGGATGTCGTACGCGTCCTCGGTGCGCTCGTTCCACGGCAGTTCGAGGACGGTGTCGAGCCAGGTCCGGATCCAGCTGCCCTCGGGACTCTGGTCGGAGGAGCGTTCCAGCTTGCCGACCTCCTTGAGCGCCGCCTCGCGGACGTGCTCCGGCAGATCGGCGGCCTCGACCCGGGCCCGGTAGTCGTCGGACTCGTCGCCCTGTCCCGGGGGGTTCCCGTCGAGTTCGGCCAGCTCCTTGCGCACGGCCTCCAGCTGACGCCTGAGCAGGAACTCGCGCTGCTGCTTGTCGACGCCCTCCTGCACGTCCTTGGCGATGGACTCGGCGACGTCCTGCTCGGCCAGGTGCTCGCTCAGCATGCGCACGGCGAGCCGCAGCCGCTCCACCGGGTCGGTGGCCTCCAGCAGCTCGACCCGCTGGCGGAGGGTGAGGAAGGGCGAGTAGCCCGAGTTGTCCGCGAGCTGTGACACGTCGTCCAGCTGCTCGACCCGGTCGACGACCTGCCAGGCACCCCGCTTGCGCAGCCAGCTGGTCGCCAGTGCCTTGTACTCCTTGACCAGTTCGGCGACGGCACCGGGCAGGGGGTCCGGCGTGCGTTCCTCGATCCGCTCGCCCTCCACCCAGAGCGCGGCGCCCGGGCCGGTGGTCCCGGCCCCGATCCGGACCCGGCTCAGGCCCCGGATCAGCGCCCCCGGGTCACCGCCGGAGAGCCGGCCGACCTGCTCGACGGCGCCCAGCGTGCCGACCGCCGGATAGGCGCCGTCGACCCGCGGCACCAGCAGGACCTGCGGTTTGGCCGCTCCGCGCCGGTCCTCGCCCCCTGCGGGGCCACCCGTCGAGGCGGCCGACTGTGCGGCTTCCACCGCAGCCCGGACCTCCGGGTCCGACAGTTCCAGAGGCACCACCATGCCGGGCAGGACGACCTCGTCGTCGAGCGGCAGCACGGGCAACGTGAGCGGTGTTGACGTTGAAGCCATGATCTTCCCCTCGGCAGGCAAGTTGAGTTCACTGGACTCAATGCGCAGAGGATGCTCAGTGTTCCCGGTGCCGGTTCGCTGTCAGCGATCACCGCCCGCCCGCCGGACAGCTGTCTGCGGCACGGCCCGAAGCGACGTGAACCGCTGACCGTCCCCCGAGCGATAAGGGGGTGTGAAACGGTTCCGGCCCATGGGGGCAGAGGCAGAGCGGGGGGACGCCGCCCTCCTGCGTGCGACCGCCGCGGGGGACGCACAGGCGCTGGCCACGCTGTACGACCGGCACGCCGGATGGTTGCACGCACGTCTGAGCAGGCGGTGCGCCGATCCCGAGACCGTGCACGAGGTCCTCCAGGACACCTTCGTCACGGCTTGGCGCTCGGCGGGCTCGCACCGCGGCGGCGAGGCCGGCGGCTGGCTGTGGGTGATCGCCTCCCGCCGGCTCGTCGACGCGCGGCGCAGCCAGATCCGCACGTCCGAGGCCCAGGCCGCCCACGCGATGCGGGACACGGACGTGCGCCGTGCGGAGGCGCCGTCCGCCGAGGAGCGCGTCCTGGCAGCCCTCGAGTACGGCGACCTGGGCACGGCGCTCGACCGTCTCTCCCCCGAACTCCGCGCGGTCCTGCGCGCGACCGTCGTCGACGGTCTGACCACCCGGGAGGCCGCGCAGCTGCTCGGCATACCCGAAGGAACCGTCAAGACCCGCGCGATGCGCGCCCGCAAGGAACTGCGCAAGGCCCTCGCCGCCTTCGGCACCCCCGCACCACGCACCCTGGGAGGCACCGCATGAACCACCGCGGACCCACCACCGAATGGCACCTGCCGGACGCCGACGTGCAGGCGTACGCGGCAGGCGGACTGCCGGAGCCCGGCTGCTGGTCGCTGGAGAAGCACGTCGAGGCCTGCGCGAGATGCGCGCAGCGGGTCTCGGACGCCGTCCGGACGCACTCCCCGGTGGTGGCGCGCTCACTGGACGCCACCCGCTCGGCGCTACTGGCGCGCATCGGCGCCGAGGATCGGGCCGGGTCCCCCGCACGGGCAGGGGGCACCGGGGGGCGGCTCCGTCCCGTCGGATCCCCTCGGATCCCGGCTGCGGACACCCCTCGCAGCGCGCACGGCCGGACAGGCGGCCGACAGCACCCCGTGCGGGCCTGGGGGGCACGGCTGACCTGGGCGGCAGGTCCCGCACTGGGACGGTCCTGGCTGTTCTCCCTGACGCTCGTGACGGTCGCCGCGGTCGTTCTCGCCCGGCTGGCGGACGCGGCCGAGCTCCGCCCCCTGCTGCTGGTGGCGGCTCCCCTGCTCCCGGTCGCCGGGGTAGCGGTGTCGTACGGACGCCATGCCGACCCCCTGTACGAGACGGTCGCCGCCACTCCGTCCGCCGGGCTACGGCTGCTGCTCGTCCGGACGGCCATGGTGCTGGCCGTGTGCGTGCCACTGCTCACGGCCGCCGGACTGCTCATGCCCGCGCAAGGCGGCAGTCCCGGGGCCGCAGCCTGGCTGTTGCCGGGCCTGGCACTGACGCTGCTCACCCTGGTCACCGGCTCCTACCTCGGCTGCCTGCGGGCTTCCGCCGTCACCGGCACCACATGGCCACTGCTGCTCCTCACCGCCGGCACCACGGCGGACCCCGGCCCGGCCGACCTGATCGGGCGGGTGAACCACGCCTTCGCCAACGTCGCGAGCGGCCCCGCGCAGGGCTTCTGGGCCAGTGCCGCCCTTCTGTGCGGCGGGCTGCTCGTCCTGCGCCGCACCTCATTCGACCAACTGGAGCGACTGTGAGACAGATACCCGTCCCGAGGACATCACCCGGGCTGTCCGTCCGTGGCCTGACCGTCCGTTTCCGGGGCACTACAGCCCTCAACGACGTGGACCTGTCGCTCGGCCGAGGCGTTCACGGGCTGCTCGGCCCCAACGGTGCCGGGAAGACCTCGCTGCTGCGCGTACTGGCCACCGTGGCCCGACCGACCGAAGGGGACGTACGGATCCTCGGTCTGGATCCGCAGGAGCTCGGTGAACGCACGGAGATCCGCCGTCGTCTCGGCTACCTGCCGCAGGAGTTCGGCTACTACCCCACGTACACCGTGCGGGAGATGGTCACGTACCTCGCCTGGCTGAAGGACGTCCCCGGTGCCCAGGCTCCCGCCGCGGTCGAACGGGCCGCTGAGCGGGTGGGTCTGGGACCGGCTCTCGACAAGAAGCTGCGCACGCTCTCGGGCGGTGAGATCCGGCGGGTCGGCATCGCCCAGGCCGTGGTCAACGAACCGGATCTGCTGTTGCTCGACGAGCCGACGGCCGGACTGGATCCCGAGCGGCGGCTGGAGTTCCGGGGACTGCTGCGGGAGTTGGGTGAAACGGCGACGGTCCTGGTGTCCACGCATCTCGTCGAGGACGTCGCGGCAGCGTGCGCGGAGGTGACACTGCTCGAGGCGGGCCGTCCGGCGTTCCGCGGGACGCCGGACGACCTGATCGCCTCCGCCGGGACGGATGCCGAAGCCCCGGGCGACAGCCCGTTGGAGCGCGGCTACACCAGTGCGCTGCGGCGCCATCGCAGCGAGCGCGCCCAGGAGGTGACGGCATGAACACGGCAGCCTCCGAGAGCCCGGTGGGAAGCCGGGAGCCCGCGGGTCCGGGACATCCGGGTGACGCGGGAAGGAAGATCTCCCTGACCGGCACGGTCCTGAGGACGGAGATCCGGAGAGGCGTAGCGCCCTGGACCTTCGCCGTCTGCCTGACGGCCCTGCTGATCGCCGTGTTCGGCGGCAGGTACAGCCTGATGGACTGGCCCGGTACGGCCCAGGCGTCGCGCGGGCTCCTGGTCGTCCTCGGCCCCCTGCTCGCCGGAGCCGCGTGCTGGCAGGCCGGACGGGAGCGCCGTCGACGCACACGCGAACTGGTGGACTCCGCACCACGGTCGGCCCTGCGGCGGGTGGTCTGCGCGCTGCTGCCGGTCTGGCTGGCGGCCGTCGCCGCCCACCTCGTGACCTGGGTCGTGCTGGTCGCCCTCACATGGCCGAGCGCATCCGCCTACGGGCACCCACTGGTCGCCCCCATGGCGGCGGACCTGACCGCTGCCGCGGCCTTCGCCGCGGGCGGCCATCTCCTCGGCTGGTACCTCCCGTCGTCGTGGGCGTTGACTCCGGGCACTGCGGTGGGTGCCTACGGCGTGCTGTGGCTGGGAGAGGCCCGGGGACGCAGTGCGCTCGGCCAGTTGTCACCGGCATCGTTCGAACTCCACAACGGCCAGCTGCTGGTGTGGTGGGCGAGCGTCGCCCACATGGCCTGGTTCGGCGGCCTCGCAGCGGCGATGCTGCTGATCGTCACCGCGCGGCGCACGTGGCTGGTGGCCCTCCCCCTCGCGGTGGCGGTCGCCGGCGCGGTGCCGCTGCTCGCATGGCCGGAGAAGATGTGGCTGCCCGACCGGAGTGCATCGGCTCTGGTCTGCGAGGGCGAGCGTCCCGTGATCTGTCTCCGCCAGGCGCACGCGAGCCGCCGGGACACCGTGGAGGGCCCGATCCGCTGGGCGTACGGGTTGTTCGAGGGGGCGCCGACGGCGCCCGTGCGCTTCGAGGAAGGCCGGCTTGCCGCCGGTCGGACCTGGGGCGCGGACCTCGAACCCGGCAGCGATCCGGCAATCTCGCAC
Organism: Streptomyces meridianus; assembly: GCF_023703325.1. Classification (GTDB taxonomy): domain Bacteria; phylum Actinomycetota; class Actinomycetes; order Streptomycetales; family Streptomycetaceae; genus Streptomyces; species Streptomyces meridianus. The sequence continues at coordinate 17,391 of NZ_JAMQGM010000002.1, forward strand.
TTCACGCTGGTCAACCCCGGTGACCTCGGTTCGGACAAGCGACTCGGCTACTTCCAGCGGGACGCGGTGCTCCAGGACCTGATCACGTGGGAGTGCGAACGGAACGTGCCTTCCTGGGCTCACGAAGTCCTGTTCTGGGCCCACGGGCAATGGCCCGGCGACATGGAGGAACAGTGGCGGGACGGCCCTGTGGTGAAGGCTCTCGAGGCGATGACCGCCAAGGAGCGCAGGGCCTGGTTCACGGACTACTTCGCCGCCGCCCGGACGTGTGACCGCGAGCGGGTCGACCGGCCGTAGCGGAAGGAATCTGCGGTGTGCCGTCCGCCGAGTCGGGGCGGCGTACCGCTGACGGGGCGGTCAGGCCCGGCCGGAGGGGGGCCGGGCCTGACCGCTGCCCTCGCCGGGCCGGTGCCGTCGCACGGCGGCACCGGCCCGATCGGCCTGCGCCGTCCACGAGGGAGGTCCTAATCTGGGCGGCGCACGACCGCACGCCCGGTACGAGCAGCACCCCCGCCCGTACCCGCAGCCAACGGAGGAAGCCGCACCATGCCTCTGCCCGCCGAGCCCCAGGCACCGGTCACCGTCGACCGCAGGGACGGCCCCTACGGCGAGGTGGCACTGCGCCGGCGCGGTGAGCACTTCGAGATCATCGCCAACGGCTGCTTCCTGATGGACACCTGCGACGGCCGCTCCGAGCGGCTGCTGGTCGACGCAGCCCTGGACGCCCTGCCCGACGGCCGCCCGGAGCCCGCCGTCCTGATCGGCGGCCTCGGTGTGGGGTTCTCGCTCGTCCGCGCCGCCGGTGAACCCCGCTGGGGCCGGATCACCGTGGTGGAGCGGGAGCCGGCGGTCATCGACTGGCACCGGAACGGGCCGCTCTCGGCGATGTCCGCGGCTGCACTCGCCGATCCGCGCTGCGAAATCGTGGAGGCCGACCTCGTCACCCATATCGGGTCGGCCGACCGCCGTTACGACGCCCTGTGCCTCGACATCGACAACGGGCCCGAGTGGACGGTCACCGAGGGCAACGACAACCTGTACCGCCCGGCCGGCCTGGCGGCCTGCCGCGCCCGGCTCACCCCCGGCGGCGTGCTCGCGGTGTGGTCGGCGCAGCCCTCGGCCGCGTTCGGGACCGCGCTGCTCGAGACGGGCTTCACCGACGTCCGCACCCGCGAAGTACCGGTGGAGCGAGGGGTCCCGGATGTCGTGCACCTCGCCATACGTCCCGTGGAACCGCCCGGGCGGCAAGCGTAAGAGCCGCTTCCGGCGTCACTCGCACCACTCCCTGCGTAGCCGACACACGGACCGTGCCCGTACTCTCTAGCCTGCAAGCTCGACAGGCATGGGGAAAGCACAGGGGCGGGTCGATGGAGCAGACACACAACGGCGTGGCCGGCACGACCACCGCCACGCCGGGCGCTCAACGCCGGGTTCTCGTCGTCGAGGACGACGCCACGATCGTCGACGCCATCGCGGTCCGGCTGAGAGCGGAGGGCTTCCAGGTGCAGACCGCCTGCGACGGCCCCGCCGCCGTGGACACCGCGCAGGCCTGGCAACCGGACCTGCTCGTCCTCGACATCATGCTGCCGGGCTTCGACGGCCTGGAGGTGTGCCGCCGGGTGCAGGCCCAACGGCCGGTGCCGGTCCTGATGCTGACGGCCCGCGACGACGAGACCGACATGCTGGTCGGCCTCGGAGTCGGCGCCGACGACTACATGACCAAGCCGTTCTCGATGCGGGAACTGGCGGCGCGGGTGCATGTCCTGCTGCGCCGGGTGGAGCGGGCCACGCAGGCCGCGCACACCCCCCGCACCGGCATCCTGCGCCTGGGCGAGCTGGAGATCGACCATGCTCAGCGGCGGGTCCGGGTGCGCGGTGAGGACGTCCATCTGACGCCGACGGAGTTCGACCTGCTGGTCTGCCTGGCGAACACGCCGCGGGCCGTGCTGTCCCGCGAGCAGCTGCTGGCGGAGGTGTGGGACTGGGCGGACGCCTCCGGTACCCGGACCGTCGACAGCCACATCAAGGCGTTGCGCCGCAAGATCGGGGCCGAGCGGATCCGTACCGTGCACGGCGTGGGCTATGCCCTGGAGACTCCGGCGACCCCGGCCCAGTGAACGCCCCCCAGGTGAGACGCGGCCGCTCGGGACGCGGGCGGCTCGCTCGGCCCGTCGTCCTGTGGCGCCGGCTCTGGGAGGCCATGCGGCCGCTCGATCCGTTCCGCTCGGTGAAGGCGGCCCTCGGGGCGCTGGTGATCGTGTCGGTGGCGATCACCACACTGCTCGTCTTCATGGCGATCCGGACGGCCACCGAGCTGCGGGTCGTCACGATCTTCTCGATCATCGCCGCAATGCTGATCACCCAGTTCGTGGCGCACGGGCTGACCTCGCCGCTCGACGAGATGCAGAACGTCGCGCGGGCGATGGCGCACGGTGACTACACCCGGCGGGTGCGCGAGGGCCGGCGGGACGAACTGGGCGATCTGGCGGCCACGTTCAACCACATGGCGTCCGATCTGGAGGCCGTCGACCGGCACCGCAAGGAGCTGGTGGCGAACGTCTCGCACGAGCTGCGGACCCCGATCGCCGGGCTGCGGGCAGTCCTGGAGAACGTCGTCGACGGGTTCTCGGAGGCCGATCCGGAGACGATGCGGACCGCCCTGCGGCAGACGGAGCGTCTGGGCCGGCTGGTCGAGACGCTGCTGGACCTGTCCCGGATCGACAACGGTGTGGTGCCGCTGAAGGTACGGCGGTTCGAGGTCTGGCCGTATCTGTCGGGCGTGCTCAAGGAAACCAACATGGCGGCGGCTGCCCGCTCCCATCTGACGGGGCGGACCGGTCACACCCGTACCGACGTGCATCTGCACCTCGACGTCTCGCCGCCGGAGCTCACGGCCCGCGCGGACGTGGAGCGGCTGCACCAGGTGGTGGCCAACCTCGTGGACAACGCGGTCAAGCACAGCCCGCCGCACGGCCGCGTCACGCTCCGGGCCCGCAGCGGCGAGGTGCCGGGCAGCCTGCAGCTCGAGGTGCTGGACGAGGGGCCGGGCATCCCGGAGTCGGAGCGCCAGCACATCTTCGAGCGGTTCAACCGGGGCAGCGAGTCCACGCCGCACGGCCCGGGCAGCGACGGCGGCACCGGGCTGGGGCTCGCCATCGCCCGGTGGGCGGTGGATCTGCACGGCGGCAGCATCGGGGTGGCCGAATCCGATCGCGGCTGCCGGATCCGTGTCACCCTTCCGGGGTAATACCAGGGCGTCTGGTTGACCTAGGGTCGCGCATACGGCTGCGCCGGACGGGTAGGCGCAGCCCGGAAACGCATGGAGAGAAGCGTCACGGTTGCGGCCACTGGGCCGCAAGCGCGGATCGATGCTGCCTTTCTCGGCCCGAACAGGTCGTGTTTCCCGCCAATTCTTGGGCCGAAACCCGCCCGCAGATGTGATGTGCGTGACGACTGGGCCGCCCGGCCTGCATCGACCCTCCTGATGGGCGTAGCCTTTATTTCCGCTGTCCACCACCTAAGGAAGCGGAAGAGGGCGGTTGCCGCCGTGTCGCCACAGTCCCCCAAGACCTCGAGCATCACGACCGACCAGGACGGGCAGGGCAAGAGCCCTGCCGCGGCCTTCGGTCCCAATGAGTGGCTCGTCGACGAGATCTACCAGCAGTACCTCCAGGACCCGAACTCGGTCGACCGAGCCTGGTGGGACTTCTTCGCCGACTACAAGCCGGGCTCGGACGCCGGGTCCGCAGCCGCTCCCTCGGCCGAGGCCCCCGCCGAGCAGCCGAAGCAGGCGGCCCCCGCCGCTCCGGCCCCGGCTCCGGCGCCCGAGCAGCCGGCGAAGTCGCAGGCCGCACCCGCCAGGACGGTGCCGGCCCCGGCCGCGAAGCCGAAGGCCGAGCCGGCTCCGAAGCCGGCCGCCAAGGCTGCGAAGGCCGCCGCGCCCGCCGAGGCCGCGGGCGGTCCCGAGATGGTGACGCTGCGCGGCCCGTCGGCCGCCGTCGCCAAGAACATGAACGCCTCGCTGGAGCTGCCGACGGCCACGTCCGTCCGCGCGGTGCCGGTGAAGCTGCTGTTCGACAACCGCATCGTCATCAACAACCACCTCAAGCGCGCTCGCGGTGGCAAGGTCTCCTTCACGCACCTCATCGGCTACGCGATGGTGCAGGCGCTGAAGGCGATGCCGTCGATGAACCACTCCTTCCAGGAGAGGGACGGCAAGCCGACCCTGGTGAAGCCGGAGCACGTCAACCTCGGTCTCGCGATCGACCTGGTGAAGCCGAACGGTGACCGCCAGCTCGTCGTCGCGGCGATCAAGAAGGCCGAGACGCTGAACTTCTTCGAGTTCTGGCAGGCCTACGAGGACATCGTCCGCCGCGCCCGCGCGAACAAGCTGACGATGGAGGACTTCACCGGCGTCACCGCCTCGCTCACCAACCCGGGCGGCATCGGCACCGTGCACTCCGTGCCGCGCCTGATGCCCGGCCAGGGCCTGATCGTCGGTGTCGGCGCGATGGACTACCCGGCGGAGTTCCAGGGCACCTCCCAGGACACCCTGAACCGGCTGGGCGTGTCCAAGGTCATGACGCTGACCAGCACGTACGACCACCGCGTGATCCAGGGCGCCGCCTCCGGCGAGTTCCTGCGGATCATGAACCAGCTGCTGCTGGGCGAGAACGAGTTCTACGACGACGTCTTCAAGTCGCTCCGGATCCCGTACGAGCCGGTCCGCTGGTTCCGCGACATCGACGCCGGTCACGACGACGACGTCAACAAGGCCGCCCGCGTCTTCGAGCTGATCCACTCCTACCGGGTCCGCGGCCACGTCATGGCCGACACCGACCCGCTGGAGTACAAGCAGCGCAAGCACCCCGACCTCGACATCACCGAGCACGGGCTCACCCTGTGGGACCTGGAGCGCGAGTTCGCGGTCGGCGGCTTCTCCGGCAAGTCCATGATGAAGCTGCGCGACATCCTCGGCGTGCTGCGCGACTCGTACTGCCGCACCACCGGCATCGAGTTCATGCACATCCAGGACCCGAAGCAGCGCAAGTGGATCCAGGACCGCGTCGAGCGCTCGCACTCCAAGCCGGAGCGCGAGGAGCAGCTGAGGATCCTGCGCCGTCTCAACGCCGCCGAGGCGTTCGAGACGTTCCTGCAGACGAAGTACGTCGGCCAGAAGCGGTTCTCCCTGGAGGGCGGCGAGTCCGTCATCCCGCTGCTCGACGCGGTGCTCGACTCGGCCGCCGAGTCGCGCCTGGACGAGGTGGTCATCGGCATGGCCCACCGGGGCCGGCTGAACGTGCTCGCCAACATCGTCGGGAAGTCCTACGCCCAGATCTTCCGCGAGTTCGAGGGCAACCTCGACCCGAAGTCGATGCACGGCTCCGGCGACGTGAAGTACCACCTGGGCGCCGAGGGCACCTTCACCGGCCTGGACGGCGAGGAGATCAAGGTCTCGCTGGCCGCGAACCCCTCGCACCTGGAAGCCGTCGACCCGATCGTCGAGGGCATCGCCCGGGCCAAGCAGGACATCATCGGCAAGGCCGGCACGGACTTCACCGTCCTCCCGGTCCAGCTGCACGGCGACGCGGCCTTCGCGGGCCAGGGCGTCGTCGCGGAGACGCTGAACATGTCGCAGCTGCGCGGCTACCGCACCGGCGGCACCGTGCACATCGTGATCAACAACCAGGTCGGCTTCACCGCCGCCCCGGAGTCGGCACGCTCCTCGATGTACGCCACCGACGTGGCGCGCATGATCGAGGCGCCGATCTTCCACGTGAACGGCGACGACCCCGAGGCCGTCGTCCGGGTCGCACGGCTGGCCTTCGAGTTCCGTCAGGCGTTCAACAAGGACGTCGTGATCGACCTCATCTGCTACCGCCGCCGCGGCCACAACGAGAGCGACAACCCGGGCTTCACCCAGCCCCTGATGTACGACCTGATCGACAAGAAGCGCTCGGTGCGCAAGCTCTACACCGAGTCGCTCATCGGTCGCGGCGACATCACCCTGGAAGAGGCCGAGCAGGCGCTTCAGGACTACCAGGGCCAGCTGGAGAAGGTGTTCACCGCCGTGCGCGAGGCCACCTCGCACCCGGCGCCGGCCGAGGTCCCGGAGCCCAAGCAGGAGTTCCCGGTCGCCCTGGAGACGCAGATCAGCCAGGAGGTCGTCAAGCGGATCGCAGAGTCGCAGGTCAACGTCCCCGACCGGGTCACCGTCCACCCGCGTCTGCTGCCGCAGCTGCAGCGCCGCGCGGCGATGGTCGAGGACGGCACGATCGACTGGGGCATGGGCGAGACCCTCGCCATCGGTTCGCTGCTGATGGAGGGCACGCCGGTCCGCCTGTCCGGCCAGGACTCGCGGCGCGGCACGTTCGGCCAGCGGCACGCGGTGCTCGTCGACCGGGAGACCGGCGACGACTACACCCCGCTGCTGTACCTGTCCGACGAGCAGGCCCGCTACAACGTCTACGACTCGCTGCTCAGCGAGTACGCGGCGATGGGCTTCGAGTACGGCTACTCGCTGGCGCGTCCGAACGCGCTGGTGATGTGGGAGGCCCAGTTCGGTGACTTCGTCAACGGCGCCCAGACCGTCGTCGACGAGTTCATCTCCTCCGCCGAGCAGAAGTGGGGCCAGACGTCCGGTGTCACCCTGCTGCTGCCGCACGGCTACGAGGGTCAGGGCCCGGACCACTCGTCGGCCCGTATCGAGCGCTTCCTCCAGGTGTGCGCGCAGAACAACATGACGGTCGCCATGCCGACGCTGCCGTCGAACTACTTCCACCTGCTGCGCTGGCAGGTCCACAACCCGCACCACAAGCCGCTGGTCGTCTTCACCCCGAAGTCGATGCTCCGGCTCAAGGCCGCGGCGTCGAAGGCGGAGGAGTTCACCACCGGCGGTTTCCGCCCGGTGATCGGCGACGACACCGTGCGGCCCGAGGACGTCCGCAAGGTCGTCTTCTGCTCGGGCAAGGTCTACTACGACCTCGCCGCCGAGCGGGAGAAGCGCGGAGCGACGGACACGGCTCTCATCCGCATCGAGCGGCTGTACCCGCTGCCGGGTGCGGAGATCCAGGCGGAGCTGGCCAAGTTCACCAAGGCCCAGAAGTACGTGTGGGCGCAGGAGGAGCCGGCGAACCAGGGTGCCTGGCCGTTCATCGCGCTCAACCTGATCGACCACCTCGACCTGGTCCTGGGTGCGGCGCCGGACAACGCGGACCGGCTGCGCCGGGTCTCGCGTCCGTCGTCCTCGTCGCCGGCGGTCGGTTCGGCCAAGCGTCACCAGGTGGAGCAGCAGACGCTGGTCGCCGAGGTCTTCGACCTCTGACCGCGACTGTGTGACGCATGCCCCCGAGGGCCCGGTTCCGCTTCGCGCGGGGCCGGGCCCTCGGGCGTCCGGCCTGCGGCCCGCGGGCCCCTGAAGGGCTCCTATCCTTGCCGGACGAGGAGCCCTGCCGGTCCTTCGCGCCGGCCTCCGCTGTTGATGTCCCTTTGATTTCCCTCATGGAGCACGTCGTGTACTTCACCGACCGCGGTATCGAAGAACTGGAGAACAGGCGCGGCGAGGAGGACGTCTCCCTCGGCTGGGTCGCCGAGCGCCTGCGGGAGTTCGTCGACCTCAACCCCGATTTCGAGGTTCCGGTGGAGCGGCTGGCCACCTGGCTGGCGCGGCTCGACGACGAGGACGACGAGTAGGAGCCCCCGGAGCGCCGGCAGGCGCGGGCCCGGCCGCCCTCTTGACTTCCCCCATCCGCGATATATCGTGTCTAGGAGAGACGCGATATGTTGCGTCATCGGGCTACCCAGGGGAGGCCGGGAATGTCGGTCGGGAACACGTGGTCGATCACCGATTCGGCCAAGCTGGTGCTGGACGAACCCGTCACGTCGCTGAGCGTTCGCATCTTCGGCGGCGCCGTGAACGTCGTGGGAACCGCGCCCGGGGTGCCGGCCCGGCTCGAGGTGTCGGCGGTGCACGGCCCGCCCGTCGAGGTCGACCTCCGAGACGGCACGCTGACCGTCGCGTACGAGGACCTGCCCTGGAAGGGCGTCCTCGACTGGCTCGGCGGACGGAGCCGGAACCGCAGCGCCGCCGTGACCGTCGCCGTACCGGCCTCGACCCGGGTACAGGTGGGCGTGGTCGGGGCGAGCGCGGTGGTCTCCGGTATCTCGGGCGGCACCACCCTGCGCGGGGTTTCCGGCGAGAGCACCCTGGTGGGCCTGTCCGGGGAGGTGCGCGCCGACACGGTGTCCGGTGCGGTGGAAGCCCAGGCGGTCACCGGCGACCTGCATTTCCACTCGGTCTCCGGGGACCTGACGGTCGTCGAAGGCTCCGGCCGGTCCGTGAACGCGGACTCGGTGAGCGGCACCATGGTGCTCGACCTCGCGCCGTTCGACGGCGGGGCGTCCGACATCCGGCTGTCCACGGTCTCCGGTGAGGTCGCCATCCGGCTGCCGCACCCCGCGGACACACGGGTGGAGGCGAACACGACCAGCGGCGTCCTCTCCAACGCCTTCGACGAGCTGCGGGTCAGCAGCACCTGGGGAGCCAAGCGGATCACGGGCCGGCTCGGTGACGGCCGCGGCACGGTGAAGGTCACCAGTGTCTCCGGCCCCATCGCCGTACTGCGCCGACCGCCCGCGAACGGCGAGACGTCCGACGCCGGCCACGACAAGAAAGTGCTCTGACATGCCCCCCGTCTTCGCCCACGGCCGGCTGCGCCTCTACCTCCTCAAACTGCTCGACGAAGCGCCGCGCCACGGCTACGAGGTGATCCGCCTGCTGGAGGAGCGCTTCCAGGGGCTGTACGCGCCCTCGGCCGGCACCGTCTACCCGCGCCTGGCGAAGCTGGAGGCGGAGGGCCTGGTCACGCACACCACGGAGGGCGGCCGCAAGGTCTACTCCCCGACCGACGCGGGGCGGGCGGAACTGGCCGAGCGTCAGGGCGAACTGGCCGATCTGGAACTCGAGATCCGCGAGTCCGTCTCCGAGCTCGCGGCCGAGATCCGCGAGGACGTCCGGGGCTCGGCGGGCGACCTGCGGCGGGAGATGCGCGCGGCGGCCCGGAACGCGCGCACCTCCGACCGGCCGCCCGGTTCCTGGGACGACGGGGAGAGCCGGCAGCGGGCCAAGGAGGACATGCAGCGGCTCAAGGAGGAGTGGAAGGAGCAGGCCCGGCGGGCGAAGGAGGAGAGCCGGCGGGCCCGGCAGGACGCGCAGGAGGCGCGCAGACAGGCCCGGGAGGCCCAGCAGTTCGCGCACGAGGAGGTGGAACGGATCGCCCGGCGCGTACAGGAGCGCACTCAGGAACACGTCCGCGCGGGTGACTGGCAGCAGGCGATGCGCGAGGGGTTCGCCGAGATCTCCCGCGAGATGAACCGCTTCTCGCGGCAGGGGCCGGACACCGCCGGTCCGCACTGCGGAACGTCCGGCACGCGGCCTGCGGGCCCGGACCTCCGCAAGGACACCGGGGCCTCTCACAGTGCCGGACCACCCGCGCCGGCCTGGGCCGACGAGCCCCTGCCGCCGGACGCCGATCCGGCGCGTGAACTCGAGCGGCTGCTCGATCGGTTCCGCGACGACGTCCGGGACGCCGCCCGGGACCACGGGGTGACGCCGGACCAGCTCGCGCAGGCGCGGAGCCGGCTGGCGGCTGCCGCGACGCAGATCGGGCGGGCACTGCGCGGCTTGCCGGAGCGCTGACCGTCCTACGGGCCGGCGGCCCCGCGCTTCCGGGCACGGGGCGGCCGGCCGGTGCGGGACGCCCTCAGACGGTGAGTACGACCTTGCCGAAAAGTTCGCCGCCGGCCATCTTCTCGAAGCCCTCACGGGCCCGGTCGAGCGGCAGGACCGAGTCGATGACGGGCCGTACACCGGTGGTGGCGCAGAAGCTCAGCAGGTCCTCCAGCTCGCCCTTGTCGCCCATCGTCGATCCGACGACCTTCAGCTCCAGGAAGAAGATCCGGTTGAGTTCGGCGCTCTTCGGGTTCGGACCGCTGGTGGCACCCGAGATGACGAGCGTGCCGCCCGGCTTGAGGGACTTGACCGAGTGCGACCAGGTGGCGGCGCCCACCGTCTCGATGACGGCGTCGACGCGCCGCGGCAGCCGGGCGCCCGGCTCGAGGGCCTCCAGCGCGCCCAGTTCGACGGCCCGCTTCCGCTTCGCCTCGTCCCGGCTGGTGGCGTACACGCGGAGCCCGGCGGCCCGCCCGAGGACGATCGCGGCCGTGGCCACCCCGCCGCCCGCACCCTGGACGAGCACGCTGTCGCCCGGGCGAACCCCGGCGTTGGTGAACAGCATCCGGTACGCGGTCAGCCACGCGGTCGGCAGGCAGGCGGCCTCCTCGAACGTCAGCTCCTTCGGCTTGGGCAGCACGTTCCACGACGGGACGGTCACCTGCTCGGCGAAGGTGCCCTGGTAACGCTCGGTCAGGATGGAACGCGGCTCGTCCGGCCCGACCCCGTGACCGCTCTGGCCGATGACGGAGTGCAGGACGACCTCGTTGCCGTCCTGGTCGATCCCGGCGGCGTCGCATCCGAGGATCATCGGCAGGGACTTCTCGCCGAGGCCGACGCCGCGCAGCGACCAGAGGTCGTGGTGGTTGAGGGAGGCCGCCTTGACGTCGACGGTCGTCCAACCGGGGCGTGCTTCGGGGGCGGGGCGGTCGCCCAACTCGAGCCCTTCGAGAGGCCGGTCGGGGTCGATGCGAGCGGCGTAGGCGGCGAACATACAGCTCCAATCTCCGTTGCACCGACCCTAGAACGCGAGCGGGCCGCACGTAACCGCACACCGGTGTGAGCCGTGCCGCGTCGTGGACGCTCCCCCGTACGGGTCCGTCCCGCGAAGGCACTGGGAGAACGACGACGGGCCGCGTACCACCGGTGGGTGGTACGCGGCCCGGATCGTCCGATCCACGTCCGCTCAGCGGCGGGCGACGCCCTCGGCCCGCGCCGCGGCGGCGACGGCCGCGGTGACGGCGGGGGCGACCCGCTCGTCGAACGGCGACGGGATCACACAGTCGGCGCCGAGCTCGTCGGCCACGACCGCGGCGAGTGCCTCGGCGGCTGCCAGCTTCATGCCCTCGGTGATCCGGGAGGCGCGCACCTGGAGGGCACCCGCGAAGATGCCCGGGAACGCGAGCACGTTGTTGATCTGGTTCGGGTAGTCGCTGCGGCCGGTGGCGACCACGGCCGCGTACTTGTGCGCGACCTCGGGGACGATCTCCGGGTCGGGGTTGGCCATGGCGAAGATCAGCGCGTCCTCGGCCATGGTGGCGACCGCGGACTCCGGGACGGTGCCGCCGGACACGCCGATGAAGACGTCGGCCCCCTCGATCGCGGTCTCCAGCGAGCCGGTCAGGCCGGCCTTGTTGGTGAATCCCGCGAGGTTGCGCTTGACGTCGGTCAGGTCCTCGCGCTCCGCCGAGACGATGCCCTTGCGGTCGCAGACGGCGACGTCGCCGATGCCCGCCTCGACGAGGATCTTGGCGATGGCCACCCCGGCCGCGCCGGCCCCGGAGATCACGGCCCGCAGCTGGCCCAGGGTGCGGCCGGTGAGCTGGGAGGCGTTCCGCAGCGCCGCGAGCGTGACGACGGCTGTGCCGTGCTGGTCGTCGTGGAAGACGGGGATGTCGAGCCGCTCCTGGAGCCGGCTCTCGATCTCGAAGCAGCGCGGCGCGGAGATGTCCTCGAGGTTGACGCCGCCGAAGGACGGCGCCATGCGGGCCACGGTCTCGACGATCTCGTCGACGTCCCGGCAGTCGAGGGCGATCGGCACCGCGTCGACGCCGCCGAACTGCTTGAAGAGGATGGCCTTGCCCTCCATCACCGGGAGGGAGGCCTCCGGGCCGATGTCGCCGAGACCGAGCACCGCGCTGCCGTCCGTGACCACGGCCACGACCTGGGACTTCCAGGTGTAGTCGTGGACGAGTTCCGGCTGGTCGGCGATGGCGCTGCAGACCTTGGCGACACCCGGTGTGTAGGCGAGGGACAGGTCGTCCCTGTCGTTGACGGGCACGGTGGCCCGCACGGCCATCTTGCCGCCCCGGTGGAGTGCGAACGCCGGATCGAAGATCTCCTCGTCCGCGCTGCTGTTGACCGTCTCCGCTGCCACTGTGTGACCCCTTAAGTCTTCATCAATTGAGGGTGTCCACTCCTGGATGAGGGGTGGGCGGGCACCGCGCCCGCGGGCCCGGACGACGAATGGCCGACGCACGGGCGGGAACAGCGGACGCCGGGCGCGCCGCACGCGCGCCCTGAGCCCCGGATGAGGGGTGTATGGATCCGTTCTACCGGAAGAAGGCTTCGGCGGACGAGTGAGATCCGTTGCTCCAGCGCCACATCATCGCGGCGCAATGTCGCATTCATCACAAACGCCACTGGAAGTTTCGGGAGGAAACATCGATCGGGTGATGATGGTCTCGCCGCAGGCCCTCACGCCGCGGTCCGGTCGTGAGGCGTACCGGCCCGGCGCTGCACGGGGATCGCCCGTTATCCGATTTTGACATGCCCGGCTCCTGACGTCTGCCGTCCGGATGGCAGGATGCCCCTCATCACACAATGTTTCTGCACTCGAATACGTGTCGAAAACCGGCATACTGCCTGATCCGCAGGAGGAACCCCGCCATGACCGCAACTCCCACCCGTCGCTCGGCCGCTGTCCGGCCCCGCTTGGCAGCCGTCGGCGCGATCGCGGTCGCGAGTGCCCTGGTCCTGACCGGCTGCGGTGACCAGACCGCGGGCGCGAAGCAGGAGGGCGGGAAGGACAAGGGGTCCTCCGCCCCGCTGTTCGACAAGCTGCCCAAGGAGATCCAGGACAAGGGCACGATCCAGGTGGGCTCGGACATCGCCTACGCCCCGGTCGAGTTCAAGAAGGACGGCAGGACCGTCGGCATCGACCCCGACCTGGCCGATGCCCTGGGCAAGCAACTGGGCGTCAAGTTCAAGTTCAACAACGGCACGTTCGACACCCTCCTGACCGGTCTGCGCTCGAAGCGGTACGACCTGGCGATGTCGGCGATGACCGACAACAAGGAGCGCCAGGAGGGCGTCGACCCCGAGACCGGCAAGAAGGTCGGCGAGGGCGTCGACTTCGTGGACTACTTCACCGCCGGTGTCTCCCTCTACGCCAAGAAGGGCAACCCCGAAGGAATCAAGTCCTGGGACGACCTCTGCGGCAAGAAGATGGTCGTCCAGCGCGGCACCGTCTCGCACGACCTGGCCAAGGACCAGGCCAAGAAGTGCGGCAAGAAGAAGCTGGACATCGAGGCCTTCGACAACGACGCCGAGGCCCAGACCCGCCTGCGCGCGGGCGGCGCCGTGGCGGGCTCCAGCGACTTCCCGGTCGCGGCCCACGCGGTGAAGACCGCGGGCGGCGGCAAGGCCTTCGAGATCGTGGGCGACCAGGTCGAGGCGGCCCCGTACGGGATCGCGGTCCCCAAGGGCAACCCCGAGCTGCGGGACGCCGTCAAGGCCGCCCTCGACGCGATCATCAAGAACGGCGAGTACGACAAGATCATGTCGAAGTGGGGCGTCAAGGACGGCGCCGTCACCGAGGCTAAGATCAACGGCGGTTCCTGACCGTACGGCAGCACGGACCGTCCGCAAGGAACGCTGAAAGGCTTTACCCGTGAGTGTGAACACCGACAAGGCGGGGCGCACCGACGCCCCGCCCCCGGGGACTGCCCCGGAGACCATCAAGGCCGTCCCGGTCCGTCACTACGGGCGCTGGATATCCGCGGTGGTCGTGCTCGGACTGCTGGGCCTGATCGGAAAGGCGTTCTCGGAAGCCGACATCCGGTACGAGGCCGTGCCGGACTTCCTGACCGACAGCAGCGTGATCGACGGACTGTTCATGACCGTCTGGATCTCGGTGCTGGCGATGGCCGTGGGCCTGGTCCTCGGCATCGTGCTGGCCGTGATGCGGCTGTCGAAGAATCCCGTCACCTCCTCGGTGGCCTGGGGGTACATCTGGTTCTTCCGCGGCACGCCGGTGTACGTCCAGCTGCTGCTCTGGTTCAACCTGGCGCTGGTCTTCCCGATCATCAATCTCGGCTTCTACAAGGACGAGATGAGCGACTTCATGACCCCGTTCATGGCCGCTCTCCTCGGCCTGGGGCTCAACGAGGCCGCGTACATGTCGGAGATCGTCCGGGCGGGCATCCAGTCGGTCGACGAGGGGCAGACGGAGGCGTCGCACGCGCTCGGCATGAGCCACGGCAAGACGCTGCGCCGGGTCGTGCTGCCGCAGGCGATGCGGGTGATCGTGCCGCCGACGGGCAACGAGTTCCTCAACATGCTCAAGACCTCGTCGCTGGCCGCTGGAGCCTGTCAGTACACCGAGCTGCTGCGCTCGACCTCCAACATCGGCAACACGACCGGCGCGGTCGTCGAGATGCTGGCTCTGGCCGTGGTCTGGTACCTGGTCCTGACCAGCATCTTCAGCGTCGGCCAGTACTACCTGGAGCGGCACTACGCCAAGGGCTCGCAGCGCAGCCTGCCGCAGACCCCGCTCCAGCGCATCACCGTCAACCTCAAGTCCCTCGGCCGGCCCTCGGGAGGTGCCGCATGACCGCCATGGTGAAGGCCGAGGGCGTGCACAAGTCCTTCGGCGCCGCGCACGTCCTCAAGGGCATCGACCTCGAGGTGGCCCCGCGTGAGGTGTTCTGCCTCGTCGGCCCGTCCGGCTCCGGCAAGTCGACGTTCCTGCGGTGCATCAACCACCTGGAGCAGATCAACGCCGGCCGGCTCTATGTCGACGGCAATCTGGTCGGATACCGACAGAAGGGCGACAAGCTCTTCGAGCTCAAGGACCGCGAGGTCGCCGCGCAGCGCCGTGACATCGGCATGGTGTTCCAGCGCTTCAACCTGTTCCCGCACATGACGGCGATCGAGAACGTCATGGAGGCGCCGGTCCAGGTCAAGGGCGAGACGAAGGCGGTGGCCCGCGAGCGGGCGCAGCGGCTGCTGGACCGGGTCGGCCTGGCCGACAAGGCGGGCAACTACCCCTCCCAGCTGTCCGGCGGTCAGCAGCAACGGGTGGCCATCGCCCGGGCGCTGGCCATGGAGCCCAAGCTGATGCTGTTCGACGAGCCGACGTCGGCGCTCGACCCGGAGCTGGTCGGTGACGTCCTCGACGTCATGCGCGGCCTCGCCGAGGACGGCATGACGATGATCGTCGTCACCCACGAGATGGGCTTCGCCCGTGAGGTCGGTGACTCCCTGGTCTTCATGGACGACGGTGTCGTGGTCGAGTCCGGCCACCCGCGGGACGTGCTGACCAACCCGCAGCAGGACCGGACGAAGGCGTTCCTGTCCAAGGTGCTGTAGGCGCATGCCGTGAGCGCTGGGCGTTCATGCCGAGGCGGTACACCGGAGTCGTCCGGTGCACCGCCTCGGTGCTTCCCGGTGGCCGGGGCGGAGGGCGCCCGCCGCGTCTACCGCAGCGCGAGGACCATGGCGTCGGGAACGGACCGCCACACCGCGCGCGCCTCGGCGAACCCCGCCGCCCGCAGCGCGTCGGCGTGCCACTCGGCGGAGTGGAGTTCCCCGTCGGCGTGGTCGCCGTGGATCGCGAAGCGTTCGGCCGTCGGCGCGGCCAACACCGGATCCGCCCCGGCAGCCTTCCACCAGGAAGCCCAGTCCTGGACGCCCTCCGCCCGCTCGCGTTCGTGCCGGGCCTCTCTGTGGGCACGTTCGGCCGCGTTGATGCGGGGCGTGGACGGGTCCGGCATCACGTCCGCGTTGATGAAGATCCCTCCGTCGCGGACGACCCCGGCGATCCGCCCGTACAGCTCGCGCAGCGGGTCGGTCCGCAGCCAGTGCAGGGCGGTCGCGGTGAGCACGGCGTCGTAGCGGCGGTGCGGCAGGGCGGCCGTCCAGTCCGGATCGCGCAGGTCGGCGGTGACGAATTCGGCCCGGGGCTCGTGCGCGAAGGTACCGCGGGCGATGGTGAGCAGCGCGGGATCGAGGTCGACGCCGGTGCTCACCGCTGCCGGGAAGCGGCGGAGCAACCGATGGGTGATGCTGCCGGTCCCACAGGCAAGGTCGAGCACCGTCGGCTCGGGTCCGGCGAACGCCTCGACCAGGTCGAGCATGACCCGGAACCGCTCCTCGCGGTCCGGGAGGTAGAGCTCCTGCTGACGGTCCCAGCTCGTCTGCCAGTCGGTCCAGTCGGTCCGTGCCACGGTCTCCGTCATGCGGTCCCCCACTCGCGTAATACCCTCGAAGGCAGATCGGTTATTACCGACACTAGAACGCTTCCGTAAGGATCACAAGTGGAATTGGCCTATTACTCGGACTATGCGGTGCGGCTCGTCAACAGCGAGCGACCCGGACAGGGCATCGACGAGCTGACCTCGGTGGCGGCCGTACGCGCCCTGTTCGGCGCGGCCTCCCAGGCCGCCCGGCGGGCCACCGAGGCGGACGTGACCCGGCTGCGCGCCGTCCGGGCCCGGCTGCGCGCGGTCTTCGAGGCCGCGGACGAGGGGGACGAGACCCGGGCGGTGGACCTGCTGAACGCGCTGATGATGGAGTTCCCGGTCAGCCCGCAGATCTCCGGACACGAAACCCGGGACGCCGACGGCCGTCCGGACTGGCACATGCACATCGCCGAACACCCGGCCAACGCCACGGCCGGTTACGCGGCGACGGCATCCATGGGGCTGGCCTTCCACCTGACCACGACGGGCGCCAACCGTCTCGGCATCTGCCAGGCAGCGCCCTGCCGCAACGCCTACCTGGACACCTCGACGAACCGGTCCCGGCGCTACTGCTCGGACCGCTGCGCGACCCGGGCGAACGTCGCCGCCTACCGGGCCCGCCGGCGCCGCAGCAGCGAACGCGGGGAGAACGAGGGCACCGGCCGGACCGCGGAGAGCGCCCAGGTCAGCAACGCGGCCGGGCGCCGGTCACCCGGTGCCTGAGGCGGACGCAGCCGCAGCCACGCCCGGGCCAGCACGAACCCGTCCGGGACGACACCGAACTCCCGGCTGTCGTTCTCGACGAACCGGTTGTCGCCGAGCACCCACCAGCCGCCCTCGCGACGCTCCACCGCCCGCTTGACGATCAGCAGATCCTGCTGCATCGGATGCCGCAGCACCACCACGTCACCGGGGCGCGGCGAAGTCCCGTACTGGACGACGAGCCGGTCCCCGGGCAGGAGCGCCGGCGCCATGGACGGGCCCACCACCTCGGCGATACCGAACGGCAGGGCGGACCGGCCCGGCTCCGCGCCGTGCTCCGTCACCCGCTGTGCGTCGGTCTCGTCCTGCTGCCACCGGCCACCCTCCGGCATCCGGCACCTCCCGCTCCTTGGTCCCGGCGCCGACGAACGACGGCACCGGACTTTTGTCCTGGTCCCCCTGGGGCACGTGAGAAAAGACGGCACCCAGGGAGTAATCTCCCACCTGAAAAGACGATCACGAGGAAGGACGGCTCTATGCTCTCCCGCCTGTTCGCCCCGACGGTGAAGGTCAGCGCCCACTGCGACCTGCCGTGCGGCGTGTACGACCCTGCCCAGGCCCGCATCGAGGCGGAGTCCGTCAAGGCAGTACAAGAGAAGTACCAGGCCAACGAGGACCCGCACTTCCGGACCCGCGCCACCGTCATCAAGGAGGAGCGCGCGGAGCTGGCCAAGCACCACATCTCGGTGCTGTGGAGCGACTACTTCAAGCCGCCGCACTTCGAGAAGTACCCGCAGCTGCACCAGCTGGTCAACGATGCCCTGAAGGCCGCCAGCGCCGCCAAGGGCTCGACCGACCCGGCCACGGGCCAGAAGCTGCTGGACCTCATCGCCGAGATCGACAAGATCTTCTGGGAGACCAAGAAGGCCTGATCCTCGGTCATGCCTCCCGGTCTGCGATCTGCTTGACCGTTCGGCCTTCCCGAGCACAACCGGTCCGCAGGGCGCCGAGCACGGCGTCCCTGCGGACCGGGTGCGGCCTTCCTCGCCCGGCAAACAAATGTGCGTCAAGCGGCGTGCGGGGTGAAAGTGACGTGCGAGTCACCCTCGTCGACGGCGACGTTCAGCGAGCCGAGGTGACGCGAGTACGGCTCACCGAGCGTCGTCAGCTCGTCCAGCAGACCGTCCGCCTTGTCCTCCACCCGCCGGTACAACCGGAACGGCAGCAGCTCCAGCCAGTCCCGCACCTCGGGTTCGAGTTCGATCTCCCACTGCTCCGCCATGCGATCAACGGCATATGCCTTCACTTACATGAGGCAAACCTGCCTTCCGCGGATCGCCATGACCTGCTCTCTCCGCTCGCACCGACAGACCAAGAAGCCTGGCCCCCTCCCGGTTCCCCGACCCAAGTTCATGCACCGTGGGTCCGGCCGCACCCGGCCGTCGTACCGCTCCGCCCCGTCGGGCAACGGCGGCGGCCCGGGCGCGACCCTTCTGCATGCCGTGACGGCGCAGTGATCAGGGCAGCCGGGCGGCGCGGCCCAGCAGGTAGCGGCGCTCCGGGATGCTCATCGTCCGCCCGGCGGCCCGGCGGTAGGCGTCACGCGCCCCCTCGCGGTCGCCCGCCAGGTCGAGCAGGTGCCCCCGCACGGCGTCCAGCCGGTGGCTGCGCGCCAGCCGCTCGTCCGCCCCCAGACCGTCGAGCAACTCCAGTCCCGCGCGCGGCCCGTGGACCATGGCCACCGCCACCGCCCGGTTCAGGGTGACGACCGGGCTCGGCGCGATCCGTTCGAGCACCCCGTACAGCGCGAGGATCTGCGGCCAGTCGGTCGCCGCCGCGTCCGACGCCTCGTCGTGGAGCGCGGCAATGGCTGCCTGCACCTGGTACGGGCCGAGGGGGCCACGGGCCAGCGCGCCGGTCACCAGCGCGACCCCCTCCGCCACGGCATCGCCGTCCCACCGGCTCCGGTCCTGCTCGGTGAGCGGGACGAGCGCTCCGCCGGGTCCGCTGCGCGCCGCGCGCCGCGCGTCGGTGAGCAGCATCAGTGCCAGCAACCCCGTCACTTCGCCCTCGTCGGGCATCAGCCGGTGAGCCTCACGGGTGAGCCGAATCGCTTCGGCTGCCAGGTCGCGGCGCTGGAGTTCACCACCGGACGACGCGGTGTAGCCCTCGTTGAAGATCAGGTACAGCACCCGCAGCACCGTGGAGAGGCGTTCCGCGCGCTCGGCTGCGCCGGGCGGCGCGAACCGGGCGCCCGCCGCCTTGATCCGCTGCTTCGCCCGGCTGATGCGCTGGGCCGTCGTCGCCTCGGGCACCAGATGGGCCCGGGCGATCTCCGCCGTGGTCAGACCGCCCACGGCGCGCAGGGTGAGCGCGGTCTGAGCGGACGGGGTGAGCGCCGGATGGCAGCAGAGGAACAGCAGGGTGAGGGTGTCGTCCGCGGAGGGCGCACGACTCTGGCCGGGTGCGGGAGCGGTGAATTCGCCGGGCGGGGTCAGCGCCGCCGACCTCTCCTCCCGGCGCCGCCGCGCCTCCTCGCTGCGCAGCAGGTCGGTCAGCCGGCGGGAGGCGACCCTGATCAGCCAGCCGCGGGGGTTGTCCGGCAGCCCTTCCTCGGGCCACTGGGCAGCCGCGGCCATCAGCGCCTCCTGAGTGGCGTCCTCCGCGGTGTCGAAGTGTCCGTAGCGGCGGACGAGCGCGCCGAGGACCTGCGGCGCCAGCCGGCGCAACAGGTCCCCGATGTCGGCTGCCGGGGTCACACGCCCGGTCAGACCGGCTCGTCGCAGGGCGCCGAGGCCGGGACGGGGCGCACCACGACCGGGTAGGCGGGCGCGCCCTCGGGCCCGGGGCAGGCGAGGACGCGGCCCGCGATCTCGGTCACCCGCTCGATGCTCTCGCAGTCGAGCAGCCAGTAGCCGGCCAGAACTTCCTTGGTCTCGCCGTAGGGCCCGTCGGTCACCACCGGGGCCCCGTCGGGGCCGGTGGTGATCAGCCGGGCCTGCGCGGGTTCGGACAGCCCCTGCCCGTCGACCCACTCGCCGCTCTCGGCGAGATCGTTGTTGAGCGACTCCATGTGGGCGAACATCGCCTTGACGTCCGCCTCGCTCCAGGCGGGCCGGCCGTCGGTCGGCGTGCCGCTCATGGCGTCGTAGTCGGCCTGCTTCGCGTAGATCATCATCATGTACTTCACGTCGGACTCCCTCGGGTTCCGGCGCCCTCGTCGGCGCCTTTCGCAGGGGACGTCGGAGCCGCAGGCAGGCTCTCGACATGTCCTCCGGAAGTTCGCCGAATCCTTTCCTCGCCTCGCCGCCGGACTCCTCGGGAAGAGGTACCCGGCCCGGGGCTCCCCCACCCACCGGTCCCGCCGGTCACCTCCCGGCGGGAGGCTCCCGGGGATCAGCGCAGGTGGACACGGTCGGGGTCGACGCCCTCGCGCAGCAGCCGCAGCTCGATGCCCGCCGGCGGTGCCACCGTCGCGAGCTCGTCGCGATCCGAACCGTCCCCGGCCGCCGGCCGACCGGAAGGCCGGAACGGCCGGCCACCGCGTCCCGTCACACCCGGCGTGCCCGTCCCGACCGCACCGCACCGCACCGCACCGGGCATGTCACCCTTGCCGTACCGGCCGGGCTCGCTTCTCCCGGCCGGGCAGGGCGTGTTGGAGGCACGAGGGGCTCCGGCTGGGCACGGAGAGACCCGCGGACCATGCCACTGCCGTACGCCTGCACATCGCTGTCGACCGGGCGGCCCGGCACGAGCGCATGACCTTCCTCGCCGAAGTCCACTGCATGCCGGATCTCAGCCGCCCCACCGGCCCGGCACTGCCGCCGTACGGCGCACGCCGGGTGTCCGATTCGTTCAAGACCGGCCGCCCGGCACGGACCTAGCCTGCGGGCATGACTCCTCGATTCGACCTCATCGGCCTCGTCGTCTCGGACATGGCCGCATCGCTGTCCTTCTACCGCAAGCTCGGGCTCGACATCCCCGCCGCCGCCGACACCGAGCCGCACGTCGAGGCGACGCTGCCCGGCGATCTCCGGCTGGCCTGGGACACCGTCGACACCATCCGCTCGTTCGACCCCGAGTGGACCCCTCCCCGGGGCGGCTCCCGGGTGGGGCTGGCGTTCGTCTGCGACGGTCCGGCCGACGTGGACGAGCTCTACGCCGAGCTGGTGGCGGCCGGCCACCCCGGCCACAAGGCACCGTGGGACGCCTTCTGGGGCCAGCGGTACGCCGTCGTGCTCGACCCGGACGGCAACGGCGTGGACCTCTTCGCGCCGCTGCCCGGCTGACCCCCGCGGCGTCCGGGCGCCGCGTCCGGCTCACCGCGGCTCGACGGTCCGCGTGCCCCGGCCTGCCACGAGTTGCCCCAGCGGCAGGCCCGCGAGCGCCCGTACCTCGCGGGAGAGATGGGCCTGGTCGGCGTAGCCGGCGAGCAGCGCCACCTCCGCGTAGGGGACCCCGCGCCGGGCCAGCCGCAGGGCACCGTCGAACCGGAGCACCCGGGCCAGGGTCTTGGGCCCGTACCCGAACGCAGCCAGGCACCGGCGGTGCAGCTGCCGCTCCCCGATGCCGGCCGCCGCGGCGGCGGCCGACACCGACTGCCCCCGGCCCAGGTAGTGGACGACGGCCTCGCACAGCGGGTCGGACGGCGGCCGCTCCGGGCACAACCGCCGCGCCGCTTCCTCCAGCGCAAGGCCCCGGTCGGCGGCGCCGTCGATCCGTTCGGTGAACCGCCGCACCTGCGCGCCGCTGCGGACGGCCGCCAACGGGACGCGCCGGTCGCGCAGCTCGTGCGCCGGGACTCCGAGCAGTCCCGGCCCGCTGCCGGGTGCGAAGCGCAGCCCGACGTACTCCGCGCCCGGCCGGCCGGGCCCGAGATGGGCGTGCGTATCGGGCCCGGCGACGATCAACTCGCCGTCGCACCAGATGAGATCGATGCAGCCGTCGGGGAGGACGCGCGCCGGTCCGCGTCTGCCCGTCGCCCGCCACAGCACCGCGGAGGCCAGCCGCGATTCGCGTTCCTCGTACACACCCCCAGGGTGACACCGGCCCCGGCGTGCGGGGTTTCCACACCGAAAGGCAGGCCGCCTCCCGGAGAACTAAGCTGCACAGAGAGGGCAAACAGCACATACCGACTTCGGGAGCGTGCGCTCTCCCCGCCCCGGAGTTCCGCGGGCGGCATGCGTGACCGCCCGCCACCGCCGAAGGAGGCAGCCATGGCCAAGCTCCTGGACCGCGCCAAGGAAGGAACGCAGCGGGGGCTGACTCGGAGCAAGCAGAAACTGGACGACGTACAGGCGCAGCGCGCCGGACAGGAGCTGCTCAGGAAACTGGGCACGGCATACTACAAGGAGCAGCGCGGCGGCGGATCGTCCCAGGACACCCAGGACGCCCTGAATGCGGTGACGGCGCACATCACCGATCATGGGGACGCCTTCCTGGAGCACTCCCGCAACCACTGACGCGCCGGCTCCGCCGCACTCCGCGACGGGGACAATGCCCGGGTGCATCCCATCGAGTCAGAGCCCGGCCGCGCCCCCGGACCGGAGACCTTGCGGCCCCTGCTGCCGTCCCCGCTGCACGCCCTGACGGACGACCGTTTCGCCCGGCGGGGCGTGCGGCTGCTGCTGAAGCGGGACGACCTCGTCCACCCGGACCTGCCCGGGAACAAGTGGCGGAAGCTGGCCCCGAACGTCCGGGCGGCCGTCGACCGGGGCTGCACTACGCTCCTGACCTTCGGCGGCGCCTACTCCAACCATCTGCGGGCCACGGCGGCCGCGGGCCGGCTGCTCGGGCTGTCCACCATCGGCGTGGTCCGGGGCCACGAACTCGCGGACCGCCCGCTCAATCCGTCGTTGCGCCGGTGCACGGCCGACGGCATGCGCCTGGTGTTCACCGACCGGTCCTCCTACCGCCGCAAGGCGGAGCCCGAGGTGATCGAGGGGCTGCGCGAGCGTTTCGGTGACTTCTGCCTGGTGCCCGAGGGCGGCAGCAACGCACTCGCCGTCCGGGGCTGCGCCGATCTCGGCCGGGAACTGCGGGGCCGCGCGGACGTCGTCGCAGTGGCCTGCGGTACGGGAGGCACGCTCGCGGGCCTGGCCGCAGGGCTGGGACCGGAGGCGCAGGCCGTCGGCTTCCCCGTCCTGAAGGGCGGGTTCCTCGGCAGGGAGACCGAACGGCTCCAGACCGAGGCGTTCGGCCGGCGCACCGGGAACTGGCGGCTGGAGGACCGTTTCCACTGCGGCGGATACGCGCGCACGTCCCCGGAACTCGAAGCCTTCGCCGGGGACTTCACCGAGCGGCACGGGCTCGCGGTGGACCTGGTCTACGTCGCGAAGATGCTCCACGGTCTGACAACCCTCGTGACGGAGGGTGCGTTCACCCCGGGGACGACCGTCGCGGCGGTGGTGACGGGCCCGGTGGCGGGGGCCGGCGGCTGACGGCCCCGGGCGGCGGCCGTGCACCCGGACACGTCGGACGCAGACCCCGGCTCCTGGGCGCGGCGCACCCGGGCTGCCGGAACGGCTTCCCTGCCCGGAGGAGGCCGGGACTTGACCCCGTTCCGGACACGTTGGGCATCCATGGATCTACAATGGGTGACACGACCGGTCCGTCCCGCCTCCCCGTCCCTGCGGGGGCGGTGCTCCGTCCGGGCGACACCGACCCGCAGATCGCGATAGCGTCGCAGCCGTACAGCGTCGCGCCGGCCCACCCCCCGCCCCGGTGGATGGAGCGGCCGGACCGTCGCCCGCACCAGCTCAACGAGCTTGCCCCACTCAGGAGGTGAGGGTGTCCCAGATCACCGGCGAGCCCGGGACGCAGGACTTCGTGGAGGTCCGGCTGCCCGCTGAAGGCGCCTATCTGTCGGTACTGCGCACGGCGACCGCCGGCCTCGCGGCACGGCTCGACTTCACCCTGGACGAGATCGAGGACCTGCGCATCGCCGTCGACGAGGCGTGCGCGATCCTGCTCCAGCAGGCCGTGCCGGGCAGCGTCCTCAGCTGCGTCTTCCGCCTGGTCGGGGACGCCCTGCGGGTGACGGTGTCGGCCCCGACGACCGACGGCCGCGCCCCCGAGCGGGACACCTTCGCCTGGACGGTGCTCTCGGCACTCGCCGGGGAGGTCGAATCGACGGTTTCCGAGGACCGGACGGTCAGCATCAGCCTGCACAAGAAGCGCGGAACAGGTCCCGGGCAGCCGTGACGGGCGGGACGGGCAGGCCGGTGCAGGACGAGACCGGGAGCGCGCAGGTGGTGCCCGGTACCGCCATTCCCGAGCAGCAGCAGGCAGAGCGGGCGGACCACATGGACCAGCAGCAGCACGAGCGCCAGGACGAGGCCCAGCACCAGGAGCAGGAACGGGGCCGCGGGCACGAGCACGAACGTGACAGCGCCCGCGGGCTCTTCATCGAGCTGCGCAGTCTCCCCGACGGCTCTCCGGAGCGCGCGGAGCTGCGCAATCGCCTGGTCCGGATGCACCTGCCGCTCGTCGAGCACCTGGCCCGGCGGTTCCGCAACCGCGGCGAGCCGCTGGACGACCTGACACAGGTCGCCACCATCGGGCTGATCAAGTCCGTCGACCGCTTCGACCCCGACCGCGGTGTCGAGTTCTCCACGTACGCCACCCCGACGGTCGTCGGTGAGATCAAACGGCACTTCCGCGACAAGGGCTGGGCGGTCCGGGTCCCGCGGCGCCTCCAGGAACTGCGGCTCGCGCTCACCACCGCGACTGCGGAGCTCTCCCAGCGCAACGGCCGGTCGCCGACCGTGCACGAACTGGCGGAGCAGCTGGGGATCTCCGAGGAGGAGGTCCTGGAGGGTCTGGAATCGGCCAACGCGTACAGCACGCTGTCACTGGACGTTCCGGACACGGACGACGAGTCGCCGGCCGTTGCCGACACCCTCGGCGCGGAGGACTACGCCCTGGAGGGCGTGGAGTACCGGGAGTCCCTGAAGCCGCTGCTCGAGGAACTGCCGCCGCGGGAGAAGAAGATCCTTCTGCTGCGCTTCTTCGGCAACATGACGCAGTCGCAGATCGCCCAGGAGGTGGGCATCTCGCAGATGCACGTCTCCCGGCTGCTGGCACGGACCCTCGCGCAGCTGCGCGACCGGTTGCTCGTGGAGGAGTGAGGTCGCCGGGCTACCGGTCCGCTTCGCGGCCGATGCCCAGGGCGACGGTCGCGGTCGGGTTGACGAGCAGTGCGATCACGAGCACGGCCGCCAGGCCGAGCACGATCCCGCCCGCGGTCACGGCCGCGCTGTTGCCGATGAGGGTCCAGGCGACCGGCAGCGCCATCAGCTGCGTGATCAGGGCGGGGCCGCGCGCCCACCGGCGGCGCGCCACCAGCCCGCGGGCCGCGAACAGCGGCAGTGCCGAGAGCGCCAGCATCGTGATGCCTCCCGTCTCGGCCATCTGCGGATCCTCAGGATGCCCGAGCATTCCCATGACGAGGAAGGATGCCCCGAGAACGGCGACGACCAGGCCCTCCGCCGCGGTCACCGCGGCGGCGGCTGTCAGCCGTGCCGGGCGCCGGCTCTCGGTGTCGGGTGCGACTGCGGTGGTCTGCTCGCGGTTCATCCCAGCAGAGTAGCCCGGCGCCCGGCGCGAGCGTAGGGGCGTGTGCCACCCGTCCTCCCGGCCGGTGATGTCCAGGACTGCGCCGCATTTCAGCAGGTGGGTAGTGTTGCGCGCATGCGCGCACTCCTCGTGGTCAATCCGGCGGCAACGGCCACCAGCGCCCGCACCCGTGAGGTACTCACCCATGCGCTCGCGAGCGATCTCGATCTGGAGGTCGCCACGACCGAGTACCGGGGGCACGCCCACGACCTGGCCCGGCGGGCCGCCCTGAGCGGAAGCACGGAGCTCGTGGTGGCACTGGGCGGCGACGGAACCGTCAACGAGGTCGTCAACGGGCTGCTGCACGAGGGCCCCGCGCCGGAGGAACTCCCCCGGCTGGCCGTCGTGCCGGGCGGCTCGACGAACGTCTTCGCCCGGGCCCTGGGGCTGCCGAACGACGCCGTCGAGGCGACCGGCGCCCTTCTCGACGCTCTGCGTGACCGCACCGAGCGCACGATCGGCCTGGGTCTGGCCACGGGCACGCCGGGCACCGAGGACGAGGCCGTGGAGTCCCGCTGGTTCACGTTCTGCGCGGGCTACGGCTTCGACGCCGGCGTCGTGGGACGTGTCGAACAGCAGCGCGACCTCGGACGGCGTTCGACCCACGCGCTGTACGTCCGCCAGGCGTTGCGCCAGTTCTTCGGGGAACCGCGCCGCACCCACGGCACGATCGCCCTGCGCCGGCCCGGTCACGAGCCGGTCGAGAACCTGGTGCTGTCCATAATCTGCAACACCGCACCCTGGACCTACCTGGGCGATCGCCCGGTCTACGCCGCACCCGCCGCGTCCTTCGACACGGCGCTTGACGTGTTCGGCCTGAGCAGCCTCTCCACCCCGGCGCTCGTCCGTTGTGCGGGCCAATTGCTCACTTCGTCCCCCGAGCGGGGACCACGGGGGAAGCATGTCGTCAGCCTGCACGACATCCCGGACTTCACCTTGCAATCGCAGGCTCCGATGCCGTTTCAGGTGGACGGTGACCACCTGGGACTGCGAAGGAGCGTGACGTTCACAGGTGTTCGCCGTGCACTGCGTGTGATTGTGTGAGTGGAAGCACTCAAAGTCCTTGCAGTCGAACGTTTAGGCTGGCTTCCACCCCATGGAAGTACGGCTGTGATCGACACGACACCAAGGAATCAAAAAAAACTTCCTTGAAGGGGTTGTATCCGCCGCCGAGGTTTGCGAGTCTCTTCATGGCGATCGGGACGGCCTCGCAAACCGGCCTCCCTGAAAGCCGAACCCCCTCCACTTCCTTCGGGACCGCACCAGTGAACTGGTCGTCGGCCCCGTGCCCTGCGGAGGGATTCGTGAAAGCGTTCACATTCACAAGCAATCAGTCTGTATTACAAGGAGATGGAGCAGCCATGGACTGGCGTCACCGCGCCGTTTGCCGCGAGGAAGACCCCGAGCTCTTCTTCCCCATCGGCAACACCGGTCCTGCGCTGCTGCAGATCGAGGAAGCCAAGGCCGTCTGCCGTCGCTGCCCCGTCATGGAGCAGTGCCTGCAGTGGGCACTGGAGTCCGGCCAGGACTCCGGTGTATGGGGTGGCCTCAGCGAGGACGAGCGCCGCGCGATGAAGCGCCGCGCCGCTCGCAACCGGGCGCGCAACGCCAGCGCCTGACACCCCCTGGGCTTCAGGGCGACGCGTACACCGACGTCTTCGCCCGCGAGCCGCAGCGCGCAGTACCCCCGATGCGCTCAGCAACGTGAGCAGTGAGCCCCGGCCAGGATCCACGGCCGGGGCTCACTGCTGTCCGCAGCCGGGTACGCCGGCGTTAGCGCTTGACCGTCCGCACCGGAATGTCGAGCACGACCCGGGTGCCGCGTTCGGGCGCCGGCACCATGTCGAACGTCCCGCCGAGCTCGCCCTCCACCAGGGTCCGCACGATCTGAAGTCCCAGGTTGCCCGCGCTCTGCGGGTCGAAGCCCGCAGGCAGACCGCTTCCGGTGTCCTCCACCACGACGAGCAGCCGGCCGTCGGCGGGCTTGCCGCTCCGGGTCGCCGAGACGTCGACCGATCCCCGCTCCCCCGGTCCGAAGCCGTGCTCCAGCGCGTTCTGCAGCACCTCGGTCAGGACCATGGACAGTGGAGTGGCGACCTCCGCGTCCAGGATTCCGAACCGGCCCGTCCGTCGGCCCGTCACCCGTCCCGGCGAGATCTCGGCCACCATGGCCAGCACCCGGTCCGCGATCGCGTCGAAGTCCACGCGCTCGTCGAGGTTCTGCGAGAGCGTCTCGTGCACGATCGCGATCGAGCCCACGCGGCGGACCGCCTCCTCGAGCGCCTCCCTCCCCCGGGCCGACTCGATCCGCCGGGCCTGGAGGCGCAACAGGGCGGCCACCGTCTGGAGATTGTTCTTCACCCGATGGTGGATCTCCCGGATGGTGGCGTCCTTGGTGATCAACTCCCGCTCGCGGCGGCGTAGTTCCGTGACATCCCGCAGCAGGATCAGCGCGCCGATCCGGGTGCCCTTCGGCTCCAGCGGAATGGCACGCAACTGGATCACGCACTCGTCGCCCTCGACCTCGGTCTCGCGTGGGGCCCAGCCGCTGGCGAGCTTCACCACCGCTTCGTCGACCGCGCCCCGGGACGGGGCGAGTTCGGCGGTGATGCGCCCCAGATGGAGGCCGACGAGATCCGCGGCAAGCCCCAGGCGATGGTAGGCAGACAGGGCGTTGGGGCTCGCGTACTGCACCATGCCGTCGGCGTCGAGACGGATCAGCCCGTCACCCACCCGCGGCGAGGCATCCATGTCGACCTGCTGCCCCGGGAACGGGAACGAGCCCGCCGCGATCATCTGGGCGAGGTCCGAGGCGCTCTGCAGGTACGTGAGTTCCAGACGGCTCGGGGTCCGCACCGTCAGCAGGTTCGTGTTGCGCGCGATGACGCCGAGGATCCGCGCCGCACGGCGCACCGGGATGGACTCGACCCGTACCGGGACCTCCTCACGCCACTCCGGATCACCCTCGCGGACGATGCGGCCCTCGTCCAGCGCCATGTCCAGCATCGGCCGGCGCCCCCGGGGGACGAGGTGCCCCACCATGTCGTCCTGGTACGAGGTGGGCCCGGTGTTGGGGCGCATCTGGGCCACGGAGACGTAGCGGGTGCCGTCCCGGGTGGGCACCCACAGCACGAGATCGGCGAAGGAGAGGTCGGAGAGCAGCTGCCACTCCGAGACCAGCATGTGCAGCCACTCGAGGTCGGCGTCGTCGAGGGCCGTGTGCTGGCGTACGAGGTCGTTCATGGAGGGCACAACCGGAGCCTACCGGCGGGTCGGAAATCCGCAGCACAGCCATGGACACCGCAGAGTGGTCTAGTCCACAATGGGACGACAGAACGTCCGCCTTCCACCGCACAGGAGGGCGGAGCGAGGCCGCGGCGCTCTCTGCCCTGACTGCTCCCGGTCTCCCGGTCGGCTCACCGGCCGCGGGGCTGCTCGCCCCGCGCCGCACGGGCCGGCGCAGACTCCGGGCTGCGGTGCCGGACGGGTCGAGGGTCCCGTCCCGGTGCCGCGGCCCGAAGTGTTTCCGGCTTCAGCGGGTCTCGGTGATCTTCGCCAGCGCCCGCGGCGCATCGGGGTCCTGGCCCCGCGCCACCGTGACCGCGTGCGCCAGCATCTGCAGCGGAAGGATCTCCAGCACCGGCTGCACCTCCTCGGCGACCCCCTCGGTCGGCAGCGCGAACCCGGCGGACGCCGCGGCGGCCTCGGCACGGCTGCCGACGACGACCAGGTCCGCGCCCCGTCCCCGCAGCCGCTCGAGCACCGGCTGCAGGGCCTGGCCCCCCTTGCCGTCGGGGACGATTGCGATGACCGGCGAGATGTTGTCGACCATGGCGAGCGGACCGTGCAGCAGATCGGCCCCCGAGTAGGAGAGCGCCGGGATGTAACTGGTCTCCATCAGCTTGAGCGCGGCCTCCTTCGCGGTCGGGTAGCCGAAGCCGCGGGAGGTGAGCACCATGCGTTCGGCGAAGCGGTAGCGGCCGGCCAGCACCGTGACCTCGTCCCGTCGGGCCAGGATGCCGTCGGCCAGATCGGGCAGCACCCGGGCCGCCGAGCCGTCGCCGCCCCGCATGCCCTCCACGAAGAGGTAGAGCGCCAGCAGTTCCGCCGTGTACGTCTTGGTGGCCGGGAGCGCCTTCTCCGGGCCCGCGAGCACGTCGATGTGGAACTCGCAGACCTGTGCGAGCGGTGAACCCGCGTTGTTGGTGACCGCGAGGGTCGTCGCCCCCGCCTCGGCTGCCGCCCGTGCGGAGGCGACCAGGTCCGGGGAGCCGCCGGACTGGCTGACGCTCACCACCAGGACGTCCCGGAGGTCCGGCTCGGCGCCGTAGGCCGTGGTCGTCGACATGGACGTCAGACCGCACGGTTTCCCGAGCCCGACCTCGATCAGGTACTTCGCGTACAGAGCCGCGTTGTCGGAGGTACCCCGGGCGGTGAGCAGGACGAAGCGCGGGGCGCGGGCCGCCACCTGCCGGGCGACCTCCCGGATCCGCGGAGCGCCCTCGTCCAGCAGGCGGCGCAGCACCGTCGGCTGCTCGGCGGTCTCCGCCGCCATGTACCGTCCCGGTTGCTGAGCGCTCGGCGGTTCGGAGCGTACGGATGACATGCGGCTCTGCCTCCAGATCTGGGTATCGGGCACTGCGCGGCGGGAATGCGGGGATCAGGAGCCGTCGCCGCGGCCGGTGATGACTTCGGCGGCCGCCAGGCCGCAGACCCGGGCGGCGCCATGGGTCGCGATGTGCAGGGCGCCCGCCGGTTCCGCCATCGGCACCCCGGTCTCCACGACGAGCGCGTCCGGCCTGGCGGCGAGCAGAGCGTGCAGCGCCTCTGCCATCCAGCTGTGCCGGTGAACGTCACGGACCACGACGACGAGCGTACGGTCCGCTGCGGCATCGAGTACGCCCGCGACGGTCGCGGGCAGGGCGCCGTCGGACACATCCTCACGGCGATACGTACGCGATCCGGTGCCGGGCAGCAGCCGGGCCAGCTCTGCGGCCACGCCCCACGCGGACTCGTCGCCCGCCGCCATGTTGGCCAGCGGCGTGAAGGCGGCCACGAACACGGGCCCGGTCAAAGGTTCGTACGGATACCGGCCCACGGTGACCCGCAGCGCGCGGCGGGCCGCTTCGAGCCCCACTCCGGGCGCCGGCTCCACCGGTTCGCCGCGACCGTCGGGACTCCCGGCCCATGCGGCGAGGGCGCGGACCCGGGACGCCGCTTCGGCGACCCGCTGCTCGGGGAGGACTCCGGTCCACACGGCGCGGACGATCGCGTCGCGCAACCGCAGGACCGTCCCCTCGTCCGCCACACCGCCGCCGACGCAGATGGCGTCGGCGCCCGCCGCGATCGCCAGCACGCTGCCGCGCTCGATGCCGTAGGCGGCGGAGACCGCTCGCATTTCCATCCCGTCGGTGACCAGGAGCCCCTCGAAGCCCAGCCCCCCTTCGGACTCGGGCGCGCGCAGCAGTCCGGTGAGGGCGGTCCGGCTCAGGGTCGCGGGCCGGTCCGGGTCCAGTGCGGGCACCAGGATGTGGGCGCTCATCACGGCCTTGGTCCCGGCCGCCACCGCGGCCCGGAACGGAACGAGCTCGCGGGTCTGCATGGTCTTGAGGTCGGCACGGATCCGCGGAAGGTCGAGGTGCGAGTCGACCCGGGTGTCCCCGTGCCCCGGGAAGTGCTTCGTGCAGGCCGCGACCCCGGTGGACTGCAGGCCCTCGACGTACGCGGCGGTGTGACGGGCGGCGAGTCCGGGGTCTTCACCGAAGGAACGCACGCCGATGACCGGGTTGTCCGGGTCCGAGTTGACGTCGGCGCACGGCGCCCAGTCGAGGTCGATACCGCACTCGGCAAGGCGCCGGCCGAGTTCCCGGGCCACGGACCGGGTCAGCGCGGGATCGTCCACCGTTCCCAGGGCGAGGTTGCCGGGGAAGGACGAACCCGTCCGCGTCTCCAGCCGGGTCACGTCGCCGCCCTCCTCGTCGACGGCGACGAGGACGTCCCCACGCTCGGCACGGAGACCGGACGTCAGAGCCCGTACCTGGTCCGGCGACTCGATGTTGCGGGCGAACAGGCCCACCGCACCCAGTCCTTCACCGACCAGCCGGAGCAGCCAGTCGGGCGGGGTCGTGCCGCCGAATCCGGGCTGGAGGAGGCAGAGGGCGTCCCGTCCGAGTTCGCCGGTTCCGCTGTAGCGGGTCGTCATGGGGGTGCGTCGTCCCTTCGCAGCGCCCATCGGTGGCCGTCGGCTCGCGATCCGAGGTCTTCTCCTCAACCGGCCGGATGTGGTCTTTAATGGTTTAGACCAGCCTCCCTGGCAGGGTCACCCGCGGCGGGGGGCGTGTCAAGGGGGCACAAGGAGGGCAGCCGCGATCCGTCACCGGGCGCACCGACGGCGGTTCCACGGGCCGGGGGCGGCACCCGGGCCGTCACGCGGCGGGAGCGGCTACGGACGGAGGAGCCGGTGACGACCGCAGGACCGGGGACGGAAGGGCTGATCATGCAGGGTCACGGGGCTGCCGGGAACGGCGGCCAGGGCGGGGTGGGGGCCCCGGCACGCACTCCGCGCGTCCCGAAGTACTACCGGCTGAAACGGCATCTGCTGGAGATGACCGAGACCCTGGCGCCCGGCACTCCGGTCCCCCCGGAACGCACGCTCGCCTCCGACTTCGACACCTCCCGGACCACCGTGCGGCAGGCGCTCCAGGAGCTGGTCGTCGAGGGCAGGCTGGAACGCATCCAGGGCAAGGGCACCTTCGTCGCCAAGCCCAAGGTCTCGCAGGCACTCCAACTGACCTCGTACACCGAGGACATGAGGGCTCAGGGACTCGAACCGGCGTCACAGCTCCTGGACATCGGCTACGTCACGGCCGACGACCGGCTGGCCGGGCTCCTCGACATCACCACCGGGGACCGCGTACTGCGCATCGAACGGCTCCGGCTGGCCAGCGGCGAGCCGATGGCGATCGAGACGACCCATCTGCCGGCCCGGCGGTTCCCGGCGCTGCGCCGCAGCCTCGTCAAGTACGCCTCGCTCTACACGGCGCTGGCCGAGGTGTACGACGTCCGCCTCGCAGAGGCGGAGGAGACCATCGAGACCGCGCTCGCCACGCCCCGGGAGGCGGGACTGCTCGGCACCGAGGTGGGGCTGCCGATGCTGATGCTGTCCCGGCACTCGCGCGACGCTGGCGGGGAGCCGGTGGAATGGGTGCGTTCCGTCTACCGCGGTGACCGCTACAAGTTCGTGGCCCGGCTGAAGCGTCCCGCGGACTGACGCCCCGTGGTGGACCGCGCGCACCGTCGCGGAGAGCGGCCGGCTGGGTCCGGCACCCCCTCGCCGCTCGCCTCAGGAGCCTCTGACCTGCGGTTGAGCGAAGCGTGTCCGTACCGATATGCGGACGGGGGATGACGCTGGGCGACGCCTCCCATAGATTTCCTGCCAGTTTCCAGGTGATCGCTCAAGGGACGGAGCTGCAACGATGCCACAACCAGCAAGGAGTCCGGACAGTCTGCCCGTTGTCACACCTGCTCGCGTGATCGCGGGCGTGTGCCTCATCCTGCCGTTCCTGGCGATGCTCTGGGTCGGCTCGTACAGCCGGATCGAGCCGACGCTGATCGGCATGCCGTTCTTCTACTGGTACCAGATGGTCTGGGTGCTCGTCTCGACCGGCCTGACCATGCTTGCGTACACCCTGATCCGGCGCGACCGGCGCGCCCGCCGGGGAGGTGAGCAGTGATGAACGAGGGCGTCAACATCGTCGCACTTGCGGTCTTCGTCTTCTTCTTCATCGCCGTCACGGTGATGGGCTTCCTCGCGGCGCGCTGGCGGCGCGCCGCCAACTCCGACAATCTGGATGAATGGGGCCTGGGTGGCCGTAGCTTCGGCACCTGGATCACGTGGTTCCTGCTCGGCGGCGACCTGTACACCGCCTACACGTTCGTGGCCGTCCCGGCCGCGATCTACGCGGCGGGCGCGGCCGGCTTCTTCGCCGTGCCGTACACGATCCTGGTCTACCCGCTGATCTTCACGTTCCTGCCGCGTCTGTGGTCCGTCTCGCACAAGCACGGGTACGTCACCACGTCGGACTTCGTGCGTGGCCGGTTCGGCTCGAAGGGCCTGTCGCTGGCCGTCGCACTCACCGGCATCCTCGCCACGATGCCGTACATCGCGCTCCAACTCGTCGGCATCCAGGCCGTTCTGGACGTGATGGGCGTCGGCGGCGGCGAGTCCACGCACTGGTTCGTCAAGGACCTCCCGCTGCTGATCGCGTTCGGCGTGCTCGCCGCGTACACCTACTCCTCGGGTCTGCGGGCTCCCGCGCTGATCGCGTTCGTCAAGGACACGCTGATCTACATCGTCATCGCGGTGGCGATCATCTACATCCCGATCAAGCTGGGCGGCTTCGAGGCGATATTCGCGAAGGCCGGGGACGCGTACAGCAAGACCAACCCGGCGACCGGCCTGCCGGCCGGAGCACTGGTTCCGGGCGACACGGCCCAGTGGGGCTACGCAACGCTGGCGCTCGGTTCGGCGCTGGCGCTGTTCATGTACCCGCACTCGATCACGGCGACGCTCTCCAGCCGCAGCCGTGAAGTGATCCGCCGCAACACCACGATTCTGCCGCTGTACTCGCTGATGCTCGGCCTGCTGGCCCTGCTCGGCTTCATGGCGATCGCCGCCGGGATCAAGGTGAAGAACGGACAGCTGGCCATTCCCCAGCTCTTCGAGACCATGTTCCCGGACTGGTTCGCAGGCGTGGCCTTCGCGGCCATCGGCATCGGCGCGCTGGTGCCGGCGGCCATCATGTCCATCGCCGCGGCGAACCTGTTCACGAGGAACATCTACAAGGACTTCCTGAAGCCGGATGCCACGCCGGCCCAGGAGACGAAGGTCTCGAAGATCGCTTCGCTGCTGGTGAAGGTCGGTGCGCTCGTCTTCGTCCTCACCATGGACAAGACGGTCGCGATCAACTTCCAGCTGCTGGGCGGAATCTGGATCCTGCAGACCTTCCCGGCACTGGTCGGCGGCCTGTTCACCCGCTGGTTCCACCGGTGGGCGCTGATTGCCGGCTGGGCCGTCGGCATGATCTACGGCACCGTGGCCGCCTACGGCGTGGCCAGCCCCACTCAGAAACACTTCGGTGGCAGCTCGGCCGTTATCCCGGGAATCGGGGAGATCGGCTACATCGGCCTGACGGCGTTCGTCCTGAACGTTCTGGTCGTCGTGGTTCTCACCTTCGCCTTCCGGCTCGCCAAGGCTCCCGACGGCCTCGACGAGACGTCCCCGGCGGACTACACGGCGGACGCGGGCGATCCGGGCGTCCAGCAGGAACTCCCCTCCCCGACGGGCGCTCACTGACGCCTCCGCCGGCGCACGCGTCACCTCGTCACCAGGCGTCGCCCCCCTTTCCTCTCCCGGGGAAGGGGGGCGACGCCGTTCGGACACTCCCCTCGGCGTACGGCGCTTGCCGCGCGGAGGACGACGCCCGGCCGGCGGATCCGCGTCACAGTGGCGGTCCGGACGACGGTGAAGGAGCCACGGTGACAACCACAGCAGACCCCGGTGCGGGCGCCGGCCCGCGCGCGAGGGCGGCATGGGCGGACATCCGCCCCGTCGAGCGCGCCTGTTACGCGACCGGACTGGCCCTGATGGTCTCCGGCATCTTCCATCTCGGGGTCTTCGCGGTCGACGGCGGCCCCTGGGACGGTCCCGTCTCCTGGCGCAAACCGACCACGTTCGGGGTGTCCTTCGGCCTGACGCTGATCACCGTCACCTGGGTGGCCTCGTACCTGGCGCTGCGGCCCCGGCTGCGCACGGTGCTGCTGACGGCGCTGGCCGTGGACAGCGTCCTCGAGGTGACAGGGGTGACCTTGCAGGCCTGGCGCGGCGTACCCTCGCACATCAACCGTGAGACGCCCTTCGACTCGACGGTCTCGACCCTGCTGGCGGCGGGCGGTGGCGTCCTCGTTCTCGTCCTGACCACCCTCGCCGTGCAGGCTTTCGGACGCGGCTCCGCGCAGCAGCGGCCGAGCATGCGGCTGGCACTGCGCGCCGGATTCGCCGCCATGCTCGTCGCCCTCGCCTCCGGCGCCGCAATGATCGCCCGCGGGGTGGCGACCGAGAAGGCCGGTGACCGGCAACTGGCCTACCACGTCGTCGGGTTCCTCAAACCGCTGCACGGCGTCTGCCTCCACGGCGTCCTCGTGCTGCCCGCCCTCGCCTGGCTGCTGTCCCGCACCGACTGGCCCGAATGTCGCCGCACCCGCGCGGTGACGGCGGGCATCTGCTGCTACGCCCTGGCGGTGCTCGGCGCGGGAGCGCTCTCCCTCGCGGGCTGAGCCGGCTTCCGCGGGCCGGGCCCCGGAGTTCCGCGGATGTTTGGGATCGGGAACGCCCCACGAATCCGAGACCTGCGATCCGGTGCCTGCACGGGTCGTTCGCCGGCCCTCGACTGTTCCCCCTGCAAAGGGCGATTCTGACGGCGAGACACAACATCTGGTGCTGCCCACGGAAGATGGCACAACATGTATGCTCATCGAGCTGTCGCCGCAGGGGAATCCGGTGCAAATCCGGAACTGTCCCGCAACGGTGCAGACGTGCCCTTTTCGCTGCACCGTCAAGTCCGGCCACCTGCCGACAGCCCGCCCGGATCGACCGAACCGGGCGTTGCATCGTCCGGGCCTCGTGGGGTGGGCCGACGGGCATCGAGGCGGCAGGTCCGGCCCTGACGGACGTGTGCCCGCATGCGCTCGTCGCTCCCCCCGCCAGGCCTGCGCAGAGAGGGAGAGCTCACGTGAGCATCGTGTCCGCATCACCTGCGGCGACGAGCCGGCGGTCAGCTGACGGCATCGAGAACGAGGGTGGCCCCGGAGCCGCCCTGCTGCGCACCCTGACCGACCTCGCCGCCGACCTCCCGTCGACCGACCCCGGACGGGTCGCGGCCTCCGCGCTGCGTGGCCGCCACGAGGGTTCGGACGAGGCCGAGTTGCGGGCGCTGGCCGCGGAGGCCGCGGCGGGGCTCATCTCCGAGGACCCCGAGTACTCCCGCCTCGCCGCCCGGCTGCTGACCCGGGCCGTGGCGGACGAAGCCGCGGGCCAGGGGGCGGTCTCCTTCTCCACCTCCGTCGCCGTCGGCCACCGCGCCGGACTGATCGCCGACGACACCGCGGAGTTCGTCCGGTCGCACGCCCGAGGCCTCGACGCCCTGGTCGAGACAGCCCTGGCCGAGGGCGCCGACGACCGCTTCGGCTACTTCGGCCTGCGCACCCTGCACAGCCGCTATCTGCTGCGCCACCCGACAACCCGTCAGGTGATCGAGACACCCCAGCACTTCATGCTGCGCGTCGCCTGCGGTCTCGCCGAGGGCGCGAGCGAACGAGCCGTGGACGACGTCGCCTCGCTGTACCGGCTGATGAGCCGCCTCGACTACCTCCCGAGCTCCCCCACCCTCTTCAACTCCGGCACCCGTCACCCGCAGATGTCCTCCTGCTACCTGCTGGACTCCCCGCTGGACGAACTCGACTCGATCTACGAGCGCTACCACCAGGTCGCCAGGCTGTCGAAGCACGCAGGCGGAATCGGCATCCCCTACAGCCGCGTGCGCTCGCGCGGCTCGCTGATCCGGGGCACCAACGGGCACTCCAACGGAATCGTGCCGTTCCTGCGCACCCTCGACGCCTCGGTGGCGGCGGTGAACCAGGGCGGCCGGCGCAAGGGAGCCGCCTGCGTCTACCTCGAGACCTGGCATGCCGACGTCGAGGAGTTCCTGGAGTTGCGGGACAACACCGGCGAGGAGGCCCGCCGGACGCACAACCTCAATCTCGCGCACTGGATCCCGGACGAGTTCATGCGACGGGTCGAGGCAGACGCGGACTGGTCGCTGTTCTCGCCCTCCGATGCGCCCGAACTGGTCGACCTGTGGGGGGAGGAGTTCGACACGGCCTACCGCCGGGCCGAGGCGGAAGGCCGCTTCACGAAGCAGGTGCCCGCCCGGCGGCTCTACGCGCGGATGATGCGGACGCTGGCCCAGACCGGGAACGGCTGGATGACGTTCAAGGACACGTCCAACCGCACCGCCAACCAGACCGCCGGGCTCGGGGCGGTCGTGCACTCGTCGAACCTCTGCACCGAGATCCTCGAGGTCACCGACAACGGCGAGACCGCCGTCTGCAACCTCGGATCCGTCAACCTCGGTGCGCACCTCGGGGACGACGGCGAGATGGACTGGGAGCGCCTGGACGCCACCGTGCGCACGGCGGTGACGTTTCTCGACCGGGTGGTCGACATCAACTTCTACCCGACCGAGCAGGCCGCGGCGTCCAACGGCCGCTGGCGCCCGGTGGGCCTGGGCGTGATGGGCCTCCAGGACGTCTTCTTCCGTCTGAAGCTGCCGTTCGACTCCGCGGAGGCCGTCGGCCTCTCCACGCGGATCGCCGAGCGCATCATGCTGGCGGCCTACGAGGCCTCCTGCGACCTGGCCGAGCGGCACGGCCCGCATCGCGCCTGGTCCTCGACCCGGGCATCCCGCGGAGTCCTGCACCCCGACCACTATCCGGACGCAACTGCGGACCCGGAGCTGACGGACCGCTGGGCCGCACTGCGCACCCGGATCGCCGCGACCGGCCTGCGCAACTCGCTGTTGCTGGCCATCGCGCCGACGGCCACCATCGCCTCGGTCGCCGGGGTGTACGAGTGCATCGAGCCGCAGGTGTCCAACCTGTTCAAGCGCGAGACCCTGTCCGGCGAGTTCCTCCAGGTCAACTCGTACCTGGTCGAGGAGCTGAAGCAGCTCGGAGTGTGGGACGCCCGGACGCGCGAGGCCCTGCGCGAGTCCAACGGCTCGGTGCAGGACTTCGCCTGGATCCCCGAGGACGTGCGCCGGCTCTACCGCACGGCGTGGGAACTGCCGCAGCGCGCCCTGATCGACATGGCCGCGGCCCGTACGCCCTACCTGGACCAGAGTCAGTCGCTGAACCTCTTCATGGCCTCGCCCACCATCGGCAAGCTCAGCTCGATGTACGCCTACGCCTGGAAGCAGGGCCTGAAGACCACCTACTACCTGCGGTCCCGGCCTGCCACCCGGATCGCGCGAGCCGCCGCCGGCACGTCGGCCGCGGCCCCCGCCGCGACCGTTCCCGCCCAGCAGGCGAGCCCGGACGAGGCGATCGCCTGCTCCCTGGAGAACCCCGAGTCCTGCGAGGCATGCCAGTAATGACCACCCCCGCCCCCACCCCCGCCACGGCCGCCCACACGGTGGACACCGCGACGTCCGGCCGGGAGAAGAACCTGCTGGACCCGGGGTTCGAGCTGACCCTGCGTCCGATGCGCTACCCGGACTTCTACGAGCGCTACCGCGATGCGATCAAGAACACCTGGACCGTGGAGGAGGTCGACCTCCACTCGGACGTGGCCGACCTCGGCAAGCTGTCCCCCGGGGAACAGCACATGATCAGCCGTCTCGTCGCGTTCTTCGCGACGGGTGACTCGATCGTCGCGAACAACCTGGTGCTCACCCTCTACAAGCACATCAACTCCCCCGAGGCGCGGCTGTACCTGTCCCGGCAGCTGTTCGAGGAGGCGGTGCACGTCCAGTTCTATCTGACTCTGCTGGACACGTACCTGCCCGATCCGGACGACCGGGGCGACGCGTTCGCCGCCGTCGAGAACATCCCGTCGATCCGCGAGAAGGCGCAGTTCTGCTTCCGCTGGATGGACTCGGTGGAGCGGATCGAACGACTGGAGACCAAGGCCGACCGCCGCCGGTTCCTGCTCAACCTGATCTGCTTCGCGGCCTGCATCGAGGGCCTGTTCTTCTACGGGGCGTTCGCCTACGTGTACTGGTTCCGCTCACGGGGCCTGCTGCACGGTCTGGCGACGGGCACCAACTGGGTGTTCCGCGACGAGTCGATGCACATGGACTTCGCATTCCAGGTAGTCGACACGGTGCGCCAGGAAGAGCCCGACCTCTTCGACGAGGAGATGGGCCGGCAGGTCACGGCGATGCTGGAGGAGGCGGTCGAGGCCGAGCTGCAGTTCGCGCGCGACCTGTGCGGGGACGGCCTGCCGGGTATGAACACCGACTCGATGCGCGAGTACCTGCAGTGCGTCGCCGACCAGCGGCTCGCGCGTCTCGGGCTGCCGGCGCGCTACGGCTCGTCGAACCCGTTCTCGTTCATGGAGCTCCAGAACGTCCAGGAGCTGACGAACTTCTTCGAGCGCCGGGCGTCCGCCTACCAGGTGGCCGTCGAGGGCTCGGTGGCGTTCGACGACGATTTCTGACGAACCGCAGGCCGGCCGGGGGCGGGACGAGGCCCCCGGCCGGCCGGGCTTGCGACTCAAGGGGGAGGTGATGGCAGCCCCGCAGGGCGGCCACCGGTACGTCAGCCGCTGATCGTGACGGTGCAGACGGTCGTGGCGGCGCCACCCTCGCCACCGGTGGACGACGCTTCCCCGATCGTGTAGTCGCCGACCGCGGCGTCACCGGAGGCGCCGCCTTCGCCACCGGTGGCGGAGCACTCCTGCGTGACGACCACGGTCACCGGGTCCTGGGTGGGGGCGGCCTGGGCCGTGCCGACGCCGAGGGCGCCCATGCCGCCGAGCATGGCAACGACGACAGCAGCCTTCTGAAGCTTGCGCATCACATCTCCAACTCTGCGAGGTCTACACGATCAGTCACTGATCATGCTCGTACAGTGACGAAGTTAGTCGGATTCTCCGGCTCCGCCACTTGGAGAGTGGAATCCGCGGTGATCGGGTTACCGCCCGCATCATGCGGCCGCACCGGCATCGCTTCGGGGCCACACGGGGCCCCGGACCGGGAGGTGACAAACGATGACGAGAGCCGCCTGCGCCGCCCAGGACCGCCGAGCACCGCATCGCCCGACGGCACACCACGTCATATGGCAGCCGGACACACGAGGGCCCCTCGCCGTGAAGCGAAGGGCCATCGGAAGCCTGGAACGCAGTTCGCGGGCGGGCTCTACGAGCGGAAGCTGCGGCCGTTCTGCACGCACACACTGCCCGTGGCGACCGACCCCGTGGTCCTTCCGTTCGCGTCCTGGACCGGCGTCTCGATGCGGCTCGGCGTGCCCTGGCAGCTGAGCGTCTGCTCGCTGACGACGGTCACCGAACGGCCGTCATCGGTCGTGTAGCTGTACTGGTCGCTGTAGGAGCAGCGGGTGACGTTCCCGCTCGTCGTGCACTGCTCACCGTTGCCGTCGTCCGCCTGGGCGGCGACTGCACCGAGAGCCATCAGGACAATGCCCCCCAGGACTCCCGCGACGACGGCCGGTTTCGTTGCTCTACGCATGTCTCTGTTCCTTTGATCGGTTACGGAGCTGTTCTCGAAGCACCCACAGGACCTGCAGCGCCGGCATCGCCCGGGCAGAACGCCGGGGGACCGGACGAGCGGGCCCCGGAGAGGAACCCGCTCGTCGTTCGGCCTTCGCGGGTCAGTCGTCGAAGGACGGGCCCGTCTGCGGGCAGATGTTGCCGATGTTCTGCTTCGCCGTCGAGTCACCGAACACGGTGATGGCGACATTGACGGGCATGAACACGTTGTTGTTCTCGTAGTCGCAGTCAAGGCGCTGCGGGTTGTGCACGGGAACCGTGGGCTCCCCCGCGGCCCCGTTG
The DNA here is from genome assembly GCF_023703325.1 of Streptomyces meridianus. Classification (GTDB taxonomy): domain Bacteria; phylum Actinomycetota; class Actinomycetes; order Streptomycetales; family Streptomycetaceae; genus Streptomyces; species Streptomyces meridianus. The sequence continues at coordinate 58,531 of NZ_JAMQGM010000002.1, forward strand.
GCCGTTCCGTTCTCCGCGGCGGCGCGGTCCTCCGTGGCCGTCTCGTCCTGCGCGGCCACGCTCTCCTGACTCTTCGCGCTCTCCTGCGCGGCCGGCTCCTTCTCGGCCTGCTTGGCCTTCTTCGCGTCGTGCGACTTGGCCGCGTGCGACGTCACCTTGCGGCCGTCCGTGCCCTTGCCCACATGGGCAGCGGCCGTACCCGCACCGAGCATGCCGACGCTGCCGACCATGAGCGCCACCACGGCGGCCTCGCGAAGCTTGCGCATCACATCTCCAGTTCAATGGACTTGACACGTTCAGTGATCAGTCGTGCCCCTGAGTCAGGGCAACTCTATACGCCTATGTCGGGTTTTAAAGCTCTTGCCCGGCGGGTCGCCTCATTGGCTGCCGCCCTCGTGCGCTACGCAACGTCAACTCCGCGGCGGCCACCCCGCCGGCGCGAGGTGGCGAGGAGATGCCGCAGGGCGGGTCCCGGACGAACTCCCGGAACCCGCCCTGCGATGAAGCGAAATCAGTCCTCGCCGTCCCCGAAGACCGGGCCGGTCTGCGCACAGACGTTGCCCAGGTTCATCGTCTGCGTGGAAGCGCCGCCGACGGCCGCCACAGTGGCCTGGCTCAGGAGGCTGGCCGAGTTCTCCGTGTAGCTGCAGTCCATGTACTGCGGGTTGTTGACGATGAAGTCGGGCGCCTCGAGCGCCTCTTCCTTCTTCGACTTGTGGTGACCCTTGTCACCCTTGTCCCAGCCCTTGTCGGAGTCGTGGTGACCCTTCTCCGACTCGTGGTGGCCGTAGCCCTTCTCCGAGCCGTACATGTCGTTGGCGAAGGCCGAGCCGGCGCCGAACATGCCGACGCTACCGACCATGACGACCACCACAGCGGCCTTGCGAAGCTTGCGCATCACATCTCCAGTTCCACGGGGTTGACGCAGCACACGAGGGCCACGTCCACAACAATTGGCAACTATAGGCAGCAATGGACCTTATGCAGTACTTTAGGATGGAATCGCCAGTTTTTCGACCGAGCGGAGTCTCTCGGCGGGACCATTCGGCACAATGCGCCGACAAACGCCACGCAGCCGGTGCGGGAAGCCCTGCACCATTCGGGGTCGGGCTCCGGAGCCCACGCTCCGGAGCCCGACCCCGACAGGCAGTCAGCCCCGATCAGCTCTCGAAGGCCGGGCCGGTCTGCGCACAGACGTTGCCCAGGTTCATCGTCTGGGTGGCGTCACCCAGAGCCTCACCGCCGGTGATCTGGCTCAGGACGGACGCGCTGTTGCCGCTGTACGCGCAGTTCAGGAACTGCGGGTTGTTCACGACGAAGTCGCCCGGAGCCTTGCCGCCGCCTCCGTTGGAACCGTGGGCAGAAGCCGCCCCGGCACCGAACATGCCGACGCTACCGACCATGACGGCCACCACAGCGGCCTTGCGAAGCGTGCGCATCACATCTCCATTCCCATGAGAATCGACAAGATCGGCGATCGATCATGCCTCTACAGGACACGAACTCTATGCACGAATGAGAACTTCGATCGCTCTTGACACGGTCAGCAAATGTTGCCACTCATTTGCATCGGTTCCTTCGCCCCGGAGGCGCACACCGGTGGCGAACAGTGCCGCATCGCTGGGCACTTGATGAAGCGTCATAGCATCAGGAACGACATGGCGCCGCGGCGGCCCGAGGCGGCCCACCCCTCGGGCCTGCCGGCTGCAGGCGCTCGCCGGCCGTCCCCGGCAAACACGGGAGAGCGGGCCCCGAACCGGAGTCCGGGACCCGCTCGATCCGATCGACGACAGGTCAGCCCTCGAAGACCGGGCCGGTCTGCGCGCAGACGTTGCCCAGGTTCATCGTCTGGGTGGTGTCACCGTCGACAGCGGCACCCGTGACCTGAGTGAGGCCGGTCGCGGTGTTGCCGCTGTACTCGCAGTTCATGAACTGCGGGTTGTTGACGATGAAGTCGCCGAGGCCCGTGCCGCCGTCACCGTGACCACCGGCAGCCGCAACGCCGGCGCCGAACATGCCCATGCTGCCGACCATGACGGCCACAACCGCAGCCTTGCGAAGCTTGCGCATCACATCTCCATTCCCATGAGAATCGACAAGATCGGCGATCGATCATGCCGCTACCGGACAGACACTCTATGCATCGATGGGAGTTTCACTGCATTTTGGCACGATTTGTGAATGCAATGACTCGAATGGCCCGCCTCCCACGCACGGACGGCTGCGATCCGCGCCGTACACCCGCAGCCTGACGGAGCCTTGCGACCGGAGCCCCGCACCACGCACGCAAGGGCCGGACCGCGCAGCTCCCACATCCGGCGGACAGCAGACGGACGAGTGCGGGCCCCGGACCGGAGTCCAGGGCCCGCCTCATTCGAGCAACAGCAGCGCTCAGCCGCCGAAGACGGGGCCGGTCTGCGCACAGACGTTGCCCAGGTTCATCGTCTGGGTCGCGTCACCCGTGACAGCGCCGGTGGCCTGCGTGAGGGCGGTCGCGCTGTTCTCGCTGTACGCGCAGTTCAGGAACTGCGGGTTGTTGACGAGGAAGTTGCCGCCACTGCCACCGCCGTCGTGACCACCGGCAGCCGCGACACCGGCGCCGAACATGCCCATGCTGCCGGCCATGACGGCCACAACCGCGGCCTTGCGAAGCTTGCGCATCACATCTCCATTCCCACGAGAGTCGACAAGATCGGCGATCGATCATGCCCCTACAAGACGGAAACTCTATGCATAGATGAGATTTTCGGACGGTTTTGACGCGCTTCATCTTGACAATGACTCATTCGCACCAGAACGCACCCTGCGAGGCGGATGAACGGCGGGAGGGGCCACACGAGACGGCGTCCTCATGACCGGCCGACAGCCGAGCCGCCGACACACGAGGGCGGAACCCCGGACCGGAGTCCGGGGTTCCGCCCTTACCCGATCGTCGACGACGCTCAGAAGTCGAAGCGCGGACCGACCTGCGGGCAGACGTTGCCGAGGTTCATCGTCTGGACAAGGTCGCCCGTAACGGCCGCAGGGACCTGAGTCAGACCGCTCGCGGTGTTGTTGGTGTAGGCACAGTTCAGGAACTGCGGATTCTCGACGGTGAAGTCACCACCGCCACCTCCACCGTGGCCACCGGCCGCAGCCACACCGGCACCGAGCATCCCCATGCCGCCCACCATGACGGCCACCACAGCAGCCTTACGAAGCTTGCGCATCACGTCTCCACTTCCACGAGATCCGGACACGGTACGTCGCCGTCCGTGCTGTTTCCGTAATGGAGCTTATATGCTTTTTGTCGTCTTTGTTCGTTGTGGAGTTCTTCAGGGTGACGGTGTTTCACCTGGTGGGACCAGCCGCAGGCACGAAGCCCCCGAAGGGCGTGAACCCTTCGGGGGCTTCGCGGTACGCGGTACGACGATGCATTGCGAGCGTCAGCGGATGTCCGCGACGCCGAGCTGACGGCAGGTCATGCTCTGCAGGCGCATGGGCTTGTTGCTGTCGGTGGGGTAGACGTTGACCTCGTGCAGCGTCCGCTCGTTGCACATCTCCGGACGCAGGGCGTCGAGCTCCGCGTCCAGCCGGTTGACCGTGGGAGCCGCCTGGGTGTTGACCTGCTCCGTGACCGTCTGCTGACGCGGGGCCTGCCGCCGCTCGCGGTCCTGCCGCGGAGCCTGGTTCTGCTGCTGCGTGGCCTGCTGGTTCTGCGACTGCTGCTGCGGGGCCTGCTGCTGCGGCACCTGTCGCTGAAGCTGCTGGTTCTGCTGCGGGGCCTGGTTCTGCTGCTGAGCCTGGGGCACCTGGTTCTGCGACTGCTGCTGCGGAACCTGGTTCTGCTGCGGGGCCTGGGGAGCCTGGACCTGCGACTGCTGCTGCGGAACCTGCTGGTTCTGCTGCGGGGCCTGGTTCTGCTGCGGAACCTGGTTCTGCTGCTGAGCCTGGGGCACCTGGTTCTGCGACTGCTGCTGCGGAGCCTGCTGCTGAACCTGCTGGTTCTGCTGCTGAGCCTGGGGGGCCTGCTGCTGAGCCTGCGACTGCTGCTGCGGAGCCTGCTGCTGAAGCTGCGGCTGAGCCTGAGCCTGCCGCTGGGCCTGCTGCTGCCGGACCTGCTGCGCCAGATCGGACATGCGGTAGTGCGGAGCCTGCTGAGCGTGCTGTTGCGTGGCGGGCTGCTGCACACCCAGGTCCTGTGTCCCCACGGACACCCCCTGCTGCTGCGACTGGTCCTGTCGCTGCGGAGCCTGCGCCTGCTGCTGACCCTGGTTCTGCTGCTGCGATGCCTGCTGCTGGGACTGGTCCTGCTGCTGCGGAGCCTGGTAGCGCGCCCAACCGGAGGTCTGCTCCCGCATCGCGGACTGCCGCATCTGCTGCTCGGGACTCTGCTGCCGGGCCTGCTGCTGCGGCGCCTGCTGCTGGGACTGCTGCTGCGGCGCCTGCTGCTGTGCACCCTGGTCCTGCTGCTGCGGAGCGGCCTGCTGACCGCCGGCGGGGGGCGCGTCAGCGGCGGCACTGCCCGCACCGATGGTGGCCAGGCCACCGACCGCAGCGACGACGATCGCGACCTGCTGAAGCTTGCGCATGTTTCCCTTTGCCCTTCGTACGTCTGCACCGCGCTTTGGTTACCCAGTGCAAGTGCGGGGAGACTAACAGTAGGCAAACGTGGGCATGCCTCCTCCCAGGGCCCCGTGTCAGGCGGTGCCGACGAGGGCGCCACTGCCCTCAGCAGGCCGTTTACCGGGTACTCCCGGGAGCGCTCCGGTCCGCTGCCACCCCTGCGGGGGCCGCTGGATGGCGCATCATCTCAAGCCGATCGTGCTGCCCTGGCGTCAAGGCATTGACGAGTGAGTCATGCTCGCGACAAGCCTGGTCTTCCGCGGAGAACGGGGAACGCGAGAGGCCGGCCCCGGCGGGCCGGCCTCGTCACCGGTCGTCGTTGCGGGGCGGATGCCCCGACGTCGCGCTAGTCGTTCGGAACCGTCTCGTAGCGCGGCGTGCCCTCGGCCATCTGCCGCAGGGCGTCCTTGCGGTCGCGCTTGGACAGCCGGTCGATGTACAGGTAGCCGTCGAGGTGGTCCGTCTCGTGCTGGAGGCAGCGCGCGAAGTAGCCGGTGCCCTCGACGGCGATCGGGTTGCCCTGGAGGTCCTGGCCACGGCAGATCGCATAGTCGGGCCGCGGCAGTGAGGCGTACGCGGTCGGAACCGACAGACAGCCCTCGTTGGAGTCGTCGAGCACCCGGCGCTCCGCCGGCAGTTCGTCGATCACCGGGTTGCAGATCGCCCCCACGTGCCGGACACCGTCGTCGTCCGGGCAGTCGTACACGAACACCCGGAGATCCACGCCGATCTGGTTGGCCGCCAGGCCGACGCCCTCGGCCGCCCGCTGGCTGGCGAACATGTCGTCGACCAGCCGCTCGAGCCCGTCACCGAACTCGGTCACGTCCTGACAGCGCTTGTGCAGCACCGGGTTGCCCACCACAGTGACCGGCCTAGCGGTGCCGCGCTCGCGGTGCGCCTTCTCACGGGCATCGGCGTCGACCGTGTCGTCCAGGAACTGCGGGCCGGGCCCGGTCTCCCCCTGCTGGTTCTCGTCCTCGAACACCGACTGCTGCGCCATCTCCGCCGTACGCCTTCCTCAGTTCCCCGTCACGCGATCCCGTACAGACTACGGGGGCCCTCAGCAGACCTCTTCCAGATCCCGCCACTCACGGGTGTCCGGGCTGTCCGCGACCCAGCCGTCGAGCATCCCCCGGACCAGTGCGGAGGGGGCGGCTATCCCGCACTCCCGCTCCGGTACCCACAGATCGCCTGCTGTCCGGTGGCCCAGCGGCCCGGGGTGGCCGGGTTCGCTGTGATCGTGCGGATCGAGGTGCTCGCCGTCCCCCTCGTCGCTCGGCATCCGGCTCTCGGAGCACATCCGGCACAGCAACCGCACCGACGAAGACCAGTCCTCCGCGGCGTACCCGGCGTCCGCCGCCAGTTGCTCCAGCGCGTCTCGGTCCGCCTCGGTCGCCGCCTCCAGCAGCACCACCCACGTGGGCACCGGCGACGGCGCCCACAGCTCGATCTCGTCGAAGACCGGGAACGACGGGCCGGAGGAGATGGTCCGCTCACCGTGCGGAACGCCGTCGTGCAGCACCACTTCGCCCCAGCGCCGTCCCGACGACGGCAGCGGAATGCTCAGCACCTCGATACGGGCCGGGTCCAGCCGCCGGCCCCAGACCACCTCGGCCTCGCCCTCCGGCGACAGCCGCACGGCCGCACTGCCGAGTTCCATGCCCAGTGGCTCGCCCGACGAGGTCTCCTCGCCGGGAACCTTCAGCCCGTACGCCTGCCACGCCCGGCGGGCCAGCGCCCAGTCCTGCAGCGCGGTGGCCGCGATGCCCACATTCCACCAGTCCGGGGCACCCGTCTCCCGGTCGAGCAGGGCGACGGCGCGCAGGCCCGCGGAGCGCGCCTGCTCCCAGTCGTGCCGGAACTTGTGCAGCAGCGCGAGATTGAACCAGGACTCCGCAAGCCACGGCTCGAGATCCGCCGCGCGGGTCAGCAGAGCGCCCGCGTCCTCGTAACGGCCGTCACCGATGAGCGTGAACGCGCGGTCCGTCGCCTGCCGCCACGAGGCGGAGGGCCGGTGCCGTACCTTTCCGAAGATTCTCACGATTCCCGCCTGCCGGTTGCCCCTTGTTGCCAGTGCCGCGCCGCCGGCCTCGTGTCGCCGGCTGTGCCGCCCCTCCCGCACTGCGTCCCCGCCGTCCTGTCGACTGCGGCGGCGCTCCCCGGTGCCCAACCTGCCACAGATCGGCCACCGTCTCAGCCCGGCCCCTTTCCTGTTCCGGAGGCGACGTCCACACCTGGCTCCTTGCCGCCCCGACGCCCGCCGAACCATCTGTTTCGCATCCAACCATGCCCATCCGGGGGGCCGCTCATTACTCATGGGTTCGCAGCAGGTCCCCGCCCCGGGCCACCACCTGCGCCAGCGCCTCGACCACCCGGGGTTCGTAGTCCCGGGCCGTGGACAGCCTGAGGTGCTCGAGAACACTCAGCGGTCCCTCCGGCCGTCGCTCCCGCCCGGTCAGGTCCTCGTAGGCGTTCACCGCACGGATGATGCGGGCCGCAGGCGGCTGCTCACGGTAGGGGTCCGCCTGCCGCTCCACGACGACGGCCACTTCCGCGGGGACTCCCGTTTGCCGGACGACGGCACTCCCCAGCAGCGCGATTCGGCGCTGCTCCTCCTGCGGCAGCGACTCCGTCGCACCGTCGGGAACCGGGTCGACGAGGGAGAGCTGGCCGATGTCGTGCATCAGGGCCGCGTACTCGAGCACGGTCAGCTCCGACTCGGACAGTCCGAGTTCCCGGCCCACCGCCCTGCTGAGCGCCGCGACCCGGCGGGCGTGCCCGGTCGGGGTGTAGCCCGCGATCTCCGTGGCCCTGGCGAGCGAGGCGATGGTCTGCCGGTAGGTGGCACGGATGGAGGCGTAGCGGCGGAACGAGTACTGGGTCAGCAGCAGGGGCACGCAGAACACGGGCAGCGCCCACAGACCGACGGCCGCGACGGCGAGCGCGATCACCGCTCCGGTCGCGCAGACCGCCGAACCGATGCCGAGCAGGCCCCGCAGATGGTCGCGCAGCAGCGGCCCGTACGGCCAGCCGGTACGAGCGCGGGCCAGTGTGGCGCACAGCACCGCGTCGGACACGACCGACAGGGCGAGCAGCAGCAGGACGCAGGCCGGATAGTACGGCCCGCCGTCCGCCCAGGTCCCGAACCACCCCGAGTTGTACAGCGGTTGGAAGCAGACCGCGGCGAACGCCGTGGTGATCACGCGCCGGGCCAGCCGGTCGAGGCCCGGACTGCGCCCCGCAGCGACGTGGGGGGTGATTCCGACGAGCACCGCCGCGGCAACGACGGTCACGATCTGCGCCACACCGTGCGTGGTCGGATGGCCGTCGTTGTGGCCGAGCAGGGCGTAGGCGAACGCCCCGGCCGCTCCCAAGGGGGCCACCTCCCGGTCGTCCGACCGGGAGGAGCCCATGGCCCCCGGCCCCCAACGGGTGAGTTCCCCCACGGCCACCAGCAGCCCGAACGCCAGTGCCGCGGCCTGCTCGTGCAGGCCGTGCCAGAGCGTCCAGGCGAAGGCGGCGACGGCCAGGACGCCCGCCGCGGCGTGCACCACGCGGACGGTGCGAGGAGTTCTCCGCGAGCCGGGGCGCAGTCCTGTGCGGGACCCGGCCGGCCCGGCGTCGGCTGCCGTCGCCGCCCGCTGCCCCGGCACGGCCGGTTCCGGCCCGGAGCGTCCGTCGCGGGCCGTCACGCGGAGCCGCCCTGCCGCCGCCGCACGCTGTGCAGCGGCCGCGCCGGTCGGTGTCCGGCATCGCGTTCAGATAACGGCCCCGGATCGCCCGACGACCTCGGTGGCGGTACGTTTCCGCGCAGGCCGGACGCGTCATGGGTGTCCGCGGTGACAGCCGGGTGCCAGCCGTGCCGGTCGAGGGCCCGGGCGAGAGCACCGACCATCCGGGCGTCGAACTGCGACCCGGCACAGCGCTTCAGCTCGTCGACTGCCGCCCGCACCGGGCGGGCACGCCGGTACGAGCGGGTGGACGTCATGGCGTCGAAGGCATCGGCGACGGCCACCACCCGGGCGAACTCGGGAATCTGCGAACCGGCGAGCCCGTACGGGTAGCCGCGGCCGTCCAGACGTTCGTGGTGGTGCAGGATCGCGGCGCGGGCCTCCCGCAGGAACCCGATGCCGCGCACCATCTCGTGCCCGTACTCGGGATGCAGCTCGATGACGCGGCGTTCCTCGGGCGTCAGTGGTCCCTCCTTGCGCAGCAGCCGGGTGGGCACGCCGAGCTTGCCGACGTCGTGCAGGATGCCGGCGAAGCGCAGAACCTCCAGCCGGTCGTCCGCCATCCCCAGTTCACGTGCGATGAGCACAGAGGCCCGGCCCACGCGTTCACTGTGCCCCCGGGTGTAGCGGTCCTTGATGTCCACCGCCTGGACGAGCGCGCGGATGGTTGCCTGGTGCGCCGCACGTTCCCGGTGGTACTGGGCGAAGACCCAGCACGAGATGTACATGGGCAGCAGCACCAGCAGCGACGTGACCGGCCCGTAGGGGCTGCGCCACAGCACCGCCATCATCAGCCCGACCAGGCCGTGCACCAGGTACGGGGGGAGCTCCCCGGGTTGCAGGCCGTGCCAGGCCACGCGGGCCGGACAGCGCTCGGCGGTGACGAGCACCCCGCCGTCGAGCGCCGCGAGCACCGCGCTGAAGGCGATCGCCGCGCACCCCGCGGGCACCAGGGCGAACGGGAAATCGGCGGCCGCCACGGCGTGCGGGCCGCTGAGGCCGGGCAGCTCGCGGAACACCCACCCGGCTGCGCAGGTGGAGACTGCGAACGCCGCCGCGCGCCAGACCCGGCGCAGCCCGGCCGGCGGCTGGTCGACCCGCCCGGCGAGAGCGCCGGGGATCGCCACCAGCGCCGCAGCGGCCGGCGGCAGCAGGAAGGCGGCCGCGAGGAGCACCGGGACGAAGGCCCCCATGCCCGTGGGTGCACGGTCGCCCAGGAAGGAGCAGCGGGTCAGCTGCTCGCAGACCGCGTAGAGCGCGGCGAGCAGGAGCACAGCGCTCCAGGACGTGCCCGCTCCGCTCCGGAACGCGGGGGCCGCACAGGCGCCGGCGGCGAGGACGGCGCACAGGATGTACACGCGTGCGGCCGGCGGGACAGCTCGCATGGCGCTCCCTCCCCGAGATCCCGCATGTCAGGATCGGGAGAATAAGCCCGCGCGGCAGTCCTGAGGGGCACAACGGGACATGAGACCGTGGCGGACCGGGAGCCATTAGCACTTTCGGGTGATGGCGCGTCCACAGATCGGCGTGCCCGCCCCGGGGGATGTGTCCCGGCCGTTCCGCCATTCGGCGTAGCCGGAGTGCACCGGGTCCGGAACGGGGTCACCGGGCGCGGGTTCCGGCCGCGTGCACGGGCACCGGGCCCGCATCGCATCCTCGGCTCGACGCCCCGGGCCCGGACCGTGCCGGGGCGCAGCCACGGCCGGCTGGGCGCCGGCGCCACCGGGGTTCAGGCCCCGGTGTCCTCCCGGGACTCGCCGGTGGTGCGACCGGCGGCCTCGGCCACGTCGTCGGCGACCGCCTGCTCCATGACGCTCAGCTCCGGCACGGCCTCCCCGGCCCTGACCAGTTCGATCCGGCCCATGACCTTCGACCGGAGGTCGGTCGGAACGTCGTCATGGCCGCAGCAGCGCTTGACGAGCTTCTTCACGGCCTGTTCCAGCCCGTATTTCTCCAAGCAGGGCGAGCACTCGTCGAAGTGCACCTCGAACTTGGCGAAATCGCCGTCCGGCATCTCCCGGTCGAGGAACTCGTAGAGGTGGTCCAGGACTTCGGAGCAGTCCGTCTCATGCGGCTTGCCGCAGCTCATGAGCCCGTACCCTTCCGGTCGTGCGACTCGCCCGACGCGGCGCCCGCGGGGGCCAGACCGCGCTCACGGGCGTAGTCCTCCAGCAGTTCGCGCAGTTGGCGACGGCCACGGTGCAGCCGCGACATCACCGTGCCGATGGGTGTGGCCATGATGTCGGCGATCTCCTTGTACGCAAACCCCTCGACGTCCGCGAGGTACACCGCGATGCGGAACTCCTCGGGGATCGCCTGCAGCGCTTCCTTCACGTCGGAGTCGGGCAGGCGGTCCAGCGCCTGCGACTCGGCGGACCGCAGCCCCGTCGACATGTGGGACTCCGCGCGGGCGAGCTGCCAGTCCTCGATCTCCTCGGCGGCGCTGCGCTGCGGCTCACGCTGCTTCTTGCGGTACGAGTTGATGAAGGTGTTGGTGAGGATGCGGTACAGCCAGGCCTTGAGGTTGGTGCCCTCACGGAACTGGTGGAACGAGCCGTAAGCCTTGGCGTACGTCTCCTGCACCAGGTCCTCGGCGTCCGCGGGATTGCGCGTCATCCGCAGAGCAGCGGAGTACATCTGGTCGAGGAACACCAACGCGTCCCGCTCGAAACGGGCGTTGCGTTCGGCAGTGGTCTCGGTTTCCTCCTCCGCCCGACCGTCGTCGGCCCCCGCGTCGGTCCCAGTGACCGGACCCACCTCCTCCAGTGCTGCGGCGGGGCCGGATGCGGACCCGCTCGAATCGGAGGATAGACGACGATCCGGTGCCACCGCCGCTCCGAGGCGGGCAGGCTGCGCCACCGTCACCCGGGGCCAGCCCTGCTCAGCAGCCTGGGGGCGGGGCGGGCATTGGATCGAACCCATCGGCGGACTCCTTCTCCTTGCGCCGTCACCGTGCGTCGTGTCCGTCGAGGACACCTGGCACAACACACCTCCGGGGCTGCGCATTCCCGGCCGGGTGGCGGGCAACCGGAGGCTCAGCCGGTCGTCCGGTCCAGCCACCCGGACACGGCATCGGTGATCAGGTCGAGCGTCTGCTGCGGCTCCGCGCCGGACTTCCGGGGAACGGCGAAACCGTGGTCCGCGTACGGGATCTCGACGACCTCCCGGGAGTGCGGGAACTCCTCCGGCCTGCCGAAGGGGTCGCGCCCGCCCTGGACGACGAGCACCGGGACGTCCGGCGCCAGCAGTTCGTCCGCCCGCGACTTCTCCGGCCGGCCCGGTGGGTGCAGTGGGAAGGAGAGCGCCAGGACGGCGTGGGCGCCGAGGCCGTCCGCCGTGCGGCACGCGACCCGGGCTCCGGCGCTCCGGCCGCCGGCGACCACGGGCAGCCCGGCATCCGCGAGCGCCGGCCACAGCTGCGTCCATGCGGCGTCGAGGGTCTTCGGCGCCGGTGCCACCTTCCTGCCCGCGACCCGCCAGGGCTGTTCGACCAGCGCCACCGTGACGCCCCGGCCGGGCAGAGTGCGGGCGAGCGCCTGCAGGTCCCGCGCCTCGATCCCGCCACCGGCGCCGTGGCCGAGGGCCAGCACGGTGTGCGGGCGCACCGCCCGGAACCAGCAGATGCGAGCGTCGCCCGGCGCTGTGGGAATCGTCACGGTCTCGGTCACGTCCACATCCTGCCAGGACGTGCTGCGGAGCGATCCCGGCGCGCCCGGAGGGGCCGCGCGGCGGCCGGCGAGCCGAGATCAGAAAAGGGTGCTCTCCGCCGGTGCCTCCACCTCGGTGATCAATTCGGGTCCGTTGTTCCGGACGTCGCTGACCGCGGTGGACACGGGGTAGGCGCGGACCGTGCCGGCCGGCGGCGGCGCCAGCAGCGGGCGCAGCGCGTCGGGGTCCGTGCGTGACGGGTCCAGCCAGGCGTCCCAGCGGTCCGCCGGCAGCACGAGGGGCATCCGCGGGTGGATGCCGGCGAGGCTGCCCGGCCCGCCTGCGGAGGCGTCGGGCAGCGGTGTGGTCTCGGCCTCCGTAGTGATCACCGTGCAGGTCGCCCACCAGGCCCGCGGGTGCTCGGCGGGGAGGGAGCCGTCGCGCCAGAACTCGTACAGCCCGGCCATGGCCATCACTCCGCCGTCGACCGGGGTGACGAAGTACGGCTGCTTCCGGGGACGCTTGCGGCGGCCGGCCTCCTCGAGCTTGCGCTCCTCGCTCCCCGTCAACCATTCGTAATAACCGTCGGCAGGCAGGATGCAGCGCCTCGCGAGGAAGGGCCGCCGGTAGGAGGCCTTCTCGTGGACGGTCTCCGCCCGGGCGTTGATCATCTTCACCCCGACATCCGGGGACTTGGCCCAGGACGGCACCAGCCCCCAGCGCAGTGCGCGCAGTTGACGGACGGGCTCGTCGAATTCCGACTCCTTGTCCGGCCGCTCCAGCACCGCGTGAACGTCCTTGGTCGGCGCGACGTTCCAGTCCGGGGCCAGCGCCTCGGAGGGCTCCCACTTGGTCACGCCGAAGGCCCCGACCAGGTCCTCGGAGCTCCGGCTCGCAGAATAACGACCGCACATGAGTGCAACACTGCCACGACGTCCGTACCCGGCCACAAGGGAGCCGCGCCCGATGGAACACACAGCCGTAGGCGATCTGTGGGATCGCGTCATCGGTGCCCAGCCCGATCCGCCCGTGTGGCTGGTGGTCGCGATGGCCGCCGTCGCCCTCGGCGCCGTCCTGCCGCACGGAGCCTGGCGGTTCACGCGGAACGCGGTGACCATCGCACACGAGGGCGGGCACGGGCTCGTCGCCCTGCTCAGCGGACGGCGCCTCGAGGGCATCCGGCTGCACTCCGACACCTCGGGCCTCACGGTCTCCCGCGGCAAGCCGACCGGCCTCGGCATGATCCTCACCGCGGCGGCCGGCTACACGGCTCCCTCGCTGATAGGCCTGGCCGGCGCCGCGTTGCTGGCGGCCGGCCACATCACCGCACTGCTGTGGGGCGCCGTGCTCCTGCTGGTGTCCGTGCTGATCATGGTGCGCAACGCCTACGGAGTCCTCACGGTGGTGCTGACCGGGGGCCTGTTCCTCCTGGTCTCCTGGCTGGCCGAACCGGAGGTGCAGGCCGCGTTCGCCTACGCCGTCACCTGGTTCCTCCTCCTCGGCGGGGTCCGTCCGGTGTTCGAGCTCCAGGGCAAGCGGCGGCGGGGAGGAGCCCCGGACTCCGACGCCGACCAGCTGGCGCGGCTGACGCACACGCCCCCCGCGGTGTGGCTGCTGCTCTTCCACGTCGTCGCGCTGGCGTCGCTGGTGGGCGGTGGGCAGCGGCTGCTCGGCCTCTGACCGGCCCGGCGAGCACGGCGGTGCCGCGGCGCCGTACGTCGGCCGGAACGGGTTCCGGCCGGGATCCCGCGTTTCGTGAACGACTAAAGTGAAGGCCATGACCGACACAGACCCCGCCCCGGCTGCGCAGGCCGATCCATGGCCCGCCCCGCTCGCGTCCGGCCCCGTGGACGCGAGTGTCACCGTGCCGGGATCGAAGTCGGTCACCAACCGAGCGCTCGTCCTGGCCGCCCTGGCATCCGAGCCGGGCCGGCTCCGCCGCCCCTTGCGCTCCCGCGACACCCTGCTGATGGCCGATGCGCTGCGGGCCATGGGCGTGGGCATCGACGTCGTACCCGACGGCAGCACCGGCGCCGACGCCACCGGTGAGGTGTGGCGGGTGGTTCCCGCCGGTCTGCGGGGTCCCGCGACGGTCGACGTCGGCAACGCCGGCACGGTGATGCGCTTCCTTCCCCCGGTGGCATGCCTGGCGGACGGCCCGGTGCGCTTCGACGGAGATCCGCGGTCGCACCAGCGCCCCCTGCACGGCGTCATCGACGCGTTGCGCGCCCTCGGTGCGCGGATCGACGACGCGGGGCGCGGGGCGCTGCCCCTCACCGTGAACGGCGTCGGGGCGCTCGACGGCGGCCCCGTGGAGGTCGACGCCTCCTCGTCCTCGCAGTTCGTCAGCGCCCTGCTGCTGTCCGCCCCGCGGTTCGACCAGGGCGTCGAGGTGCGGCACACCGGGGCGGTCCTCCCCTCTCTTCCGCACATCCGGATGACCGTCGAGATGCTCCGGCTGGCCGGGGCGTCGGTGGACACCCCGCAGGCGGGGGAGCCCGACGTCTGGCGGGTGGCACCGGGAGCCCTGCTCGGCCGCGATCTGACGATCGAGCCCGATCTGTCGAACGCCCAGCCCTTCCTCGCCGCTGCACTGGTGACCGGCGGCCGGGTGACCATTCCGGACTGGCCCGAGCACACCACCCAGCCCGGGGCCGCGCTGCGCGAGATCTTCACGGAGATGGGCGGCTCCTGCGAACTCACCGAGCAGGGGCTGACGTTCACGGGCAGCGGCCGGGTGCACGGCATCGACGTCGACCTGGGCGACGTCGGCGAACTGACGCCGGGCATCGCCGCCGTGGCCGCCCTGGCGGACTCGGAATCGGTCCTGCGCGGGGTCGCCCATCTGCGGCTGCACGAAACCGACCGGCTCGCCGCGCTCACCAAGGAGATCAACGGGCTGGGCGGGGACGTCACCGAGACCGAGGACGGCCTGCGCATCCGGCCGCGGCCACTGCACAGCGGCGTCTTCCACACCTACGACGACCACCGTCTGGCGACAGCCGCCGCCGTGATCGGGCTCGTCGTCGACGGTGTCCGGGTGGAGAACGTCGCGACCACCGCGAAGACGCTGCCCGGGTTCCCCGCGCTGTGGACGGATATGCTCGCGGGCGGGCGCACCGCCGCGGTCCCGGCCGTTCCC
Source organism: Streptomyces meridianus (assembly GCF_023703325.1). Lineage (GTDB taxonomy): Bacteria > Actinomycetota > Actinomycetes > Streptomycetales > Streptomycetaceae > Streptomyces > Streptomyces meridianus. The sequence continues at coordinate 73,657 of NZ_JAMQGM010000002.1, forward strand.
GCCTCGTCCGGCAGCGCCTGAGAGCCTGCCGAGATGCGCCGATACGGCAAGCACACCGACGAGGACGACGTGCGGGTCCGTCCCGGCCGCAAGGGCAGCCGGCCACGGACCAGCATCCGGCCCAAGCACGAGGACGCGACGGACGGTCTGGTGCTCACCGTGGACCGGGGGCGCATCACCTGTCTGGTCGACGAGCGCACGATCATCGCCATGAAGGCCCGTGAACTGGGCCGCAAGGGTGTGGTGGTCGGGGACCGGGTGGGCATCGTCGGAGACCTCTCGGGGGCCAAGGACACCCTGGCCCGGATCGTCCGCGTCGAGCCGCGCACCTCGGTGCTGCGTCGTACTGCGGACGACGACGACCCGTACGAGCGGGTGGTCGTCGCCAACGCCGACCAGCTCGCGATCGTCACGGCCCTGGCCGATCCCGAGCCGCGCCCGCGGCTCATCGACCGCTGTCTGGTGGCGGCTTTCGATGCCGGGCTGGACCCGCTGCTCGTCCTCACCAAGTCCGATCTGGCGTCGGCGGACGCCCTGCTGGAGACCTACGCGCCGCTGGGCGTCCCGTACGTCGTCACCAGCAGGGACGAACTCGCCGAGGACGACACCGCGGAACGGGTGCGGGAGCGGCTGGCCGGACGCATCACCGCCTTCGTCGGGCATTCCGGCGTCGGGAAGACCACGCTGGTGAACACGCTCGTGCCGCAGGACAGACACCGGGCCACCGGTGTCGTCAACGCGGTGACCGGACGGGGCCGGCACACCACCACCTCCGCTCTGGCCCTGCCGCTGCCGGGCCGGGAGGGATGGGTGATCGACACCCCCGGTGTGCGGTCGTTCGGACTCCACCACGTCGATCCGTCCCGGGTCATCCACGCGTTCCCGGAGCTGGTCCCGGGCACCGAGCGCTGCCCCCGGGCCTGCAGCCACGACGAGAAGGACTGCGCGCTCGACCAGTGGGTCGACGAGGGCCACGCGGATCCCGCCCGGCTGTATTCGCTCCGGCGGCTGCTCGCCACGCGGGAACGGCGCGAGGGCGACTGACCCGTGCGGTGACCCTCCAGTCACGACCGGTGAATGCATAATCGCCCTCAGGCAGGATGGATCACCGACGCGGGAGGCGCTCGCATGGCGTGGCTGCTCGTCATCGTCGCCGGGCTCCTCGAGACGGGCTTCGCCGTGTGCCTCAAGTTGTCCCACGGATTCACGCGGCTGTGGCCGACCATCGCGTTCGCGGCCTTCGCGCTGGGCAGCTTCGGGCTGCTCACGCTCGCCCTGCGCAAGCTGGACGTCGGCCCGGCGTACGCCATCTGGACCGGCATCGGGGCCGCGGGCACCGCGATCTACGGCATGGTCTTCCTCGGCGACATCGTGTCGACGCTCAAAATCGTGTCGATCAGCCTCGTCGTCGTCGGCGTCATCGGGCTGCAGCTCTCCGGCTCGGCTCAGTGACCCGCCGCCCCGCCGGGGAGCGCGCCCCGCACCTGGCGCGCCGCATCCCGGGCCCGTGACCTCCACGGCATCGGTGGGCACAGAATTGACGCGCCTCGTTCGCTGTCCGGGGCCGCCACGGGCCCGCCCGTCCGCCGGAAACGCACGGGCGGCACTGCAGGGACGGTGACGGGACCCGCCGGATAGTGTTCTTGCATGGCCGACTTCCACGATGATCTGCGTCTTGCCCACGTGCTGGCCGACGCCGCCGACGCCACGACCATGGAGCGGTTCAAGGCCCTCGATCTGAAGGTCGAGACGAAACCCGACATGACCCCGGTCAGCGAGGCGGACAAGTCGGCCGAGGAACTCATCCGGAGTTCCCTGAAGCGTGCGAGGCCGCGCGACACCGTGGTGGGCGAGGAATTCGGCACCGAAGGCGCCGGGCCGCGTCGCTGGATCATCGACCCCATCGACGGCACGAAGAACTATGTTCGCGGGGTGCCGGTCTGGGCCACGCTCATCTCGCTCATGGTCCCGGCCGAGGGCGGGTACCAGCCGGTCGTCGGCGTGGTCTCCGCCCCGGCGCTGGGGCGGCGCTGGTGGGCCGCGCAGGGCGGCGGGGCCTACACCGGCCGCAGCCTCACCTCGGCCACCCGGCTGCACGTCTCCTCGGTGGGGCGGGTCGCGGACGCGTCGTTCGCCTATTCGTCGCTCAGCGGCTGGGAGGACCAGGGCCGGCTGGACGGGTTCCTCGACCTCACCCGTGACTGCTGGCGGACCCGTGGGTACGGCGACTTCTGGCCGTACATGATGGTCGCCGAGGGGTCGGTGGACATGTGTGCGGAGCCGGAACTCTCACTGTGGGACATGGCTGCGAACGCGATCATCGTCCAGGAAGCGGGCGGTGAGTTCACCGATCTCGACGGGGTCCGCGGACCGGGCGGCAGCAACGCGGTGGCCTCCAACGGGCTGCTCCATCAGGATCTGCTGGGCTATCTGAACCAGCGCTACTGACGCACGGGACGGGCATTCACCGCAGGCCGGGCTCGGTTTCCGGCACAGTTTCCGTGCCGAGGCCCTCCTGCCGGAGGCGCGATCAACCGCGACAGGGCCGTCGGCGCCCCCTTGCCGCCTTCCGGGAGCTCATGTGAACATGAGAATTCACCCGCTTGTGAAATTGTGAATCTTTTCTCGAACCGGCCCGGTCCGCAGAAGAGATGACCAGGGAGGTGGCTCCACTCCATGCTCGTCCGTGACGCCATGAGCAAGACCGTCCTCACCATCGGTCCCACACACACGCTCCGCCAGGCAGCGACCCTGATGGCCGCCCGCCGGGTCGGCGCCGCGGTGGTCCTCGACCCCGACACCTGCGGCATCGGCATTCTCACCGAGCGCGACATCCTCAACTCCGTGGGGGCCGGCCAGGACCCCGACCTCGAGCCGTCATCCGCCCACACCACCACCGACGTGGTCTTCGCCGCCCCCGAGTGGACCCTGGCCGAGGCCGCCGCGGCCATGACCCACGGCGGCTTCCGCCACCTGATCGTCCTCGACGACCAGGAGCCGGTGGGAGTCGTCTCGGTCCGGGACATCATCGGCTGCTGGACGCAGATCCCCGCGCAGCCTGCCGCGGTGACCGGCTGACCGGGCCGGCCGGGACGCCCCGGCTGCCGACCGGCCCGGAATTTGGCTTCCGGCGCGAGCAGTCCTATGTTGGATTTGATCCAACTCGAGATGTGGGCGAAGGCCGTACCCGTTCGGGGGTCGGGACCCCGCTGTTGAGCCGGCCCTCCTGAACTGTTAGGTGAAATGGCATGAGTGACCTGCTGGAACGACTTCGAGGACGTGGCTGGCGGCTGACCGCCCAGCGGCGCGTCGTAGCAGAAGTCCTCGACGGGGAACACGTCCACCTCACAGCCGACGAGGTACACGCCCGGGCAGCCGCGAAGCTTCCCGAGATCTCCCGCGCCACCGTCTACAACACCCTCGGCGAGCTCGTCTCGCTCGGTGAAGTGATCGAGGTCAGCACGGACCGCCGTGCAATGCGGTACGACCCGAACGCCCATCGGAGCCACCAGCACCTGGTCTGCGCGCGCTGCGGGACGATCCGTGACGTCCATCCCTCCGGGGACCCCCTGCGCGACCTTCCGGACGCCGAGCGCTTCGGCTTCAGCGTCTCCGACGTGGAGATCACGTACCGTGGCGTCTGCCCGTCCTGCGCATCCGGCTGAGGCACCGGACGCCCCGCCGGCCGGCACCGCTCTGCGCGGGCCGGCGTCGGCCGCACGGCACATGACGAAAGCCCGGATCCTGGAGGATCCGGGCCTTCGTTCTCGTAGCGGGGACAGGATTTGAACCTGCGACCTCTGGGTTATGAGCCCAGCGAGCTACCGAGCTGCTCCACCCCGCGTCGGTGTGCCTTTACTCTAGCCTCGCGGCGACGACCAGCGCAAATTCCCGGGTTCCCGGCCCGGCGGCGGCCCGCCGGGCCCGGAGTGCGTGTCCGGCAGCCCCTCGGGAGCCGCCGGGCACGCGCCCCGGTCGCTACGCGGACAGCTCCTGCTGGAGCGCGTCGCGCAGCCGCGCCGCGCGCTCGGCGACCTCCGTCGGCCCCAGCCCGACAGCGCGCGTGCACCACTGCTGGGCCTCCGCGAGTTCGCCCTTGCGCGCAGCCAGCAGCGCCAGCCGCAGAGCCGCCCGCCCGTGGCCGGCCTCCGCCGCACGCTTCCACCAGAGCGCAGCCTCGGGCTCACTGCCCTCGCGCGCCAGCAGCAGCCCGAGGTTGAACGCCCCGTTGCGGCTGCCGGCCTCTGCCGCCGAGCGGTACCACCGGGCCGCCTCGACCACGTCACCGCGCGCTGCCGCGAGCATGCCGCAGCGCACCTGGGCCCGCCGGTGCCCCTGCTCGGCCGCCCGGGCGTACCACTCGTCGCACTCCGCCGTCACCCCGGCCTCCTCGGCGACCGCCCGGGTCTCCGGGCGGTCGAGCAGCGTGGCGAGCCGGAACGCCGCTTCCGGGCTGCCTCCGCCGGCCGCACAGCGCAGATGCCGCTCGGCCGTCCGCTCGTCGCCGTCCCGCAGCAGGGCGATACCGACCTGCAGTGCGGCCTCGGTGTGCCCTGCCGCCGCCGCCTGCCCGTACCACTGCAGGGCGGCGGGGTCCTCGCCCCGCCCGGCATGGAGGATCCCGAGGTTGAAGGCGGCGTCCACGCTGCCCGCCTCGGCGGCCTTGGAGAACCAGGGCTCGGCCCCGGCCGCGTCCTCGCGCTGCAGCAGCAGGACTGCGAGCGCGTTCGCCGCCTCGCGGTGCCCCGTGTAGGCGGCTCGGCGGTACCACTGCTCCGCGTGTTCGGTGCGGTCCTGGGCAGCGCACAACAGCCCCAGGTTGTACGCCCCGTTGATGTCTCCCGCGTCCAGTGCGGCGCGGTACCAGCGCTCGGCGGTCTGGTGCTCGCCCCGTTCCGCGTGGAGCGCGCCGAGCGCGTTGGCCGCGTTCCCGTCGCGGGCCTGCGCGGCCCGACGCCACCAGATCGCGGCGCTGTCGGTGTCACCGGCGTCGCGCAGCAGGAATCCGAGGGCGCACGCGGCGCGCGCGTCCCCTCCCTTGGCGGCACTGAAGTACCAGCGGCCGGCTTCCTTGACCTCGCCGCGCTCCTCCAGCAGCGCGCCGAGGTGCAGGGCCGCGCGACGGTGTCCGCGCGCGGCTGCCTGGCGGTACCACTGCTCCGTCTCGGGTCCCCGAGCGTGTCCGGCCGTTGCCTCCGCGCCCTCCGACCAGCGCCGGTCGAGGAGACGGGCCAGCCGGTACGCGGCCTCGCGGTGTCCCTGCTCGGCGGCAGCGCGGAACCAGCGTTCCGCACCGGGGTCGCCACGGTGCTCCAGAAGATCGGCCAGCGCGAAGGCGCCGAGGGCATGACCCCACTCGGCGGACTGACGGAGCCAGTACTCGGCAGCGGGCTCGTCCCCGCGCTCGCGGTGATGACGGCCGAGGGCGTGCGCAGCGGCTGCCGAACCCGCGACTGCGGCGATCCGCCACCAGCCCGCAGCCTCGTCGGCATACCCCCGCTGGTGCAGCAGCACACCCAGGTTGTTGGCAGCGGCCCGGTCCCCCTGGCCGGTCGCCGCACGCAGATGGGGCTCGGCACCGTCGAGGTCACCGCGTCGCAGCAGCATGGCACCGAGCGCACTCATCGACGCAACGTCACCGGCTTCCGCCGCCAGGCGGTGCCGGGCCTCGTCCTCCGCCTCCGCGGCGGCGACGCGCGGGCCGGGCACGGGCGCAGCGGAATCGGCCGTTCCAGAAGTGCGGGCAGCAGTCTCGGCCGGCCCGCTCGTATCCCGCTCCGCTTTCCCGTCGCCCACCACCATGCCGTTCACGGTGGAGCTCAGAAGTTCCGTCCTGTCCCCCATGAGAGCCATCGTCGCACCACCCGTAACCCGGGTACACCTCGTATACCGCAGTCAGTGAAGTCACTTCGGCGTTTTGTCGACTTCCCGACATCAACTTCCCGAGCCAACGCCCCCTCAAACGCGGCACTTCGGATGTCCCCCGAACAAGCGAAGGACCCGGAGTCGATTGACTCCGGGTCCTTCTTCAGTAGCGGGGACAGGATTTGAACCTGCGACCTCTGGGTTATGAGCCCAGCGAGCTACCGAGCTGCTCCACCCCGCGCCGTTGTGTGACAAACAGTATCACGACGCGGGACGGGCGTTCTCACCTCTTCTGCTTACCGCCCTTGTCAGAGGCCTTCGCCTCGGCATCGGCGGCCCGCTGCAGGGCGTCCTTCAGGTCCTTCTGTGCCTTGCCGTAGGCGCCGAAGTCCTTCTCCTCCAAGGCCTTTTCGCCTGCCTCGAACGCCTTCTGGGCATCCTGCAGCGCCGCACGGACCGTCGGATTCTCCGACGGCTGCTCGCCGGTGGACGGCGGCGGTGTGGTCTCGCCGCCGCCCTGGGAGCCGAACACCTTGTCCAGCGCTTCCCCGAGAGTGTTCTCGAAGGCGGTCTGGTCGCCGTAGGAGACCAGGACCTTCTTCAGAAGCGGGTAGTTGGTGCCCGCACCACGTACGTACACCGGCTCCACGTACAGCAGTCCGCCGTCGAGCGGCACCGTCAGCAGGTTCCCGTACTCGATCTCGGAGTCGCCGCGCTTCAGAATGTTGATCTTGTCGGCGATCTCGGTGTCCGAATTGAACTTGCTCTGCACCTGCTGCGGGCCCGAAACGGTCGTGTTCGAGGGCAGTTTGAGGATTCTGATCTTCCCGTAGTCCGTACTGCCCGCATCGGCGTCGACCGCCATGAAGGCCCCGAGGTTCTCACGGCTCTTCGGGGTGAAGGTCGTCGTGAGCGAGAACTTCTGCGCATTCTGATCGGGCATCTTCATGCTGAGGTAGTACGGCGGCACCGCGTTGCCCGACTTGTTGGTCGGGTCGTCGGGCACCTCCCACGCCTCGCTGCCGCTGTAGAACTGCGCCGGGTTGGTCACGTGGTAGCGCGCGAGCAGTTCACGCTGGACCTTGAACAGGTCCTGCGGGTACCGCAGATGCTCCATCAACGCCGGGCTGATGGACTTCTTCGCCTCCACCGTCCCCGGGAACGCCTTCATCCAGGTCTTGAGGACCGGGTCCTTGGAGTCCCACTCGTACAACTTCACCGAGCCGTCGTACGCGTCGACGGTCGCCTTAACCGAGTTGCGGATGTAGTTGACCTGGTTCTGCTGGGCGACGACGGCACGCTGGCCGTCGGTCAGCGAGTCCGCGGTGGTGTCCCCGAGCGTCGTGCGCGAGGCGTACGGATAGCCGTTGGACGTGGTGTAGGCGTCGACGATCCACTTGATCCGGTTGCCCACGACGGCCGGGTAGGCGTCACCGTCGATGGTCAGCCACGGAGCGACGGCCTCCACCCGGTCCTTCGGGGTGCGGTTGTACAGGATCCGCGAACCGTCGCCGATGGCCCCCGAGTAGAGGATCTGGGGCTCGTTGAACGCGGCGGCGTACGCGGCACGGTTGATCGGGCCGGCCAGGTTCACACCGCTCTTGCCCTGGTAGCTGTACAGCTTCTCACCACTGCCGTCGGAGTAGTCGAGCTCCTTCTGCGGCCCGCCGACGATCGAGTACTGCGTGGTCTTCTCGCCGTAGTAGATCCGCGGCTGGTACTCACCCAGGTCGCCCTTGGGCGGCAGGTCGTACTCCGTGAAGTCCGGGGCGCCGGTCTTCTGGGTGGTGGTGCCCTTGGCCGCGACCATGCCGTAGCCGTGGGTGTACTTGAAGTGGTCGTTGATCCAGTTGCGTTCGGGGATGCCCTCGATGTCCAGCTCGCGCAGACCGACGACGGTGTCCTGTTCCTTGCCGCCGTCCGTCTTGTAGCGGTCGACGTCGAGCGTGGCGGGGAAGCCGTAGTAGCCACGCACCTGCTGGAGCTGCTGGTACGTCGGCGAGACCACGTTCGGGTCGAGCAGCCGGAGACTCGCGGTGGTGTTCGCGGTGGACCGCAGCTGCTCGTTTGAGGCCTCGCTGCGGCCCTTGTAGTTCGTGACCTGCGAGCCCTCGATGCCGTACGCCTTGCGCGTGGCATCGATGTTCTTCTGGATGAACGGCGCTTCCTTGGCCTGCTCGTTCGGGTCGACCTGGAACTTCTGGACGATCGCCGGGTAGAGGCCGCCGATGAGCACCGCCGACAGCACCATCAGACCGAAGCCCACGACCGGCAGCTGCCAGGTGCGGCGCCACAGCGTGGCGAAGAACAGCACGGCGCAGATCACGGCGATGCAGAACAGGATCGTCTTCGCCGGCAGATACGCGTGCGCGTCCACATACCGCAGACCGGTCCAGCCGCCCGTCGACTTGAAGTCGCTCGACTTCACCGCGAGGCCGTAGCGGTCGAGCCAGTAGGCGACCGCCTTGAGGGAGACGAAGATGCCGAGCAGCACCGAGAGGTGACCCGTCGCGGCCGAGGTCGCCCGCGGTCCGGGGTTCGTGATGCGCAGGCCGCCGTAGAGGTAGTGCACCAGGGCGGCGGCGATGATCGAGAGCACCACGGCCGCGAAGCCGAAACTCAACAGGAACCGGTACCAGGGCAGGTCGAACGAGTAGAAGGAGACATCCTTGCCGAACTGCGGGTCCTTGCGGCCGAAGGCGACACCGTTCACCCACAGCAGCCAGGTACGCCACTGCGCCGCGGCCGAGGCGCCGGCGATCAGGCCGAGCACCGCCGAGATCCCGAGCAGCACCCACTTCTTGAAGGGCGCGAGGCTCATCCGGTAGCGGTCGAGATTCTGCTGCTCCAGCGACATCGCGCTGAGCGGCGGGCGCAGCCGGTGCGCCAGCCAGAGGTTGACCCCGACGGCCAGCGCCATCAGCAGACCGAAGACCACGAAGAGGCCGACCTTGGTCCAGAGGGTCGTGGTGAAGACCGATGTGTAATCGACCGAGCGGTACCAGAGCCAGTCCGTCCAGAACCCGGCGAACATCACGAACGCCATGCCCAGCGCGGCCAGCACACCCGCTGTCGCCAGCAGGGGCCGGGAACGCCGGGACGGCCGGCCGACTCTCATCCGCGGGCCCGTCGGGCCTCCGCCGCGGTCCGGCATCTGGAAAGCCAAGGTGCGCACCTCGAAAAATCGCTGGGAATGAACGGGTCCCGTGATGGTAGGACCCACCCGGTGCAACTTACTCAGGCTTTACCCAGTTCCCGGTTCCGGTTACGAACAGGGCAAGATATTGAGCATGTCCAACATGCCCAGCGGCAACGTGCCCATGGCCGCCAACCCGCTCACCCGCGCCGTACTCGAGATCGACGAGTACGCCTCCGGCCTCGGCTGGGACCAGCCGGCCAGGTTGTTCGCCCTGGTCGACAGCGCTCAACTGCGCCGCCAGGAGCCGGGGCTGGCCGATCAGCTCGGGATCGTCGACGACGGTGAGGGCGCCGCCCTGACACCGGTCGAGCAGGACGAACTGCCCGCGGGCACCCCCCTCGACGAGTTCCTGGGAACCATCGCCTGGCCCGACGCCGTGGCGGGATGTGCCATGACCGTGGAACGGCTGATGCTGCCGCCCTCTGCCGAGGGCTCCGTGCCCGAGGGGCTCGACGGCGCGGAGCTCACGGAGTGGGTGGCCCGCCACCCCGACCGGCAGGAAGTCCGGATGACGGTGGCCGTGCTGCGCGACGGCTCGCGGGAGTCCGCGCTGCGGCTGCGGGAGAAGGACACACCGACCGAGGTGCTCACCGGCGCCGATCTGGTGCCGGGGCTCGCCGAAGCGCTCGGCGCGACCTTCTCCGACTAGGGCCCGTGCGAAGGCCCCGTCCGGCCGGGGGAGCCTGACACCCGGGCCGCCGGCCTTCGGCCGGGTACGAGGCCGGGGCACGAGAGCCCCGGCGATCGGAGGCTCAGGTTCCGGCGCACCGCGGAAGGCCCGCGGTGTCCCCGGAGCGGATCTTCGCCAGCGCTCCGAGGGCGTCCTTGATCGTGCCGACCTTCACCAGTGTCAGCCCGTCGGGCACGTTGCGGGCGGCCGTTGAGCAGTTCGCCTTCGGCGTGAGGAAGAACTCGGCGCCCTTGTCCCTGGCGCCGACCGTCTTCATGCCGATCCCGCCGATCGGCCCGACCTTGCCGTTGTCCTCGATCGTTCCGGTGCCGGCCACGAAACGGCCCCCGGTCAGGTCCTGCGGCGTCAGCTTGTCGACGATCCCCAGCGCGAACATCAGCCCGGCGCTCGGTCCCCCGACGTCCGCCAGCTTGATGTCGATCTCGAACGGGTACGTGTGGTCCGTCCCCGCCTGGATGCCGACGATCGCCCGGCTGTCCTCCGGGGCCTTCGTCGTGGTGAGGACGACCTGCTTGCCACCGCGCGGCTCCCGGCCCGCCTTCTCGGCAGCCGCCGCTGCCTTCACCGGAACGATCTCGAAGACCACACGGTCCCCGGGATCGTGCCGGGTGACGAACGCGGCGACGTCGGCCGGCTTGCGCACCCGGTGGCCGTCCACAGACCTGATCACGTCCCCGGCGTGCAGCCGTCCCTGCGAGGGACTGTCCTTGACGACGGATGCGACGACCACGCGGGACGTCACCGGAATCCCCAGTTCCCGGAGCGCGGCGGTCTTGGCGCTCTCCTGGGAGTTGCTGAACTCCTCCGCGTTCTCCTGATCCGCCTGCTCGGCGGTCTGTCCCGCCGGGTAGAGGGTGTCGTGCGGGACGACCGCGTCGTCACCGGAGAGCCAGCCGTTCACCGCCTCGACCAGGTTCATGCGGTAGTCGGCGCCGGTGACCCGGACCGTTGTCATGTTCAGATTGCCGCTCGTGGGATAGGTCTTCCGCCCGGACACGTTCAGCACGGGCTCGCCGCTGTGCTCGCCGAGGGTGTTGACCGTGGGCCCCGGGGACATCTCGGAGTACGGCACGGGAATGAGCACTCCGGCACACAGCAGTGCGATCAACATCAGTGTCGAGGCGAGCATCGTCGCTGTGCGGCGTGGCATGGAACGACAGTACGGGACGTCACCGGAGGAGGGCTTGCGGGGCCGGGTCACCAAGGGCCGGCGGGGAGTTCGCGTGGCGTACTCGCGTCAGGCGGCGTCGGAGCGGGAGTGCGCACGCTCCATCGCCTCGCGGAACCGGGCGTAGCCTGCCAGTTCGGCGACGTCACCCACCTTGCGGGCCCGGGCCGCATAACGAGCCCAGACAGTAGTGACCACCGCCGCGATGAGCGGAATCAGCAACCACATGAGCGCCGCCATACCGGCCTCCATACCCCGTAACGCAACGAAACTGACTGATCAGCAGATTAACCACCTGCCGACTCAACGTTCGTCACGGGTAGCAGGTTACGCAAGCCAGGACAGCCGGACGGGTGAGAGCAGGGGCAGCGCGAACTGTGCTGTCCGTCTACCCCGGGCGGCGGCAGTTACGCCCGGCCACCAACCCCCGAAGGTAGCCCGTCCACCACCCCCGGAAGGACGGCGCTACGCGCCGACCCTCCCACCCGTCACCCGTCCACCACCCCTGGAAGGACGGCGCTACGCGCCGACCCATTCCTCGGTGCCGTCGGTGAAGGACTGGTGCTTCCAGATGGGGACCTCGCGCTTGAGATCGTCGATCAAGCGCCGGCAGGCGGCGAACGCCTCGGCCCGGTGAGGGCACGAGACCGCCACCGCCACGGCCAGGTCGCCGATCACCAAGTCGCCCACCCGGTGAACGGCCGCCAGGGCGCGCACCGGGAAGTCCGCGGCGACCTTCTCGGCGACGCGGCGCAACTCCGCTTCGGCGCTGGGATGACAGCTGTAGCCCAGCGCGGCCACATCCTGCCCGCCGTCGTGATCGCGCACCGTTCCGACGAAGAGCGCAGTGCCGCCCGCGGAGGGATCGCCGACTGCCTGGAACACCTCCTCCACGGACAGCGGGGTGTCACGGACTGCGAGCAGCCGAATGGGGTCCGCCGCCGCGGTGTCCCCGGGATGATCGTGCGTGGGTGCCATGCCGCCCATCGTGCCGCACCCACTGCGGTCAGGAAACCGAACCGGTCTGCCGCAGAGCCACGGCCGGCCGGCGGCCGGTCCGGCGCAGGTGCGCCGGACCGGGCTCACATCCGGCGCCGCGCCTTGCGGGCGCGCCGCACCAGGGCCGCGGTGCCGACCAGCGCGACGGTGGCGCCTGCCGCGCCCAGCGTCGTGGCGTCCTTGCGACCGAGCCGCCGGCCCGCCACCGTGTGGCGCCCGGCGGCCTCCTCCAGCAGGGCGGCCAGCACTTCCTCGTTGGTCCACTCCGGCCGCCAGCCCGCTTCGTGCAACCGGCTGCCGCTGACCACCCACGGATACATCGTGTAAGCAAGGTCCCCGGCCGGCGACGGGGTCAGGCCCAGACGGTGCAGACGGGACGCAGCGCCCAGCGCGACGGCCGACGGAAGTTCCATCCGCCGGATGCCGGAGAGTTCTTCGACGTCCTCCTGCTCCAGCCAGCCGTCGCAGCCGACCGCGATCTCTCCCTCCACGCGTTCCAGCGCCGCGTACTCCAGTGCCGAGGCCAGATCCTCCACGTGGCAGAACTGCCAGGCGGGACGGGAACCGGCGACCACGAGCAGCCGCGGTGACTCGAAATAGCGGGTCAGCGCGGTGTCCGTGCCGCCCACCAGTACGGTCGGCCGCACCACCGTGACGTTCAGACCGGGGTGCGCGCGGGGAGCGCGGCGGGCGAGGTGCTCGATCTCCAGCAGATCGCCCACCCCCGTGGCCTCGGCAGTGGCCCTCAGTTCGGCGTCCTCGGCGAGCGGGACGTCGTTGTCGGGCAGTGCTCCGTAGACCATGGCCGACGTGCAGAGCACGACCCGGCGGACCCCGACGGCAGCCGCCGCCGTGAGCACTGTCTGGGTGCCGCGCACGTTGTAGGCGGTCCGGGCCCCCGGATCGGTCTCCAAGTCGAGGTCGACGGCGAGGTGCACCACGACGTCGGCGCCGCGGAGCTTCTCCGCGATGGCCGGATCGCGGACGTCGAGGATGTGCCAATGTGCCTCGGCCGCGTCGCCGCGCCGCTCGTCGACGGCCACGACCTGCTTGACCTCCTCGGAGGCCGTGAGCCGTCGCGTCAACAGGGCGCCGACCCCCGAAGCGGCGCCCGTGACGGCGATCACGGGCCGGTGCGCGGCCGGGGGCGGGTCGGTTCGCGGTGCGCGAACTTCTGGGTCTGGGGAACTCACCGGGCGTCTCCAGCGGTTGTCTGCAGTACGTACGAGCACTTGCGCATACGCATCAGGTGTGGTCCATCCTGCCGCAGGTACCGGGACAGCGAAGCACCAAGCCCGCAGCCGGGCCGGAGTGTCTACGCTGGATGTGTTGTCGGGCAGTCGCCGTCGGCCCCGGGCCGGCGGCCCGAGGAGCCGAGGAAACCCGTGAGTGACAACCCATTCGGATTCGGCCTTCCCCCTGAGGAGCCGGAAGACGGCGACGAGGGGCGCAGGAAGGGCGGTCAGGGCGGTGACAAGGGCCCCGCGAATCCGTTCGGGTTCGGCGGGGGCAGTGGCGGAGCGGACAATCCGCTCGCCGCGATGTTCGGATCGCTGAACCCCAACGACCTGGGGTCGGCGTTCCAGCAGCTCGGCCAGATGCTCTCCTACGAGGGCGGCCCGGTGAACTGGGACATGGCCAAGGACATCGCCCGGCAGACCGTCGCGCAGGGAACGGCGGACGGCACCAAGGACGCCAGCGTCAGCCCCGGCGAGAAGTCCGCGGTCGAGGAAGCCGTCCGGCTGGCCGACCTGTGGCTGGACGGCGTCACGTCGTTGCCGTCCGGGTCGGGCACGGCCGTGGCCTGGAGCCGCGCCGAGTGGGTCGAGGCGACGCTGCCCGTCTGGAAGGACCTCGTCGACCCGGTGGCCGAGCGCGTGGGGACGGCGATGGGCGACGTGCTCCCCGAGGAGATGCAGGCCATGGCGGGCCCGCTGCTCGGCATGATGCGTTCCATGGGCGGCGCAATGTTCGGCACCCAGATCGGGCAGGCCCTCGGGGTGCTCGCCGGCGAGGTCGTCGGTTCCACGGACATCGGGCTGCCGCTGGGCCCGGCGGGCAAGGCGGCGCTGCTGCCCGTCAACATCGCGTCGTTCGGCAGCGGCCTCGGCGTGCCGCAGGACGAGGTGCGCCTCTACCTTGCCTTGCGCGAGGCCGCCCACCAGCGGCTGTTCGCGCACGTCCCGTGGCTTCGTTCGCATCTGTTCGGAGCCGTGGAGGGCTACGCCCGGGGCATCAAGGTGGACACCTCCAAGCTGGAGGACGCCGTCGGCCAGATCGACCCGACCCACCCCGAACAACTGCAGGATGCTCTGCAGCAGGGCATGTTCCAGCCCGAGGACACCCCGGAGCAGAAAGCGGCGCTGGCCCGGCTGGAGACCGCTTTGGCGCTCGTCGAGGGATGGGTCGACGCGGTCGTGCACGCGGCAGCGGCCCCGCACCTTCCGTCCGCCGGTGCGCTGCGCGAGACCCTGCGCCGCCGCCGGGCCAGCGGCGGGCCCGCCGAGCAGACGTTCGCGACACTGATCGGCCTGGAACTCCGTCCGCGGCGGCTACGGGACGCCGCACGCCTGTGGGCCTCGCTGGCGGACGCCCGCGGGCCCGAGGGCCGGGACGGTCTGTGGGAGCACCCGGACATGCTGCCCACCGCTCACGACCTGGACGACCCCGACGGTTTCGTGCACAGGGAGCAGCCCGACTTCTCCGAGCTGGACAGGATCCTCGGCGAAGCGGCGGGCGGCGGAGCGAAGCGCGGACCGGACCGAAGCGGAAGCACGGGCCCGGCCGAGGGCGCCGGTGCCACGGGAGACGACCGTGACCGGCCCGGCGACGCCGCCGGTGGCGAGCAGGAGCGCGAGGACCGGCACGACGACGGCGGCGAGGGCCGCGCATGAGCCTGCACGCGGATGCGGCGGGCGTGCTGGATGCATGGCGCGCGCCTGATGCCGGCCAGGAGGGGCTGCGCGTTCTCTACCGCGACCATTTGACGTCCTATCCGGACGGGATGTGGAAATCCTGCCGGGACGGGCACATCACGGCGAGCAGCATCGTCGTCGACCCGTCGGGCGGGCGCGTGCTGCTCACGCTGCACCGCAAGCTGCAGATGTGGTTGCAGACCGGCGGTCACTGCGAACCGCAGGACCGGACACTCGCCGAGGCTGCCCTGCGCGAGGCGAGGGAGGAGTCCGGCATCGCGGACCTTGAACTCGTCCCCGGCGGGCCCGCCCGACTGGACCGGCACGCCACGCCCTGCGCCTGGCATCTGGACGTGCAGTACGCCGCGCTGGCCCCCTCCGACGCGGTGGCCGCGATCAGCGAGGAGTCGCTCGACCTGCGCTGGTTCGCCTGGGACGAGGTGCCGCAGGTGGCCGACGTGTCGGTGCAGCGGCTCGTGGACCGGAGCAGGGACCTGCTGCGGACGGCGTGACGGCGGCTTTCCGGCTGCGGGGGCGGGGTGTTCTCGAGCGTTCCTCAGCCCCCGGCCGCGGGTGCGTCGCCGGCGGTGTCGGAGTCCTCGGCGCCGCCGTCGGCTCCCCCCGGCTGCGGCAGACGCGCGGCGGCGACCACGCCTTCCAGGTACCCCCGCGCCCGTTCGGTGCGCGGGTACGCCCTGAGCAGTTCCCAGAAACCGGGCCCGTGTCCGGGCACGAGCAGATGCGCCAGCTCGTGGAGCAGTACGTAGTCGACGACGTACTCGGGCATCCCCTGGAGCCGGTGCGACAACCGGATGCTGCCCTCGGCGGGGGTGCAGGAGCCCCATCGGGTGTTCTGGTTGGTGACCCAGCGGACGACGGACGGACGGGCCTCACCGCCGAGGTACTGCTCGGACAGCCGCTCGGCGCGAGCCGCCAACTCGCCGTCGCCCATACGGCGACGGCGCTCCTGGGCGGCGAGCTTCTCGAGCATGACGGAGACCCAGCGCCGCTCCTCCGCTTCGGACATCCGGGCCGGGATGAGCACCACGGTGCGGTCGCCCTCACGGTACGCGGACACGGTCCTGCGCCGCCGGGCGCTGCGGCGCACCTCGACGTCGGCGGCGGCAGGGCCGGCCGGCTGCGCCGAGGAGGCGCGGCGCTGCGGTTTCGCGGTGCGGTGAAGCGGATCGGCGGGCACGCCACGACGTTACCCGCCGGGGCCGACGGAAGTCCCGACGTCGATTGCGGACCGTCCTCCCGCGCCGCAGCCGAGGCGTGAGCACCGGGGCCGAAGCGCATTAGTACGACGTTATCCACTGCCTGTGGACAACTTTCGGCGCCGTTCCCCCGGAAGTCTCATGCTGGGTCGGGATTCGAAGACCGGGACAGGGGGCGGAAACGTGCATCCGATGCTCAAGCCTGCGCTGCGGCGTTGCTGGCGCGACCGGAACACCATGCAGTTCGGGGTTTCGCCCGCCCATGCGGTGGTGCTCGGACCGGTCGACCCCGCGACCGGAAGTTTCCTGGGCCTCCTGGACGGAACCCGGGGGCTGCCGCTGCTGCGGCGGGAGGCCGCCGCCCTGGGTCTCCCGGACTCCGCCGTGGAGGCGCTCGTCGAACGGCTGGCGGCCGCCGGGCTGCTCGACGATCCGACGGCGATCCCCGGCCCCACCGTCCCGCCGGGCCCGGAGTGGGAACGGCTTCGGCCGGATCTCGCCGCGTTGTCCCTGCGGCATCCTGCCCCGGGGGACGCATGGCGCCGGATGGCGGCCCGCCGGGAGACCCGCGTGCAGGTGCGCGGCGCGGGCCGGGTCGGCGCCGCCGTCGCCGCGGGCCTGTCGGCCGCGGGGATTGGCCGGGTGCACGTGGTGGACGGCGGGTGCGTCGAGCCCTGGGACGTGTCGCCCTCCGGGATGCGGGTCGAGTCGGTGGGGCAGCGGCGGGACGCTGCCGGACGGCGGCTGGTGCGTGCGTCCTCCCCCTCCCGGACGGGGGAACGGGAGGACCCGGGAGACTGCGCGGCCCGGACCGCGCTGGTGGTGCACGCTCCCCGCGACGGGCTTTCCGCCCTGGCGCCCGACCCGGTCCCGTCGGAGGATCTACTGGCCTCGGGGACACCTCACCTGTACACGGGGGTGATCGAGAACACCGGAATCGTGGGTCCCCTCGTCCTGCCCGGGGAGGCTCCCTGTTCGGGCTGCCTGGCTCTGGAGCGGGAGGCTCACGAGCCGGGCTGGTCCCGGATGGTCGCGCAGTGGCGGTCGGGCCGCGCCACCGCAGTGCATGCCTGTGACTCCGCACTGGCGTCCGTCGTGGCGGGCGTCGCCGTGGTCCACGCCCTGGCGTTCCTGGACGGCACGCTGCCGTCGAGTGTGGGGGCACGTCTGGAACTGGTCCCACCGGATCTGGCCGGAGACCCGCAGAGGATCAGCGCGCACCCCTCGTGCCCGTGCGGTGCCTGGCGCACCGAGCCGGCTTCCGGTCAACGGGCGGGCGATCGGCGAGCCCAGGGGAGCACGGTGCCGATCGCACCACGGGTGCCGGAGGCAGCGGTCTGAACCGCGGTGCGAGGGCCGGGGCGGCCGGCGCTCAAGCCGGTCGCGAAATCCCGGCGGAAAGCGGTGGGCATGTCACCACCAGGAGGTGTCGAGACGCCCCTCGATGGCCCGGATGTTGGCGCGAGCGCAGTCCTGGCAGCAGTACGTACGCACGCCGTTCTCGAGGGAGCAGATCCAGGAGAGGGGCGGTGGCGAAGCCGGCGACGCGACACGGCACAGCGCGCAGACGATGGTCTGCTCCCGGCCGGCCGGGCCGGCAGGAGGCGGGGTCTTCTCGCTCACGAGCCGAAGATATCCCCGGGTCGGCGCGGACGCACGGAACTCACCGAAGGGGCCGGTCCCCGACCGGCCCCTTCCGCCCCCCGTTCCCCCGTTCTCCCTCCCCGGTTCCCCCGTGACGGCTCCGGTCGGGCCGTCAGTTCATGACGGCCATGGCCAGCGCGCGGCGAGCCCGCATCGAGGCCCGCTCAGCACGGCGCTGCAAGCGCCGGGCACTGAGGATGCCGTGGGCCCTGCGTTGGGATTCGGCCTCGTTGACCCTGTCGTGCATATGGGCACGGGCCAGGGCTTCTGGGATGAGTTGCATGTCACGGTTCCTGTTCTGGCGGCTTCCCGGCGCGTTCTGCGCGGTGCGGGAGAAGGGAGTGCTGACGGACGATTCGTTGGCGGACGGCTTCATCGTCGGGACCTGCTTCGTGGGTTCGTGCGTGCGCGGGCGGTCGATCGTTCCGGTGGTGTTCATGCCGCGACCGGGTTCTTCCGCGGACGGCCACGCGGCCGCTTCCGGGGCACGACCACGCCCTGGACGAACAGTTCGCCGCCCCAGACACCCCAGGGCTCACGCCGGGCCTTGGCACCCGCCAGGCAGGCGTCCTTGAGGGGGCAGGACTGGCAGAGGGTCTTGGCGTACTCGACGTCCTCAGGGGACTCCGCGAAGAAGACCTCGGGGTCGTACGAACGGCAGGGAACGAGTTCACCCAACCGCTCGATCTCATCGTCGAGCGCGGTGAGCAGGGTCGATTGGGTCAAGGGAACCTCCGAAGGGCCGGGCGGGGGGAACGCGGGTTGGTGCGCTACGGACGGGGCGTGTGCGGGGCTGGGCACTGGTGGTGTCTTCCTCGTCTGTTCGGTCCGATGGCCTTGTGGGCCGTTTGCTTCGGTCGTACCGGGTGCTTCCTCTTCAGCCGACGAGGAGCGGCGTCCCGCTCCAGGCAACGAAAAGGACCGCGGATCCCGGTTCGGGTTCCGCGGCCCTGGAAGGTGCCGACCTGATCTGGTGATCAGGCTGGATCTCTCCAGGGTTCGAGCCCGCGGAAGGCCCGCATCGTGTGGTGCTCGGCCGCAGACGCCGCGCCGAGGGCGAATCCGCCACCGGTCCACGTCTGCTGAAGGTCGGCACCCTTGGCCGCGACGGCATAGGCCGAGACCTCTGCCGCTGCTACTGCCGCCGGTGCCTTGGTCGGTCGGTCATTGACCGCAATGACGCCACGCTCGATGAGACGTGCCTCGAGGGAACCGGCGATGCCGGTACCACGGAGCACAGAGGCGCCGGGCAGGCAGGAGACGACGACCTGACGACCGCGCAGTTTGGTGAAGCTGGTCATGGGAATCGCCTCCTCTCGGCGTCTCGGGGACCGGTGACACCGGTCCGTCTCAGTTCAGTACAGCATGAATTCTGTGGCCCAAGAAGGCCCTGCGTCCTCCGTGTCGGAGGACATCGACCCTCCCCCGGAGGGGTTTTCACCAGGCCTCAACGGCCCGGACAAAGAGCGGATCCTGCCCGTGGAAGAGAACCTATGGGGAATCCCACGGCCCGCGCAAACCATTTTCTCGACAAGTTCGTATCAGTGCTCGTCCGGTTCCGCGGCCTCCTCCACCGCGAGTTCCTGACCTGCACACATGGCCAGAACGGCGGCCCCGAAACGGTCGAGCTTCCGCTTGCCGACGCCGGAGATCGCCCCCAGTTCCGCCTCGGTTCCCGGTACCGCCTCGGCGATGGCCATCAGCGTCTTGTCGGTGAAGACGCAGTAGGCGGGCTGGCCCAGCTCCTTGGCCTCCTGCATGCGCCAGTCGCGCAGCCGCTCGTACAGGGCCTCGTCCAGGTCGGACGGACAGCCCTCGCACCGCATCAGCTTCATCTCACCGGCATCCGTGAGGGTGCGCCCGCAGACCCGGCAGAGGACGGGGCCGCGCTTGCGGCGCCGGGACCCTCCGCCCCGTTCCACACCGCCCTGACCGCCGGGGCCACCGCGGTGGGAGGCGCCCGACCCCGGGCGCAGACCGTCCAGGAACCGGCTGGGCCGGCGCCCGGCCCGCCCGCCGGGGGCACGCGACAGTGCCCACGAAAGGGTGAGGTGCTTCCGGGCGCGGGTGACTCCGACATAGAGGAGCCGGCGCTCCTCCTCGATCTGCTCGTCCGTCTTGGCGTGGGTGAGGGGCATCATGCCCTCGGTCAGGCCGACGAGGAACACGGCGTCCCACTCGAGGCCCTTGGCCGAGTGGAGGGAGGCGAGCGTGACGCCGTCGACCGCGGGCGCGTGCTGGACATTGGCGCGCTCCCCGAGCTCCGTCACGAGATCGGCCAGGGTCGCCTCCGGCCTGCCCCGGGCGAAGTCCTCGGCGAGCCGCACCAGCGCAGCCAGGGACTCCCACCGCTCCCGGACGGCCCCCGATCCGGCGGGCGGCTCGGCGGTCCAGCCGGTGGTGCCGAGCACCGCCCGCACCTGGGAGGGAAGGTCTTCGACGTCATCCAGCAGCGGGTCGTTGCCGCCCGCCCGGGCCGCACCCTTCAGCGCAACGCCCGCCTCCCGGACCTCCGGGCGGTCGAAGAATCGCTCCGCGCCGCGCAGCTGGTACGGCACCCCTTGGTCGGCGAGTGCCTGCTCGTAGACCTCCGACTGGGCGTTGATGCGGTAGAGGATTGCGATCTCCCCGGGACTGACCCCGGCGTCGATCAGCTCGCGGATCCTGCGGGCTGTGCCCTCCGCCTCGGCCGGTTCGTCCGGGAACTCGGTGAAGTGCGGCTCGGGCCCCGGATCCCGCTGTGAGACGAGTTCCAGCCGGTGTTCCGCCGCCCGGCCCCGGGCCTGGGCCAGCAGACCGTTGGCGAGATTCACCACCTGCGGCGTCGACCGGTAGTCGCGGACGAGCTTGACGACGGTGGCGTTCGGGTGTGCGGTCCGGAAGCCGAGCAGGTGGTCCGGGCTGGCACCGGTGAAGGAGTAGATGGTCTGGCTCGCGTCGCCGACCACGCACAGGCTGTCCCGGTCGCCCAGCCACAGTTCGAGCAGCCGCTGCTGAAGGGGGCTGACGTCCTGGTACTCGTCCACCACGAAGTGCTGGTACTGCCCGCGGATCCGCTCCGCGATATCGGGGCGGTCCTGGAGGATTCCCACGGTGAGCAGCAGGACGTCCTCGAAGTCGATCACTCCGCGGTCACGCTTGAGCTGTTCGTAGGCGGCGTAGATCCGGCTGATCTCCGCCGGATCGCGCGGGGCGTCCCGGCCGGCCTTGGCGACGCACGCCGGATAGTCCTCCGGAACGGTCTGGGTGACCTTGGCCCACTCGATCTCGCCGGTCACGTCGCGCAGTTCGGTGCGGTCCAGCCGGATCCGGCACCGGGCACCGGCCTCGGCGACCAGTTGCACCTTGCGCTCCACCAGCCGCGGCAGCTCCCCGCCGACCGCCCGGGGCCAGAAGTACTGGAGCTGGCGCAGCGCCGCGGAGTGGAAGGTGCGGGCCTGGACGCCGTCCGCCCCGAGCTGCCGCAGCCGCCCGCGCATCTCGCCCGCGGCCCGGCTGGTGAAAGTGACGGCCAGCACACTGGCCGGTTGCAGGATCCCGGCGCGCACTCCGTAGGCGATCCGGTGGGTGATGGCACGCGTCTTGCCGGTTCCCGCACCCGCCAGCACGCAGACGGGCCCGTGCAGCGCCGTCGCCACCTCCCGCTGCTCGGGGTCGAGCCCGTCCAGCACCGCGTCAGCGGAGGACGGGGACGAGCGGAAGAGCGCGGAGAGGGCCGGGTCGGTCGCTGGTGTCGGTGTCACACGGCCATGCTGCCAGTTCCCCGGGAGGGCTCGGAACAGTTGTCCACAGCGGGGGTCCGGTGGTCATACGATCCGGGCGGTACGGGGCGCAGCCACCGCACTCCGAGGCCTTCCGGCAGGCCCGGGAATGGGCGGGCGGGCTCGGGCGTTCCCTCCTCGGGATTCCCGAGCACAACCCACGAGACGGACGAGAGCGAGGACCGATGCAGGGGACCGTGACGATGTACAGCACCACCTGGTGCGGCTACTGCCGTCGGCTGAAGAGCCAGATGGAGCGAGAGGGCATCGCCTACACCGAGATCAACATCGAGCAGGACCCCGAGTCGGCAGCGTTCGTCGAGAAGGTGAACGGCGGCAACCAGCTGGTGCCGACGGTGCTCTTCCCGGACGGCTCCGCCCTCCCCAACCCGTCGCTGGCCCAGGTCAAGGCTGCCCTGGCCGGCTGAGAGCCGGCATGCTGCGCGAAGGGCCGGCCCCCATTTGCACCCGGGGACCGGCCCCTTCGTCGTGCTCCCGGTCATGGGCGTCCCCGGGCTGCTCCCCGTGACGACGGGCGGAGCTGCGCAGAGCAGGCCTGATGCGGAGGCCCCCTGCGAGGGCGAAAATGGACACCGGATCGAACGACGTCAAGTCCATCCTCAGGCAGAGTGAGAGGCCTCCGCTATGGATGAGCGCGATCAGCAATGGGGGCCACGACCACCGGAACCTCCCGCATCCCGTGGCCAGCCACGCGAACGCCGTTGGTACAAGTCGTGGTTCCTGTGGTTCTTCCTCGCCGTTCAGTTGGTCTTCATCATCTGGCTGGCCGTGGGATTGGGCGACGCGACCGGCACTCTCCAGGACTGCTCCGGCCTCAGCAAAGAAATTCCCCCGGGCGAAGTCCTGTCCCCGTACGACAAGTGTCAGACCGAAAATGCGGGGACGGAAACGGGCACCACCATCGGCGCAGGCCTCGTGATCGGCCTGTGGGTTGCCGTCGACTTCATCCTTGCTGTCAGCTACGGCATCTACCGGCTCGCCAAGAGGTAATAACCAAACCGGTCCGGAGCCACCGTCAGCGCGGAACGCCCGGGGGCAGGGGTTTGCCGTACCAGAGCTCGACCAGGCGCGCCGCGATCGAGATTCCGGACGGCGGGAGCACCTCGCCCGAGGCGAACGCGGCCTCGAGCTCGTCCCGCGAGAACCAGCGGGCCTCGTGGATCTCCTCGCCGTCCACCAGGATCTCCGACGACGTCGCCCGGGCCATGAACCCCAGCATCAGGCTCGACGGGAACGGCCACGGCTGGCTCGCGACGTACTCGACCGATCCGACGGTGACGCCCGCCTCCTCGGCCACCTCCCGGACGACGGCGTGCTCGATCGACTCCCCCGGTTCGACGAAGCCGGCCAGCGTCGAGAACCGCCCCTCCGGCCAGTGCATCTGGCGGCCGAGCAGCGCCCGGTCCTCCTGGTCCGTCACCAGCATGATCACGGCCGGATCGGTGCGCGGGTAGTGCTCGGCTCCGCAGGCCGGGCAGCGTCGGACGTGACCGGCGGCCGCGATCACGGTCCGCTCGCCGCACCGGGAACAGAACCGGTGCAGCCGCTGCCAGTTCTCCAGAGCCACCGCGTGGGCGAGCAGCGCCGCATCGCGTTCCGACAGCAGCGCACCGACCTCGCGCAGACCGGCGGGCCGCGCCGCCTGGTCCATCCGCCCCGGGAGCGTGTCCTGCTGCAGCGCGAAGTAGCGGACGCCCTCCTCGTCGGTGCCCAGGAAGTACCGGTGCGTCTCGCTGATCGGCGCCTCGAACGCGGGCAGCAGGACGAGTTCGGTGCGCCCGTCGGGGAGGTCCTCGACCAGCGCCTGGCCGCCGGACACCACCAGGACGCGCGTCTTCGGATGGCTCCAGGCCGCGGCGAGCCACGCCTCGTCCAGGCGGTGGTGGGCCGCCCGGTCGATGCCGCTGCGACCGGTGAGCGTGATCGGCCGGATGGAGGTCTGTTCGGTCCTGGTGGTCACGTCTGCTTCCAACTCCCCCTCGGGCGGGTGATCTGCGTGATCGGGGTCGTGCGCCGGCCGTCCGGCGCCGGTTACGTCACCCCGGTGGCGCCCCCTGGACGGCCCGGCCGTGCTCCGCCAGGTCGCTCCAGAGATAGGCGGCCGTTTCGGCGCCCTTCATGAGCAGGTCCAGGCCGACCTTCTCGTTCGGCGCGTGCCATCCGTCGGAGGGGACGGAGATGCCGAGGAACAGCACGGGCGCCCCGAGCACGTCCTGCAGATCGGCCGCGGGACCCGAACCTCCCTCCCGGGTGAAGCGGATCTTCCGGCCGAAGGCCCGGCCCATCGCCCGGACGAGTGACTGCAGCGCCGGATGGTCGAGCGGTGTGAGGCAGGGGCGGGTGGCGCCCCAGAACGTGATCGCGTGCCGGACTCCCGCGGGCAGCTGATCCGCCACCCAGGCGCGTACGGCCTGCTGCACCTTCTCGGCGTCCATGCCGGCCACCAGCCGGAAGGACAGTTTCAGCTGGGCCCGGGACGGAACGATCGTCTTGCCACCGGGGCCCTGGTAGCCGCCGCTGATGCCGTTGACCTCGGCCGTCGGCCGGGCCCAGATCCGTTCGAGGGTGGTGTGACCGCTCTCGCCGAGCGTGGCGTGCGAGTGCGCCGTGCGCAGCCATGCCGTCTCGTCGAAGGGCAGTTCGGCCAGGAGCGCCCGCTCCTCGGCGGTCAGTTCCACCACGCCGTCGTAGAAGCCGGGAACCGCCACCCGGCGGTCGTCGTCGTGCAGAGCTGCGGCCAGCCGCGCGGCCTCCGTGGCCGGATTGGGGACGGCGCCGCCGAACGAACCCGAGTGAATGTCCTGGTCCGGCCCGTACAGGTCGATCTGGCAGTCGGTGAGGCCGCGCATGCCGGTACAGACGGTGGGAGTGTCCTCGGACCACATGCCGGTGTCCGAAACGATCACGCTGTCGCAGGCCAGCCGGCCGGCACGGGAGCGGACGAGTTCCGGGAAATGGGGGGATCCGGACTCCTCCTCGCCCTCGATCAGCAGCTTGAGGTTGACGGCCGGGGCCGTCCGTCCGGTCGCGGCGAGGTGGGCGCGCACGCCGAGGACGTGGAGGAGGACCTGGCCCTTGTCGTCAGCCGCGCCGCGGGCGTACATCTTCCCGTCGCGGACGGCCGGCTCGAACGGTTCGGTGTGCCAGCCGTCCTCCCGGGCCGCCGGCTGAACGTCGTGGTGACCGTAGACGAGCACCGTGGGGGCGCCCGGGTCGCCGGAGGGCCACTCGGCGAAGACCGCCGGGGCGCCCGGCGTCTCCCAGACCTCGACCACGGGGAACCCGGTCTCGCGCAGCCCGGCGGCGAGCCACTCGGCACTTCGGTGTACGTCGACCGCCCTGCCGGGGTCGGCCGATACGGAAGGGATCCGCAGCCAGTCGGCGAGGTCGTCGAGGAAACGGCTGCGATGCTCGGCGATGTACGCGCGGACGGCGCTGTCCGGGGTGCTGCTCATGACTGCGAGCCTATCCGGCCGGGTGGGTG
The DNA here is from genome assembly GCF_023703325.1 of Streptomyces meridianus. Lineage (GTDB taxonomy): Bacteria > Actinomycetota > Actinomycetes > Streptomycetales > Streptomycetaceae > Streptomyces > Streptomyces meridianus. The sequence goes on from NZ_JAMQGM010000002.1 coordinate 98,621, forward strand.
CTCCTGATCCGGCGGGGGCCGGGGGCCGAACGCAGCCCCGCGGGCCGGCCGCATCAGCCGGGCGCGTCAGTCATCGGATTCGCCGAAACCGCCGGAACCGCCGGAGCCGGAGCCGGGCCCGGGAGTGCCCGGATCGCCGGGGTTGTCTCCCGGAGCGCCGGTGCCGCCGAGCAGGATCCGTTCGAGGCCGGTGCGGTCGGGCAGGCCGTCGGGCCGCACCACCTCGCCGCTGCGCACGTACAGGAACGAGGCCGTCACGTCGGACAGCGGAAGGCCGTGCGCCTCGGCCCAGGCCAGGCGGTAGACGGCCAGTTGCAGCGGGTCCGCGTCGTGGGCACGGTTCGTCTTCCAGTCGACGATCTCCCAGCCCGCCGGGCCCCCGGGCCCGTGGTCCGCCGCGGCATCATCGGCGTCACGGCCACGGTAGACGGCATCGACCCGGCCGCGGATCACCCGGCCCGCGAGGGTGAGCGAGAACGGCCACTCCACGCGGTGCGGGTTCCGGCGGGCGTACGGAGTGCGCTCGAACGCCCGTTTGAGCTCTTCGAGGTCCCGCTCGTCCGTGATCTGCGCCCCGGGCTCGTCGGGGAAGAGGTCCGGCAGTTCTTCGGGCCCGAGCAGCGGCACCTCCTCGAACCGCGACTCCACCCAGGCGTGGAACCGCGTGCCCCGGCGGGCGGCGGGCTGGGGCGGGCGGGGCATGGGACGGGCCAGCTCGCGGGCGAAGCCCTCCGGGTCCGACGCCAGCCGCATCAGCTGGGAAGCGCTGAGTGCGGCCGGCACCGGCACGTCCCGGACGGTGGCACGGGCGCGCCGGAGTTCCCCGGCGAGGGCGTCCAGGTCCCGGTCCCAGGACGCCACCGCACGGGCCTCCTCGGGCGTCAGGGTGGTGTCCTCCCCCGGTGGCCGCCCCGGACCGCGCGGGGCGGGCAGCCGGGGGGCACGGGAAGGAGCTGCCCCGGCGGGCGGTGCGTCCGATGGGTGCGGAACGGCGAAGCCGGGTGCGAGGTCCCGGTTCGACGCGCCGCTGCCCGCCCGGCCCGGGTCGCTGCCGCCTACCGCGTCGCCGCTGCCGGTGGGGTGAGGGCCGTGTGTCCCGTGCGCGATGTCGGCGTCCCGCGGCCCTGCAGGGGCCCGGTCCAGACGGTCCAGCACCGCCCGCGCCGCCCGGCGCCGCAGGCTCAAGGCCTCCGGATCCAGCGGCAGCGGCCAGATCCCCTCTTCGGTGCTCTTGGCGAAGGCCGGGTTCTCCTCGCCCGGCGGCGGCGCGTCCGCCCACGCCTCGACCTCGCCGTGCCCGGCCTCGCAGTGCTCGCGGAGCGCGTCGAGGAACACGGAGGGGCCGCGCGGTTTCTTCTGTTCCGGGCCCCACCAGTGACCGGATCCGAGCAGCAGCGACCGCGGGCGGGTGAACGTCACGTATCCCAGGCGCAGTTCCTCGGTCCCCTGATGCTCCTTCATCGCGGTCTTGAACGCGGACATCCCCCTGCTCGTCCAGTCCTCGGTATCCGGCAGAGTGGCGGCGTCCCCGCGCAGCGCGTGCGGGAGGACCTTGGCGTTGGCCGTCCACGACTCGCGCGCCCGCTCGCTCGGGAACTGTCCGGCCACCAGCCCGGGGACGGCGACCACGTCCCACTCCAGTCCCTTCGACTTGTGCGCGGTGAGGACCTTGACGGTGTCGCCGGTGCCGGGCAGCGCATGGTCGAGGCCCTTCTCGTACTGCGCGGCGGTGCGGAGGAAGCCGAGAAAGGCCAGCAGGGTGGCCTCGCCGTCCAGGGAGGCGAACGATGCGGCGATGTCGAGGAAGCCTCCCAGGGTCTCGCGCCGCCGAGCGGCAAGCGCGTGCGGGGACGCCGAGAGTTCGACCTCGAGCCCGGTGACGGCCAGCACCCGGTGGAGGACGTCCATCAACGGGTCGCCGAGCGAGCGCCGCAGGTCCCGCAGTTCGGCGGCGAGGCGGGCGAAGCGGACCCGGGCCGCGGCGGAGAACGGCAGCGCGTCGGCCTCCTCGTCCCCGTCGGGTGCGAGGAACGTGTCGAGGGCGTCCGCGAGCGAGACGACCTCGGCCGGGTCGACACCCTCGACGGCCTCGGCGAGCCGCCGGTCCACGTCGTCGTCGGGCTGCGGACCCGCAGTGCGCGGCGCCACGAGTGCGCGGGCCCGGCGGCCGAGCAGGGCAAGGTCGCGCGGCCCGATGCGCCACCGGGGACCGCTCAGCAACCGGACCAGGGACGCGTTGGCGGTCGGGTCCTGAAGCACCTCGCACACGGCGACCAGGTCGGCGATCTCGGGCAGGTGAAGCAGGCCGGACAGCCCGACGACCTCGACCGGAACGTCCCGTTCGACCAGGGCTCCCTGGATCCTGGCGAAGTCCCCGGCGGTGCGGCACAGCACGGCGATCTCCCCCGGCGGGGTGCCGGTGCGGACCAAGTGGGCGACCGAGTCGGCGAGCCAGGCCAGTTCCTCGGCATGGGTGGTCAGCAAGGCGCAGCGGACGATGCCGTCCCGCTCCGCGCCGGGGGCAGGGCGCAGCGCCTCGACACCGGCGTGCCGGGCCCGCAGCGGTGCGGCCAGGCGGTTGGCGAGGTCGAGGAGCCGGCCGCCGCTGCGGCGGTTCTCACTGAGGGCGAAGCGCCGGGCGGGGCTGCCGTCGGCGAAGGGGAAGTGCTCGGGAAAGTCGTCGAGGTTGGCCACGGACGCACCGCGCCAGCCGTAGATCGCCTGGCAGGGATCGCCGACCGCGGTGACGGCGTGCCCCGTGCCGTCACCGAACAGGGATGCCAGGAGCAGACGTTGGGCCACGGAGGTGTCCTGGTACTCGTCGAGCAGGACGACGGCGAATTCCTCGCGCAGCTGGCGGCCGACCTCGGGGTGCGCGCGGGCGAGTGCGGCCGAGAGGGCGATCTGGTCGCCGAAGTCGATCAGGTCGTGGCGGCGCTTCTGCTCGCGGTAGGCGGCGGTGAGGCCGAGCAGTTCGAGACGGGCGCGGGCGGCCTCGGGGACCTTGCGCAGGTCGGCGTTGCCGAGCTTGACGGTTTCCAGCGCGCGCAGCAGTGCGGTGTCGTGGGCGCGCAGCCGCTCCGGGGGGACGAGGTGTTCGGCGAGTTCGCCGTCGAGGGCGAGCAGGTCCTCGACCAGTCCGGGGAGGGATTTCGTGAGGGCGGGATACGGTCCGGTGGCTTCTCGGAGCACCTTCGCCGCCAGCTGGAAGCGGGTCGCGTCGGCGAGCAGCCGGGTGGTGGGTTCCAGGCCGATGCGCAGGCCGTGGTCCTTGAGCAGCCGGCCGGCGAAGGCGTGGTAGGTGGAGATCTCGGGTTCGCCGGGGATGTCGTCGGAGTTGCCGGGGGACGCCGGATCGGGGTCCGTGACCCCTGCCGCGACGAGTGCGCGGCGGACGCGTTCGGCCAGCTCGCCGGCAGCCTTGTTGGTGAAGGTCAGACCCAGGACCTGTTCGGGGGCGACCTGCCCGGTGCCGACGAGCCAGACGACGCGCGCGGCCATCACCGTGGTCTTGCCGGAACCGGCTCCGGCGACGATCACCTGCGGGGCGGGCGGAGCGGTGATGCAGGCCGTCTGTTCCGGGGTGAACGGGATCCCGAGGAGCTCCTTGAGCTGCTCGGGATCGGTGAGGTGCGCGGTCACCCCCCGAGGCTAGCGGCGGCCACCGACAGCCTCGGCCGGGGGCGGGGCGCCTGCGGACCCGGACGGGTGCGGGGGCGGGGGCGGGGGGCCTGCGGCGCTGCGGGTCACTCGACGACGTGCCGGCCCTCGGGCAGGGCGGAGCACGAGCTGCGGAAGGAGCAGGTGCGGCACTGCGGACCGGTGCTGGGGGCGAACCGTTCGTCGAGGACCCGTCCGGCGGCGGTGGCCAGCAGCTCGCCGACCCAGGTGTCGCCCCGGTGCCGGTCGGCGTCCCCGCCGCCGTCGACGGCATCGGCCACACCGGCCGACGGCGGCTGGGTCTGGACGGCGGGCAGCGCGTCGCCGCCCTCCTTCTTCGGGGCCCCCAGCCGCAGATGCACCAGTTCGGCGCCGCCGGGGCCGGGGGTGCGGCCGCCGAAGACCGGGTCGACGGCTCCCTCGCGCACCGCCAACTGGTAGACGGCGAGCTGCGGATGGCGCTCGACCTCCGGGCCGGACGGCTTCTGCCGGCCGGTCTTGAAGTCGACGACGTAGGCGCGGCCGGCGGCGTCCGTCTCGACCCGGTCCATGCTGCCGCGGATCCGGACCGCGTGGTCCCCGGCCTCCAGGGTGACGTCGAAAGCGTGCTCGGTGGCGACGGGTGTGCGTCCGGCCCGGTCCATCACGTGCCAGCGCAGGAAGCGTTCGACGGCCGCCCGCGCGTTCTCCTTCTCCTGCTGCGACTTCCAGGGCGCGTCGAAGGCCAGCCCGTCCCAGACCGAGTCCAGCCGTTCCATGAGGACGGACAGATCGGCGGGCGTGCGGCCCGAGGCCACCTCGTCGGCCAGCACGTGGACGACGTTGCCGAACCCCTGGGCGGCCGTGGCAGGTGCGTCCGCCTTCACCTCCCGCCCCAGGAACCACTGCAGCGAGCAGCCGTTCGCCAGCTGGTCCAGGGCGCTGCCCGACAGGGCGACGGGACTGTCCCGGTCGCGCAGCGGCACCTCGTTGCTGGTGGCGTCCAGCAGGCCCCACCAGCGGTACGGGTGGGCCGCGGGGACCAGCGGCCGGCCGTCCCCGGCCCCGTCGTCGTCCGTCAGCGCGGCCAGCCGGGCGAGCCGCGACACCGCGGCCTCGCGCAGGGCCGGAGAGGCCCCCGGGTCCACCGTGGTGGCACGCAACTCGGCGACCAGGGCCGCCACAAAGAGCGGGCGGCGCGGGCGCTGCGCGACGTCGGTCGGCTCCGCCCCCAGCTCGCGCAGGAAACGGGAGGGCTGGTCGCCGTCCTCCGCCGGGGCCTTCACCGCCGTGACGACGAGCCGCTCGCGGGCACGGGTGGCCGCGACGTAGAACAGCCGCCGCTCCTCGGCGAGCAGCGCGCCCGGCGGGAGGGGCTCGGCGAGGCCGTCGGGGCCGATGCGGTCCGCCTCCAGCAGGGAGCCGCGGCGGCGCAGGTCGGGCCAGAGCCCTTCCTGGACACCGGCTACGACGACGAGCCGCCACTCCAGGCCCTTGGACCGGTGCGCCGTCATCAGCCGGACCGCGTCGGGGCGGACGGTGCGGCGGGCCAGGGTGTCGGCGGCAATGTCCTGGGCGTCCAGTTCCTCGAGGAAGTTGAGGGCACCCCGGCCCCCGGTCCGCTCCTCGGCCCGGGCGGCGGTCTCGAACAGCGCGCAGACGGCGTCGAGATCGCGGTCCGCGTTCCGCCCGGCCGCGCCGCCCCACCGGGCCGCCCGCTCGAGCCGCTGGGGCCATGTGGTCCCGTCCCACAGCGTCCACAGCGCCTCCTCCGCCGTGCCTCCGGCGGCGAGCAGGTCACGGGTGCGGCGCAGCAGCAGACCGAGCCGCTGGGCGCCGCGGGCATGCGCGGGGTCGTGGGCGACCAGCCGTTCCGGTTCGGCGAGGGCCTCGGCGATGAGCGCGTCGGAGGGCCTGGGGAGGGGACGGCCCGCCGCGCGCTCCTCGTCCCGCAGCGCACGGCCGAGCCGCCGCAGGTCGGAACTGTCCATGGCCCCCAGCGGGGAGGTGAGCAGGGTCGTCGCGGTCTCGACGTCGATCACCGGGGTGTCGGCCGCCTCACCGGAATCCGGCGGGACAGACCGCTTCGGGCCGCCGGGCAGTGCGGCGTCGGCGGCCACCCGCAGCGCGGTGAGCAGCGGGGCGACGGCCGGCTCATGGCGCAGCGGCAGGTCGTCGCCGTCCGTCTCCACGGGTACGCCGGCGGAGGCGAGGACCCGGCGCACGGACGGAATGGACCGCCCGCCGGCCCGGACCAGTACGGCCATCTCGTTCCACGGGACGCCGTCCTCGAGATGGGCCCGCCGCAGGATGTCGGCGACGTTGTCGAGTTCGGCTCCGGCGGTCGGGTACGTGAACACCTCGACCCGCCCCGGAGCGCCCTCCGCCTCCGCGTCGTCGGTGCTCGCGGGCACCAGGTCGCGGTGGGCGCGTACGGCTTCCGCCGGCAGCCTGGGCAGCGGCATGCGGCGGGTGAGGAGGCGGCTGGCGGCCAGCAGCGCCGGACGGGAGCGGCGGGAGGTGCCGAGCACCTCGACCGGCGCGGGGGTCCCGTCGGGCTGCGGGAAGGCCCGGGGGAAGTCGAGGATGCCGTTGATGTCCGCGCCCCGGAAGGCGTAGATCGACTGGTCGGGGTCGCCGAACGCGACGAGGGTCCGGCGGTGGCCGGTGCCGGGCGTGTGCTCCCCCGCGTGCGCCGGCGCCGCGCCGCGGGGTGCACCGGGCCGCCGGACGACACCCGGGTCGCCCGCGAGCGCGCGGAGCAGCCGCACCTGTGAAGCGTCGGTGTCCTGGTACTCGTCGACGAACACGGCGTCGTAGCGGGCGGCGAGTCGTGGACCGACGTCAGGCTGCTCGGCGAGCAGGACCGCGCGGTGCACGAGCTCCGCATAGTCGAGCACTCCCTGCGCGTCCAGGACATCGAGGTACTCGGCAAGGAAGGACGCCGCCGCGTCCCAGTCGGGACGCCCGGTCCGGCGGGCGAACGCGGCCAGCGCGTCCGGGCCGAGGCCCAGTTCCCGGCTGCGCGCCAGCACCGCGCGCACCTCGTCGGCGAACCCACGGGTGGTGAGACAGGCCCGCAGCTCAGCGGGCCACTGGACGCCGCCGCGGCCGTCCCGCTCCAGTTCCGGCTGCCCGGCGAGCAACTCGCGTACCACGACGTCCTGCTCCGGTCCGGACAGCAGCCGCAGGGGATCGGCGAACAGTTCGGCGTCCTGGTGGGCGCGCACCAGCGCGTAGCAGTAGGAGTGGAAGGTGGTGGCGAGGGGACCGGTCCGGCCGCTCAGCCGGGCCGCCATCCTGTCCCGGAGTTCGACGGCCGCCTTGCGGCCGAAGGTGAGGACGAGGATGCGCTCCGGATCGCAGCCGCTGCGCACGCGCCGGGTGACCGCCTCGACGAGGGTCGTGGTCTTGCCGGTGCCGGGGCCGGCGAGCACGAGCAGCGGTCCGCCGGTGTGCTCGACGACCGCGCGCTGCCGCGGGTCGAGGACCGGAGGGGCCGGAGGCTCGGGCGGGGTGCGCACCAGACGGTATGCGCCGGGGTCCGGCCGCCGGGCCTGCCCCGGGAGCGGCCGGAGGGACGGGGTGGAGGTGCTCACATGGATCGCCGGTCCTGGGTTCGTGCCGGGGAGTCGTGCCGGTCGTGCTGGTTGCCGTGCTGTCGCCGGGCCCTGCGGCGGGCGTGTAAGGGGCCCGGCGAGACTACGCCGGACGGAAGCGCGGTCGCCGCATCGGGCCCGGGATGGCGGGAAGCTGTCAGATGTGAGCACCCTCCGTCCGGCCGCCGTCCGCCGAACCGTCCCACCGGGCCAGAGCCATGTCGATCCGCGGTATGTGTCCGGCCGCCGCCGCAGACGCGCCGCGCAGTGGCGTGCCCTCCCGCCGGTAGTGGGCGAGGGCGCGCTGCTCGTGTCCCGGGAGCAGGACGCCGTCGGCCCGCACGACGCGCCACCAGGGGGCGGATCCGCCGTACAGCGCCATGACCCGGCCGACCTGGCGCGGCCCGCCCTCGCCGAGCCATTCGGCGACGTCCCCGTAGGTCATCACCCGGCCGGGCGGGATCGTGTCGGTGACATCGAGCACGCGTTCCGCGTAAGCGGGCAGTTCCGGGTCGTTCATCCGCCCCATCCTGCCGCATGCCACCGACAGCGGGAGCTGTCCTTCACGGACGGCGACCCGTTCCGTCGGCATGGGCACTCCGTGCACGGCCCGTCGCGGAAATACACCCTCATGCCCACCTGCGGGGTCCTCTCGTGCCACCATCATCCGGGCGGTGACTGGTGATACGAGAACGAAGAGAATCGACCGGACAGAGCGGGCAGCCGTGCGAGGCGGGCGGCCCCGGCACTCCGGCATGCCCGGACCCTGCCGGTTCGGACCGTCCCGGCGGTTGCGCGACACCGCCCGGGCGGGGGGCTGACGTCCCCCGGGGCGGCGGGACGCAGCGCCCGGGCTCCGGTGCGGCCCCGTCGTGCCGGGACACCGGGAACGGCACCGGGGGCGCGGGCGACGACACCGGGGCCGGCGGGAAGCACGACGATGTACGGCCCCCCGACGCCGGCGCGGAGGACGACGCCGGCGGGCCGCGCTGCGATCCGGCCGAATGCGACGGGACGGCTCACATCGACCGGGTCCCCGGCGACGAGCCGCTGCTGCCGGCCCGGGTGCACCGACCCTCGGACCTGGTGCGGCTGCTCGTCGGCATCCTGAGCATCGCCGTGGTACTGGGAATCGCCGCCGTGGCCCACGGCACGACGGCCGGCCTGGAGAAGGACATCGGCAAGGGTGCGGGCCAGACCCCGGCCCTGCTCATCGGCTTTGCGGGCTTCGCCTCCAGCGTCGCCGTCCTGATCGTGCCGGTCGCCTTCGCCGTCGAACGGTTGATCAAGCGCGACGGTCTGCGGATCGCCGACGGCGTGCTCGCGGCCGTCCTCGCCCACGGCGTGTCCCTCACCACGGACCTCTGGGTCGCCGAGGCGGCGCCGGACTCCATCCGGGACGCGCTCACCCAGCAGGCGCCCAGCGGCGACGTCACCGACCCCGTGCACGGCTACCTCGCGCCCGTCATCGCCTACATGACGGCGGTCGGCATGGCGCGGCGGCCGCGCTGGCGGGTGGTGTTGTGGGCCGTGCTGATCCTGGACGCGTTCGCTGTCCTCGTCGGCGGCTACACCACGCCGTTCTCGATCATCGTCACCGTACTGATCGGATGGACGGTCGCCTACGGGACGCTCTACACGGTCGGCTCGCCCAACGTCCGCCCCACCGGCCAGACCCTGCTCGCCGGGCTGCGCAGGGTCGGCTTCCGTCCGGTGAGCGCCCTGCGTGCCGAGGAACCGCCGGATGCCGAGCGCATGGACCGCGGCCGCCGCTACATCGTCACGCTGGAGGAGGGGCCGCCGCTCGACGTCACCGTCGTCGACCGCGAACAGCAGGCCCAGGGCTTCTTCTACCGCGTGTGGCGGCAGCTCGCGCTGCGCGGTATCACCCAGCGCCGGAGCCTGCAGTCCCTGCGTCAGGCGCTGGAGCAGGAGGCGCTGCTCGCCTATGCGGCGATCGCGGCCGGGGCCAACGCACCCAAGCTGATCGCGACGTCCGAACTCGGACCGGACGCCGTGATGCTCGTGTACGAGCACACCGGCGGGCAGACCCTGGACTCGCTTCCGGACGGGGCGATCACCGACGATCTGCTGCACAGCGCCTGGCGCCAGGTGCAGGCCCTGCAGTCTCGGCGCATCGCCCACCGGCGGCTCGTCGGCGACTCGGTGCTGGTGGACCGTGACGGAAACGTCGTGCTGACCGACCTGCGCGGCGGGGAGATCGCCGCCGGCGACCTGGTGCTGCGGATGGACGTGGCGCAGCTGCTCACGACGCTCGGCCTGCGGGTCGGGGCGGAGCGGTCGGTGGCGGCGGCGGTCGAGGTGCTCGGACCGGACGCGGTCGCCGACAGCCTTCCCCTGCTCCAGCCCATCGCCATGAGCCGGGGCACCCGCTCGACCCTGCGTCGACAGGCCAAGGAACGGGCCCAGCGGGAGCGCGAGGCCGTGCTGGAGGCTTCGCGCGAGGCGCGGGAGCAGCAGGAGGGCGAGGAGCCCGCGGTACCGGCCGACCGCAGGATCCTGCTGGCCGGTAAGAGCTCCGAGAAGAAGGCCGAGCGCAAGGCCGAGAAGAAGGCCATCGACGAGGCCCTGGAGGAGGCGCGTGAGGAGGATCTGCTCGCCCGGATCCGACGGCAGGTGCTGACGATCCGTCCCCAGGCTCCGGTCGAGCCGGCCCGGCTGGAGCGGATCCGCCCGCGGACCCTCGTCACCTGGGTCGCGGGCGCCTTCGCCGCCTACTTCCTGTTGTCGCAGATCACCCACGTCCGGCTGGGCGCGGTGATCAGCGAGGCCAATTGGGCGTGGGTTGCGGCCGCGTTCGTGTTCTCGGCGCTGAGTTATGTGGCCGCGGCGATGAGCCTGCTCGGTTTCGTTCCGGAGAAGGTGTCGTTTTTCCGCACGGTCCTGGCGCAGGTGGCCGGCTCGTTCGTGAAGCTGGTCGCTCCGGCTGCCGTCGGCGGCGTGGCACTCAACGCCCGGTTCCTGCAGCGGGCCGGAGTGCGTCCCGGCCTGGCGGTGGCCAGCGTCGGCGCGTCCCAGCTGTTCGGGCTGGGCAGCCACATCCTGCTGCTCCTGACGTTCGGCTACGTGACCGGGACGGAACACGCCTCGTCGTCGCTGTCACCGTCCCGCACCGTGATCGCGGGTCTGCTCACGGCCGCTGTCCTGGCTCTCGTGGTGACCGCGATTCCGGTGCTGCGCAAGTTCGTCGTCACCCGGGTACGGGCGCTGTTCGCCGGTGTCGTACCGCGCATGCTGGACGTTCTGCAGCGGCCGCAGAAGCTCCTCACCGGAATCGGCGGGATGCTGCTGCTGACAGCGATGTTCGTGATGTGCCTGGACGCGTCGATCCGGGCGTTCGGCGGGGAGCTGAGCTACGCCACGATCGCGGTGGTGTTCCTCACCGGAAACGCTCTGGGGTCGGCGGCGCCGACGCCCGGCGGCGTGGGCGCGGTGGAGGCGGCGCTGATCGCGGCGCTCACCCTGGCCGGGCTGCCCTACGAGATCGCGGCGCCCGCGGTGCTGCTGTTCCGGTTGATGACGTTCTGGCTGCCGGTGCTCCCGGGCTGGCTCTCGTTCAGCCATCTGACCCGGAAGGGCGAGATCTGAACGACGCCCTGCGGGGCTCGGGGCCCGGGCCCGGCACGCCGGGGCCCTCTCCACGGCCTGCTGCGCGCACCCGGCTCGGCGCGCAGGGGCCTGCGCGACCGCCGCTCCCGCCACCGGTGAGGAACTCACCCTTCCGTCCGCGAAACGGGCAGGCGCCGGGCGGCGCGCCGGACCGCCCGGATCTACAGTTCGACGGACAGGAGAGAGCAAACCGGGAGAATGCGTCATGCCCCCAGGCTCCAGGCCCGCCCGGGCCGTGGCACTGACGGCGGCGACTGCGCTGGCCGCCGCCGTCATCGGTGGCTGCACCGGGGGCGGCGACGAGCCGACGGGGTCCGCGAGCCGGCCGGAGGCGTCCGCGGCGACCGGACCGGTCCCGGCCCTGCCCGGCTCGCTCACCGGCCAGCGTCTCCGCTGGAAGCCGTGCGGCCCGCCCACCGTCCTCCAGGGGGACACCGGAACCGGCGCGCCGCAGCCCCTGCAGGGCACACGCTGGGAGTGCACGTCGATGAGGGCGCCGCTCGACTACGCCCGTCCCGACGGCAGGACGATCGACCTGGCGCTCATCCGGGTGAAGGCCGATCCGAAGGACGGGGAGAAGCGGATCGGCTCGCTCATCTTCAACTTCGGCGGCCCGGGCAGTTCCGGGGTGGCCACCCTCCCGGCGTTCGCCGAGGAGGACTACCGGCAGCTGCACACCCGCTACGACCTGGTGAGCTTCGACCCCCGCGGCATCGGGGCGAGCGCGCCGGTCCGATGCCTCGACGACAAGCAGCTCGACGCCTGGAACGCGTCCGACGGCACCCCGGACGACAGGGCCGAGGAGAAGGCGTACGTGCGCGACGTCGCACGAGCAGCGGCGGCCTGCGCGAAGAACTCGGGCACGCATCTCCCGTACCTGGGCACGGTCAACGCCGCGCGCGATCTCGATCTGATGCGCCAGGTCCTCGGCGACGACGAACTCCACTACTTCGGCATCTCGTACGGCACCGAACTCGGCGGCGTCTACGCCCACTTGTATCCGAAACGGGTCGGCCGTGCAGTCCTGGACGCCGTGGTCGACCCCACACAGGCCCCCGAGGAGGGTTCGCTCGCCCAGGCGAAAGGGTTCCAGCAGGCGCTGGACGCCTTCCTCGAGGACTGCGCCGGGCAGGGCTCCTCGTGCCCGGTCGGGAAGGACCCCGAGGAGGGAGAGCAGAAGATCACGCAGCTTCTGGACCGGCTGGACGAGGAACCGCTGCCCACCAATTCCGGGCGCGACCTGACCCAGACCCTGGCGATGAACGGCATTCTCCAGGCGCTGTACTCGAAGGACCTCTGGCCGGTTCTGCGGCAGGCCCTGCAGGAGGCGAGGCAGTACGACTCGGGAAGTCTGTTGCTCGTCCTCTCCGATGCGCTGACCGGCCGTGACGAGGAGGGCCGCTACAACAACTCCCAGGCCGCGCACTCCGCCGTGGTGTGCGCGGACACCGAACGGCGCTACACCGCCAAGGACGTGGAGGACGCGCTTCCGGAGTTCCGCAAGGCCTCCCCCGTCTTCGGCGAGCTCCTTGCCTGGGGACTGCTCCAGTGCACGGACTGGCCGGTGGCCGGGCAGCAGGGCTCGACCGAGGTCGGGGCGGAGGGCTCGGCTCCGATTCTCGTCGTCGGCAACACCGGGGATCCGGCCACCCCCTTCGGCGGCACCGGGAAGATGCTCGAGGAACTGGGGCCCGGCGTGGGTGTCGAGCTCATCTGGAAGGGCCAGGGGCACGGCGCCTACGGCAGCAGCCGCTGCGTCGAGGACAAGGTCAACGGCTACCTGCTCGACGGCCGGGTGCCCGCGAACGGCACGGTCTGCCCGTGAACGCCACGCGGCCCGTGGCACGCAGCGGACCGGGTCCGTCCGCCTCGGCGGACGGACCCGGTCCGGCACCGGGCACCTGGCAGGTCCCCGGAACAGGCGTCAGTAGACGGGCTTCGAGGGCTCGATCTGGTTGACCCAGCCGATCACACCGCCGCCCACGTGGACCGCGTCCGAGAAACCGGCACTCTTCAGTGCGGCAAGGACTTCCGCAGACCGGACACCCGTCTTGCAGTGCAGGACGATCCGGCGGTCCTGCGGGAGGTCCTGGAGCGCGGCACCCATCAGGAAGTCGTTCTTCGGGATCAGCCGCGCGCCCGGGATCGAGACGATCTCGTACTCGTTGGGCTCGCGCACATCGATGATGTCGATGTTCTCGCCGCTGTCGATCCACTCCTTGAGCTGCTTCGGCGTGATGGTCGAGTCCATCGCCGCCGCCTGCGCCTCGTCGGAGACGACGCCGCAGAACGCCTCGTAGTCGATGAGTTCGGTGACCGTGGGGTTCTCGCCGCAGACCGCGCAGTCGGGGTCCTTGCGCACCTTCACCTGGCGGTAGGTCATCTCGAGGGCGTCGTAGATCATCAGCCGGCCCACCAGCGGGTCGCCGATGCCGGCCAGCAGCTTGATGGCCTCGTTGACCTGGATCGACCCGATCGACGCGCACAGCACGCCGAGCACGCCGCCCTCGGCGCAGGACGGAACCATCCCCGGCGGCGGGGGCTCGGGGTACAGGCACCGGTAGCACGGACCGTGCTCGGCCCAGAAGACGGATGCCTGGCCGTCGAAGCGGTAGATCGAGCCCCAGACGTAGGGCTTGCCCAGCAGCACGCACGCGTCGTTGACCAGGTAACGGGTCGCGAAGTTGTCCGTGCCGTCGACGATGAGGTCGTAGTCGGCGAAGATCTCCTTGACGTTCTCCGCCTCGAGCCGCTCCTCGTGGAGCACGACGTTCACGTGGGGGTTGATGCCGAGCACCGAGTCCCGGGCGGACTCGGCCTTGGAACGGCCGATGTCCGACTGGCTGTGGATGATCTGACGCTGCAGGTTCGACTCGTCGACCTCGTCGAATTCCACGATGCCGAGGGTGCCGACACCCGCCGCCGCGAGATACATCAGGGTGGGCGATCCCAGACCGCCGGCGCCGACGCACAGCACCTTGGCGTTCTTGAGCCGCTTCTGCCCCTCCATCCCGACATCGGGAATGATCAGGTGGCGGGAGTACCTGCGGACCTCATCGACGGTGAGCTCGGCAGCCGGCTCGACCAGGGGTGGCAGCGACACGGGGGCTCCGTTGGTGGGTGGGAAGTACGGTTTGCTCTTCCCGTAACACTGCCACGGGCCTCCTCATTCCGAGACACCCGGTCCGATCCGCGAGACGATCTCGTCCCAGTAACCGGGCAGCGTCTCCCAGGCCTCCGCGTGCCCCTGGTGGTCCGACCGGTCCGTGAAGAAGACGGTCCCCGCGCCCTGCCACCGGGCCACGCGCATCGCCTCTTCGAGATGGGCCCGGGGGACGCCGTGCACGAGGTGGCAGAAGCGCTCCGGAGGGTGGGCGGCCGTCCACTCCGTGACCTGCGACCAGCGGTACCGGGCCCACGGGCCCGCGAACGTCACCAGCTGGTCGGCGAGCTGCAGGTACTCCTGGCAGGGATGGACGCCGTGTCCGGCGACGACGAACGCACCCTCCAGGACGGCCCGCAGCGTCGCGGTGAGCCGGCCGACCTCGGACAGACCGGACCGGTCACCCGGACAGCGCGCCAGGTAGAAGCCGTCGACCTTGTACCACTCGAGGAAGCGGTGGGCGTCGGAGACGAGTTCCCCGAACGGCCGTGTCCCGAACCGGAGATCCAGGTGACCGAGGACACGGCCGGACGCCACCGGTCCCGCCTGGCCGCCGAAGTTCTCCCGTGCGACCGCGGCCCGGTTGGTCAGCCGGCCGGCCGCCTCCAGGCAGTGCCCGTCGGGCCGGACGCCCGGGCCCCGGTCGATGTTGAGCACGGCCCAGTCCAGGGAGCCGTCGAGGCGGGTCAGCTCGGCCCACTCGGTGGGCGCGACGAGGGGATGCGCGTATCCCGGGACACCGAGCGAGAGCCCGTTGCGGACGCCGGTCGCCCCGCGCCGCCGCCCGGCGGAGATCAGATGCGACACGCCGCCTCCATCCAGATGTCCGCCAGAGACTCCTCGAGCCCGATGCGCGGTCGCCAGCCCAGGCGGTCGCGTGCCGTCCGCACGTCGGCCTGCTGCCAGCCACCGCATCCGTCCGGGTAGGGCTGGAGAGCGGCTCCGCCCAGGTGTTCCAGCGAGGACGCCGGAGAGGGGAGCCCCGGCCCGCGGTGCCCGAGGTTATCGAGTTCGTGGATCGAGCCGGTGAAGCCCGCCACGCGGCCCAGCACGGTCGCCGCCTCCCGCAGCCGGACGGCGCGCCCCGACGCGATGTTGATCACGCCTTGGGCCGCGGAGAGGGAGGCGGCATGCACGGCGCGTGCCACGTCCCTTACATCGACGAAGTCCCGCTGCACGCCGAGTCCGGTCAGCTTGAGCTCGTTGTCGCCGGACTGCATCGCACGTCGCAGCGCCTCCGCGAGGCGACCGAGCGGCGACCCCGCCGGGGTACCCGGACCGGCGGGCGAGAACACCCGGAGCACCACGGCGTCCAGGTCGGAACCGAGCACGAGCTCGGTGGCGGCGAGCTTGCTCACCCCGTACGGGCCGCCCGGGCGGGGCTGCGCGTCCTCCGCCGTGGACGAACCGGTCTGCGACGGCCCGTACTCGGAGGCGCAGCCGAGCTGCACCAGCCGGGCCCCGCAGCGGCTGCGGCGCAGCGACTCGCAGACGGTTGCGACGGCGACCGTGTTGTGGCGGGTCAGCTCGCGGGCTCCGCCCCGGGTCGCCCCGGCGCAGTTGACGACGACGCCCGGGTGAACGGCGTCCAGGAAGCGGGTGAGCGCTCCCGGGCTGCCGGAGGCGAGGTCGAAGCGCACATCGGCATCGTCGCCGCGGCCGAGGGCGGTGAGCTGGACCGCGGGGTCGGCCAGCAGCCGGTCGGCGACGTGCCGTCCGAGGTACCCGTTGGCGCCGAGCAGGAGGACTCTCATCGCGCGTCCTCCTCGCACCGCTCGCCGGGGCGCGCACGGCGCACGGCTGCGCACCCGGCTCCGGGGGTCTGCGGAGCCGTTGCTCCGAGGTCGTGTGCGGTCATCTCTCTTCGTCTCCTAGGAGGTGGTGCGTCATCGGGGAGTCTCGTGAGGGTTCGGCCCGGGCGGCGGGCCGGGACGTGCTCTGCCCCCAGGCCGCCGGACGGCCGGAGTGGGCGGAGGCGCGGGCCAGCAGGACGGTGGCCAGGACCAGCAGCAGGAGTGCGGCCGGGGCGCAGGCGCCCAGCGGCACCACCGCGGGGCCGTACGCCGCCACGGCTGCCCGGACCGGTGCGGCGAGGGCCTCGCAGCCGGGCAGCCGCGAGACGAGCGCGACGGCCAGGGCCGAGGCCTCGACGGCGACGGCGGCGCCGACGCCGACGAGCACGGCGCGCGGGCGGCCGTGGACTGCGAGCAGCCTGGCGACGAAGAGCAGGATCCCCAGCGCTGCGACCGCCGCAGGGGCGACGGCGTGCCGTCCGTACTCCCCGGGGTCGTCGGGCAGGGCGAGGACCCGCAGCGTCTCGGCGGACAGGAGCAGGATTCCCAGTGCCAGCGCGAACAGGGTGACGGCCGCCGGTACGAGCGGACGGCTGCCGGACGCGAACTCGTCCAGATGCCGGCTGGCGGCCAGGCCCCGGTGGGCGCGGACCGCGAACCAGCGGGCGCACCAGGCGGCGGGAGCGACGGCGAAGACGAGGGCCGCGGTGAGCACGGCGGACGATGCGCTCACCGATGCCTCCGCGGTTCCGAGTCCTCGGGCCAGCAGGCCGTCCCCGAGCAGGGCGTAACCCAGCAGCCAGCAGACGGCGGGGGCGGCGGACCGTGCTCCCCGGCGTACCCGGAGGGGGCCTCGCCGCAGGCAGGGGCGCAGGGCCAGGGCGACCAGGACGAGTCCGGCAGCGGCCGCCGCGAAGCGGACCGCCGGGTCGGCCTCGTCCAGCAGGAGAAGAGCGGCGGCGGGCGTCGTCGCGAGCACACCCGGCAGCAGGTACACAGCGGCGCGGAGCAGGCCGCGGGCGCCGGGGCGGTCACGCTCCGCGCGGGCCGCTGCCGGTACGGATGGCGCCACCGGGGCCTGGGCGGCGCGCGGGACGCGCGCGTAGAGCTCTTCCGCGAGGGAGAACACGTCACGGTGGCGGAAGCGGGCGGCTGTCCGGTCGGTGACGCCGTGCGCCTCCAGTCCGGCGGCGATCTCCAGTGGGTCGACGGCACGTTCGCACAGTGCCCGGTGACGCTGCATCAGGGCGCGCACCGGGTCGACGGAGCCACGCCGCACCGGGCCGGAGCGGGCCGGGGTCGCGCCTCCCTCGGCGCATTCGCCGGGGGGTGTCGGATGGGTGCTCATGCCCGGCCCTCCCCGCCCCGAAGGACCCGGGCGGCCTTCGGACCGACGGGGTCCGGGGCTGTTCCGGCCCGGTGCGGGACCCCGCCGCGGACCGGGGAGGCCGCGATGGGAACCGTCCGGGTGCGTGCCGCGGGTACGGCGACAGGCGCTGCCGCGGCCGCCCAGCTGCCCGGCACCGAACTCTCCGCGGTCCGCCCGAAGAGCAGCGGCCCGCCGTCCGGTCCGGCCTCTTCGCGTTCGACCGGGCAGTGCGAGACCAGCTCGAGGTAGAGGCCGCGGTAGGAGGAGACGTTCTGTTCCACCGTGAAGAGTTCGAGGGCCCTGGCCCGCGCCGCCGCGCCCAGCCGGGCCCGGCGTCCGGAGTCGCGCAGCAGCGCCAGGCATGCGTCGGCGAGAGCTCGTGGATTGCGCGGGGGCACCACGAGGCCGGTGCCGCCGATGACTTCGCACACCGCGCCCACATCCGTCGACACCGTGGCCCGGGCGGCGAACATGGACTCGACCAGGCCGATCGGGAAGCCTTCGACGACGCTGGAGAGCACGGCGACGCCCCCAGCGGTGTACGCATCGGCGAGCCGCGGAATCTCGAGTCCGCCGACCGGCTCGAAGGCCACCGGATTGTCGCCGACCGCGAGGGCGCTGGCGGCCTCGTCCGGGAAGAGCTGGGCGGCCAAGGCGCGGCAGTGTGCCGTGTAGACGGTGGATTCGGGGTGCCCGGCGGACGCGCCGCCGCGAGGTCCGGTCTCGGCGATCAGCAGCCGCGCCCCGGGCATCTCCCGGCGCACCCGGGCGAAGGCGTGCAGCAGGGCCACAAGGTCCTTCGAGGGTTCCACGTGTCCGACCCAGACCAGGGTCCGGCCGCTGTCCGACGTGTCCGCGGCGTCGTCGGCCTCCGGTTCCGCGACGGCGGTGAGCCCGTGGTCCTCCCAGCCGGGGTAGACGGTCTGCATCCGGGCCGGATCGGCTCCGCAGCGCTGCTGCCAGCGGCGCACGTGGGTGTTGCCCGCGGTCACCACGGCGGCCCGGTCGTAGACCTCGGCGGCCGTCCGGCCCCGGAACGAGGCCAGCAGCGCCCGGGCCGGTGCGCCGAGCGGCGCCCTGGACCGGTCCAGGTAGTGCTCGCGCAGCCCCGAACCGTGCTCGGTGACGAGCAGCGGCACGCCGTGGAAGCGCTTGGCCAGCAGGCCGGGCAGGGCCGCGGCGCCACTGGACGTCGCGTGGCACAGGTCCAGGCTGCCCAGTCCCTTCTCGTCGTCGGCGTGCCAGTCCAGGGAGAGCGGCCGCAGCCGGCGCTCGAGCTCTTCAGCGACGGCGAGCAGGTCGGCCGGCTGGGCGGCGTTGACGGCCGGCAGCGCGCGCGGGGTGCGGCATGCGCGCTCGAGGATCCGTGCCGCCGCCTCCGAGCGGAGCGCTCCGGGCAGCCCTGGGTGCTCCCGGGCCAACTCGGCGAGCCCGTACAGCGCCTCGGCGAAGCCGGGATCGGCGGCCGGCCCGGGCCCGCTCGGCCCGGACCCGGCCGGTTGCCGCTGCCCGGGGGCGCAGACGGCGCTCACCAACTGCCCGAAGTGCTCGGCGAAACGGCGCCGCCACCGCCTCCCGGCGCTGCCGCCGAGCGGAGCCGCCAGGGCAGCCGGGCCCAGCAGCGGTGCGGTGCGCACCCGGCGCACCTGCCGGGGGACCGGAGGATCGCCGACCGGTGCCGGGCGGCCACGGGTCAGCGCGAAGATGTCGAAGTCGTGTTCGGGGAGCCCGCGCACGAGCCGGTCGCACCACCGCCCGGATTCACCTGTCGCGTACGGATAACCACTCTCCGTAAGAAGTCCGATGCGCACGAGTGCACCCCCGATCTTCGCGTGAAAAGAGCCCTGACGGCCGACGGGACGACGCTATGCGCCGGAGGACGGCGGGGCGGACGGTTGTCCGTCACGCCACCGGAAGGGGTGAACGACCGTGACTTTCCGGGCCCGGCGGCGTTCTGCGCCCCGGAGAGCCCGGCCCGCGGCTCACCGTGCGGCGTGCCGGACCGGGC
This sequence comes from Streptomyces meridianus, assembly GCF_023703325.1. Lineage (GTDB taxonomy): Bacteria > Actinomycetota > Actinomycetes > Streptomycetales > Streptomycetaceae > Streptomyces > Streptomyces meridianus. The sequence goes on from NZ_JAMQGM010000002.1 coordinate 117,822, forward strand.
CGAGCAGACCGTCAGTTCCCGGGATACGGCCAGGCGTTGGGCTTGCAGGTGACGCCGTTGGTCGTGAGGTATTTCGTCTGCTGCATCATCACCGGGGCGAGTGCACCCTCTCGGGGGCACGCACGGTGATTGAGCCCCAGCCGGTGCCCGACCTCGTGATTGATCAGCATCTGCCGGTAAGCGGTCATCATCGCGCCGAAGGTTCTGGCCCCCCGGGCCCACCGGTACGCGTTGATCATGACGCGCTCGGTCGACGCCGAGTCGCAGGAGACGTTGTCCACCGTGGTGTCCAGCCCCGATCTGGAACACCACTTCGCGGTGGTGCCCGGGCTGGCCAGAGTGATCACGAAGTCCGCATCGCCGGACGAGACCCGCTCGAAGGTGCGGACGCCGCCGTGACCCCAGCTCCGGTCGTCGTTGAGGGTTTTGTGCACCGCCTCGGCGAACAGATCGCCGTCCAGCTGCATGCCGTCCTCGATGTCGACCCGGTACCGGACCACGGACCCCTTGCCCGGGGCCGGGTCGCGCCCGCCGATCGCCCGGAACGTTCCCGGCCCGTTGAAGTCGGGGTCGAACGGGTACTTCGCGTCCATCTTCTCGTCGTACGTCACGGGACCGGGCGACGCCTCACGGCCGGCCGGCCGGTCGTCCGAACGCGAGGTCGTGCGGCCGTTCTTGCCCATGACCTCGCTCGCCGACGGCAGATCGCGGTTGGCGCTGCGCGGGTCGGCGACCTGGCCCGCCACCACCACCGCGAGCACCGTGGTCACGGCGGCAGCGGCGACCCCGGTGAAGCCGCGGCCGATCCCCGCCCGGCGCCGGTCACCCGACTCGGGCTCTCCGTCCCCGGTTCCGTCCTCGTCCGCGCCCGCCGCATCCGGGCCGGGGTCGTACGCGTCGCGGTCGTACGCATCGGCGTTCCCGTCGGGCCGTCCGACCTCCGCGGCCTCGCGGACGGCGATGGGCATCGTCCCGTAGACGTCGTCGTCGAAGGCGTCGACGAACTCCTGACGCGGTTCCGATATGCGCCGGCGCCCTCCCGGCGCCCGCGGCGCCGGTGGCGGGACACCGGGGCCGGGTGCCCCCCAGCCCCCGCCGGGCTCGAGCTGCTCCGGGTGGCCGCCGCGGACGGACGAGGACGGCTCGACGCCGCCGGGGCCGCGGTGCATCCCCGCACGGGGTTCGGCGCCGCCCTCGGCACGCCGGGGCGCCGGCTCCGCCGGCGCCTGCCCTGCGTACTCCTCCATGCCGCCGGGCCCGGCCGGCAGGCCGCCCGTTTCCTCGGGTCGGCTTCGACGGCTATGACGTCCCACGCCTCGAGTCAGCTCCCGCCCGCATCGGTACTCGTCTCGTCCAACAGCTCGCGGAAGGCCCGCGCCACCATCTCCGGGTATTCCATCATCGCCACGTGCCCTGCCCGGGGCAGGGTCAGCAGGCGCGAGTCCCCGAAGGCGGCGGCCGCCCGCCGGGCCATCCGGAAGGACACCAGCCGGTCCCGGCCTCCGTAGACCAGGAGGGTCGGGGCCTTGACCCGCGACGCCTGCCGCCACAGGGAATGACGGCCCCCCAAGGTATAGGCATCCACCACGCCGCGCGTCGAGCGCGTCATCACGTCCCAGAAATACGGCAGGGTCAGCCGCCGCTCGTACTCCTCCACCGCGGCCGCGAAGCCGTCGGGATTCACCCGTGCGGGGTCGCCGTAACAGAGCGCGAGTACCTCGCGCGTGCGACGCTCCGCCGTCCATTCGCGGGTGAGCCGGGCGAACGTCGCGGCAGCTCCGGGCACGGCGAGCAGCGCGGTGGGCAACGCGCTCAGCTGCGGCGGGATCTCCGGGAGGGCGGGCGAGACGAGCGTGAGGGTGCGTACGAGGTCCGGCCGCACGGCCGCGACCCGGGTGGCCACCGCGCCGCCCAGCGAGTTGCCGAGCAGGTGCACCGGGCCGCGCCCGGAGGAGTCGAGGTAGCGGACGACCGCCCGCGCGTGCCCGGACAGCGAGTAGTCGGAGTCGTCGGGCGGCGACGAGTGGCCGAACCCCGGAAGATCGAGCGCGTGCCCTTCCACACGGTCCGTCAACTCACGCATCAGCGCGGACCAGTTGAGCGAGGAGCCACCGAGCCCGTGCACGTAGAGCGCCGGCGGAAGGCCCGGGGACGCCTCGGTGCGGGAGCGCACGGCAAGCGTCAGCCCGGGAAGGGACACCGTGTGGAGGCCCTCGCCGACGGGCAGACCGACCCCCTCGACCGGTTGGGCCCCTGCGACGGAACGGGTTTCCGGCGGCTCGGTCGAAGACATGCCGCAATGTTACGAGAGGATCACACCCGTCCCGGCTGTGTGCACGGTCACATCGACCGGGTGTCCTTTCCCGCGGCGCGTCCGTGACTGCCGCCGCTCGTACGGGCAGGTGGGGACGTCCGCGGGCTCCGGGCGACGCCGGCACCCGGGGGAGATCTGCCGGAGACGTCCGGATTCCGGTCACGGACGGCGCCGTCAGCCGTGCGGCGACCCGGCGGGACGTGGCGGACAGGGCCTACGCTCGGGTGCAGGGCGCCCGCCCCGGAAAGGGGAGTCACATGCCTGTCGATCCCACGGACCCGGCCACTTTCGCGGACGACGTTCCGCAGGAGGTCGGCGTCGACCTGGAAGCACCCGAAGCCGACGCGGCCGAACAGATGACCGACCTGCTGCCGCAGGAGGACCAGCCGCTGTCGGACCGGGACCTCGAGGATGCGAACCCGGCGGATGCCATCGAGCAGGCCCGGGTGGTCGGCGAGGACGAGGACGATTACCGGTGATCCGGGCCGTTTGTCGCACCCGAACAGTGTTCGGTCGGTGATTTTCTCCGTCCACACCGCGCACACCACGGTTACCGAAAAGTACGATGGCGGAGCGGCGCCGGGCCCCGCCCGGCCTCCGATCGCACACCGAACAACCAGGGAGGCGGCGTGACAGCCATCGAGCAGACCGAGGCTCGCCCGCGGGGCACGCGCCTGCCGCGTCATGCCCGACGGAACCAACTGCTGGGCGCCGCCCAGGAGGTCTTCGTCGCGCAGGGTTACCACGCAGCGGCGATGGACGACATCGCGGAGCGTGCCGGAGTCAGCAAACCGGTGCTCTACCAGCACTTCCCCGGCAAGCTCGAGCTCTATCTGGCCCTGCTCGACCAGCACTGCGAGTCCCTGCTCCAGGCGGTGCGCTCGGCACTGGCCTCGACGACGGACAACAAGCTGCGCGTGGCGGCGACGATGGAGGCGTACTTCACCTACGTCGAGGACGAGGGCGGCGCGTTCCGTCTGGTCTTCGAGTCCGACCTCACCAACGAGCCCGCCGTCCGCGAGCGGGTCGACCGGGTCGGGCTGGACTGCGCGAAGGCGGTCAGCGAGGTGATCGCCGAGGACGCCGACCTGCCCGCCGACGAGGCCATGCTGCTCGCAGTCGGCCTCTGCGGCATGGCCCAGATCACCGCCCGCTACTGGCTGGGCTCCGGCCAGAAACTGCCGCGGGAGTCGGCGGCGAAGCTGGTCTCGTCGCTGTCGTGGCGGGGCATCGCCGGCTTCCCCATGCACCCGTCGGCCGGCAAGGGCTGAGGGTCGCTGTTCGCTGCGGGCATGCGTCCGCAGCCGCCTGCGGATCCCGCGCCGGGCTAGTGTGTCCTGTCGTACTGCGCGGGGACCGCGCATCTCCCCGGGGCTTCGCCGCGGGGACCCGAACATGGAAAGGGACGAAGTCGTGGAGGTCAAGATCGGCGTGCAGCACACGCCCCGCGAGATCACCCTGGAGAGCGGGCAGTCCGCGGACGAGGTCGAGCGCGCGGTGACCGCCGCACTCGACGGCAAGGCCCGGATCCTCAGCCTGGAGGACGAGCACGGCCGCAAGGTCATCGTCCCGGCCGACCGGCTGGCCTACGTCGAGATCGGCGAACCGACCGCCCGCAAGGTGGGCTTCGGCGCATAGGGGCACACGGCACGCACGCGGGCAGCGGCGGCCCGGAAGTCACGGCTTCCGGGCCGCCGCTGCCGTTCTCCGCTTCCCCGGCCGAGGGCGCCGCGGTCCGCTCCGGCAGGACGTGACCGGTGGCGGGACGTGCCGGATCCGCAGAGGATTGTGCCGGGCGCCACAGGGGTAGTACCGGACGGACCGATGTGCACCGACCTGTCGCCTTCGGCCGCGGGCAACACGAGAGGGAGCAGCGTGGTGATCTGGCAAACGCTCGGCTCGGCACTGATCGGGATCGCCCTCTCGTACGCCGGGCTCCGGTGGGCGCCCGAGCGGCTGCCGTCGCGGCTCCTCGTGCTCGGCACCGGTCTCGTCGCCGCCCTGTCCGGGGGCTTGCTCACCCACGGGATGATGGGCCCGGGGCACGGTCCGGCCGCTCTCGCCGGGTCACTTGCCCTGGGCGTCGCCCTGCTGTCCCTGCTGATCCGCCCGGCCGCGCGCACCCGCTCCGCCACGATCTGACTCCGGTCCGGGCGGACCGCACTCCCCGCCACGGCAAAGGGCGCGACCCGGAGCGACCGGGACACCGTTCCTCCCGACCTCCGGTCCGCAATCGTGCCCGCCGGCGCCCGTGCCGCAGACGGGCGCCACGCATCGGCGCCGCCGGCCGGCGCCCTGCTCAGGCGGCGAGCCCGAGCGCCGCCATCCGCTTGGTGTGGGCCTCGGTGATCCGCGAGAACATCCGGCCGACCTCGGCCAGGTCGAAGCCGTCGGCCACGCCGCCGACGAGCATCGTGGAGAGGGCATCGCGCTCGGCGACCACCCGCTGCGCCTGGCTGAGCGCCTCCCCCATCAGGCGGCGTGCCCACAGCGCCAGCCGGCCGCCCACCCGCGGGTCGGCCTCGATGGCCGCACGGACCTTCTCGACCGCGAACTCGGCGTGGCCGGTGTCGTCCAGCACCCGCAGCACCAGGCTCCGGGTGTCCGAGTCGAGCCGGACCGCCACCTCCCGGTAGAAGTCGCTGGCGATCGAGTCGCCGACGTACGCCTTGACCAGGCCCTCCAGCCAGTCCGACGGGGCGGTCTGGCGGTGGAACTCGTCGAGCGCGGACGCGAACGGTTCCATCGCCTCGGTCGGCGGGACGTCGATGGCGGAAAGCCGGTCGCGCAGCTGCTCGAAGTGGTGGAACTCGGCGGAAGCCATCTTCGCCAGCTCGGCCTTGTCCTCGAGCGCGGGCGCCAGCTTTGCGTCCTCGGCCAGCCGCTCGAAGGCCGCGAGCTCGCCGTAGGCGAGCGCCCCGATCAGATCCACGACGGCAGCCCGGTAGTCCGGGTCGGCGGACGCCGTGTGCCAGTCCTGGGCGGCGAATCCGGTGTGCTCTTCGGCGGCGGCGGGGGTCTCGTCAGGCTTCTCCATGCAGCGCACAATAGCCCGCCCCGGGCAGGCGGTTCCGCTCCCCCGTGCTCGGGGATCCGTGCCGCTCGGCCGGCCGCCCGGCCCGGACCGGGAAGATCACCTCGACACATATGCGCAATTCCGGGGTACAGTGATATGGCTGCCCGCTGGACAACGGCGGGTGATCGCATGCTGGTCCCGGACTCCTCGGCGTCGATGCGGACGCCACTGCACGTCCGTGGCACCAGCGGATGCCCGGTCGGTGGCCCGATCGGCTCCAACCCGACCGCCCTCCGCGCGGAGCGTACGAAATGTACGGAACGCCACAGGAGGGGACGCTCGCGGCGCGAGCGGACGAGCGAGAGCTAGTGGTCCTGCGCCTCCCGGCCGAACATGGCCGGTCGCAAGCCGGCGCGGTACGACCCTCACTCGCTCGGTCGCCTTCGAGAGGAGGGGTTCAGGCCCTCACGCGCCGCGTCTCACAGAAGAGGCAAGCATCCTGACTACGTTCAGAGATCTCGGGATCCTCCCCGAGACAGCCGAGGCTCTCGAGGCCGTCGGCATCACGTCCCCGTTCCCCATCCAGGAGATGACGCTCCCGGTCGCACTGTCCGGCAGTGACGTCATCGGCCAGGCCAAGACCGGCACCGGCAAGACCCTCGGATTCGGTCTGCCGCTCCTCGAGCGTGTCGTCGTCCCCGCGGACGTCGAGGCAGGCCGGGCCCGTCCCGAGCAGCTGACCGACGCCCCCCAGGCACTGGTCGTGGTCCCTACCCGCGAGCTGTGCCAGCAGGTCACCAACGACCTGCTGACCGCCGGCAAGGTGCGCAACGTCCGGGTGACCGCGATCTACGGCGGCCGCGCGTACGAGCCCCAGGTCGAGGCGCTGAAGAAGGGCGTCGACGTCATCGTCGGCACCCCGGGCCGGCTGCTCGACCTGGCGGGTCAGAAGAAGCTGAGCCTGTCCTCGGTCAGGGCCCTGGTCCTGGACGAGGCCGACGAGATGCTCGACCTCGGCTTCCTGCCCGACGTCGAGAAGATCATCCAGCTGCTGCCGGCCAAGCGTCAGACCATGCTCTTCTCGGCGACCATGCCCGGCGCGGTCATCTCGCTCGCGCGGCGCTACATGTCGCAGCCCACGCACATCCGCGCCACCGCGCCGGACGACGAGGGCCAGACCGTCGCCAACACCACCCAGCACGTCTTCCGCGCGCACTCCATGGACAAGCCGGAGCTCGTCTCCCGCATCCTCCAGGCCAAGGGCCGCGGGCTCGCGATGATCTTCTGCCGTACCAAGCGGACCGCCGCGGACATCGCCGATCAGCTCGCGCGTCGTGGCTTCGCCTCCGGCGCGGTGCACGGCGACCTCGGCCAGGGCGCCCGCGAGCAGGCGCTGCGCGCCTTCCGCAACGGCAAGGTGGACGTCCTCGTGTGCACAGACGTCGCCGCTCGCGGCATCGACGTCGACGGCGTGACCCACGTGGTCAACTACCAGTCCCCCGAGGACGAGAAGACCTACCTGCACCGCATCGGCCGCACCGGCCGCGCGGGCCGGTCGGGCACGGCCGTCACGCTGGTCGACTGGGACGACATCCCGCGCTGGAAGCTCATCAACAAGGCGCTGGACCTGCCGTTCGACGAGCCGGAGGAGACGTACTCCACGTCGGCGCACCTGTACGCGCTGCTCGAGATCCCCGAGGGCACGAAGGGCATACTGCCGCGCGCCGAACGGACCCGTGCCGGTCTCGGCGCGGAGGAGATCGAGGACCTCGGCGAGACCGGGGGCCGGGGACGCCGCACCGGCCGCAGTGCAGCCGCTACGGCAGAGGCCCCCGCCCGGACACGCACGCCGCGCCAGCGGCGCCGCACCCGCCGGGGAGCCCCGGTGGAGGGCGAAGCCCAGCAGCAGGAGCCGGCGCACACCGATACCCCGGCCGGGAATGACGAGAGCGCTGCCCGTACGCCGCGCCGGCGCCGCCGCACCCGCGGCGGAGTCAAGCCCGCGGCGGAGCAGGGCGGCAATGCGCCGGTCCAGCCGGCAACCGCGGCCGAGGCGACCGAGCAGAAGCCGGCCCGCCGGCGCCGCCGCACCCGCAGTTCGGCGACGGCGGAGACCGGCTCCGCCGAGAGCTGAGGCGTTTTCCGTCCGCGGCAAGGGTCCCGGACACCGGCGGTCGCCGGCGTCCGGGACCCTTGCCGCGCCACGACACAGACGGAGGCGGCCGCGGCGGACGGGAAACGGGGCGCTAGCCTCGCCTCATGAGCAGGCCGCCGATCCTCACCCTCCCGGGCTGTGCCCGGGCGTACCGCCTCGAGACCACCCGCGGCACCTTCGCCGTGCACGAGTCGGTTCCGTCCGCCGGGTCGCCCCGGCGTGGAACGGCCCTGCTCGTGCCGGGCTTCACCGGCAGCAAGGAGGACTTCATCGCACTCCTGCAGCCGTTGACCGGTGCCGGGTACCGGGTGGTCGCGGTGGACGGCCGGGGGCAGCACGAGACGCCGGGGCCGTGGGACGAGTCCGCGTACGCGCAGTCCGAACTGGCGCTGGACGTCCATGCGCAGGTTGCGGCGCTCGACGACGGGCCGGTCCACCTGCTGGGCCACTCGCTCGGCGGACTGATCTCACGGGCAGCCGTCCTGCTCGACGCGGCGCCCTTCCGGTCGTTCACCGTCATGAGTTCGGGCCCTGCGGCCATCAGCGAGTCGGAGCAGGGCCGCCTCGCGCTGCTGATCGAGGCCCTGTCCGGCATCCCCGCGAGCGAGGGCCGGGAGTCGGGCATGGAGGCCGTCTGGCAGGCAATGCAGGCGATCGACCCGCCGGAGGACCTCGCCGAGGAGCGCGATGCGCAGGCAGCCGAGGAGACCCGCGTGGTGACGGAGTTCCTGCACCGCCGGTGGCTGGGCAACGTCCCGGAACAGCTGATCGCGACCGGGCGGCAACTGATGAGCGAGCCGGACCGGGTGGCGGAGCTGGCCGGTACGGGGATGCCGGTGCACGTGATCTCGGGCGAGCGGGACTACGCCTGGCCGGTACCGCTGCTGGACGCCATGGCCGCCGGGCTGGGGGCGCGGCGGACCCGGATCAAGCGGGCGGAGCACTCACCCAACGCCGAGCAGCCGGAGGCCACGGCCCGGGCCCTCCTGGAGTTCTGGAACACGGTCTGACCGGACACGGCCCGCGCTCGGGCCGCCCCCACGGAACGAACTGACGGCACCACGCACCCACCCAATGCTTAGCTAATGAAAAAATTTCGTTAGCGTAGGGAATGTTTGCGGTGGGCCCTGCGTTGGACAGAAGTAACCGTGTTGCGGCAGCAAGTCCCGCAATCCACTCTTAACGGACGGGCAACCGTCGTGAACCACCGCGGGACGAGTATCGAAACCCCCGCATCAGAAGTTCTCCTCAGGAGGATCACCGACGAAGGGAGAAGCCGTGCGCTTCGAGATCATGCGCCTGGACGACATCGACGGCACCGCCGTGGACAGCACCGTCGTGGACGCCGCCTCCGTCAACCGGATCGTGCAGCAGGCCGCCGCGATCGGCCAGCGCATCTACATCCGCCCGGCAGAAACCGCAGCCCGCTGACCGACGCACGCGAAGGGCGCCCCCGCTGTTGCGGGGGCGCCCTTCGCGTTTCCCGGAGTCCCGGCCCGCGATCACGCCCCCTGGATGAACCGCGTGACACCGTTGGCGATCTGCTGCACGGCGATGGCGGAGAGCATCATCCCGGCGAGCCGGGTCACGAGCACCACCCCGCCGTCCTTGATCACACGGATGATCAGCAGCGAGTAGCGCATGGCCAGCCACAGCACCGCATGCAGAGCGACGATAGCCGCCCACACCGAGAGCTGACCGCCCCAGCCGTCGGCGCCCTGGACCGCAAGAATCACCGACACGATCGCACCCGGCCCCGCGAGCAGCGGCATGCCCAGCGGCACCAGGGCGACGTTGACGTCCTTGGTCTGGGTCGGCTCGTCGCTCTTGCCCGTGAGCAGGTCGAGCGCGATGAGAAGCAGCAGAAGCCCGCCCGCGACCATCAGGGCCGGGACGGAGACGTGCAGGTAGTCCAGGATCTGCTGCCCGCAGAGACCGAAGACCGCGATGACCGCGAACGCGACGGCGGTCGCCTGCCAGGCCATCCGGCGCTGGGTCTTGACCGGACGGCCCGAGGTCAGTGCCAGGAAGATGGGAGTGATCCCGGGCGGGTCCATGATCACGAAAAGAGTGACAAAGACGGATCCGAACAGAGCGAAGTCGAACACGATGATGGCCTTGCGCGAGGTGTGGGAGGAAAAGGGGACAGGAAAGGGGCGGCACGGGACTGCAGCCCGGCGACGACGCCAGGGCCTTGCGGGGGTTCCGAGCGCTGTCCGGATCAGCCGCCGGTACCGGGGACGGGGAACGCCCCGGTGGCCCGCCGGACGATCTCGCCGTAGACCTCGGGGTCGGTCGTCGAGTCACCGAGCCGGCAGGACTTCCGGCTGCCGTGGTAGTCGCTGGAGCCGGTGGTGAGCAGCCCCAGTTCCGTGGCCATCCCACGCAGCCGCGCCCGGGTCGCCCGGTCGTGGTCCATGTGATCGACCTCGACGCCGTCGAGCCCGGCGTCGGCCAGATCGCCGATGGCGCCGTCCGGGATGCACGCACCGCGCACGGCGGCCAGCGGATGGGCGAGGACGCTGACCCCACCCGCCGCCTTGACCAGACAGACCGCCGCGAAGGGATCGAGTTCGTGCTTGGGGACGTCGGCACGGCCGCCGGTGCCGATCCACTCGCCGGTGAAGGCATCGGACACGGTGGCGACGACGCCGACCTCGACGAGGGCGGCGGCAATGTGCGGTCGCCCGACCGAGCGGCCGCCTCCGGTGGAGCCCGCCGCCTCACCGGCGGCCGGCTCCGGGGCCAGACCGGCGATCCGGGCCACCTGCTCCCAGGTGACCGGCGCCCCGAGGTCCTGCAGCTTTGCCACCATGGCCTGGGCACGGGGGATGCGGCCGTCGCGCAGGAGTTCGCGCTCGTACGCGAGCGCGGGCTCATCGGGGTCGAAGAGGTAGGCCAGCATGTGCAGACTGACACCGCCGAGGCGGCACGAGAGCTCGGCGCCCGGGACGAGGGTGAGCCCCGCCGGGAGCGCCGCCCGCGCCTCGTCGAGCCCGGCCACGGTGTCGTGGTCCGTCAGCGCGACCACGTCCAGACCGGCGGCCGCGGCGCCGGCCACCAGCTCGGCCGGGGTGTCGGTGCCGTCCGAGGCCGTGGAGTGGGTGTGCAGGTCGATGCGCACGACACGACTCCAAGGGCGGACAGCAGACGGGGGACGGCTCAGTCTATCGGGGAGCCGTCACGCGCAGTGCGGCGGGTGACGGCCCCGCCCGTGCCGCCGTCGCGCCTCAGTCGTCGGGACCGGACAGAATGCGCGGCGACAGCGCTCCGCAGGGCAGGAGGTCGAGCTCGGCTCCGGCCTCACGCAGATCTGTCAGGACCAGCTCGTCGTACAGCAGCATCCCCGACTGTTCGGGCCAGACGACGGCCCACAACCACAGGCCGCGGGCCTCTCCGGCGAAAACGGCCCGATCGGACGGGGTGCCCTCGACGAGCCACAGCGGCGTGGGACGGCCGGCGGCGAGCACCTTGGTGTGCGGTGGCTTGCCGACGTTCATCCGGGACCCCGGGTCGGGCCCCGGGATTCCCGCGTACCGGGCTCCCAGGCCCACGCCGAGCTCCTCGGCGACGAGGACCAACTCGCCCATCCCGCCGAGCGGGCCGGGACCGGAACAGGCGACGGCGGTGGCACGTCCGCCGTTGCGGTCGTCCCCCGCGGAGGCGATCCCGGTGAACAGCCAGCCGACCGGAAGTGGCCAGGGCATCCAGACCGGCACCTTGGCGCGCTTGGCGACGACCCCGACGGCTTCCACACTCGGCGGTACGACCGGCTGGAGAGGGTGCACGGGTCCGTGTACCGAGCACTGCCAGAAATCGGAGAAGAGGCCGGGCGCCCTGACGCGGCCACCGCACTTCGGGCAACTGGGTTCGCCCCTCATAGGCCCCAACGGTCCTCCCCGCCGGTCGCCGCGTCAAGGACGATCACCCGTCCGGGTCCCCTTCGCGCCCTTACCCATCGGTCAGCAGCGGCTTCCGGCCACGAGTTGCCGTTGCCCGTACGACTCATGGCGTGCCGCGCGGCATATCCGTCCGGTGCGCCCCCCCCACGGGCTCTCCTGCGCACTGCGGCCGGTCCGGCCCGGATCAGTCCTGGAGTTCCACGGATCCCCGCAGCGGATCGCGCAAGTCCGTCCCGTGCCTCAGCCAGCGCGACTCGAGCTCGGCCGCGCCGTGCACTCGCTTCCAGGCCGCCTCGTTCGCCGTCATCGGCAGGAGCGGCAGGAACCGCACGGGGTCCATCGGCTCATCCAGTTCGAGATCCTCGACGAGGCCGCCGGCCTGCCCCACCAGCACGGACGAGAACGCCGCCCCCGGCCACAGCGGCTCACCGACGTCCAGCGAGGCCCCGGGAGCCACGACGACTCCCTCCACCTGCGGGGACGCGGCCAGCACGGCGAGCGGACGGAGGACCTTGTCGGTCTCCGCGACACCGGCCCGGACGGACAGCACCAGTTCGCTGCGCGGGCCGCTCACCGGATCGGCCAGCGCGGCGGTCGGATCGGTCATCGGCTGGGCGGACATGCCGAGCGTGACATAGCGCACCGTGCCGCCGTCGTGGAAGCGCAGCACCTCGATGCGGTCCGTGCCCAGGAAGGTCACGGCGGCGCGCGCGTCGGGCGTGCCGAGCGCGGTGAGCAGCCGGGTTTCCACCAGCTGGAGAACGTCTGACATGTCGTGAGCATAGAACGCGCACGCATTGGGTATGACGTTCGGTCGGCCTCCGCCGGCTGCTAGTCTTGGGCGCTGGCCCTTCGGTGTTCTGCACCGGCAACGGGCCGATCGGTCTCGCGGTGGACACCGCGACCGCGTACTCCCCCAACGGGGACCGGCCGGAGGAGGTGGGGCTGCGATGGATCCCAGTCGACCGTGCAGTACTGACAGCTCTTCCGCGCCGGACCCGTCCTTCGCCCTCGCGTCGTCCGCGATCTGAAGCCCGTACGTCCACCGCTCCGGTGGAACCACGGAGACGACCGGCTGCCCGGACATCCGGGAACGCGCCGCCGCCGATACGGCCCCGCGGCACTGTGCGGAAGAGCGACCTCGACTTCGTTCCGTTCCGTGTTCAGCGATCGCCGTCACCTCGGCCCCGCCGCATCGCGCGCTGTGCGGACGTGCCCGCCGCACGTCCCCATTCCAGGCGGTGCGGCGACCGGACCCCCGTACCTCCGGGGCTCCGCGCCACCGACGGCCCACCCGCGAAGGAGCCCGTCATGTCGATGATCCGCGATCTGCGTGCCGCCGTACGTCCCGTCCGCCGCCGCGGCGCCGGCTACCCCACCGGCCCCGTCACCCAGCCCAGCACCTCGAGCGCCGTGGTGGACTGCGCCGTCTACCGCGGCGGCCGCCGCGTGCGCGACCGGCTCGCCCCGCGCGAAGCCATGGCCCGGGTACGGGAGGAGGGCGGCTTCGCCTGGATCGGCCTGCACGAGCCGAGCGAGGCCGAATTCGCCGGTATCGCCCAGGAATTCGGGCTGCACCCACTGGCCGTCGAGGACGCCGTCCACGCCCACCAGCGGCCGAAGCTCGAGCGCTACGACGAAACGCTCTTCACCGTCTTCAAGACCATTCACTACGTGGAGCACGCCGCGCTGACCGCGACCAGCGAAGTGGTGGAGACCGGCGAGGTGATGTGCTTCACCGGCCGGGACTTCGTCATCACGGTCCGGCACGGCGGGCACGGATCGCTGCGGGCACTGCGGCACCGGCTGGAGGGCGACCCCGAACTGCTCGAGAAGGGGCCGTCCGCCGTCCTGCACGCCATCGCCGACCAGGTCGTCGACGGCTACATCGCGGTCGCCGACGCCGTGCAGGACGACATCGACGACGTCGAGATCGAGGTCTTCTCCCCCACCGGCGGCGGGAGTTCGCGCGGCGGCGACGCGAGCCGCATCTACCAGCTCAAGCGCGAGGTGATGGAGTTCAAGCGGGCCGTCTCACCGCTGCTGCGACCGATGCAGCTGCTCAGCGAGCGGCCGATGCGGGTCGTCGACCCGGACATCCAGAAGTACTTCCGGGACGTCGCCGACCACCTCGTGCGCGTCAACGAGCAGGTCCTGTCCTTCGACGAACTCCTCAACTCCATCCTCCAGGCGAACCTCGCGCAGGCCGCCGTCGCCCAGAACGAGGACATGCGCAAGATCACCGCGTGGGCCGCGATCATCGCGGTACCGACGATGGTCTGCGGTGTCTACGGCATGAACTTCACGTACATGCCGGAGCTGCACTGGCGGTTCGGCTACCCGACGGTGATGGCCGTCATGGTCGGCATCTGCTTCAACATGTACCGCGGGTTCAAGCGGCACGGGTGGCTCTGAGCGCCCTGCCCCTCAACCCGTCCGGCGCCGGTCGCCGGTGATGACCAGGGCCAGGCCGGCCAGAATGACGGCCAGGGCGGGGTAGGCGGCGGCCGGCGGCGTCTGCCCCAGCCAGAGGGCGGCGATCAGCGCCGCCCCCGGCGTCTCCAACAGGATCGCCGTCGAGGTGACCGACGGCCCCAGATTGCGCACGACCCGGTTGATCAGCGAGTGGCCGAGGAGCTGCGCGGCTCCCGTGAGCAGGAGCAGCTTCAGCCACGTCCCGCCGCTGTACCCGGCCAGCGCCGAGCCCGAGAGCAGGCAGACGAGCAGCAGGAGCAGCGAGGTGGTGGCGTAGCAGACGTACGTGTAGGCCGTGGTGCTGACGGTCCGTCGCACTTCCGCGCCGATGAGGACGTACCCGGCCGCCGCCACGCCGCCCCCGAGGGCGAGCGCGTCGCCGAACAGCGCCCGGGGCGACAGCGACAGGTCGACACCGGTCAGCAGGACGACACCGAGGAACGCCACGACGACGCCGGCCTTGACCAGAGCGGGCGGGCGGTGCCCGCGCAGCCGCAGCAGGATCGCCGTCCAGATCGGGGTGGTCGTGACGAGCGCGGTCGACGAGGCCACGGATGTCATGTGCAGGCTGGGCAGCCAGAGGGCGAAGTGCAGGGCCAGCAACGTCCCGGCCGCCGCGGAGAGCAGTATTCTCCGCAGCCCCAGGCCGGCGAGTTCGGCGCGGTGGCGCAGGAGGGCGAACGGCGTCAGCGCCCCGACGGCCATCGCGTTGCGCCAGAAGGCGATGGCCAGAGCGGGTGCGGCGGTCGCGGCGATGAGCGGAGCAGAGAGCGAGATGCCCGACACCGCGACCGCCAGGAGGAACAGGTCCAGGGGCTGGTGCGGCGCCCTGACGGTCTGCTGCGGGACGCCGGTCGGGGCGCGGAGGTCGCCGGCGGAGCCGGGACGGGCACTGGACGGCACGGATGTCCTCGAAGCGGTATGGACGGGGCTGACGGCGCAGCGGGCAGCCACCAGGGTACGGCGCGGGACGGCATGACTGCGCACGAGGAGGCGTCCGTGCCCGGGGAGGATCCCGGGCACGGTGCCGCCACCGGCGGCGGGCCGCCCGGCGTTCCGGCTCCGCCGAGGAGGCATAGGGTGAACGGCATGACGCAGACGCAGGCGCTGGTGGACCGCGCACTCATCGAGGAGGCCACGAAGAAGTCGGGGCTGATCTGGGTGCAGGGCGGCACGGGCGGGTCCCGGGCGCTGTGGCACGTGTGGCACGACGGTGCGGCATGCCTGGTCGGCGACGGCACGGGCGAGCAGCCGTTCGAAGGGCTGGGGCTGGCCGACGGCGGGCCTGCGATCGTCACCGTGCGCAGCAAGGACAAGGGCGGCCGGCTCGTCTCCTGGACGGCGCGCGTCGAGGAGGCCGCGCCGCGGAGCGAGGTCTGGGAGTCCGCCGTGGGCGAGTTGAAGGGCAAGCGGTTGAACGCGCCCGACGCGGGCACCGTGACCGAGCGGTGGGCCCGCGAGTGCCGGGTGCTGCGGCTGGTGCCGTCGGGCGGGACCGAGCCGCTCCCGGACGGCGACCTGGCCGCGGCTCCGCCGCCCTGTCCCGCCGTCACGCGCCGGCCGGTCCCTGCGGGGCTCCCGCGGCTGCTGTTCCGGAGGGGGCGGGGCCGCCGCCGGTGAGGGATGTCAGCCGGCGGTGATCTGACGGCCGTAGTCGACGACCTGGTCCTCGTCCGGGGCCTGCAGATCGAACGTCTTGTTCCACGCGGTGAGCCGGAGGGTTCCGGCGCCACCCGCCCGCTGCAGGCGCAGGGGGTAGGGCGTGCCCTCCAGGGAGACGTCGAGTGAGCCGCCGGCTCCGTCGTCCCCGGTGATCCGGACGGTCCGGGTGCCTCCCACCTGACCGCGATCGCCCTTGGCGAGCTTGCCGTGCAGCCCGAGCAGTCCGTCCATCAGCACCTTCATGTCGGTGAAGCCGCTGAGCTGCTTGTAGGCGGGGTCCCCCTCGGGCACCTTGACGTACTTGTCGTCGAGTTTCCGGGCCACCGAGGTGCCCTCGGCCTGCTGTCCCTTCTGGCCCGCCCAGAAGTCGGCGTCCGCCTTGAGGTAGAGGTCCTCGTCGATCCGCAGGAGCCGGAAAGTGCTGCCCTTGGTGACGAGATGGCCGAAGCCGCCGTCCTCGCGGAGCCGCATGTTGAGCTTGTACGTACGCCCCTTGCTGACCACGACGGTCCCGGACAGACGTACGGCCACCGCCTTCCCGGCGGCGTCGCGGGCCTTGCGCTCGATCTTCGAGGCGGACAGCTTCGCCACGCCGTTCGTGCCGGCGTCGGGATGCTCCTCGCTCCCGCATCCGGCGAGCGCCAGGGCGAGTCCCGCGCACACCGCTCCCACGACCACCGCGTTCCGCGCAGTCACCTCTGCCTGCCTCCTCCATGCGGACCACCCCGACAGCAGTCGGCAGCGTACCGGCCGGGGTGACGGCTGCTCCACGGCAGCCTTCCGGACCGTGCACCGGGGCGGGCGTGAGCGGGGCACGCTAGCCTGAACCCGTTATCAGATCATTTGTCCGACCATGAGGAGGCGAATGCGATGGCAAGCGGCAGCCCTCGCGTATTCGTCTCGCACCTCGCGGGCGTAGCGGTGTTCGATCCCAACGGCGACCAGGTGGGCCGGGTCCGCGACCTGGTGGCCATGCTGCGCATCGGCGGCAAGCCGCCCCGTGTACTGGGCATGGTGGTCGAGGTGATCAGCAGGCACCGGATCTTCCTGCCGATGACCCGCGTGACGGGCGTCGAATCAGGCCAGGTCATCACCACGGGCGTGGTGAACATGCGCCGGTTCGAGCAGCGGGCCACCGAGACCCTGGTGCTCGGCGAACTCCTCGATCGCCGGGTGCGTCTGGTGGAGACCGGCGAGGAGGTCACGGTGCTGGACGTGTCCATCACCCAGCTGCCCGCCCGCCGGGACTGGGAGATCGACAAGGTCTTCGTGCAGCGCGGCCGCAAGGGAGGCCCGTTGCGTCGCGGTGGCGAGGCGCTGACCGTCGAGTGGTCGGCCGTCACCGGTTTCTCGCTCGAGGAGAAGGGACAGGGCGCCGCCAACCTGCTCGCCACCTTCGAGCAGCTGCGCCCGGCCGACCTGGCCAACGTGCTGCACCACCTCTCGGCCAAGCGCCGCCTCGAGGTCGCCGCCGCACTGGACGACGACCGGCTGGCCGACGTCCTGGAGGAGCTGCCGGAGGACGACCAGATGGAGATCTTCGGCAAGCTCAAGGAGGAGCGGGCCGCGGACATCCTGGAGGCGATGGACCCCGACGACGCCGCCGACCTCCTCTCCGAGCTGCCCGAGGCCGACAAGGAACGGCTGCTGACCCTGATGCAGCCTCAGGACGCGGCGCCACTGCGGCGGTTGCTGGAGTACGAGGAGAGCACCGCGGGCGGCATGATGACCACCGAGCCCATCGTGCTCCGCCCGGACGCCACGGTCGCCGACGCCCTGGCCCGCGTCCGCATCCACGACATCTCCCCCGCCCTGGCCGCCCAGGTGTACGTCTGCCGGCCCCCCGACGAGACCCCCACCGGCCAGTACCTCGGGGTCGTCCACTTCCAGCGACTGCTGCGCGACCCGCCGTTCACCCTGGTCGGGGCGATCGTCGACAGCGACCTGCGGCCGCTGCCGCCCGACACCCCGCTGTACGAGACGACCAGCTACCTGGCTACGTACAACATGGTCTCCGCACCCGTCGTCGATGAGGGAGGCCATCTGCTCGGCGCGGTGACCGTGGACGACGTGCTCGACCATCTGCTGCCCGACGACTGGCGCGAGGCCGCGGCGCACGGCGTGGACGAGGCGTGGGGGGTGACGGATGCGCGCTGACCGCGGCGACCGCACCGGCGACGACCGGGCCGAGCGCCGGGAACGGGCCCGCGCGGAGCGCCGGGAGCGCGCCCGCGCCCGGATCGACGTGCCGCAGGTACGCCGCCGCAGCCTGTTCCCGGAGTACGACCCGGACGCCTTCGGCCGGCTGTCGGAGCGGATCGCGCGCTTCCTCGGCACCGGGCGGTTCATCGTCTGGATGACGTTCGTGGTGGCCGTGTGGGTGCTCTGGAACATCGCGGCGCCGGCGGGACTGCGCTTCGACGAGTACCCGTTCATCTTCCTGACGCTGGCCCTGTCCCTCCAGGCGTCGTACGCCGCGCCGCTCATCCTGCTCGCCCAGAACCGGCAGGCCGACCGCGACCGGGTCAACCTCGAACAGGACCGCAAGCAGAACGAGCGCAGCATCGCCGACACGGAGTTCCTGACCCGCGAGATCGCGGCCCTGCGGATGGGCCTGGGCGAGGTCGCCACCCGCGACTGGATCCGGTCGGAACTCCAGGACTTGATCCGTGAGCTCGAACCTCCCGTGGCCGCGGAGGGTGACGAACGCGACCGCTGAGCTGCCTCTCGGGCGGCGGGCGGCGCGCCGTACCATCGGGGCATGGCTACTGACACGTCCACCGCCGGCAACGCGGCCCCCGCAGAAGACGCGGTGCGCGCCGCCCTCGCGACGGTCAACGACCCGGAGATCCACCGGCCCATCACCGACCTCGGCATGGTCAAGTCCGTCGAGATCGCTGCGGACGGTGCGGTCGCGGTCGGCATCTACCTCACCGTCTCCGGATGTCCGCTCCGCGAGACCATCACGCGTGAGGTGACCGAGGCGGTCGCGGCGGTCGACGGCGTCACCGGGGTGAGCGTCGAACTGGACGTGATGAGCGACGAGCAGCGCAAGGAGCTCGCGAACGCGCTGCGCGGCGGCCAGACCGAGCGGGAGGTCCCGTTCGCCAAGCCGGGCTCCCTGACCCGCGTCTACGCGGTGGCCTCCGGCAAGGGCGGCGTGGGCAAGTCCTCGGTGACGGTGAACCTGGCCGCGGCGATGGCGGCCGACGGGATGAAGGTCGGCGTCGTCGACGCGGACATCTACGGTCACTCGGTGCCGCGCATGCTCGGTGCCGAAGGCCGGCCCACCCAGGTCGAGAACATGATCATGCCGCCGTCGGCGAACGGCGTGAAGGTGATCTCCATCGGCATGTTCACCCCGGGCAACGCCCCGGTGGTGTGGCGCGGTCCGATGCTGCACCGGGCCCTCCAGCAGTTCCTCGCGGACGTCTTCTGGGGCGACCTGGACGTGCTCCTGCTCGACCTGCCGCCCGGCACCGGTGACATCGCGATCTCGGTCGCCCAGCTGGTGCCGAACGCCGAGATCCTCGTGGTGACCACGCCGCAGCAGGCCGCGGCGGAGGTCGCGGAGCGGGCCGGGTCGATCGCGGTGCAGACCCACCAGAAGATCGTCGGCGTCGTCGAGAACATGTCCGGGCTGCCCTGCCCGCACTGCGACGAGATGGTCGACGTCTTCGGCACCGGCGGTGGACAGAAGGTTGCGGACGGCCTCACCCGCACCACCGGTGCGACGGTTCCGGTGCTCGGTTCCATCCCCATCGACGTGCGACTGCGGGAGGGCGGCGACGACGGCAGGCCGGTCGTGCTCACCGACCCCGAGTCGCCGGCGGGAAGCGCGTTGCGGGCCGTCGCCGGCAAGCTGGGCGGGCGGCAGCGCGGGCTGTCCGGCATGTCACTGGGGATCACGCCGCGGAACAAGTTCTGAGCCGTTCGCCGGGCGCTGCGAGGGCCCGGCCCGAGAGGTCCCGTGGTCCGGGAGCCCCCTGGGGCCCGACCGCGGGGCCTCTCGGCGCACAGGGACGTACCGGCCGGGTTCCGTCACCGTGCGGTCGCGCCGGGGGACGCGGTCAGGCGTCGTACTCGGTGATGTCCTTGATCACCGAGAAGCCCACGCCGTAGGCGCTCATGCCGCGCCCGTACGCGCCGATGTGGACGCTCTCCCGGGCCGAGCCGGCGAGCACCCAGCCGTACTCGGTCCGGCGGTGGCGGAACGGTGTCGGGACCCCGTCCACGGGGAGGGTCAGCATCGACCAGCTCGGGCCCTCCAGGTCGTCCGCGAGCTCCCAGGCGGCCGCCGTCTGCTGCTCGAGCCAGTCGTCGCGCAGCGCACGTTCCATCCGGGCGGGCCAGGTGCTGGTGAGGAGCCCGGACCCGGCCAGCCAGGCCGCCGAGGACACCGAGGTCGCCTCGAGGACACCCGCGCCGTCGGGGCTGGCCCGCAGCGGCCGGTTGGGCACCGTGACGACGACGGCGAAGCGCTGCTTGTCGTGGTCCGCTCCCACCTTGAGGGTGGGCGGTTCGCCGTGACCGGTGGATCCGTGCTCGACCGTGCCGTCCGAGCCGGTGCCGACCTCCATGAGCCAGCGGGGCCCGCTGAAGGCCTCGTCGAGGCCGTACCACGGGAAGGAGGCCATCAGGTAGCCGTCGACCTCCACCCGTCTGGTGCCGAAACCGTCCCTGGCCCCGGTGGCCTCCCCGGCACCGGCGGCGCCGGGATCGTCAGGGCCCTTCTCCTCCACCCGACTCGTCGTGTCCATTGTCGTGGTGCCTCCTCGTTGCCCCGTTGTCTCGGGGCGATCAGCCCCTCGGGCGGCCTCACCCGGACAAAAGGAGGATAGCCATCCCGGCCGGCCGGGTCGGGCACAAATGACAGTCAGGTGGCGTCGGCGTCGAACGGCGGACGCTCGTCCGCGGCCGGCCGCTCCCGCTTCCGCAGCAGGTCGGGGCCGTCCGCGGAGCCGTTTGCGGACTTCGTCAGGTTCGGTTCGGGCGATGCGCCGTTGGGAGCGTCCGCGAAGTCGTGGGTACCGCGGTCGTCCTGCCGGCCGTGCACGGAGTCGTTGACTTCGGCCAGTTCCTTCCGGAAGTCGAACCCGTTCCGGATCTCCTCGAGATCCTCGTTGGCCGCGAGCTGCTTGCGGACGAACGTGCGCGGGTTGAGATCCTCGAACTCGAAGTCCTTGAACTCGGGGCCGAGCTCCGAGCGGATGTCCGCCTTGGCGTTCTCCGAGAAGTCACGGATCCTGCGGATGAAGCGCGAGAAGTCGTGAATGAGCTTCGGCAGCTTGTCAGGGCCGAAGATGAGCACGGCGAGGATAACGAGCGCGACGAGCTCGAGTGCGCCTATGTCGTTGAACACCTTGCAGCTCCTTGAATGTCCGGCCGGACCCTTGCACACGGTACCCGGCGGCTCCGGGTGCGGGACACCTGACCGGGCGCAGTGCGGCCCGCGCCCGGGTGGCCCTCACCCCCCGCGGGCGCTGCCGAGCATCACAGCGGTGGTCCGTCCGCGCTCGCCGCGCCGGAACGTCAGCGTGAGGCGCTCGCCGGGGCGATGGCTGCGGATCCTGACGATCAGTTCCTCCCCGGTGCGGACGCGCACCCCGTCGACGCGGGTGATCACATCGCGGGGCCGGATCCCGGCGCGGTCGGCCGGGCCCCCCGGGGTGACGGCGGGCGGTCCACCGGGACGCGGCGTGGCGATCCGAGCGCCGTCGCCCGCATGGTCCAGGTCCAGGGTCACGCCCAGGACGGGGTGGGTCGCCTCTCCGGTGGCGATCAGCTCCTCGGCCACTCGCTTGCCCTGGTTCACCGGGACGGCGAAGCCGAGCCCGACGCTGCCGCCCTGCCCGGCATTCGCGCCGGTGGCGCTGCCGGCCGCCCGCATGGCGCTGTTGATGCCGATCACCCGGGCCCGGGCGTCCATCAGCGGACCGCCGGAGTTCCCCGGGTTGACCGGGGCGTCGGTCCGGATCGCGTCGACGTAGCCGACGTCCGAGCCGTCGTCGGGGCCGCCGCCCGCCACCACCGGGCGTTCCCGGGCGCTGACGATGCCCGAGGTGACGGTGTTCGCGAGGTCGAACGGCGCCCCGATGGCGACCACCGGGTCGCCCACCCGCACCGCGTCGGAGTCGCCGAGGGCCAGTGGCTCCAGGCCGGAGACCCCCGAGACTTCGATCACTGCGAGGTCGTAGCCGCTGTCCCGGCCGACGATGCCGGCGGGGACCACCTCGCCCCCGCTGAACGTCACGGAGATGCCGCCGTCCTCGGCGCGGGCGGGAGCGAGCACATGACTGCTGGTAAGGATGTGGCCCCGTTCGTCGAGCACGAACCCGGTTCCGGTGGTCTGCCTCCGGCCGCCACTGACGTGCAGGGTGACGACCCCGGGCAGGGCCCTCTCCGCGACGTCCCCGACGCTCCCCGGGGCGGTGACGGCGACCCCGGCGTCAACGGGCGCCCGGTGCAGCCGGACGCGGTGGAGTCCGTGGCGCTCCGCGTAGGCAGCGGCCCCACCGCCGAGGGCTCCGGAGGCCAGCGCGATTATCAGTGCGCCGGCGAGCAGCCGCCCGTGCCGGGGCCCGGCCCGCCGACCCGCCGTGGCGGTCGCCGGTTCGGGCGGCGCCTGGGGAGCGAGCGACGGTGAGCCGCCGTTCTTGGGCGCCGGCTCGGGCCGCGGGCCCAGGGGTGCGGGGACCCGTGGACCGGGCTCGGCGTACGGCGGGATGCCATGCGTGTCGGGCGCGTACAACGACTTGACCGCCGTCGGCTCCTGCGCCATGTCGCCGGTCTCCCCCATTTCGCCTCACCTCGGTCCCGCGAGGCCGCCACGGCTCTCCGGCACTCCGGACGGCGCCCTGTGCTCCCGTCCGACCGGGAGATTCAACCAGAGCGGACGGCCGCGGTGCTCCTGGTCAGCGCCCGGTGAACGGCGCGGGGGACGACGAGGCACGGGTGCCGGCGAACGGAGCAGGACTGCTGTCGCCCCCGGCCCCGCCGTCGGTGGACATCGCGACGTGCTCGCCGGGCGCTTCGAGCCCCTGGCCCCTCTTCCCGGGCGGCACCGAGCCGGCGAACGGGAACGGCGGTCGGACGCTTCCGGTGCTCGCTGGGGGCACCGGCGAGGGACCGGGCAGGCCCGCGCCGGGCACGGCCGGGGCACCGGTCCAGGACGTGGCTTCGATCTCGCTGCTCACGAATCCGGGGGCGGCCGCCGAAGCGGGACCGCGGGGCCGGACCGCACCGGCCGAGGGCGAGGTGACCGCTCCCGCGCCGGTCCGGCCCTGAGCGGGGGCGGTACGCGGCGGGGACGATGCGGCGCCGGCTCCGCCCGGGCCGGGCCCGCCGACCGCCACGTCCAGCGGGGCGCCGCTGAGCGCGAACGCGGCCGCGGACACCGCCCCGGCCGCGGCGAAGGCGAAGCGCCGGCGGCCTCGCGAGGCCGGGCGGTCCACCTCGTGGATGCGGAACCCGCCCCGGCCCGGCCCGGCGGCGGGGTGCGCGGTGGCGGGCAGGTAGCCGAAGCTGCCGCCGCCCATGCCGAAGACCCCGTTGCCGAACGCACCGGAGCCGCTGCCGGACGGGCCGCCCGGCCCGTCCTCACCCCCCGGGAGCATCTGCAGCCGGGCCAGGAAGTTCTCCGAGGGAGGTGGGGGCGCGGTCTCGGCGAAGACGCTCTTCAACCTGCGCTGCTCGTCCGCCTCCGCCTTGCACCGGGCGCACGTGGCCAGGTGGGCGAGCACCCGCTCCCGGCTGTCGTGTCCGAGCTCGCCGTCCACCAGCGCCGCCAGGCGGTCGCCCAGGTGTTGCTCGGCGGGGCTGACGCTCCCGGACCCGCTCACGCCGTCCCGACCTCTCCGGCGAAGCCGGGCGTCATCACGGCGAGGGCACGCTGCTGCTCGGCCCGGGCGGCGGGCGACCGGTGCTCCAGGGCCTTGCGCAGGTGGGAGCGCCCCCGGTGGATCCTGCTGCGGACCGTGCCGAGCTTGACGTCGAGGGTCGCGGCGATCTCCTCGTAGGACAGGCCCTCGATGTCACAGAGGACCACGGCCGCGCGGAACTCGGGCGCCAGGGTGTCGAGCGCCTGCTGCACGTCGGCGTCGAAGTGGCTGTCGTGGAAGTGCTGCTGCGGGGACGGCTCGCGGCTCGGCAGCCGCTCGGCCGCGTCGTCCCCGAGTGCGTCGAACCGGATCCGCTGCCGGCGGCGCACCATGTCGAGGAAGAGGTTCGTGGTGATGCGGTGCAGCCAGCCCTCGAAGGTGCCCGGGGTGTAGGTGGACAGCGAGCGGAACACGCGGACGAAGACCTCTTGCGTGAGGTCCTCGGCGTCGTGCTGGTTGCCGGTCAGCCGGTAGGCGAGACGGTAGACCCGTGCGCTGTGCGTGCTGACGATCTCCTCCCAGGTGGGCGGAGTCCACGCCGGGGAGTCGCCCTCGCCACCGAATGACGCGGTACCGGTGAAGGCCGCGGTGGACGGAGGCTCGGCAGGGCGGGTGCTGTCAGCTGTGTCGGTCACGGATTTCGGCCGGCCGAGCGACCTGCGAAAGCGCCTGAGCACTCTCCGGTCACCGGCAGTGGCCGCACCTCCCCTGTCGGATGTGGTGGTAGCAGTGGCGTCACTGATCGCCGATGGTCCCCCTACCATATCCACCTCGCCCGTTAGCTCCGGATAAGGATCCTTGACCGTCTCTTTGTCCACGGTCCCCCCGTTCCCGCCGTCTCCCGGTCGCGTTCCGCTCTCGTTCCCCGTCGGCCTCGCACTCCTCATAACGCCCGGTCCCATCTGCTGGTTCCCGGGGGCAGCGGATACAGTCACCGTTGCGACGTACACGGGGACAGGAGAGGGCCATTACCGTCAACCGGCAGACGAGCTTGGCGTTCGCCGATGCGTTCGTCGCCGAGGACGAGTCGATCGCATGGGCCCGGGACCGGTCCCACGAGGCCGGCCTGCCGGCGGTGTCGCCCGGCACCGGCGCCGCCCTGCGCCTGCTCGCCGCCTCCGTGGACGCCAAGGCCGTCGCCGAGATCGGAACCGGTACCGGGGTCTCGGGCATCCACCTGCTGTACGGCATGCGCCCCGACGGGGTCCTGACGACCGTCGACACCGAACCCGAACGGCAGCAGTTCGCCCGGCACGCCTTCCGCGAGGCCGGTTTCGCCGGGAACCGCGCCCGGTTCATCCCCGGCCGCGCGCTGGACGTCCTGCCCCGCCTGGCCGACGGCGGTTACGACCTGGTGTTCTGCGACGGGGACCGAACCGAGTATCCGGACTACCTCGGCGAATCGTTGCGCCTGCTGCGCCCCGGCGGACTCGTCTGCTTCGAAGGCGTCTTCGCCGACGGGCGGACCGTCGACTCGGCGGCTCAGCCGGCCGAGGTGCTGCGGCTGCGGGAACTGCTGCGCGAGGTCCGGGAGAGCACGCTGCTGCAGCCCACGCTGCTGCCGGTGGGCGACGGCCTGCTGTGCGCCGTCAAGCGCCGCTGACCGCACGGACTCACGGAGCGGCCCCCGTCGACCGTCCCGGCTCTTGGCGCTTTCCGGCCGGAGGAACAGCTGCCCCGGCAACCGATGCGTACGGATACGCGGTTGCCGGGGCAGTCCGGTGCGTGTGAGGCCCGAGGCTCAGGCGACGACCTTCTTCAAGGCGTCGCCGAGCGCGTCGGCCTCATCAGGAGTCAGCTCGACGACGAGCCGACCGCCGCCTTCGAGCGGAACGCGCATGACGATGCCCCGCCCCTCCTTGGTCACCTCGAGCGGGCCGTCGCCCGTCCGCGGCTTCATGGCCGCCATGCTCGTTCCCCTTCCTGAAACCAGCTCATCGCAGCCGGCGGCCCCGTGGCAGGCGCTGTGTCACCGGCATCGAACACATTGCTTCCCGGCCATTATCCCGCATGGCAGGACCCGATGACCAACATCGGTTCGCAACCCTTGTGCAACGCGCTCGCGCAAAACCGCTCATTTCGGAGTTCCTGCTGCGATACTTCGCCCGCGTCGCGGCCGCCGGCGCCTCCGGGACCCGGTTTCCGGCCCTGCCTGCGCCGGTTTCCGCGCCCAGCCGCCCTGCCCGCGCCGGTTCTCCGTCATGCTGTCCGTCGGACTGCCCGAGCACTGCCCCGCCCGCGGCGGGGCGATCACCGGAGGGGAACCATCCATGGCCGACACCGTGCTGCACGAGGTGACCGACGGACTCGCGACGATCACCCTGAATCGTCCGGACGCCATGAACGCACTCGACGTCGAGACCAAGGAGGCGTTGCGGGACGCCCTCCTGCAGGCGGCCGCCGACCCCGCCGTGCGCGCGGTGCTGCTCACCGGGAACGGCAAGGCGTTCTGCGTCGGCCAGGACCTCAAGGAGCACATCGGCCTGCTCGAAGCCGACCGTGAGGCGGGTACCGGCGGCACCATGAACACGGTCCGGGAGCACTACAACCCGATCACGACCGCGATCGCCACCATGCCCAAGCCCGTGGTCGCCGCGGTGAACGGGGTGGCGGCGGGTGCGGGGGCCGGGTTCGCGTTCGCCGCCGACTACCGCATCGTGGCCGACACCGCTTCCTTCAACACGGCGTTCGCGGGGGTCGCGCTCACCGCCGACTCGGGGGTGTCGTGGACCCTTGCACGGCTGATCGGCCACGGCCGGGCCGCGGATCTGCTGCTCTTTCCGCGCAGCGTCCGGGCCGAGGAGGCGCTGGACCTGGGCATCGCGGGACGGGTCGTACCCGCGGCCGAACTGGTGGACGAAGCCGAGGCCCTGGCGCGGCGGCTCGCCGAGGGGCCTACCGCCGCATACGCCGCGATCAAGGAGTCGCTGGCCTACGGTGCCGGGCATTCGCTGGTGGAAACCCTGGACAAAGAGGACGAGCTCCAAGTCCGGGCCGGCGCCTCGGAGGACCACTGGATCGCCGTCCAGGCGTTCGTGAAGAAGGAGAAGCCCCGCTTCCAGGGGCGATGACCGGGGCGCGGTCCGAGCAGGTGGCCACTGTCTGAGTGAGATCATCACGAAATCTCTCAAGAACACTGCCTGAGGCGTCGATGCAGCGAGGGTGCCGGAGATCCGTCCGGCACCTCGAGGCACTTCGTCAAGGAGCAAGATGGCTCACGAGACCAATGCCAAACCATCCTCGTCCCCGCTGAGGCGCGTCTGGGCGGTCGGCAGCGTGGTCGTCCCGCTGTCGTTCTCGCTGATGGGGCTGACAGGGCCCGCGTACGCGGCGGGCTTCGGCGCCACGGGTGCGACCGACCTCAGCATCCCTGCCGTGCCGACTGTCCCGTCCGCCGTGCAGAGCGTCATCGCTGCGGACGAGCAGGCCGAGGACTCCGGTTCGGGCGAGCACGGCAAGTACGCCGACCAGGAGCAGGGCAAGGAGAAGCACGGCAAGTACGCCGAGCGGGAGCACGGCAAGAAGGAACACGGCAAGGAGGGACACGGCAAGCACGAGAAGCAGGGCCCGGCCGGGCCGCCCGGGCCCCCTGGACCTCCCGGGCCGCCCGGGCCCCGTGGAGAGAAGGGCAAGGACGGCAGGCCCGGCCCGCAGGGACCCCAGGGCGAGACCGGCGCGTCGGGGCCCATGGGAGCCCAGGGCCCGCAGGGCGAAAAGGGCGACACCGGAGCCCAGGGCGAGACGGGACCCCAGGGCGAAAAGGGCGACACCGGAACCCAGGGCCCGCAGGGCGAGACGGGACCCCAGGGACCGCAGGGCCCCCAGGGACCGCAGGGGCCTCCCGGAAAGTCCGGGCACAAGTCCGGGCACAAGGGTGATCACGACGGTCACAAGTCCGGGGAGCACCAGGAGCACGGCGACTGGTGACGGTCCGGAGGCGGTTCGCCCGTGCCTGGCGGCCGTGTCGGCACATCGGGGATCAGTGCTGCGGGCCGTCAGGTGCACGGCCGCCTCCACGTCGCCGTGTCACCTCGGAGGCGGACGCCCAGCCCGGCTTCACCGCCGGGTGCGGCGTCCGCCCCGCGCCGACGGGCTCTCCCCGGGCGGGGAGCCGGCCGGGCACCCGCGCCGGACGCAGTCGGCCAGGTGGTCGTCGACCAGTCCGCAGGCCTGCATCAGGGCGTAGGCCGTGGTGGGTCCCACGAACCGGAGCCCGCGCTTTTTGAGGTCCTTGGCGAGCGCGGCCGATTCGGGCGTGACGGCCGGGACGTCCGCGACCGTCCGCGGGACCGGCCGACCCGCCGGGTCCGGTGCGTACGACCAGATCAGCGCGTCCAGTCCGCCCTCGGGCCACTCGGCCAGAACCCGGGCGTTGGCGATCGTGGCCTCGATCTTGGCGCGGTTGCGGATGATCGACTCGTCCTGCAGCAGCCGTTCCACGTCCGCGTCGGTGAAGGCCGCGACCGCAGGGATCCGGAACCCGTCGAAGGCGGCCCGGAAACCGTCACGGCGGCGCAGGATCGTCAGCCAGGACAGGCCGGACTGGAATGCCTCCAGGCACAGCCGTTCGTAGAGGGCTTCGTCGCCCCGGACCGGTCGGCCCCACTCGGTGTCGTGATACTCGACGTACACGTCGGCGGACAGGCCCCAGGGGCAGCGCAGGAGTCCGTCGGGGCCGGCAAGCGGCCCTCCGGGCGCGGGCTCCCGGCCCGCTCCGTCGCTCACCGCCCGGTCCCGCGGCCCCACGGGCCCGGCCAGTCGCTGCCGTCGCCGCCGGAGCCCGGACGCGGGCGTCCGCCCCGTGCGCCGGCCAGTCGGGCCTCCAGTTCGCCGATCCGCTCGTCGCGCTCGGCGAGTTCGGCGCCGAGCCGGTCGAGCACGTCGTCGACGTCGGCCATGCGGTAGCCGCGCAGCGAGATGGGCAGCCGCAACTCCTCGAGGTCCGCCCGCTCGACCGCACGGTCGTCGGGCAGCGGGTCGTGGAGCCGGTCCCGCGGCGCCTCGGGCAGGGCCGCCCCATCGTCGCCGCCGATCACCATCAGCGTCACGGCCGCGACGACGACCACCAGCGCGATGAGCAAGAACCAGAACATGACCGTCTCCCCGAGGTCCGTTCCCAATGTGACTGACCC
Organism: Streptomyces meridianus; assembly: GCF_023703325.1. Classification (GTDB taxonomy): domain Bacteria; phylum Actinomycetota; class Actinomycetes; order Streptomycetales; family Streptomycetaceae; genus Streptomyces; species Streptomyces meridianus. The sequence goes on from NZ_JAMQGM010000002.1 coordinate 146,358, forward strand.
GATCGTGCCATGCCATCACCGGGCGGTTCCCCCGACCGTCGTCCCGCGCCCCGCCGGACGCGGCCGGCGCCGGGCGCGGCAGGCTAGGGTCGACGGCCGGAACGGCCCGGAGGCCGCCGGTACGTGCCACGCGCGAGGAGGATGGCTTCAGCATGCTGCGACTGGGAACGCGGGAGTTCGCCGATCACGAGCCGGTGATCATGGCGATCGTGAACCGGACCCCGGACTCCTTCTACGACCAGGGCGCGACGTTCCGCGACGAACCGGCGCTGGCCCGGGTGGACCAGGCCGTGGCGGACGGTGCCGCGATCATCGACATCGGCGGGGTGAAGGCCGGCCCCGGCGCGGAGGTCACCGCCGAGGAGGAGGCCCGGCGCACGGTCGGTTTCGTCGCCGAGGTCCGCAAGCGCCATCCCGACGTGGTGATCAGCGTCGACACCTGGCGTCACGAGGTGGGTGAGGCGGTCTGCGAAGCGGGCGCCGATCTCCTCAACGACGCCTGGGGCGGCGTGGATCCGCGGCTCGCCGAGGTGGCCGCCCGGCACGGGGCCGGGCTGGTGTGCACGCACGCGGGAGGCGTCGAACCGCGCACCCGTCCGCACCGGACCGGCTACGACGACGTGATGGCGGACATCCTGGAGGTGACCGTCGGCCTGGCCGAGCGCGCCGCGTCCCTCGGCGTACCCCGCGAGTCGATCATGATCGACCCCGGTCACGACTTCGGGAAGAACACCCGGCACTCCCTCGAGGCCACCCGCCGGCTCGGGGAGATGACGGCGACCGGCTGGCCGGTGCTGGTGTCACTGTCGAACAAGGACTTCGTCGGGGAGACCCTGGACCGGCCGGTCAAGGATCGCCTCATCGGAACGCTGGCCACCACGGCGGTCTCCGCGTGGCTCGGCGCGCAGGTCTACCGGGTGCACGAGGTCGCCGAGACCCGTCAGGTCCTCGACATGGTCGCCTCCGTCGCGGGCCACCGGCCCCCGGCGGTCGCCCGCCGGGGACTGGCCTGAGCTCCGGGCCCCGCCGTCCCCGCGATGCGGGGGCGGCGGTGCTCAGTCCCCGATCCCCTGGACCCCGGCCTCCTTCGTGACGAGGTCGACGGCCTCGTCGATGTCGTCGGTGACGTGGAAGAGCTCCAGGTCTTGGGGAGCTGCCTTGCCCTGCGCGATCAGGGTGTCGCGCAGCCAGTCGGCCAGCCCCTGCCAGTAGGCGGTTCCGAAGAGCACGATCGGGAAGCGGGTGACCTTCCGGGTCTGGACGAGCGTCATCGCCTCGAAGAGTTCGTCCAGCGTGCCCAGCCCGCCGGGCAGGACCACGAAGCCGCGCGCGTACTTCACGAACATCGTCTTGCGGACGAAGAAATAGCGGAAGTTGACCCCGATGTCGACGTAGGCGTTGAGCCCCTGCTCGAAAGGCAGCTCGATGCCCAGGCCGACCGAGGCCCCGCCGGCTTCGCTGGCCCCTCTGTTGGCGGCCTCCATGGCACCGGGCCCGCCACCGGTGATCACCGCGAAGCCGGCCTCCACCAGGGCCCGGCCGAGCCTGATCGCGGTCTCGTACTCGGACGATCCGGGAGGCGTGCGGGCCGAGCCGAACACGCTGACGGCCGGGCCGAGTTCGGCCAGGGCGCCGAAGCCCTCGACGAATTCCGACTGAATCCGCATGACCCGCCACGGGTCGCGGTGCAGCCAGTCGCTCGCCCCCTGGGGACTGTCCAGCAGTCGCTGGTCCGCGGTGCCGTGCTGCATCTGCTGGCGACGGCGCACCACGGGCCCCTGGTGCTGCTCCGACGGGACGCGCTCTGCATCGGCGTTGCCCACGGTGTGCTCCCTCCGCATGGCCCCGCCGGGCGGCGGGGACAGATCCGTGCAGTTCAGCGTAGGCCCACCGAGGTGACGGACACGGGAACTCAGGCGGACAGCCAGGCGTGCAGTTTCTCCTCGGCCTCCAGCACGGCCGCCACGGCGACGTGCTCCTCCCGGGTGTGTGCCAGCTTCGGGTCGCCGGGGCCGTAGTTGACCGCGGGCACCCCGAGAGCGGAGAAGCGGGCGACGTCCGTCCACGCGTCCTTGGGCGCGGGCTCGGTGCCGATCGCACGGACGAACGCAGCTGCAGCGGGGTGGGACAGACCGGGCAGTGCTCCCGGCGCGGAGTCGGTGAGCACCACCGTGAAGCCGTCGAACACTTCGTGCATGTGCGCGAGCGCCTCCTCCTCGTTCCGGTCGGGCGCGAAGCGGAAGTTGACGATCACCGAACAGGCGTCCGGGATCACGTTGCCGGCGTGCCCGCCCTCGATCATCACGGCGTTGAGGCCCTCGCGGTAGGTCAGGCCGTCGATGTCCACCGCGCGCGGCTCGTAACCGGCGAGCCGCTCGAGAACCGGGGCGGCCTTGTGGATGGCGTTCTCACCCAGCCAGCTGCGCGCCGAGTGCGCCCGGCGTCCCGTCGTCTCGACCCGGATCCGCAGGGTTCCCTGGCAGCCGCCCTCCACCTTGGCGTCCGTGGGCTCGAGCAGCACGGCGAAGTCACCCGCGAGCCACTGCGGGTGGTTCTCGGCCAGCCGCTTGAGCCCGTTGAGCTCCGCGGCGACTTCCTCGTGGTCGTAGAAGACGAAGGTCAGGTCGCGGTTGGGCGCGGGAAGTGTTGCGGCGATGCGCAGTTGCACGGCGACGCCGGACTTCATGTCCGACGTGCCGCAGCCCCAGAGCACCCCGTCGGAGTCGAGCGTGGAGGGGACGTTGTCGGCGATCGGCACCGTGTCGATGTGCCCGGCCAGGACCACCCGCTCCGCCCGGCCGAGGTCGGTGCGGGCCACGACCGCGTCACCGTCCCGTTCCACCGTCAGGTGCGGCAGCGTGCGCAACGCTGCTTCGACGGCGTCGGCGAGGGGCTTCTCGTGCCCGCTCGGGGAGGCGAAATCGACCAGCTGTGCCGTGAGAGCGGCAGCGTCCAGGGACAGGTCAAGCGAGTTTTCGGCCATGCCCAGACCCTAGCCGTTCCAGTACGGTGGGCGGCGTGTTCGAGTCCTCTCCCTCCTCCCGCCGCAGCGGCCTCCTGCGCCTCGCCGCAGGCTGTACGGCGCTGCTGGCGCTGGTCGGCTATCTGGTGCTGCACCTGGTCACCAGCGGTTCGACGCCGCCGCGTTGCACCGTGCGGGGCCCCGGGCAGAACGGAACCCCGTTCACCCTCCAGCCGGAGCAGGCGGTGAACGCGGCCACCATCGAGGCGGTGGGGTCCTCGCGGGGGCTGCCGGAGCGTGCGATCACGATTGCGCTGGCCGCCGCCATGCAGGAGTCGGGACTGCGGAACATCGACTACGGCGACCGGGATTCACTCGGCCTCTTCCAGCAGCGCCCGTCGCAGGGGTGGGGCACCGGAGCGCAGATCCGGGACCCGGTGTACGCGGCTGGGAAGTTCTACGACCACCTCGTCACCGTTCCCGGGTACTCGCGGCTGCCGCTCACCGTGGCCGCCCAGCGGGTACAGAAGAGCGGGTTCCCGCAGGCGTACGCCAAGCACGAGCCGCACGCCTCGCTGCTGGCAGCCGCGCTGACGGGACGTTCCTCGGCCGCCTTCAGCTGCACGTCGCACGTCGGGAGCAGCACGGCGGGCGACGTGACTCGGGTGCAGAAGAAGCTGATGCGCGAGTTCGGCAGGGACGTGCTGCCGGTGCCCCGGGCCGCGGTGCGCGAATCCGGCAGCAGTGGTTCGCCGCGCGCGGCGGCGGGATCGGGCGCGGCCGGTGGGGCAACGCTGGAGGTACCGGTCCGCGCGGTGCGCACCGACGGCGGGGACGCCCGGCGCGGCTGGGAGTTGGCGCACTGGGCGGTCGCCCACGCGACGGAGCTGCACATCGCCCAGGTCTCGTACGGGGGCCGGGTGTGGAGCTCGTCGAACTCGGACGGCGCCTGGCGGCCGTCGGGAGCGGAGAGCGGCGCCGGCGTGCGGGGCGAGGTTCGCATCACGATCGTTCAGTAGTGCCCGGGGACCCCCGGAAGGGGGACGCGGCGTCATCTGCCGGGCGTGGTGCACCGAGCAAGCGGACCGTTCGGGATTTTCCCTGTTTTCCCTTGTCGGGCAAGGGATGTGGCGCTTCGTCACACCACAGTCGATTGAGCGGTATGCCCCGCTTTGTCCGAGGCCCGATTATGCGACGCATTGCCAAGTCTTTACCCGGGGTCGCCGCAACCTTACGGGCGCTCGAGCGGTAGTCACTGCGTCCGCCTGGCGGACACGTCAGTTGTCCCAGAGTTTCCGACTCCCTCCGCCAAAGGAGCACAATGTCCCTCCCCTTCACGCGTCGGATCGTCGCTCGAGCCGCGCTGCTGGTCGCAGCGGGCGCCGCTCCCCTCGTCGGCGCGGCCGGCACCGCCGGCGCCGTGGAAATGCCGACGACCTCCGGCCTGGACAGGGTGAACACCGCGGTCGACCAGGACACCGTCCAGAAGGCCGTCGGCACCGCATCGGGAGCCGCCACGAAGCAGACGGGTGCTGTCGGCGGCAAGGTCCTGAAGTCCGCCATGCCCCCGGCCGGGAAGACCCTCAAGAACCTCGGGGCAACCGCTTCCCCGACCACCGCCTCGAAGAAGGCGTCCCCGGCCGCCGCGAAGAAGAAGGCCGGGAAGACCACGCAGATGTCCGGCACGTTGGTCGGTACGACCGCCAAGTCCCTGACGGGCGGCGTCCAGGCGCCCACCGGGTTCACCAAGGGGCTCCCGTCCTCCGGCAAGCTGCCCGGAGGCAAGCTCGGCAAGGGCTTCCCCCTGGCCTGAGCCGATCCGGCCCGCACGCCGACGGGCCCGGGAACACGCAACGCGTTCCCGGGCCCGTCGGCGTCCTCCCGTCCTCGCGCGTCAGCGCAGCCGCTCGACGGCCGTCCGCACCCGTTCGTCGGTCGCGGTGACGGCGACCCGCACGAAGCGTCCGCCGGCCGGACCGTAGAACTCTCCCGGCGCCACGAGGAGGCCACGCTGCGCGAGGTCGCCCACCGTGTCCCAGCAGGATTCGTCCCGGGTCGCCCACAGGTACAGGCCGGCCTCGCTGTGCTCGATGCGGAAGCCCGCCGCCTCCAGGGCCTCCCGCAGCGCTGAACGGCGCGCAGAGTACCGGGCCCGCTGTTCCGCGACGTGCGCGTCGTCCCTGAGCGCCGCGGCCGTCGCCGCCTGTACCGGGGCCGGGACCATCAGGCCGCCGTGCTTGCGGATCAGGAGCAGTTCGCGGAGCACCGCGGCGTCACCGGCGAGGAAGGCGGCGCGGTACCCGGCCAGGTTGGAACGCTTGGAGAGCGAGTGCACGGCGACGATTCCGCCGGTGCTGCCGCTGCAGACCTCGGGGTTCAGGACGGAGACCGGCTCGGCCTCCCACCCGAGTTCCAGGTAGCACTCGTCGCTGAAGACCAGGATGCCGTGCCGGCGCGCCCAGGCGACCGCGCGGCGCAGCTCGTCGGCCGCGAGCACCCGACCGGTGGGGTTGGACGGCGAGTTGAGCCACAGCAGTCGCACTCCGGCCGGGTCGAGCGCCTCGAGTTCGTCGACGCCGTCGTAGGTGACGGGTTCGGCTCCGGCGAGCCGCGCCCCCACCTCGTAGGTCGGGTAGGCCAGCCGGGGATGGGCGACCCGGTCACCAGGCCCCAGGCCCAGCTGGACCGGCAGCCAGGCGACCAGCTCCTTGGAGCCCACGACGGGCAGCACGTTCTCGTGCGTCAGGCCCGCCGCGCCGAGCCGGCCGGCGGCCCAGCCGGTGATCGCGTCGCGCAGCTCGGCCGTACCCCACACAGTGGGGTAACCGGGGCTGTCGGAGGCCCCCGAGAGGGCCTTGCGCACCAGTTCGGGGACCGGGTCCACCGGGGTCCCCACGGAGAGGTCGACGAGACCGTCCGGGTGGGCCGCGGCAGTCGCCTTGGCGGGCTCGAGCCGGTCCCACGGGAACACGGGCAGACGGGCAGAGACTGCGGTCACGGTGCTCACTTTCTCGAATCTCCTCGGGCCGGCCGGCGGCGGCCGGCAACCGGACCGGCCCGGGCCGAAAACGCCGCGGTCCCGCACGGCCGTGCCGACCGTACGGGACCTGGCAGGCGTACAGAGCCGGCCGTGGGCACTTGCCGGCTGCGACCGGGTGGGGGCACCACCCGGTCGCAGCCGGGGAACTACTGGTTCTGCGGCGGCAGACCGGCGATGAAGGGATGGTCACGCTCGATCAGGCCGAGCTTGGAGGCACCACCGGGCGAGCCGAGCTCGTCGAAGAACTCGACGTTCGCCTTGTAGTAGTCCTTCCATTCCTCCGGGGTGTCGTCCTCGTAGAAGATCGCCTCGACCGGGCACACCGGCTCGCAGGCACCACAGTCGACGCACTCGTCCGGGTGGATGTACAAGGACCGGGAGCCCTCGTAGATGCAGTCGACGGGGCACTCCTCGATGCACGCCTTGTCCTTGACGTCGACACAAGGCTGCGCGATGACGTAGGTCACGCTGTCGTTCCTCCTCGATAGGGCCGGCGGACCGGTGTGCGGCTCCGCCGCGGGCGCGCGGGAGCGCGGCGTCGTCGATGCCCACACCTAGTATCTCCGTTCGCGGGCACGAGTCGAACAGGAGGGGCGGGCAGAGCTGTGGAATTCACCGTCGGCGGACAACTCGCGGTCCGAATCACCGCCGCCGATGTGGGCAAAAGGGTATCCGTACGCCGTTCGACCGGGAAAATGGGGCCCGGCGAAAGGTTCACGGACACCGTGGGTGTGCTCACATCGTGGAACGAAGGTGTGCTGCTCGTCACACGCCGGTCGGGCGAAGTCGTCCGTATCGCGGAATCCGACCTGGTCGCGGGCAAGGTCATCCCTTCGGCGCCGGGGGGCGGCGCCGCCCGGCGGGGCGTCCCCGTGGCGAGCGAGGCGGAGCTGACCCGGGTCGCCGCCCGGGCCTGGCCCGCGACGGAGAACGAGCCCCTCGCACCGGACGCACCGGACGGCTGGCTGCTGCGCGCCGCGGCCGGCCGCGCCGGTGATCGGACGGGCGGGCCGTCGGGCTTCACCCGACGGGCCAACTCCGTCCTCGCGCTCGGCGCACCGGGGCTGCCGCTCGATGATGCACTGGGGCGTGTCGTCGCCTGGTACACCGAACGCGGTCTGCCGCCCTACGTCCAGACCGGCACCGGACCCGGGGGCGCATCCGGTCTGCCCGGGGAGCTGGAGCGGCGCGGCTGGCGGCGGGAGGTCTCGGCGCACGTCCTCGTGGGGGCGCTCGCACCGCTCGCCGACCGTCTGCCGGACCGGGCCGGGGTGCGGTTGTCGCGGAACGTCGACGAGGCGTGGATGACCCGCTACGGGCGCTCCGGCGGCCCGGACCCCGAGGCCCGGGCCGTGCTGCGGGGCGGGCCGTCGGTGTGGTTCGCGACCTGCCCGGCGCCCGGGGATGCGACGGAGAACCGCATGAGAGGGGAGCCGGGGGCGGAGGAGCCGGGCATTCCGGCGGCGATCGGACGGCTGGTCGTCGACGGCCGCTGGGCCGGATTCACCGCCGTGGAGGTCGCGCCGGAGTTCCGCCGCCGGGGCCTGGCGTCCGCCGTGATGGGCGCCCTCGCCCGGCAGGCGCTGGAGGAGGGCGCGTCGGCGGCGTATCTCCAGGTGGAGACCGGCAACACGGCCGCGCTGGCGCTCTACGCGGGCCTGGGATTCACGGTGCACCACACCTACGACCACTGGCGAGCACCCGAGGAGGTCGGGCCCTGAGCGGGTACGAGTCCGGTATGCGAGGAACGCGGGAGCGGTTCGCCGAGGAGGCGCGCGGGGAGAACCCCGACCTCGCCACGCTCTGCCTCCTCATCGGCGCCGAGGCCGACCCGGAGTTCGGCGAGGCCCGGATCGACGAGGCCCAGATCGAACTGGACCGGCTGGCCGGAGAGCTGCCGTTCGCCCCGTCGGGCGGACCGCGCGGCCGGGCCGCCGCGGTGGGCGAACTGCTGGGCGGCCGCTACGGCTTCCACGGCACCCGGGACGACTACCGGCGCCTGGAGTCGTCACTGCTCCACGAGGTCCTGCGGCGCCGCCGCGGCCTGCCGATCCTGTTGTCCGTGGTCTGGATCGAGGTGGCCCGCCGGGCCGGCATTCCGGTCCACGGCGTGGGTCTTCCGGGACACTTCGTCGTCGGATTCGGCGACCCCGGCGGACCGGGCGGGGAGGTGCTGGCCGATCCGTTCGAGGGCGGGCGCCTGCTCAGCGCGGAGGACGCCGGGGTCCTGGTCTCCGGGACGGCCGGCACCGAACTCACCTCCGAGATGCTGGAGCCTGCGGATCCGCTGGAAACCGTGCTGCGTGTGCTGAACAACATCCGGGCCTGGGCCGCGGCCCGCCCGGAACGGACCGATGTCCAGCTGTGGGCGGTCGACTTGTCCCTGCTGCTTCCCAGCCACCCGGCGCGGCTGCGCTACGAACGGGCTGTCCTGCTCACCCAGCGCGGCGACTTCACCCGCGGTGCGCGGGAGCTGGAGGAGTACGCCGAAGTGATCGCGGCAGCGGACCCGCAGACGGCCGAGGCCGCGCGCAACCGGGCGCGCGCAGCCCGGGCGATGCTCAACTGACGTTCACGATCGGCACGTCCGCCGCCTCCCGGGAAACCTGAGCAGTGCCTGCCCCTCCGGGAGCGGACACGCCGTCGCCTCCCCGCCCCTCGAGGGGCGGGGAGGCGACGGGTGGCGCGACCAGTCGGCCTCCGGCGGGCTTCAGCCGCCGTCCAGCGGGATGACGCCGATCCGCTGGGCCGGGTCGGTCTTCAGCAGCGCCGGCGCCATGGCGTTGACCACGTCCTGCGGGGTGACCGGCGTCTTGCTGCCGTTGCCGCGACGGATGAGCACGCCGTCGAAGGTGCTGCCGTAGAGCTGCTTGATCGCCTTCAGGTTGTAGTGCTCGACGAGCTTTCCGTCGACCACCCGCATGGAGAGGATCTTCGGCAGCGACTTGTCCGGCCCGAACTGGATGACGCCGGTCCCGGCCTTGATCGTGACCAGGCCGGACATGGCCGGCTGGGCGAAGGTGCGCATCTTCCGCTGGATCTCGGCGTTGCTGACCGCCGGCTTCCGCACGCTGCTGGGCAGCTCGACGGCCCCGGCCCTGCCGGTCGCGGCCTGCTTCCGGAACGCGTCCGAGACGGCGGGCACCGCCTTCGCCACGTCCAGCGCCTCGTGCGGCTTGCCGGGCACCGGGACCGCACGGCCGGGCACGAACCGGATGGTGCCGTCCAGAGCACCCGACGCCTCGCCCGAGGCCAGCTTGAGGGCCGCGGCCAGCTTCTCCTCGTCCACCCGGAAGACGGGGTCGGCCTCGTGGGAGGCGCCGAAGAGCGAGCCGATGACGGTGACCGGGTTGTAGTCGCGGCCCGCTGCCCGGCGGACCGTCGCCTCGGGGCTGAGCCCGAGCCCGGACTTCTCCGGCTGGAGCTGTACCTGTTCACCGTTGACGCTGAGGGTCAGCGGGGCGCTGGTCCGCTCACCCACGGCGTTGGCGAGCTTCTGGGCCGCCGCCGCCTCGGACATGCCGCCGATGTCGGTCCCCAGCACCGTCGTGCCGTTGGGGACGTCCGCGTGGTCGAGCAGCAGACCGGTGCCGTAGGCGATGCCGAGCACGCCGACGATGACACCGCCGGCGAGCACCGCCTTGGAACGTCCCTTCGGCCCGGTGCCGGAACGGCCGGAGCCGGAGCGGCGCGACTGACCCGACGCCCCGGAACGGCGCCCGTCCTGGGGCACCACCGGAACACCGCTGACCAGCGTGTCGCCCGAAACGTGGGGGCCCGGTGCCTCGAGCCCCTCGTCGGCGTCCGCGCTCGGACCGGTCAGGTCACCGATTCCGGGCGCGCCGACCTGAACTCCCGTGCCGTACGCGGGCGCGCGGCGGTCGGCCGGCGGTCCGGGGCGACGCTCGCCCGGGCCCTGGGGACGGCCGGCACGCGGGGGCGCGGGGCTCTCCGCGGCCTCCGCCGCCGCAGGCCGCGGGCCAGGGGGCTGCGGCTCCTTCGGCAGCTCCTGACGAGGCTCCTCGGCCGCCGGGCCACGGGAGTTGAAGCCACGCTGGAAGGCGGGCGGCAAGAGTGACTCACCGGGCATCATGCCGGGAGTGTCGCCGGAGGCCGGGCCGGTGGTCGGACCCGACGGCTCGTCGTCCTCCGCCCCGAACCCGGCCGCGCTCCGGTCGTCCGGCCGGCCGGCGGTACGGTCGCCGGACGGTGACGGTCCGCCGGCTGCGCCGCTGAAGTAGGGGAGGCCGGAACGTCCGCCGGTGGCCGGACCGGGCGGGCCGGCGGGCACCTCGGGAGCAGGCGCCGATTCCGACGGAGGCGGCGGGGGCGCCTTGCGCGGGGCGAACCAGGAGCTCGTGCGGCCGGGCCCCTCGGTGGGCCCCTGCGGCGCCGCGGCGGACTCCGGGCGCTGCGGCGGCACGGCGGGGGCCGGGCGCTCGGCCGTGGTGCTGTCGTCCCGGCGGGGCGCGTCCGCGTCCTCCTCCACCGGCTTGCGCACGACGACCGGCGGGATCGGCCGCGACCCGGGGATGTTGATGCGGATTCTGGTGGTCAGCTGGGTCTCGGTACGCGGGTTACCGGACTCCGGCGCCGAGGCGTCCGAAGTGCCGGACGCGTCGTACGAGGCTGCGTCCTGCGTCGGGTACTGGGGGGGTCCGTACGGCGGGGTCCCCGAGGGGTAAGCACCTCCGCCACGCCCTTCGGGCCCGGAGGACGAACTGTCGGTTTCACGACTCAAGGCAGGTTCTCCCGGTTGACTCCGCCGCCTGTCAGCCGCCGACCGGCCGTCCTGACCGGATCAGCGAGCGGCGCGCCCGGCACGCAGTCGATTTCGGCCATGGGGTGGCAACCCCGCGCGGGCTCAGCGGCGCGCACCACCATACTGGCCGTGTCCCGTATGCATCCCTCACCCGCCGGAACCCTCTTCTCCACCGGACGTCCAGGGGGTCCCTTTTGTCACGTCACCTGACGGGACGGGGCTTCCCGGCGCCCTCGGAAGCAGGCCGCGGGAGTGTGGTGCACATCACAGCCAGCATCATCCCGACGAGCAGGAACACATACGATCCGATTCCTGCTCCGAAGACGAAGTCCCCCTCGGGACGGGCGGATGTCAGCCAAAGCACGGCGGCCAGCCAGCCGCCGGCCGCACAACCGCCGCCCGCCCGGCCGCCCGTCGCCTTCACCCCGCCGTAGCAGAGGGCGCCGACGGCGGCGAGGGCGAGCAACAGCCCGCCGGGGAACCAGGCGGCCTGGACGAGCGCGCCCGCCGCCCCGGTCAGCAGACCGAGGACGGCGAGCACGACGCACCGGGCGAGGCGTGCGGCGTTCACGACGCCGCGTCCTGACGGGTCCCGCCCTCGGCCGCGGCGATCCCGGCGAACAGGTCGTTCTCCGGGACGTCTTCACGCGGCTCCCCGTGAACGAGCCGGTAGAACTCGTGGGCGACGATCGGCATGCTCATACCGTTCGACAGCGCGAAGAAAGGTCCGTCGACGGTGATCTGGGTGGCATGGGCCCGCATGGCCGCCGCCTTGGCGTCCCGGAACGCAGAGCCGTCGATCGCCGCCGTGACGTCCTTGTCGTCGACCAGTCCCGGCAGGTCGTCGAGGGACGGCACGGAGGCCGTGCCGGCCTCCCGGAGCTGCTCGAGGCCCTCGGCGACCACGCCGCGCGGCAGGCAGTTCCAGTAGATCTTGTCGATGGCGTGCGGGTCGCCGAGGTCGCGCCGGTAGACCGGCTCCGCCGCGAGTTCGGCGGCCCGCATCGCGACCCGGTGTGCCTGGATGTGGTCCGGGTGCCCGTAGCCGCCGTTCGGGTCGTACGTCACCATGACCTGCGGCCGGACCTCGCGGACGATCTCGACGAGGAGCGCCGCGGCCTCGTCCACCTCGGCCTGCCAGAAGCACTCGGGGCGGGTGTTCTGTTCGACGCCCATCATCCCCGAGTCCCGGTAACGGCCCGCGCCGCCGAGGAAGCGGTGGTCGTCCACTCCCAGTTCCCTCATGGCCGCGGCGAGTTCACCGATCCGGTACTCGCCGAGGCCGCCCTCCCGGTCCGCAGCGAGACGAGCGAGAGCCGGCGGAATGACCTCGCCCTCCTCGCCGAGCGTGCACGTCACCAGGGTCACGTGGGCGCCTTCGGCCGCGTACTTGGCCATCGTCGCGCCGTTGTTGATCGTTTCGTCGTCCGGGTGGGCATGCACCAGAAGCAGGCGTCGCCGGGAGGGCTGATCAGTCATGCGGACAGGGTACGAGGAGCCCGGTGGCGCCGGGCCGCGTCAGAACTTGAGACCGCCGATCATTCCCGCGACGTTCGTCGTGAACTCCTTGATCGTCGGCGCGATGGACGAGCTCGCCAGGTAGAACCCCAACAGCATGCAGACCACCGCATGTCCGGCCTTCAGCCCGGATTTCCGGACCAGCAGGAAGACGACGATCGCCAGCAGCACCACCGCCGAAATCGAGAGTGCCACGGCGGTTCACCTCCAAGAACACGCGGTCCACGACGGACGGTTCACAACGGCAGCAGAACGGTGGCGGACCCGTCCGCCACCATCTGCAACTGATCATAACTATCCGTGCGCGCGCATGGATCCGGTGCACGGGTGCAGAGAAGGGGCGCACAGATGTCCGCTGCCGCCCACCTCGGAGAACTCCAACCGGCCCCGCACGAAAGCCCCGCAGCCCCTCTCGCAGCCATAAGGTCTGCCGCATGGACCGACAGCATTCCTTCCCCCGCCGGCACGCCCGCACCCAGCGGTTCACCCTCGGCGCCCCGCGTGCCTTCGCGGTGTCACCCGACGGCGAGCGCGTGACGTTCCTGCGATCCCGTTCGGGCACGGACCGCTCGCATCTGCTCTGGGTGCTCGACCTCACCACCGGCCGGGAACGCGTGGCCGCCGACCCGGCGGATCTCCTCGGCGGAGCGGCCGAGGAACTGTCGCCCGAGGAGCGTGCCCGGCGCGAACGCAGCCGCGAGGGCTCCGGCGGCATCGTCGGGTACGCGGTGGACGACGCGGTGGAACTCGCGGCGTTCGCGCTCTCCGGACGGCTCTTCCTCGCCGAGCTGCGCGCCGGCACCGCCCGCGAGATCCCGGTCCCCGGCCCCGTCGTGGACCCGCGCCCCTCGCCCGACGGCCGCCACGTCGCCTACGTCTCGGGCGGCGCCCTGCACGTCGTGGCCGTGGCCGGTACCGCCGGGGATGCGGCCGGGGAAAACGCCCTGGCGTCCCCCGAGAGCCCCGATGTCACCTACGGCCTGGCGGAGTTCGCCGCCGCCGAGGAGATGGACCGCTCCCGCGGCTTCTGGTGGTCGCCGGCCGGAGACGGGCTGCTCGCCGCACGGGTGGACGAGTCGCCGGTGCAGCGCTGGTGGATCGCCGACCCGGCCAACCCCGGACAGGAGCCGCAGGAGGTGGCCTATCCCGCCGCGGGAACGCCCAACGCGGACGTCACGCTGCTCCACCTCGGCCTGGACGGCACCCGGACCGTGGTGACGTGGGACCGCGAACGTCACCCGTACCTGGCCCGCGTCCACTGGTCGCCGGCCGGCCCGCCGCTGCTTCTCGTCCAGTCCCGCGACCAGCGCAGTGCGCAGTACCTCACCGTCGACACCGGCACCGGCTCCACCACGGTGCTCCGCACCGACGAGGACCCGGTCTGGCTCGAGCTCCAGCCCGGCGTGCCCGCCTGGACGCCCGACGGCCGGCTCGTGCGGATCTCGGACGAGAGCGGGGCACGCCGGCTGCACGTCGGCGAACGTGCGCCGACCGGGCCGGAGCTGCACGTCCGCGGGGTGCTCGACATCTCGGACGACGGGATCCTGGTGGCCGCCTCGGCCGGCGAGACCGCGGCCGGTACGGAGATCGGCGAGGGGCACGTCCACCGGGTGACGGACGAGGCCGTCGAGCGGGTCTCGGAGGGGCCCGGCGTGCACACGGCGGTGCGCTCCGGCGCGGTCACCGTTCTGGTCTCCGCGTCGCTGGGCCGCGCGGGCACGACCGCACGGGTGCTCAGGGGCGGCGAACAGGTCGCCACCGTGGCGTCGTTCGCCGAGGACCCGCAGCTGACTGCCCGGGTGCGGTTCGCCGAGGCGGGCGAACGGCGGATTCCCTGTGCCGTCCTGCTGCCCACGGGGTACCGGGAGGAGGACGGCCCGCTGCCGGTGCTGATGGACCCCTACGGGGGCCCGCACGGCAAGCGCGTCGTCGCCGCGCACAACGCCCACCTCACCTCGCAGTGGTTCGCCGACCAGGGGTTCGCGGTCGTGGTCGCGGACGGCCGCGGCACCCCGGGGCGCTCCCCCGCGTGGGAGAAGGCGATCGCCGGCGACCTGGCGGCCACGCTCGACGACCAGGTGGAGGCGCTGCACGCGCTGGCTGCGGACCACCCGCTCGATCTGGGCCGGGTCGCCATCCGCGGCTGGTCCTTCGGCGGCTACCTGGCAGGGCTGGCCGCCCTGCGCCGGCCGGACGTGTTCCACGCGGCGGTGGTGGGCGCCCCGGTGACCGACTGGCACTTGTACGACACCCACTACACGGAGCGGTATCTCGGCCTGCCGCAGGACCGGCCGGCGGCGTACGCGGACAGCTCGCTGGTGACGGACGAGGGCCTGTCCCACGCGGCGGAAGGGTCCTGCCCGATGATGATCATCCATGGCCTGGCGGACGACAACGTGACCGCGGCGCACACCCTGCGGCTGTCGTCGGCGCTGCTCGCGGCGGGCCGGCCGCACGAGGTGCTGCCGCTGTCCGGGGTCACCCACATGACACCGCAGGAGCAGGTCGCGGAGAACCTGTTGCTGCTCCAGGTCGACTTCCTCCGGCGGTCGCTCGCCCGGGCCTGACGGGCATCCGTCCGGGGGCCGGGAGGCTCCCGGACGGTCCGCGCCGGCCTCGGTGTGCGCGAGGTCGTCGGGACGTCGTCCGAGGGCCGTACGCAGTTCAGAGGCGCGACTCCGGATATCGGAACGGACTCGGTTCAGCCGCATATGCGTAACCTGCTTTTGGGGTGTTTCACCCCCCTATGCCGCACCAGCTCTACGCGTGTCAAGCACGCAATGACCACGGTCTGCACACCGTTAGCTCAAGAAGCCGCGAGATGGCCGCAGGCGGGGCTTTTACCTCTTGACGCACGTTCAATCGCTCGTCAGAGTTCCGCTCATCCAGCAGCGACGATCCGCTGCAGAGAGTGTCAAGTACTTTTCGCCTCGGGGGCAAGGAAACCCATGACGAGTCCAACCCAAGCTGCGGGCATATCTGCTGACTCAGCGGCGATTCCCGAGCCTCCCGCGGGGGGAGCCGTCAAGAAGGACGGGTCAGCCGAGGGACGCTCCCCCGGCCAGCTGATGTGGATCCGCTTCAAGCGCGACCGCACCGGCGTGATCAGCGCGTGCGTCGTCTTCTTCTTCTTCGCCGTCGGTCTGCTCGCACCGGTCATCTCGTGGCTCTACGGCAAGAACCCGTACACCACGTACGGACTGGAGACCCCCGGCCTGCTGGACGACTTCAACTTCCCGACCGGCGCCAACGGCGGCATCTCCGCCGACCACTGGTTCGGCATCGAGCCGCTCCTGGGCCGGGACGTCATGATGCAGCTGGTCTACGGCATCCGGACCTCGCTGCTGATCGGCCTGGCCGTGACGGCGGCGACCGTGCTCACCGCGATCGTCGTCGGTGTCACGGCCGGCTACATGGGCGGCAAGACCGACTACTGGCTCGGCCGCGTGATGGACTTCCTGCTGGCCTTCCCGAGCCAGCTGTTCTTCGTCGCCTTCATGCCGGTCGTGGTCGCGCTGTTCGTGAACCCCGAGGAGGAGACGCCCACCTACATCCGGGTCGTCGCCCTGTTCCTGGTGCTGTGGTTCCTCGGCTGGATGGGCCTCGGCCGCCTGCTGCGCGGCCAGACGCTCTCGCTCCGCGAGCGGGAGTTCGTCGAGGCCGCGAAGGTCTCGGGTGCCCCGCCGTGGCGGATCGTCCGCAAGGAGCTGCTGCCCAACCTGGTCACGCCGATCCTCGTGCAGGCGACCTACATGCTGCCGGCGGCGGTGACGTCCCAGGCCGGCCTGTCCTTCCTCGGCGTGGGCCTGCTGGAGCCGACCCCGGACTGGGGCCGGATGTTCGCCACGGCCGGAAGGGTCTACGAGATGGACCCGACGTACATGTTCTTCCCGGGCGTGGCCATGGTGCTCTTCGTCGTCTGCTTCAACCTGTTCGGAGACTCGCTCCGCGACGCCTTCGACCCGAAATCCGGACGTTGATCGTCCCTTCAGGGGGGTGGCTGCCACCCCGTACCCGGAGATCCCCCGGGCACATCCGGCAGCGAAGTTGGCAACCAACGAACAGGCAGGTGCTATCAACGTCATGAACATCGCCAAGAAGCGCAGAGCACGCGCGATAGTCGTCGCCCTGGCCGCGGGCTCGCTGGCCCTCACCGGGTGCAGCAGCGGCAGCAAGAACACCTCGGAAGGCTCCAACACCGACGCCGACGCCGCGAAGCAGCAGGCCGTCATCCCCCTCGGTGACGCCGCGGCCTCCCAGGGCCCGGCCGTCGAGGTCCCGGGCGCCAAGCCCGGCGGCACGATCCGCGTCTACCAGCGTGACAACTTCGACCACCTGGACCCGGCGCAGATCTACGTGAGCGACGAGGGTCTGCTGGCCACCCTCTACACGCGTCAGCTGACCACCTACAAGACCGACAAGAACGGCAAGAAGGTTCTCGTCGGCGACCTCGCCACGGACTCCGGCACCGTCTCCGACGGCGGCAAGACCTGGAAGTTCACGCTCAAGGACGGCATCAAATTCGAGGACGGCAAGCCGATCACCTCGGCCGACATCCGCCACTCCATCGAGCGCATGTACGCCAAGTTCATCACCGACGGTCCGACCTACGTGCAGCAGTGGCTGTCGGGCGGCGGCACCGAGTACCGCAAGGCTCTGCCGGACGGCCCCTACAAGGGCAAGCACCTGCCGGACTCCACCCTGGAGACCCCGGACGACAAGACGGTGGTCTTCCACTTCAAGGACCCGCAGCCCGACGCGCCGTTCGCGCTCGCCATGGCCGCCTACGGTGTCGTGCAGAAGTCGAAGGACACCAAGGAGAAGTACGACGCCGCGCCGCAGGCGACCGGCCCGTACAAGATCGAGTCCTTCAAGCCCGGCAAGTCCATGAAGCTCGTCAAGAACGAGAACTGGGACGCGAAGACCGACCCGTTCCGTCACCAGTACGTCGACGGCTTCGACATCACGTTCAACCACCAGGCCTCGGACTCCACCAAGCGCCTGATGGCCGACCACGGTGAGGCGAAGACCGCCCTCAGCTTCACCAACGCGGTCGACCCGCTCCAGACGCGGGAGGTCCTCCAGGACGCGGACGCGAGCAAGCGGGTCGTGAAGGGCTACCAGCCCTACGTGTGGCAGATGAACATGAACATGGACCGCATCAAGGACAAGAAGATCCGCGACGCGATCACCTACGCGATGCCCAACAAGCAGATCCTGGGCCTCAACGGCGGTTCCTACGGCGGCGAGGTCGCCGGCGGTCTCATGGCCCCGACCCTTGCGGGCTACGAGAAGGGCTACGACCCGTACGGCAAGCTCAAGAAGCCGAACGGTGACCCGGAGAAGGCCAAGAAGCTTCTCAAGGAAGCCGGCAAGACGAACATGAAGATCGTCTACGCCTACGCCAACACCGAGGCCAACCAGAAGGTCAGCGTCGTCGTCGAGGACGCCCTGACCAAGGCCGGCTTCGACGTGCAGAAGAAGGAGGTCGACTCCGCCTCCTGGTACGCCCAGATGGGCAAGGTCAAGAACGGCTTCGACCTCTACATGACCGGCTGGGGCCAGGACTGGCCGTCCGCCTCCACCGTCATCCCGCCGTCCTACGACGGCACCCAGATCGCCGATGGTGCGTCGAACTACTCGCACATCAACGACGAGCACGTGAACTCCGAGATCAAGCGCATCAGCAGGATCACGGACATCAAGGAGTCGACGAAGGAGTGGCAGAAGCTCCACCACTACATCGTCGAGAAGGTCAACCCGGCTGCCCCGGTCTACTACACGAAGCAGCTGCAGATCTACGGCTCGAAGATCGGTGGCGCTGAGTACAGCGACACGATCAACTACATCGACCCGACCCGTCTGTACGTCAAGAAGTAACCGCTCCAGGTGAGTCCCCAGGGGTGCGTGCCCGGCGGAGCACGCACCCCCAAGGGGCGTCCAGCTTCCCTCTGACCACAGCCGCCGCCGTCCTGAGAGCAGCGAACTGCCATGCTTCAATTCTTTCTTCGCCGGACGCTCGGCGCCGCAGTGATCCTGATTCTGATCAGTGCGTTCACCTTCTTCCTGTTCTTCTCCATACCGCAGGACCCGGCCCTGCTCGCCTGCGGAAAGAACTGCACGCCCGACTCCTTGAAGATCATTCACGAGAACCTGGGCCTGGACAAACCGGTACCGGTCCAGTACCTGGAGTTCATGCGCGGCATCGTGATGGGTCGCGACTTCGCCGTCGGCCCCTGCCCCGCACCGTGCTTCGGCTACTCGTTCGCGAACAACCAGCCGATCTTCGACACCATCCTGGACCGCTTCCCCACCACGGTCTCCCTGACCGTCGGCGGCGCGGCCGTGTTCCTGACGCTCGGCCTCGGCGCCGGCATGCTCGCCGCCTGGAAGCGCGGCTCGCTGATCGACAAGAGCTTCAGCTCCGCGTCGCTGGTCCTCAGCTCGATGCAGATCTACTTCCTCGGCCCGGTCGTCCTCGGCGCCCTGGTCTACAGCACCAACCTCATGGACTCGCCGAAGTACACGGCCTTCACCGAGAACCCGGCCGCCTGGTTCGTGGGCCTGCTCATCCCGTGGATGGTCATGGCCACCATCTTCACCGCGAACTACACCCGTATGTCGCGCTCCACGCTGATCGAGCAGCTCCAGGAGGAGCACGTCCGGACCGCCAAGGCCAAGGGCATGTCGGGCAAGACGGTGTTCTTCCGCTACGCCTGGCGCGGTTCGCTGATCCCGATCGTCACCATCTTCGGCATGGACCTGGGATCGCTGTTCGGCGGGGCCATGATCACCGAGCAGACCTTCAGCCTCGCCGGCATCGGCCGCCTGGCGGTCGACTCGGTCATCAAGACCGACCTGCCCATGATCATGGGCGTCATGCTCTTCACCGCCACCATGATCCTTTTCTTCAACGTCATCGTGGATGCCGCGTACGCCTTCATCGACCCGCGCGTGCGCCTGTCCTAGGAGTTCGACCAGTGACCACACTCACCCAGACCGAGGGCACTCCGGCCCCCACCGGGGCCGATCCGTTCCTCTCGGTCCGAGACCTGTACGTGCGGTTCTCCACGGAGGACGGCATCGTCAAGGCGGTCGACGGACTCTCCTTCGACCTCGAGCGCGGCAAGACCCTCGGCATCGTGGGCGAATCCGGCTCCGGCAAGTCGGTGACCAACCTCTCCGTCCTCGGCCTGCACAACCCCCAGTCCACCGAGATCCGGGGCGAGATCGTCCTGGACGGCCAGGAACTGACCGGGGCGCCCGAGAAGACGCTCGAGGGCCTGCGCGGCAACAAGATGGCGATGATCTTCCAGGATCCGCTGACCGCGCTGTCGCCGTACTACACCGTGGGCCGGCAGATCGCCGAACCGTTCATCAAGCACACCGGTGTCTCCCGGCGGGAGGGCCGCCTGCGCGCCATCGAGATGCTGACCAAGGTCGGCATCCCGCAGCCCAAGCTGCGCGTCGACGACTACCCGCACCAGTTCTCCGGTGGCATGCGCCAGCGCGCGATGATCGCGATGGCGCTGATCTGCAACCCGTCGCTGCTGATCGCGGACGAACCGACGACCGCGCTCGACGTGACGGTCCAGGCCCAGATCCTCGACCTGCTCAAGGATCTCCAGCAGGAGTTCGGCTCGGCGATCATCTTCATCACCCACGACCTCGGCGTGATCGCCAACATGGCCGACGACATCCTGGTGATGTACGGGGGACGGGCGATCGAGCGCGGCTCCGTCAAGGAGATCCTCACGACGCCCCAGCACCCGTACACCTGGGGCCTGCTCAGCTCCATGCCGCGGCTCTCGTCCGACATCGACGTGCCGCTGCACCCGATCCCCGGCACTCCGCCGAGCCTGCTCAACCCGCCGTCCGGCTGCCCCTTCCACCCCCGGTGCGCGTTCACCGACAAGGTGGACGGGAACCGGTGCAGCGGCGAGCGCCCGGCGCTGCCGGCCGGGCGGTCGGCGGCCTGCCACCTCACGGCCGAGCAGAAGCAGTCCATCTTCATCGAGAGCATTCAGCCCCGGCTGGGCTGACCAGGCATCAGGGGCCACACCATGAGCGACGAAACCACCACACTGGAGAAGTCGGTGCCGCAGCCGCGCGACAGCGCGCCGGGCGAGCCGCTTCTCGAAGTCAAGGGCCTGACCAAGCACTTCCCGATCTTCGGCGGGTTCCCGATCAAGCGGAAGGTCGGCGCGGTCAAGGCGGTGGACGGTCTGGACCTGGCCGTCCACGCGGGCGAGAGCTTCGGCCTCGTCGGCGAGTCCGGCTGTGGCAAGTCCACCACCGGCCGGCTGATCACGCGGCTCCAGGAGCCGACCGACGGCCGGATCCTGTACCGCGGCAAGGACATCACGCACGCCAACCGCAAGCAGCTGATGCCGGTCCGCTCCGAGATCCAGATGATCTTCCAGGACCCGTACTCCTCGCTCAACCCGAGGCAGACGGTGGGCACGATCATCGGCGGCCCGATGGAGATCAACGGGATCAACCCGCCCGGAGGCCGGGAGAAGCGCATCCGCGAACTCCTGGAGACCGTCGGCCTCAACCCGGAGCACTACAACCGCTTCCCGCACGAGTTCTCCGGCGGCCAGCGGCAGCGCATCGGCGTCGCCCGGGCGCTGGCGCTGGAGCCGAAGCTGATCGTCGCCGACGAGCCGGTCTCGGCGCTGGACGTCTCTATCCAGGCGCAGGTCGTCAACCTGCTCCAGAAGGTCAAGCGGGAGATGGGGATCGCGTTCCTCTTCATCGCGCACGACCTCGCCGTGGTACGGCACTTCTCGGAGCGGGTCGCCGTGATGTACCTGGGCAAGATCGTCGAGGTCGGCGACCGGGACTCGATCTACAACCGCCCCCGGCACCCGTACACGCACGCCCTGCTGTCGGCCGTGCCCGAGGCGTCGGTGGAGGAGATCGAGGGCGAGGGCCGCGAGCGCATCCGCCTCGCCGGTGACGTCCCGTCCCCGGTCAACCCGCCGTCCGGCTGCCGTTTCCGCACGCGGTGCTGGAAGGCACAGGACAAGTGCGCCACCGAGGAGCCGCCGCTGGTGCAGATCGGCGGCAACCGGGACGGTCACCTGACCGCGTGCCACTTCCCCGAGGATCCGACGACGGTCCGCGACGAGGCCGTCATCCTGGACCCGGCCCTCGCCTCCCTAGAGACATCGCACACGGACGACTGATCCGGACACCGGCCGGTGCGCCGGGATCCGCGGCGCGCGATCGCCCCGAGCATCGCGCGCCGCGGGTCCCGGCGCACTGCTGTCCGAGCCCGGGGCCCTCCGGGCCGGAGGGCCCCGGGTCAGGCACCGGTCACGGCACCGGGCCGGACGCCACCGGCACGACGTCCGGCCGCACCTCGGCGAAGTGACAGGCCGACGGGTGCGCGGCCGGCCCCTTCGCGGTCGCGAGCCCGGCCGGTACGGCCAGCAGCGGCACCTCCTGCGCACAGCGGTCCTGCGCCTTCCAGCAGCGGGTGCGGAAACGGCAGCCGGACGGCGGATCGGCCGGCGACGGGACGTCGCCCGCCAGCAGGATCCGCTCCCGGCCGTCCCGCGCTCCGGGATCGGGCACCGGGACCGCCGACAGCAGCGCCTGGGTGTACGGGTGGGTCGGGTGGTCGTAGATCTCCGTGTCCGTCCCGATCTCGGCGAAGCGGCCCAGGTACATCACGGCCACCCGGTCCGAGATGTGCCGCACCACGGACAGGTCGTGCGCGATGAAGACGTAGGAGAGCCCGAATTCGTCCTGCAGTTTCTCCAGCAGGTTGACCACCTGGGCCTGGACCGAGACGTCCAGCGCGGAGACCGGCTCGTCGCAGACGATGATCTCCGGGTTGAGGGCCAGTCCCCGGGCGATGCCGATGCGCTGCCGCTGGCCGCCGGAGAACTGGTGCGGATAGCGGTTGAGGTACTCCGGATTGAGCCCGACGACGTCCAGCAGCTCCTGCACCTTCCGGCGACGGCTGCCCTTCGGCGCCGCCTCGGGATGGATCTCGAACGGCTCCCCGATGATGTCGCCGACCGTCATCCGCGGATTCAGCGAGGTGTAGGGGTCCTGGAACACCATCTGGATGTTGCGGCGCACCGCCTTCAGGGCACGCCCCGACAACCGTGTGATGTCCTCGCCCTTGAACCGGATCCGACCCGCCGTGGGCCGCTCCAGGCTCACCAGCACCCGGGCCAGCGTCGACTTGCCGCAGCCGGACTCGCCGACGATGCCGAGGGTCTCGCCGCGATGCAGGTCGAAGGAAACGGTGTCGACGGCCCGGACCGCCCCGATCTGCTTCCGGAACAGCACGCCCCGGGTCAGCGGGTACAGCCGGGCCAGGTCGCGCACCTCGAGCACCGGCTCGGCCGGCGACAGCGCTCCGCCCGGCAGCGGTTCGGGCGCGGGGAGGGTGCCGTCCCGCTCAGGCATGGAGTTCGTCCTTCCGGAAGTGGCAGGCGCTGGTGCGGCCGGGCAGCTCCCGGCCGTCCGCGCCGGTCAGCGGGGCCGGTTCCGGCCGGTCGGCGAGGCAGATGTCCCGCACCCGCGGACAGCGCGGGTGGAAGGGGCAGCCGGGCGGGATCGCCATGAGGTTGGGCGGCAGGCCCTTGACCGCGTAGAGCTCGTGTCCCTTGCGGTCCAGTCGCGGGATGGAGTCCAGCAGGCCCCGGGTGTAGGGGTGGGCGGGGTTCTTGTACAGGTCGTGCACCGGTGCCGTCTCCATGATCCGGCCGGCGTACATCACGGCGATCCGGTCGGCGACGTCCGCCACCACGCCCAGGTCGTGGGTGATGAGGACCAGGCCCATCCGGTACTCGCGCTGCAACTCCGCCAGCAGATCCATCACCTGGGCCTGGACCGTGACGTCCAGCGCCGTCGTGGGCTCGTCCGCGATGATCAGATCGGGCTCCAGGGCCAGGGCCATCGCGATCATGATGCGTTGCCGCATGCCGCCGGAGAACTGGTGCGGGTAGTCGTTCACCCGGGTCCGGGCCGCCGGGATACGGACGCGTTCCATCAGCTCGACGGCCTTGGCGCGGGACTCCTTGCGGGAGCGCCCCTCGTGCACGCGGAACATCTCGGCCAGCTGGGCGCCGACGGTGAGCACCGGGTTCAGTGCGGAGAGGGCGTCCTGGAAGATCATCGCCATCCGGGCGCCGCGGACCCGGCGCCGTTCCTCGGCTCCCGCCGTCAGCAGGTCGGCGCCGCGGAAGAGGACCTGCCCGCCGGTGACGAAGCCGGGCGGCGAGTCCAGGATGCCCATGACCGCCTGTGCGGTGACCGACTTGCCGGACCCGGACTCGCCGAGGACCGCCAGGGTCTCCCCGGCGCCGACCGAGAAGGAGACCCGGTCGACGGCCTTGGCCACCCCGTCCCGGGTGCGGAACTCGACCTCCAGATCGCGGACTTCGAGCAGCGGGACGTCGGGCTCCGCGGGTGCGGGGGACATCGTGGCCATGGGATGCCTCCTCAGCGCAGCTTGGGGTCGAGGGCGTCGCGAACGGCGTCGCCGAGCATGATGAAGGCGAGCACCGTGATGCTCAGGGCACCCGCGGGCCACAGCAGCATGTGCGGGGCGTTGCGGATCTGGGGTGCGGCGTTGGAGATGTCGATGCCCCAGGAGACCGTGGGCGGTCGCAACCCGACGCCGAGGAACGACAGGGTCGCCTCGAGGGCGATGTACGTGCCCAGGGCGATCATCGCGACGACGATCACGGGAGCGACCGCGTTGGGCGCGACGTGGCGCAGGAGCATGCGCAAGTTCCCGGCGCCGAGTGCGCGGGCCGCCTGAACGTAGTCGTTCTGCTTGGCGGTGATCACCGAGCCGCGGGCGATGCGGGAGATCTGCGGCCAGCCGAGCAGGACGATGAAGCCGACCACCGGCCAGACGGTGTCGCTGGTGACCACCGACAGGAAGACCAGGCCGCCCAGGATGATGGGGATGCCGAAGAAGACGTCGGCGACGCGGGAGAAGAGGGAGTCGGTCCACCCGCCGAAGAAGCCGGCCAGCCCTCCGAGGAGGCTCCCGAGCAGGGCGGCGCCCGCCGTCGCGCAGACGCCGACGGTGACCGAGGCGCGGGCCCCGTACACGGTCCGGGTGTAGACGTCGCAGCCCTGGGTGTCGAAGCCGAAGGGGTGGCCGGGCGCCGAGCCCTGCTGGGACCTGGCCAGGTCGCACGTCAACGGGTTTCCGTCGGTGATGAGTCGGGGCCAGATGGCGATCAGCACCAAGAAGACGATCATCAGGGCGGAGACGACGAAGACGGGGTTGCGTCGCAGTTCGTGCCAGGCGTCCGCCCACAGTCCGCGGGGCTTGGCGGCCGGCCCGTCCGGAGGAGGGGCCGGGGCGGGTGGGCTCTCGACGGTCCCGGTGTCGGTGGTGGCCAGTTCGATCCGGCCGCCGGCTCCGGCCGGGGCGACGGCGTCCTCCTGGCTGTACGGCTCAGGCATAGCGGATCCTCGGGTCGAGCACGGCGTAGCAGAGGTCGACGAGCAGGTTCGCGAGCAGGAAGACGATCACCAGGACGGTCACGAAGCCCACGACGGTGGGTGAGTTGTTGCGGAGCACTCCCTGGTAGAGCTGGAACCCGACGCCGTGGATGTTGAAGATCCGCTCGGTGACGATGGCCCCGCCCATCAGTACGCCGATGTCGGTGCCGATGAAGGTGACCACCGGGATCAGGGAGTTGCGCAGCAGGTGCCGGACGATGACGCGGTGCCGCGGCAGTCCCTTGGCGACGGCGGTGCGCACGTAGTCGGCCCGGACGTTCTCGGCGATGGACGTCCGGCTCAGCCGGGTGACGTAGGCGAGCGACACCAGGGCGAGGACGGTGCCGGGCAGCAGCAGTTCGCCGAACGTGGCGTCGGCGGAGACGGACGGCCGGACGATGCCCCACTCGACGCCGAACAGGTACTGGAGCACGTAGCCGGTGACGAAGGTCGGCACCGAGATGACGATCAGGGTGATCATCAGCACCGTGCTGTCCACCGACCGTCCCCGCCGCAGGCCGCTGACCACGCCGAGCGTGATGCCCACGGCGATCTCGATGACGACGGCGACGAGGGTGAGCCGCAGCGTCACGGGAAACGCCTCGCCCATCAGCTCGGTGACGGGTTGGCCGTTGAAGGCGGTGCCGAAGTCGCCCTGGAAGATCTGCCCCATGTAGTGCAGGTACTGCTTCCAGATGGGCTGGTCGAGGTAGAGGTCGTGGCGGATCTGCGCGGCGGTCGCGGGGTCGGGAGCCTTCTCGCCGAAGAGCGCGGCGACGGGGTCGCCGAGGGCGTAGACCATGACGAAGATCAGGAACGTGCTGCCGATGAACACCGGGATCATCTGAAGCAGCCGCCGAATCACATAGCGTCCCATGGGGGCTCCGGGGGGTCGGGCGGTGTGACGGTGCGCCGGCCGTCGGCGATGGCGGCCGGGGCCGGTACGGAAGACTGCCGCGCACCGGCCCGTCCGCGGTGCCGTCAGCTGACCTTGATCTCGTTGTAGACGGGGACGCTGAAGGGGTTCAGCTGCACGTCGGACAGCCGCTCCGAGTAACCGGCGCTGCCGTTCTGGTACCAGAGCGGGATGGCGGGCATCTTCTCGGCGAGGATCTTCTCGGCCTGCGGGAACATCGTGACGGCCTTGGCGGTGTCGTTCTCGGCGTTCGCCGCGTTGACGATCCTGTCGAACTCCTCGTTGCTCCACTTCCCGTCGTTGGACGAGGCGTTGGTGTAGTAGAGCGGCTGGAGGAAGTTCTGTGCCAGCGGGTAGTCCATCTGCCAGCCGGCGCGGAACGGCCCGCTCATCTCCTCGTTGCCGAGCTTGTTCCGGTAGTCGGCGAAGGTGCCGACGGGGACGACCGTGCAGGCCTTGTCCTTGCCGAGCGCGTTGTTGATGCTGTTGCAGACGGCGTCCATCCACACCCGGTGGGATCCGGTGTCCACGTTGGAGGTGATGGTGACCTTGCCGTTCGGCAGACCGCCGCCGGCCTGGATCAGCTTCTTCGCCTCGGCGGGGTCGTACGTGCAGGCCTCGCCGCAGAGCCCGGCCTGGTAACCGCCGTCCTTGCCGAGCACCGGGGAGGTCCAGTCGGTGGCCGGGGTGCGGGTGTTCTGGTAGATCTGCTCGGTGATCTGCTTGCGGTTGATCGCCCGTGAGATGCCGATGCGCAGCTTCGCCTTTCCCTCACCCCAGTTCTTGTCGTAGAAGGGGAAGGCGAGGGTCTGGATGATGCCGGCCGGCTGGTTGATGTAGCGGTCGCCGAGGTCGGCCTCGACGTTCTTCAGCTGGGCGGCGGGGATGTCGTCGACGAGGTCGAGGTTTCCGGCCTGCAGGTCGGTGTAGGCCGCGTTGTTGTCGGTGTACACCTTGAGGTCGACGCCGCCGTTCTGCGCCTTGTCCTCGCCCGGGTAGTCCCCCCAGGTGCGCAGCTTCATCACCGAGCCCTTGGTATAGGAGTCCACTGCATAGGGGCCGTTGCCGACGGGCTTCGCGACCCAGGCGGCGTGGTCGTCGAAGAAGGCGCGGGGCAACGGGGCGAACGCGGCGTAGCCGAGGGTCTGGGGCCAGGTGGAGAACTTCTGGGTGAGCTTCACCGTGAAGGTCCGCTCGTCCTTGACCTTCAGGCCGGAGAGGGTCTTGGCGGTCGCCTTGCCGCTCTCCGGATGAACCTTGTCGTAACCGTCGATGTACTCGAAGAAGTACGCGTTCTTCTGCTTGTTGTCGACGAGTGCCCCGTAGTTCCAGGCGTCGACGAACGACTTGGCGGTCACCTTCTCGCCGTTGCTGAAGGTCCAGCCCTTCTTGACGGTGACGGTGAAGTTCTGCGCGTCGGAGGACTCGATCTTCTCGGCGAGCATCTTCTCCGCCTCGCCGGTCTTCGGGTCGTAGCGCATGAGGCCGCGGAAGATCATGTCGAGGACCTTGCCGCCCTGGACCTCGTTGGTGTTGGCGGGCTCGAGGGGGTTCTGCGGATCGCCCCAGGAGGAGCTGAGCACGGCCGACGCGTCGGCGCTGCCGCTTCCGCTTCCCGATCCGCCGCAGGCCGTGGCCGCGAGGGCGACGATCACCGCACAGGCGGTCCATCCGGCATGTGTGCCTCCGCGCATGGAGTGCCTCCTCAGACTCTCTGATCCGACGCAGGACCGGCGAACACACCACAGTGGACACACGGCGATTAATACGACGATCAGACACGCGTTGAGGCGCTGGGATTCGCCCGGATGCGGCAGCGGACGGCTGGGCTCCGGGGCCGTCGGGCCCCTTCCGAGCACCGGTTCGGAAGGGCCCCGGAAACGCGGAGGCCCGGTGCCCCGCCTCTGCGGCGGGGCACCGGGCCCGCGACTGTCCGGGCGGGGCCGGACGCGTCAGCGCTTGGCGCGGGAAGCGGCCCGGCCGCGCTCCTTCTGGTCGAGGACGACCTTGCGGATGCGGACGGTCTCCGGCGTCACCTCGATGCACTCGTCGTCGCGGCAGAACTCCAGCGACTGCTCGAGCGAGAGCTTGCGCGGCGGCACCACGTTCTCGGTCGAGTCCGCGGAAGCCGCACGCATGTTGGTGAGCTTCTTCTCCTTGGTGATGTTCACGTCCATGTCGTCGGACCGCGAGTTCTCACCGACGATCATGCCCTCGTAGACCTCGGTGCCCGGCTCGACGAAGATGACGCCGCGCTCCTGCAGGTTGAGCATCGCGAACGGCGTCACGCTGCCGGACCGGTCGGCCACCAGCGAACCGTTGTTGCGGGTGCGCAGCTCACCGAACCACGTCTCGTGACCCTCGAAGATCGAGTGCGCGATACCGGTGCCGCGGGTCTGCGTCAGGAACTCCGTGCGGAATCCGATCAGGCCGCGGGACGGGACGATCCACTCCATCCGGATCCAGCCGGATCCGTGGTTCGTCATGGTCTCCATACGGCCCTTGCGGCTGGCCATGAGCTGGGTGATCGCGCCCAGGTACTCCTCCGGGGCGTCGATCGTCATGCGCTCGATCGGCTCGTGCAGCTTGCCGTCGATCTCCTTGGTGACCACCTCGGGCTTGCCGACGGTCAGCTCGAAGCCCTCCCGGCGCATGGTCTCGACGAGGATGGCCAACGCCAGCTCACCGCGGCCCTGCACCTCCCAGGCGTCGGGCCGCTCGGTCGGCAGGACGCGCAGCGACACGTTGCCGATGAGCTCCTTGTCGAGGCGGTCCTTGACCAGGCGCGCGGTGACCTTGTGGCCCTTGCCGCCCTTGCCGACCAGCGGCGAGGTGTTGGTGCCGATGGTCATCGAGATCGCCGGCTCGTCGACCGTGATCAGCGGCAGGGCGATCGGGTTCTCGGGGTCCGCCAGGGTCTCGCCGATCATGATGTCGGGGATGCCGGCGATGGCGCAGATGTCACCGGGGCCGGCCTTCTCGGCAGGCTTGCGGGTGAGCGCCTCGGTCATCATCAGCTCGGTGATGCGGACGTTGGAGTGGGTGCCGTCGCGCTTGATCCAGGCGACGGTCTGGCCCTTCTTGAGCTCGCCCTGCTCGACCCGGCACAGCGCGATGCGGCCGAGGAAGTTGTCGGCGTCGAGGTTCGTGACGTGTGCCTGCAGCGGGACGCTCTCGTCGTACTCCGGCGCCGGGACGGTCTCCAGCAGCGTGGAGAAGAAGGGCTCCAGGCTGTCACTGTCCGCCGGGACCGTGCCGTCCTCCGGCTTGGTCAGCGAGGCGATGCCGTCACGGGCGCACGCGTAGACGATCGGGAACTCGATCTGGTCCTCGGTCGCGTCCAGGTCCAGGAACAGGTCGTACGTCTCGTCGACGACCTCGGCGATGCGGGAGTCCGGCCGGTCCGTCTTGTTGATGCAGAGGATGACCGGCATCTTCGCGGCCAGCGCCTTGCGCAGCACGAAGCGGGTCTGCGGCAGCGGCCCCTCGGAGGCGTCGACGAGGAGCACGACCGCGTCGACCATCGACAGACCGCGCTCGACCTCGCCGCCGAAGTCGGCGTGGCCCGGGGTGTCGATGATGTTGATCGTGATCGGCTCGCCGCCGTCCTTGGGGTGGTACTTGACCGCCGTGTTCTTCGCGAGAATGGTGATGCCCTTCTCGCGCTCGAGGTCGTTCGAGTCCATCATGCGGTCGTCGAGCTGCTGGTGAGCGGCGAACGCACCGGCCTGCTTGAGCATGGCGTCGACGAGGGTCGTCTTGCCGTGGTCGACGTGGGCGACGATGGCGACGTTACGGATGTCGTGGCGCGTGGGCATACTGCGGCGCTTCTCCCGGAATCGTGGATGGCGACACGTACGGTCCGGTACGCGTGCCCGTGCCGGGCGAGTCGAGCCACGGCCTCATGCCATGGTACGGGCCCCGTCCGGCACCGGCCGCCCCAGCCCGTACGGCACCCGCTCGTAACCGGCCGTCCGGAAGCCGGGGGCCGCGTGATACCGGACACATTCCGTCGCCCGGATCACCGCGCGGACATGCCACGGCCCTGCCCCGGGGCGCACCCGTGACAGGGCCGTGCGGGAAGGTCAGCGGCGGAAGCCGATGTCCTGGTAGCGCGGGGTCGCGAAGCCGAACGCGCCCGCGTTCGCCACCCGCGGCTTCACGGCGACCAGCTGGGGCCGCTGGAAGAGCGGGATCGATCCGGCGACCGCCCAGATCCGCGCATCGGCGCGGGCCATCAGCTTCCGCGACTCGTCGGGGTCCAGCTCGGCCAGCGCCTTTTCGAAGAGCTGGTCGATCCGGTCGGTGCCGACCCGGGTGTAGTTCTGCTCGACGATGAGCGAGCCGTCGTTGCCGGGACGCGGCTTGGCGAAGATGGGCCGTCCGTCGGTGGCCGGGAAAGCGGTGGCGGGCCACGAGTACAGCGCCAGGTCGTAGCCGCCCGAGGCGACATAGTCCTTGAAGTAGCTGTCGTCCTCGACCTTCACCATCTCGGTGCGGATGCCGATGGCGTCGAGCATCGCGGAGATCCGGTTGCCGACCGTCCGCACCGACTCGGTCCCGGGCCCGGTCGGCAGGACGAAGCGGAGCGTCAGCGCCTTCCCGTTCTTCTTGGCGGTCACGACCTCCTTGCGGGCCTTCTCGCCGTCCTCCGGCTTCGACCCGTCCTCGGCGGCATTCTGCTCGGACTTCGGACGGGAGCCGGGCACCGGCCGCCAGCCGGCCTCGGTCAACAGGCCCTGGGCGGCCTCGGTGTCCTGGCTCCCGAGGGCCGAGCTGTTGTCCTCGTAGCCCTGCTGGCCCGCCACTCGCAGGTGGCTGCCGAGGGGTTCGGCGGGCAGTCCGAGCGGCTTGAGGACGGCCTCGGCGAGCTTCTGCCGGTCCAGTGCGCGCGCCACCGCCCGGCGCACCCGCTCGTCCGACAGCGGGCCGCTCTCGCCGTTCATGGCGAGCTGTGTGTAGGCGGGCTCCAGCGACTTGCGCAGCGTGTAGCCCTCCAGCGACTTCTTCCGCGCCGCGGCGGCCACCGCCGCGGCGCGGGCGTCCTTCTCGGCCGCACGCTCCTCGGCGGTACCGTGCGCCCGCGCCCAGGACTTCAGCGCCGCCGAGGCCTCCGCGCCGGTGGCGCCGGGCCGGGCGGCCGGTGCGCCGGCGTTGCCCTGTTCCCCCTCCTTCCCCTTGGCCTGCTGCACTCCGCCGGGTCCCGCGATCTTCTTCGCGGTGGACGGGTCGACCGTCGCCAGGTCGAGCGAGCCGGCCTCCAGCGCCTGGACGCGACGGTCGCGCGGCACCGCCTTGAAGACGATCCTGTCGAGCTTGGCGCGATCGCCCCACCAGCGCGGATCGCGCTCGATGGTGACGGTGTTCCGGTCGGTGTCCCGGCCCTTGAGCCGGAACGGTCCCGCGGTCGCTTTCAGACTCCGGCGCGCGCCGTCGTTGAACGCGCCGGGGCTGCCCATGACGGACCGGGGATACAGCGGGGTGAAGAGCGACTGCCAGTCGCTGTACGGCTTGCGGAAGGTGACCTCGACCTGGTGCGGATCGTCGCCCTGACGGACACTGCGGATCCGGTCGTAGCCCGCGTTGCGCGCGGTCCAGAACGCCGAGTCCTTGCCGCTGAGCGCCTTCCACTGGGCGGCGAAGTCGAGCGCTCGGACGGCCCGGCCGTCGCTCCACTTCGCCTTGGGGTTGAGCTTGTAGACCACGACCTGCCTGGGCTCGGTGCGGACGACGTCCGCCGCCTCCAGGTAGTCGGGGTTGCGCTGGGGACGTCCCTGCGAGTCCAGGGTGAACAGGGCCGGCAGCACCGCGCCCGCGATGCGGTCGCTCGCCGCGTCGGCGTCGGCCTGGAAGGTGTTGAAGGTGCCGGGCATGGTGTCGATCGCCCAGCGCAGCGTGCCGCCGTCGCGCACGGCGCCGCGCTCGGCGCTCGCGACGTCCTCCCCGACGCCGCCCCCCGACCCGTCCGACCCGCTGCTGCACCCCGCGAGCAGCGGAAGGGGAAGCAGGACACCGGCGAGGAGCGCACCCCAGCGGCGTCTGCCGGACGCCGCCGCTCCTCTGACACCGTCGATGGACATGGCTGCTACCTCCGGGCCGCGGACCTTGGCGGCCGATGTCGCTCATCACATCGTTTGCCGACCACTGACAGCGACTCATTCCACGCCCCGGCCCGGAGTCGTCACGGCGCCCGGGTATCCCACCCGGAGGGACCAAGCCCGATCATCCGACCGCAGAGGGGCGCGCAAGCGGGCCGTGCTTCGGTTGGTCGGGCCGATCACGACAGAAACCTTCACAAGGCGGTGTGTGACGCGCAACACTCTGGGGGGCTTCGGGCTGCCCATGCCGAGGCCCCCGGCCGGGCGATCCGGCCGACAGAGCCATGCGCGCCAGTGTTGCCACCCCAGCCTCCTCACCGTCGACCGGAGGGGAGGGGCCCACCGCGGAGGTGAGGGCAGAACATGTCCCTGCAGGACGAACTGTCGAATGTCCAGCGAGCGCTCGACGAGCTGCTCCGGGCAGTCGGAAGACTCGAGCCCCAGGCCGGAACCGGACTGGACATGCGCCGGGTACGCACGGACGCCGATCACCTGCGGGAGAGCTTCGCCCTACTGCGCACCGCCATGGCCCGCCCGGGACAGCCGACGCAGACGCCGGAACTGGTCACCATCCCCGACGCCCCCTACGACAGCAGTCTGTGGACGGACGCCGAGGACGAGGGGCTGGGGTCCCGCGACCGGCACGCGCCGTAACGGGCTTTCCTGCTCCCGGCCGCGTCGGCCCCCACCCGCCGCGCCGCCTGCCGCCCTGTACCCCCCGCATCGTCCTCGCTCCACGACGGAGTCTTCCTTGGCCACTGGCATCGAACCCCGACCCGGAACCGACGAATCGAGCAGCAGCGCGCGTGGCGGAGTGGACGGCGCCACGCGCGCCGCCATTCCGGCACGGCATCTGCGCACCGACCGCTGGTGGCTGGCGCCCGCCACCACCGCCTTCGGCCTGTTCGCCTTCGTCGTCTACTCGACCTGGCGCGCCTTCGCCGGCGAGCACTACTTCGCGGCCCCCTACGTGTCGCCGTTCTACTCGCCCTGTCTGGCGGAGAACTGCGTCCCCATGCCGGGCGGAGCCGACTGGCACCTCGTCGGCAGCTGGTGGGGCCTGTCGCCGGCGCTGCTGATCCTGATCTTCCCGCTGGGGTTCCGGCTGACCTGCTACTACTACCGCAAGGCGTACTACCGCGGGTTCTGGGCGTCTCCCGCGGCCTGCGCGGTACCCGAGCCGCACCGGCGGTACACGGGCGAGACCCGGTTCCCGCTGATCCTGCAGAACGTCCACCGGTACTTCTTCTACTTCGCCCTGGTCGTCGCGGGGATCCTGACCTACGACACCGTGCTCGGCTTCCGAAACGCCGAGGGCGAGTGGGGCCACATGGGCCTGGGCACCCTGGTGCTGCTCGTGAACATCGCGCTGATCTGGGCGTACACCTTGTCCTGCCACTCGTGCCGGCACATCATCGGCGGTCGCCTCAAGCACTTCTCGCGGCATCCCGTGCGCTACCGGATGTGGGGCTGGGTCAGCAGGCTCAACGAACGGCACATGCAACTCGCCTGGGCCTCGCTGATCAGCGTCGCCGTCGCCGACTTCTACGTGTATCTGCTCGCAACCGGCGTCTTCGACGACCCGCGGTTGTTCTGAGCGAGAGAGGGATATTCCAGAGATGACGCAAGTCGACCGGCAGGCGTGGGACGTGGTCGTGGTCGGCGCCGGAGGCGCCGGCCTGCGCGCGGCCATCGAGGCCCGCGAGCAGGGCATGCGCACCGCGGTGATCTGCAAGTCACTGTTCGGCAAGGCCCACACCGTGATGGCCGAGGGCGGCATCGCGGCGAGCATGGGCAACGTCAACGAGGGCGACAACTGGCAGGTGCACTTCCGCGACACCATGCGCGGCGGCAAGTTCCTGAACCAGTGGCGGATGGCGGAGCTGCACGCCCGCGAGGCACCGGACCGGGTGTGGGAACTGGAGGTCTGGGGCGCTCTGTTCGACCGGACCGCCGACGGCCGCATCTCGCAGCGCAACTTCGGCGGCCACGAGTACCCGAGGCTGGCCCACGTCGGTGACCGCACAGGCCTGGAGCTCATCCGCACCCTCCAGCAGAAGATCGTCTCCCTCCAGCAGGAGGACGAGCGGGAGTTCGGCGACCACGAGGCCCGGCTCAAGGTCTTCCAGGAGTGCACCGTCACCCGGGTGCTCACCACGGACGCAGCCGGGCCCGGGTCGGGCGGCAAGGTGGCCGGCGTCTTCGGCTACGAGCGGGAGTCGGGGCGCTTCTTCGTCATCGACACCCCCGCGGTCGTCCTGGCGACGGGCGGTATCGGCAAGTCCTTCAAGGTGACCTCCAACTCCTGGGAGTACACCGGGGACGGACACGCCCTCGCGCTGCTCGCCGGTGCCTCCCTGATCAACATGGAGTTCGTCCAGTTCCACCCGACGGGCATGGTCTGGCCGCCGTCGGTGAAGGGGATCCTCGTCACCGAGTCCGTGCGCGGCGACGGCGGCGTGCTGCGCAACAGCGACGGCAAGCGGTTCATGTTCGACTACATCCCGGACGTCTTCAAGGAGAAGTACGCCCAGACGGAGGCCGAGGGCGACCGCTGGTACGAGGACCCGGACAACAACCGGCGACCGCCCGAGCTGCTGCCCCGCGACGAGGTCGCGCGCGCGATCAACTCCGAGGTGAAGGCGGGCCGCGGCTCCCCGCACGGCGGCGTCTTCCTGGACGTCTCGACACGCATGCCGGCCGAGGTCATCAAGCGCCGGCTGCCGTCGATGCACCACCAGTTCAAGGAGCTGGCTGACGTCGACATCACGGCCGAGCCGATGGAGGTCGGCCCGACCTGCCACTACGTGATGGGCGGTGTCGACGTCGATCCCGACACCGCCGCCGCGGCCGGCGTGTCCGGCCTCTACGCGGCGGGTGAGGTCGCCGGTGGCATGCACGGCTCCAACCGGCTCGGCGGCAACTCGCTGTCCGACCTGCTGGTCTTCGGCCGGAGGGCGGGCCTCCACGCGGCTCAGTACGCGGCGGCGCTCACCGGAGACGAGCGTTCCGTGGCCGGCGACGCCGACATCGACGCGGCGCAGTCCGAGGCGCTGCGGCCGTTCAGCGCCGAGAGTCCGGAGGGAGCCGGTGCCGGGAGCCCGGCCGAGAACCCTTACACGCTGCACCAGGAACTGCAGCAGACGATGAACGACCTGGTCGGCATCATCCGCCGCGAGGAGGAGATGTCCGAGGCCCTGCACCGGCTCTCCGGCCTGAGGGCCCGGGCCCGGAGTGCAGGCGTCGAGGGGCACCGGCAGTTCAATCCCGGTTGGCATCTGGCACTCGATCTGCGGAACATGCTGATGGTCAGCGAGTGCGTGGCGAAGGCCGCCCTCGAACGCACCGAGAGCCGGGGCGGTCACACCCGCGACGACCATCCGGCGATGGACCGCCAGTGGCGCCGGTTCAATCTGGTCTGCCGGCTCGCCGACCGCTCGGGAGCGCAGGCGGACCCTGAACGCGGCCAGATCCGGTTGGAGCGGCGGGAGATGCCGCCGATCCGCCCCGATCTGCTGGGCCTGTTCGAGAAGGACGAACTGGTGAAGTACCTGACGGACGAGGAGCTGAGCCAGTGAGTGCCACGGCATCCCACCACGACGCGGACCAGCAGCCGGCCGCCGCACCGGAACCGGCAGCGAGTACGGGATACACCGCGCACTTCCGGGTCTGGCGGGGCGACACGGACGGCGGGGGGCTCGAGGACTTCCGCGTCGAGGTCCACGAGGGCGAGGTCGTCCTCGACATCATCCACCGTCTCCAGGCCACCCAGGCGCCGGACCTCGCGGTGCGCTGGAACTGCAAGGCGGGCAAGTGCGGTTCGTGCAGCGCGGAGGTCAACGGCAGGCCGCGGCTGATGTGCATGACCCGGATGTCGGTGTTCGAGCAGGGCGAGACGATCACGGTCACCCCGATGCGGGCGTTCCCCGTCGTACGGGACCTGGTCACCGACGTCTCGTTCAACTACACGAAGGCGCGGGAGGTGCCGGCCTTCGTCCCGCCTCCGGGGGTGGCGCCGGGCGAGTACCGGATGCAGCAGGAGGACGTGGAGCGCTCGCAGGAGTTCCGCAAGTGCATCGAGTGCTTCCTGTGCCAGGACGTCTGCCACGTGGTGCGCGACCACGAGGAGAACAAGCCGGCCTTCGCCGGTCCGCGTTTCCTGATGCGGATCGCGGAGCTGGACATGCACCCGCTCGACGCGGCGCAGCAGGCCGGGCTCGACCGCAAGAAGACGGCGCAGGACGAGCACGGCCTCGGCTACTGCAACATCACCAAGTGCTGCACCGAGGTGTGTCCCGAGCAGATCAAGATCACGGACAATGCGCTGATCCCGCTGAAGGAGCGGGTGGCCGACCGCAAGTACGACCCTCTGGTCTGGCTGGGCAACAAGATCCGCCGGCGGGACTGACCTCCCGCCACCGCCACGGCCGTCAGGACGCACCCGCGCGTCCTGGCGGCCGTGGTTGCCTCTGTGTGCAACGAGCACCTACCATGAATGCGCTTACAGCGCCTGGTGAAAGGGTGCTGTTCCACAGCGGAAGCGGACGGTCGGTCGTGTGAGTGCCCCCACGGTGTACGACGTCGCCGATCGGGCGGGCGTCTCCATCGCCACGGTGTCGCGGGTCTACCGCAGCCCCGGTTCGGTACGCAGCGAGACGCGGGACCGGGTCCTGAAGGCCGCACGCGCGCTCGGTTACGTCCCGAGCGGCAGCGCCCGGGGCCTCGCCAGCCGCAGCACCGGGGTACTCGGACTGTGCTTCCCCGACTATGCCGACCCCGACGCCGAGGACTCCCCCGCCAACGGCGACGAGGAGATGCTCTACTCCGACGAGATCATCCGCGGCATGGAACGCGCGGCCCGCCGCAGGGGCTACGCCCTGCTCATCGCCGCCTCGCTCGCCGGGGGCCCGGAGAACCTGGTGGCGGAGGTCGCGGGCCGGGTGGACGGCTTCGCCGTGCTGGCCCGCACCGTGCCGACGGAGTCGCTCGAGGTCATCTCGCGGCGGCTGCCGGTCGTCATGCTCGCCGGGCCCAGGGAGATCGACCATCTCGACCACATCGAGGTGGCCAACCACGACGGCCAGCGCGAACTGACCCGCCATCTGATCGGTGACCACGGCTACCGGCGGCTCGCGTTCGTCGGCGGCGAGGCGGTCTCCCCCGACGCCGAAGCACGGTTCCGGGGCTTCCGGCAGGCGTGCGAGGAGGCCGGGGTGGAGGTCCCCGGCCAGCCGGACGTCCGCGCGGAGATGACGCAGGCGGAGGGACGACGGGCGGCGCATGCGCTGCTGGACCGGCCCGGCGAACCGCCGCGGGCGATCCTGTTCGCGAACGACCAGATGGCCGTCGGGGCGCTGCACGCGCTCGAGGAACGCGGCACCCGGGTTCCGGACGACATCGCGGTGACGGGATTCGACGGCATTCCGCTGGGCCGGTTGGTCCGACCGGCGCTGACGACCGTCCGGCAGCCGATGCGGCGGCTCGGTGAGGAGGCCGTCGAGTTGCTGGTGCAGCGGCTCGCGGCCCCCAAGCGGGAGCCGGTGTCGCTGGTGCTGCCCGTCACGGTGATGCGCCGGGCCAGCTGCGGCTGCCCGGACCCGCAGCTCTGAGCGGTCCCGGCCCGGCCGGCCCCCACCCGCGGAGGGTCCTGCCGCGCACCGGCTGCGGATCAGACGAGGCGGAGGTTCCAACGGCCGGCGCGACGGGTGAACCGGACGACGGCGAGCGGAAGTACGTCCACGCGCGGGAAGGATCCCGGCCCGGCGCCGAGGGCGTGCACGACCGCCGCGCGCACCACCGCGGGCCCGGCGACCGAGACGGCCCGGCCGGTCCCGTCGGGCAGGCCGTCGAGCCAGCGGGCCACGCGGGCGCACAGCTCGCTGACGGACTCGCCGCCGTGCGGCGCCGCGTCGGGATCGGCCGTCCACGCCCCGAGCGAGGCAGGGTCACGGGCGGCGATGTCGTCGAGCGTGCGGCCCGTCCAGCTGCCCATGTCGCCGTCCCGCAGGTCCGGTTCGACCGCGGCGGGGAGCCCGAGCAGCCGGGCGGTCTCCCGGCATCGGGCGGACGGGGCGGTGAAGTGGTGGCGGGCGCCGGACAGTCGGGCGGCGATCGTCAGGATCTGCTCCCGTTCGTGCTCGCCGGGCGGACGGTCGTCGCCGAACCGGACTGCGCGCACGGCGGGCCCGGTCGGGGCGGCGGCCAGCAGGGTCAGCCGGACTGTCATGGAATCAGATCCTCCCATCCCGGTGTCCGGGCCGGTCACGGAGGAGGGTGCGCCCTTGGCCGCGGGGTGCAGTACCGATAGCGTCGGTTCCGACAGGACGACGGTGCGAAGGAAGCCGGTGGGAATCCGGCACGGTCGCGCCACTGTATGCCGTATCCCGATGCCCTCCGCGGGGACTTCGGGACGGTGAGTCAGACCCTCGGGCCGTCGTCGCGTGCTCCAACAATGCGGGACGCGTGTTCCCGAGGAGGTTCCGCCGTGGCTGAATCCGCCATCACCCCTGCCCCCCTCCCCTCCGCCGACCTGGCCAAGGTTCCGGTCCGGACCCTGCTGCCCTGGGCTGCCTTCTTCGGTCTGCTGATGCTGATCGTGCTCTACTTCGTCGGCGCCGAGCAGGGCGCCACCTCGCTGATCGCGGGCGAGAACGTGCACGAGTGGCTCCACGACGGCCGGCATCTGCTCGGCTTCCCGTGCCACTGACGGCCGGGGGGAACGGACGCATGGACGCCGCCAAGGTCCGCGCGCTGCTGGTGCGCGGCATGCTGGCCGGTGCCGTCGCCGGTCTGTTCGTCTTCGTCTTCGCCTATGTCGTGGGTGAACCGCCGGTCGACGCGGCCGTCGGTTTCGAGGAGGCCCACGGCCACGGCCACGGTCACGGCGTGGAGGCGGTGAGCCGCGCCGTGCAGTCCACCGCCGGGCTGGCCACCGCCGTCCTCGCCTTCGGAACCGCGACCGGCGGCATCGGCGCGCTGGTCTTCTGCTTCGCCCTCGGGCGGATCGGTCGCTTCGGCGCGCGGGCTACCGCCGCGCTGACGGCGTTCGGTGTCTTCGTGACCGTGCATCTGGTGCCGTTCCTGAAGTACCCCGGGAACCCGCCGGCTGTGGGCGATCCGGACACCATCGGCAAGCGCACCGCCCTGTTCTTCCTGATGATCGCGCTCACGGTGCTGCTGGGCGTCCTGGCCGTGCTGCTCGGCCGCCGGCTCGCCGCACGGTGGGGCAACGGGAACGCGACGGTCACGGCGACGGGAGCGTTCGTCCTCGCCTGTGCCCTGGCGATGGCGTTCCTGCCGTCCATGCAGGAAGTGCCGGACGGCTTCCCCGCAGCGCTGCTGTGGCAGTTCCGACTCGCCTCGATCGGCGTCCAGGCGCTGCAGTGGGCGGCCTTCGGCGCCGTCTTCGGGGTGCTGGCCGAGCGGCTGCTGGAGCCCGGGGGCCGGCGCGCGGACGGGCCGAGCGCCCTGAGGGCCGCCGCCCGCT
Source organism: Streptomyces meridianus (assembly GCF_023703325.1). Lineage (GTDB taxonomy): Bacteria > Actinomycetota > Actinomycetes > Streptomycetales > Streptomycetaceae > Streptomyces > Streptomyces meridianus. The sequence goes on from NZ_JAMQGM010000002.1 coordinate 185,626, forward strand.
GAGGTCCGTACGGAGGGGCCGCCGGATGTGTCCGGCGGCCCCTTCGCACGACATCCATCAAACCGGTTCGGTCACAACCACTTCCGCCGTCTCTATTTCGAACCTAACGTCTGACCCCACCGGTTCGGTTTCAACTCTGCCGTTACCGAAGCGTGATCCTGGGGCCTCTTGCGAGCATCCGCGCGGCTGCCACACAGTGATGTATGCGCTTACAGGCAGCGCATACACCAGGCCTGGAGCTCGAGGAGGAGCCCCTCATGCACCGCACAGCCAGAACCGTCTCGGCCGCCGTAGCGCTCGGCGCGACCTTCGCACTCACCGCGTGCGGCGGGTCGGGCGCCAAGGAGACCGCCGCGGACGCCAAGCAGACGATCACGGTCTGGGGCTTCGGCACCGAAGGCGAGAAGCTCCAGGAAGTCGCCGACGCGTACGAGAAGAAGCACCCCAACATCACCGTCAAGGTGACCCCGATCGGCTGGGACGTCGCCCACCAGAAGCTGGTCTCCGCGGCCGCCGCCGGGACGCTGCCGGACATGGCCCAGATGGGCACCACGTTCATGGGCGAGATGGCCGACCTCGGCGTCCTCGAGCCGGTGGACACCAAGAAGTTCGACAAGGGCGACTTCTTCCCCGCCGCCTGGGGCAACAACGTCTTCGACGACAAGGTCTACGGCGTGCCGTGGTACGTGGACACCCGCGTCCTCTACTACCGCACGGACCTGGCGAAGAAGGCCGGCGTCGACAAGGCGCCGACCACCTGGAAGGAACTGTCCTCGCTCGCCGCGAAGTACCAGGACAAGGCCGACACCAAGTGGGGCATCTCGCTCCAGCCCAACGGCCTGGACACCAACCAGAACTGGCTGCCGTTCCTCTACTCCGCGGGCGGCGACCTGGTGAAGGACGGCAAGCCGTCCCTCGACACCCCCGCCACGGTCGAGGCGCTGAAGGAGTACGCCGCGTACTTCGACAAGGGCCTGGCCAAGAAGAGCCTCCGGCCCGGCTACGACGTCACCAAGGACTTCGGCAACGGCTCCGTGCCGATGTTCCTCTCCGGCCCCTGGATCACCACCAGCCTGGCCGAGAACCAGCCGCAGCTGAAGGGCAAGTGGGGTGTGGCCCCGATCCCGGCCGGCCCGGACGGGAAGGGCACCTCGTTCGCGGGCGGCTCGAACCTCGTCGCGTTCAAGGACAGCGAGCACAAGGCCGCCGCCACGGATTTCATCTCCTACCTGACCTCGACCGAGCAGCAGGTGGACTGGCACAAGCGGACCACCGACCTCCCCGCCAACCGCGAGGCCTGGGAGGGCGGCAAGCTCGGGGACAACCCGAACCTGGAGATCTTCCGCACACAGATGGACAACGCCAAGGCCGTCCCGCCGATGGCCAAGTGGGCCGAGTTCGGCGCCCGCCTGGACTCCGGCATCGAGTCGGTCATCCAGGGCAAGGCCACCCCGGAGCAGGCCGCGAAGAAGATGCAGTCCTCGACCGCAGGCCTCGTGGAGTAGGCGTTGAGCACCACGACCACTGACCGGGTCGCCACGTCCACGGCCGGCCCGGGGCCCTCCGCCCCGGCCGGCCGGGCCCGGCGGTCCCGGGCCGGCGTGCACCACCTCGCGGGCTGGCTCTTCTCCACGCCCTTCCTGGTGCTGTTCGCGACGTTCATGGCGATGCCGATCCTGGCGACCCTGGCCATGAGCTTCACCGACTTCGGACTGCGCAACGTCACCGACCCGTTCTCGGCGGAGTTCACCGGGTTCGAGAACTACACCAGGCTCTTCGAGGACGAGAAGTTCCTCGCCGCGCTGTTCAACACCGCGTACTTCGTGGCGGCGGGCGTGCCGTTGACCATCGGCCTCGGGCTCGTGGTCGCCGTCCTGCTCAACTCCGGCATCGACCGCATGCGCACGTTCTTCAGGGTCGGCTTCTACGCCCCGGTGGTCACGAGCATCGTCGCCGTCGCGGTCGTGTGGCGGTTCGTGCTCGACCCGGGCGACGGGCTGATCGCCGGCCTTGCCGCCGAGGTCGGTCTCACCTCACCCGACTTCCTCGGCTCCGAGGCGCTGGCAATGCCCTCGTTGATCGTCATGGCAGTGTGGCGCAACCTGGGCACGGTCATGGTGCTGTGCATCGCCGGCCTCCAGGCCATCCCCACCGAGGTGCGGGAGGCGTCCCGGCTGGACGGCGCGGGCGCCTGGCAGGAGTTCCGCAGGATCACCGTCCCACTGCTGCGGCCGACGTTGCTGTACGCCACCGTGATCACCACCATCGGCTACCTGAACGTGTTCGAGGAGCCGTTCGTGATGACCCAGGGCGGACCGTCGGACAGCACGCTCACGGTCTCGCTCGACATGTACCGCGAGGGCTTCAGCTACTTCCACATGGGCTATGCGAGCGCGATGGCCTACGTCCTGTTCGTGGTGATCATGGGCATCACCGTGCTCCAGCTCCGACTGCTGAAGGACAACACCAAATGACCACCGCCCGACCGGGGAAGTCACGGCACAACCGGGCACTGCCCCTCGTCCTGCTGTCGGCCGGACTGGTGGTGATGGCCGCGCCGTTCGTGTGGATGGGTCTGGCCTCGTTCAAGACCGCCCCCGAACTGTCCGCCAGCCCGCCGGTGTGGATCCCGACGGAGTGGACCCTCGAGAACTTCAGCGAGCTGCTGGACAAGCTCGACATGCCGCTGTACTTCCTCAACTCCGTGATCGTCGCCACTCTGGTCACGGTCGGCAACCTGCTGTTCTGCTCGATGCTCGGCTACGCCCTCGCGAAGCTGAACTTCGCCGGCCGCAGCCAGATCTTCGCGCTGGTGCTGGGCGCCCTGATGGTCCCCGGCAACCTGATGCTGCTGCCGCTGTTCGTGCTGATGAGCCGGATGCAGCTGCTCGACACCCACGCGGGACTCGTCCTGCCCTTCGCGGCGGGGGCGTTCGGGGTGTTCCTGATGCGCCAGTTCATGCTGTCCGTCCCCGACGAGATGCTCGAGGCGGCCCGCATCGACGGGGCGGGCGAGTGGTTCATCTTCTGGCGGATCGTGATGCCGTTGGTGAAGCCCGCCCTGGCGACACTCGCGATCCTCACCTTCCTGCAGTCCTGGAACAACTTCGTGTGGCCGCTGATCGCCACCAACGATCCGGACAAGTACACGCTGCCGGTGGCCCTCGCGACGTTCGCCACCGACCCCAACCAGGCGGACGGTTCCAACGGCGTCCTGATGGCCGGATCCTTCCTGGTCGTCCTGCCGGTGCTGCTCGTCTTCGCCGTCCTCCAGCGCTACTTCACGCAAGGGTTCGCCACCGCAGGCCTCAAGTGACGCCACGGCGCCCCCCGACAGCCGCACGACCCGACAGCCGCACGACCCGCACGCCCCTGACGAAAAGGTACGTCCACTCATGACCGACAAGTCCGCAGCCCGTGCCGACTGGGAGCAGCGCATCGGCATGCCGAGCGACGCCGGTCTCACCGGCACCGGCGAGCTCCCCGCCCCCACCGGTCTGACGGCTGAGGACGGTACCGGCCATGTGCTCCTGAACTGGGACCCGGTGCCGGGCGCGCTCGGCTACCTCGTGCACCGAGCCGAATCCGTCGACGGGGAGTTCGTCCCGCTCGACCATCTCGGGGGCGATGTCCTCGCGGTGCCCCACCCGCCGTACGCGGACACCCTGGCCGCCCCCGGCCGCGGCTACTGGTACGCCGTCGCGACCTGGTCGGACAGCGGCGCCGGGCCGCTCTCGGAGCCGGTCAGCGGCTGCGCCCGGGCGGGCGGTTCGGAGCCCGCGGGAGTCCAGGTCACCGTGGACGCCTCTGCCGAGCCCGGTCCGCTGCCGGACGTGTGGCGGCGCATGATCGGTGCCGAGCACTTCTCGCTGCTGCTCTGGGACAAGCCCGGTTCGGGCGGCTCCGACGTGGCGAAGGAGTACGCCGAGGCGCTGGGCATCATGCGCGACGAGATCGGCGTCCGTACGGTCCGTGCACACGGCACCTTCCTCCCGGAGACGGTGACGGTCCGCCCGGACGGCAGCTTCGACTTCTCCGGCCTCGACGAGGTCTACGACCGGTTCCTGGCCACCGGCCTGAAGCCCGTCGTCGAGCTGTCGTTCATGCCGAAGGAGCTGGCGTCCGACCCCGGCTACACCGTCTTCGACTACAAGGCGCTGGTGTCGACCCCGAGGGTCTGGGAACGCTGGGGCGATCTGGTCCGCGACCTGACCGTCCACCTGCGGGAGCGGTACGGCGCCGACGAAGTGGCGGGCTGGGAGTTCGAGGTCTGGAACGAGGCCAACCTCGAGGTCTTCTGGAACGGCACCCAGGCCGACTACCACCGCCTCTACGAGGTCGCGGTCCGCGCCGTGAAATCGGTCGATGCGCGCATCCGCGTCGGCGGCCCCTCCTCCGCGGCCGCCGGCTGGGTCGGCGACCTGCTGGAGTTCTGCCGCGAGAACGACGTCCCGGTCGACTTCGTCTCCACCCACACCTACGGCAACGCGCCACTGGACTTCCGCCCGCTCACCCAGGCGTACGCGAAGGCCACCGGCAAGCCCGAGCCGGAGATCCTGTGGACGGAGTGGGGCGTCACGCCCACCCACTTCAACCCGGTGAGCGACGCGGTGTTCTCCGCGCCGTTCGTGCTGCGGGGCATGAAGTCCGCGCTGTCCTCCACCGACTGCCTCGCGTACTGGGTGTGCTCCGACCAGTTCGAGGAGCTGGGCTGGCCGCCGAAGCTGTTCCACGGCGGTTTCGGCCTGCTGACGGTCGGCAACCTGCGCAAGCCGCGCTTCTGGGCGCTGTACCTGCTGTCCCGGCTGGCCGGCGGACGGCTGCCCGCCACGGTCACCGGGGACGGCGCCGAGGCGCTCGTCGAGTCGCTGGCCACGGGCTCGGACGCCGCGGTGGACGTCCTGGTGTGGAACGGCACCCTCGACCAGTCCAAGGTGGCCGGCGCCAAGGTGCTCGACCGGACGGTGACGGTGAAGGTCAACGGCCTTCGCCCCGGCACCGAGTACACCGTCACCTCGCACCGGGTCGACCAGGAGCACGGCAACATCCAGGCGGTCTGGGACGGTCTCGGCGGCGGCGACTGGCCGGACGAGCAGCAGTGGGCCGAACTCCGCGCCGCCGACGAACTCCCCACGGAGACCCTGGCCGCGGTCACCGCCGACGCCCACGGCACGGCCACGGTCACCACCCCCCTCCCCAACCCGGGCATCCGCTTCCTCCGCCTCACCACCGACTGAACCCGCCCCTCTTCCCCCACCGGAGCCGGAGCGGGACAGCAAGCAGCACCGGGCCCATCGGGGACTTGGCGGAAGGGGAGGGCGACTGCCGCACACAACCGAACAGCAATACACCCGGTACGGCGCTCACCACCACACACCGAACCGTCGAACGAGGCGGTCAGAGGCGGGAGTCCGAACCGGAGGGGACGGGGTCGCAGGGAAGGGGTCCTGGACACTTCCGTGTATTTGTGGCCGGCAGCGGCCGTAAATATGCGGTCCAGGACCCCTCCCCGGAGGCCTCGGACCCGGCACCACAACGCACCCGCACCACCGCACGAAGCGCACCACAACGCACCCGCACCCGCACCACCGCAGAACCGCACGTTCCACCCCCGATCCACCCCACCCCAGGGAGGAAACCCATGGACCGTCGCAGATTCCTCGCCGGCACCGCCACCGCCGCCACCGCCGCAGCCGCCGGCGCCGCCTTCGCCCCCCGCGCCACCGCCGCCCCGGCCCCGTCCCCAGGAGCCGCCACCGGAATCGCCTCGGCCGGCACCGCCACCGGCAGCGTCAAGGACACCCTGCACACCTGGTTCCGCGACACCTACCGCTCCATCGAAACGATGACGACGGACTTCGGCCTCCCCGCCGACGCCCTCGATCTGAGCGGCCCCACCCCCGTCAGGTCCCGCAACACCTCGCCGACGAACATCGGCTGCGGTCTGTGGTCCACCGTCGCCGCCCACGGACTCGGCGTCATCAGCGGCACGCAGATGCACTCCCGCCTCGCCCGCACCATCGGCGCCGTCGAGAAACTGGAGCGCGCGAACGGTTTCTGGTTCAACTGGTACGACCCGGCCACCGGTGACGTCCTCACCGAGTGGCCCGGCACCGGAGCGCCCGTCCGCCCGTTCCTGTCGTCCGTCGACAACGCCTGGCTCGTCACGGGCCTGCGCATCGCCGCCGACGCCGACCCGTCGCTGCGGCCCCGGGTCGAGCGGCTGCTGGCGGACGCCGACTGGTCGTACTACTACACGCCGTTCGACGCGGACGACCCCATCGGCCACCCCGGCCAGCTCCGCGGCGGCTTCTGGACCGACACCGGCGAGCCCACCGGCCACCACTACGGCGCGCTCAACACCGAGCCCCGGATGGCCAGTTACCTCGGCATAGCCGACGGCAGCCTGCCGACCGAGCACTACTGGCACGTCTTCCGTACCCTGCCCCCGGAGAACGGCCAGGAGCAGACCCCGCAGGGCGGCAAGGTCACCATCGACGGCGTCAGCGTCTACGAGGGCCACTACACCTACCGCGGCCGCAGGATCGTCCCCACCTGGGGCGGGTCGATGTTCGAGGCCCTGATGGTGCCGCTGTTCGTACCGGAGCCCGAGTGGTCGCCGAAGTCCTGGGGCCTGAACCACCGGCGGACCGTGCAGTCGCACATCGAGCACGGACTGCGGGAGGCCGAGTACGGCTACTGGGGCTTCTCCCCGTGCAACGTCCCCGAGGGCGGCTACCAGGAGTACGGCGTCGACGCGATCGGCATGAACCTGGACGGCTACGCCTCCAACACCGACCGCACGTACATCAAGGAGGGCGAGCCGCTGCCGCCCGCCTCGGCGTACACCAACGGCGTCGTCACCCCGCACGCCTCGTTCCTGGCCATGCAGTTCGCCCCGGACGACGCCGTGGCGAACCTGACGCGGATCGCCCGTGACTTCGGCGCCTACGACGACGGATACGGCTTCCGGGACTCCGTGAACGTGCAGACCGGCCGGGTCAGCGCCCACGTCCTCGTCCTCGATCAGGGCATGATCGCCGCCGCTCTGGCCCAGCAGCTCAAGCCGGGCCTGCTCCAGCAGCCGTTCCGCAGCGGCGGCTTCACCGGACGGGTCCGCCCGCTCCTGCGCAAGGAGCGCTTCAGCATCTGACGCACCCGGCCGGCAGGAACGCAGAGCAAGGAGGGGCGCCGCAGACCGCGGCGCCCCTCCCTCCTTCCGTCCGTCCGGTTGCTCCGGTTCAGCAGCCGCGGTCAGTACAGGCTGAGCAGCGCCTCGACCGGGTCGGCCGGCGGGCTGCCGCCGTTCGGCAGCCGCAGCTCGAACCAGACCGTCTTGCCGTGCGGGGTGCGGCGACTCCCCCAGCCGAGGCTGAGCAGGCCGACGAGTTGCAGGCCGCGCCCGCCCTCGTCGGTGTCCCGGGCCCGGCGCCTACGGGGCTGGACCAGCCCGCCGTCCCACACCTCGCAGACGAGGGTGCTGTCGAGCAGCAGCCGGATCCGGATCTCGCCCTCGCCGTAGCGCAGCGCGTTGGTGACCAGCTCGCTGACCAACAGTTCGGTGGTGTCCACGAGTTCGCCCAGGCCCCAGGTGACGAGCTGTCCGCGGGCGAGTTCACGGGCGCGCGAGACCGACTGCGGTTCGGCCGGGAGCTTCCAGTCGCCGACCGACTCGGCGGGCAGCCCCTGGACCCGCGCCATGAGCAGGGCGATGTCGTCCTCGCCGTGGTGGGTGTCGAGGGCGCTGAGCACGTGGTCGCAGACGTCCTCGAGCCGGCGGCCGGGGTCGGCGAGCGCGGCGCGGAAGGCGTCCATGCCCTCGTCGAGCGGCTGGTCGCGGGATTCCACCAGGCCGTCGGTGTACAGGGCGAGCAGCGCATTGTCGGGCAGCTCGACGTCGATCTCCTCGAACGGCTCGCCCCCCACGCCCAGCGGCATGCCCGACGGCACCTCGAGCATCAGCGCCGGCTCACCCGGCTCCACGACCACGGGCGGCAGGTGCCCGGCGTTGGCGATCGTGCAACGGCGCGTGACCGGGTCGTAAACGGCGTACACGCAGGTGGCGAGGTAGATCTCGGACAGGTCGGACGACTCGTCGGCGCTCTGCCTGCCTCGGCTGGCACTGCGGGCTCCGCCGTGGGTCCCCGCGGGCGCACCCAGGCCCTGGGCGATCTCGTCGAGAGCTCCGAGCACTTCGGCGGGCTCGAGGTCGAGCAGGGCCAACGTCCTTACGGCGGTGCGCAGTTCACCCATCGCGGCGGCGGCCCGCAGACCGCGGCCCATGACGTCGCCGACGACGAGAGCCGTCCGGTGGCCGGGCAGCTGGATGACGTCGAACCAGTCGCCGCCCACCTCGGTGGCGGTGTTGCCGGGCAGGTACCGGCACGCGATGTCGAGTCCCGCGGCCTCGGGGTCGCCGGGCGGCAGCAGGCTGCGTTGGAGGATGAGGGCGCGCTCGTGCTCCCTGCGGTAGAGCCTCGCGTTGTCGATGCAGACGGCGGCTCGGGCGGCCAGCTCGACGGCGAGGGCGATGTCCCGTTCGCCGAAGGGTTCGCTGCCCTTGGTCCGGGAGAACTGGACGAGCCCGACGACGGTGTCGTGGGCGACCATCGGGACGGCGAGCGTGGACTGCACCACCACGCCGAGTTCGCGGGGGCTGTCGCCGTCCCCGCCCGGTATGAGCTGCGGCCGGGCGGTGCGCAACGCGTCGGCGCAGGGAGAGGTGAAGGGGAAGCGGTGGACCTGACCGACGGCGGTCGGCTCCGAGGTGTCCTGCCCGCCGATGGCGACGGGCGCGTCGGAGACGGCACTGGAGAAGGCCACGCGGCGCAGCTCGGCGCTGCCGTCGGCCAGTCCCTGCGGTGTCTCGTCACCGGCCAGCAGCCCCTGGTAGAGGTCGACCGAGGCCAGGTCGCAGAAGCGCGGGACGGCCACGTCCAGCAGCTCCCGGGCGGTGGTCTCCAGGTCGAGCGAGTTGCCGATCCGGGCCCCGGCCTCGTTGAGCAGCGCCAGGTTGCGGCGGGCGCTGGCGGCTTCGCGTTCGGCATTGCGCCGGCGAGTGACGTCCATGCCGAGCGCCGCGACACCGATGGTATGTCCGGTGCGGTTGTGCAGCCGGTAGAGGTTGAGGGACCAGCGGTGTCCGTCGCGCTGCCCGGGTATGGCGCCCGCGAGCTGCATCTCGGTGACGGGGCTGCCGGTCTGGAGGACCTGCCGCAGCGCGACGTTCAGCCGGTCGGCCTCGGCGCGCGGCAGGTAGTCCTCGGCGCTGCGCCCGCGGTGGGAATCGGCGGTGCCACCGAAGATGGTGGCGAAGCGCTCGTTCGCGCGCATGATCTGGAGGTCGGTCCCGAACAGCAGGAAACCCACCGGGGATTGGCCGAAAACAGCTTGTGAGGCGGCGAGGTCGGTCTCGATGTGCCGCAGGGCGCGTACGTCGACGACGACACACAGGGCACCGCGTCCGCCGTGCTCGGTCCTGGTCGGCATCACGTACAGCTCGGCCAGTCCTTCGGCGGGGGTGCCCTGGGCGCTGCGGTAGGGAACGATGCCGACGCGGCCGCCGGCGTCCGCCCCCGAAGGCAGCTCACCGGCCTCCAGGATCTCGGTGAACCAGCGGTCGGCGCCGTCGCGGAGTTCGGCGGGGAGGAATGCCTCGACGGGACTCCGGCCCAGCGCATCTTCGGCAGGAATGCCCAGGAGGGCGGCTGCGCGGTCGCTCCACTGGTCGATGCGGCCGTCGGCCGCGAGGGAGAAGGACGCGACCCTGATGTAGTCGTAGAGCGACCCGGGAGGGCTGTTCAGCCGGCCGGCCGCCTCGGCAGCCGTCTCGTCGGGGGTTTCCGCCCCCGCTGGTATCTCGCTCACGCGACCGTCCCCTCCAGCTCACACATCCCGGACCGGTCCTCGCCGAGTATCCAGCACAACGACCACCGGGACACGGCCTCCCCGATCACAGCACAGTCTCAATCGACCGCAGCCGATGCCCCCCGTGTCCTCCACGCGGCGGCCCCCGCGGCTCTCGCAGCAGCCGTGATCAGTCGTTCTCTCCCCCCACTCCTAACCCATCAGCGGCAGCTCGAACCACACGGTCTTGCCGGTCCGGCCACGGCGGGTCCCCCAGCGGCGGGCGGAACCGGCGACGAGCTGCAGACCGCGCCCGCTCTCGTCGTCCACGCCGACCGCCCGTTCCCGCGGCGGGTCGGGCAGCGGATCGGAGACCTCGACGAGGAGGGCGTCCGCCGCCCGGTCACGCTCCATGCGCAGGCCGATCGGGCCGCTGGCGTGGCGCAGGGCGTTGGTCACCAGCTCGCTGACCAGCAGCGCCGTCATGTCGCCCATCGTCTCGAGCCCCCATTCGCGCAAGGTCCCCCGGACGACCGCACGGGCGCCGGCGACGGCGTCGGGCTCCGCCGGAAAGGTCCACTCGGCGTTCGAACCGGGCGGTGCAGCGGCGCCCCGGGGGCCGCTCGGCGAGGGCGGAGCCTCTTCGGGAGGACCCGCATCTGTGCTGTCGCTCACGCCGACCACTTCCCGGAGCAGGGAGCGTTCCCTTTCGGCCAGGACGCCCGACCGTCCCGGACGCACCGGAACCATCCTCGCTGTTCATGACGATCAAGACAATCAGCCCGTCATGGTGTGCATACCCCGGATCGGATCGACCTATCTCGGGACCACTGCGGCACCGGGCGGACCTCATTCAGAGCTCCGCCCCGGGCCCGGCCGCGCGGAGCCTGCGCATGACCTCGGCGACGGCCGGACGGTCCAGCTCCAGCCAGTCGACCTCGTCGACCCGGTCCGGGGGCAGCCATCGCAGCTCGTCGTGGTCCTCCAAAGGCCGAGGCCGGCCGGACACGAGCCGGACGGTCCACACCTGCAGGACGTAACCCCGGCCCAGCGCCCATTCACCCGGGATCCGGTCCCGGACGCGGGCTTCGACCCCCAGTTCCTCCCGCAGCTCGCGGACCACGGCTTCCTCCGGAGTCTCGCCCGGCTCGACCTTGCCGCCCGGCAGCTCCCACCGGCCGGCCAGCCCGGCCGGCCGGGTGCGCCGCGCGGCGAGCAGTGCTCCGTCGCGCGTCAGCGCGCCGCCTGCCACGATCCGTGCACCGTTTTCGGTCATGTGCCGCAACCTGGAAACCTCTCCGGCGAGCCGTGGAACTTCACGAACGGCGGCCGAGGCGTTCCACCGCGTAGAGTCCGGGCCCCTGGCCGTCCAGGCGGGCGGCGACCCGCTCGGCCTCCGCCCGGGTCGGATAGCTCGCGACCCGGTAGCGGTTGCCGTTGCCGTCCTGCCGAATGACGAGCCACGGCTGGACCGCCGTCGCACGTTCGCTCATCGTCACCCCTCCACCGCCCCCGCGACCGCGGATCGCGACGCGGGGGCAACCGCAATCTGCATATGCCGACCCTACGCCGGTCCTTCACTGCATGGACACGGTTTCTTGCAAAGGGTGATGTCACCGGCCACGTGTTCGAGGTTCCGGTCGGCGGGGCGGCCCTGACCGGCCCCCGCCGCGTCGGCCCCGGACTCCGCGACGATCGCGGCCAACGAGGGGTTGCGCCAGGCGCTGCGGACGCCCCACACGTAGAACGCCAGGCCGACCAGGGAGACGACGAGGAGGTCCCAGTCCTCGGGGAGGTATCCGCGGCCGCCGAACTCCTTGCCACCGGCCCACGACACGAAGGCCATGACCAGCAGGTACACGACCATCCATGCGCCCGCCTCGAGGTGCGGCTTCAGCTCGGCCCACGGCCTGCGCAGCTCGTACCAGGCCCAGATCGGCAGGCCGATCGCCATGATGAGGATGACCTTTCCGGTCAGCGGCCAGCGGGCCCAGTACATGACCAGCGAGCCGAAGACCATGGCCAGCGGTGCGATGACCGGCATGGCCCGCAGCCGGACCGGCCGCGGCAGCTCGGGCGCCAGACGGCGCAGCGACATCACGGCCACCGGACCGGTGACGTACGAGATGACGGTCGCGACGCCCACGATCTCGGCAATGGAGCCCCAGCCGCGGAAGACGGCGAGGAAGGCGAACGCCACCACGAGGTTCAGCAGCAGCGCCGGGCGCGGCACGCCCGTCTTCCGGTCGACCTTGCCGAAGACGCCGGGCAGGTGCCCGTTCTCCTGCACCCCGTGGATCATGCGCGAGGTGGTGGCCGCGTAGATCATGCCCGTGCCGGACGGCGAGACGAACGCATCGGCGTACAGCAGCAGGGCCAGCCAGTTCAGGCCCCAGGCGATGGACAGGTCGGCGAGCGGGGAGTTGAACGACAGGCCGGCCCAGCCGCCCTTCGCCAGGTCCGCGGCCGGCACGGCCATCAGGAACGCGACCTGGAGGGCGAGATAGATGACGAGGGCGATCAGGATCGAGCCGATGACGGCCATGGGCAGCGACCTGCCGGGCTTGCGGGCCTCGGCGGCCATGTTGAGCGGTGGCTGGAAACCGTTGAACGCCCAGACGATGCCGGAGACGGCGACCGCGCTGAAGACCGCGCTCCAGCCGTTCGGGCTGAAGCCGCCGTGCCGGGCGACGTTGCCCGTGTCGAAGTGCGCCAGCAGCAGGGCGCCCGCGGTGAGGCCGGGAACGACGACCTTGAAGACCGTGATCGCGGTGTTGGTCTTCGCGAACAGTGAGATCGCGAACCAGTTCACGAAGAAGTAGAAGACGAGCAGGACACTCGCGGCGAGGATGCCGGTCGTGCTCAGTTCCTCGCCCTGGTACAGGCCCTTGGCCCAGCCGAAGCTCCACGAGCTCATGTACTGGATCGACGCGGTCGCCTCGCCGGGGATCACGGACACGATGGCGATCCAGTTGGCCCAGGCGGCGAGGTAGCCGGCCAGCGAACCGTGTGAGTACTGTCCGTAACGGACCATGCCGCCGGCCTTGGGGAACATCGCCCCCAGCTCGGTGTAGGTGAGGGCGATGGTCAACGCCACCACCGCGCCGATGACCCACGAGATGACGGCTGCCGGTCCGGCCAGGGCAGCAGCCCGTTCCGCTCCGAAGAGCCAGCCGGAACCGATGATCGACCCGAGACCCACGGCCGTGAGAGCCACGGTCCCCAGGGACCGCCGGTAGTTCGAGTGGGACTCCTGCTCCGTACTCAACGCTCTTGGTTCTCCCTACGCCCCCACGGCTGACAGAAGCCGCCATCGTACGAGCGCCACCACCCCGAAAATCCCACAGCGATGCTCTGACCAGGGGTTATGTGAGGTTTCCAACACTGGGGCGGGGGAACCGGACCGCTCCCGCCCGGCGTCCGGAACGGGCTCGGCAAGCCACCTCCCGGTGCGCCGGCTCAGCGCACCGGGAGGTGGTACGAGAGCCGGAAGCGGTCGGCCGGCACCACGATGTCCGCGGTCTCGACCGGACGTCCGGAGGCGAAGTAGGTCCGCGTCACGACGAGGACCGCACGCCCCGGAACGCAGCCGAGCGCGAGGGCCTCCTCGGCCCGGCCGGGCCGGGCCCCGACCTCCTCCATCACGTTGTCGACGACCACCTCGATGGCCGCCATCCGCTCGACGACCCCGCGTCCTGCCAGCGGGCCCTCCTCGGGGAGCATGACCGGGGAGCGGCCGGTCACGGAGAGTGGCTCCCAGGAGGTGGAGAGCATGGCCGGCCGGCCGTCGACCCGGTAGACGTAGTGAGTCCGCATGACACGGTCGCCCGCCTCGATCGCCAGCCGTGCGGCCACGTCCGGGCTCGCCGGCTCCTGCTCGCTGTGGGAGTCCCACGAGCCCCGGACGCGGTCGTCCCCCTGTTCCTGGCGGAAGGGCGTGGACTCGTCGGCCGGCCGGTAGCCACCGCGCACCACACGCTGCGGCACGGGCTGCTCGCGCACGTACGTCCCCGAGCCGGACCTGCCCTCGACCAGCCCCTCCGCCATCAGCACCTTGCGCGCCTCCAGCGCCACCGTGTCCGACACGCCGTACTCCTGGCGGATTCTGGCCTGCGAGGGGAGCCGGGTGTGCGGGGGCAGGGAGCCGTCGACGATCTGGCGCCGCAGGTCGCCGGCGACCCGGAGGTACGCAGGCTGCTCACCGAAAGGCACGTGCCCCTCCCAACAGGTTGACAGACAGCAACAGCCTGGCAACTGTTCGTGGTCAAACGCAACCACGGGCCAGAGTGTCACCCGATGTGGGGATCTTCCTCCGTGACGCGCGTCAATTCCTCGACAGCCAGCGGCTTTCGAGGTATATGCCGCCACAGTGCGGGGTCAGGACGGCGGGGCGGCGGGAGAGGACGACGTGGGGGCCGGCGCCTTCGACTCGTGCGGTTCGCACGCCAGGCCGTCCTGGTCCCGGTCGAGTTCACGCCGGTAGGCGGGAGCGTCACCGGGGATGTCGAAGACGCCGTCACGGTGCGCCTCCGTGCAGTTCTCGTAGTGCCCCGCCGGCTCGCTGCTCCCCTCCCTCGGCCCGGGTTCCGCGACCTCGCGGACCGAGGCCGCGACGATCTCGCCGTGCCGCACGGTGTAGGTGCCGCGGAACGACTTCGTCGTGCCGTCGGTCTGCACCGCGTCCAGTGCGATCTCGACCCTGCTCCCGGAGGTGCCCAGGATCGTCAGGTCGTCCCGTTCCAGGCCGTCGAATCCCGCGGCGAAGGCGTCGTAGGACGAGGCGAGGTTACGCCCGCCCAGCTCCCAGGCGGTGCGGAAGTCACGGGCGTTGATCGCCGCGTAGTAGGCCGTGACCACCTCGGCCGGCGACGTCGCGCGGGGCTTCCCCGAGGGCCGGCCCGAGCTGTCCGCCCGGGGCGACGTACCGGCCGGACCCGAGCTGCCCGAGTCCCCGGGGACGGTCCGGGTCACCGTCTCGCCCCCCGTCGGAGACGTGGTGGACGTGCAGGAGGCGAGCGCCGGGGACAGGACCAGCGCCAGCGCCAGCGAGGGCCCCGCGGACAGCCGCATCGTCCGACGGGTCATGACGACCTCCAGCCCCGCCTGAACGGCGCGCCGGCGGCCCTCCCTCGGGGCGGAGAGCCGGGAGCCTTCATGGTCGGTCGAGGCGCCCGGGGCCGCCACTCGGACGGCCCGGGTGCTCCACGCCGGCGGGGGCGCTGCCGGGAACCGCGCCCGCACCGGGGGCGTCCTGTCGCCCATGGGCCGCCCCGGTCCGGTGCGGCCCATCCCGCCCGGCCCGGGGGCAGTTGAACCAGCGAGGGGGCGCCGGATGGCGGGGAAACGGGCACGTGTGACGGCCGATCTGCGCCCGCTGCAAACAGCACCGTTCCGCAGACTGTGGGCGTCCACGACCGTCACGGCGGTCGCGAGCCAACTGACGGCGGTCGCCGTCCCCGTGCAGGTCTACGACCTCACCGGGTCCTCGGCGTACGTCGGTTACGCCTCGCTGGCCGGACTCGTCCCGATGGTGGCGGCCGCCCTGTGGGGCGGCGCGGTGGCGGACGCCGTCGACCGCCGCCGGATGCTGCTGGTGACCAGCAGCGGCATCGCGCTCACCTCGGCCCTGCTGTGGGCCCAGGCTGCAGCCGGGCTCGAGTCCGTCGCCGTGCTGCTGGTCCTGATCGCCGTGCAGCAGGCCCTGTTCGGCGCCAACTCCGCCGTCTCGGGCGCGGTCACACCGCGGCTGATCACCGCGGACCTGCTGCCGGCGGCCAACGCGCTCCAGTCGAGCGTCATGTGGTTCGGCGGGATCGCCGGGCCGCTGCTCGCGGGCGCGTTGATCCCCCTGACCGGACTCGGCACGCTCTATCTCGTCGACGCCATCGCCCTGTGCCTGACGGTGTGGGCCGTGTGGCGGCTGCCGCCGCTTCCTCCGGCTCCGTCGCAGGACGGGGTTCCGGGCACGCCGGGGGGCGCCTCGGTGGTCCGCCGGATCGGCGCGGGACTGGTCCATCTGACGCGGCACCGGATCCTTCTGGCCGCCTATCTCGCCGACTTCATCGCCCTGTTCCTCGGCATGCCGGCCGCGCTCTTCCCCCAGATCGCCCACGAGACCTTCGGCGATCCGCCGGGCGGAGGCTTCGCGATCGGCGTCCTGTACGCGGCGATGTCCGTCGGCGCCCTGGCGGTGGGGCTGTGCTCCGGGCTCCTCACCCGCACCCGGCGCCACGGCGCGATGGTGGTGGCCGCCGTGTGCGCCTGGGGTCTCGCGATCGCGGCATTCGGACTCGCGGAGCGCCTGTGGACGGCCGCATTCTTCCTCGCCCTGAGCGGCAGCGCCCTGATGGTGCTCGGCATGTTCCGCAAGACCATCCTCCAGACGGCGGCCGTCGACGGGATGCGCGGCCGGCTGCAGGGCGTCGACACGGTCGTCGCGGCGGGCGGCCCCCGGCTCGCCGGTCTCGTGCACGGCACCGCCGGCGCGGCGGTGGGCGCCACCTGGGCCGTCACCGGGGGCGGGATCCTGGTGGTGGTGACGATGCTCGCCGTCGCCCTGACGTTCCCGTCGTTCCGCCGTTATCGCGGACCGGAGGCCTCCGAAGACGCTGCGACGGCGATTGCTCCGGCTTCGGACAGCCCGGCCCGGGTCCCGCCCCGCGCGGACGCGGACTGACCGGGACGGACCGAGGGGGGGCACGGACCGCCCGCCCCCATGCGGACCGGACGTAGAGTCCGACGGCTTCGCGCCGACTGTGCCGGGGCACGCAACTGCACCCTGAGGGAACCGATCGCGGCATCGATCCGGCCTCGGAACTGCCAACGGACCTCGTGATCACGTTCGCCTGCGATCCCGGAGACCGGTGCGCTAACCTGCATCAGCGCACCCCGTGAACAGGGCGCGCCCCTTCCGTCCGGGGTGGCTCCATCGCCGCTCCGACATCACCCAGGTGAACGCCGGCTCCGCTCTCAGGCCCGAACCCGCTCCGCACAGGACGTTGGCCGGCGGAGACCAGAGCCCACCGGCGCACGAACAGCCGTCGACACCGACCGGGTCCCGTCCGGTCCCAGCAGTAGACCCGACCTTCCCACGCGCGCCCCGGGAGAAGCGGCAGCCGACTTCCGCCGCCCGTCGACGCGCCGATGACACACGGCCGTCGGAAGTACCCGGAACACGCGCAACGCACCTTCCGCACGCCCCCTTTCCGAGCACGCCCGCACACGAGAAAGGCAAGCAAGCATGAACTCGACCACGGCCCACGCAGCGGACGCCGGCACCTGGAGGCTCGGCGACATGGAGGTCAACCGCCTCGGCTTCGGCGCCATGCGGCTGACCGGCAACGGCATGAAGGGCAACTCCGACGGTCCGCCGATCGACCGCGATCTCGCTGTCCGGGTCCTGCGCCGAGCCGTCGAACTCGGCGTGAACCACATCGACACCGCGGCGTTCTACTTCTCGCCCCTGCGCTCCGCCAACGAACTGATCAACTCCGCGCTGGCCCCCTACCCCGACGACCTGCTCCTCTCCACCAAGGTGGGCCCGGTCCGGGGCCCCTCGGGGGACTGGCTCACCGCCGCCACGCCGGAACAGCTGCGCGGCCAGGTCGAGGAGAACCTGCGGCAGCTCGGCCGGGACCACCTCGATCTCGTCAATCTGCGCCGGATGAACCAGAATTCGATCGCCGAGCACTTCGGTGCCCTGGCCGAGCTGCGCGACGCCGGGCTCATCCGCCACCTCGGCGTCTCGGCCGTCACACCCGAGCACCTCGCCGAGGCCCGGGCCATCGCACCGGTGGTCTGCGTCCAGAACTCGTACGGCCTCGACCTCCGCCTCTCGGAGGACAACGGGCTGATCGACACCTGCGGTGAGCAGGGCATCGCGTTCGTCCCGTACTTCGCCATCGCCGGTCAGGAACGGGAAGGAAGTGCGAACGAGCGGCACCATGCCGAAGTCCTCGCCGTCGCACGGGAATACGGCGTGACGCCCGCGCAGGTCCGGCTGGCCTGGACGCTGCACCGCGGGCCGCACGTCCTGGCGATCCCCGGCACGCGAAGCCCGGATCACCTGGCCGAGAACGTCGCGGCCTGCTCGCTGCGGCTCTCCCCGAGCGAGGTGGACCGCCTTCAGCAGATCCGTCAACTCCCGTAACCGCACTGAGCGTTGCGGAGACGCGGAGACCTCGGCATCCGGGGCCGAGGTCTCCGCACGACCGTCCCGCGTCAGTCGGCCGCCGGGAGCCCGGCGTGCACTTCCAGGATCGTCGCCGTACCGCCGGCCGCGGCACACTCGTACATGGTGACGGTGTCGCCGGGAGCGACGTGGGCCACCGCGTCGGAGTCAAGGGCAGGAGCCGCACCGGCGCACGGTCGCCCGGCGCAGGCGCGTCTGCGAATTCGACCCATACGCGCACGATGTCCGGCACCGGCTCTCCGTCCTTGCGATTGCCGACGTCCACTGCGGCGTCACAGTACGAACCAGAGCGATCGCGTGGGGCGTCGGACCGTCCAGGCCGACTCAAAGGCTCCTGGGCGTGAGGAACCCCGCCCCCGCCGTACCCGGACCACGCACCGGATGTGTACCGCCGGAAACGGAGAGAAAGCGGGCGGCCAGGACACCCAGAACCGTTCGGGCGGTCCGCAGAGACCAGGCACGGGTCCAGGACCCACTCCTGCTCACTGATGCGGAACGGTGCGAACATGCCTCGAAGGCCCGGTCGGGCGCCCGTGAGCAGCGGTGGAGACCGGGACCGCGTGCGATCCTGCCTCCATGCCACCGACATCCCCGCCCGCGTCCGGGCCGCTGTCGCCGCCCCTTCCCCGCACCATGCGGGCCGTCGTCATCACCGGCCACGGAGGCCTCGATGTGATCGAGGCTCGCGAGGTACCGGTGCCGCGCCCAGGGCCGGGCGAGGTGCTGGTCCGGGTCCACGCGGCCGGCTGCAACAACACCGACCTGTGGACCCGCGAGGGCTCCTACGGAGCGGCAGCGGACCCGGACATCAGGACGGGATGGCTCGGCCCGCTCGACTTCCCGCGCATCCAGGGAGCCGACGTGGCCGGCACGGTGGTGGCCTCGGGCGACGGGACGGCCGCCGGTCGGATCGGGGCGCGGGTACTGGTGGACCCGGCCGAGTACGACGGTCCGGGGCCGGACGCGCGCCCGGCCGACGTGCTCGGCAGCGAGCGGGACGGAGGCTTCGCCGAGTACGTCGTGGTGCCGAGCGCACGAGCTCACTCCGTCGACGGGTCGCCCCTAACGGACATCGAACTGGCCGCCCTCCCCATCGCCTACGGCACCGCGCTGGGCATGCTCGACCGCGGGTCCGTCTCGGAGGGACACACCGTGCTCGTCACGGGCGCCTCCGGCGGCGTCGGACTGGCCGCGGTCCAGCTGGCCCGCGCCCGCGGGGCCCGCGTCGTCGCGGTGTGCAGCGGCGAAAAGGGTGAGGCTGTCCGCAGCGCCGGAGCCGACGCCGTGGTGGACCGGCGACGGGGTCAGGTGCTCGCCGACGCGGCGAAGGCCGCACCGGAGGGGTACGACGCGGTGGTCGACGTCGTTGCCGGCGCAGCCGTCGGCCCCGGCCTCGGGTTGCTGAGGGCCGGCGGGCGCTGGGTGGTCGCCGGCGCCCTCGACGGCTGGGCGGTCGAGATCGACGTGCGGCGGCTCTACCTCGCCGATCTCGCGCTGGTGGGCTCGACCATGCACACACCGCGGATCTTCGACCGCCTGGTGGAGATCGCCCGGCACGGCGATGTCCGGCCCGTCGTCGCCGCAACGTACCCGCTCGGGGAGGTACGCGAGGCCCAGGAACAACTCGCCCGGCGTCGGCATGTCGGAAAGCTGATCGTCATTCCCTGACCGGCGCCGGCAGGCGCCGCCGAGGAAGAGGGCGTCCCGCTCTCCCGGCTCGTCGCCGGCGCGGCTGAGCGGGAATTGCAGCTGCGGGCCGGGCGCGCCGTTGTCCAGGAGTGGCAAGCGGCGCATGGCACCTTCACCCCGGAGGAGCTCGCCGTCGCCCGTGCCGACATGGCCGCTGCCGATGCCGAGCACCTCAGTGGCTCGGGAGCCTCGGCCCGTGAACATCCCCTACCTGTACGACGTCGGTGCACTGATCGACCTGTACGACGTCGGTGCACTGATCGCCATCGACAACGACGACCGGCTCATGTGGGCCCGCCACAACCTGGCCCTCGAGGACGGCCGGGACATCCACGTCCCCTCCGTCGTCGTCAGCCAGGCGTGGCGGGACTCCCGCCGCCGGGTCCGGCTCGGCAAGTTCCTCGCCGGGTGCAACATCGTGCCTGTGGGCCCGCCCCGTCCCCCTGACAACCAGCCGGCACTTGGGCCGCGGTCGTTGAGTCAAGGTTCGAGCTTGCGAGATCGCGGAGCGACGCGTCAGCGGGGGGATCCACAGCGCGCTGCGGAGCGTCCGGATGGCCGCAGCGCACGCTCTCTGCGGCATGGTCGGGCGCTTCCGTCCCGACAGCGGCATGTGAGTGCGTTCCCGCGCCCACGACGGGCTGAGTTGGGGTCGAACTCCAAACCCGTGGTGTGCCGAAGGTTTGAAGTGATTCTCTGGGACAGGCGCACGTGCGTCCACGGCGTTGTCGAGTTTGGTTGGGATGTATAGCTGTGGCCGGTTACGGTGCCCTATCGGATGTTTATGAGTGGCTGATGCCAGACGGGAAGCTCACTCCCGCGGGCTCTGTCGCTGCGTTCGGTGACCTGGTCGAACGGCTTCCCCCGGAAGCGCGCCTTCTCGACTGCGCGTGTGGCACCGGGCAACTCGCGGTTGGTCTGGCTGCTCTCGGCCTGGACGTGATGGCGACAGACGCGAGCGCTGCGATGGTGCGCCGGACCCACCAACTCGCAGAGCAACATGGTGTCCCGCTGCGCACGTTGCGCGTCAGCTGGGATGAGCTGTCCGATCGTCTCGATGGGTCCCCGCCCTTCGATGTGGTCTTCTGCGTGGGCAACTCGCTCGCCCATGCCGAAGGTGCCTCTGCCCGGTTCGATGCACTCACCGCCATGTCGCGGCTGTTGAGTCGCGACGGACGCCTCGTCCTCACATCCCGCACTTGGGAGCTCGTACGAGCCCGTGGATCTCGTCTGGACGTGGGGCATCGACTCGTCCGGCGTCAAGGACGTGATGCGGTCGTCGTCTACAACTGGCAGATCGAGCAGCGCTGGGACGAAGAGCACCACCTGGAGATTGCTGTCGCGCAGGTGGCATTGGACGGGTCGGTACTGACGTGCTCCGAGAGGCTGTCATGCTGGCCTTTCCGGCAGGAGGAGCTCGTCTCGCAGCTGCAGGCGGTCGGACTTGAGGTGGAGTCCAACACCTTCGACCCCGACGCAGAGAACTACACGGTGGTCGCCGTAAAGGGGGACGTGCCGGCCGCTGTCTGACGTTGTCTGCTGTCTCGATGCTGCGGTCCCCCGGGTCGAGACAGTTGCTTCACCAGTTGTTCACGGACCTCCCGGACCGGCTGTGCGGTGCGGCGGGACCGCAACACAGCCCGCACGGCACAACCTCTGGGGCGGTGAGAACGGTGAGCATGCGAAACCGTCACGCCGCGCTGGCCACCGCCCTGGACCTGATGCCCGAGCTGATCCCGGCACTCACCGCCGGCCGTCCCCCTGCGTCGTGGGACGGGGTGCCGGAGCTGACCGGCCCGGACCGTGCCGCTTCCGCTGGTGGTGGCCGCGGCGTTGTCCCGGCACATCCGGGAGTTCGCCCCTGGCGCCGACGGGACGCTGTTCACGACCCGCTTCGGGGCGCCGTACCGGCACGACTGCTACGGGACGCGGATCTTCTCGGCCGCGGTGAGGCGGGCCGGCCTGCCACCGTCCACAACCTCCCACGACCTGCGCCACCGCTACGCCTCGATCCTCCTCGCTCAAGGCGAGTCCGTGATCGGGGTGTCTGAGCGCCTGGGCCACCACAACGCGTCACCGGTGCTCTCGACGTACGGCCACCTGGTGCCGGATTCCGAGGATCGGACCCGCCGGGCGGTCGACAGCGCATGGGCAGCATGTGCCCCGCCCGCGCCCCGGGACGACGCCACCGCGCGCTGACCTGCGCAAACAGGGCTGGTTCACACGTTGAAGCGGAACTCCACCACGTCGCCGTCCTTCATGACGTAGTCCTTGCCCTCCATGCGCGCCTTGCCCTTGGCGCGTGCGTCCGGAATGGAGCCGCACTCGACCAGGTCCTCGTACGAAACGATCTCGGCCTTGATGAAGCCCTTCTGGAAGTCGGTGTGGATCACACCGGCGGCCTCGGGGGCCGTCGCGCCCTTCTTGATGGTCCAGGCGCGGGCCTCCTTCGGTCCCGCCGTGAGGTAGGTCTGCAGGCCGAGGGTCTCGAAGCCGACACGAGCCAGGGTGGCGAGTCCGGGCTCCTCCTGCCCCATGGACTGGAGCAGCTCCAGCGCCTCGTCGTCCTCCAGCTCGATCAGCTCGGACTCGATCTTGGCGTTGAGGAAGATCGCCTCGGCCGGGGCGACCAGCGCACGCTGGTCCTGCTTGAAGGCCTCGTCCGTGAGCTCCTCCTCGTCGACGTTGAAGACGTAGAGGAACGGCTTGGTCGTGAGCAGGAAGAGGTCGCGGAGCAGCTGCCCCTGCTCGGTCTCCTTGGTGATGCCCGCGGAGAAGAGGGTGCGGCCCTCCTCGAGGATCTTCTTCGCCTCCTCGACGGCGGCGAGCACCGCGACCTTGTCCTTCTGCAGGCGCGCGTCCTTCGTGAGGCGCGGGAGGACCTTCTCGATGGTCTGGAGGTCGGCGAGGATCAGCTCGGTGTTGATCGTGTCGATGTCGTTCTTCGGCGAGACGCGGCCGTCGACGTGCACGACGTTCTCGTCGTCGAAGGCGCGGATGACCTGGCAGATCGCGTCCGACTCCCGGATGTTCGCCAGGAACTTGTTGCCGAGCCCCTCGCCCTCCGAGGCGCCCCGCACGATGCCGGCGATGTCGACGAAGTCGACGGTGGCCGGGAGCTTGCGCTCGGAACCGAAGATCTCGGCGAGCTTGTCCAGCCGGGAGTCGGGGAGACCGACGACGCCCACGTGGGGCTCGATGGTGGCGAACGGGTAGTTGGCCGCCAGTACGTCGTTCTTGGTCAGGGCGTTGAACAGGGTCGACTTGCCGACATTCGGCAGACCGACGATTCCGATCGTGAGCGACACGTGGCGACTTCCCGGAGAGCGAGGGCGTGGACGGAGGCCTGAACGGCCGGGCCCGGTGCCGGGCCGGTCATCCAGTCTACGGGCCGCCCGCCGACCTCCCGCCCGTCGTACCACCCCGCATATCGCCATCAAGGTGGACCAAAGGGCGTGTCCATCGCCGGGTGGCCGCCGGGTCGCGACCTACGTTGAGGGCGTGGAGCAACCCATCACGCGCACGTCCCGCCCCAAGCCGCGCCGGACCGACCGGCCGCGGCTGCCCCGTCCGGCCCGCGCCGACGGCTCGGACCGCTGCGGGGGGAACGGCACGGTCGCAGGACCGGGCGGCGGTGGAGCCGGATCGCAGGCTGTGCTGCGTGCCGGCGCGGGGCCACGTCCGGTGCTGTCCGGCGCCGTCCGGCAGGCGACGGGCCCGCGTCTGACCGGGCTCGGCTGCGGCCTGTTCGCCTCGCTCGTCATGCTCGCGGCAGCTACGGCGGACCGGATTCTGCTGGCTGCCTCACCACTCGGGTACGGCCTGGTCTTCCTGGTCGTGTGCACCGCGACCGCGCTCTGGGTCCGGCGCAGCGACCTCGCGGCGGCCCCCGTCAGCGCGCCGATCGCGTTCACCGTCGGGCTGATCGTCCTCAGCGGGGACACGGGCGGCAGGCTGATGGGGGTCTTCACCACCCTGGCGCTGCAGGCGGGCTGGCTGTACGGCGGGACGCTGCTGGCCGGGTTGATCGCCGTGCTGCGGGGCCTCGCCCCGGCCCGGCCGTACCGTTAGGCCGCGCCGCCCTCTGCTGTCACCGCGGATGCTCCGATGTGCGCGCCCGACTCGCTGTGCGCTGCCATCGCGGCCCCGACGATGCCCGCGTTGTTCTGGAGCCGCGCCGGGACGATCTCCGCCCGGATGTCCTCGATGAGCGGCAGGAACTTGTCCGCCTTGCGGCTGACCCCGCCGCCGATGATGAACAGCTCGGGCGAGAAGAGCATCTCCACGTGGGCCAGGTACTTCCGCACCCGCTTCGCCCAGTGGTGCCAGCTCAGGTCCTCGTCCTCCTTGGCCTTGGTCGACGCGCGCTTCTCCGCCTCGTGACCGTGCAGCTCGAGGTGGCCGAGTTCGGTGTTGGGGACCAGCCGGCCGTCGGTGAACACGGCACTTCCGATGCCCGTGCCGAGTGTCAGCAGAATGACGGTGCCATGGCGTCCGCGCCCTGCGCCGAAGTTCATCTCGGCGATGCCGGCGGCGTCCGCGTCGTTGACCACCGTCACGGGCCGGCCGAGGCGGTCGCCGAGGAGGCGGCGGGCGTCCCGGTCGATCCAGTCCTTGTCGACGTTGGCTGCCGTTCGGGTCGTGCCGTCGGTGACGACGCCCGGGAACGTCACGCCGACCGGTCCCGACCAGCCGAAGTGCTCGACCACCTCGCGGACTCCGTCGGCCACGGCCTCCGGGGTCGCCGGATGCGGGGTCAGCACCTTGTGACGGGCCTCGGCGAGGTCGCCCCGCCCGAGATCGACCGGGGCGCCCTTGATCCCGGATCCGCCGATGTCCACACCGAAAACGTTCATGGGAACACGCTAGGCCCAGCGGCCGGGCTCACGTGCCGGAGCCGAGGGAGGAGGCCTCGGATCGCAGGTCCCGGCGCAGTTCCTTCGGCAGGGAGAAGGTGATGCTCTCCTCGGCGGCGGTGACCGTCTCGACGTCCTCGTAGCCGTGCTGCGCGAGCCACTCCAGGACGCCCTCGACCAGCACGTCCGGGACCGAGGCACCCGAGGTGACGCCGACGGTGCTCACGCCCTCGAGCCAGGACGCGTCGATCTCGTCGGCGAAGTCGACCAGGTGTGCGTCCTTGGCTCCGGCGCCCAGGGCGACCTCGACCAGGCGGACGGAGTTGGAGGAGTTCTTCGAGCCGACGACGATGACCAGGTCGGCCTGCGCGCCCATCTGTTTGACCGCGATCTGGCGGTTCTGGGTGGCGTAGCAGATGTCGTCGCTGGGCGGGCTCTGCAGGAGTGGGAAGCGCTCCTTGAGCGCGTCGACCGTCTCCATCGTCTCGTCGACGGAGAGGGTGGTCTGGGAGAGCCAGACGACCTTGGAGTCGTCCCGGACCTCGACGTTCTTCACGTCGTCCGGGCCGTCGACCAGGGTGATGTGGTCGGGGGCCTCGCCGCTGGTCCCGATGACCTCCTCGTGGCCCTCGTGGCCGATGAGGAGGATGTCGAAGTCGTCCTTCGCGTACCGGACGGCCTCCTTGTGAACCTTGGTCACCAGGGGGCAGGTGGCATCGATGGTGGCGAGCTTGGCGCGCTCCGCCTCCTCGTGGACGACCGGGGCGACTCCGTGTGCGGAGAAGATGACGATGTTGCCCGCGGGCACCTCCTCCGTCTCGTCGACGAAGATCGCGCCCTTCTTCTCCAGCGTCCTGACGACGTACTTGTTGTGGACGATCTCGTGGCGCACGTAGACCGGCGCGCCGTACTGCTCCAGAGCCTTCTCGACGGCGATCACGGCGCGGTCGACGCCCGCGCAGTAGCCCCGGGGGGCGGCGAGCAGGACGCGGCGGCGAGGCGTTGCAGTCATGCGGCCCATGGTAGGCGGTGGCCGGTCGTGGTCGATCGCACCGGGGGGGCAGGGGTGTTGGAGTGCGGGGGTGGAACGCGAAACCGCGCACGGGGGGTTGTCATGACGCGTTCATGACATCAGTGTGTTGGTTGCCCCTCACACCTATCTCCCCACTGGCCGGACACCTCACACGCCCCACCGTGCCCGGCCGCCCGCCTCCCACCACCTGTGAGGTCACGTGAAGAAGCAGCTGTTCGTGGCGGCAGTCCTCGGCGCACTGCTCGCGATCCTGTCCCCCTCCCCCGCCTCCGCCGCCGGATCCCCGACCCTCGCATCGGCCGGCGATCCGGTCGTCTTCGTGCACGGATGGAACAGCGACGCCTCCACCTGGAACACCATGGCGGACCGCTTCCGGGCCGACGGCTGGCCCGACTCCCGCCTGGACCCGTGGGGTTACGACTACCGCCAGTCCAACGCCACCACCGCCCAGCAGCTCTCCGCCGAGATCGACCGGGTCCTCGCCGCCACCGGGGCCTCCAAGGTCGACGTCGTCACCCACTCCATGGGCGGCCTCTCGTCGCGCTACTACGCGAAGAACCTCGGCGGTACGGCCAAGATCGACGCCTGGGTGTCGCTCGGCGGACCCAACCACGGCACCGACACGGCGAACGTGTGCTTCGACGCCTCCTGCGTCGAGATGCGCCCGGGATCGTCCTTCCTCAACGATCTCAACGCGGGCGACGAGACCCCGGGGAGCACCCGCTACGCGACCTGGTGGTCGCCCTGCGACACGGTCATCAACCCGGACAGCAGCGTCGCGCTCTCCGGCGCCGCGAACACGCAGACGGCGTGCCTGAGCCACGGGGACCTCCACGAGGATGCGACCGTGTACAGCCAGGTCAGGGACATGATCGACAGCTGACGACGTTCCGCCCGCCGCGTCCCCGGTCCGGCCCCGCGCCGGACCGGGGCCGGTCGTCGGTGCCTGCCGATACGCTCACGACATGGCTATCGACACCTCTGCGGAGACACCGATCCCGGTCGGTGAGGTGTCCCGCCTGATCGGCGGCTGGATCAGCCGGCTGGGGGCCGTCTGGGTGGAGGGACAGATCACCCAGCTGTCCCGGCGCCCCGGGGCCGGCGTGGTGTTCCTGACGCTGCGCGATCCGTCGCACGACATCTCGCTCTCGGTGACGTGCTTCCGCGCCGTCTTCGACCGCATCGCGGACACGGTCGGCGAGGGCGCGCGGGTCGTCGTGCACGCCAAGCCCGAGTGGTACGCGCCGCGCGGCCAGCTCTCCCTGCGGGCCGCCGAGATCAGGCCCGTCGGCATCGGCGAGCTGCTGGCCCGGCTGGAGCAGCTGAAGAAGAGGCTGACCGCCGAGGGTCTGTTCGCGCCCGACCGGAAGCGCCCCCTGCCGTTCCTGCCGCAGCTGATCGGCCTGGTCTGCGGCCGGGCGTCGGCCGCCGAGCGGGACGTGCTGGAGAACGCGCGGCACCGCTGGCCGGCCGTACGCTTCGAGGTCCGCAACGTGGCCGTGCAGGGGGTCCACGCGGTGCCCCAGGTCGTCCGTGCGGTGAAGGACCTGGACGCGCACCCCGACGTGGACGTGATCGTCGTCGCCCGGGGCGGCGGCAGCGTCGAGGACCTGCTGCCCTTCTCCGACGAGCAGCTGGTGCGGGCCGTCTCGGCGTGCCGGACGCCCGTGGTCTCGGCGATCGGGCACGAACCGGACTCCCCCCTGCTGGACCTGGTCGCCGACGTGCGGGCCTCCACGCCCACCGACGCCGCGAAGAGGGTGGTCCCGGACGTGGGCGAGGAACTTGTCCGCGTCCGGCAGTTGCGCGACCGCGCACTGCGCACGGTGACCGGGCTGCTCGACCGCGAGGAACGCGGGCTGGCAGCTGCACTGCACCGGCCGTCGATGGAGCATCCCCACCGGATGGTCGACGACCGCGAGGAACAGGTCGCGGCGCTTCTCGGACGGGCCCGCCGGACGGTGGGCCACCTGCTGGACCGTGCGGATTCGGAACTGGCCCACACCCGGGCCCGCGTGGTGGCGCTGTCCCCGGCGGCGACGCTGGAGCGCGGCTACGCCGTCCTGCAGCGGACCGACGGCTCGGTCGTGCGGGCGGCCGGCGAGGTGGGGGGCGGCGAGGAGCTGCGGGCCAGGGTGGCGGACGGCGGCTTCACCGTCCGGGTGTCCGAACCGGCAGCGGAAACGTCCTCGGGGGTCCCGCCCGAACCGGAGCCGTGAGCCCCGTGGGAGCCGGACCCGGCACCGTTGACCTGCGCCGGAGCCCCGAACCCGACGCAGCGACCGCGCACGAGCGCATCCCCTCACCCCCGTGACCCCGACCTAGGCTGGAGACCATGACCGAGACGGACGCAGAGCCGACCGCAGCCGCCCCCGACGCAGATGCCCCGGCAGGCGGCGGTGCTGCGGCCTCACTCGGCTACGAGCAGGCACGGGACGAGCTCGTCGAGGTCGTCCGCCGCCTGGAAGCCGGCGGCACCACGCTGGAGGAGTCACTGGCCCTCTGGGAACGCGGCGAGGAACTGGCGAAGGTCTGCCGCCGCTGGCTCGAGGGTGCCCGCGCACGTCTCGACGCCGCCCTGGCCGCCGAGGAGAAGGCCGGGGAGGACGGGCGCCAGGTGTAGCTGTCGCGTCGCAGTCATCCGGCTTTCGACGGGCTCCGGGCCGGGCCTCCCGGCCCCGCGCAGTATGTGAATCCGATCACACCACCGCCGTTTTAGTTGAAAGTTCACCTAACTTCCGTAGGGTTGGATCCGTCAGAGAGAACCGACCCCACGAGAAGGTGCGCAGATGACCCTCGCCCTCGACGCGGCCGCCCAGGACCTCCTCTTCCGCGAGGCACGGAGCGCCAACACGTTCACCGACGAGCCGGTGACGGACGAGCAGATCCAGGCCGTCTACGACCTGGTCAAGTACGCGCCGACGGCGTTCAACCAGTCACCGCTGCGCATCGTCCTGGTCCGCTCGGACGAGGGTCGCGAGCGGCTCGTCCAGCACATGGCGGAGGGGAACCGGCCCAAGACGTCCACCGCCCCGCTGGTCGCGATCCTGGCCGCCGACCACGAGTTCCACGAGGAGCTCCCGCGCCTCTTCCCGCACTTCCCGCAGGCCAAGGACGCCTTCTTCGCCGAGCGGCCCGCCCGTGAGCAGTCGGCGTCCTTCAACGCCGCGCTCCAGGTCGGCTACTTCATCATCGGCATCCGCGCGGCCGGTCTCGCCGCGGGGCCGATGACCGGCTACGACGCCGCCGGGATCAACAAGGAGTTCTTCCCCGACGGCGACCACTCGGTGCTGGCCGTCGTGAACATCGGCCGCCCCGGCGAAAGCGCCTGGCTCGAGCGCAGCCCCCGCCTGGCCTACGACGAGGTCGTCACGACCGTCTGAGGGTCCGGAACGGCAGGGGCCGGGCCCGAGGGGTGAACACGCCCTCGGGCCCGGCCCCTGTGCGTTTCCGGTCGCGCGCGGAGGATCCACGGCCCCGCGCGACGGATCAGGTGCCGCGGAGCGCGGCGGCCATCTCCGCCAGCCGCTCGAAGGACGCGGTGCCGGTGACGACGGTCGTGACGCCCTTCTGCTCCCGCACCAGCGCCCGGTACGTCTCGCCCTCGTAGCGGTCCCACTTGTCCCCGCCGGCCTTCACCGCGTCACCGGCCGGCTCGGCCCGCTTCGTGACGCTCGAGATGAACGCGGCCGGCCGGCCGTCGCTCTGCTCCACGGCGACGTACTGCTCCTTCGGGGCGAGGAATCCCAGGTGCCACTGGGCGCCGTCGGAGCCGTTGCCCTCGTAGGTCACCGAGGTCGCACGCCAGCCGCGGCCCAGCCCCTCGGGTGCCAGGACGGGGTAGGGCGCGGCACGTCGGGCGGACGCCAGTTCCACCCGGTAGTCGACCGTCTTCACGGGATTCTTCGACTCGTCGTGCGGAATGACGACGTAGATCCCGGCGGAGACGGCCACGATGACCGCCATCGACAGGACCATGTCCCGAACTGTCTGATTGCCACGCTTACCTGCCACGGCCCCATCGTCCCCCATGGCCCCGGCAACCCTCCGGCGGGGGCCCGTCGTCACGGCACCCCGCGCCCGGGCGAGCCGCTCATCCGTAGGGCGCCCTGCTCACATTGGCAGTGAACCGATACTGTTCCTTACACGGGGGGAACTCTCCTCCCGACGCACAACCGCATTTTCCCGGCCGTCGCCGTACAGAAAGGTGCGCTCCGATGACCGAGCACAACCTCCCGTCCTCGCTCGAAGTGAGCCCGGAACACCCGGACCGCAACCTCGCGCTGGAGCTCGTCAGGGTGACGGAGGCGGCGGCCATGGCCGCCGGACGGTGGGTCGGGAGGGGCGACAAGATCGGCGCCGACGGCGCCGCGGTGAACGCCATGCGCACCCTCGTCCACACCGTCTCGATGAACGGCGTCGTCGTCATCGGCGAGGGCGAGAAGGACGAGGCGCCGATGCTCTACAACGGCGAGCGCGTCGGCGACGGGACCGGGGCGGAGTGCGACGTCGCCGTGGACCCGGTCGACGGCACGACGCTGACCGCGAAGGGCATGTCGAACGCGGTGTCCGTGCTGGCCGTCGCCGACCGCGGAACGATGTTCGACCCGTCCGCGGTGTTCTACATGGACAAGCTGGCCACCGGTCCGGAGGCCGCCGACTACGTCGACATCACCGCCCCGCCGGCGGTCAACATCCGCCGGGTCGCCAAGGCCAAGGGCGGCTCGCCCGAGGACGTCACCGTGGTGATCCTCGACCGGCCGCGCCACGAGGGCATCGTCAAGGAGATCCGCGAGGCCGGCGCACGCATCAAGTTCATCTCCGACGGCGACGTCGCCGGCGCCATCATGGCGGTGCGGGAGGGCACCGGCGTCGACCTGCTGATGGGCATCGGCGGCACACCGGAGGGCATCATCGCCGCCTGCGCGATCAAGTGCCTCGGCGGAACCATCCAGGGCAAGCTGTGGCCCAAGGACCTGGAGGAGAAGCAGCGGGCGCTGGACGCCGGCCACGACCTCGACCGGGTGCTGCACATCGACGACCTGGTCAGCGGCGACAACGTGTTCTTCGTCGCGACGGGCATCACCGACGGCGAACTGCTGCGCGGCGTGCGCTACCGCGCCGAGACGGCGACCACCCAGTCGCTGGTGGTGCGCTCCAAGTCCGGCACGATCCGGCAGATCGACTCGACGCACCGGCTCGCGAAGCTCCGCGCGTACAGCTCGGTCGACTTCGACCGCGCGCGCTGACACCCCGGGCCGGCTCCCCTGCCGGCACCGCACGCGCGACGGGCCGCTCCGCTTCCGGAGCGGCCCGTCGCGTACCTGAGGTTCGCGGAAAGGGTGCGGCGTCAGCCGGCGGCCGCGACTGCGCCCCGGGCCGCGGCCCGCCGCTCCATCTCGCGGCGCCTGCGCCGGGCCAGCACCACGCGGCGCTCGGCAGCGGTGAGCCCGCCCCAGACGCCGTACGGCTCGGGCTGGAGCAGGGCGTGCTCCCGGCACTCGACCATCACCGGGCAGCCGGCGCAGACCCGCTTCGCAGCGGCTTCCCGTGACAGTCGGGCGGCTGTCGGTTCCTTGGAGGGGGCGAAGAACAACCCGGCCTCGTCGCGGCGGCACACCGCCTCGGAGTGCCAGGGTCCTGCGTCGTCGCCCCGGTCGCGTACGGCGGGGCGCTGCGACGGTATGGCGGCGGTCTGCAGGGGCTGATGCGGCGTTTGCAGCACGGTCTACTCCTGACGACGGGTTCGCGAAAGAGTCACCCTTCACCCGCCTTCCGCGTCCGGCGATGCACACCCCCGCGCCGGACGGAACGCGGATGCAGCAGGCTTACCCGCTGCGGCCTGCTTCATGCCGAGCGTGCACGACCGTGCGCGGAGGGTGGAGCAGTTCCGCGGAACCACCGCGGCCCGCCGCCGCGCGTCCGCGGGTCAGTCCCCGAGTTCAGGACGCTTGCGACCGCGCAGGTCCCGCAGCCGCTTCCCCCGCTTCGGCTTGGCATCCACCCCTCCGAACATCGCGAACCCGCCGACGATCACCACCGGGGCGCCCGGGTCGGGGGCTTCGTACGTCTTGACGTCGAAGCCGCCGAAGATTCCGATGCCGCTGCCGCGCAGCGAGACGTTCTCCGGCACCTTGATGTCCACACCGCCGAAGATCGCGGTCGCGTTGATGCGGATCTCCTGCTGCTCGAAGACCGCCTCGGTCAGGTCGATGTCCACGCCGCCGAAGATCGCGGTGGCGGTGGTGCGGCGTCCGACCCGCCAGCGGCCCTTCCGGGTGGCACCGCCGAAGACGGCGACCAGGTTCTCGCCGCCCGCCGGGGCGTCCGAGTGCGGTGTCACCGCCCCCACCTGCGGAGACGCACGGCGCGGGCCGTGCGCGTCACGTCCGGCCGGGAGGTCGCGCACGAGCGGCTCCAGGTCCGCGACGGTCCGGGCCCGGTACACCTGCTCGACGCGTTCCGCGTGCTCGTCGGCGTCGAGCCGGCCCTCTGCGAGCGCCTCGCGGAGGATGTCGGCGATCCGGTCCCGGTCGGCGTCGGAGGCGCGCAGCTGCGGCTCCGCCGCCGGCGCCGGCTTCTTGGTCAACGAGGGCTGCTGATCACGTTTTTCGAGCGAAGACTCATCCACCGTTCCAGCCTAGCGAAACGCGATAGATCGCGAACAGGTCCTTTCCCGCAATACCGGGGGCCCGGCGTGACCGGTGGCGCCCCCGGGCCGGGCAGTGCGGGCCACCTCACAGCCGCACCGTCCCCCGGCCGTTCTACTCTGGACGACGGCCCCCCGCGCCCGAGCAGTCGGCGTACGGGGCCCCAGTCTCCGACTGGCAGCCGATGTCGTCTGCGAATGAGGAATGGCCGTCATGCCTCCCGTCTCCCGCCCCGCCAACTCCCCAGCCACGGGACCCGAGTTCGTCTACACCGACCTCCTGCCCCTGGGCGAGGACACCACCCAGTACCGCAAGGTGACGTCCGAGGGCGTGAGCACGTTCGAGGCGGACGGCCGGACGTTCCTCAAGGTGGAGCCGGAGGCCCTGCGCACCCTGGCCGCCGAGGCGATGAAAGACATCTCGCACTACCTGCGGCCCACGCACCTGACCCAGCTGCGGCGCATCCTCGACGACCCCGAGGCGTCCGCCAACGACCGGTTCGTGGCGCTCGACCTGCTGAAGAACGCGAACATCGCCGCCGCGGGCGTGCTGCCGATGTGCCAGGACACCGGCACGGCGATCGTCATGGGCAAGCGCGGCCAGAACGTCCTCACCTCGGGCGGTGACGAGGAGGCCCTGTCCCGGGGGGTGTACGACGCCTACACCGAGCTGAACCTGCGCTACTCGCAGATGGCCCCGCTGACCATGTGGGACGAGAAGAACACCGGCACGAACCTGCCGGCGCAGATCGAGCTGTACGCGACGGACGGCGACGCGTACAAGTTCCTGTTCATGGCCAAGGGCGGCGGCTCGGCCAACAAGTCGTTCCTCTTCCAGGAGACGAAGGCCGTCCTCAACGAGGCCGGGATGATGACGTTCCTGGAGGAGAGGATCCGCTCGCTGGGCACCGCGGCCTGCCCGCCGTACCACCTGGCGATCGTCGTCGGCGGCACCTCCGCCGAGTACGCGCTGAAGACCGCGAAGTACGCCTCCGCGCACTACCTCGACGAGCTGCCCGCCGAGGGGTCGCCGGCCGGGCACGGGTTCCGCGACAAGGAGCTCGAGGAGAAGGTCTTCGAACTGACGCAGAAGATCGGCATCGGCGCGCAGTTCGGCGGCAAGTACTTCTGCCACGACGTGCGCGTGGTGCGCCTGCCGCGGCACGGCGCCTCGTGCCCGGTCGCGATCGCCGTGTCCTGCTCGGCCGACCGGCAGGCCGTCGCGAAGATCACCGCCGAGGGCGTGTTCCTGGAGCAGTTGGAGAAGGACCCGGCGAAGTACCTCCCGGAGACCACGGACGAGCAGCTCACCGAGGGCGCCGGGGCCGACCTGGACGCCGTCCGGATCGACCTCGACCGCCCGATGGAGGAGGTGCTGGCAGAGCTCACCAAGCACCCGGTCAGGACCCGGCTGTCGCTGACCGGCACCCTCGTCGTCGCCCGCGACATCGCGCACGCGAAGATCAAGGAGCGGCTGGACGCCGGCGAGGAGATGCCGGAGTACCTGAAGAACCACCCGGTCTACTACGCGGGCCCGGCGAAGACCCCCGAGGGCTATGCGTCCGGCTCCTTCGGCCCGACCACGGCCGGCCGTATGGATTCCTACGTCGAGCAGTTCCAGGCCGCCGGCGGCTCGAAGGTCATGCTCGCCAAGGGCAACCGCTCGAAGCAGGTCACCGACGCCTGCGCCGCGCACGGCGGCTTCTACCTCGGCTCGATCGGCGGCCCGGCGGCCCGGCTGGCGCAGGACTGCATCAAGAAGGTCGAGGTTCTGGAGTACGAGGAGCTGGGCATGGAGGCGGTCTGGCGGATCGAGGTCGAGGACTTCCCGGCTTTCGTCGTCGTGGACGACAAGGGCAACGACTTCTTCGCCGACCCCTCGCCCGAGCAGCCGTTCGTCACCAGCATCCCGGTGCGCTCCGGCAGCTGAGCCCCCGGCAGGAACCCCGTGAGTCCCCGGCAGCCCGCTGCCGGGGACTCACGCGCGATCGGCCGGCCGCGCACGGCGCAGGCGGCGGGGCACGGAAGGCCGCGAACCGGCCGACGGAGTGGTTTCGGTACCGATGGCCGGGAAGATGCAGTGCGGCATGTGGTCGACTTTCGGCCATGCCGAGTCGGCGTCCCGCGCACGGGAAACCGTGGGTGGGCAGAAGGCCCCGCACTCCCGGGAGGTGACCGGCCGTGGCCGGCGACGAGAAGTACCGCATCGAGCACGACTCCATGGGCGAGGTGCGGGTCCCCGCCGACGCCAGGTGGCGGGCCCAGACCCAGCGGGCCGTGGAGAACTTCCCGGTCTCGGGGCAGCGCCTGGAGCGGGCGCACATCGAAGCGCTGGCCCGGATCAAAGGCGCGGCCGCCCGGGTGAACGCCCGCCTCGGAGTGCTCGACGAACAGTTGGCCGAGTCCGTGGCGCAGGCCGCCGACGAGGTCGCCGAGGGCCGCTGGGACGACCACTTCCCCGTCGACGTGTTCCAGACCGGCTCCGGCACGTCCTCCAACATGAACACCAACGAGGTCGTCGCCACCCTCGCGAGCGAGCGGCTGGGCGCGCCGGTCCACCCGAACGACCACGTCAACGCGGGCCAGTCGTCCAACGACGTGTTCCCCTCGTCCGTCCACATCGCCGCGACCGCGGCGGTGACCCGCGACCTGATGCCGGCCCTGGAGCACCTGGCCGAGTCCCTGGAGCGGAAGGCGTCGGAGCTGGCCGGCGTCGTCAAGGCCGGCCGCACGCACCTGATGGACGCCACCCCGGTCACCCTGGGGCAGGAGTTCGGCGGCTATGCCGCGCAGGTCCGGTACGGCGTCGAACGGCTGGCGGCCTCACTGCCCCGGCTGGCCGAACTGCCCCTCGGAGGCACGGCGGTCGGCACCGGCATCAACACCCCGCCGGGCTTCGCCGCCGAGGTGATCGCCGAGGTGGCACGGGCCACCGGGCTGCCGCTCACCGAGGCCCGCAACCACTTCGAGGCCCAGGGCGCACGGGACGGTCTGGTGGAGACCTCCGGTCAGTTGCGCACCATCGCCGTGGGGCTCACCAAGATCTGCAACGACCTGCGCTGGATGGCCTCGGGTCCGCGTACCGGACTGGCCGAGATCAGCCTTCCCGACCTCCAGCCCGGTTCGTCGATCATGCCCGGCAAGGTCAACCCGGTGATCCCTGAGGCGGTGCTGATGGTCGCGGCGCAGGTGACCGGCAACGACACGACCGTCGCGGTGGCCGGGGCCTCGGGAAACTTCGAGCTCAACGTGATGATGCCGGTGATCGCCAAGAACCTGCTCGAGTCGGTCCGGCTGCTGGCGAACGCCTCGCGCCTGCTCGCGGACCGCACGGTCGACGGCATCACGGCCGACGCCGAGCGGACCCGGGAGTACGCCGAGTCCTCGCCGTCGGTGGTGACACCGCTCAACAAGTACCTCGGGTACGAGGAGGCGGCGAAAGTCGCCAAGCAGTCACTGGCCGAGCGCCGGACGATCCGCGAGGTGGTCATCGCCGGCGGCTACGTCGAGCGGGGCGTGCTCACGGTGGAGCAGCTCGACGAGGCGCTGGACGTGCTGCGCATGACCCGTCCCTGAACCCGCCGAGGCCCGCCGGACCGACCGCTTGCGCGCGCCCACCGCGGGTGCGCGATCCCGGACCCCGATGCCGGGCACGCCCTAAGATCTGCTCATGACAGGGGAGACGACGCACATGCGGGAAGGCGGTCGGAACGACCGCGCGGGGGGCGGCTGGGCGGCCGGGGAGCACATCCTCTGGCGCTACCGCGGCAACGCCACGGACACCTTTCACATCTGCCGCCCCGTCACCGTCGTGCAGGACTCCCCGGAACTGCTCGCGGTGTGGATGGCGCCCGGCACGACGTGCGTGAAGCCCGTCCTCGCCGACGGCACGCCGGTGTACCGCGAGCCCCTGGCGACCCGTTACACCAAGCCGCGCGGCATCATACGGGCTCGCTGGTTCGGCACGGGGGTCCTCAAGCTGGCCCGGCCGGGCGACCCGTGGTCGGTGTGGCTGTTCTGGGACCGCGGATGGCGTTTCCGGAACTGGTACGTGAACCTGGAGGAGCCCCTGCGCCGGTGGCCCCACGGCGTCGACTCGGAGGACCACTTCCTCGACATCGAGGTCTACCCGGACCGCAGTTGGGCGTGGAAGGACGAGGACGAGTTCGACCAGGCGCAGCGGGTCGGCCTGCTCGGGGCCGAGCAGGCCGAGCGGGTCCGGGAGGCGGGACGGTCCGCCCTGGAGCTGGTCCGTTCCTGGGGCGCGCCGTTCGCCGACGGGTGGGAGAACTGGCGGCCGGACCCCCGATGGCAGGTGCCCGAGCTGCCGGCGGACTGGAACCGCTCCGCTCCGGAGGTGGCGCAATGAGGCACTTGCTGCGGACCCGGACAGCAACCGTAGGATCGTCCTCCGCACCATAGATCACGGGCAACTACCGAAGCATTCGTCATGTCTGACTGGACGTCACCCGGAGGCAGGCCGTTGAACGGCGAAGGACACGAGGAGTACGGCGGGCCCGTCGGAGCGGGCCGCGCCGGACAGGCCGAGGCCTTCGACGCGATCGGCAACCGCTACGACGAGGCGTTCCCGCACAAGGACGGTCAACTGGCCGCCGGGCGGTGGCTCGCCTCCTCGCTGCCGGACGGGTCGCGCGTTCTCGACCTGGGCTGCGGCACCGGCCTCCCGACGGCACGGCAGCTCACGGCCGCCGGCCACCGGGTGACCGGGGTGGACTTCTCGTCCGTCATGCTCGGCCTGGCCGGGCGGAACGTGCCGGAGGCCGAGTTCCACGCGCTGGACATCGCGGAGGTGTCCGCCGAGCGGCTCGGCACCTTCGACGGTGCGGCGGCCTTCTTCTCCCTGTTGATGCTTCCGAGGGCCGAGATCCCCCGGGCTCTGCGTATGCTGCATGCGGTGCTGCGGCCCGAGGGGCTGCTCGCACTGTCCATGGTCGAAGCCGACGCGGACGGCCTCGCAATTCCGTTCCTGGGCAACACCATCCGGGTATCGGGATACCCGAGGGACGAATTGCGGGAAGTCGTACGCAATGCGGGATTCGAGGTCACCGGGGAGGACTCGTATGTGTATGCCCCCGCCGACTCGGATGTGCCGCCCGAGATCCAACTCTTCCTGCACTGCCGACGACGTGCCTGACCCACGGCGCGCCTGACGCGCAGACCCGGACGGATGGAACCCTACGCGTGACGGAGCACCCGATCTCCCGCAACAGCCGGAAGGCCGCAGCAGCCATACCCGCCCCGGCCGAACCCCGGCGCGCGGCCGAGGCCGCGCAGGACGCGAGCCACGACAGCCGGCCCGCGCACCGGCAGCCCACGGGCCGGCCACGTTCGGGCGGACGGGCGGGGGAGGCCGACGCGAACGCCGCCACGGGCGCCGCCCGCACCGACCACGGGGACGCCGCGCACCAGCATGCGGCGGCCATCCCCGAGCAGACCGACGCCGCCGGCGCCCCGGGGCTCGGCCGGCGTCCGGCCCGGCCGTCCCCCGACCCCGGCACTGGCCCCGGGGAGGACGGTTACGCCGCCCGGTCCGTCGGCTCCGGAGCCACGGGCCCGGACGCCGAGCGGCTGCGCTTCGTCGGTGCCGCCACCCGCCGGATCGCCCGGGGCATCGACCTGGACGAGATCGTGCTGGGCCTGTGCCGGGCCACTGTTCCGACGTTCACGGACGTCATCCTCGTGTACCTGCGCGACCCGTTGCCGGTCGGCGACGAGCGTCCCGTCGACCCGGTGGTGCTGCGACTGCGCCGCACCGACCGCATCCCGGCCGAGAACGACGCCGACACCGGCGGCCACGCTCTGCTGAGCCTGCAGAACGAGCCCTCCCCCGCCTCGGATCTGACCGAGGTGCGCCCGGGCGGTCCGCTCGCCGAGGTGCTCCGCGGGGTGCGGCCGGTGTTCGGCGACTCCGAGGCGGTCGGGGCCGCGCTGCCGGAGCTGCTGGGCGCGGAGTTCTGCATACCGGGCCCGCATCGCGCGATCCTCGCCCCGCTGCGCGGGCGCCGCCGGGTGATCGGCGCGGCCGTGTTCCTGCGCCGGGCCGAGCGGGCGCCGTTCGAGGCCGACGACCTGCTGGTGGCGGCACAGCTGGCCACCCACACGGCGCTCGGCGTCGACAAGGCGGTGCTGTACGGGCGCGAGGCGTACATCGCCGACGCACTCCAGCGGTCCATGCTTCCCGATTCCCTGCCGCAGCCGACCGGTGTGCGGCTGGCCAGCCGCTATCTTCCCGCCGCCGAGACCGCCCGGGTGGGCGGCGACTGGTACGACGCGATCCCGCTGCCCGGCAGCCGGGTCGCCCTGGTGGTGGGTGATGTCATGGGCCACTCCATGACCTCCGCCGCGATCATGGGGCAGCTGCGGACGACCGCGCAGACGCTGGCCGGTCTGGACCTGCCGCCGCAGGAGGTGCTGCACCACCTGGACGAGCAGGCGCAGCGGCTCGGCAGCGACCGCATGGCGACCTGCCTGTACGCGGTGTACGACCCGGTCGCGCACCGGATCGTGGTCGCCAATGCCGGCCATCCGCCGCCGGTCATGCTGCACGTCGGGGGGCGCGCCGAGGTGCTGCGCGTACCACCGGGCGCCCCGATCGGCGTCGGCGGTGTCGCGTTCGAGGCGGTGGAGCTGGACGCGCCCACCGGCGCGACCCTGCTGCTCTACACGGACGGGCTGGTCGAGTCGCGGCTGCGGGACGTGTGGACCGGCATCCATCAGTTGCGCGACCGGCTGACCGCGACCGCCGAGCTCACCGGCGCCGATCACGCACCGCCGCTGGAGCCGTTGTGCGACGAGGTCCTCGACATGCTCGGCCCGGGCGACCGGGACGACGACATCGCGCTGCTCGCCGCCCGCTTCGAGGGGATCTCGCCGGAGGATGTCGCCCTGTGGCACCTCGACCCGGACGAGACCGCCCCGGGGCGTGCGCGGCGGCTGGCCCGCAGCGCCCTGCAGCAGTGGGACCTGGAGGATCTGACGGATTCGGTCCAGTTGCTGATCAGTGAGGTGGTGACGAACGCGGTGCGGTACGCCGAACGCCCCGTCACCCTGCGCCTGCTGCGTACGGACGTGCTGCGCTGCGAGGTCGGTGACGACGTACCGCAACTGCCGCGGCTGCGGCAGGCCAGGCCGTCGGACGAGGGCGGCCGCGGGCTGTACCTCGTCAACCGGCTGGCCCGGCGGTGGGGCGCGACGCGGCTGAGCACCGGCAAGGTCGTGTGGTTCGAGCTGGGCGGCCCCGCCCCGGCCTGAGTGCCTGTGGTGGTGGCCGGGCTCGGATCGCCGGGCCGCGGACGGTGCGGGTGGACCCGGAGTTCTCCGGGTCCACCCGCATTACGCGTTTCGGGGGACTCGCGGTACCCCGCACCGCATGGGGGTACCGATCTCGGGTACGGGCTTGTGACAGAGAGAACGTTTGAAGGCGTATGCGCCTTTCTTCCGGCTCCTTCGGGTTCTCTCCGATTCTTCCGAACGGCAGTCGACGTTCAGCGAGGCGTTCATGACCGAGTCAGCAGCCCGCAACATCCCTCCGACCACGAACAACGCCGGCATTCCGGTGGAGAGCGACGAGCACTCCCTCACGGTGGGTCCCAACGGACCGATCCTGCTTCAGGACCACTACCTCCTCGAGAAGATGGCCCAGTTCAACCGGGAGCGGGTCCCCGAACGCGTGGTGCACGCGAAGGGCAGCGGCGCGTACGGCGTCTTCGAGGTGACGAACGACGTCAGCCAGTTCACGAAGGCCGACCTGTTCCAGCCGGGCCGGCGCACCGAGATGCTGGCTCGCTTCTCGACCGTGGCCGGCGAGCAGGGCAGCCCGGACACCTGGCGCGACCCGCGCGGTTTCGCCCTGAAGTTCTACACGGAGCAGGGGAACTACGACCTGGTCGGCAACAACACCCCGGTCTTCTTCGTCCGCGACACCATCAAGTTCCAGGACTTCATCCGCTCGCAGAAGCGGCGCCCGGACAACGGGCTGCGCGACCACGACATGCAGTGGGACTTCTGGACGCTCTCCCCCGAGTCTGCCCACCAGGTGACGTGGCTGATGGGCGACCGGGGCATCCCCAGTTCGTACCGGCGCATGAACGGCTACGGGTCCCACACCTACATGTGGATCAACGCCGCGGGTGAGAAGTACTGGATCAAGTACCACTTCCACACCGACCAGGGCATCGGCTTCCTGACGCAGGAGGAGGCGGACCTGATGGCCGGTGAGGACGCCGATGTGCACCGCCGGGACCTCTTCGACGCGATCGAGCGCGGCGAGCACCCGTCGTGGACGCTCAAGGTCCAGGTGATGCCGTTCGAGGACGCGGCGGACTACCGGTTCAACCCGTTCGACCTGACGAAGGTGTGGCCGCACGGCGACTACCCGCTGATCGAGGTCGGCCGGATGACGCTGAACCGGAACCCGGAGGACTTCTTCGTCCACATCGAACAGGCGGCGTTCGAGCCGAGCAACATGGTGCCGGGTATCGGCCCGTCACCGGACAAGATGCTGCTGGGGCGGTTGTTCTCGTACCCGGACACCCACCGGTACCGGATCGGGCCGAACTACGCGCAGCTGCCGCCCAACCGCCCGCACGTACCGGTGCACTCGTACGCCAAGGACGGTCCGATGCGCTACGAGCCGAACCGGGTGGGTGCGGTGTACGCGCCGAACTCGTACGGCGGGCCGGCTGCCGACGCGGCCCGGTTCGGCGATCCCGCCGGGTGGGAGACGGCCGGTGCGATGGTGCGCGAGGCGTACAAGCTGCACCGTGAGGACGACGACTGGGGCCAGGCCGGGACGATGGTGCGTGAGGTCCTGGACGACGATGCCCGGCAGCGCCTGGTGTCCAACATCTCGGGGCACCTGCTGGACGGCGTGAGCCGGCCGGTGCTGGCCCGCGCGCTGGAGTACTGGCGCAAGGTCGACAAGAACCTCGGCGACCGGGTCGCCAAGGCGGTCAACGGGAGCTGACGCCCCGGGGCCGCGGTCGCGCGGACTGTCGGAACGGCGAAGACGCCCGGAACCTGTCAGGTTCCGGGCGTCTTCGCCGTTAGGCTCCGGCCGGTCAGCCGGCGGTGCCGGCGTCGCTGCCGGCGCCGCCGTCGGTTCCGCGGCTGGTGCGCGGTCCGGGTTCCACGGTCGGCCCGGTCCCGTCCGGCGGCATCGGGGGCTGTGTCGGGAGCTGCTCGGAGCCGGACGGCGACGGGGGCAGGCCGCTTCCGGACGGGGCCGTCGGCTGTCCGGATCCGGGCGCGCTGGGACCGGTGGAGGCGCCGCTGTCCGAGGGGGACGGGGAGGGCGTCGGGGCGACGGCCGCTCCCTGCTCGGTGTCGAGCTCGAAGTCGGTGACGCGCTGCCCCTGCAGCGCCGCCTTGGTGTAGGCGGCCCAGATCTGCGCCGGGAACCCGCCGCCGTTGACGCGGCCGCCGCCGGCGGCGCCGGACAGCGACACCTGACGGCCGCCCTCGCCTTCGCCGAACAGGCCCACGGTGGTGACCAGTTCGGGGGTGTAGCCGGCGAACCAGGCGGACTTGTTGTCGTCGGAGGTTCCCGTCTTGCCCGCCACCCTGCGCCCGGTGGACTGCACGATGGCTCCGGTGCCCTCGTCGACGACGCCGGTGAGCACCGAGGTGACCGCGTCCGCGCTCTGCCGGGTGATGACCGCGTCGCCGATCGCGTCCCGCGGCTTCACCTTCTGGTCGCCGCGCTCCGCGGACTTCACCAGACGCGGTGTGACCTTCTTGCCGTGGTTGTCGAAGGTCGCGTAGACCGACGCCATGTCGAGGGGGCTGGCGCCCATCACGCCGAGCGACATCGCCGGCCGCTCCTCGAAACCGCCCGCCTTCTTGCTCATGCCGAGGTTCAGTGCCGTCTGCTTGGTCCGGTCCAGGCCCACGTCGACGACCATCTGGGCGAAGACCGAGTTGACCGAGGCGTTCATCGCCTTCTGGACGGTGATCTGCCCGTAGTCCTTGTCGTCCTCGTTGGGCGGGGCGAAGGGAGTGACGCTGCCGCGCACGGGCCGCTCGCTGGTGCCGTCGTAGACGGTGCTCGCGGTGATGGGCACGCCGTCCTGGGTCTTGGATCCGTTCTGCAGGGCCGAGGCGAAGACGATCGGCTTGAACGTGGAGGCCGGCTGGTAGTCGCGCCGGGTCGCGTTGCTCAGGTAGTGCCGGGTGGCGTCCCTGCCGCCGTAGAGGGCAACGACGTCGCCGGTCTTCGGGTCGACGGACACGGCACCGGCCTGGACGTGGCCGTCCACCTTGCGCTTGTCCGGGTCGAGCTTGGCGTTCAGGGTCTCCTTGACGGCTCGCTCCAGCCGCTTCTGCTTGGACTCGCTGATGGCGAGGGTGATGTCCCAGCCGCGGGCGCCGAGTTCGGCCTCGTCGACGCCGGAGGCGATCAGCTCGTCGTTGGCGGCCTTCACCAGGTATCCGGCCTGGCCGCTGAGTCCGGGGGTGGGCTTCGGGTCCTCGGGCTCCGGGAACTTCATGTCCCGGCGCTCGGCGGGGCCGAGCCACTTCATCTCGACCATGTTGTCCAGCACGTAGTTCCAGCGCTGTTTGACGAGCCGCTTGGAGGTGTCGGTGGCCGACGACCAGTCGTACTGGCTGGGGGCCTGGAGGAGGGCGGCGAGGTAGGCGCCCTGCTCGGTCGTCAGGTCTTTGGAGTCCACGTCGTAGTAGGCCCGGGCCGCGGCCTGGACGCCGTGGGCCCCCCGGCCGTAGTAGCTGGTGTTCATGTAGCCGCTGAGGATGTAATCCTTGCTCCGCTGCTGGTCCACCTTCAGCGCGATGATCATCTCCTTCGCCTTGCGGGTCAGGGTCTGGTCCTGGGTCAGATAGAAGTTCTTCACGTACTGCTGAGTGATCGTCGAGCCACCCTGCTTGCGCCCCATGGCCGTGGATATCAGCCCGCGGAGGGTGCCCTTCAGGTCGACGCCCGCGTCCGTGTAGAACGTCTTGTTCTCGGCGGCGACGAAGGCGTGCTGAACGCCCTTGGGCACCTTGGAGATCGGGACCAGTTCGCGGTTGACCTCGCCGTCCCGGGCGAACACCTTGCCGTTGCTGTACCGGTAGATGTTGCTCTGCTTGCCCGCATCCGCGTTGGCAGTAGTGGGGACGTCGATGTAGATGTAGAGGCCGATGAACGCGGCCATACCGAGGGCGCACACCGCCAGAAAGGCGCCCATCAGCTTCTTCCAGGGGAAACGGCGGCGCCCGCCGCCCGGGGCCTCGGCACGGCGCCTGCCACCCGGCGACTCGGAACGGCGCCTGCCACCCGGCGACTCGGAACGGCCCATGCCACCCGGCGACTCGGAACGGCCCATGCCGCCCGGCGTCTCGGCGCGGCGCGCGCCCCGCTGCCGTGCCCTTCGCTCTTCCGCTCGGCCCATCTCACGCTCTTCCAGTCGATCCGCCCCGGGGAACTCACGAAGCTAGCAGTGCCGGTGGGGACAGCCTGATGCGGACCCCAGGGAAATCAGATAAAGTGATAGCACTTTGCTAGGAGCGGGTGAACGGCCCGCGTCGATACCGGAATCGGGGGCATCCCATGTCGAGCACACCGCATCCCACCACTCCGCACGAGAACGCCGACGGTCCCGACCTGCCGAAGCCCCGGGTGCGCGAGCGAGCGGCCCGCAGCATCGGCGGCGGGCTC
Source organism: Streptomyces meridianus (assembly GCF_023703325.1). Lineage (GTDB taxonomy): Bacteria > Actinomycetota > Actinomycetes > Streptomycetales > Streptomycetaceae > Streptomyces > Streptomyces meridianus. The sequence continues at coordinate 229,567 of NZ_JAMQGM010000002.1, forward strand.
GCACTGCTGCTCGGCCTCGTCGGCCTCGCGCTCGGCATCACCGGAATCGTCCTCGGCGCCGGACGGGCCGAGAACGGCGAGAGCGGCGGCACCCCGTTGATCATCGTGGGCGTCCTGGTCGCGCTCGGCTCGCTCTTCGCCATGGCCGGGCTGAACATGGTGGCACCCGGCGAGGCCCGGGTGGTACAGCTCTTCGGCCGCTACACCGGCACCATCCGCACCGACGGGCTGCGCTGGGTCAACCCGCTGACAAGCCGGAAGAAGATCTCGACCCGGGTGCGCAACCACGAGACGGCGGTCCTCAAGGTCAACGACGCCTACGGCAACCCGATCGAGCTCGCTGCCGTCGTCGTCTGGCAGGTCCGGGACACCGCGCAGGCCGTGTTCGAGGTCGACGACTTCCTGGAGTTCGTCTCCACCCAGACCGAGGCGGCCGTCCGCCACATCGCCATCGAGTACCCCTACGACGCCCACGACGAGAGCGGCCTGTCCCTGCGCGGCAACGCCGAGGAGATCACCGAGAAGCTCGCCGTCGAACTCTCCGCGCGTGTCGAGGCCGCCGGTGTCCGGATCATCGAGTCCCGCTTCACGCACCTCGCGTACGCGCCCGAGATCGCCTCGGCCATGCTCCAGCGGCAGCAGGCGGGTGCGGTGGTGGCGGCCCGGCGCCAGATCGTGGACGGCGCGGTCGGCATGGTCGAGGCAGCCCTCGCCCGCCTCACCGAGCAGGACGTCGTGGAGCTGGACGAGGAGCGCAAGGCCGCCATGGTCAGCAACCTCATGGTGGTGCTCTGCGGGGACCGCGCCCCGCAGCCGGTCGTGAACACGGGCACGCTGTACCAGTGACCGGTCGACCTCCGCAGCGGGAGCCGCGGCAGCGCAAGCAGGTGCTGCTGCGGCTCGACCCCGCCGTGCACGACGCGCTCGCCCGCTGGGCGGCCGACGAACTGCGCAGCACCAACGCCCAGATCGACTTCCTGCTGCGCAAGGCCCTGTCCGCGGCCGGGCGCATGCCCGGCTCCGCGGGGCCCGCCGCCCGCCGCGGCCGCCCGCCGCGCAACCGTCCGGAAGCCGACAGCGACGGCGACGGGCCGTAGCGGGGCGTGCGGCCGGGACGCCTCAGCCGGGCGCACTGCCGTGGAGGCCCCGGGGACTGACTGCGCGGCGACACTGTCCGCACCGGCCCGGCCCACTGCGCGCCCTGCTCGACGCGCTCCGCGACGTGAGGGGCGGGTGGAGCGGCCCGGGAACCGGCGCCCCCGCCACAGGCCGCCGTCCACTCCCGCTCAACCGGCGGCGATCCGCACCGGCAGGGACGCCAGCTCCTTGCGCAGCGCCGCCGCGAACTCCTGGAACTCGCCCTGACGGGCCGCCCCGGAACGCATCGCCAGCGCGACCCGCCTCGAGGGCGCCGGGGCGGCGAAGAAGCCGGCCGACAGGTGCTCGCTGCGCCCGGTCTCCACCCGCAGGGCGGTGCGCGGCAGCAGCGTCACCCCGAGCCCTCCGGCCACCAGCTGAACCAGGGTGGACAGTCCGGCCGCGCTGGCGGTGACCGGTGCGCCGCCGGTCCGCCCCGCGTCACGGCAGACGTCCAGCGCCTGGTCGCGCAGGCAGTGCCCCTCGTCCAGCAGCAGCAGGTCGAGGTCGCGCAGAACGTCGCGGGGGATGTCGTCGCGTCCGCCCAGCCGGTGCCCCTGTGGGGTGACGAGCACGAAGTCCTCGTCGAACAGGGGCAGTTCGGTGACCCCGGGCACGCCCAGCGGTACGGCGAGGAGCAGCAGGTCCAGCCGTCCGTGCGCGAGCCCGTCGAGCAGCGAGGCGGTCTGCTCCTCGTGGACCTGGAGGTCCAGTTCCGGATACCGGTCCTGGACCAGGCGCAGCACGGTGGGCAGCAGGTACGGCGCGACGGTGGGGATGACTCCGAAGCGCAGACTTCCGGTGAACGGCGCCCGCGCGGCCTCGGCCTCCTCCATGAGTTCGCCGACCGCTTCCAGAACGGTGCGCGCCCTCGCGGCCAGCCGGTCACCGGCGGGAGAGAGCAGCACCTTGCGGGTGGTGCGCTCCAGGAGTTGCACGCCGAGGCTCTCCTCCAGCGCCGAGACGGCGCCGGAGAGGGCGGGCTGGCTCATGCCGATCGCGGCGGCGGCGTCCCGGAAGTGCAGGTGCTCGGCGACGGCGGAGAAGGCGCGCAGCTGCGAGAGTGTCGGGGACTTCACGGCGCCGCGCGATGGGCCGGGGGTGGCGATGTGGCCCTCCTGGGACGTGGTGCGGTTCCGTCGCGGACGACCGGGGCGGACCGGGGGACGTCTGCGCGACCGCGACCGGCTCGAACGGACATTTCACCAGATAATTTACCGGATCGGGGCGGACAGTCCGGGCCGCCGGCCGTGCCCTTGCTCACACGACGACGACACGGCGCGACCCGCCCACTCTCCGGATCCGCTCCGGCGTCTCACCACCCGGGACGGTCCGCGGACGGCTTTGTGACCCGCGGAGGCCGGACCCTACGATGCCCTGCAGACCCCGCCCGAAGGCCCGGCGAGGCCTCGGCGGCCCACTCGCCCCGGCCGGCGAGGCCCTCCATGCCACCAACGGCGGCCTCCCCCGGCCCCGTTCCCCCGATCGGGCGCCGCACGCCCCGCCCCATGGCGGACGAAGATCCACAGCGAGGCTTCGACCAGCGGTGATAGCAGAACCCGATCAAATCATGCCGTTGATTCGATTTCTTGGATCAGTGCACGCCGTGCCAGGGTTGCCGAAGTCCAACCCCAAGGGAAGTGCGCAACCCGCATTTCCTGCACGAAGGAGCAGATTTGCTTACCGTCGGCGACAAGTTCCCTCAGTTCGACCTGACCGCCTGCGTCTCGCTGGAGAGCGGCAAGGAGTTCGAGCAGATCAACCACAAGTCCCACGAGGGCAAGTGGAAGGTCGTCTTCTTCTGGCCCAAGGACTTCACCTTCGTCTGCCCGACGGAGATCGCCGCGTTCGGCAAGCTGAACGACGAGTTCGCCGACCGCGACGCTCAGATCCTGGGCGTCTCCGGCGACTCCGAGTTCGTGCACCACGCCTGGCGCAAGGACCACGACGACCTGCGTGACCTGCCCTTCCCGATGCTGGCCGACTCCAAGCACGAGCTCATGCGCGACTGCGGCGTCGAGGGCGAGGACGGCTTCGCGCAGCGCGCCGTCTTCATCGTGGACCAGAACAACGAGATCCAGTTCACGATGGTGACCGCCGGTTCCGTCGGCCGTAACCCCAAGGAGGTCCTGCGGGTCCTCGACGCCCTGCAGACCGACGAGCTGTGCCCCTGCAACTGGAGCGCGGGCGAGGACACCCTCGACCCGGTCAAGCTTCTCGCCGGAGAGTGATCTGACATGGCCCTCGACGACCTCAAGGCCGCGGTACCGGCCTACGCCAAGGACCTGAAGCTCAACCTGGGCTCCGTCATCGGCAACTCCGAACTGCCGCAGCAGCAGCTGTGGGGCACGGTGCTCGCCTGCGCCATCGCCTCCCGCTCGCCGCGCGTGCTGAAGGAGCTGGAGCCGGAGGCCCGGGAGAACCTCAAGCCCGAGGCGTACGAAGCCGCGAAGGCCGCCGCCGCCGTCATGGCGATGAACAACGTCTACTACCGGACCCGGCACCTGCTGTCGGACCCGGAGTACGGCAACCTGCGCGCGGGTCTGCGGATGAACGTCATCGGCAACCCGGGTGTGGAGAAGGCCGACTTCGAGCTGTGGTCGCTCGCGGTCTCCGCGATCAACGGCTGCGGCATGTGCCTCGACTCGCACGAGCAGGTGCTCCGCAAGGCCGGCGTGGACCGGGAGACGGTCCAGGAGGCGTTCAAGATCGCCTCCGTGCTCCAGGCCGTCGGCACGACGCTCGACGCCGAGGCCGTGCTCGACCAGGCCTGACCGGACCGCTGTTCACCGAGGGCGCCCCGCCGTTTCCGGCGGGGCGCCCTCGCGGCGTCGGAGAGTCACACTGGGCTGCGGCAGTGAACCGGAAGGCGTACTTCACGCGACGTCGTTCCGTCGTTCGTCTGCGAAGAGATCGGCCAGCAACTCCGCCATCGACACGGTGGGCTCGTCGAGGTGCTGAACGGCTTCGCGCGCGAGCAACTCGTCGGCGGCGTCCTCGAGCGCCTGGTACTCGTCGATCGGCACGATCGCGGCTACGGGTACTCCGTTGCGGGTGATGACGGCGGAGTCGCCGTCCTCAGCCTGATTGATGAGCGCGGCATCGTGGCAATCATCCGGTGAGCGAGACCGGGACCCGGACGTACCGGGGGGCGGGGCCGGTTGCCCGGCCCCGCCCCGCTCAGGCTTCGTTTTCCCGCTGCGGAGCGGCGGCGACCGCTTCGGCCGGGGCGGCCTCCCGCACCGCGTCCCCCGCGACGGGTCCGGCCGACTCGGCCGCGTAGCGGCGCAGGTGGCCGACCATCGTGTTGGTGACGGCGACCAGCGGAACGGCGACCACCGCACCGCCGATTCCGGCGACGAGCGAGCCCACCGCCACCGACAGCACCACGGCGAGCGGATGCACCCGCACCGCGCGGCCCAGGATGAGCGGTTGCAGGACGTGTCCCTCGATCTGCTGCACGACGAGCACCACGATGAGAACCATGAGCGCGGTGAACACGCCCTGGGTCACCAGCGCGACGAGCATCGCCAGCACGCCCGAGACCAGGCCGCCCACGAGGGGGATGAACGCGAACAGGAAGATGATCACGGCCAGCGGAACGGCCAGCGGAACGTCGAGGAAGTACAGCCCGAGGCCGATGAAGACGGCGTCGATGAGGGCCACGAGGACCGTGCCGTGCACGTAGGCGGTCAGGGTGCGCCATGCGCGCGGCCCGGCGCCGGCCAGTCCGGGTCGAGCCTGCGCCGGCACCAGCTTGAGCGCCCAGGTCCAGATCTTCCGCCCGTCGTGCAGCAGGAAGAGCGTGCAGAACATCGCGAGCAGGATGCCGGTGAGCATCTCGACGACGACGGTGACGCCCTGGAGCCCGGCCGACGTCAGGGTCTCGGTGTTGGAGCCGACCGCGTCGCTCAGGTTCTGCGCTATGTCGTTGATCTGCTTCTCGGTCACGTGGAAGGGGCTGTTGAGCAGCCAGCGCTTCAGTTCGTTGATGCCGTCCTGCACCCGGCCGGAGAGGGTGTCGGCGTTCTCCATGACCTGCCAGGCCACGAACCAGCCGACGAGCGCCATGACCAGGAAGCCGAAGATGAAGGTGACGGCGGTGGCCAGTCCGCGGGGCAGCCCGACGCGCTTGAGCCGGGCGACGGCCGGCTGGAGCAGCGCGGTGATCAGCAGTGCGGCGACGAACGACAGCACCACCAGCCGGATCGTGCTGATGACCCGCATCAGCACCCACAGGGTCCCGGCGAGGACCAGCAGCCGCCACGCCGCCTCGCTCGCCACCCGCAGCCCCCAGGGAACCGCGGCGGCGGGTTCCGGCCGGGCCCCCACGGTCGGGGCGTAAGCGGGCCGCGCGGGGACCGGACGCGTCCCGCCGTCAACGGCGGCCGTCGCGTCGTCGAAATACCTGTCGTTGCGGGCCGCACGCGCGGCGAGCCGACGGTTCAGCCTGGCCCCCAGGCCGTCGATCCATTCGGGCAATGTCGCCATGCGGTCCCCCTACCCCGTGCTGAGCTCCGTGCCGCATCGACGGCAGAAGCTGTTGTCCCTTCGGGTCCGGGTCAGGACGAGGCGGCGCAACAGCTTCTCACACGCACCGAGCCCCCGACCGTTGTCGATCGGGGGCTCGGTGATGTCAGGGACCGGCCGCTGGGGCCCGGGGACCGCGCCGGGGCGCGTCCGGGATCAGTACCAGTGGTTTGCCTGCCAGAACGACCAGGCGCCGCAGGGGCTGTCGTACCGGCTGTTCATGTAGTTGAGGCCCCACTTGATCTGGGTGGCCGGGTTGGTGCGCCAGTCGGCGCCCGCGGTGGCCATCTTGGAGCCGGGGAGGGCCTGGACCAGGCCGTATGCGCCGGAGGAGGCGTTCGTCGCCTGATAGTTCCAGCCGCTCTCGCGCGACACGATGTTGCTGAAGCACTGGAACTGGTCGGTCGGCATCATCTGCCGGGCCATCGCCTGGACCTGCGCGACGGTGTAGGAGCTCTTGACCGCGAAGTCGGCGGCGTCGCGGGCCGAACGGCTCGCGGCCTCCTCGGCTTCCGCGCGCTCCTTGGCGGCCTTCTCGGCGGCTTCCTTCTTGGCGGCGGCGTCCTGGGCCGCCTGCTTCCGGGCGGCTTCCATGGCGGACTTCTTCGCCGCGGCGTCGGCCTCGGAGGACTGCGCGTCGATCTGACGCGTGAGGGTCTGCGCCTGTGCCTGGTTCCCAGCGGATATGTCGGCGAGGAGCGTGGCGTCGGCGGCGGTGGCCTCGACATCGGCCGAGCCCTGCTGCGTGCTGCCCGAGGCAACACCGACTACCGCTCCGACGGTGGTGACCGCGGTGGCGGATGCCACGGCGAAACCGCGGACCGAGATCCGGCTCACTCGGGTTTTCCTTCCAGCGTCGTCCGCTTGTGTGACCTCGCGGACGCAATCGTGCCCCTGGCGCGGTCCTCCCCTTGTTCCGTGCCCCGTTGTGCTCGTGGGGCCCGGCTGGTCACGGGAGGCACTGACCCGGTGCGTCCCTCCCTGGGGAGTTCGGCGTGTGCTCGGGCGGCGTACGGCGAACGCTGTTCTGTTGTGTCCGTGCCACTCCCGGACGGGGTCCGAGAAGCACCCGTAGGGGTGGTGACGCGGGATGGTGATGCCGTACGCGGGGCCTGACAGGAACCACACCCTGCCGGAGGACGATGCGTCCAGGCAATTCCCCGGGGGGTGGGAAAGGTCACATCCCGTTTAGTCCCTTGCGTTTTCGGAAATGCAGGCGCGCCAAGACGCCGCGCGGCTAAGCTCGTTGGCTTCCTCCGCGCGGCGTCCTCAACTCTTCGGTCGAAGCGGCCGCAATCGTCGATCGGCTTTCACAAAGGCTCAGATATGGCCTTCCTCCAGCATTTCGGTCACCAGTGCCGCAATCGGCGACCGCTCGGAGCGGTTGAGGGTCACGTGCGCGAAGAGCGGGTGACCCTTGAGCTTCTCGACAACGGCGACCACCCCGTCGTAGCGGCCGACGCGCAGGTTGTCGCGCTGCGCCACGTCATGGGTGAGCACCACGCGGGAGTTCGCCCCGATCCTGGACAGAACGGTCAGAAGCACGTTGCGCTCGAGGGACTGCGCCTCGTCGACGATCACGAACGCGTCGTGCAGCGAGCGGCCGCGGATGTGGGTGAGCGGCAGGACCTCCAGCATGCCGCGTCCGACGACCTCCTCGATCACGTCGGCCGAGGCGACCGCGGACAAGGTGTCGAACACCGCCTGCGCCCAGGGGTTCATCTTCTCGGCCTCGGAGCCGGGGAGATAGCCCAGCTCCTGCCCGCCGACGGCGTACAGCGGCCGGAAAACCATCACCTTGCGGTGCTGGCCACGCTCCAGGACGGCCTCGAGGCCGGCGCACAGCGCGAGGGCGGACTTGCCGGTTCCGGCCCGGCCGCCCATCGAGACGATGCCCACGTCCGGGTCCAGCAGGAGGTCGAGGGCGATGCGCTGCTCGGCGCTGCGCCCGTGGATGCCGAACGCCTCGCGATCACCCCGGACCAGCCGGATCCGGCCGTCGGCGGTGACGCGGCCCAGCGCCTTTCCCCGGTCCGACTGGAGGACGAGCCCGGTGTGCACCGGCAGTTCCGGCATCTCCGGGAGGTACACGCTCTCCACCGAGAACAGTTCGTCCACCTGCTCCGCGCTCATGGACAGTTCGGACATACCGGTCCATCCGGTGTCCGTGATGGCGAGCTCGGCCCGGTACTCCTCGGCGAGCAGGCCGACCGAGGACGCCTTGATGCGCAGCGGCAGGTCCTTGGAGACCACGGTGACGTCGTACCCCTCGGCCTGGAGGTTGCGTGCGACCGCGAGGATCCGGGCGTCGTTGTCGCCCATCCCTCCTCCGTGCCCGAGGAAGGAAGGGGGGAGTATGCCGGGGTCGGAGTGGTTGAGTTCGACCCGGAGCGTCCCGCCGAGCTCACCGGTCGGGATGGGGGCGTCCAGCCTTCCGTACTTCACCCGGTACTCGTCGAGCAGGCGCAGCGCCTGGCGGGCGAAGTAGCCGAGCTCGGGGTGGTGTCTCTTGGCCTCCAGCTCCGTCACCACGACGACGGGCAGCACGACTTCGTGCTCGTCGAAGCGGACCATGGCCGACGGGTCGGCCAGCAGGACGCTGGTGTCGACGACATAGGTGCGCCGGCCGCCTGAGCGGCGCTTCACATGGGTCACCACGATGGGACGAACCCCCTCGCATGAGGTCGGAATGCGACTGCGTCGCGGGAGAAGGGACCGGTTCCGGTCCGCTGCGAGGACCGGAGGCCGGCCCTCCACGTCATCCCCGCGAACGCGGGGTCGTCCGTGCGCAAGGGACCTCCCGGGCGGACGACCCGGTGCCGCCCGCTGTCACCCGGCGCCCGCGGTCGGGCGCCGATGTGTCAGAGGTATTCCCGAGATGACGCGCGGCCATGCCGGGACAAACCGGCCTCAACGGGGCTGCGGGCGGGTCATCAGGAGGCAACACGGCCGGAACGGCGGGTCCGAGGGCGCCTGCGACCAGGGGGTAAAGGCGCGGCAGGCCCACACGAAAGCCGTACGTGTCCTGCACCGGTACTCCGCGGATTTCGCACCGCGTCGGCACGGAGTTGGCCCGGCGCCCACGGAGGATTCACCCGTGCGGGGTGCCGGACCGGACGGCCCGGCACCCCGCCGGGACCGCGGCGACGGCGGTGGCCTCAGGCCCCGTAGCGCCGGTGGCGGGCGGCGTAGTCGCGTAGCGCCCGGAGGAAGTCGACCTTCCGGAAGGCGGGCCAGAAGACCTCGCAGAAGTAGTACTCGGAGTGCGCGCTCTGCCAGAGCATGAACCCGGACAGCCGCTGCTCACCACTCGTTCGGATCACCAGGTCCGGGTCGGGCTGGCCCCGGGTGTACAGGTGCTCGGCAATGTGCTCGACGTCCAGGGACTCGGCGATCTCCTGGATCGAGGTGCCGCGCTCGGCGTGCTGGGAGAGCAGGGACCGCACGGCGTCGGCGATCTCCTGGCGCCCGCCGTAGCCGACCGCGACGTTGACGAGCAGACCGCCGGCCCCGGCCGTGGTCTCCTCGGCCTCCTTGAGGACGGTCTGGGTGCGGGCGGGCAGCAGGTCGGCGTTGCCCACGTGGTGCACCCGCCAGCGTCCGTCCGAGGCGAGGTCGCGCACCGCGTCCTCGATGATGCCGAGGAGGGGGACCAGCTCCGCTTCGGGACGGTCGAGGTTGTCGGTCGACAGCAGCCACAGGGTGACCACCTCGACGTCGGTCTCCTCGCACCAGCCGAGCATCTCCCGGATCTTCTCGGCACCCGCCTGGTGCCCCTGCTCGGTGGTGCCGCCGGAGGCCCGCGCCCAGCGCCGGTTCCCGTCGAGGATGACGCCGATGTGCTTGGGCACCTGGGTGTGGTCGAGCCGGCCTTCGACACGGCGCGCGTAGAGACGTACGACCAGGTCACGGAGCGCCCGGGGGTAAGGGCGGCGCACCCCGAAAGATTGCTGCATCGAGTCCTTCCAACCCTCCGTGCCACGGCGTCCCCGAAGCATTCACCCTACTGCGCGCGCTGGTCGGGCGACCAACCGGACGCCTCGGGACCCGTGATAGGGAGGTGGGCGTGACGAACACCTCCCCTTATCGCGCAGCCGGCGGCCGCTACGACTCCATGGAGTACCGCCGCAGCGGCCGCAGCGGCCTCAAGCTCCCCGCCGTCTCGCTCGGCCTCTGGCACAACTTCGGCGACGACCGCACACTCGAGTCCCAACGGGCCATCCTGCGCCGTGCGTTCGACCTCGGCGTGACGCACTTCGACCTGGCCAACAACTACGGTCCGCCGCCCGGTTCCGCCGAGCTCAACTTCGGCAGGATCTTCGCGCAGGACTTCCGCCCCTACCGGGACGAAATGGTCCTGTCCACGAAGGCCGGCTACGACATGCACCCCGGCCCGTACGGCGAGTGGGGCTCGCGCAAGTACCTGTTGTCGTCGCTCGACGCCTCGCTGAAGCGGATGGGCGTCGACTACGTCGACATCTTCTACTCGCACCGGTTCGACCCGGACACCCCGCTCGAGGAGACCATGGGCGCGCTGGCGTCCGCCGTGCAGCAGGGCAAGGCCCTGTACGTGGGCGTCTCCTCCTACAACGCCCAGCAGACCTCCGAAGCCGCGCGCATCCTGGGGGAGATGGGCGTCCGGCCGCTGATCCACCAGCCGTCCTACTCCATGATCAACCGGTGGACGGAGGACGACCGGCTGCTGGACACCCTGGAGGTGGCGGGCATGGGGTGCATCTCCTTCGCGCCGCTGGCGCAGGGAATGCTGACGGACAAGTACCTCGACGGGATCCCGGAGGGCTCGCGGGCCACCCAGGGCAAGTCCCTCGACCCGGGGCTGCTGACCGAGGACGTCGTGCGGCGGCTGCGCGGGCTGAACGATATCGCCGCACGGCGCGGGCAGTCGCTGGCGCAGCTGGCGCTGTGCTGGGTGCTGCGGGACGAGCGGATGACGTCGGCGCTGATCGGCGCGTCGAGCGTCGGGCAGCTGGAGGCGAACGTGGCGGCGCTGGGCGCCCCGGCGCTCACCGACGAGGAACTCGCGGAGATCGACTCGTTCGCGGTCAGCACCGATGGCGTGAACATCTGGGCCCGCCGGTGATCCTTCCGTCCGGGGGCCGCGGAGCGGCGTAGTCCCCGGGGAAGGAAAACGGGCCGGTCCGTGGGGGGGATACGGACCGGCCCGAGGGGGGGTTTCCACCATAACCGGTCTCAGGCCGTGCTTCACGCGTCGACGGGGGTGACGTTGTGCATGATGCTGACGCGTTTGACGGAACACCGTCAGACAAAACCCCTCCGCCGATGGGATTTCCGCTGCTCAGAGCGGTCCTGGGCCACCCAGGAGCACGCCGAGGAATGCGCCGAAAATCATGAAGGGACCGAACGGCATCGCCGTCTTCCGCCCGGCGCGTCGCAGCAGCATCAGGCCCAGGCCGTACCCGGCACCTGCCACGAATCCGGCGAAAGCCCCGGCGATCAGCACCGGCCATCCGTACCAGCCGAGGGCCAGGCCCACGGCGAGCGCCAGCTTGACGTCGCCGAAACCCATGCCGTTCGGGTTGATCACGAAGAGCAGGACATAGACGGCGCCGAGGGCCGCCCCGCCGAGGAGGGCGCCGGGCCAGGAGCCGGCGTTCCCCGGCAACAGGTCGGCGAGCCCCAGCAGGACGGCGGCGGCCCCGGCGAGCGGCAGGGTCAGTACGTCCGGCAGCCGGTGCACCGCCCGGTCGACGAGGGCCAGGAGGACGGCGACGGGGGTCAGGAGCAGCCACACGGCGAGTTCCGGCCGCGGGCCGACGGCAGCGGCGATCACGGCGCAGCCGGCGCCGGTGACCAGCGATACGGCGACGGTGCGCGGCCCGTACCGGCCCCGTGGGCGATGGGCGCCGGCATGGGCGGTCGCCGGACCGGTGGGGCCTTCGGGGCCGGAGCGCTGGTCGGGGTCCTCGGCTCCCGGGAGGTCTTCGGGCGCGGTCGATGCCGGAGCGCGGGGCTCCGATGCCGTGGCGGGACCGTCCGTCGTCTGCCCGGCGCGGTCTGCGGCAGGGTCGGTGACGGGCACGGAGACCGCGGCCTCACCGGACGCCGCTGCGGCGGATGCAGCGGGACCGGACTCGCCGGACGCTGCGGACGTGGCGGGCGCCCGGCCCCCGCACGGGGCGCACCGTGCGGGGCCGAGCCAACCGCGAGCGGGGCCGGTCAGCGGATGTCCGGCGGGACAGGCCGTGCGCCACGGTTCGTCGGCGGGGACGGCGAGCCGGTACGCGGGGCGGGATACCAACAGCCCTGCGACAACGCCGTATCCGGCGGCGAACAGGCTCAGCATCATCTGCACGGGGCGACTCTACGGGCGCCCGGGCGGCCCTGCATGGGCCTGTGGACCCAGTGGCGGCGCGGCCGCGTTCCTGCAGCCCGGCCTCCGCCTGTCCGCCGCCCCGCCGGCCACGGATGCGCGCCACCGGCGGATCCGAGTCGTCGGCGGGTCCGTGACGTCGGGCCGGGCCCCGCCGCGGGGCCGGGGCTTCCGGGGGCCGCACGCCGGAGCGGTCCGGGCCATGGCCATGGGAGGGCGGCCGTCCCTCTGGTACAACACCGGCAGAGCCGATCGAGGGGGCAGGCATGGGCCGGTGGCGGGACGGCAGGGCGCGGTTGCACGTCGAGGGGGCGGGTGCCGCGGAGCGGGTGCCGGTGGAGGTCGCCGCGTCGTACCGGGCACGCACCCGCGGGCTCCTCGGACGGGACGGTGTCGAGGGCGTCCTGATGCTGACGCCCGCGGGCAGTGTGCACACCTTCCGGATGCGGTTCCCGATCGATGTCGCCTATCTGGACCGGCACTTCGAGGTCATCGCGGTGCGCACCATGCGGCCGGGACGTCTCGGTCTGCCGCGGGTCCGTTCCCGCCACGTCCTGGAGTCGGCGGCGGGCGCGATGGACGGCTGGGGGATCCGGCCCGGGGTGCGGGTGCAGGTGGAGCCGGCCGGAGAGGGCTGAGCGGCCCCGGGGCGGGGCCGGGCATCATGCGCCACCGTCAACAGCACTGCGATACAGGGGAGTTGCACATCCCGCTCTCTTGCGCGAACCGGCAGCGGGCAGCCACCCCGCCTGGCAGGATTCCCCTCATGTCGAACACACAAGCGATGACCTACCGGCGCGTGGGCATGGTCCTCCAGGAGATCGGCATGGTCTCCGAGGAGAAGGTGCGCAGCGTCCTGAAGGAGGCAGAGGAGTTCGCTGACGAGGAGATGGAGCACCACGAGGCGGCCGACGCCCTGGAGGAGTTCGGGGCAGCGGTCTCGGTCCACGCCGACGGCATCGACTCGATTCACTACGCCTACGCGGACCTGCTGACGGACGCCACCGCGGTGGCCGGCGACCGCGTCACCATCACCGACGTGCGACTCGTCGAGGGCGAGGGGGAACTCGCGAACGGACGTTTCGACACCCTGGAGTTCCGGCGGAACGGCAAGCCCGTCTCCATCAGCGCCGAGCACTTCGCCGACGACCACTTCAGTCTCGAGACCGCGTGCCAGGCCGTCCTCGCGACGGCAGACGAGGACGACCCCCGCTCATGGTGCGAAGTCGGCTTCGAGCGCAAGCAGTACGCCGGCGGCGACACCGTCCTGGTCCTCGCCACGCCCGAGCAGGCGGCGGCGCTGCAGGAGCATCTGGGCTTCACGTTCCCCCACGGCGTCCGACGGCGCCGGGTGCGGGTGGAGGCGGCCGGAGAGGGCTGAGCGGCCCCGGGGCGGGGCCGGTCATCATGCGCCACCGTCAACTTGTCCGGCAGACAGGTGGGTTGCATGTCGCGATCATTGTGCGAACCGGCAGTGGGCAGCCATCTCGCCTGACAGGATCCCCCTCATGTCGAACACACAAGCGATGACCTACCGGCGCGTGGGCAGGGTCCTCCAGGAGATCGGCATGGTCTCCGAGGAGAAGGTGCGCAGCGTCCTGAAAGAGGCGGAGAACTACGCGGACGAGGAGGTGGACCAGTACGAGGCGGCCTGTGCCCTGGAGGAGTTCGGGGTGGCGGTCTCGGTCCACGCCGACGACATCGATTCGATTCACGAGGACTACGCGGCCCTGCTGACGGACGCCCTCGCGGTGGCCGGCGACCGCGTCACCATCACCGACGTGCGGCTCGTCGAGGGCGACGGCGAGCTCGAGAACGGACGTTTCGACACCCTGGAGTTCCGGCGGAACGGCAAGCCCGTCTCCATCAGCGCCGAGCACTTCGCCGACGACTACTTCGACCACCAGGCCGCGTGCGAGGCCATCGACGGGACCGCGGATGCGGACGACCCACGCTCGTGGTGCGAAGTCGACTTCGAGCGCAAGCAGTACGCCGGCTACGACACCGTCCTGGTCCTCGCCACGCCCGAGCAGGCGGCGGCGCTGCAGGAGCATCTGGGCTTCACCTGGAATCTCCGAGGGTGCCCCGGCCTTCAGGCCGGGGAGGGATCGGACTCCTGCGAAGCAGGGCAGGGAAAGCCGAATTGCCGTCAGGGGGATTCGGCGTCGGCCGCGGCGGCGTCGCGCTCGACCTCCAGCCGGTAGACGATCTCGGAATTGAGGGACCTGCGGGCGGACCTGGCCTGAGCGGCCAGCCACTCGTGCAGGTCGGCGGGCAGACGGAGCGTGATGCGCTTCTCTTCATCCATGACCCCAGAGTAGTGGGTTTCAAGTGGTCGACCAGTGGTAGAATGACACCATGTCGACACGACCGGCGGTGAATGGGGATACCGGACATGCCCGGTACACCTACCGGCTCCCCGTGTCGTCGATCGCCCGCACCGCCCTCCTCGCCGAGTGGGCGCGGTGCCGGTGGGTGTGGAACGAATGCGTGGCCATGTCCCGCAAGGACCACGGCCTGAACAAGGGCGCCACCGAGAAGGCGACGTGCGGCCCAGCACAGCTCGACAAGATGCTGACCGAGGCCCGTCATTCCATGTCGTGGCTGCGTGAGGGCGCGTCGGTGCCGCAGCAGCAGACCATCCGGGACTACGGCAAGTCCCGCTCCAAGGCGCTGAAGGACATCAAGGACAGGCTTCCGATACGGCGCCGGTCCGGGATGCCCCGGCCGAAGAAGAAGCGCGAGGCGCTGCCCACGCTCAACCACACCACTCGCGGCTTCCGGCTGAAGGACGGCCGACTGCACCTCGCGGGCGGCATCGCGTTGACGGTGGTGTGCTCGCGGGAACTCCCGGCCGCACCATCCTCGGTACGCGTGTACCAGGACTCCATCGGCCACTGGTACGCCTCTTTCGTCGTCGCCACCGAGACCCAGCCGCTTCCCGCGACGGGCCGCATCCTCGGCGTGGACTGGGGCGTCAAGGAGACCGCGACCACCACGAGTGACGCGTACGACTTCCCCCACGCCCAGCACGGCAGAACCGCCGCGCAGAAACTCGCCCGCTATCAGCGGATGATGGCCCGGCGTAAGCCGCCCAAGGGCAGGCCCGGGTCGAAGGGCTACCGGGAAGCGAAGCGGCAGACGGCGAAGCTGCACAAGAAGGTCGCCCGCCAACGGCAGGACACCACCCGCAAGTGGGCCAAGCGCGTGATCCGTGACCATGACGCCATCGCAGTGGAGGACTTCCGGCCGCGCTTCCTCGCGAAGACCACCATGGCCCGCAAAGCGGCCGACGCGGCGATCGGTGCCACCAAGACGGCCCTGATCGAGATGGGCCGCAAGCACGCACGGGATATCCGTCTCGTGCACCCCGCACACACCACCATGGACTGCGCGGCGTGCGGTGCGAGAACCAAGCACGCACTTCCTCTTTCGGAGCGTACCTACACCTGCACCGCGTGCGGAGTCGTATCCCCTCGGGACAAGAACTCCGCCCGCGTGATGCTGGTCCGGGCTGGTCTCAACCCGGCTGGTGCCGAGGGCGTAAGACCTGCGGGAGCGCTGCTCCCACAGGCAGCCTGAGCCAGGAATCCCCTCCCTTCAGGGAAGGGAGGATGTCAAGTTCCCCACGATGTCCGGTTCCGGGCCCGGACGCCAGGTCACGAAGCGGCCCGCAGAGCACTACCGCGACGTGTCCGGGGCGTCCCGCCGGGCGAGGTATTCCTCGAAGGTGGTGCGGCCGACGGCCCGGTCCGGGACCAGGTTGCCGCCCAGGCGCAGGGCCCGGAAGAACCTGCCGGGCGGCCGGACCGGCACTACGCGGCGGCTACGACCGGAGGCCCGGAGAGTCGCCCGGGTGAAGTGGGCGGCGTCGCGGATCTGCGGGCCGCCCATGTCGTCGGCCCGGCCGACGGCGGGCCCGGTGGCGAGGGCGACGAGCCGCGCGGCGACCTCGTCCACGTCGATCGGCTGGAACCGCACCCCGCCGAGCGTGAGCGCGACGGGCAGCCGGCGCTGTGCGTCGGTGAGCAGGGCGACGAGGTCGTGGAACTGGGTGGTGCGCAGCACGGACCAGGGCAGGCCGGAAGTCGCGACGAGTCGTTCGGTGTCGAGCTTGGCCCGGTAGTAGAAGAAGGGCACCCGGTCGATGCCGACGATCGAGATGTGGACGAGATGGGGGCGGCCGGCGGAGCGCAGGACCGCGTCGCTGAGGTTGCGGGTGATCTGCACGTCCTTGCGGTTGCCGGTGCTCGCGCAGTGGACGATCGCGCTGGTGCCCGTGACGGCCGCGTCGATGCCCTCGCCGGTGTTCAGGTCGCCGGTGACCCACTCCGCGTCACCGGGGCTGCCGTCGTCGGCGGGCCGCGGGCGGCGGCTGAGGATGCGGGTGCCGTGGCCGCCGGCGAGCAGTTGCCGGACGACGGCGCGGCCGAGGGTTCCGGTGCCTCCGGTGACGAGAACGGGGCCGTTCATCATGGTTCGCCTCCCTTCGGGGAGCCTACTCCTCCGTCCCCGGCGGGGGTTGTCAGCCGCAGGTGCCGCCGGATGACACCGAGGGCGGTTACGGCCGTCCCCTGTTCGGTCGTAACCACCCCCGGTCGTTCATGGTTGCCCTGCCTGGGCCGGGTGGTCCGCCCCGGGGCAGGCAGGGCGGCTCAGGTGTCGCGGGCGTCGAGGGCCATGTCGGCGGCCATGCCCGCAACACAGCCGACGAGGACCGCGAGGCTGGACATCCAGATGCCCTCGGCGACCACGCTCCCCCACAGGTACGCGAGGTTCGCGACCTGCGAGGCCAGCGGGACGGCCAGCGCCGCCAGCAGGTGCTGCGCCGACGACGTCCGGAACGGTTCGCGGTGCAGCCGGGCTGCGGCCAGCGTCGCCAGCCCCGCCCACAGGGTGGCCGGGAGGTGCAGCAGGAGCAGCCGCCAGCCGAAGCTCTCCAGCCGCTCCGGGCCGGCCAGGTTCTCGAACAGCACCGTCCCCTGGAGGTAGCCCCCGAGGACGAGGACGACGATCGCCGCCGCCCACGACTTCATCAGCGCGAACACGGACGCGCTGCGGCTCTCGTCCTGACGGGAACGGGTGCCCGGGAGGTCGTACCGGGACGCTCCCCTGCTGCCGAATCCCATGGTGTGTCCGTCCGTCGTGGCCGTTCGCGCCACGTGCTGCTGTGCGGCGCCGCGAGCGGTCGTCCGTTCCGCTCGGGAAAAACGCTAGGTGGGAGGGGGTGCGGGCGACATGGGCCCGGGGGCCCACTTCCGGACCCAAGATCTTCGGGCGGTTATGCCCCGGGAATACGACCACCGGCGTGGGGCTCTTCCGGGAACGGTGGAGTCGGCGTGCCCCGGCTCATTCGCCACCGGCGGCCATGACGGCCCGACAGGCCACCGGTACAGCTCTGTTGACGTACAGTCATCGGCCCGGGGCCCGCCGTCGTCCGGACCCGCCCCGCCTGAGCAGCCGGACGACCGCACCGCGTTCGCCTGAGCGCGGGACGGGCGACCGGAAGCAGGTTCCGGTGCCGTGTGCGACCCCCCGTCAGAGGCAGCGGCCGGCGAGGACGCAGAACTCGTTGCCCTCCGGGTCGGTGAGGACGACCCAGCTCTCGTCGTCGCCCTGGCCGACGTCGGCGTGCCGGGCACCCAGGTCGAGCAGACGACGCACCTCGTCCTCCTGCTCCCGGTCGGTGGGGTTCACGTCGATGTGGAGCCGGTTCTTGACGGTCTTGCCCTCGGGCACGCGCGCGAACGTCAGCGTCGGGGGCACCGGGCCGAGGCGGTCCCTGCCCTCGGGCACCAGCGGGGAACCGATGGTGACGATGCCGTCGCCCTCGTCCTCGTCCCGCACCTCGTAGTCGAGGACCGAGCACCAGAACCGGGCAAGGCCGCGGGGATCGGCGCAGTCGATCGCGAGCTCGGTGAACTTACTGGTCATGCCAGGATCTTCCGGCCCGAGGAGCGGGTCGGCCAAGGCCACACGCCGATCGCCGTGTTCGCCGGCGAGTCAGGCCGGACGCGCCATGCGTTCATCGCGGGCCTGGGGGGCGCTGCGTTGCCGGTGGCCTTTCGCGGAGCACCGGAACGGGACTTGGCGATGGCCGCCGCCGTCGTACGAGGTCACCGAGCGGGCTCCACCGCCGCCGTGAAGCGGGCCGCCACGGCCGCCACCGCCGCCCGGAGTTCCGGGCCGCTCTCGACCCGGAACCCGAACGGCATCCTCGCCAGCCACTTCTGCGCGTACATCTCCGGACTGCTCGTGCTGCCGACCAGCACGCACCCGTCGTCCGACGCCTCCAGTCGTCCCATGGGGGGAGTGATCCACCGCGCCACCTCGGGCAGAGGGGCGTCGAACACCACACGGGTGAGGTACTCCCAGCCCGTGCCCAGGTTCTCCTCCAGCACCGCCACCGGGTCGAGGTCGTCGGGCGGGTCGAACGCGCGGGTCGTCCGGTGGACCGTGCCGATCCGGTCGACCCGGTAGGTGCGGATCGCATCCGCGCGATGCGAGTGGCACAGGAGGTACCAGCGCCCGTGGCGGAGGACCACCGCCCAGGGGTCCACCTCGCCCTCCGACTCCCTCCCCGACTCGCTCCGGTACGCCACCCGCACGCTCCGCCGGTCCGCGGACGCCGCGACCAGGGCGCTGATGGTGTCCGGATCGGGCCTGACCGAGTACGGGTCGGGCGCAGCCGAGGCGTGGTCGCGCAGCCGTGCCGCCTGCCGGCCGACGTTCTCCGGCAGCGCTCGGATGACCTTGCTCAGCGCGTTGCCCACGAGTTCGCCGGCGTCGTCGAGCGCTGCCATGACCAGGCTCAGTGCCTCGGGTTCGGTGAAGACCACCGGCGGCAGCCGCGTTCCGCGTCCCAGCCGGTACCCGCCGTACGGGCCCCGGGTCGACTCGACCGGGATGCCCGCCTCCCGGAGGATCCCGATGTACCGGCGCGCGGCCCGCTCCGTGACACCCAGCGACGCGGCGAGCTCGTCCGCGGTCGCGCCGGGTCGGGTCCGGAGGATGTCCATGGTGCGCAGGGCCCGTGCGGTGGGGCTGAGATCGGTCGGCACACGAGCAGATTAGGCGTCGCCTTCTGTACCGGAAGTGGATTGTCCGGAACCGGCCTTAGCCTGACGCATCCGATCGGACGGCAGCCGCGCCGAAGGCCTGGTGCGACTGTCGGACGCCCCTTGGACGCCCGGTCGTGGTCGGTGCGCCGCCGGGAGGAAACATGAGAGAGGGAATCACCGTGTCCGACGATGTCGCATCCACCGGCCGACGGGCCTCGACGGTCGCCACCGGACGGCCTCGCGTCCTGGTCGTCGGCGGCAGCCTCACCCATGTGCGCAAGGCCCGGGAGCTCGGGCTGGACGTGGTTCACGTCCAGTACCCGGACGCGTACGACCGCGGCCACGCGCCTCACGTCGATCAGGCGCTGCCGCTCGACTACGGCGACGTCGACCGGCTCCTGCCACTGGCCCGGGCGCTGCACGAGGCGTACCCGTTCCAGGCAGCCGTGTCGCTGTTCGAGCTCGGCTTGCTGCCGGCGGCGCGGATCAACGAGGCGCTCGGCCTCGGCGGCGAGTCCGTCGCCACCGTGGAACTGCTGCTGGACAAGTGGCGGATGCGCAGGCATCTGACCGCGAAGGGCATCAGCCCGGTGGCCTCCGCGGTCGGCCGTTCCGCGCAGGACGTCCGGGAGTTCGCCGATGCGAACGGGCTCCCGATCGTCGTCAAGCCGGTCCGCGAATCGGGCAGCCTGGGGGTGTTCCGCGTCCGTGACCGGGCCGACGTGGACACCGTCGCCGATCGGTTCCGGTCCCTCGACGACGGGCAGTGGGCCGTCGGGGACCTGGCTTTCGCCGATTCCTTCGCGGAGTTCCTCATGGAGGAGTTCCTGGACGGCCCGGAGATCAGCGTGGAGACCCTGAGCTTCGACGGCCGGCATGTGGTCGTCGCGGTGACCGACAAGGAGTGCGCCGGCCCCGGTTTCGTCGAGATCGGACATGCGCAGCCCAGCGGCTGCCCGGCCGGGACGCTGCGCGAGGTCGAGCAGTTGGTGACGGGCTTCCTCGACGCGGTGGGGCTGCGCAACGGTCCGGGGCACACCGAGGTCAAGCTGACGTCGCGCGGCCCGCGGATCGTCGAGTCGCACAACCGCGTCGGCGGTGACCGGATCAATGATCTGGCCGAGCTCGTCTACGGCGTGGACATGGAGCGCTACGCGCTGGGCGCCCGGTTCGGCCTGGTGGAGCCGCTGACGTCGTCGCCCGGGCCCCGGGGCGGAGCGGCCGTCCGGTTCCTGACACCCGAGCCCGGACGGGTCGTGGAGGTGACCGGCGCCGACGCGGTGCGCGCGGACCCGGCGTGCGCCGACCTCCGGTTGGAGGTGCGGCCGGGTGACGTGGTGCCACCGCTGACCTGGAACGAGGACAAGGCCGGCCACGTCATCGCCCGCGGTGCCGACGCCGCCGAAGCGATCGCCCACAGCAGGCGGTTGGCCTCGACGATCCGCGTGCGCACCGAGCCCGTCTCATGAGCACCGCGCCGCCGGAGCGTTCCGGCGTCGAGGGGCCGGACCGGTCGAGCGACGACGAGCCGCGGTTCCGCGACGCACTGCGCGGCCTGCCCGTCCGGGTGTGGATCATCAGTCTCGGCATCCTGGTCAACCAGGTCGGCAACTTCCTGCCCGTGTTCATCGTGCTCTACCTGACCGAGCGCGGCCATTCCGCCGGAGCCGCGGGGCTGGTGCTGGGCATCTCCGGGGTGGGCAAGGTGTTCGGCAACGCCGTCGGCGGTCACCTCGCCGACCGGATCGGCCGGCGATGGACCATCGTGCTGTCCGCCGTGACCACCTCCGGGCTGACCGCGGTCGTGCCGTTCCTCGAAGCGCTGCCGGTCATCGTCGCGGTGGTCGGTCTCATCGGCGTGACGTCGCAGATCTACCGGCCGGCCGCGGCCGCGGTGCTGGTCGATTCCGTGGCGGCGACCGACCAGCACCGGCTGGCCGCCTTCGGGGTGTTCCGGTTCGCGATGAACATCGGCGCTGCGCTGGGCGGCGTCATCGGCGGTGTACTGGCCGGCACCTCCTACGTGCTTCTCTTCACGGGCAACGCCGTCGCGTGCCTGCTGTTCGGGGTGGTCGTGGGGGCGCTGTTGCGGGATGCGCCCAAGCCGCGGCCCGGCCGGGACGACGCGGATCCGCGGGCGGACCGGGCGGTGGGGTACCGGCAGGTGTTCGCCGACCGCATCCTGGTGCGCTTCCTGCTGATGACCGTGTTCGCCGAGTTCGTCTACATCCAGTCCACCGTCGGCCTGCCCCTGCACGTCAGCCACGTGGGTCTGAGCGAGCGCGACTTCGGTCTCCTCATCGGGCTCAACGGTCTGCTGGTACTGGCCCTCGAGTTGCCCATCACCGGCGCGGTCTCCCGGTACCGGCCGGAGTACGTCCTGGCCATCGGCAACCTGATCACCGGCGCCGGTCTCGCACTGACCGGGTTCGCCACCGACATGGTGATGCTGGCGGCGACGGTGCTGCTCTGGACGTTCGGCGAGATGATGAACAGCTCCATCTCCCAGGCCTACGTGGGGAGTCTGGCTCCCCCGCACATGGTCGGCCGCTACCAAGGGTTGCACGGCGTCGCCTACACCATCGGTACGGGCACCGGACCGATCATCGGCGGCGCCCTGTACGCGTTCGGCCCCTGGGCGCTGTGGGTCCTGATCGGCGCCGCCGGGCTGCTGTCCGCCCAGCTCGGTCTGCCGCGCCGCCGCGTGGCGCCCACCGTTCTCGCACCGGATTCCTGACCGGCATCGCCGCGGGCTTGACTCATCCACCCAAATCATTTGAACACCTGTTCGGATTATGCCAGTGTGGATTGCCACGCGGATGATGAACAACCTTGCGGATGGCGGCAGTTGGCCGCGCTCCGGAACGGGACCGATCGGATCGCCGGGACGACGAAGGCGGACTCCTCGGCGGTGCTCACGTCACGAGCGCGCCGCGCGGCGGGACAAGGAGAGTCACGAGGACAGCACACGAAGAGCACCACGCACGGCATCACCGACGTCGATCGCCCTGATCGACGCCATCGGAGGGCCCGGGCACACGCCTGCGGCGCATCGGATGCCCGTGGTCACCACAGCCGCAGCTGTGCCAGGGGCGTCGGACGTCCTGCCCTGGCTGCAGGCGGGAGCTCCCCGTGGTGACTGCGGAAGGAGAGGGAGCATGACGGTGGACGAGGAGACCGGCGCGAGCGTCGCGGTGGAACTGGAAAGGCTCCGCAGCTCGGTCGACGTCGGTTTCGCCACGACCCGCGGCAGCCTGGCCCTGTTGCTCCAGCGTGCCGACCAGATGGACAAGGTGCTGGAGGAACACGACAAGCGTCTCGAGGCACTGGAGCGCACCCGCTGGCCACTGCCGTCGCTGGCAGCCGTGACATCCTGCGTCGCCCTTGCGCTGGCGCTGTGGGAGAGCGCCGGCCGGTAGATCTGCGGGAGACGGGGATGCGGAGGCCCTGCCCCGCACACCGTCCGCGGGCGGGACGCCGTCCGGACTCCTGCGGCCTGCCCGCCGCACCCCGTTGTTCGGCTCAGCTCCAGTTCGCCGTGGGCCCGCGCAACGGCCGGTAGGGAACCGGGCGTCCGGTGATCGAGTCGAGCAGGACGCGGTCGCCCACGGGTCGGTCCAGCTTCACCGTCACCTGCTGCGATATCGCCTGGTCAGTGCAGAGGCCGACGTCCTCCCGCTTCCTGACGGCGGACCACAGCACCACGCTGCCGCGGGTTTCCAGCACGCTCACCACCGCGCCGTCGTCGCAGGCACCGTGCAGCGCGTCGACGGTCACCGACCGCCCGTCCGGGGTTGTCCGGAAGAGCCCGTGGAGCGGAAGGCCGGGGACACCGCGGGCCCGCCTGATCGGCGGCTCGGGGAGTTTCGACGGGACGACAGCGGCCCGCTTGAGGGGGGAGTCATAGCCGTCGAGGGTGAACAGCCAGGCCGGGACGGTCGCCGGCCCGCGGCTGGTGGCCACGGTCATCTCACCCGGCTTCGCCCCGGTCACCGTGAGATGCGGCTTGCCGCGGGCGGGAGGGCCGGCCATGGACTCGTAGGACTCCTTCGCCCCGACGAGCGGCCGGGTGAGCGAATCACCTCCGGCCCAGGTCACCCGGCCGTCCTCGGGCCCGGTGCCGGGCAACGCGCCCCGCAGGACGAGCATGCGGCCCTGGAGGGCCCGCCTTTCGCCCTCGCTCCGGAGACCCCCGCGCGGCAGCTGGATCACGTCACCCAGGGGGTGGTAGCCCGCCCGCCACGCGGCAGCCGCCGCCGAACCGTCCCAGGCCGCGGCGACCTTTCGGGCACGCTGTGCCCGCGCCTTCGCGTCGGCGACGGCGTCCTGCCGACTGCCGGCCACCTGCTCGCTGCCGCAACCGGTGACGGTTCCCAGGCCGACGGCTGCCAGGACCAGCCCGACGAGCAGACCGGCCGTGCGCGATGCCCTGATGTGCATGTGACCTCCCGAAAGGCGGCGAAGAACACTGTCGGTCCTGTGGGGCGGCCGGGCGGACACCCTCCAGTCAGTGCGCGCCCTTGGAACGAGGCCCACGCCCCGTGAATCCAACGCTCTCTCAACTCCGGAATCTCCGACTCCGGCGATCGGCGTTCGATTCGCGGACGGCGGGCCCAACGTGCCTCGCGGCGACCGCGCTGCGGCTCTCGAGGCGGCCGGTCCGCTCTCCGTCGTACGACCACTCCCCCGGCCGTCCGCCGGCGCCGCGCCGGGGGCTGTGCGTCAGTCGGTGCCGCGCAGTGCACGCCTGCGGTCGTGCAGGACCAGCAGCAGGACCATGCCCGTCATCACGCCGAGGATCGCGCCGCCACCCCGGGCGAGCGCTCCCGCGACGGGGAGTTCGGGAGAGGGCTGCTGCATGTCGGTGAGGGTGAGCAGGCTGTAGAAGCTGTAGGAGAACAGCATGCCGGACGAGACCCATGCGGCAGCCATCGGCGGGAGGAACCTGCGGGCACCGCGGCGGGTGGCCAGAACCAGGATGCCCCAGGCGCCGGCGAGGGCCCAGAGGGCCGTGCTCAGTGACAGCATGCGCCACCACAGGTCACGGTGGTCCAGCTCGGTCCCGTCCAGTCCGAGGGTGCCGCCCGCGGCCCAGAAGACCTTGACGCAGGCGAGCACGACGCAACCGAAGGCGATCAACCTGGCCAGTGGCACCTGCAAGTGGCGTGTACTGCCCACGGGTTCGGCGTACGCGAGCGGTCCTCCCAGGGCTTCGGGCCAGCGCGCCGTGGTGTAACCGGCCAGCGCGACCGGCAGGCCGACCCCGATCCCGACCAGCGAGATCATCACGAGAACCTGTTCGTAGACCCAGAAGTCAGGGGATCCGGCGTCCTGGTCGCGGTTCATGGCAGCCGGGCCGAGCACCGGCGCCACCAGCAGCATCGGTACGAGCAGACCGGTGCCCACCCATACGGGCAGGCCCACCAGCCAGGCGGGCAGGCGTTCGCCCCAGGGTCTGGAGAACGCCATGGCCAGGAAGATGCCGACGGCGGCGAGGAAGGCGGTCGCCGCGTTGATCGCACGCCAGTCGGCGCCGCCCATGTCTCCCGTGGGAACGAAGAGGCCGAAGGACCAGACGATTTTGATGAGCAGATACGGTGTCACCGCCAGTGCGGCCGTCAGGCCGCCGATTCTGCGGAGTTTCGTCAATCGGCCGGTCTGGTTGTCTGCCCCCGTGGTCATGTCCGGAATGCTAGCGATGCCCGCCGGCTCGCGGTGAGTTTTTTTCTACGCCCTGGACGGCCTCTCCCCCACCGTTGTTCGCTCCCGGTCCTGGCCCGGGTGGGGGCCGAGCACCTCGAGGTATTCGCGCGAGTTGCCGACGGTGCTCCGATGTCGTGCCATGGAGGAGTCCGGGCGGTCGAACATCTTCGAACGCCGAATCGACACGCGTGGGCAGCTGACAGAGGTCTCGTGTCGCCTTCTGTCGCAGTGCCTGCCGGATATCTCCGGTGCCCGCGCGTCGATCCCAGGCAAGGGAACCCGAGGTGTGCCGCGTCCGCGGCACACAGCGGGCAGGGAGGACGTCCGATGAGGTACTCGCGCAGCGCCACGGCCGTGGCCGCAGGACTCGGAACACTCGCCCTCGCTCTCTCCGCGGCAGCCCCCGCCGTTGCCGAGAGCACACAGGCCGAAGCGGAGAAGGCCGACGTCTCGGTCTTCCACGCTGTCCCGGGGCTCACCGTGGACGTGTACGCCAACGGCAAGAAACTGCTCCCCGACTTCAAACCCGGCACCCTGACCGCTCCGCAACCGCTGGCGTCCGGCAGCTACGACATCAAGGTGTTCAAGGCCGGCGCCGATCCGCAGGGCAAGCCGGCCATCGAGAAGCAGGTGGAGATCCCGGCGGGCGCCAACGCCACCCTGGTCGCCCACCTGACGGCGGACGGCTCCCCGACCCTCGACGCATACGTCAACGACACGTCGAAGGTCGCACAGGGCAAAGCGCGGCTGACCGTGCGCCACGTGGCGGCGGCACCTGCCGTGGACGTGCGGGCCGACGGCACCCCCGTCTTCAAGGGACTGGTGAACCCCAAGGAGGCAACCGCAGAGGTTCCGGCCGGCAGCATCAACGCCGACGTGGTACTGGCGGGCACGGCCGACGTGGTCATAGGCCCCGCCGAGCTCAACCTGAAGGCGGGCACCAGCACGGTGGTGTATGCCTGGGGCAGCGCCCAGGACAAGAACCTCGCGCTGAAGGTGCAGAACCTCGGCACCGGGCAGACTCCTCCGGGTGTCAGCGGTGGTGAGGGCGACGCCATGGCCGACCGCGGAAACGCGGTGACGTGGGCGGCCTGGGGCGCGCTGGGCACCGCCGCCCTGGCGGGCGCGCTCGTCGTCCGCCGCCGGTCCGCACAGCGCGACTGATGCCGCAGCGCTCGTCGCGCCGGTCGGCGTCGCGTGGAGCGGCAGCCAGGCGTCCCGGCCCGTCCCGGAGGACCGGGACGGGACGGGACGGGCCGGGACCAGCCGGGACGGGCCGCCGACCGGGCGGCGGGATCCGGCGGGTGCCGAGCGCCCGGAGCACGTCATGGATCCTGGCGGCCGTCGCGGCGATCTGCCTGGCCGTCGCGGCGACTCTGCTCCTGACACCGTCCGGTTCCCCGTCGCCTGCGGATTTCGGGTCCGTCCCCACTGCGGCACGGCCGGGCACCGAGGTCCGCGACCCGCCGTCACAGGACGCCGGCCGGAAGGTCGAGCCCGGGGAGGCGGCGCCGTCACGTGTCCGGATCCCCCGCGTCGGTCTGGAGGCCGAAGTGGTGTCCGTGGGCCTCGGCGCCAACGGCGACGTGGCCGTCCCCGGTGATCCCGCACAGGTCGGCTGGTACCGCCGGGGGCCGGCCCCCGGGGACCGCACGGGGTCGGCCGTCCTGGCCGGGCACGTCGACTCCGAGACCGATCGGCTGGGAGCACTGGCGGCGCTGTACGACGTCCGGGCCGGCGACCCGGTGACGGTCGAACGGAAGCGCGGGAAGCCGCTGCGCTACCAGGTCGTCGCACGTCAGCTCGTTCCCAGGGACCGGCTGCCCGAGCACCTGTTCCGCGCGGACGGGCCACCGGTACTGACCTTGATCACGTGTGCGCCCCCTTACGACCGTGAACAAGGCGGCTACCAGAACAACCTCGTCGTCTCGGCGCGACCGGTGCGCTGACGAACCCGCGGCCACCGCTCGCGCCGCGATGTCGGGCGGAGCGCGCACCCACGCCGTGCGAAGGACCGAAGGAAGCGGCCCCCGGACGGCACCCGGGCGGGCGACGGCGACGGACCGCAGAGGCAGTCAACGGCATCGCCCCACAAGGAGGTTGACGGTCGTGGCGTGAGCGCGGAGAGCAGGACGGATCGTCCTCGCTTCGCCCGGACCTCACGAAGCCCTCGGGAAAGGCGGCTCAGCATCCCATGACGGAAAATGAAACCGTGCCGGCGGCTCCGGGTGTGACGCGGGAACGCCTGGCCACCCTCCGCGTCTGGAACCTGGGGCTCACGGCGCTTCACCTGTTCCAGGCCGTGGTGATCGTCCTGCTCTCCGAGGGCTTCTCCGTCACGGTCACCTCCTCCTTCCCGCAGGGGCCTCCGGGAAGTGCGGCGCCTGCCCCGGAACCGCTCTTCCGGGTATCGATCGGCTGGGCCGTCGCCGTATTCCTCTTGCTGGCGGCGCTCGACCACCTCCTGACCGCCACGGTCTTCCGCCGGACCTACGAGCGGGACCTGAGGCGCGGCATCAACCGGTTCCGCTGGACCGAGTACGCCCTGAGCGCCACCTTGATGATCGTCCTGATCAGCTTCTACGCGGGCATCACCGGCTTCAACACCCTCCTCGTCATCGCCGGAGCGAACATCGCCATGATCCTCTTCGGATGGGTCGAGGAGCTGATGAATCCGCCGGGCCGCATGCGGACCACGATGCTTCCGTTCTGGTTCGGCACGCTGGTGGGGCTGACCCCTTGGGCCTCGGTCGTCTTCAACGTCGCCGGTTCCGGGACCGTGCCCGGATTCGTGTACGGCATCGTCGCAGCCCAGGCCGTGCTCTTCTTCAGCTTCGGACTGAACCAGTGGCTCCAGTACCGAGGTGTGGGCAGATGGGCCGACTACGCCTACGGCGAGAAGGGGTACCTGATGCTGAGCCTGGTCGCGAAGTCCCTGCTGGCCTGGCAGATCTTCGCTGGATCGCTGTCCGGCTGAGCACCGCCCCGGCGCAACTCCGCCCGAGGGCACAGCCGCAGAGCGCCCACGGGCTTGTCGCACCGCGGGAGCGGCGTGACGGTGTCGGGGCCGGGCAGGCGCCGTGGACGGCCCGGCGAGCGCGGTTGCTGCGGCGGCTGCTGGTCGTCCCTTCCCGGCCGGAATTCCGCCCCGCGGCGATCACCTGCGACTCAGTAACCGCGGGCTCCTTGCCGGGGCAGGACCGCCCACATCCGGGTACCGCCGCCCGGCTCGCGCGCCTTGCCGAAGCCCCACTCGCCGCCACAGGTCCGGACGACGCGGGCCAGGAGCCGCAGCGCCGACCGGCGGCGGGCGTCGCAGGCGGCGGCGAGGCGGGGATGGGTGTGACGGGGGTGCGCATCGTGGACGATCACGCGCAGGGCGTCGTCCCGGTAGCGGAGTGAGACGTACACCTCGGCCGTCGACGCGAACCGGCAGGCGCAGGCTGTCAGTTCGCCGACGACCTGGACGGCCGGGTCCGTGAGGCCGTCCAGGCCGTGGGCCCGGAGGACGGCCCGGACCGTGGACCGGGCGATGGCCGGCCCGGAGAGAGCGGCGGGCAGGGTGAGGCTGTAGGCGACGGACTCGGGGTCGGGCGGTGCGGCGTCCTCGACGGCATCGCGGCAGGACGACAGGGTCAGGGGCATGACGAACTCCCTTGTTCGCACGGCGGAGTGATCGCGCTCGCGGCTGCTGTGAGCAGTGGCCTGTCTCCCTGAACGCGGGCCCACCCCTCCCAGGGCAGGAGCCACCGGGCAGGCGCGCGTGATGCACTTCAACTCATTTGCGTGAGCGCTGCGTTACTTACTGTAGGGCATGCGAGGGGCAATTTTGCCCCTTCGAAATCAAAGAGGTTCGCCCGTCCATGCACGACGAGCCTGAAAGCGGCAGACTGCCTCCGAGCCTCAGAGAGGACGGGCATGGCTGCGAGGACATCACCGACGGAGCGCCAGCGGAGACTGGGAGCAGAGGTTCGCAGGATGCGTACGGCGGCAGGGATGTCAGCCGAGGCAGCCGCAGGCCTGCTGGGGGTCGATCGCGGCAAGATCTCCAATATCGAGTCCGGGACACGGCCGATCAGCCCGGACCGTTTGCGCACCCTCGCCTACAACTGCGCCTGCCAGGACGATGATTACGTCGAAGCGCTGGTGCGCATGGCCGATCCGGGCGTTCGCGGCTGGTGGGAGAGGTACCGAGGCAGTCTTCCGCCCGGTTTGCTGGACATCGCCGAACTCGAATGCCACGCGGCACGTATGCGGACCGCGCACTCCGTCCACATCCCCGGCCTTCTTCAGACGAGTGATCACGCAACCGCCGTCTTCCGTGCGGTGGTTCCCGCGCTTCCCGAAAACGAGGTCTCACTGCGCCTGGCACAGCGCTTGGAACGGCAGCAGATCCTCGAGGGGAAGCACGCACCTGAGTACGTCGGGATCGTGCACGAAGCGGCTCTCCGCATGCAGTTCGGCGGGCGGAAGGTGGCCCGTGCCCAGCTGGAGCAGTTGCTCACTGTCTCCGAGGGTGGGCGCGTGATCCTGCGCGTCATCCCCTTCGAAGCGGGCGCGTTTCCGGGAGCGGGCCAGACCGTCAACTACGTCGAAGGCCCGGTCCCACAGCTCGACACGGTTCAGGTGGACAGCACACACGGCCCGGAATTCCTCTACCAGGAAGCTCAGTTGGGGAAATACCGCGCTCAACTTGACTGGATGGAGCGAATCGCTCTCGCGCCGGGTACATCACGGGACTTCATCCACAGCATCGCTCAACGACTCTGAAGGAGGACGAATGAAGGACATCACGTGGGAAGAGCCGTTCTGCGGCGAAGGGGCGAGCTGCTTCCGGATAGGGACCGACGACGAGGGCAACGCCTACATCGCCGTCGCCGGGCAGGAGGACCGTTACGTCACGGACTCCCGCGAGGCGCTGCGCAACCTCGTCCGGGACATCAAGGCCGGCAAGGCCGATCACCTGCTGTAGGGACGGCATCCGCGCGGCGAGGGTGGCGGGGGCAGCTCTGTCGTTGGTCCGGAGACTTACCGGGTCGGCCGAGATCAGCCTCGACGTGCCGGCGGATTCTCCGTGGGCTGATCACGGCTCGAGAGTCAGGCCTTGCGGCCGCGGAGACGGAGCTGGACGGTCGACAAGGGCACGACAGATGGCAGTCGCCCAAGCGCCTCTTCGTTCACGCGACTGTGTACTCGGTGTCGCCGAAATCGGCGACGACCCGAAGCCGGCCACCGAGCGCTTCCACGTAGGACCGGAGGGTCGCAACTTCGGTACGGTCGACCTCACCGTGCTCGATCGAGGAAACGCGCGGCGCCGAAACTCCCATCACCGCAGCAACATCACGTTGCGTGAGCGCCTGGTCGCGCCGCACTTCGGCCAGCTGATACGCCCGCACCTCGGCGGCCAGCCGGTCCATGGCCGCCTGCTTCTCTTCGGCCGTACGCAATGGCAGGCCCGCGGCCATGCGACGCTCCCGCGCCTTGCGCTTGGCCTCCTCCCAGCTGACGCTGCTCATTCATACTCCCTGGAGTCAAGTTCGGCGAGATGGCTTTGATAGCGCTTTTCGGCCAGCGGGATACTGGTGTTGTACCAGCCCCGCCAGTCGCCGGCCTTGTCACCGGCAGCGAGAAGCACCGCGCGACGAAACGGGTCGAAGGCAAAAAGGATGCGGATTTCCCCGCTTCCGGACGACCCGGGCCGCAGTTCCTTCATATGGTGCTGTTCGGCACCCTTGATCCGATCGACCAGCGGCCGTCCGAGTGTCGGCCCGGTCGCAGCCAGCACGTCGATCGCATCTTCCACCAGTTCCGCACTGCCCCAGTCGTGGGACCAGGGCATCTCACGCCTTCGAGTGAACCAGTGCCGCAGCCAGCGAATTTTGAGACCCCGCATCGGTGCAAGATCTCGCGCTCGCGCCTGGAGCACGGCTCTGACCAGCGGGTTCTGAGCAGACTCAGCCCGTTTCCGAGTGCCCGGAGTCTCAGGTGCGCGGCAGGATTTTGAAGACACTCCCCAGGCTGCTGCCCCCACCTTTCCGGGCGGGGGCAGCGGGTGGTGATCGGGTACCGCAGGCCGGCGTCAGCCGTTGACCGGCCACTCCAGTGGCTTCTTGGTGAAGCCCTGGAACAGCTCGACCGCGGTTGCCTTTTGCCCCTCCGGGATGAGGAAGGCGGTGCAGACCTTCTCCGACTGGCCGGGGCCGACTTCCTTGTCCCGGTCCGTTGCCGGGCAGTTCGGCCACTTCGCCGAGCCCAGCAGGACGATGAGGGCCCGGGTGCGTTGATCCTTGTCCGTCCTGACGACCAGATCGTCGTCCATATCGCCGAGCTTCATGGGTTTGCCACTCGTGTGCGTGAGCGTGGACCACACATGGACCGGAACCTGCGGGTCGTCGTCCGCATCCCGCTTCAGGCCCGACTTCTCCAGGTCGGCCTTGGTGCCGGCCTGCACCTTGGTCGGCGTGACGGTGAACTTCGCGCCCTTCGACTCCTTCTGGTCGCTCACCTGCTCCGGACTTGCTTCCCCGAGCCGGAAGGTCTCCTTGCCGTCCGATCCGTCCGAGTCCTCGGAACCGGAGCCGGACGACTCGGAGGACTGGGCACTCGACGGCTTCGCTGCGGCGTTGTCGCTTCCCTGAACCGAACCCGAGTCGTTGCAGCCCGTCAGTGCCACGGCCAGCGCGAGAGCCCCATCGCCGCCGAGGCAGCACGAGTCCATGTACGCATGTCGTCCTCGCATTCCCCGTTGATTTCCCCGTTGCCCGGCCGGGGGCGGCCTGCCTGCACAACCGGATTCTCGTTGATCCGGCAGATCCTTGCGGAGAAGGACCGTCCCCTTACCGGGTTTCCGCATCCCGGCTCGGGCGCCGGGATGCGGACCGCCGTCCAGCGCGTGATGCGCGGTGTCGCGTCAGCCGTCGCCCCGAGGGAAGGAGATCTCGACGCGGCGGTTCTTCTTCCTGCCCTCTTCCGTGGAGTTGTCGGCCGTCGGGAAACGCTCTCCGTAGCCGCGGATCTCGAACGTGACCCCGGAGCCCAGCTTCTTGGCCAGCACCTTCTGCACGGCGTTCGCGCGCTGCTTGGAGAGCGTGTCGCCGTGGGCCGACGAGCCCAGGTTGTCGGTGAACCCG
This sequence comes from Streptomyces meridianus, assembly GCF_023703325.1. Classification (GTDB taxonomy): domain Bacteria; phylum Actinomycetota; class Actinomycetes; order Streptomycetales; family Streptomycetaceae; genus Streptomyces; species Streptomyces meridianus. Next base: position 261,480 of record NZ_JAMQGM010000002.1, read on the forward strand.
AAGACCCGGACCTCCTGCGAGCCCTGCTTATCGATCTCCTCGGCGACCTCGTTGATGCGGACGTTGGCGTCACCGCCGAGCTTCGCACTGTCCTTGCCGAAGAGGACTTCGGCCTGGAGGGCGAACTTGATGTCGGAGTTGGTGTCCTCCCGGCGCTCGTCACCGCCGTCGGACTCGACGACCTGCTTGATGTCGAGGACTTTCGCCGGGGCCAGGCGAGCACCGTCGACCATCCTGAGGTCGGGGTCCTCGGGGTCTACCTTGACGGGCGGTACGGACGTCGCGGCGGCTCCCGGACCGTCGTCCGCCTGGGCGGTGGTGGCGCTGAGCGTCCCGGTCGCCAGCACGGCCGCGACGGCAAGTGCAGCGATAACCCCGTTGCGGTTCAAGTGAGTTGTCGTCATGGCGGCACTCACTCGGAGATCTCGATGGTGGCCGAAGCAAAGGTCGGCAGCTGGAAGGAGACCTCAGAAGTGCCCTCGGGGGGCGCCGGGAACTGCATAAAGATAGGGATGCTCTCGCCGGGCTTCATGGCGCGCATTCCCGTCGTGGTCAGAGGACGCCCCTCCGTGTCCCGAAGCACGTAATAGCGCTTCTTCCCCTCGGAGTCGACGAGGGTCGCACCACCCAGGGATCGCCCGTGCCGGAGAATCTCGGTCTCGTTTCCACTGAGTGCCGAAGAGATGTTCTTCGCCCGGTCGCCCGCGTTCTTGATCTGGCCGTTCACAGTGACGAACCCGCCTGAGTCACGCTTCGCGGAGTTGAGCGTCAGAACGAAGCCTTCTCCACCCTTGAGTTCGGCCAGGACTTCCTGCGGAGACTCCTCCGGGTCCTGCTGCGAGCCATCGTCCTGCTTGCCCGACGGCGCGGAGGAGGACGAGGCTTCGGGCTTCGGGTCGTCCGAACCGCAACCGGCCACGGCGAGGGCCAGACCGGCGGCGATCGCCACCGCAGCCATCCCCCTGCGGGCCTTCGTGGTGTACCGCGTACTCATGCGTGGCGCGTCCTTTGCTCGTCGTTCGCTGGTCAGTCGGTGAGGTGCACGGAGAACAGATCGGCGGCCGTGGGGAAGAGGTGCGGGTCGTCGGGGTCGAGCGAGAAGTCCCGACCGTCGCACCGCAGGGTGCCGACCGGCTTCCTGTCCTCGTCCTCGCCCTCGTCCGATCCGCCACCTCCGTCCTCCTCGTCCGGCTCAGCCTTCTGGAAGGAGCAACGGAAGTCGATGACCGCCTTCGCCGTGGCGGTGGCGTGTTGGTTCTCCGTCCCGGGGACGACCGAGTCGCCGACGGATTCGAGCGTCCTGACCTTGACCTCGAAGCCGCGACGGAAGCCGAAGACCCGGTGACAGCCGTCGTAACCGCCCGTCAGCTCGGCGTCGTTCTTGGCCGCGAACCGGGCGGCCTCCGCACAGCCGCGCGCCTCGGTGAACGGAAGACGTCCGAGGACGTCCTCGAGGTCACCGCCGTCGAGAATGCCGTCCAGCAGTCCTTGGCGGAACGGGTCCCGGGCGTCCTGGGACGCCGCCAGTGCTGCGGCGTCCGCCGCAGTCTGCGCCCCGTTCCGGGCGGCCGCCGCCTGGCCGACTGCAAAGTAGGCGAACGCGAGGAAGAGCAGACCCGCCACCACCGTGATGTAGATGGGGAAGGCCTGCCCTGCGTCGCGGAACCGGCGCGGCTGCATCAGCCGCCGGTGACCTCGGTGATCTTGTCGCTGATGGCGTCGAAGATCGACTGGCCGATGTCCGTGCCCGTGATGGCCAGGACGATCGCCACGACCACCGCGATGATGCCCAGGTACTCGACCGCGGTCTGGCCCTTGTCGGCGCGGCGCTGGACGGCGGCGACGGTGGTGTTGATCCAGGTGCTCATGGTGTGCCCCTCCGGATTCGGCCGACCGGTGGCCGGCCGACACGCGCAATGGTGTGGTGTCGCCGGCGTAACCGGCTTCCTCCCGGCCGGTGCCGCTGGCGACATCCGCAACGTATGCCTGCCCGGCATCCCGCGCAGAGGGCCCATGGGCCCAATTCCAGGCCCAACGCATGCTTGGCCATACCCCGTTGCCGATCACGGCCCGCACATGCACCCCCGCGCGCATGCCCGTCCGATTCGCTGCCCGCATCCGCTCACCCATGCCTGCCCGCCCCCGTTCCCCCGCCGCCGCGCGCTGTCCCCAGCCAGGTGGCGATGGCTTCGCTGCGACTGCTGCTGTGCAACTTCGCAAAGATGCGGTTGATGTGGTTCTTGACGGTCTTCTCGCTGATGAAACAGGTGGCCGCGATCTGCTGGTTGCTCATGCCGGAGGCGATCAGGTCCATCACTTCCACCTCCCTCGAACTCAGGCCGTGGGACGCCCTGTCGTGCGGTTGACGCGAGGGCGGCGGATACGGTTCCGGCTGCGGAACATGTCCCGGCCCGTGGTGTGCCGCCACCTCCCGGCCCGGCCGAGACACTCCCGACTGTGACACATCGGGTTGCATCTGCGAAGGCATTTCGCGCCATCCCGGCGCCGGGGCAGGCGTGTGCTGCCCCTCCCCGCCCGGTCCGCGCAGGTGGGCCAGCAGGGCCTGGGCGGCAGTCGGCGTGAAGTGCGGCCGCCCCTCCTTGATGTCCCGGACCGCTGCGACGAGTTGGTCCGCCGCGAACTCCCCGTGGACGAGATACCCGCCCGCGCCCAGTCGCAGCGCCTCGTGCACGATCTCGTTCTCGCGGCTGTACGTCAGCATCAGCACGGGCGCCACACTCACCAGGTACGGCAGGGCGGAGATGCCGTCGACGCCGGGCATGCGGACGTCGAGCAGGACGACGTCCGGGCGCTGCTGCTGCGCCGCCTGCAGGGCCTCCCGCCCGTCCGCCGCTTCGGCCACGACACGGATGTCGTCGCGCCCGTCGAGCAGAACGGTCAGCCCCGCCCGGACCACCGGGTTGTCGTCGGCGACGACGACCCGCAGAGGCCGGCTCACCGGGGGCTGGGGCTGCGGGAACGCCTCGTCCGGCGGCGGGTACGCCCCGGCCGGCGGATACCGGTCCGGTGACGGCGGGCGCTGCGAGCGTGGCGGCGCGTGGTGCGGCGGGACGGGCGGGAACTGGGGCGGCCCGCCGGCGTGCGACGGCTCGTCCGGCATGGTGCTGCCTCCTCTCATGGGTCGGTGCGGGGCGTTTGCTGCGCGGCGGGCGCCGCAACGGGCGGTGGCATGGCGGGCAGGGCCGCGATGGGCAGGTCGATCCGGACCTCGGTGCCGATCGCCCGGCCCTTGCCGATCCGGATCCGGGCGCCGACCCCCACCGCCCGCTCCACCATGCCGACCAGGCCGAAGTGCCCCGATCGGCGCAGCTCGTCCAGGCTGGTGGCCTCCGGCAGCCCACGGCCGTCGTCGCGCACCGAGATGCGCAGCGAGCCGTCCACCACGCCCGTCTCGACGTGCACCCGCTGCGCCCCGGCGTGGCGGTGGGCGTTCTCCAGGGCCTCCGAGGCGACGGTCAGCAGGTGGCGGGCGACCGCATGGGGCACCTGCGGGACGGGTGCCGGGCCCACGGTGCTGAAGTCGGCGACGATGCCGGTGCTTCGGGCGAAGTCGGCGGTTCGGGCGGCGAGTTCGTCGGCGACGGGCACCCCGATGGTGTCGAGGTCGCCCCGGCGGCGCAGGTCGGAGAGCAGTTCCCGGGATTCGGCGGCGGCCCGGCGCGCCGAGCGGCCGACGAGTTCCGCCTGCTGCCGGACGGTTCCGGGGTGGGCGGTCGCGGCCGAGGCGGCCAGCCCGTCGGCCGCCAGTGCGAGGCCGTGCAGGGTCTTGGCCACCGAGTCGTGCATCTCCCGTGCCAGGCGGGCCCGTTCGCCCCCGACGGCCTCGGCGACCGCCAGCCTGGAGCGGGTCTCCGTCAGCGCCTGGCTGGCCGCGCCGAAGCGCAGCATGAGGTTGCGGAGGGTGACGCCGAGGGCTCCGGTGACGACGCACAGGCCCGGCATGAGGAAGACGCTGTCGAACGGGGTACCGGGGCCGGCCAGGGCCGAGTGGGCGACGACGAGGATCAGCGACTGGAAGCAGACGAAGAACGCCGAGCCGCGCCAGCCGTAGACCAGGCCCGCGAGGAGCGGGGTGCACACGGTGACGTAGGCGAGGGTGGAGTCCGGGCCGGCCGCGAACAGCAGCAGCGAGGCGAACAGGGTGTCGGCGGCGAGCAGCGACGGGTGGCGCAGCAGCAGCGGACCGCAGCGTTCCCAGTCGCGGAACAGCACGTAGTTGCCCATGAAGGTGAGGACGACGGCCGCCCCGACCAGCCGGACGGGCGTGCCGGGGGCGGCGCGCAGCAGGGCGGCCGGGGCGGCGAGGGCGATCATGGCGAGCCGGAAGCCGAACACCTGTCGGCACAGCGCCTGGAGGGCGCTGACCTGGAGCCGCAGGGCCGGGTCCGGGGGTTGCACCGGGCCGGCGTCCGGGACGGGCCCGTCGGCCCGCGCGAGGCCGGCGTGACCCGGGCCCATGGCGAAGTCGCGGGGCCTGCGCAGCTGGAGGGTTCTGGCGGCCACCGCCCTCACCGTCCGGTGATGGAGCCGAAGTCGGTTCCGGAGCCCAGGAAGAGGCCGGCGGCGAGCAGGATCAGGGTGGCCGGGACCATGAACGTGGTGATGACCATGGTGGCCTTGGGGATCGTCCTGGCCGCGCGCCGGCGGGCGTTCTGGGCGTCGGTGCGGCGCATGTCGTTGGCGATCTGGATGAGCGTCTCGACGATGGGCGCGCCGAGTTCCTCGCCCTGCTGGAGTGCGGTGACGAACTGGGCGACCTGCTCGGACCGGTTGCGTTTGCGCAGGCCCTCGAAGGCCTGGCGGCGGCTGACGCCCATGTCCATCTGGCGCAGGGTGATGCGGAGTTCGTCGGCCCAGGGGCCCTCGTACTTGGTGGCGACGCGGTCCAGGGCCTGTCGGAAGCCGAGTCCGGCGCTGACGACGACGGCGAGGACGTCGAGGAAGTCGGGGAGGGTGCGGTCGATCTCGTTCTTGCGGAGGCGGATCGCGGACCAGATGCCGACCTCGGTCCAGACGGCGCCGAAGGCGAAGAGGAGCAGGGCCGCGAGCACGTTGCCCTTGGCGAGCATGACGAGGCCGCCGAGTCCGCCGAGGAAACCGTAGACGGCGCGGCGGGCGGCGTAGCGGTCGATGGTGAGGCCGCCGGGGTTGCCGGCGAGGTCGATGCGGCGGCGGACCCGGTTGACCCGCTTGGGCCCCATGGCGCGCTGTACCGCCGGGGCCCAGCGCATGCCGAGGCGGTCCACGGCGGAGTCCATGGCTCCGGTCCGGGTGGAGCCGACCTCGAGGGCGACGGCGAGGTCCCCGGGGAGCCGGGCCTCGGAGCGGTACATCCGGATGCCGTGGAAGATTCCGGCGGTGGCGAGTGCGGCGGCGAGCGCGAGCAGCAGTCCCATGGGTGGCGGCCCCTTCCCGGGATCAGACGTCGATCTTCGACATGCGGCGGATGACGGCGAAGCCGAGGGCGTAGAGGACGAAAGCGGCGATGACGGCCCCCTGGCCCAGTGCGGAGCCGGTCATGGCCTCCAGTGCCCCGGGTTTGACGTTGTCCATGAGCAGCAGCGAGCCGAGGCCCATGACGGGGACGGCGTAGGCGGTCATGTTGACCTGGGAGAGCTGGGTGCGGACCTCGCGCCGGGTCTCCTTGCGCTCCTCGAGGGTCTCGGTGAGGTTGCGCAGCGAACCGACGACGGTGCCGCCGGCCCGGTTGGAGAGGACGAGGGTGGTGACGAGGACGACGAGTTCGCGGGAGGGCAGCCGTTCGGCGAGTTCGCCGAGGGCGTCGTCGACGGAGTGGCCGACGGACAACTGGTCGGCGACCTTGGCGAGTTCCTCGCCGGCGGGTGCGTCGAGCTCCTCGGCGGCCATGCTGAGGGCCATGCGCAGGGCGAGGCCGGCCTCGGTGGCATTGGCGAGGATGCGGGAGAGCTCCGGCAGTTGGTTGATGAACTTCTCGATGCGTTTCTGGCGCTGCCAGTTGAGGAAGGCGAGCGCCAGCCAGATGCCGATGAGCCCGCAGATCGGGCCGAAGAACGCGGCGAGGACGGCCTGTCCGGTGATCCACAGGCCGGCGACGGTGGCGACCATGTAGACGAAGAACTCGCCGGGGGTGAGGTCGAGACCGGTGGCGGCCAGTTTGATCTCGATCTTCCGGCCGAATCCGGTGCGGCGGATGCGGCGGTCGATGCCGGGGAAGCGGCGGCGGCGTCCGACGACCGGTATCTGTCCGGTGGACGAGAGCCGGTCGACGAGGGCGGCGTGCTGGGCCCGGCCGGTGGCCCAGGCGTGGACGCCGGCGACGGCGAGCACGCAGAACACGAGGGTCACGCCGATCGTCAGGAGCGCGAGATTGTCCATACCGGGCTACCTACTTGGCCTCTCTGGTGGTGAGCTGATCGTCGGTCTCGGCGACGCCGTAGGCCTGTGGCACGGGCTGGCCGGCCATCCGGAGGCGGTCGGCGACGCTGCGGGGCAGCGGCAGGTACCGGAAGTCGCCGTGGACGGTGCCGTCGCCGTCGATCGGCCGGGCGTCGAAGCGGGCGACGGTGGCCAGCCGCAGGTCCTCGCGGCCCCGTGACCGGAGCATGGCGATCTCGCTGATCTTCCGGGAGCCGTCGGGGTGCCGGGTCAGCTGGACGATGCAGTCGACGGCGCTGTTGATCTGGTCGCGCAGCGCCTCGAAGGGGATCTTCACCTCGGACATGGAGGCGAGGGTCTGGAGGCGCATCAGCGCGTCCTCGGCGCTGTTGGCGTGGACGGTGGCCAGCGAGCCGTCGTGGCCGGTCGACATGGCCTGGAGCATGTCGAGGGTCTCGCCGCCGCGGACCTCGCCGACGATGATGCGGTCGGGGCGCATGCGCAGCGAGTTGCGCACCAGGTCGCGGACGGTGATGCGGCCCTTGCCCTCCACGTTGGGCGGGCGGGTCTCCAGCCGGATGACATGGGCCTGCTGGAGCTGGAGTTCGGCGGCGTCCTCGACGGTGATGACGCGCTCGCCCTCGGGGATCAGCCCGGACAGGGCGTTGAGGAGGGTGGTCTTGCCGGAGCCGGTGGCGCCGGAGACGATCACGTTGAACTTGGCCTGGACGAGACCGGACAGCAGCATCACCATCTGCTCGTCGAGCGTGCCGAGGCCGATCATCTCCCGGAGGGTGTAGGAGCGGGGGAAGCGGCGGATGGTGAGGGTGGGGCCGGTCAGCGACAGCGGCGGGATGATGACGTTGACGCGTTCGCCGGACGGCAGGCGGGCGTCGACCATCGGATTCGACTCGTCCACCCGGCGGTTGACCGTGGAGACGATGCGTTCGATGGTCTGCATCAGCTGCTCGGTGGAGGCGAACCGCATGGGCAGCAGCTCGACCCGGCCGGCGCGTTCGACGAAGATCTGGTCCGGCCCGTTGACCATGATCTCGGTGATGGACGCGTCCTCCAGCAGCGGCTCGAGCACGCCGAGGCCGAGGGCTTCGTCGACCACGCGCCGGATGAGCTGGGAGCGTTCGACGGTGGAGAGGACCGGGCCCTCGCGGCTGATGATGTGCCCGAGGACGCGCTCGAGCCTGGCCCGGCGCTCGGCGGCTGCGAGCGAGGACATCTCCGCGAGGTCGATCTCCTCGAGCAGCTTGGCGCGGTAGACGGCGACGAGGTGGCCGTCCTCCCGTCCCCCGCCGTTCTCCTCGGGGGCGCTGATGCGTGCCCTCAGGCTCATCGGTGCCGTACTCCTCACTGACGTGGCGGTGGCCGGCCGGGGTCGTTCCGCCCGGCCTGCCGGGGCTTCAGTCGCTGGGCATGGTCGCGCTCTTGGTCGCCGTGCCGAAGCCGACGCCGGGGACGATGGACGGGATCGTGACCTCGGCGGTCCAGGTGACCTCGTGCGGGCCTCCCCCGGTGGATCTGAGGCGGGTTTTCAGCCAGCTGCTGACCGCGGCCTCGCCCGCTGTCCGCGGCGACAGCCCGCTGCGGTGGTAGCCGTCGGCGCGGGCGGCGGCCCGGGCAGCGGTGCCGGCCTGCTGAACGGCATAGGCGGCGAGGCCCAGTTGGACGACCGCGAGGCCGACGGCGAGCAGGACGGGCAGGAAGCCCAGGTACTCGACGGCGGCCTGGCCGCGGTCGCGGTCGCCTGCCCGGATCCGGCGCCGGCCGCTGTGCGGGCTCCCGTGCCGTGCCGTGCGCGTTCCCCCGGTCATGACGTCACCCTTCTTCCTCGACGGCGCCGGCGTGGCCCCGGACGGTGAACGGGAAGTCGACGGCTCCCGGGAACAGCACCGGGACCTTGAGGCCGACGGTGGCCTTCACCATGCCGCCCGGTGACGCGCAGGCGACCCGGGCGCTGCCCTTCCAGGAGTCGGGGAGCTTGTCCGTCCCGGCCTCGTCGCAGACCGTCGCGCGTTCGTACGGCTCGGCCGCCGCCGCGCTGCGGGCCGCCTCGTCCGCCGCGTTCCCGGCGAGCGTGAACGTGTAGCCGACGAGCACGAACTGCCAGAGCAGGACCAGGGTGAGGACGAGCAGCGGCACCATGCCGAGGAACTCGACCGTTGCCTGCCCGGAGTCGCCCGGACGCGGCGGTTCCGGTGCCGGGCGCCGAAGGCGTCCGCCCATGGGGCGACGGTCGCCTCGCCCCTTGCCCTGCTGCGCGCCGTCCGCGGATCCGACCAGGCCGAGTTCGCCCGCCAGCCCCCACAGGGCCTGCTTGACGGTGCTCCGGCTGTCGAGGTCCTGCATCCGGCCGGAGTCGACGGCGGGCTGGAGGTCCTTGAAGCCTGCGGGGACGGCGGTGCGGGCGACCCGGGTGCCGGTGATGCGCTCGACGAGGGATGGCTGGATCTCGGTGTTCCGGGTGTGCCGGTTGACCAGTGCCACGGTCTCCTCGGCCTTGCGGATCTGCAGCCGGTCCCACATCCGCACCAGGCGCTTGGCCGCCCGCACCGCGACGACGTCCGGGGTGAGCACCAGCAGGGCGGTGTCGGCCATCTCCACGGCGGCGGCGTTGGCCCCGTTCATGTGGCTGCCGCAGTCGATGACGACGACCTCGTAGCGGCTGCGCAGCGCGCTGACGACCTGGCGGGCGGTGCGGTCGGTGACCTCCTCGCCGCGTTCGCCCTCCCCGGGGGCCAGCAGCAGGCCGAGCCCGGTCGGGTGGGTGAACACCGCGTCCTGGAGGACGCGCGGCGAGATGTCCTGGATGCCGGCCAGATCGACGATGGAGCGGCGGTACTGCACGTCGAGGAACGAGGCGACGTCCCCGGACTGGAGGTCCATGTCGACCAGCGCGGCGCTGCGGCCCGACGCCTGTGCGGCGAGGGCGAGTTGGACGGCGGTCAGGGTGGCGCCCACTCCGCCCTTGGCGCCGGTGACGGTGACGACCGTGCCGCCGGGTCCGGTGAACACGTCGCCGCCGCTGCCCAGATGGCGGCGCACCCCGGCCGACCACTGGGCGGCGGCGTGCACCCGGGCCGCCAGGTCCTCGTACGACAGGGGCAGACCGATGAGACCGCGGGCGCCGGAGTCCATGGCGGCCGAGTACAGCGCCGGGCCGGTGTCGGCGCTGATCAGCACCACACCGACGGCTGGGAAGCGCAGCGCGACCTCGCGGACGAGTTCGAGGGCGGGCACCGGCCCGATCCGCTCGTGCACCAGCACCACTTCGGGCAGCTCGTCCAGCGACTCCCCGGCCAGCCGGGCGAGGGTGTCGAGCAGCGACGTCGAGTCGCCGACGGGCGCGGCGGGCTCGGCGTCCGGCAGCTGGCTGAGCAGCGTCGTGACGGACCGGGCGGCGTCGGCGTCCCCGACGGCGGGGAGGATCCTGATCGTCATCCGGGCCGCCTCACTTGTCGCCGTCGAGGGTGTACGTGCGGTCCCCCGGGCGGATCGTGGTGTCGCTGCCGGGTGCGACGAGGGCGAGGCGCACGTGGGTGGCGAACGACTCGGCATAGGCGACGCGCTGCGCGTCGAGGGTGTCGAGGGCGAAGGTGATCGGCACCGCCTCGGTCGCCTGCCGCCGGGAGTCCTCCGTGGGCTCCAGCGCGGTGAGCCGGCCGACGTCGATGACGGCGGCGTTCGCCACGATGACCTTGGAGACGGCGGAGGAGCCCTGCTTCTGCCCGTCGAACGTGGCGTAGATGTTGACGGTCGCACCCGGGGTGATCTTGCCGGCGACACCGGTCGCCGCATCGATCATGATCGCGATCTCCTGCTGGCCCGTCTTCAGCGCGGGCCGCCGGACCAGCATGTCCTCCTGGAGCAGCGAGCCCTTGTGCAGCGTGGTGACGGCGATCCGGCCGTTCAGCTCGCTCAGGTCGGTGACGGCCGTCGCCGGCAACCACCGCTTGGGCATCGAGACCTTCTCGAACTGCTCGGCGCTCAGCTCCCTGTAGGGGCGTATGTCGTTCTTGATCCGGTAGGCGACCCGCTCCGGCCCGACCTTGGAGTTCACGTCGCTGATCACCGAAAGCACCCCGGCGAACACGCCGAAGGCGCAGAGGACGGACAGGAGCAGCAGGATGATGCCGCGGCGCTGGCGTGAGTTCATGGGACGGGCAACCTCGTTCGGGTACGGATCCGGTGGTGAACGGCGAGCGGGTGGTGCGGGTCGGGCGACACGGCGGCCGGGTGCGGGGCGGGCGCCTTGCGCGCTCAGGTTCCGGGGTGCGCTGCCGGCTCCCGTGCGGTGACGCCTGCGGAGCGGCTGCGGTTCTCGGCGGGGAGCACCGGTGCGGAGCAGAACGTGCAGCGGTCGCCGATGAGTTCGGCGGAGCACCAGGAACAGTTCTCCCGCCGGACCGACGCCACCAACTGGTAGAGCACGGAGAGGTCGGGGATGAAGGCGGTGAACTCCGTCAGCTTCGAGGTCCCCCACCAGCGCGAGGAGTCGGCGGGCAGGGTGGCCTGGCGGACTGCGTGCACCCGCCAGGCCGGGGCGAGGGTCGTCGTCACCCACTCCGACGGGAGCTGGCCCTGCGCGAGCAGCAGGTGGGTGGCGTAGCCGGGGCCGCTCGGAACGCCGCCGTCGCCGATCCTCAGCAGTTGCGGGTGGGGGTGCGCCAGCACGGCGAACTGGGATCCGGGCACCCAGGACCTGGCGTGGGAGGACAGGCTGACGGGGACCCGGTCGAGTTTCGCCACCGAGTTGAGGACGGCTCCGGCGTGCACATAGTGCGCGAGGAGGCCGGCCGCCCCGGCGAGCACGCCGGGACTGAAGTCGCAGACCGACAGCATCCTCAACTGCTGGGCCAGCACCGCGATTCCGAGCGGCGGCAGGTCCAGCGGCAGCAGCGCGATCCGGTCGCTCTCGAGCACCGAGCGCACCGTGTGCAGCCGTTGTACCCGGGCCGGCGGCAACGAGGAGGAGTACAGGACGACGACGTGGCCGTGCTGTTCGAGCAGCAGGTTCATGTCGGCGAGGGCCGCGTCCAACGACTGCGACTCGGGCGGCTGGAGCACGGCCGCGTGGGGCAGGGGAGGCACCGTCGAGCCGGGCACCTGCCCATCGGGTGGTGCCGGCACCAGATCGGGACTGGTGACAGCTATCGCGGTCGGCACGTTGCTTCCCCGTTCACTCCGGCCGCGGGAGGCGCCGGAGATCGTCATTGCTACGTCCTTTTCAGCACTTTAGCCACCTGGGACGGCTCAGAGAACACCTCCATGCGTGAGGGCGATTGGACCACGTATGCCGCCGGACGGGGAGGGTTTCCCGGGTCCGGGGCAGGCCCACTTTTCCTGGGCCCCGGCAACTGGCCGTCAGTGGGCCCGGTTTGGGGCCTCGGGGCCCACGACCCGGGGCAGTCGCCGTTCGTACGATCCGGGTCCGGCCGAGAGCCATCGGCATCCTTGCGCGTCGCGCATCACGACCCAGGAGCGTCGCTATGCATCAGGGGGGCGGCACACGCGGCACACCGCCGGTGTTCAGGGGCAACGACCGCGGTGCGACCGCGTCCGAGTACCTGGGCACGATCGTCGTGGTCGCGGCCATCGTCACCGCGGTGACCGGTTCGTCGCTGGGCACGCAGGTCGCCGACGCGATCGGCACCCAGATCTGCCGGCTGACCGGCGGCAGCGACTGCGGCACGGATACCCGGGCGGGCGACGGGCCGAAGACGGACGCCGACTACGAGCCGCCGCTGTGCAACGTCTCCACGATCTCCGACAAGGCCGGTGCGGAGGCGAAGATCGCCTGGTTCACCTGGGGCAACGAGTACGGCTTCCAGCAGCAGACGTTCCAGGCCAACACGGACGTCAACGGGGACGGCACGGTCGATGAGAACGACCAGAAGGTGCTGCTGACGTTCACCGACGCCGCGTCCGTCGGCGCCAAGGGCGACTGGAAGCCGGGGCTGAGCGTCGGCAAGCTCGGCACCGAGAAGGTCGAACTCGGCGGCGGCATCAAGGTGACCAACGGCGACACCTGGGCGTTCGACAGCCCCGAGCAGGCCGAGGAGTTCCGCGACGACATCGAGGAGATGAAGACGTGGGAGACCTCGATGAAGTACGGGGGCAGCCCGTACGGCGGCGGCAACCCGTACGCCGCCTACAAGTGGGCCGACAAGGCCGAGGAGATCGAGAAGAAGCTCGGCGACCGCCACATCAGCTACGGCAAGGTGGCCCTCGACGTCGCGGCGGATGCCGGGCTGAAGCTGTCGGCCTCCGACGAGAGCAAGCTGTCGGCGAAGCTCGGCGGCACGTTCCGCTTCTCCCCCGAGGTGACCGTGACCAACAACAACATCGACGGCACCCAGTCGTACACGTACGCGGCGTCCATGACGTACGGGCTCAAGGGCGGCTACGAGGCGGGGCCGATCAGCGGCAGCAGCGGCGGCTCGACCACCCGCACCGGCACCATGACCGTCACGCGCGACGAGGAGACCGGGGAGATCGTCCGGATCGACATGACGCAGACGGTCGAGGGCAAGCAGACCGACGGCGCGAAGGCCGACGGCAAGGGCGACAACGGCAAGAAGGGTGACGGCAAGCGGGGCGGCGGTGTCTCGGCCGGCGGCAGCGAGTCGTCGAAGGACATCCGGATCGTCACCAACTCGATCAGCTTCGAGCCGGGGGACGCCGGGGCCGCCGACCGCCGGATCGCCGAGGCGTGGCTGGAGGGCAGCGGCGACAACACGGCGCCGTTCGCGTACATGTTCGGCGACCACGCGCCGGAGAGCCGCCCCGGCGCCGACGACCCCTTCGGCCAACTGCTCTTCGACGAGGGGCAGTCCAGCAGGATGCGCTACACCGGCGAGACGGATGCCGCCGAGTACGGCTTCGACCTCACCCTCGGCATGAGCCTCGGCTTCAAGGTGACCATGGAGAACAGTTCGCAGACCCTGCAGGACGCCGAGTTCCTGGGCGCGCCGAAGGGCGACCGGCGCTCGTACCTGCCGTACAGCTACTGCGCCGCATAGCGGCACCCGGGCCCGGCTCCTGACGTCCGTCGCGGACGGGAGCCGGGTCCCGGGGCTAGGGTCGGTGGTGGAAGTCCCGTCCGGTCCGCGGCGCCCGGCCCCGCCCCAGGGGCGCGCTACTTTCACCACAGACCCCGGATTGCACCCGACAGGCCCGCGACAGAGGGAGCCCCCATGATGAACGCAGCGATGCGCCGGACCGCCCTGGCGGCCGCGATCACCGCCCTCGCCGGGACGCTGCTCGCCGGATGCGCGGACCCCGGCTCCGGGCAGGGCGGCGCGGGCGGCGACGGGTGGGGGACGCTCACCACCGACCGTCTGACCGTGTCCTACCCGAAGGGCTGGCAGAAGCTGTCGGGCAAGGCTCTCGGCCGGCACAACGACGCCGCGGCCGTGCTCACCGAGGACGGCGCCGAGGTGGGCAGGATCGGCGTCCAGCTCGACTTCATGACGGCGTCCGACGCGCAGATGGCGGCCGTCGGTGCGGCCGGAACCTACGTGACCGGCGGTCGCACCAGGAGCCGCGAGGCCGTCGAGGTGAACGGGACGGACGACGCGCGGCGGATCGAGTACCACGACCGGAAGTCCGCCGGCGGGGACGGCGCACCCCCGAAGGGTTCGGTGGTCCGGGCCACGGACGTGGTCGGCATGGACGGCCGGGACGAGGCGTTCCTGGTGCGGATCAACGTGGTCGAGGGCACGCTCTCGGAGCGCGACATCGACCGGATCGTGCAGAGCATCGAGGTCCGGTAGGGGCGGGGCGCGCGGCCCGGCCATCGAGTCGACACCTCTGCCCCGTCGGCCGGTTACCTCCGGGCACCGGCAACCGACCGGCAACTTCGCAGTGAGACCAGACGGGAGCACCACCGACATGCGCGGACGACCCGTTCACGAGCCCGGCACCCCTCGCACCGCGAGGCACGACTGGTGGGGTGTGGTGCTGGAGGCGCCCGACCCGCATGCGCTGGCGCGCTTCTACGCGGAGCTGCTGGGGTGGGAGATCGCCAAGGAGGACGCCGAGGGAGCGGCGATCGCGGCGGCGGACGGCGTCGCCTACCTCGGCTTCCAGTTCTCGGACGGCTATGTCCCGCCCGTGTGGCCCGCGGAGGAGGGCGCCCAGCGGATGACCATGCACCTCGACTTCGAGGTCGAGGACCTGCCGTCCGCCGTCGGGCACGCGCTCGAACTCGGCGCCCGGGAGGCGGGTCGCCAGCCGCAGGACAACGTCCGGGTGATGCTCGACCCGGCCGGTCACCCGTTCTGCCTCTACGTGGACGGCGGCTCCGGCTGACCGCCCCGCACCGGTGACGTGCGGCGCCCCGCACCGTCGGGGGCGCCGCACGCCGTGCTCACCAGGGCAGTTCGCGGACCTGCTGCACGCAGAGGACGACGAACAGCAGCCCCGCCGCGGCCAGCATCACGTTGCTGAGCGGGCCGTTGCGCCACTGCTGCGGGGTCCGCTTCGAGTTGAGCAGCCAGAGCAGCGTCAGCGCCAGGAAGGGCATGAAGAACGCGCCGAGCACGCCGTATCCGACGACCAGGGCGAACGGCTGGTCCAGGAAGAGCAGGCTGATCGGCGGGAAAGTGAGCCAGAGCAGGTATGCCCGGAACGGCCACGACTTCTCGGTCTCGCCGGCGGCCACCTTCTCGGCGCCGGTCTCCGTTGCGGCGTCCGCGCGGGCCGCGCGCCAGCGCTCCACGAAGTCGGCGAACATCAGGCTCACGCCGTGCCACACGCCGATCAGCGACGAGAACGAGGCGGCGAAGAAGCCGACCAGGAACAGCTTGGCGGTCGGACCGCCGAACTTGGCCTCCAGGACCCTGCCGAGGTCGAGCAGTCCCTTGTCGCCCTCGGTCAGCGCGACGTTCGCGGCGTTCAGCAGCTCGGCGCCCACGATGAGCATGGCGACCACGAAGATGCCGGTGGTGATGTAGGCGGTGCGGTTGTCGAGCCGCATCACCTTCATCCAGGAGCTGTCCTTCCAGCCCTTCGCGTTCACCCAGTAGCCGTAGGCGGCCATGGTGATGGTGCCGCCGACGCCGCCGACGAGGCCCAGCGTGTAGAGCAGCGATCCGTCGGGCAGCGCCGGGACGAGCCCGGCGAAGGCGGAGCCCCGGTCCGGGCCGACCCGGACCGCGAGGTAGACCACGACCACGAACATGATGCCGACCAGCACCGTCATCAGCTTCTCGAAGACGGCGTAACGGTTGAACCAGACGAAGGCCAGACCGAGCAGTCCGGTCAGGACCGCCCAGACCTTGAGGTCGAGGAATCCCGGGAAGAGCGCCACCAGGGGCAGGGCGCTGGACGACATCGCCGTGGCGCCGTAGACGAAGCCCCAGATCACCACATAGACAGCGAAATAGACCGTCGTCCACGATCCCAGGCTGCGCCAGCCGTCGAAGAGCGTGCGGCCGGTGGCCAGGTGCCAGCGTCCGGTGGTCTCCGCCAGCGCGATCTTGACCAGGCAGCCGATGACAGCCGCCCACATCAGGGTGTAGCCGAACTTGCTTCCGGCGATCAGTGTCGCGACGAGGTCACCGGCGCCGACGCCGGTGGCCGCGACCACGATGCCGGGCCCGATGGAGCGCCAGCTCGACCGGCGCGGTGGTTTCTGTCCGGCCGTCCCGGGGGCGTTCCCGGTGTCCGTCTGCGTCGTGGGGGTCACTGAGGTTTCTCCGTGCTCGTGGTGCTGCGACCCAGGGGTCAAACCGGTTCAGGGGGGTGTGCACAAGGGGGGAGCAGGGGGCCAATACGCGGGCGAGCCAGCCCCGTACGATGCCCCTCACCTGCGGCTTTGCGCCCCTCCTCGGATCGGTCGGGCCGCTGTCAACGGGCGGAGGAATCATGAGGGTTGGGCCGTTCCGCTCGGCGGTGCTGGCGAGGAAATCAGTCGCGCCCCGCGAGGTCAGCCGTTAGCTTCCGGCTGAGCGCAGCGTGTGCGGGACACGGGCGCGAGGGGAGCGGGACATGGGGATCGACGGCACGCGGACCGACCGTCTGGGGTTGCTGCTGGAGCAGTTCGACCAGGCCAGGGAGTCGGCTCAGGTGCGGCTGACGGGGCTGAGCGACGAGGAGTACCTGTGGGAGCCGGTGCCCGGTTGCTGGTCGATCCGGCGCCGCGGCGAGGCGACGACCCCGAGGGCGTTCGGGCCGGGTGAGTGGGTGCTCGACCAGGGCGCTCCGGACATCCCGGCGAGCGAGTACGCCGAGGTGGCCCGGCAGGCCGCCGGTGGCATGACCGTCGAGAAGATCGCGGACGACTGGAGCGTGAGCGTCGAGCGGGTCGAGCAGGTCCTCGCCCACACCGGGGAGCCTGAGCCCGACGCCACCCCGATCACGACGATTGCCTGGCGGCTGGCGCACCTGCACTTCCACTTCGCGGGCGGATGGGAGTGGGCCTTCGGCGAACGGCGTCAGGAACCGAAGCAGCTGGTCGACTTCACCCCCGCCGCCGCCGTGGAACTCGAGCGGTTCTGGGCGCTGATCGACCGCTGGCGCGACAGCGTCGGCGCCGTCACCGAGGAGCAGCTCGACACGGTCGGCTTCTCGCAGTACCCGTACAGCAACGACGCCGACTACCCCTTCGTCAACGTGCTGGCGGGGGCCAACCTCGAATTCATCCATCACATGTCCGAGATTGCGCTGCTCCGCGACCTGTGGCGGGCCCGGTTCACCACTGCGGGGTGAGCCGGAGCGGCGTCGCGAGGGCATCCGGCTGCACTCCCGACACGGACGCCAGGTCTGCATCCGCTGTCCGGCCCCTGGGGCCCGCCCCACCGCGCTGCCCCGGCGGAGCAGGCGAGCTGGCAGCCACGCCCCGCGCGGTCGACCCCGAGGACCACGACCTTGACCCACGTCATCCGCGAGTACACCGCCGCCGACGAGCCCTCCTGGCTGCGCTGCCGGGTGCTCTCCTTTCTGGACACCGCCTACTACGACGACGTCGATCGCACCAAGCCCGTCGTGCCGGCTCCCGGCCTCGAACTGGTGGCGGTCGACCGGACGGACACCGTCGTGGGGATCATGGACACCCTGGTGGAGGGGTCGCTGGCCACCATCGACACCGCCGCGGTCCATCCCGAGCATCAGCACCGCGGCCTCGGTCGCGCCCTGCTCCGGCGAACCTGCATCCGGGCCCGGGAACTGGGAGCCACCACGCTCGACGCCTGGACGCGGGACGACCCGGACACCCTGCGCTGGTACCGGGCGATGGGCTTCGTGGAGAGCGACCACTACCTCCACGTCTTCGCGCACGCGTACACCGCTCCGGACGAGCCGGCCCGGGCGATCCGCAGCCCGCGACCGGGGCTGCGGCTCGTGGCTGCCTTCCTGCACGCGAGGCTGGAGGACGAGGCGCAACTGCGTCGCGAGTTCGACCGGGTACACATGTGCAGGCGCTTCGCGCTGACGCTCTGAGAACGCCGTTGCCGGCGTGGAACGCAGCCGCCCGCCTGCGGCCAGTCCACGGCTGTACGCACCCTTGCGCCTCTGTTCGTGAGCCGCACCCTCGTGACGGCGCGTGTGGATGCCCACGCTTCGGGGCATCACCGGGCTCGCACGATGTGCGCCCAGGGTGCAACCGCGGATCAGACCTTTACGACAGTGGCGCGCGTTCCGCACAGGGCCACGAGATCCTCCGGGTCCGAGGTGAGGATCGTGACCGGCCCGGGGGCAGCAAGGGCGGTGGCGCCGAGCATGGCGTCGATGGCGTGCTTGTGGCCGTGAAGACCTGCTCCGGAGAGCAGGGCAGCGGCCTGTCGTGCAATGGGTTCAGTGACCGGTTCGACGATGACGCGGGACAGCGTCCACTCCAGAGCCGGCCGGTTGATCCGGGGATGGACCACCTCCACCAGGGTGGCCGCGGACGTGATCACCCTGAGATCGTCGGCGCGAGCCAGGGCGAGCCAGGCGGTCACCGCGCGCTCGCGGAGCACGGCCTTGGCCAGTCCATCGCTGTCGAGGACGAGGGTGCCGCCCGGGTCGCCGGCTGTGCGGGTCACGCGGCGTCCGCCCCGTCCTGCGTACGCTCGGTCTGCTCACGGCGTGCCTGGTGGAGCTGATCACGAAGGGCTTGAATCTCCTCGTCCGCGATGGGCCCGTGTTCGGCCTCGGCGACCTGAATCAGCTCGTTGAGGTTGTCCCGCTCGATCTGGCGGGCCACGGCGGCGGACACATAGGCGGACAGGCCTGAAGGGCCACTGCGGGCGCGCGCTGCGGCAGCGACATCACGCGGCATAGTGATCGAGTACTTACTGGTAGGCTCGCTCATGCGACTTATCCTACCTCTCATCCTCCGACCGAGCCGAGAAAGCGACGCATCACACCCACATGCGGGGGCGTCGTGTACGACTGCGCCACCCCTGAGTCCTCGGACACCGGAAGCGGCGACAAGGGCAGCGCTCCGTCCCCCTGTCAGCAGATGGGGGCGACGCTCCCTCCCGCGTCTCGATTGCAGGGCAACTGGTGAGAGATCCGCTCTCGCCTCATCACGCCTCCGAGGTGCAGGACGCGCAGTCCAGGAAGTCGTCGAACCCTTCCAGCACCTCGTCGGGTTTCGACTTTCGGGTGCCACCAGCGAGGCCGAATGCGCGATGGCGCACACCCCGCCCGGGCGTGCGGCGCCCCCGCCCAGCAGGGGCACCGCACGGACGTCAACCCGGCTGAGGCTCAGGCCGGTTCGGGGAGGGTGCAGCCCGGCAGGCTCAGGTCGATCTTGTTGCCGGTGGTGACGCACTCGGTGATGCCGTACGTCTGCTGGGCGTAGTTGATGCCCTGGCGCACCGTCACGTTGCCGCTCTCGTCGACCTCGCACGGGTTGTTGAGGGTGCAGGTGCCGCCGTCCTCGTTGCCGGTGTTGTTCACCGCGACGACCTTGCCGCTCGCAGAATCGATCACGGGCGAGCCGGACGTGCCGCCTATGGTGTCGCAGGCCGAGGTGTAGCGGACCGAGTCCTTCCAGGTCCAGTCGCCCTCCTTGAGGCGGTACACGAAACCGTCGATGTTGCAGCTGTAGATGCGCTTCCAGTACCCGGAGACCACGCTGATCGCGGTTCCCGCCACCGGGTGCGTGGCGGACAGTTCGAGGGCGTCGATGCCGTACGACTGCTCGATCTGGCCGTAGGTGGTGGTGAGTTCGTAGAGCGCCACGTCGGTGTCCGTCATCGTGGCGTACGCGATCTTGCTCGCGCGCAGCGTGCCCACGCTGTTCCCACGGGAGTTCAGCAGGCTGAAGGTGCGGCTGGACGGCTGGTCGACGACGACCTCGCCCGCGTCGGGCATGCCGGTCTCGAGGCAGTGGCCGTTCGTCATGACGAGCGCCGGGTCGCCGGGCTGGGAGTCCGGCATGCGCACCACGGAGCCGGAGCAGTTGCTCAGTGCCACCGTGCCGGCGAAATCGACGGCCTTGGCTTTCGGGCCGCCCTTGGCGGCGACGGCGGGTGCGGCTGCCGGGGTGGCCGCGGTGGCGGGGGCCGCGACGCCGGTGACGGTCGCTCCGGTCAGGAGCAGCGTCACCAGTGCGCCGACGAGAGGCTTCTTCATAGGGGGTCCTCTCCGAACCGAATGTCTTCCGGTTTTGTCATGCGCATTCTTGAGGAAAGGACCCCTGCCCGGACAGCTTTCATCCGGACTTCCTGACGTCAAGCCCCGGACATATACGTGCAGTTGGACACGAACCGGCCGGCCCGGCCGTCAGTCCAGCACGGCGAGGGCGTCGATCTCCACCAGCAGACCGGCGGGCAGGCCGACATACACCGTGGTGCGGGCCGAGGGCGGCTGCCGGAGGTCGGCGAAGAACTCGTCGTAGACGGCGTTGAATTCGGCGAAGTGCGAGGTGTCCGTCAGGTAGACGCGCACCATCATCGCGTCCTCCCAGGTGGCCCCACCCTCCTCCAGGACGGCCTGCACGTTGCGCAGCGTCTGGATCGTCTGCTCGCGCAGGCCCGGCCCGACCGGGGCGGGAGCCCGGCCCTCGACCGCCGGGCCGAAGGCGACCTGGCCCGCGACCTGGAGGAGGTTGCCCTTGCGCACGCCGTGGGAGAACTTGGCGGGCGGCGTGGTGTGTCCGGCCGGGGTGACGGCGGTCTTCTCGCTCATGTGCTCTCTTCCTGGTTGGGTGTGCCGGTGGTTCCCGCGTACTCGCGGCTGATGGCCTCCGCGGTACGGCGTACCAGCGGGAGCAGGGTGAGGAGTTCGCCGGCGGTGACGACGACGTTGGGCGCGGACACCGACAACGCGGCCACGGCCCGCCCCCTGGCCCCACCGGAGAGGCGACCGGGGCCACGGACGGGAGCAGCCACGCAGTTGACGGACTCCTCGTGGCCGCCGAAGTCGGTCGCCCAGCCCTGCTCGCGCACCTTCGCCAACTCGGTCAGGTGGGCGGTTGCGTCCGGGGTCGAACGGGGCGTGTAGCGGGGGTAGTCGAGCCGTGCGGTGAAGGCGCGCCGCTCCGGTTCGGGCAGGTCGGCGAGGAGCAGCTTCGCGACCGCGGCGACGGTGATCGCGACGGGCCTGCCGATGCGCGAGTACATGCGCACCGGGTAGCGGCTGTCGACCTTGTCGATGTAGACGACCTCGCCCTCCTCCATGACGGCAAGATGGACGGTGTGCCCGCACTGCTCGTTGAGGGCGACGAGATGGGGGTGGGCGATCTCGCGGACGTCGAGGTTCTCGACGGCCTCCTGGGCGAGGGCGAACAGCCGGGCGCCGAGCCGGTAGCGCTGGTCCTGCTGCCGGTGGACCATGCCGTGCTCGTGCAGGGTGCGCAACAGCCGCAGGGCGGTGGACTTGTGCACGTCGAGCCGGCGGGCGACCTGGTCGAGGGTGGCCGGTCCGGCGGCGAGGAGCGGCAGGATGCGCAGGGCGCGGTCGACGGTCTGGCTCACCGCGCGGTCCCGGGGGCGGACGCAGCGTGCTGCTCCATGGCGCCGTGCGACGTCCACCCGGGGCCGAGCCGCAGGTCGGCCCAGGTCTCCGGGTCGGCGGCGGCGAGCCGGTCGGCGTGGTCGCGGGACGGCGGGTCGGCGAGGTCCCCGGGGACGGTGAGCACCGCGGCGGCGAGGAGGTGGCCGTGGCGCAGCCGCCGGAAGAGCGGCAGCCCGCGCAGGGTGGCGGAGAGGAACCCGGCGGCAAAGGCGTCGCCGGCGCCGGTGGGGGCGACGACGTCGACGGTGAGAGCGGGGGCGGTGGCGACCTCGTCGGTCCGCCCCTCGGTCGACGGGCGGGCGAAGGCGGTGGCGCCGGCTGCGCCCTGTTTGACGACCAGGACGTCCGGCTCGGGAAAGGCGTCGCGGACGGCCTGCGGATCGTCCAGTCCCCACAGCGCCTCCGCTTCGTCCTCGCCCACCAGGAGGAGGTCGCAGCCGCGGGCGAGCCCGGCGAGGACGTCCGGCCCGTCCGGCCGGCCGCGCCAGAGGGCGGGGCGGTGGTTGACGTCGAATGAGACGAGGGGGCGGCCGGGCACCCGGGTGGTGAGGTCGCGCATCAGGGCGAGGCAGCCGGGCGAGAGGGCGCCGGTGATCCCGGTCAGGTGCAGGACCTGGCCGGACCACAGGTGCTCACGGGGCATCAGGGACGGCGACATGGCCGAGGCCGCGGATCCCGACCGGTAGTAGGCGACTTCCGCGATCCCGGGAACGGGCCCGGCGTCGACGGCCGGGGCGGGGGAAGCGTCGACCGCCGGATCGGGGCCGACGGCCGGACCGGTAACGGGGCCCGGGCCGGCGGCACGCTCCCCGGCGGTGCGGAAGTAGATGCCCGTGGGACGGCCGGGGTCCCGCTGCACGGCGGAGGTGTCCACGCCCGCTGCGGCGATCTCGTCGACGAGGTGGTCGCCGAAGCCGTCGGCCCCCACCCGTCCGACCCAGCGGACGGTGTGTCCGCTGCGGGCGAGGGCACAGGCGACGTTCGACTCGGCCCCGCCGATGCCCCGGGCGAAGGCCGCCACGTCGGCGAGCCGGCCCGTCGGCGCCACGCCGGGAGCGGGGGCGGGCACGAACGTGACCATGGACTCGCCGAGGCAGACGACGTCGGCCCTCGCGGAGCTGGTCACGATCGCTGGTTCTCCTCACTGCTGCGGTGTCGGACGGGTTCCGGACCGGCTCACGCGCCGTGCGGGGTTGTTCCCGAGCACCGTTGACCCTGCGTCGGCTCGGATGTTAGACAGCGTGAATCGCCGTACGCAATGGCCGTTGCGCATGTCGCAACCCACCTGCACCCACCTTCCGGGAGAGCCGATGTCCGCCGACACCGCCCTGGCCGCCCTCGCCGACGAACGGGTCGACCACCGCTTCAAGGGCCTGCCGCCGGACGCGGACGGCATGACGCTCGGCGAACTCGCCGCGCAGCGGCGGCCGTTGTTCACCGGCGGCTTCACGACTCCGGTACTGGCCCTCTCGGCCGAGGCGGTGGAGAACAACATCGGCGTGATGGAGCGTTACTGCGCGCAGCACGGCCTGGCGTTCGCCCCGCACGGCAAGACCTGTATGGCCCCGCAGCTGTTCGAGCAGCAGCTCGGGCACGGCGCGTGGGGCATCACGGCGGCCGTCCCGCACCAGGTGCGCGTCTACCGGGCCTTCGGTGTCCGGCGGATCTTCCTGGCCAACCAGGTGGTCGACGCCGCTGCCCTGCGCTGGCTCGCCGGGGAGCTGGACGCCGATCCGGGCTTCCGGCTCGTCACCTACGTGGACTCGGTGCGCGGCGTGGAGCTGATGGACCGGGCCCTGACCGACTGCGGCGCGTCCCGGCCGGTGGAGGTCGTGGTCGAGCTGGGCGGTGGGGAGGGCGCCCGCACCGGGGTGCGCACCGAGGCGGAGTGCGAGCAGATCGCCGACGCGGTCGCCGCGACGTCCACCCTCCGGCTGGTCGGCGTCGCGGGCTACGAGGGCGAGGTGCCGGAGGCGGACGGCGAGCGGGTGCGCGCCTGGCTGCGCCGGCTCACCGGCCTTGCCGTCGCCTTCGACCGGGCCGGGCGGTTCGCGGACACCGACGAGATCGTGGTCAGCGCGGGCGGCAGCGCCTGGTTCGACGCGGTCGCGGACGTCTTCGCCGAACTCCCGGAGCTCTCCCGTCCCGTACTGAAGTTGCTGCGCTCGGGGGCGTACGTCTCGCACGACGACGCCCACTACCGGCGGCTGACCCCCTTCAACCGGGTCCCGGAGGAGGGCGCTCTGCAGCCGGCGTTCCGGCTGTGGGCGCAGGTCGTCTCGCGGCCGGCGCCGGGACAGGCGTTCCTCAACGCGGGGAAGCGGGACGCCGCCTACGACCTGGGCATGCCGTCACCCCTGGTGGTGCGTTCGGCTCGGGACGGCAGCGAGCGCCCGGCGGACGGCATCACCGTCACCAAGCTGTCCGACCAGCACGCCTGGCTGGAGCTGGGGGCGGACGCCGGTGCGGGGCCCGATGTCGGCGACTGGGTCGCGCTCGGGCTGTCGCACCCCTGCACGATCTTCGACAAGTGGCAGCTGATCCCGCTGGTGGAGGCGGACGGCACGGTCGTCGACTTCGTCCGGACGTTCTTCTGAGCTCCCGGCGCCGCTGAACACCCGATGCACCTGAACACCCGGCACCGGTGGGCTCCCGCCCGGCACCCGGCCGGTCCCAGGCCGGCGCGCGACCGTGTCGGACATCACACCCGGGCCGGTCGCGGGGTCGCAGGTACAGCGGGGCGTGAACCCTCCGCTCCCGGCGCATCGTGGGCGGACCGGCACCGCTTCCACTTTCGAAGCCCCGCGCAGGCCGCCGACCGCGATCCGCATGCCCGGATCTGCGAACGCTTCATCATCGAAGGGCCTCCGGGTGGCACCGTTTCCCGGCGCCGCCCCGCCCGGTGACGGCCGGCGGCTGCTCGGGGCGAACGGGCCCCATCCGGGTGGCGGACAACACCGGGCGGCCGGCTTGAGGCGCCCGTAGGGTGTCGACATGCAGGTGATCCAGTCAACGAAGCTCGCCAACGTCTGCTACGAGATCCGTGGCCCGGTGCTCGAGGAGGCCATGCGGCTGGAGGCGGCAGGTCACCGCATCCTGAAGCTGAACACCGGCAACCCGGCGCCCTTCGGTTTCGAGTGCCCGCCGGAGATCCTCGAGGACATGCTGCGCACGCTCGGCACGGCGCACGGCTACGGGGACGCCAAGGGCCTGCTCGCCGCCCGCCGCGCGGTGGTTCAGCACTACGAGACGAGCGGCGTCGAGCTCGACGTCGAGGACGTGTACCTCGGCAACGGGGCTTCCGAGCTGATCCAGATGTCGATGCAGGCGCTGCTCGACGACGGCGACGAGGTACTGGTGCCGGCCCCGGACTACCCGCTGTGGACGGCGGCCGTGTCGCTGTCCGGCGGCACCGCCGTGCACTACCGCTGCGACGAGCAGTCCGACTGGGCGCCGGACCTCGGCGACATCGAGCGGAAGATCACCGACCGCACCAAGGCGATCGTCGTGATCAACCCGAACAACCCGACGGGCGCGGTCTACACCGACGAGATGCTGCTCGGCATCACCGAGATCGCGCGCCGGCACAACCTGATCGTCTGCTCCGACGAGATCTACGACAAGATCCTCTACGACGACGCGACGCACACGCCGACCGCCGCCATCGCGCCCGACCTGCTGACGCTGACGTTCAACGGTCTCTCGAAGGCCTACCGGGTCGCCGGTTACCGCAGCGGCTGGCTGGCGGTCTGCGGCCCCAAGCAGCACGCGTCCAGCTACATGGAGGGCCTGACGATCCTCGCCAACATGCGGCTGTGCGCCAATGTGCCGGCCCAGCACGCGGTGGCGGTGGCACTGGGCGGCCGGCAGTCGATCAAGGACCTGGTGCTGCCCGGCGGGCGACTGCTGGAGCAGCGCGACACCGCCTACGAGCTGCTCACCTCGATCCCGGGTGTGACGTGCGTGAAGCCGAGGGGCGCGCTGTACGCGTTCCCGCGGCTGGACCCGAAGGTCTTCAAGATCAAGGACGACCGGCAGATGGTGCTGGACCTGCTGCGCACCGAGAAGATCATGATCGTGCACGGCACCGGCTTCAACTGGCCGGAGCCGGACCACTTCCGGCTGGTCACGCTGCCGCACAAGGAGGACCTGGCGGACGCGGTGACGCGGATCGGCAGCTTCCTGGAGGGCTACAGCCAGCCCTGACCGGCATGCTCCCCGGGCCCCGGCGGAGTTCCACCGGGGCCCGGGCACGCCCGGGCGATCCGTGCTCCGGAGGCGCCCGGCCCGCCCGACGCCCGGCCGGCCGTCACCCGAACGAACCAACCCGCCCGCGAAACTCGATTTAGACAGATTCCAAGTTAGGATGGCCTCCTGATACTTGCCCGGGTTGCCCGGGATGCTCGCGCCAGGAGGCCACCCCATGTACGAGCCGAGCCGCGCCAAGTCGGTCCACGCCATGGCCGAGCCGCAGTTCCCGCACCGATCCCGCGAAGAGGAGCTGGACATCCAGCTCGCCGGACATCTGGCCGCGCTGCTGGCCGTGACGGACGAACTCAGGGGCCTCTCCTCCGACGGCACCGCCGGGCCCGAGCCGGATCTGGACTCGGCCTCCTCCCGCATAGCGGACGAGGTCGCGCGCCTGCGCCGGGAGCGCCGGCCGCGCCCCGGCGCGCCGTCCGAGATGCCGCCCCGCGACGGCGCGCGCGTGGTCGACCTGCACCGCCAGGCGCA
>NZ_JAMQGM010000020.1 GCF_023703325.1 Streptomyces meridianus
CCGCGCTGCTGTCCGTCGCCGTTCCGTCGGCGGCCGTCATGGGCGTCACCGGTATCGCGGCGGCGTCGGTCAGCCAGGTGAGCGACGAGAAACCCGTGCAGGCGGCGCCGGACCCCTCGTCGGTCAAGCCCTCCGCGGCCAACAGCAAGCTGGACACCCAGCTGACCACCCTCACCGCCGACGCCGGCGACTTCGCCGACCGCGCCAGCCGCACCCAGGAACGCCTGGACCTCAAGCAGCGGCAGGCCGAGGAGCGCAAGCGGAAGGCCGAGGAGGCCGCCCGCAAGGAGGCCATGCGGCCCAAGTTCGCGCTCCCGGTGGCCCAGCACGGCCTCAGCGCGACGTACGGCCAGGCCGGTCTCAACTGGATGTCCGTGCACAGCGGCATCGACTTCCCGGTCGACACCGGGACCCCCGTGATGGCGGCCACCGACGGCACGATCCGCACGCAGTGGAACTCGGCCTTCGGCAACATGGCCATCGTCACCGCTCCTGACGGCACGGAGACCTGGTACTGCCACCTGAGCAGCACCAAGATCCGCAGTGGTCCGGTCAAGGCCGGCGACGTCATCGCGTTCTCGGGAAGCTCCGGCAACTCCACCGGACCGCACCTGCACTTCGAGGTGCACCCCGGGGGCGGCGGTGCCATAGACCCGCTCCCTTGGCTCCGCAGCCACGGGCTCGACCCCAGCTGACACCGGGATGGGTGTTGCACTCTTCACGCTCGGCGGCACCATCGCGATGGCCGGCGCGGGCCACGGCGGGGGCGTCGTCTCGCGGTTGACCGGTTCCGAACTGACCGCGGCCGTTCCCGGTCTGGAGGCGCTCGGCGTCCCCCTGGTCGTGCACGACACGCACGCGGTGCCCAGCGCGAATCTGACGTTTCCGCAGGTCCTCGAGCTGGTCGCTGCCGCTTCGCGGGCGGTTGAGGAGGGCGCCACCGGGGTCGTCGTCACCCAGGGCACGGATTCCCTCGAGGAGACGGCCTGGCTCATCGGCCTCGTGTGGCCGCACGACGCGCCCTTCGTCCTCACCGGCGCCATGCGCAATCCGACGCTCGCCGGAGCGGACGGCCCGGCGAACCTGCTCGCCGCCGTACGCGTCGCCGCGTCCGGCGAGGCCCGCGGGCTCGGGGCCCTGGTGACCTTCAACGACGAGATCCACGACCCCCGTTGGATCCGCAAGACGCACAGCACCAGCACCGCGACGTTCCGGTCGCCGAACGCCGGCCCGGTCGGCCACATCATCGAGGGCCGGGTCCGGATCCTGGTCCGCCCGCACCACCACGTTCCGCTGCCCGCCCCGCCCGGGATCCCCGCGTTCGACACGGCCCGGGTCGCCCTCCACACCGTCACCCTCGACGACGACGGTCTGCTGCTCGACGGGCTGGAGCGCACCCATCAGGGCCTGGTCGTGGCCGCCTTCGGGGTGGGCCACGTGCCGTCGGCGCTGGCACCGGTGCTCGGCGCTCTCGCCGAGCGCATGCCCGTCGTGCTGACCTCGCGCTCGGGAAGCGGATCGGTGCTGCGCAGCACGTACGGAGCCGTCGGATCGGAGACCGACCTCATGCGGCGCGGGCTCGTCAACGGCGGGCTGCTCGACCCGTACAAGGCGCGGGTCCTGTTGCGGCTGCTGCTGGCTAACGGCGCCGGCCGGGACGCGATCGCCGACGCCTTCGCCCGGCACGGCTGACCGCCGCGGGCCCACACCGGACCGCGCGTCCCGGGCACCGGCCCGGTGTACGTTCCGCACCGGTGCGCGGATCCGCCGAGCGGTTCCCCCGTTCGACCGGCACCCGACCGGACCAGCCGCGTTGCACCGAGGGACCGAACCGGGCACAGACGAAGGGCCAGGGATGATCCCGCCCGCCGACCGAGGTGCCCATGCGTCTGCTGCTCGTCCACCCCAGTGCCCTCATGTACTCGGAGATCTTCCTGCGCCTCGAACCGCTCGGGCTGGAACGCGTGGCCGGGGCGGCGCGCGACGCCGGCCACGAGGTCCGCGTCGTGGACCTCCAGGTCCTCTCCCACGCGGCGCTGGACCGCGAGCTGGTGTCGTTCCGCCCGCAGGCTCTCGGCATCTCGCTGAACTACCTGGCCAACATTCCCGAGGCGATCTCCGTCGCCCGCCGAGCCAAGGATCGCGTCCCGGGCTGCTTCGTCTTCTTCGGCGGCCACAGCGTCTCCTTCGTCGCCGACGAGGTGCTGGAGCAGGCCGGGGGCGCGGTCGACGCCGTCGTCCGCGGCGAGGGTGAACCGGCCATGGCGCCGCTGCTCGAGGCCGTCGGCCAGGGCGGCGGCGTGGAGGGTGTGCCCGGCGCCGTCACGCCGGACGGCCGCGGGCCCGCACCCGGCATGCTGCACACCATCGACGAACCCCGGCCAGCCCGCGACCTGATGCGTCACCGGCGCCGCTATTTCATCGGCGAGCTCGACCCGTGCGCGTCCATCGAGTTCACCCGCGGCTGCCCGTGGGACTGCTCGTTCTGTTCGGCGTGGACGTTCTACGGCCGCAGCTACCGCAAGGCGAGCCCGGAGGCCGCGGGCCAGGAGATGGCGTCCATCCGGGAGCCGAACGTGTTCATCGTCGACGACGTCGCGTTCATCCGGCCGGAGCACGGTCACGCCATCGCCGCGGAGATCGAGCGCCGCCGCATCCGCAAGCGCTACTACCTGGAGACCCGCGGCGACGTGCTGCTGCGCAATCCGGACGTCTTCGAGCGATGGACGCGCCTCGGCCTGACGTACATGTTCCTCGGCATGGAGGCCATCGACGCCGAGGGGCTCGACCTCTACCGCAAGCGGATCAGTCCGGACGAGAACTTCCGGGCCCTGGAGGCGGCCCGCGCCATGGGCATCAACGTGGCGATCAACCTGATCGTCGACCCGGCCTGGGACGCCGAACGGTTCCGCGTCGTACGGGAGTTCGCGCTGTCGGTGCCCGAGATCGTGCACCTCACCGTGATGACGCCCTATCCGGGCACGGAGATCTGGCACACCGAGTCGCGGCGTCTGACCACGCGCGACTACCGCCTCTTCGACATCCAGCACGCGGTGGTGCCGACCACGCTGCCGCTGGACGAGTTCTACCGGGAACTCGTCCGCACCCAGGCGGTCATCAACCGCAAGCACCTGGGACTGCGCACGGCCGCGGGTGCGCTGCGGGTCCTCGCCGGGAACCTGGCCCGCGGGCAGACGAACTTCGCGCGCATGCTGTGGCGGTTCAACCGGGTGTACAACCCGGACCGTCAGCTCGCCGACCACCGCCGGCCTGTCCGCTACCAACTGCCGCTGCCGCGCCGGATCGACGTCGGCGACCGCCGGCAGCTCTACGTCCACAACCGGCCCGACCCGCACACGAGGCGGGGCACGCAGAGCCCCCCGCAGCCGTCCAGCTGAGCCGCGTCCGTGCGCCCGGGATGCCGCCCGCGGCTCCTACAGCTTCTGGACGGGTGCGTAGCGCAGCAGCAGCACCTTCGGCTTCTCGGTGCCGAAGTCGATGGTCGCCTTCGCGTCGTGGCCGCTGCCCTGCACCGACATCACCGTGCCGAGCCCGAACTGGTCGTGCGTGACCCGGTCGCCGACCGCCAGCACGACGACCGGCCGGTCCGGGGTGCGGCGGGTGGCGAAGCCGCTCGGACCGCTGCGCGCCCGGGCGGAGGACAGCGAGGACGTGACCCCGGCGACCGCGCCCATGGAGGCGGACGGCGAGGAGGGCCCGGTCCGCCGCCAGTCGACGTACTGGTCCGGGATCTCCTCCAGGAACCGCGAGGGCGGGTTGTACGACGGGGTGCCCCAGGCGCTGCGCATGGTCGAGCGGGTCAGGTAGAGCCGCTCGCGGGCCCGGGTGATGCCGACGTAGGCGAGCCGGCGCTCCTCCTCCAACTCCTTGACCTGGCCCAGCGCCCGCATGTGCGGGAAGACGCCGTCCTCCATGCCGGTCAGGAAGACGACGGGGAACTCCAGGCCCTTGGCGGTGTGGAGGGTCATCAGCGTGACGACGCCGCTGCCGTCCTCCTCGTCGTCGGGGATCTGGTCCGAGTCGGCGACGAGGGCCACCTGCTCCAGGAACTCGGGGAGCGTGCCGGGCTCCTCCTCGGTCCGCGCCTGCTCGAACTCCAGGGCCACGGCGGCGAGTTCCTGGAGGTTCTCGATCCGCGTCTCGTCCTGCGGGTCGGTCGACGCCTGCAACTCGGCCAGATAGCCGGTGCGTTCCATCACGGCCTCGAGGACGGTCGCGGGACCTGCGCCCGACTCGGCGATGGTGCGCAGTTCCTCCATCAGCGTGTTGAACCGCTTGACGGCGTTGGCCGAACGCGCGGCCATGCCGTAGGCGTCGTCGACCCGCCGCAGGGCCTGGGCGAAGGAGATCTTCTCGCGCAGCGCGAGCGCGTCGATCATGGCCTCGGCCCGGTCCCCGATGCCGCGCTTGGGCACGTTGAGGATCCGGCGCAGCGGGACGGTGTCCTCCGGGTTGGACAGGACACGCAGGTAGGCGAGGACGTCCCGGACCTCCTTGCGCTCGTAGAAGCGCACGCCGCCGACGACCTTGTACGGCAGCCCGACCCGGATGAGGATCTCCTCGAAGACCCGGGACTGGGCGTTGGTCCGGTAGAAGATCGCGACGTCGCCGGCCTTCGCGTCTCCTGCGTCGGCGAGCCGGTCGATCTCGTCGGCGACGAACTGGGCCTCGTCGTGCTCGGTGTCGGCGACGTAGCCGGTGATCGTGGAGCCCGCACCGGCCTGGGTCCACAGGTTCTTCGGGCGCCGGTTCTCGTTGCGCTCGATGACGGCGTTGGCGGCGCTGAGGATGGTCTGCGTGGAGCGGTAGTTCTGCTCGAGCAGGATCGTGGTGGCGTCCGGGTAGTCCTCCTCGAACTGGAGGATGTTGCGGATGGTCGCGCCGCGGAAGGCGTAGATGCTCTGGTCGGCGTCGCCGACGACGCACAGCTCGCCGGTGTGTTCGCCGGTGCCGACGAGTTCGCGCACCAGTGTGTACTGGGCGTGGTTGGTGTCCTGGTACTCGTCGACGAGGACGTGCCGGAAGCGCCGCCGGTAGTGCTCGGCGACGTCCGGGAACGCCTGGAGCAGGTTGACCGTCGTCATGATGATGTCGTCGAAGTCCAGGGCGTTGGCCTCGCGCAGCCGCGACTGGTACATCGCGTACGCCTCGGCCAGCGTCTTCTCGAAACCTCCCCCAGAGCCTCCGGCCTGGGAGGTACCCCCACTCGCCCCGGCGGCGAAGGTCTCCTCGTCGATGAGCTCGTTCTTGAGGTTGGAGATCTTCGCGCTGAACGACTTCGGCGGGTAGCGCTTCGGGTCGAGGTCGAGGTCCCGGCAGACCAGCGACATCAGCCGCTTGGAGTCGGCCGCGTCGTAGATCGAGAAACTGGAGGTGAAGCCGAGCTTCTTGCTCTCGCGCCGCAGGATGCGCACGCACGCGCTGTGGAAGGTGGAGACCCACATGGCGTTCGCGCGCGGGCCCACGAGGTGCTCGACCCGCTCCTTCATCTCCCCGGCGGCCTTGTTGGTGAAGGTGATCGCGAGGATCGAGCCGGGGTGCACGTGACGCGCGCCGAGCAGGTGGGCGATGCGGTGGGTGAGCACGCGGGTCTTGCCCGATCCGGCGCCGGCGACGATGAGCAGCGGCGATCCGGTGTGCACGACGGCGGCCTGCTGCTGCTCGTTCAGTCCCTCGAGCAGCGCCGCGGGGTCGATGACGGGCCGCGGCGCGCCGTCCCGGTAGTGGCTGACGCCGGGGGCGGGCATGTGGCCGGGCGGCGGACCGTCGAAGGCTTCGCCGAACAGGTCGTCCGGCACGTCCTCCGGACCGGGCTCCTCGGGCGGGGGCGGAGGATGCTCCGCCGACTGGTGCAGATCGGTCAGGAAGCTGTCGTCAAAGAGGCTGCTCATCGCCCACCGAGTCTAGGCGGCCCCGCCGACAGCCCGTACCGGTTCCCGGGACCGGCCGGTGCGGGCTGCCGGCGGGGAGGCGCGGTGAGCCGTCAGCGCGCGTTCGCCTCGATCGCCTCGCCGTACCGGCGGCCGGCGTGCTCGACCAGGGCGACGAGCACCTCCTTGGCGGACCCCGGGTCGCGGGCGTCGCACAGCACCACCGGTGTCCCCGGGTCGAGGTCGAGCGCGCCCGTGACCTCGTCGGCCGGGTAGCGGTGGTACCCGTCGAAGCAGTTGACGGCGACGACGAACGGGATGCTGCGCCGCTCGAAGTAGTCCACCGCCGGGAAGCTGTCCTGCAGACGGCGGGTGTCCGCGAGGACCAGGGCCCCCAGGGCTCCTTGTGCCAGTTCGTCCCACAGGAACCAGAACCGGTCCTGCCCGGGGGTGCCGAACAGGTACAGCGACAGTCCGTCGCGGATGGTGATGCGTCCGAAGTCCATGGCGACGGTGGTGGTGGTCTTGCCCTCCACCCCCGCGAGGTCGTCCACGGGGCGCCCCGCCTCGGTGAGCCGCTCCTCCGTGCGCAGCGGACGGATCTCGCTCACCGCACCCACGAGCGTGGTCTTGCCCACGCCGAATCCGCCGGCCACCAGGATCTTCAACGACAGGGCGGCACCGGGACGGTCCTGCCGTCGGCTGTCAGAGTGCGCGGAGGCCATTGATCACTTCCCTGAGGATTCCGGCATCGGGGAGCTGCGCCGGGGGGACGGGTCGGCTGACGCCGATGAGCCCGGCGTCCAGCAGGTCGCCGAGGAGTACGCGCACCACGCCGACCGGCAGGTCGGAGTCGGCCGCGATGTCCGCGACGGACCGGGGTGCGTTCCGGCACAGACCGAGGATCACGGCCTGTTCGGGCGAGGCGGGCAGCGGCAGGTCGTCGCCCTCCTCGGCGTGCACGACGGCGATCAGGTCGAAGGCCTCGCTGGTCGGACGGGCGCGGCCTGCGGTCATCGCGTAGAGGCGCACCACCGGGCCCGCCTCCTCGTCGAACCACTCGGGCGCCGCGTGGGCGGTTCCCGCGTGAACCGGGGGGAAGGGCGGTACGGGCGGTCCGGCCCGGTCGGCGAACCGGCGCCGGGGCGTGTCGTCGTTCATGTCGGCCGGGTCACTCCCGGGAGGGTTCGGGGAAGCCGGCGCGGGACGGCACGGCGAGGTGTTCGGCGACCCGGGTCACCAGTCTTGCCATCTCGTAGGCGACCAGGCCGACGTCGGCGTCCGCGTCGGTGTAGACGGACAGCGAGGAGCTCTCACCGGCCGAGACGACGAAGAGGAACCCGCCCTCCAGCTCGACGACGGTCTGCACGACGGAGCCGGCCCGGAAGTGGCTCCCGGCTCCCTTGGCGAGGCTGTGGAATCCGGAGGCGATGGCCGCGAAGCGCTCGCCGTCCTCACGGCTGAGCTCGGCGGACGTGCCGACGGCGAGACCGTCACCGGAGAGCACGACGGCATGGCGGATCCGGTGCACCCGGGAGACCAAGTCGTCCAGGAGCCAGCTGAGTTCACCGGTGGTTTCCATCGTCCCGGACATCAGGCCTCTTCTCCTCGTGACGTTCTGGGGCTGTTCGTGGGATCGCCCACCGCGGGCGGGCGCCCGTCATCGGCCGCCTGCCGTCCGGCCCGTCCTCCGCTCAGCCAGCCGCTGCGCAGCGCGGCCATCGTGGCGCGGGCCTGTTCCGGCGAGCGTCCGGTGGCCGGGTCGGCGATGTGCGGGACCCTCCGCGCGGGCCGGTCGGTGGCGTCCCGGAGTTGCGGGGCAAGGCTCGCCTGCCGCACGCGCTGCGGCAGGGGTGCGGGCCCGCCCGCGGACGGTGCCGGTGCGATGGCCGCATGGCGCGGTCCGGTGGACGGGGGCCGGGACGGGATGGCCGGAGGGCCCGGCGGGGTGGCCGGGGGCCGGGGCGTGGCGCCGTCCGCCCCGCCGGGACCTCCGCCGGCACCGAGCACCGGGCGGTCCCGGGCGGGGGTGAGCGCGGTGCGCGGGGGAACGGAGGGCGGACGGCGGGTCAGGTGGACCGGCCTGTTGCGGGCCGCCGGCTGCGCCGGTTCCGCTTCCCGACGGGCGGGCGGGCTCTGTTCCCGGGCCGGGGCGCCGGGCTCCACGGCGTTCCCGCCGGCCGCCCCCGCCTGCTGCTGCCGGCCGGGCTCCTCCTGCTCCAGCAGCCCTTCGGGGACGAGCACGACGGCGGTGACACCGCCGTAGGGGGAACGCCGGAGGGAGACCTGGATGCCGCGCCGGTGGGCGAGCCGGTTCACCACGAACAGGCCCAGCCGGTCGGTGTCGAGCAGGTCGACCTGGGAGGCGTCCTCGATCTTGCGGTTCGCCTCGGCGAAGGCGTCCTGGCTCATGCCGAGTCCGCGGTCCTCGATCTCCAGCGCGAGACCGGCGCCGACCCGCTCGCCGCGCACCTGCACCATCGTGTGCGGGGGCGAGAACACCACCGCGTTCTCCACGAGTTCGGCGACGAGATGGGTGAGGTCCGCCACGGCCGCACCGGAGACGGTGGTGCCCTCGCGGATGTCGACGGCGACCCGGGCGAAGTCCTCGACCTCCGCCACCGCGGCGCGGACCACGTCGAGCACCGGGACGGGCCTGCGCCAGCCGCGCACCGGGGCCGCGCCGGAAAGGATGATCAGGCTTTCGGCGTGGCGGCGCATCCGTGTGGTGAGGTGGTCGAGGCGGAAGAGGTCCTCCAGCTCGGCCGGGTTCTCGGTACGCCGTTCCATGGTGTCGAGTAGTTCCAGCTGGCGGTGCAGCAGCACCTGGCTGCGCCGGGCGAGCTTCACGTAGACGCCGGAGATGCCGCTGAGCACCTCGGCCCGTTCGGCTGCCGCCGTGACGGCGGCCCGGTGCACGGCGTTGAGGGCCGCGCCGACCTGCCCGATCTCGTCCTCGCCGGGACTGCGGACGGGTGCCTCCGCCTCGACGTCCACCTCCTCGCCGGCGTGCAACCGCCGCAGGGACTGCGGGAGTCTGCGGCCCGCGAGGTCCAGGGCGGAGTTGCGCATGCCGACCAGTTCGAGGACCAGGCCGCGGCCGATCCGGACGGATATCAGCAGGGAGAGCAGCACTCCGGCCAGACCGAGGATCACGGCGATGCCGGAACTTCCGAGCACGTCGAACGCGAACGGGTCGGCGCGGTGGGCGGCGCTCGTGCCGGCGGAGCGCTCGGCCTTCCGGAGGTCCTGCAGGACGGAGACGGCCGCCTCGTCCCAGGATGCCGGCGCGGCCTGCGGGGCTGCCCGGCCGGGGCCCGCCGCGATGACGGCGGACTCCACGGTCAGCAGGTCCCGGTACGCCCTGCCGTCCAGAACGGTGCGGACGGCGGTTTCGTCGGCCGGGCGCAGATCGTCGACGGCGGACCGCAGCAGGGTGCGCCGGGACTCGGCGGCGCCCACGACCAGGCGGTAGCGCGCCGCGGGCATGTGGCCGTCCGCCCGGGCGGCGCCGACGGCGGCGTCCTCGCGGGCGAGCATCTCCCGGGCGAGGGACAGTTCCCGGACGACGCGGGCTCCGGAGGCGTCCGCGCCGCCGTCACGGCCGGATCCGGCACGGTCGACCCCGGTGAGTGCGCCGCCGACGGCGAATCCGAGGTCGATGGTGCGGGTGTAGCGCTCGTAGGCGGTGGTCCAGTCCGTCCGGTCCGCGGCGATGCTCTCACGCACCTTGCCGAGGCCGTCGGCCGAGCGCGTCAACCGGGCTATGCGGTCAGGCAGTTCGGGGCTGATGTCACCGGTGTCGGCGCTGCTCGCGTTCACGCCGCGCCGCAGTCCTGCGGCTGCCGCGTCGGTGGCCCGCCCCTGGGTGTTGAGGTTGTCGAGACGCGAGGGGTCCGGGTCCGCCAGGTAGCGGGCCGCCGCGCTCCGCTCCGTCTGGACCGCGGCCAGGTAGTCACCGACCGGGGCCAGCAGGGTGGCGTTGGCCTCCTTGAAGCGGGCCAGGTCGGAGACGGTCTGCGCGGTGGTGACCGTGGCGAACGCCCACAGGGCCATCAACGACACCACGGGCACCATCAGAAGGGAGACGACCTTGGCGCGGACGGTCCTGGGGCGCAGCCTGCCCGGAAGGAGCCCCGGCGCTCCCGGGTGCGCCGACCCTCGGGGGCGCGACGTACGGGTCGGGGCGCCCGGGGTCGCGGGCGGCTCGTCGTCGTGCCTGCTCTCGGCCGACGCGCGGAATCCACGCATGACTTCCTCGATCGGTGGTGGGGGTTCGTGCAGGCGGGGACGCGGGCAGGTTCAGGGCCCGGTCATCGTGATGCCGCGCGCTTCGACGTCGTGCAGGCGCCGCATGGCCGCTTCCGCCTCACGGCGCTGCTGCGCGGTCGGGGACAGGGCGACGAAGGCCGAGGTCAGGAACAGGAAGGAACCCAGGACCACGGTGAGCGGGAAGATGAACTCGGTGGCGGTGGCTCCGGGGAGCGCCGCCCCGCTCGGCGTCGGGTGCACGGTCGCGGCGGCCATGCCGGTGTAGTGCATGCTGCTGACGGCGAGGCCCATGACGAGGGACGCGACGGTAGCGCCCGCGGTGCTGTGGACGGTGAGCGCCGCCCACAGCGCGGCCGTGGCGGCGACGACCGCGATCAGCACGGACAGGCCCACGATCAGCGGCGAGTAGGAGATCTCGCCGTGCAGCCGCAGGGCGGCCATGCCGATGTAGTGCATGGCGGCGACGCCGAGTCCGGTGCCCAGTCCGCCCATCAGCAGGGACCGGGTGCGGGAGCGGGCGTGGCCGACCACGAACGTGCCCGCGCCCACGACGACGACGGCCACGACCAGGCTCAGGACGGTCAGCGGTACGTCGTAGCGGATCGCGGTCCCGGGGACGGCGAAGCCGAGCATGGCGACGAAGTGCATGGTCCAGATGCCCGAGCCGATGGCAACGGCTGCGCTCAGCAGCCAGTTTCTGCGGGCCTGCCCCTCGGACGCGAGGGCCCGGACCGTGCAGCGCAGTCCGAGTGCCGCTCCGACGCATGCCATGACGTAGGACAGCACGGGCGTCAGCCACCCGTAACTCAGGTGATGCATTCCCCCCACGGGGCCTCCTCCCGGCCGGTGACTCTGGGGCGACGGACGCTAACACAGGAATTACACATGTGCTTGACCGTCCTTCACATTTCCATCCCGCATTCTCCGCTACCGATCGGTATACCCGCAGTAACCAAACCTCTCCCGCCCGGCCCGCACTTACGGCTTCAGGGGAATCGGGCGACAACAACTCCGCGTGCCGAATTGCCCGTTGGGGAAATCGGACACGGCGCGAGAGCAGCCTCCGCCGGGACGCCCCGGACAACGCCGGGAAAAATTTCCCCGGCCCACTCGGAACCCGGAGACGAGCAGGGGGAAATCACCCACCAAAAGCCCCGGACCGGCAGCAAATCGCCGCATTACCGAATCACCCCGGCCGGATACACGCAGAGCGACAGGGTGGGGGGCGGCGAAAGGCAGAGCGCCCCGCTTCCGGCGACATGCGCCGCAAACACCGCAGCCGGCCGGACCCGACCCTCGGGAAACACGCGCACCCGCACCGTGCCCCGAAGTGCGACAGGCGCGGCCGATCCGGAATCTCCGGACAACGGAACCGGCGCCACGGCGGCGGAATGCCCGACGGATCATCACGAAAAGGTTTCGGGCAATTCGAACATCGGCCTTCACAGGAGCACCACACCTTGGCTACCGTGCTCGCCCAGGCGGCCCGGATCCCGTCGGCGAGAGCGTCGGCACGGGCGGCCCCGCCGAGTCCGGCCCTGCCCACCGCGGCACCCGGAGCCGGGGACCCACAACGCAACACCCGGGGTGAATCGGTCCGCGACGCGCGTCAGCGCAGGACCGTAGGGCAGCCTTCCGATCGCCCGAACCCGACAGCTAACCCGGTAGGCGGTCCACGGAAGGAGTCGCCTGCCTTGGCGTCGCACCGCAAACCGCGGCCCCGGATACTCGGGCCCTCGAGCCCGTCCGGTTCATCCGGGTTGTCCGGAACCTGTCGCACCGCCGTCGGCCTCACCTCGGCCGCGCTCGCCACCGTCACCCTGATCGGCAACAACGCGAGCGCCGCTCCGGAGGCTCCCCAGCGCCCGTCCCTGCGGGACGTGCAGAAGAAGGTGGACAAGCTCTACCGCGAGGCCGGGGCTGCCACCCAGAAGTACAACGCGGCCAAGGAGCGGACCCGCGAGCAGCGGGCCGAGGTCGACAAGCTGCTCGACGAAGTCGCCCGGCGCACCGACAAGGTCAATACGGCCCGGCGGACCCT
The DNA here is from genome assembly GCF_023703325.1 of Streptomyces meridianus. GTDB lineage: Bacteria > Actinomycetota > Actinomycetes > Streptomycetales > Streptomycetaceae > Streptomyces > Streptomyces meridianus. Next base: position 12,205 of record NZ_JAMQGM010000020.1, read on the forward strand.
CGGCGAGTACGCCGCCGCCCAGTACCGTTCCGGCGGCCTGGCGTCGACGGCCACCCTGATGCTGGCGGAGAACCCGCAGGGCTACTTCGACCAGACGCATCTGATGGGCCGGATGACCGAACGGCAGCAGCACGCGGTCCGGGAGTACCGGGACCAGCAGCAGGAGGCGTCGGTCAAGCGCGGGCAGGCGTCGGCAAGTCTGAGCCGGCTGACCGACGCCCAGGAGAAGCTGCGGACGAGCAAGCAGACGGTCCGGACGAAGCTGACCGAGGCGCGCGAGACCCTGGCGAAGCTGACCGCCGAGGAGAAGGCGCGGCTCGCGGCGATCGAACGCAAGAAGCGGGCCGAGGCCAAGCGCAAGGCGGCCGAACTGGAGCGGCAGCAGGCACAGCAGTCCGGCTCGGCCGGCGGTTCGTACTCCGCGCAGGCGGAGAAGGCCATCGCGTTCGCTCGCGCCCAGATCGGCAAGCCGTACGTGTGGGGCGCGACCGGCCCGAGCTCCTACGACTGCTCGGGGCTGACCCAGGCGGCGTGGAAGGCCGCGGGCATCTCGCTGCCGCGCACCACCTGGGACCAGGTGAAGGTGGGGACACGGGTCGCGACCTCGGACCTCGAGCCGGGTGACCTCGTCTTCTTCTACAGCGACATCAGCCACGTCGGGCTGTACATCGGCAACGGCCAGATGATCCACGCCCCGAAGCCGGGGGCCGACGTCCGCACCGAGTCGATCACGTACATGCCGATCTACGGCAGCGTCCGGCCGTCCTGACCGCTTCGGCCGTACGGCCGGCCGACCCCCCGGCCGTGCGGCAGCACCGTGCGTCAACCACATGCCGAGTGCCCCGCCGGATCCGCCGGCGGGGCACTCGGCACGTCACGGTCGTCCGGCCCGTCCCGACAGCAGTGCGCTGCGGTGGAATGCGAGCGCCCGGTCGACCAGGCCCACCCGCTCCAGTTCGGAAACCTCGTCCAGGCCGATCCAGGCCGCCAGGTCGGTGCTGCCGTCGATCTCGTGCCGGAGTTCGCCACCGATCACACGGACCTCGTAGACGATCCTCAGGCCGTGGAAGTCGTCGCCCCTCACGGAGGGGCTGCTGCGGTAGGAGTCGATTCCGAGCAGCCGCTCGACCCGCACCCGGAAGCCGGTCTCCTCCTCCACCTCGCGCACCACCGCGTCGAGGGGGTCCTCGCCGTGCTCGAGCCCGCCGCCGGGCATGGTCCAGCGCGAGGGCTCCGCGTGCTCCGAGGGCAGCAACCGCGCCAGCAGCACCTGCCCGTCGCGCACGCACACCCCGTACGCCGCCACCCGGAGCCTCTGCCGGAGCCGGTCCTGCCCGTCGGCCGTCCCGTCCACCGCCGTCATGGGGCGTCCTCCCCAAGTCCGTTGCTCCGCACGCCGCGTGCGGGAGGTGGGGATCATCGCACGGCGCGCGCGAGGTGTGGCAGCCCGAACCGGCGGGGCTGTTCCACTTGTCCGACCGGCCCCGGCAACTAGGCTGGAATGAGGCGGACATCGGCGCCCCAGGGTGCCGGGAGCGGCCGTACAGCGACCCGGTGGCGTGGGCCCGCCGGGCTCCGGTCCCGTGCACCGGCAGGGCGCGCGTTCCCCCGGGCGCTCCCCGCGCCCTCCTCCCGCGGCCCGGTCCTCGGCCGGCGGGACCCCACGCACGCGGACGAGGAGAGATCCATGTCGAAGCGTTTGGTGATCTGCTGCGACGGCACGTGGAACCGCGCGGACCAGCCGGAGCCGACCAACGTGGTCCGGATCAAGGACGCGCTGGCCCCGAAGGGGACTGACGGTCTGGAGCAGCGCGTGCACTACAACCCGGGTGTCGGGACGCGCCGTTGGGAGATGCTGCGCGGAGGCGCGTTCGGGTTCGGTCTGTCGGAGGATGTCCGCAGCGTCTACCGCTTCCTCGTCGAGGCGTTCGATCCGGGCGACGAACTGTTCTTCTTCGGGTTCAGCCGGGGCGCGTACACCGCGCGCAGCGCGGTCGGCCTGGTGCGCAACTGCGGGATCCTGCGGCGCGAGCACTCCGGCAGGGTGGACGAGGCCTACGAGCTCTACCGGAGCAAGCGAACCGCGGACAAACCGCGCGGCGAGGAGGCCGAGCGCTTCCGGAGCAGCTACGCGCATGCGACCCCGGTCCACTTCGTCGGTGCCTGGGACACCGTCGGCGCCCTGGGCATCCCGGTCCCGAGGGGGGCGCTGCTCGCCCCGCTGGCCCGTCGGCTGAACCGGCGCTGGGCCTTCCACGACACGGAGTTGAGCAGCCACGTGAAGGCTGCCTTCCAGGCGCTGGCGATCGACGAGAAGCGCGGCCCGTTCGAGCCGACGATCTGGACGCCCCGCGACGGCGCGCCCGGCCAGCGGCGGGAGCAGGTGTGGTTCAGCGGTGTGCACTCCGACGTCGGCGGCGGCCTGGCCCGGCACGCGCTGGCGGACGTCAGCCTCGCGTGGATGGCCGACTGCGCCCGCGACTGCGGTCTCGCGTTCGCGCAGGACGCGTTCCGGGACGCGGCGCCGGACCCGTGCGGACCGCTGCACGCGTCACGGACCGGCCTGTGGCGGCTGCTCCGCCCGTACGTACGGCAGCTCGGGGTCAAGGACCCCGCTTGCGAGTTCGCGGCGTCGAGCGCGCTCGAGCGGACGGAGAAGCTGTCCGGGTACCGGCCGGCGAACCTGGCCCGCTATCTCGAGGATCCGGAGAACGCCGGACGCATCCGCCCCGTCCGCCTCAGCGGCTGAGTCCGCCCGGGGCCGGGTCGGGGATGCTCCCGGCGGCGCCGTCCGGTCAGACCCAGAGGACGGCGTTGAAGATGTTGGCGGTGGTGAGGGCGCCGACCGTGACGAAGGCGGCCTTGTCGACCGTCTCCTCGTCCCGCTTCACGTAGACGAGTCCGAGGATGACGATCAGCAGGGCGAGCTTCACGCCGATCTTGATGTTGTTCACGGGGTCGTCGGCGGCCTGGTTCAGCCCGACCAGCACCATGCCGGTGACCAGCATGGTGAGGGCACCGTGCAGCATCCCCGGGGTGAACCGCGCGGTGCCGGCGCCCATCGCCTTCAGCTGGGCGAGGAAGCCGCCGAGCAGCGCGGCGATGCCGATGACGTGCAGACCGACGAAGACATGCGTGAGGGCGTCCATGCCCGGAGCCTAGCCCCGCCCATATCATCGGCCCGCACCCAGGTGGAGCTCACTTCCTCGCATCGGTCAGAGCAGCGTCATATGCCGGTGCAGCAACTCGACTTCATCGGTCGCTTCCGGTCGCGAATCGACGCAGGTCGTCCAGTCCCGCTCATTCCGTCACCGACCTGTGACGTGCGGGCCTAGCGTCCTCGTCCAGCGGTACCGGAACCGGGCCGTCCTCGTGATGCAGGGAAGGAAGTGACGGCCGCCGTGGCCTCACACAGGAAGCCCAGGCAGCGTCCGTCCGCAGTGACGGTCCTGACCAGCCCGTCGACCTGGGTGGCACCCATGGCGTTCGCTCTCGCCGGAAGCGGCGCCGGTTTCGGCGGGACGGCGCACGCCGACCCCCGCTCGACCCCGACCGGAGCCGAGGCCGAGGCCGACAAGCTGTACGAGCAGGCCGAGGCGGCCGGCGAGAAGTACAACGGCGCGAAGGAGAAGGCCGACCGGGCGCAGGAGAAGCTGGACGACCTGCGTGACGAAGCCGCCCGCCGGACCGAGAAGCTCAACACCGCCCGCAACACGCTGGGTTCGGTGGCCACGGCCCAGTACCGGGCGGGCTCGGCCGGGCTCTCGCTCCAACTGGCGCTGTCCGCCTCGCCCGACGCCTATCTGGAGCGCACCGAGCTGAGCGTCCGGGCCGCGGACCGGCAGGCGGTGTCGGTCAGCCGCATCACCCGCCAGCTGCGCGGCATCGCCCAGGCCCGCAGCCGGGCGGGCGACGAACTGCGCGACCTGCGGGCCGAACAGGCCGCCATGCGCAAGCACAAGCGGACGGTGGGCCTGAAGCTCGCCGAGGCGGAACGCCTGGTGAAGCGGCTCACGGCGGAGCAGCGCGACCGGGTCGCGGACGGACACGGCGGCGGCTCCACCGGCAGCAGTGCCCCGCGCGGTCCGGTCCGGGCGCCGAACGAACGGGCCGCACTCGCCGTCGGCTACGCCTACGAGGCGCTCGGCAAGCCGTACGTCTGGGGAGCGACCGGCCCGTCCGGGTACGACTGCTCGGGGCTGACCCTGGCCGCCTGGAAGGCGGCCGGCGTTTCGCTGCCGCGCACCAGCTACACCCAGATCAACGCCGGGCAGCGCGTCCCCCGCAGTCAGCTGGCCCCCGGCGACCTGGTGTTCTTCTACAGCGGGATCAGCCATGTCGGCCTCTACATCGGCGGCGGCAAGATGATCCACGCCCCGCGCCCCGGCGCACCGGTGCGGATCGCGCCGATCGACCTGATGCCGTTCGCGGGCGCGGCCCGCCCGGCCTGAGCGGGGCGGAAGGAGGCGACGGGCATGCGGACACAGGACAACGGTTTCCACAGGTCCGCCCGTACGCTTGGTTCTGTAGTACACAGGTGCCAGGGGCTCGACTACGACAGGCGGTGCTCATGGACTACGCGCGCATGCGGGATGTGGCCGAGGAACTCTTCCGGCATGCCCCCGATCCGTTCGTGGGCTACGAGATCGCCGGCGATCAGATCGTGATGATGATGTCGCCGGGGCGCCCGCACGAACTCATCGCCTGGACTCTTCGGGAGCAGCTCTCCGATCAGCTGAAGGGGACCGATCCGCGTCTGATCGCTCACACGGGAGGCGAAGTCGAGGATCCGGCCATGGGCCGCCTGCGCCGGCCGGACCTGATCGTCGTCCCCTACGACGTCTTCGCGGAGCAGACGATGGCACCGTTCGACCCGGCTGACATCGCGCTCGTCTCCGAGATCGTGTCCCCGTCCAATCACAACAACGACTACCTCGACAAGATGGCCGAGTATCCGGCGATGGGCATTCCGCTGTACCTGCTCGTCGACCCCCGGAAAGGCACCATCGCGGCCCTGTCCGATCCCGTGCCGGGGCCCCGGGGGCCGCACTACCGCACGCGCACCGACTACGTCTTCGGTGATGCGGTGGCCATCGGTTCCTGGACGTTCGACACCACAGCGTTCCGGACGTATCCGACGCAGGGTTGATCAGCACGACGTAACCGTGCCCCCCGGTTCAGCCGCTGGGCCGAGGGCTCACGACCGATCGCGGACGGGACCTCGCGGCAGCTACGTTCGTGGCAGTGAGCCGCCGAACGGCGGCCGGGAAAGGGGACGTTCGTGTCGCTCGACGGCCGGGCCCATGTCCGCATCGCACGCCCGTCGCGCGATCTCGCGGCTGCCGAACGGTTCTGGTCGGCCGGCCTCGGCCTGACGGTCCTGTACCGGCACGAGAGCGACGGCTCCCCCGGCGACCATGCGCTGCTGATGGCCGGATGGCCGGACGCCGGCTGGCACCTGGAGCTGGTGCACGACCCGGGTGCGCCCGTCGAACCGAGGCCGACGCCCGAGGACCTGCTCGTCGTCTACCTGGCCGGTCCGGTGCCTGACGATCTGGTGACACGGCTGGAGGAGCACGGCGGCCGGCGCGCACCCGCGCACAATCCGTACTGGGACCGGTGGGGCGTCACCGTCGAGGACCCGGACGGCTACCGCCTCGTGCTGTCCACCCGGGACTGGTCCAACTCCGGCTGATCCGACTTCTGTTCACCGCCGGAACGCACACGCGCCACACCGCCCCCGGGTATCTCCGGTGCCCCGTACAACCCTCGGCCCCCGCCGTGAGTCTCCTGTGCGGCCGTCCGCTCCGTGAAGCCGGGACTTCAACGGCGACGGCTGCGCGGAGCTGGTGGCCGCGGCCCCGCACGGAACGCTGCCCGACGGCACGGGTGGCCGGGTGTACGTCCTCCCCGGCACCTCCACCGGACCGACGGGGACGGGTTCGTTCGTGATCACTGCGGCGTCGCTCGGCGCGACGTCGATCAAGAACTTCTGGGGAGCGCTCGCCGACTGAGCTCCCGCTGTGCCGCCGTTGCCGCCGCGTCGTCAATCGATGGCGGCGGCAACGTGCTTACCGGGCCAGTGTGTTCGACCGCTGCGGGGCATCCGTTGCGTTCGCGCTCCGGCGCGCCGATACCTCCCCCAGCAGCAGACCGAGCGCCGCCTCCGACGGCGAACCCGCCTCCGCGCTGTACAGCAGCATCCGGTGCCCGGACTCGTCACCGAACTGCAGGTTCTCGAAAGCCAGTTCCATGGGACCGACAGTGGGATGGTGGAACCGCTTCACCCCGGAGATGCAGGAACGGACCGGGTGCCGCGCCCACAGGTCGGTGAACACCGGGCTCTGCATGGACAGATGGCCGATCAGTTCGGCGAGGCGCCGGTCGTCCGGGTGGCGTCCGGCCACCAGGCGCAGCGAGGCCAGCGCGGTCCGGGCCTCGTCGGTCCACTCCGGGTAGAGCTCCCGGGTGTGCGGGTCGAGGAACAACAGCCTGAGGAGATTCGGGCGTTCGCCCGGACGGTCGGGCCCGTCCGGGGGCAGGTGCCCGGCGAGCAGGGCGTGCCCGAGGGGGTTCCAGGCCAGGACGTCGGCCCGCCGGTCGAGGACGACGGCCGGTACGTGGCCCATGGTCTCGACGAGCCTGCGGGTGGCGGGCCGGATCTGTTCGGGGCGCTCGGCCGGGCGCCGCCGACCGCGCGCGGGACGGGCCAGGTCGCGCAGGTGCGCGTGCTCGTCGGCGTTGAGCCGCAGCGCACGGGCGAGCGCGTCGAGGACGCTGTCGGAGGCGTTGAGGCTCTGCCCCTGCTCCAGCCGGGTGTAGTAGGTGATGCTGACCCCTGCGAGCATGGCCAGCTCCTCGCGGCGCAGCCCGGGCACACGGCGGCGCCCCCCGTATGAGGACAGGCCGACGTCCTCAGGTTGCAGCGCGGCCCGCCGGGACCGCAGGAAGTCCCCCAGTGCGGCTGGTGTGTCCATGCCCCGAGTGTGCCCGAACCGGGGCCGTCGCGGACGCCGCAAGGTGACCCTGGCAGTGCCAGTCTCGCGGGTGCTGCGCACCGCCGGACTGGCACGAGGAGAGGGCTGGGCAGCTCTCCCGGGGGCCGTCACGCTCCATCCGTGGCCATGGACGTCCGCTGCCATGGACGAACGGAAGGAGCACTGACCATGTCTGCCGTCGAAGAGGTCGCGACATCGCCCGGCGGGACAGGCCGGCCGGCGCCGCAACAGCAGCAGATGACGGGCCGGTTGCGCCTGGTGCTCGTGGTGCTGCTGGTCGCGCAGTTCATGCTGGCCGTGGACTTCTCGATCCTGAACGTGGCCCTACCGGCGATCGGGAACGGTCTCGGCTTCTCCCTCGCGCACCTGCAGTGGATCGCCACGTCGTTCGCGCTGGCCGCGGCGGGCTTCACCCTGCTGTTCGGGCGGGTGGCCGACCTGTTCGGCCGCCGCCGTCTGTTCCTGTTCGGTCTGGGGCTGCTCGGCCTGTCGTCGCTGGCCGGGGGGCTGGCGACGAGCCCGGAGCTGCTGCTCACCGCCCGGGTCGCGCAGGGTCTGGCCACCGCGATCGTCACTCCGGCGGGTCTGTCGCTGCTGACCACGTCGTTCCCGGAGGGACCGCTCCGGGACCGGGCGCTGGGCCTCAACGGCGCGCTGATGTCGGCGGGTTTCACCACGGGCGCGGTCCTGGGCGGGGTGCTCACCGATCTGCTGTCCTGGCGCTGGTCGTTCTTCATCAACGTGCCGGTCGCGCTGGCCGTGCTGCTCATCGCGCCCGGTGTCATCAAGGAGAGCCGGCCGGAGGTCCGCCCGAAGCTGGACGTGCCGGGGGCCGTCACCGTGACGCTCGGCCTGCTGGCCCTGGTCCACGGACTGACGCGGGCCGGTGAGCACGGCTGGACGGACACCGTCGCGCTGGTCGCGCTGGTGGCGGGCCTGCTGCTGGTGGTGTCGTTCTGGTTCGTCGAACGCGGGGCCGCCTCGCCGCTGGTCCCGGTGCGGGTGCTGCGGCGGCCGACCGTGGTGTGGGGCAATGCCCTCGGCCTGATCGCGTTCGTCACCGAGACCTCGCTGGTCTTCCTGATGACGCTCTACCTCCAGGAGGTCCTGGACTTCTCGGCGCTGGCCGCCGGGCTGTCGTTCGGCGTGCTGGGGCTGGGCACCGTCACCGGCGGGGTGCTGGCCGCCCGGGTCATCGGCCGGATCGGCACCACTCCGACGCTGGTCACGGGCGGGCTGGTGCAGGCCGTCGCGACCGCCGCCCTGCTCACCCTGGGCGGCGACCGCTCGTCGATGGCGGTGCTGCTGGTGGCCACGTTCATCGGCGGAGTCGGCAACATGCTGGTGATCGTCGGGTTCATGGTGACGGCCACGTCCGGGCTGCCGGACCGCGAGCAGGGCATGGCCGCCGGACTGGCCACGATGACCCAGCAGATCGGGATCACCATGGGCACGCCCATCATGAGCGCGATCGTCACCGCCCGGATGGGAACGGACGCCGGGCCCCGGGGGGTTCTGGACGGAGTCGGTCTCGCGGTGCTGGTGAACGCGGCGATCGTCGTCCTCGGTGTCGTCCTCGCCGCGGTCTTCCTGCGCGCGGGCCGGGCGGCCGGCAGGGGCACGGCGGAGGCCTGCGCCGGCTGACGAGACACAGGTGGCATGCGGCAGGGGCCTGTCCGGAACGCGAGGTCGCGGACAGGCCCCTGCCGCATGCCGGTGGACCGGTCGCCGGTGACCGGATGCCGGTGCCGGGCTACTTCTTGAAGCCGTGGTCCAGGAGCTTCTTCGCGTCGGCCGTGCGGTTGGCCGAGGACGAGGAGGCGAGCACCGTACCGATGACCGTTTTGCCGCCACGGGTCGCGGCGAAGACGAGGCAGTACTTGGACGCCGGTCCCGAGCCCGTCTTGACGCCGATGGCGCCCGAGTAACTCCCCAGCAGGGGGTTGGTGTTGGTCCACGACATGTAGCGGTAGCCGCCGTTCCTCGTGGTGACCTTCTGCTTGGTCGACGTCGTCTTCACGATTCCGCGGAACGTGGAGTACTTCATCGCGCTGGAGGCGAGCTTCGTCAGGTCGCGCGGCGTGGAGTAGTTGGAGCCGTTCCCTATCCCGTCGAACGAGTCGAAGTGGGTGTTCCTCAGGCCGAGGCTCTTGGCGGTCGTGTTCATCTTCCCGATGAACGACTTCACGCGCGCCGAACGCGTCGACCCGGTCCCGAACTTGTCGGCCAGGGCGTACGCCGCATCACAGCCGGACGGCAGCATCATTCCGTAGAGCAGTTGGCGGACGGTGACCTTGTCACCGACGATCAGCCGGGCCGACGAGGCGGTCTTCGACACGATGTAGTCGCTGTACGCCTTCTGGATCGTGACCTTGGAATCCAGGTCGAGGTTCGGCTGCGCGAGCACCACCCGGGCGGTCATGATCTTGGTGGTGGAACCGGTGGAACGGCGGGTGTCGGCCGCCTTCGTGTACAGGGTGCTGCCGGTGCCGTTGTTCATGACGAAGCCGCCCTTGGCGACGATCGCCGGCTTCGCGAGCGCGGAGGCCTGCGCCGGAGCGGCGGTCAGCGCCGCGGTCGTCAGAACGACTCCGGCGGTGACGCCCACCGCAAACGCGCGACGCATGCCCCTTATGACCATGTTCAATTGACTACTCCAAAAGATCCCGTGGCGGTCGCATGAGAACCCGCTTGCACATGAGACGCACCGAACGGGTCGACGGATGCACATCGACCCACTGAATCTTCACATGCCGCGCACGACTCCCCGAACCGGGCACCGGCGCACAATGGGGCTCACGTCCTCCCGCGCGCGCCCGCTCGGGAGGACAGGCATCCGGGATCAGCCGGCCGGTTCCCCGTTCCGGTCCCGGATGTACAGGGGGAGCAGCCCCTTCTCGAAGAGCACGCCGGTCTGCCATTCCGGGAGTCGCCTGCCGTTGATGTCCATGGTCGGCGTGCCGGGTGCCCCGGACTCGTCGAAGGCCCGCTCCGAAGCGGCCACGAAATCGGCGTACTTCATCTCCCTGACGGCGGAGTCGAAGGCCGGGCCACGGAGACCGTCCACGAGGGACGCCATGTCGAGCAGGAAGGCGTCGGTGTACCCGTCGATCGCCTCCTCGGGCTGATTCTCGAAGAGCCTCGCGTGGTATTCGACGAACTTCCCTTCCTCCAGCGCTGCGCGCAGCGCGTTGGCCGCCTTCTTCGAACCGCTCCCGCCGGCACGGTCGTCGAGAAAGGACGCGAGGACGTACTCGGTCCGCACCTGACGCCGCAGTGTCATCTCCAGCAGGTCGGAGGAGGCACCCCTGACCTCGAACTCCTCGCAGACGGGACATCGCATGTCCTCGTACAGGCGAACGGGCATCGCCTTGGCGTCCCCGACGACGATCGTGGTCCCGTCCGGTGCCAGTCTCTCCGGCAGATCGTCACGGGACGCATACATCGGCCCCGCCGCCCCGGTCGCCCTGGACCCGCAGGCCGTCACGGACAGCCCCAGCAACACCACCGCGGCCAACGCGGACACGGCTCTTGCAGCGCGCATGGAATCCCCTCCCCTGGATGCGACAGGGGACTTTATCCAGCCATCCGGACGTGCTGCACCGTATTCCGAACGCTGAGGGGGAAAGGCCGATGGCGGGCCACCGCTCATGGGCTCCGTCGAACTGTCGCTGAACCCCGGCCCGCGCGCGGCTCAGTGCGTGTAGTCCTTGAGCTTCTCCGTGCGCAGCGACATGCCGACCGGTTCGGGGATCTCGACGACGGACCCGTACGGCTGCGTCGTGGAACGCCGGTAGCGCCCGTTCTCCGGTTCGGAGTGCACCGTCACGCTGCACGTGTCGCGGTCGATGAGCAGGTACACCGGAATGCGGGCAGCGGCGTACCCGTCCCGCTTCGCGACCCGGTCACGGTTGTCCGTATCGGGGTCGTGCGAGGTGACCTCGACCGTCATCAGGACGCCGTCGGGGTCTGCCCACTCCCCCTGACCCACGAAATGATCCTCTCGCGCGAGCGCCCCGTCGGGGCGGGCCCGGCCCTTGCGGTACGCCTCGACCCTGAGACCCTGCTCGGGATACAGGGCCAGCTCCGGCCGCTGCTGGATGCATTGCTTGAGGAGCCACATCACGATGGCTCCGTGATCCCCGTCCGGCACGGGCTTGACCTCTAGCTTTCCGTCGATGAATTCCAACGTCACGGTCTCGGGGGCCGTGCGGGCCAGCTGCTCGAAGTCCTCGACGGGCATCTGCGGCCGATCAGCGGTGCTGCGGGTCATGGCGTCGCCTCCTCCCCTCCAGGATGCCCCGGCAAGGGGAGGTGCGTCCCGCACGCTCACCGTCATGTCCTGCTCCTTTCGTAGCCCTCCCGCCGGATCGCCCGCAGGAGGGCGACGCGGGCACGGACCTCCTCGGCACCGATGCCGTCGGGTTCCCGGCCTTCCGGGCCCCCGCGGCAGATGCGGCAGAGTCCCCCGGGCAGCGCCTCGGGGCTGCCCGGCGTGCCGCAGTCCGTGCACTCCATGAGCCGCTGCGGGAGAAGCACGGCCGTAGCGGCGAGGGGTTCGGGCGGCAGCTTCGCGGTGAGGCGACTGCGGGCGAGAGCCGCCGGGCTGTGGACCTGCTGCGGTAGCCCGGCCGTCAGCGCCAGCACCAGCTGCGGCGCGGTTGCCCCGCGCTCCAGCCACCGGCCGGCGAGTTCCTCGAGCCCGGCGCACTCGACGGCGGAGAGCGTCATCCGCGGGTCGGTCCGGCCGAGGGACGCCAGCACGTCGTACGCCTCGGAGCGCGGCCGTCGGGTCACCGGGCGGGGAGTCGGACCGGGCGACGTGGCAGGCGCGGGAGACATGACGGTCGCGGGCGATGGGCCTCCGCGGGCCCGAGCGGCTGCGGCCGGACGTGGTTCCGGGTGAACATCCGGCGCGGGGACGGGGGTTGGCGGGAGCGGCCCGGCGACATCGGTCACCTCACCCGACAGAAACCGGGCCCACCAGAGGTCGTCGTGCGACACGCGCGAGAAGTACGTCCGGAAAACCCAGCGGGTGCAGCCGACGCCGGCGTTCTCGCGGACCCGGCGCAGATGACCGGCCTCGGAGAGCACGGTGAGCGCCGAGCGGACGGCCTGCTGACCGTACGCGGGAAGCTCCCTGGCCAGCGTCTTCGCGTCGATCGCGGCACCTTCCGGCAGCCGGTCGATGTGCGCGGCGACGGACGCCTCGCGGGTCGGGAGATGCGCGAAGTCACCTGCCCGGCATGGGGGTTGACCGAGTACGGAGCGTTTTCCGTAGCCCGGTGAGGCCATCGGAGGGGCGTAGGGGAGCGGGGCAGAGCTAAGCTGAGCAGCAGCCATGAGATCGGTCCTTGCGATCTTGGTGGTCAGACCCCCGGAGGTGTTCCAGCACCGACGGGGGTCGCTTGTTGCTGCGCACGCTACACCGGGCATCCGACCGATTGCGAACGGTGATCATAAGTCATACCGGCTGATCAGCACGGCTCTTGGGAGGGTGGGTGGGTTCTGCCGAACCACCCATTCCTTGTTGGGGAAGCTCGGGTCTCGAAGCTCGCAACCCGAGCTTCGAGCTTCCGCACGGCCGCAGTAGCACGGGCAGCACGGGCTCACCCGCCCGAGAACGGCAGTCCGGCCGTCAGGCGGCCAGCCGCGTGGCGAGGAAACCGAGTCCCGCGATGACGAGGGTCACGGCCCAGGCGAAACCGATCTGCCGCTGGTCGCCGGCCCGGTAGGCCCGCACCGCGCACACCCCGCTCGCGACGAAGCCCAGCACGGCGAGCCCGGCCGCTACCGCGCCCCACCACGGGACGCTCGCCTGCACGATCCCGAGCACGACACCGGCGACCGTCACGAACGCCAGCCCGAAGGACAGCCAGATGACGGGCTGCGCGGACCTCTCGAGGAAGTACCCGGCCCTGTCGACGTCGTCGTTCACTGTGCTCTCCTCACACGGCCTTGTGCAGCGGCTACCGCAGCCGCTGCCCGGCCGCGAACGCCACGAACTCCGCCCAGGCATCCGCCTCGAACGACAACCGCGGACCGGACCGGTCCTTCGAGTCCCGGACCAGCACCTGCCCGGAATTCACAGCCACCTCGACGCAGTTTCCGCCCCCTGAGTCGCTGTAACTGGACGTGATCCATGCCGCTTCGGTGCTCATAGCCCCTCCACCATCCTCAGGATGAACCGCGCCGATTCCTCTGTCCCCAGAGCCTGCATCCGGATCATTCCATGGCGTTGAGCCAGCACGCTGATCTTGTTCGCGTCGGCGTACAGGGCTCCTGTCTCCTGCCCCTCCACGTACGCGTACTGCTGATGCCCTGCTGTCTCCACGAGCACCAACGGACCGCTCAGCGCAGCGTGCGCGCTGTGCCCTGCAGGCAGGACTTGCACCGACACATTCCGCAACCTGCCCACTTCCAGCAGGTGCCGCATCTGCGCAGCCATGACCTCGCTGCCGCCAACCATGCTGTGCAGAGCCGCTTCATAGATGACGAATCCGAACAGTGCGGTGGCTTTGAGCAGCAGTCTCTGCCTCTGCAGCCGAGCCGTCACCCGTTCATGAATGGTGTCGTCATCAAGTGGTGGACAGTGGTCGCCGATCAAGGTGCGCGCGTATTCCTCGGTCTGCAACAGACCCGGAATGAGCAGCGTCTCGTACGAGTGCAGTGAGACCGCCTCGGCCTCTACGGTCACGAAGTCCTGTGCGTACGACTGGAACCGCTCCGGCTTCAGGTACTCCTGCGCCGCGACCAGCTTCCCCCGCGCTCCGCACATCTCGTCGGCGACTTCGAGCAGCCAGGTCGCGGGTCTGCGGCGGCCCTGCTCCATCGACTTCACGGACTCGTACTCGTAGCCCGCCTCCTTGCCCAACTCCTCGCGGGTGACGCCCGCCTGGATGCGCCACAACTTGAGCTGGTTCCCGCAGTACCGCCAGGCCATCGGCGGCTGGGAGTTCCCCTCGGCCATCTGCACCCGCGCCGTCCCTCCCGGTGCACGACGGGTACAGCCACCTGCCGTACCCGCGTCGCCACTGCCGAGGTTAGGCACGGACCAGCACCGTTGTGAGGCAGTACCAGCACCAGCCCCACCGCCGGGTGACACCAGCAAGGATTCCGATGCCAGCCAACACCCCCGCCACCAGCAGCGTCGCGATCGGCGCCACCGCCTCCGCCGCCCCGCCCGCCGGCGGCCTCCCCCGGGACATCGAGTGGCGGCTGCCCCGTCATCCGCGCAGTGTCGGCCGGGCCCGCGCGCTGCTGCGGGCACAGGCCGGTTCATGGCGAGTGCCGCCGGAGCCGACCGAGATCGCCGTACTGCTGCTGAGCGAACTGGCCACCAACGCCGTGCGGCACGCCGACGGCCCGGACGCGCGGGAGTTGAGCATCCGCCTCACCGCCGGGGAGAAGCGGCTGCGGGTCGAGGTCTCGGACGCGAGCGAGCGTCCGCTGCGCCCGGCGCAGGCATCGGCCTGCGACGAGACGGGCCGCGGCCTGAGCATCGTCGCCGCGCTCGCGGACGACTGGGGAACACACCCCCGCGCCTGCGGCATCGGCAAGATCGTGTGGTTCGAGATCGCGGCACCGGCCGAACGGGCCCCCGCCCCGGTCGGCGAATCGGAGCAGTGAGGCCGACGGGTGTACCCGTCGGCCTCACCGGCACCGTCACCGGACCACGCCGCCGGTCAGCGGTTGACCGCGTCCGAGAAGTCCCTTTGACACTGCTGCTGCTCGGCCGTGCTCTTGGCGTTCTGCATGCAGTCGGCGTAGCTCCCGAACTCCTCGGAGCCCAGGATCGACGCCCCGGCCACGAGGACGACGGCGGACACGGCGAGGGCCAGACCGCCGAGAATCGCGCCGGCCAGTGCCATGCCGCCGTTCGTCGCCTCCCCCCGGCTCTTACGGCGGTAGCCGAGGATGCCGAAAACGACGGCGAGCAGGCCCAGGACCAGACCGCCGACGATCGTCCAGAAGAAGAGAGCCGCCAGGATGCCCAGCACGAGCGCGGCGATGCCGAACCCGTTGCGCTGCGCCTGAGCCGGTGCCGGATAACCGGTCCCCGCGGGCCCCGCCTGGCCGGGGTCACCCCACCCCGAAGTCGAAGAAGCCACTGAACTGTCCTTTCGCCACGTCAATGAATGCACCAACGAAGCGGTCGGGCCCCGCCGGCGGCGTCACGAATCGTGACACCGACACCGCTCAGGCCCTTCCCCCCAGGTGTCCGGCTAACAGACTTCCCCCGGACAAGAGGCTGAACCCTGCCCATTTCCGTGACAGTTGGGAACGATGGCCACTCAGCGGTCGATCTCGGACAGGCACAGGGTGCTGTACACCACGTTCCGGCGGGACACCGTGTACGTGACCTGGCCGGGCTCGCAGTCGTAATCGGTCCGGCGGTCGTCCACGACCGTGAAGCCGCCCCGGTGCGGCGGAGGGAGGCATGGACCGCACGAAACCAGCCCGCACTGCCCCGGAGACGACTGGCGGGGGAATCCCGCTCGCTCGGGCACGGTCCGAACTGCACGCCGGAATCGCGCGGGTCCCGTACAACCCTTTCTCCGTTTCGTTCGTCTCCTGTGCGGCGACTGCCGCCTCCCGCACCATCCCGAGCCGTCCAGTGATCGCCACAGGACGGGCTCCCCCGTACTCCCCCACGGCTTTCCCCCTTCGCAGATGCACCGCATCCCCCCCAGGAGACCTCCCGCATGCGCAAGAGACTTCGTGTCGCCATCGCCACCAGCGCCACCATGGCCGGTGGCCTGCTGACGGTCACGGTTCCGCCCGCCACTGCCGCGCCGGCCGCCACGCATGCCTCCGACTTCAATGGCGACGGCTACGACGACCTCGCGGTCTCCGCACCGGGCACCGTCGTCAACGGCCACAACCAGGCAGGAGCGGTGGTCGTCACCTTTGGCTCGGCGAACGGGGTGAAGAGCAGCCGGACCCAGGTGGTGACGCAGAGTTCCAGCGGCGTCCCCGGTGCCTCCGAGGTCGGGGACGGCTTCGGGAGCACCACGGCATCCGGCGACTTCAACAGCGACGGTTACGCGGACCTGGCCGTCGGAGCGCCCGGCGAGGACACTTCCGCGGGGCTGGGGACGGGGGAGAACTCCGGTGCGGTCACCGTGCTGTGGGGCGGCAGCACAGGGCTGTCCGGCGGCACCGCCCTGGAGATCCCGCCGATGAACTACCCGAAGGGCTACGGACATGTCCTCACCAGCGGGGACTTCGACGGGAACGGCCGTGACGACCTCGCCGTCGGCCAACGCAGCTACAACTACGTGTTCTTCTACAAGGGCGGAACCGTCAAGAGCAGCAAGCTCGGTGGCCGCAACGGCTTCGAGGACACCTCGCTGACCGAGAGCAGCACCGGCATCAGCTCGCTCACCGCGGGCGACGTCAACGGTGACGGCACGGACGATCTCGTCGTCGGCGGCGACAACAACGACACGAGGGAGTACTTCAAGCAGTCCCTGTACCTGGCCCCCCTCGACCTCAATCGACGGACCTACGCCGGCGAGGTCTCCCACGGCGAAGCAGCCGCCGTCGGCGATGTGGACGGCGACGGATACGCCGACATCGTGACCGGATTCCGGTGGGATCCCCGGTCCTGGATCGAGGGGGCGAGCCTGGGAGGGAACGTCACGCTGACCTACGGCTCGGCCGACGGCCCCGACACATCGCGTCCCGCCGTGACGATCACTCAGGACAGTGCCGGTGTTCCCGGTGCCTCCGAAGAGGGCGACGAGTTCGGATCCTCGGTGACCCTGGGCGACATCAACGGGGACGGCCTGGCCGACCTTGCCGTGGGCTCCCGTTATGAATCGGTCGGCACGGCCGAGTACACGGGGTCGGTCACCGTGATCCCCGGAGCCGTCGGCGGCCTGGCCACCGGAGCGGCATACGCATACAACCAGGGCTCCCCGGGGGTGCCCGGTGCGGCCGAGGCAGGCGATTACTTCGGAGCCGCCGTGGCCCTCGCCGACACCAGCGGTGACGGGAGGGCCGACCTCGCCGTCGGTGCCAACAGTGAGAACAACATGGACGGCGCGGTGTGGTCGCTCAAGGGGGCCGCATCGGGTCTGACCACCACGGGAGCCGTGAGCTTCGGGGCCGGCACCGCCGGTCTGCCGACCGACGAGTGGCCCGAGTTCGGGGTCGCGATCAGTGGCTGACGCATGACGACTGCGGCGCGGCTCCCGGGACCATCGGTCGTCCCGCGGCGCCGCGCCGCCGTCGTCACAGGCGGAGACTCAGCCCTTCACACCCGACCCCAGGTCCGTCGAGACGAACCGGCGCTGGAAGGCCAGGTAGAGCGCCACCGCGGGCCCCGCGAGAACGCACGCCCCGGCGAGGATCGCCCCGAACGGGTTGGCCGCCCGGCCTGCGACGTTCGAGATGTAGTTGGCCAGCGCCACTGCCAGCGGCTGCATGTCCGGGTCCTTGGTGACCAGGAACGGCCAGAGGAACTCGTTCCAGGGACCGATGAACGTCAGCAGCACCGTGGTGAGCAGCGCGGGCTTGCACAACGGGACCGCGATCCTCAGCATGATCGTGAGCTCGCCCGCGCCGTCGATGCGCGCCGACTCGAAGAGTTCGCGGGGCAGTTGCAGGAAGAACTGCCGGAAGACGAACACCGCCGTCGAGTTGACCGCGAACGGCAGGATGATGCCGAGGTAGGTGTCGGCCAGCCCGTACGTGCGGACGATCATCACGTAGAGCGGGATCATCAGCAACTGGAACGGCACCAGTTGCACGAGCAGCACGGTTCCGAACACCAGGCCCCGGCCCTTGAACCGCATCTGCGCCAGCGCGTAGCCGGCCAGCAGCCCGAACACGACCGTGCCCGCGATGACGCCGCCGGTGAAGATCCCGGAGTTGGCCAGGGCGGACAGCAGCGGCACCCGGTCGTTGATCGCCGTGTAGTTGCCCAGGGTGAGACCGGCCGGATTCGGCAGCAGGGCCGACGGGTCGGAGCTGGGTTCCGGCTGCAGCGAGCCGACCACCATGTAGTAGAAGGGGAAGAGGAACGCGCAAGCGCCGATGAGCAGCACGATCAGGCGCGGCAGCTTCCGGCCTGTCTTGGGGGCGGACATGACGCTCAGCCCCTTTCCGTCAGCTTGCGGTTGATCAGGGACACGACCAGAACGAACAGCACCAGCAGCACGCCGATCGCAGCGGCCACGTCCGGACTTCCCTGCTCGATGCCCCGCTGGTACATGAGCAGGACCGGGGAGGCGGAGGACCCGTCCGGTCCGCCGCCGCCGGTGAGCAGGTAGGGCTCGGTGAACAGGTTCGCGCCGGTGATGGTGGCGACGATCAGCACCAGGGTGGTCGCCGGCCGCACGCCCGGAACGGTCACCGACAGGAACTTGCGCACGGTGGAGGCGCCGTCGACGTCCGCGGATTCGTACAGCTCCTTGGGCACGTTCTGCAGCGCCGCCAGGTAGAGCATGATGAAGAACCCGAGCTGCTTCCAGGCCACGAACACCGCGATCAGCGGCATGGCGAGGGTCTCGTTGACCAGCCAGCTCGGTTCCGGGGCGAGGTCCCCCAGCAGCTGGTTGACCAGGCCGCCGCTGCTGAACAGCCACAGCCAGACGCCGACGACCGCGACGCTCGCCGTGATGTACGGCACGTAGTAGGCGGCGCGGAAGAACGAGCGCATCGGCAGCTTGGCGTTCAGCGCGGTGGCCAGCACCATCGACGCGAACACGGTCAGCGGCACGTTGATGACCAGGAAGACCAGGATGTTGACGAACGACCGGCGGACGTCGGGGTCGGTCAGCACCGTCACGTAGTTCTCGAAGCCGACGAACGGGTGCTCGACGACGACGTTGGGGGCGGTGAAGAAGTAGTCGTGGAACGACATCCACACCGCGAACCCGAACGGGTAGGCGAACACGACGGCGACGAACGCCAGGTAGGGCGAGACGAACCCGAGTCCCAGGAGGTTGCGGCCCAGCGACCGCAGTCTCCCGGGACTCGTGGCGCCCCGTGCGGGGGAAGACATCGAAGGCACCTCTACGAACCGATCACTTCTGGCCGGCGAGCTTCTCGGCCTCGGCCGCGGCCTTCTTCAGCTCGCTCTCCGGGTCCGACTTGCCGAAGATCACCGAGCGGGAGTAGGCGTCCCGGAACGTCTGCCACACCTTGATGGACTCGGGCACGTTGGGCACCTCGACCGTGTGGGCGGCCGCGTCGGCGTAGGCCTTGTACTGCGGGTTCTTCTCGAAGAAGTCCGCGTAGGTGCCGGTCAGACCGTCACGCACGGGCATCTGGCCGGTGGTCTCGAGCAGCTTGCCGTCCTGGTCCCGGGAGGTCGCGAACTTCATGACCTCCCACGCGGTGCCCTGGTTCTTGCAGGAGCTGAACATGCCGACGGACTTGGCGTCGCTGAAGGTCTTGGTGTCCGCGGCGGGCGTGCCCTTCGAGGTCGGCACCGGGACGACGCCGTAGTCGATCTTCTCGCCGTAGACCTTGGCGGCCCACGGGCCGGCGATGGTCATCGCGGCCTTCTCGTCGGCGAACGAGTCGCCGTTGTACTTCTCCTTCTGCGCGTAGCCCTTGCTGTACATGGACTTCCAGAAGTCCGCGACACGCTGCCCCTCGGGGCCGGTGAACTGCGCCTTGCCGTCCTCCAGCAGCTGCTTGCCGCCGGTCTCCGCGGCGAACAGCGGGTAGAAGTCGAACCAGGACTGGAAGAACTCCGAGCTGGGCGCGGGCCAGATCGCGGCCTTGGCACCGCCCTTGCCGGTGAGCTTCTTCGACGCGGCGAGGAAGTCGTCGTACGTCGACAGCTCGGGCTTCTCCGGGTCGAGGCCCGCCTTCTCGAACATCTTCTTGTTGTAGGAGATCATCACCGGGTTGGACTTCCAGGGCAGCTGGTAGTACTTGCCGTCGTCGGACTTGTACTGCTGCGCGAGATCTCCGGAGCGCTTCTCGATGTGCTCGGCTGCGCCGGGGAAGTTGTCGAGCGGCACCAGGCCGCCCTGCTTCTGGAACTGGGAGACCGCGGCCGGCGAGGTGTTGAAGACCAGGCACGGGGCGTTGCCCGCGGTGATCGCCGCACCGATGACCTCTTCGGAGCTCTTGCCGGCGGGTATCTCCTGCGCGGTGACCTTCTGGTCCTTGTGCGCGGAGTTCCAGGACTGGACCATCTGCTTGGCCCAGGCGATCTCTTCCGGGTTGTTGGCGTACCAGATCTTGATCGGGCCCTTGGAGCCGGCCGCCTTGGCGGCGTCGCCGCCCGAGCCGCCCCCGCAGGCGGCGAGCGGCAGGATCAGCAGGGCTGCGGCGAAGGGAAGAGCGCGTTTCATGAGGAACTCCGTGGGTGCTCGGCTCGGGGAGGGGGCAGGGATGCGCCGCCGCTGCGGGGCGGTGCGGTGGACCGGCGGACGACCAGTTCCGTCGGAGGAAGCTCGATGCTCTCCGCGCTGCCCGACTCGACGAGCCGGAGCAGGGTGCGGGCCGCGGCACGGCCCATGCCGAGAGCGTCCATGTGGACGGTGGTCAGCGGGGGGTGGACGTGGCCGGCGAGCTCCGTGTCGTCGAAGCCGGTGATCGACAGGTCGCCGGGGATGGAGAGGCCCAGCTCGTGGGCGACGGTGATGCCCGCGATGGCCATGAGGTCGTTGGCGTAGACGATGGCGGTCGGCGGTTCGCCGTCCCGCAGCAGGCGGCGGGTGGCGTCAGCGCCGCCGGCGGCCGTGAAGTCCCCGGCCGCCTCCGGTCCGGGCGGCAGCCCCAGGCCGGCGAGGGCGTCGCGCCAGGCGTCGCGCCGGCCGCGGCCGTGCACGAACTCCTGCGGCCCGGTGACATGTCCGATCCGCCGATGCCCGAGGCCGACCAAGTGCTCGACGGCGGCACGGATGCCGGTCCGCTCGTCGAGCGCCACAGCCGGGAACGGCGAGGCGTCCGGCGGCTGGAGGGTGACGGCGGGCAGTCGCAGCTCCTCCAGCAGCGCCAGCCGGGGGTCGCCGCCGACCCGCAGGTCGGAGAGGAAGACGCCGTCGACCCGGCCGTCCTCGGCGAACTGCCGGTACCCGGCGGCCTCCTCGTCCCAGCCGCCGGTGACGACCCGCAGGACCAGCGCCTGGCCGACCTTCGCCAGTTCGGTCTCCACACCCGCGATGAACGCGGGGAAGAAGGGGTCCGCCCCCAGCAGCTCCGCAGGCCGGGCCATGACCAGGCCGAGCGCGAAGGCGCGGGAGTGGGACAGGGCGCGGGCCCGGTGGCTCGGATGGAAACCCAGCTCCGCCGCCGCGGCGAGGATTCTCGCCTTGGTCTCCGGAGCGACGCCGGGGCGGTCGTTCAGGGCGAACGACACCGTCCCCTTCGAGACACCCGCAGCGCGGGCGACGTCGGCGATGGTCGGGCTTCGGCGCACCGTCTCTCCTGTCCGGACGAGGGGGATCGGGCTCGGCCGGCACACGTGCCTGCCGTGTTCTTCGCGGACGTCGTCGACTGCGAACCCTGGTGTGGAACCAAACCGGTTTGAGCGACGGGTGTCAAGAGGTTCCGGGTGTGGTGTTCAAACCGGTTCGATCGCGAAGCGGGCGAGGTCGTGCGCGACGGGGACGCCGCACCGCGGAACTCGCTCCGGGAATCGGGCAGTCGGGGCCGAAGGCGGTCAGCCGGCCAGTACGGCCCGCAGATCGGCCGGCGAGCGGTAGTGCACGCCCGCCATGCCCTGGGTGCGTGCGGCCTCGACATTCGCGGCAGCGTCGTCCACGAACAGGCATCGACCGAGCGGCATATCGACTGCTTTCGCCGCATAGCGATAAATGCCCGATTCCGGCTTGGCCATCCCGATCCGGGCACTGCTGACGACGGCGTCGAAGACGCCGGTCAGGCCCAGCAGCTCGAGATCCGACTCAAGACGCGTCGTGGCGTTGGACACCAGCACCACCGGCCCACGTCGGCGGGCCTCGGCCAGCAGCTCCAGCACCGCCGCGTCGACCTCGCCGGTCAGCGCACTCCACTCGGCGGCGAGCTGCCGCGCCCGCTCCAACGACCCGCAGGGCCGGGCGAGTTCACGGGCGACCGAGGCCCGCCACTGCTCGTCCGTGCACTTCCCGGTGACGGCGGGCAACAACCGCTCCGGGCCGAACGCCGCCGCGGCGAGCGTCCCCTCCGGCAAGTCGTAGGCCCGGTCGAGCCCGGGCATGCCCTGCGGATCCCACAGCCGCAGCACACCGTCGAAGTCGCACAGCAGAGCATCGAAGGACCGGAAGGTCGGAGCAGTCATGCAGCCGATCCTGGCAGCCACAGCCCGCCTTCCGTGCGGCTTCAGACCAGCCGACGCGCCGTCGCCCAGCGCGTCAGCTCGTGCCGGTTGGACAGCTGCAACTTCCGCAATACTGCGCTGACGTGGGACTCCACCGTCTTCACCGAGATGAACAGCTGCTTGGCGATCTCCTTGTACGCGTAGCCGCGCGCGATCAGCCGCAGCACCTCCCGCTCGCGCTGCGTCAGCCGGTCCAGGTCCTCGTCCAGCGGCGGTGCCTCGGTGGAGGCGAACGCGTCCAGCACGAAGCCCGCCAGCCGCGGCGAGAACACCGCGTCCCCGTCACGCACCTTGTGGATCGCCTCCACCAGGTCCGCGCCGGTGATGGTCTTGGTGACGTAGCCGCGCGCCCCGCCGCGGATCACCGCGATGACGTCCTCCGCGGCGTCCGACACCGACAGCGCGAGGAAGCGCACCGGCCGCTCGCCGTCCGTCATCAGCGCCGCCGAGCGCCGCAGCACCTCGACCCCGCCGCCGCCCGGCAGATGCACGTCGAGCAGGACCACCTCCGGCCGGGTCGCGGTGATCACCGTGACCGCCTGGTCGACGTCGGCGGCCTCCCCGACGACCTCGACGCCGGTGCTGCCGCTCTGCCCGATCTCGGCCTGCACACCGGTGCGGAACATCCGGTGGTCGTCGACCAGCACCACCCGCACCGGCCGGCTGTCCGGCGGCGCCGCTGCCCCGTCGCCGTCCTCCACGCTGCCGTGCCCGTCCCGCATACGGTCGTTCATCGTCCGTTCCCCGTTCCCGTCGTTCCCGTTGTCGCCCCCGGTCATGACGACCGCTCCGTCATCCGATCCGTCTCCAGTTCCACCACCGTGCCCCCGTCCGGCGCCGAACGCAGGTGCGCCGTACCGCCGTTGCGCTGCATCCGGCCGACGATCGACTCGCGCACGCCCATCCGGTCGGCGGGCACCGCGTCCGGGTCGAAGCCGGGCCCGTGGTCGCGTACCGAGACAAAGACGGTACGCCCCTCCACCTCCGCGTACACCTGGACCGGCCCGTCCTCGCCGCCGTACTTCGCCGCGTTGACCATCGCCTCCCGCGCGGCCTGCACCTGGGCCGCCAGCCGCTCCTCCAGCGGGCAGTCCCCGACACACACCACCTCCACAGGAACCCCGTGATGGTCCTCCACCTCGGCCGCCGTGGCGCGGACCGCCTCGGCCAGCGTCCCGGGTCCGTCGCCGTCGCCCGCGTCCGCGCCGGTGGCCGCGCCCTGCGGCCGGTGCAGCCAGGCCCGCAGCTCCCGCTCCTGTGCCCGCGCGAGACGCGCGACCTCACGCGCGTCGGAGGCGTTGCGCTGGATGAGCGTCAGGGTGTGCAGAACCGAGTCGTGGACGTGTGCGGCCACTTCGGCCCGCTCCTGGGCACGGATGCGCGCCAGCCGCTCGGTGTGCAGGTCCTGGGTCATGCGCACCACGTACGGCCCGGCCAGCAGCGCGATGCCCACCAGCACGGCCAGCGCCGCCTGGAGAGCCGACCCCAGGTGCCGCGCCGACCCCTGGAGCACGACGATGCCCGAGACGCCCGCACCGACCAGGACGACCCCCGCCGCTGTCCGGGCCACGGGCAGCAGGTGCTTGGACCGACCGACCGCCGTCCAGCGGGCGCGGCGCGCGTCGTCCGCCTGCCGCCACACCAGGGCCACGCCCGCGCCGATCAGCAGCAACGGAAGCAGGTGGAGGCTGAACGGCCCGCCGAAATCGAGGTTGTTGACGTAGACACCGAGGCCCACGACGAGCGCCAGGAGCGCCAGGATCTGCCCCTTGTCGGGCCTCCTGGTGAAACCCCGCAGCCCGTCGGGACCGGTCCGTGCGGCCGGTTCGGACACGCGCCGGGCAACGCCCACCCCGACGCCGCCGACCCCCAGCGGGACCACGAACCAGAAGGCGGCGTAGACGATCGCACCCAGCCCGTCCACCACGAAAAGCGCCAGGAACACCAGCCGTACCCACGAGACGGGCAGCCCCAGGTGCCCCGCGAGACCGCGCGCCACCCCGCCCAGCATCCGGCCCTCCGCGCTGCGGTAGAGCCTGCGCCCGACCGGGTCGTCCTGCTGCCCCGCGGGCCGGGAGGACGTCCCGTGGCCGTGGTCGGCGGCACCCGGGGGCGGTTGCGTGGCGGCGGTCATGCCCCCGATCGTCACACGCACCCGGCCCCGGTGGCATCAGGGACGACCCTGACGCCGCCCCCGAGGCGGGCGTCCCCCCACGGGGAGATATCCGGGACGAGCCAGGGTCGGCACCGGTCCCGGCAAGCCCCCGGACGGGCCACCATGGGGCGCATGACCCATCAGCAGCCCGGAACCGGGCAGCGCGCGGCGCCACCGGCGGGGCCGCCGGAACGGCTCGGCGGCGCACTCCGCCGGAGCCGCGGGAACAAGGTGATCGCCGGCGTGTGCGGCGGTCTGGGCCGGGAGTTCGACGCCGACCCCGTCATCTTCCGGGTCGTGCTCGCCGTCCTCGCGCTGTCCGGCGGCATCGGCCTCATCGCGTACGGCGCGGCCTGGCTGCGGTACCCCCTGGACGGCGAGGACGAGAACGAGGGCCGTCGGCTGCTGTCCGGACGGGTCGACGGCCCCGGGCTCACGGCCCTGCTCTGCGCCCTCGTCGGCTGCGGGCTGCTGCTGTCGATGCTGGACAACGGCGGGGTGCTCCTGTTCTCCGTCCTGCTGTCCGGCGCCGTGATCGGCGCGGCGCACTGGTCGCGGGTCCGTCGCAGGATCACCGGCGGCGCAGCGGTCGATCCGGTGGCCGCCCACGCGGTCGCCGACGCGCCGCCGGAGACCCAGGCGCCGCCGTCACCGGGCGCGCCGTCCTGGTGGCGGGAGCAGTCCGACCGGGACGGCGAGGGCGGGCCGGCGGACTCCGGCTATCTGTGGGGTCCGGACATCGGTCCGTTCGACGGGAAGGACGCCCGCGCCGGACGCTCCCGCAGAGTCCGCGACACCCGCGGCATCGGCGGCACCACGTTCCTGCTCGCGCTGGCGGCGGCCGTCACCGCCTGCTGGATTCGCTGGGACGACGGCTCGGTCGGGCTCGCCCTGCAGACCGGACTGACCTGCGCGCTGGTCGTGTTCGGCCTCGGGCTCCTGGTCAGCGCCTGGTTCGGCAGGACCGGCGCCGGCACGATCCTGAACGTGGCCCTGACGGCCGTGCTGCTCGCCGCGGCGGCAGCGCTGCCCCGGGACATCGGCTCCGACTGGGCCCGCGTCGAGTGGACGCCGGCGAATGCCTCGGGGGTGCGGGAGGAGTACGTGATCGGCAGCGGACTCGGCACCCTCGACCTGTCCCGGGCGGCTCCGGGCGAGGGCCGGACGCTCACCACCCGGGCACGGGTGGCGGCAGGGCGGCTGGAGGTGACGGTCCCCGCGGACACGGTCGTCTCGCTCACCGTGGACGTCGGTCTGGGCGACATCCGGCTGCCCGGACAGCAGCGCGAGGAATTCCGTGTCGGCACGGGACAGCAACGGCGGATGGTGCTGCGGCCGTCCGGCGACGGGGCGTCGCAGGGAACCCTCGTGCTCCGGCTGGAGGCCGGTACCGGTCAGGTGGAGGTGAAGCGTGCGCAGCCATGAGTTCGAGCCCGCGAAACTGACGGCCGGCCTGGTCGTCCTGGGAACCGGCGTGTTGTACGCGCTGGACGCGTTCGGTGAACTGGCCGTGCCGTCCCTGCTGTTGGTGCCGTTGCTGTCGGGCGGGCTGTGCCTGGCCTGGGTGGTGGGGGCGTACGGGCCGTGGTCCCGCCGGTCGGACCGCCGCAGCGACGACCCGGGCGGGCCGTAGGCGGTTGCAGCGGCGCGGCAACGCGACCGGGGCGCGGCGGTGAACAGCGGCGTGGCGGTACGGGAGGAGCGCGGCGCGGCGGTGCGCGTCAGACGCGGCGGTGCGGCAGGCACGGCAACGGCGCGCGGCTCGTCCGGTCACGGTCGTCGGCGTGCGGCAGCCCGCACGGGGCCCGCGTTCCGGGACACCGCCCGGTCTCAGCGCATCAGCTTCCGCTCGAAGCACAGCGAGCCCTCGACGCCCGCGTAGTGGCCGAAGTTGGGGATCCGCCGGTAGCCGCATCGGACGTAGAACCGCAGGGCCGCGGGCTGGCGGTCCCCCAGCTCCAGGCGCAGCCGCGTCCAGCCCCGGGCGCGCGCCCAGTCCTCGAGGGTGCCCAGGATGCGGGCGCCCGCGCCCGTACCCCGGTGGCCCGGGTCGACGTACATCCGCTTGACCTCGCCGACGCCGCCGCCGAGATCGCGCAGGCCCGCGCACCCCACGGCGGCGCGGTCGTCGTACCCGACGAAGAACGCCGCGATGTCGGAGGCCGTCGGCGGAACCCCGGATTCGCTGTCCGGTGTCCCGTACATCTCGGCGATCTCGGCCCGCTGCCGCGCGCGGAGCGCCTCGGCATCCGGGTCCGTCCAGGCAACCTGCTCGATCCTCACGCCCAGGATTGTGCCGAACGTCTGTTACCGGCACGTGAACCACGGGCTCCGGGAGCACGTGGTCCCGCAGCAGCCTGTCCGGTCAGTACGCGCGGCTGCCGATCACCCGCCGGTGGCGCCTGCGCTGCGCGATCAGGCTGTCCACGGAGAAGGTGGCGGCCCCGGCGAGGACCAGCGGGATCCAGGCCATCAGGTACGCAAGGTCGTTGCCGTAGTAGTACGGCTCGGTGTCCCAGCTGACGGTCAGCCACAGGCTCAGCGAGATCAGCGCACCGCCGAGTGCGGCGATCCGGGCCAGCAGCCCGACCAGGATGCCCAATCCGACCGCGATCTCCCCCGCCGCGATGGCGTAGCCGAAACCGACGGGGCTCTTCAGCGCGAGGTCGACCATCGCGGGGATCGCCGAGGTGTCCCGCACGGAGTTCATCAGTTCACCGAGCGAGCCCGGTCCTTCGGCTCGCAGGAAGTCCGGGTCGGTCAGTTTGTCGATGCCCGCGTAGACGAAGGTGACGCCGAGGAACACCCGCAGCGGCAGCAGGGCGTGACGCGTGGCAACCGCCCGCCACCCGCCGGGCCCGTCCCGGTCCGCCCGGCCACCGCCGTGCCCCCGCAACCCGTGGCTCATGACATCCGCCTCTCCGTAGCCGCCTCCGCCGATTCTCCTCGGCGGGAGGCCGTTCCCGGAAGAACGGCGGACACGACGGGGCACGAACCGGACCGTGTGCCCGGCCCGCCGCGGCCGGGTGACGCCGGAAGGCGGCGCACCGGCTGCTCGGCCAGAATGAGGCAAACGCATAGGCCGAGGGTGAAGGGAGCAGCACCGTGACCGTCCGAGCCCGTTCTGCCCGAGTCACCGCCTGGGCAGCTGCCCTGGCGGCCGGTCTGCTGCTGGTCGCGGGCTGTTCCGGGGGCGACGGCGGGAACGAGCCCACCGCGACCGCCTCCTCCCCGTCGTCCGGTTCGGCGAAGCCGAACGCCACCGCCACGAAACCCTCCCCGCGCACGAGTTCCGCGACGCCCTCCCCGAGCCGGGCCCGGACGTCCGCCCCGCAGCCGGGCGGCAGTTCGGCCGCACAGGGCTGCACCTGGGAGAACCGGGGCCCCTGCCGGACCGATCGGACGGGGCCGCCCGATCCGAACGGCGGTGACCTCGACGGCGACGGCGTCTTCGAGAGCCACGAGCCGATCGGTCCCGGCTACCGGGATCCCCGTGCCTACAACGGCGGTCGGACCTCGGGCGAGACGCAGTGCGAGTGGCTGCGGAAGCAGGGCATCCGCTGCCCGTGACAGGCGTGGGCCTCGCTCAGTCGACGACGTCCAGGGGGAGCCGGTTGGTGACCGCGCCGGACGCGGTGACGACCTGCACGTCCACCCGCCCCGGTTCGACCTCCGCGGGCACCGGCACCGTCAGCAGGGTGTCCGAGGGGTTGGTGAAGCCACCGGGCACCGGGACCAGCGGGACGTGCACGTTCACCGCGCCGATCCGCACGACCACCCGGCCCAGCAGGTCCGGGCTCTGCGCCCCCGGGGGCACGAATCCGCAGCCGCGGATCTCGATGTCGTCACCGGTGCGTACCGGCCCGTCCAGGCCGCCCGCCTCCCGGACCCGGACCACGGACAGGACGACCGGCCGGCCGCTCTCCGTGAACTTGGCCGCCAGGTAGGTCACCGCCGAGGCCGCCGCCAGCACCGCGAGCGCCCACGGCAGCCGGGGCAGCCGGTAGGGGTCCTGCACCAGCCGCACCACGGCGAACACCGCGACGGCCGACGTCACCAGCATGTACTGGACGTCGGCGAAACTCCCCCGCCCGGAGTCGTCGCACAGCAGGTCGGTCCAGCGGGGCCGGGCAGCACGCAGCTTCTGGAGCCGCTGGGCACGCACCCGCACGGCGACGACCTGCCGCACCGCGACGGCGATCAGTGAGGTGATCACCAGGACGGCCGCGAGCGCCGCGCCGTGGCTCAATCCGCCCGGCACCGCGTCCCGTTCGTCCGCCCGGACGACCAGGCCGACGGCAGTGACCAGTATCGCGAGCACGGCCAGCAGCACCCACACCGCCGCCACGGTCCGTGAGGTGGAGAGCCGGTTGTCCTCACCGATGAGCGGCGCGGCCAAGGCGCCGCTCAGCCGGCGTCCGCGCAAGTCGCCCTCGACACGTCCGCGTTCGGCCAGGGTGCGGGCCGACTCCGTCAGCTCGTCCGACACCCACTGCCGGGACGCCCCGGACGAGTGCGCCAGTGCGCTCGGCACCCCGCGGCCGGCGGCCAGGCCGTCGCGCAGCTCCACGAACGCCGCGACTGCCCGCCGGTGCCCGTGGCGAGCCCCGCGCGGGCAGTTCCCGCAGGTGCACCCGCCGGCACCGGCCGACGCACTGTCCTTCACCGAGTCCACGGCCACGTTGCAACGCCACCTCTCTTGCTGTGAGAGGGAATTGTGCCGTATCGGCGGTGCCGTCAGGTGAACAGATCGGGCTCGTTGCGGCTGATCTGCTGCCACAGCGGCTGGTAGTTGATCCACGCCACGAGATCGTTCCCGAGCTGCTCGCGGGTGCTCATCGCGTTGACGTGATCGATCAGCACCGGCTTCCCGGCGGCCTTGGCCGCCAGCTGCACCTGGCAGCACCGCTCCATGGTGATGAACCAGTAGGCGGCCGCATCGATCGAGTCGCCGACGGTCAGCAGACCGTGATTGCGCAGGATGACGGCCTTGCGATGCCCCAGCGAGGCCGCGATGCGCCGGCTCTCCTCCTCGTCCACGATCACGCCGGAGTAGTCGTCGAAGAGGGCGTGGTCCTCGTAGAAGGCGCACACGTCCTGGGTGATCGGTTCGAGGGTTTCGCCGAGGGCGGCGAGCGCCCTGCCGTACGTGGAGTGGCTGTGCGCCACGGCGACGACGTCCGGGCGGGCCTGGTGCACCTGGGAGTGAATGGCGAAGGCGGCCTGGTTGACGTGGTAGCGGCCCTCGACGACCTCGCCGGCCCGGTTCACCAGCAGCAGGTCGCTGACGGTCATGTGGCGGAAGGAGACACCGAACGGGTTGACCCAGAAGTGGTCGGTGAACTCGGGGTCGCGGGCGGTGATGTGGCCCGTCACACCCTCCTCGTACCCGAACTGCCCGAAGAGCCGGATCGCTGCGGCGAGCCGCTCCTTGCGGTACCGGCGCTCGTCCTCGAACGACTCGTGCTGCGGCGGCATCGCGAAGTACAGCTGCTCGGTGGGTATCGGCTCGGGCATCGTCGCTCTCTTCCTCGGGGCGCGGTCTCGCACCGGGAAGCTACCTCCGGGTACCCGCCGAGGAAAGGGGTGGACGCCCGGCCCGCACCGAACCGCCACGTCCGCGGGGTGCCGAGCCGCCGCGGGCGGTCCCGTCAGGCGCCCGGGCCGGGGCGCGTCACGGTGAGGTCGATGTCGATGTCGTAGGGCACCGTCAGCTTCAGCCGGTCGTGGTGGATGCCGGTGGCGACGTAGGCGCGGGTGGCCGGGTCGAGTTCGTAGACGTACACGACGGGACGCCCGCCGTCGCTCTCCACCCGCCAGAAGTGCGGGATGCCGGCCTTTGCGTACTTGGCGGGCTTGGTGTCCCGGTCGCGGTCCTCGGACTCCTCCGAGACGACCTCGACGGCGAGCACGACGTCCTCGGCCCGGTAGGCGGTCTGCGCGGGGCCGGTGTCGGCATCGGCCCGGACGACCATCACGTCCGGCTCGGGCCGCTGGCGGGGGCCGAGGACGACGCTCATCTCCCGGTCGACGTCGAAGTCGTCGGGAACCGTTCGCAAGAGTCCGTTGTCCAGCAGACGCATGGTCCGGGAATGAAACTTGGTCTGCGGGCTCACGAAGACGAGGCTCCCGTCGATCAGCTCCGTGTGCGGAGGCAGGTCGGGGAGCCGGTCGAGATCATCGGCGGTGTACCCGCCGGGCGGCGGCTCGGGCCATGCATGCTGCTGTGGCGCGACGCTCATCAGAACTCCCATGGGGCGGATCCTCGCCGACGGAATCAGCGTACCCACGGCGAACGCCGGCACATCCGTCCGAACTGGTGAACGGCTGTACCGGCGTTGACCTCGGTCAGGGTGTTCCGTGCGGGATCACTCCCACTCGATGGTGCCCGGCGGCTTGCTGGTGACGTCCAGCACGACCCGGTTGACCTCGTCGACCTCGTTGGTGATGCGGGTCGAGATCTTCGCCAGCACGTCGTACGGCAGCCGCGACCAGTCGGCCGTCATCGCGTCCTCGGACGAGACCGGGCGCAGCACGACCGGGTGGCCGTAGGTGCGGCCGTCGCCCTGGACGCCGACGCTGCGGACGTCCGCGAGCAGCACCACGGGGCACTGCCAGATCTCGCGGTCGAGACCGGCCGCCGAGAGCTCCTCGCGGGCGATGGCGTCGGCCTCGCGCAGCAGGTCCAGCCGCTCCTTGGTGACGGCGCCGACGATGCGGATGCCGAGGCCGGGGCCGGGGAACGGCTGCCGCTGGACGATCTCCTCGGGCAGGCCGAGCTCCTGGCCGACCATGCGGACCTCGTCCTTGAACAGCCGGCGCAGCGGCTCGATCAACCGGAACTGGAGGTCCTCGGGCAGGCCGCCGACGTTGTGGTGCGACTTGATGTTGGCGGTGCCGGTGCCGCCGCCGGACTCGACGACGTCCGGGTAGAGGGTGCCCTGCACCAGGAACTCGACGGATTCACCATGGGCCCCGGCCTCGGCGACGATCTCGGACGCCGCCTTCTCGAAGACCCGGATGAACTCGCGGCCGATGATCTTGCGCTTCTGCTCGGGGTCGCTGACTCCCTCGAGCGCGTCGAGGAACTGCCGCTCCGCGTCGACGACCTTGAGCTGCACGCCGGTGGCGGCCACGAAGTCCTTCTCGACCTGCTCCGACTCGCCCTTGCGCATCAGGCCGTGGTCGACGTAGACGCAGGTCAGCTGGGAGCCCACGGCCTTCTGGACGAGGGCTGCGGCCACGGCCGAGTCGACGCCGCCGGACAGTCCGCAGATCGCCCGCTTGGTGCCGACCTGCTCACGGATGGCCTCGACGGACTCCTCGACGACGCTCTGCGTGGTCCAGCTCGGCTCGAGTCCGGCGCCGCGGTAGAGGAAGTGCTCGAGAACCTGCTGGCCGTGCGTGGAGTGCATCACCTCGGGGTGGTACTGCACGCCGTACAGGTGCTTCTCGTCGTTCTCGAACGCGGCGACGGGCGCGCGCTCGGTGGTGGCGGTGACGGTGAAGCCCTCGGGCGCCTCGGAGCAGGCGTCGCCGTGGGACATCCACACCGGCTGGTCCGCCGGGGTGCCCTCGAAGAGGGTCGAGCCGGAGCGGGTCACGCTCAGCGGGGTGCGGCCGTACTCGCGCAGCCCGGTGTTGGCGACCGTGCCGCCGAGGGCCAGCGCCATGGCCTGGAAGCCGTAGCAGATGCCGAGCACCGGGATGCCGGCGTCGAACAGCTCACGGCCCACGTGCGGGGCCTCGTCGGCGTAGACGGAGGAGGGGCCGCCGGACAGGATGATCGCCTTCGGCTTCTTGGCGAGCATCTCCGCCACCGGCATGGTGTGCGGGACGATCTCGCTGTAGACCCGCGCCTCACGGACACGACGGGCGATGAGCTGGGCGTACTGCGCGCCGAAATCGACGACCAGGACGACGTCGGGGGCGGCAGCTGGGGTCGCTGATGGCACTTCGGCGGCCTTCCGGCGGTGGCTGGGTGTGGTCCACCCATGGTAAACGGGCGCATGCCTCGAACCCGCCCGCCCCGGACGGACCACCGGATCCCTCCGTTCGGGGTCTCGGCATCCGGGCCGCCTTGGCCCGGCCGCGCGGTGTCCCGCATACTGGCTCCCATGTTCCCGCAGACGACCTTCGTCTTTACCTATGGCACCGGCCCGTCCGGCTGCCATGGTCGTGCTGCTTGAACCTCTGACAAGCGACTTCCCAGGCGCCCCGGGCCGGTAAAGGCCCGGGGCGCTCTGCGTCGGTCCGGGTCCTCACCGGAGCGGAGTGCCGGACCACAGGAGATGTGTGATGAGCACCAGCACCGCAGCGAGCACCGTGACCGCGGCCGACCGCACGGGCGCCCGTACCGAGGACGCGGCGGCCGTCATCGGTGACGCACGTGAACGGATCGACGATCTCGACGGCCGGATCATCGGTCTCGTCCAGGAACGCATGGCCGTCTCGGCCGTGATCCAGGAGGCCCGGATCACCTCGGGCGGGCGCCGGGTCAACCTCTCCCGGGAGATGGAGATCCTGGGCCACTACCGGGACCAGCTGGGCCGGCCCGGCACGGCCCTCGCCATGACGCTGCTGGAGCTGTGCCGCGGGCGGGTCTGAGCAGGGCGCCTGCCGCGACGGACCCGGTCACCCAACGCGCGGATGTTCGGACAATCTCACCCCTGGGGTGCGTGACCGTCCCGCGGACCCGTTCGTTGAACGCGGTGTCCGTGCCAGCCAGGGGCGGTCGCAACAACCACGCGTGGTCGCCCCGTTCGTTCGGGCCCGGTAGGGAAGGGGCACAACCGCCGGAGCGTGTGACGTGCCGGTCGCATCGACACGACCGTCGCACGTCGTGGGACCTCGCTCCGGCCGGTGACCGGTCGGCAGGGGACAGCAGCCCGGTCATCACCACAACGGATCGGCCGGTTCCGGGGACGCCCGGAGCCGGCCTTTCCCATGCCCCCCGGCGCTGCTGTGACGGGGGTCACGCGGCGCCCGTGCGTCGACCGGACAACCATCCGGCTCCCCCGCAGGTCATCAAGCTGCAACCAACGCACAGGCCTGCCGCGCCCCACCGCGAGGGCCCTTTCGCCGACGTGTGCTGCCACGAGCAGCACCGGGACCCCGAAGAGGTCTTCATGAAGCTCCGCCATGCCCTGGCGGCGGCCGTCGCCACGGCCGCCCTCGCCCCCGCCGCCCTGCTCGCGGCCCCGGCCGCCCACGCCGAGGGCGAGCAGCCCGCCGCCACGCAGACCAGCACCGGAAACACCGGCAGCGAAACCACGACGCCCGCCCCGGCCGACGGGCCGGCGCCCGAGGACACCGGCGAACAGACCGGTTCCGACGCGTCCTCCGACACCACGGACGGAACGGCCGCGGACGGGAGCGGGGACGCCGCGGAGTCCGACGAGAAGGCCGAGAGCGGCGAGACCGGTGGGGACGGCGGGACGGGCCCGGGCACCGGCGATGGCGCCGACGACGGCTCCGACACCGACCCCGGTGACGACAGCGACTGCGCCATCGACGCAGCCGACCTCAAGGTCCAGGTCGTCGGCCTGCCGTCCAAGCTCGTCGCAGGCGGCGGCTGGTCGAACTTCTCCGTGAAGCTGACCAACACCACGGACCACGCGCTCGACGAGGTCTACCCGATCATCTACGCCGCCCCGCTCGAGGACGTCGACCACCCGCGGCAGCTGCTGCGCATGCAGTACCGCGACCCCGGGACCGGCAAGTGGACCCGGTTCAGCGAGTGGACCCAGGGCCAGTACTTCGGCATGTTCGAGCTGGACGCCCACATGACCGCCGAGCTCGAACTGCGCATCCGCGCCACCGACAGGGCCGGCGACGGCGACGGGATCGCCCTCGTCGCGGGCGACTACTACAACGAGGACGACACCTGCGGCTGGTCCGAGGAGGAGTGGTACGAGTTCTCCATCCTGGCCGCCGGCGCCGACCCCGGTGACGACGTTCCGCCGGCCGAGCCGGGCAAGCCCGGAAAGCCCGTGACCGACGAGCGTCCCGGGAAGAACGTCAAGCCCCAGGGCGGGATGAAGGAACTGCCGGTCAAGGGCAACCTGGCCGAGACCGGTGCCTCCTCCGTGCTGCCGCTGTTCGCGCTGTCCGGCGCCGCGGCCGTGGCGCTCGGTGCGGGTGCCGCCTACGCCGTCCGCCGCCGCAGGACCGACGACACGGGCGCAGCCGCCTGACCTGACGCGAATGCGCCCGGGGCTCACCGCGGGCACGGCACAGGGCCGCACCGGAGGGGGGTGCGGCCCTGTGCGCCGAAGCGGCGCCCCACCGGCAGCGCCGTGCAACCGACGTGAACGAGCTGACCGCAGGAGGCACCTGCACGAGACTCGAAGCCGAGCTCGAAAGGGGTGGTGGCGGTCCTGCCGGAGTCCGGGCTCAGCTCCCCGCGGGCTCCTTCGGCGGCACCGTCGGGATCGGCAGGACCGGCAGCCGCAGCGCGGCGAACGCCTCCTCGGGGACCGCCGGTTCGCGCGGTGCGATCGCCGGCAGCCGGACGTAGGACTCACCCTGCGCCGGACGGGCGTCGGCCTCGCCCTTGTTCGGCCACAGCGACATGGCGCGTTCCGCCTGTGCCGTGATGGTCAGTGACGGGTTGACGCCGAGGTTCGCCGAGACCGCCGAGCCGTCGACGACGTGGATGCCCGGATGCCCGTGCAGCCGGTGGTAGGGGTCGATCACCCCGCGCTCGGCGTCCTCGCCGATCGGGCACCCGCCGAGGAAGTGCGCGGTGAGCGGAGTACCCATCAGCTCCCCGATGTTGGTGCCCGGGTAGCCGTTGATCTCGTCGGCGATCAGCCGGGCCGCCTCCGCTCCCTCCGGGATGAACACCGGGTTGGGCGCGCCGTGTCCCTGCCGGGCGGTCAGCAGTCCCTTGCCGAGGCCCTTGTCCTTGCGGTACGTGGTCAGCGAGTTGTCGAGGGACTGCATGACCAGGCCGATGATGGTCCGCTCCGACCAGCGCCGGTTCGACAGCGACCGCACCAGCAGGATCGGGTGCCGCAGGCAGTGCAGGACGTGGGCGAGCAGCGTGGGCAGCTTGCTGTGGTGCGGCACCTGGAGGGTCGTCAGCGAACCCATCGAGTTGGAGCCCTTGCCGTACCGGACGGGCTCGATGTGGGTGTTCTCGTCGGGGTGCACCGACGACGTGATCGCGACGCCCTTGGTGAAGTCGCAGTTCTCGCCGTGCAGCTTGCGGTACTTGCGCTGGTCGGTCATGGCGCCGACCAGCGCCTCGGAGTTGGTGCGGGTCAGGAAGCCGAGCTTCTCCGAGATCCGGGGCAGCTTCTGCTCGTCACGCATCCGGTGCAGCAGGGTCTGGGTGCCGTACGTGCCGGCGGCGACGACGACCTGCCGGGCGCGCAGCACCGCCGGCTCCGACTTCCGCTTGTCGGTGGGCACGGTCAGGACCCGGTAACCGCCGTCCTCGTCCTCGGTGATCCCGGTGACCGAGGTCATCGGATGCACCACGGCGCCCGCCTTCTCGGCCAGGTACAGGTAGTTCTCGTTGAGCGTGTTCTTGGCGCCGTGGCGGCAACCCGTCATGCACTCGCCGCATTCGGTGCAGGCCCGGCGGGACGGGCCCGCGCCGCCGAAGTAGGGGTCCGGGACCTCGGCGCCCGGCTCGGCCACGGCCTTGCCGTCCGCGTCGTCGCCGTCGCCGTAGAAGACGCCGACCGGTGCCATGTGGAAGGTGTCGCCGACGCCCATCTTCTCGGCCGCGGCCTTCAGATGGACGTCGGACGGGGTCATGGTCGGGTTGAGCCGGACGCCGAGCATGCGCTGCGCCTGCTCGTAGTAGGGCTTCAACTCGTCCTGCCAGTCGGTGATGTGGCCCCACTGGCCGTCGTCGAAGAACGCCTTCGGCGGCACGTACAGCGTGTTGGCGTAGTTGAGCGACCCGCCTCCGACCCCGGCGCCCGCCAGGATCATCACGTTGTTCAGCAGGTGGATGCGCTGGATGCCGTAGAGCCCGAGAGCCGGGGCCCACAGGAAGTTCTTGAAGTCCCAGGAGTTCTTGGGAAGCGTCTCGGGGGTGAAGCGGCGGCCTGCCTCGAGGACGCCGACGCGGTAGCCCTTCTCGGTCAGCCGGAGTGCCGAGACGGAGCCGCCGAAGCCGGAGCCCACGACGATCACGTCGTAGTCGTGGGCTCCCTCCCCGGCTCCCTCGGGGGCTGTGCCCCTGTCCTGCTCGGGCGCGGCCTTGCGGCCGGAGCCGTCCGCGGCGGCGGAGTTCTCCTGTGACACTGGTACCTCCGTGGAAACGTGCAGTTCGGCGGGGCCGGGTCAGCGCAGCCGGAGCGCCTTCAGGGCGCGGAGGCTGATGCTCATGAAGGCCGCGTACTTCTCGTCGTCCATGCCGAACGACGGGGCCAGGGGCAGCAGTCGCTGCTGGGCGACGGTCTGTGCCTCGGTGAACTTGAGGATGCCCTCGGAGCCGTGACGGCGTCCGATGCCGGAGCTGCCCATGCCGCCCATCGGGGCCTGGACGCTGCCGTAGGCGGCGGCGTAGCTCTCGTTGACGTTGACGGTTCCGGTGCGGAGCCTGGCGGCAACGGCCCGGCCCCGGCTGCCGTTCCGCGTCCAGACGCTCGCGTTCAGGCCGTAGGCGGTGTCGTTCGCCCGCTCGATGGCTTCGTCCTCGTCGCCGAAGCGGTAGACGGAGACGACGGGGCCGAACGTCTCCTCGGCGCAGACGGTCATCGACGTGTCGACGCCGTCGAGAATGGTCGGCTCGTAGAACAGCGGGCCGATGTCGGGCCGGGCCCGGCCGCCCGCGAGAACCTTCGCGCCCTTCTCGACGGCCTCCTCGACATGCCGGTTGACGTTGTCGAACTGCCGCCGGGAGACGAGCGAGCCCATGTCGGCCCCGTATGCCAGGGCCGAGCCGAGGCGCATCGCCCGGGTCAGGGCGGCGAAGCGCTCCAGGAACGCGTCGGCGACCGACTCGTGGACGTACAGCCGCTCGATGGAGATGCACAGCTGCCCGGCGGACGAGAAGCAGCCGCGGACGGCGCCGGCCGCCGCCTTCTCGAGGTCGGCGTCCGCGAGCACCAGCATGGCGTTCTTGCCGCCGAGTTCGAGCGAGCAGCTCACCAGGCGGGCCGCCGCACCCTGCGCGACCTCGCGTCCGGTGCGGGTCGAACCGGTGAAGGACACGTAGTCGGCGTGCTGGACGACGGCCGGGCCGATCACCGGGCCCTCGCCGAGGACGACCTGCCAGAGCTCGGCCGGCAGCCCGGCCTCGATCAACCGCTCACGGGCCCACAGGGCGGTGAGCGCCGTCTCGGTGTCGGGCTTCATGACGACGGCGTTGCCGGCCGCGAAGGCGGGCAGTGCGTCGCCGACGGACAGCTCGAACGGGTAGTTCCAGGGTGCGATCTGGCCGACCACGCCGCGCGGATGGCGCAGCTCCGAGACCTTCGTCAGCACCGGCACGGCGCCGATGCGGCCCTTGGGCCGCAGGTAGGCGGGGGCCTTGCGTCCGTAGTGACGGGCTGCGGAGGCGACCGCCTGCACCTCCTCGTGCGCGTGCAGCCGGGCCTTGCCGGTCTCCAGCTGGATGAGGTCGAGGACCTCGTCCTGGCGGGCGAGCACCAGGTCGTGGAAGCGCAGCAGGACGGCGGCACGCCGCCGTGCGGGGGTCGCGGCCCAGGCCTTCTGGGCCGTGCGGGCTCGCTCGAACGCGGTCGCGACGTCCTCGGGCGTGGACTCGGGCAGGTCGGCCAGCTTGTCCCCGGTGAACGGGGTGTGGTTGGCGGTGGTCCCGGAGCCCACGACGTCCCGGGTGAGCCGGGCGGCCAGTTCGGGAGTGACGACGTCAGCGGGGCCGCGGGCGCCCTCCGGCGCGGTGAGGGCCGGGTTCCCCGCGGGGGCGGTTGCGGTGTCGAGCGTGTCCGTCATGCCGGTGAGCGTATTCCGGCGGAAACGCTTTGGGTACCTGTCGGTAACCTCTTTTTCGGAAGCAGGTCCTCCGCACCCCGCGACCGCCCCCCGCCGCACGGGAAACGCGCCAGTGTCCACTGGCACAAGCCTCCTGGTCAGGGCACTTCCCCCGGTGGCGAGGCGCCGGCCGGCTCCGTGCCGCCGGTGTCGGTGCGGGACGTGGCGGGCGGATCGGACGGCCGGTCGTCGGAATGCCCGCCGTCCCCGTCCGCCAGCAGCGCCACCGCTCCCGCGATCAGCGCGACCAGCGCCGCCGCCGCCAGCGCGGTGCGGGTGCGTGGAGCCGACAGGGCGGCCTCGAGCCGGGCGGTTCCCCGAACGGCCACCGGGGCCCGGGGGTGGGCGCAGGCGGTCCGAGACGCCTCGGGCCGGCGGACGGCCGACGCGTCGGGCATCCGCCCCTTGCGCAGGTACGCCCGTAACAGCTGCTCGGCCCCGGCCGCGTCGAGCCGCAGACCGGGATCGCGCCGGAGGAGGCCCCGGATGAGTGGCAACAGGGGGCGGGCCGCGTCGGGGGTGATGATCTCGTCGGAGACGACCGCGTGCAGCACGCCGCCGAGCGAGTCGCGGTGGAAGGGCGAGGAGCCGCTCAGCGCGGTGCACAGCAGGACGCCGAGGGACCACAGGTCCGATTCCGGACCGGTGTGCGTGCCGGACATCCGCTCGGGAGCCGTGTACTCGGGCGAGCCGACGAACGTGTCCTGTTCGGTGATCGTCGGTCCGCCGGCGATCTGCGCCACTCCGAAGTCGGAGAGGACCACGCGTCCGGTGCCGCGTTCCATCAGCACGTTGGCGGGCTTCAGATCGCGGTGCAGCACGCCGTGTTCGTGCGCCACCCGCAGGGCACCCAGCAGGGCCAGGCCGATCCGGGCGGCCTCCCGCGGTGTCACGGGGCCCTCGGCGGCGAGCTGCTCCTCCAGTGATCGGCCCTGGACGAGTTCCATCACGATGCAGGGCCGTCCGCCCGCCTCCACGACATCGTGCAGGACGATCACGTGGGGATGCTGGAACTGGGCGACGGTACGGGCCTCCCGCAGCGTCCGTTCACGCTCGGCCTCGATGTCGCAGTCGGCCCGGCCGTTGTCGAGATGGACCTCCTTCACGGCCACCTGGCGGCCGAGCAGTTCGTCCGTGGCACGCCAGACGGTGCCCATGCCGCCGCGGCCGATCCGAGCACCCAGCCGATAGCGCCCGGCGATCAGGCGACCGTGCTCACCAAACCCGTCCATGGGCACATCCTGCCCAGCACGACCGACGGCCAAAGGACGGGAGGGGCATTGCTCTCGCGAATTTCGGCGTCCTCCCACGACGCTTGTCGCGAAGTCGACAAAGCTCTACCAGGAAGTACCGTACCTTCCATGGAACTTGATTGCTCAACTGGTGAATCGCGAACGTGTAGTCGCACTGATCGCCCGCGCTGAGTGTCTCCCCTGAATCCGCCTCCCGGTTCCGCGGCGGGGTGTCGTCAGCCGGACGTCCGGTACGACGTGGACGCCTGCTCGAAATACCGGTCGACGTCCTCGCTCCGGTCGCTCGGCCCGATCACCAGGACCACGTGGTAGCGGTCCCCGAGAATCATGGCGATGTTGCGGGCGTGGACGTCACGTCCACTGGAGTCCTTCCAGGTGAACGTTCCCTCGGCCATCGCCGTCCGCCCCACGTCGATACGGCGCAGCCCCGACGCCGACGACCACTGGGATTCCCGGAACGGCGCCAACTCCCTTTCCTTGTCCTGCTGATAGACCATCGGGTCCTTGCCGCTCCCGGCGACCGTGTCCCGCCCGGGCACCACGATCAACTCACAGCCGTCGTCGCCGACGTAGCGGATCTGCCCGCGGGAATTCTCCCCGCGCCGGTCCCAGCCGTCGCGTACGGCGATCTGGAATCCGGCCGGATCCTTGCGGATCTCGAACCCTTTCGCCAGATCGGCCGGGGCCGTGGACTGCGCGTCCTGCGAGCCGTCCCCGTCATCACCGGTCCTTTCCCCGTCGGCCCTTTCCTTGCCGCCCGGAACTTCGGCGGCACGGCTCGGGGTGCCCGGGGCGCCCGCCCGGCCGTCCACGCCGGGCCCGTCCGCCGGCAGGGCGAACACGGCGAACGCCACGGCGACCGCCAGGCCGAGCAGCACCAGCCCGACGAGCGTCAGCCCCAGTGCCCGGGGGCTCGAACGGCGCTTCTGCGGCTTCCGCTTGTGCCGCCCGTGCGTGGTGACGGGCGCGTCCGCGCGCCGTCTCCGCACGATCTCTCCGCGCCGCCGCAGCACGGGCAGCCGCCCCGGGACGGCCGCGCCGAGCGCCGGGAGCGGCCCGATCCGGCTCGCGTCCAGTGCGGGCGCGGTCACCGTACGGCTGCCGGCCTCGGGCTCGGGAGCGGACCGCACCAGCGACCGCAGCCAGCCGCGCAGTTCCTCGATGTCCGGCCGCTCGTCCGGGTCCTGACGCAGCAGCGATTCCACGATGGGGCGCAGCGGCCCGCATTCCTCCGCGAAGGCCGGCGGCTCCGCGCAGACCAGCTGCACCAGCTCGGCCGCGTCGTCCTCCGGGTAGGGAGCGTGGCCCTGAACGGCGCGGAACAGCAACGCACCGAGGGCCCACA
Organism: Streptomyces meridianus; assembly: GCF_023703325.1. Lineage (GTDB taxonomy): Bacteria > Actinomycetota > Actinomycetes > Streptomycetales > Streptomycetaceae > Streptomyces > Streptomyces meridianus. The sequence continues at coordinate 53,204 of NZ_JAMQGM010000020.1, forward strand.
GGTCGGTCGCCGGCCCGACCGGCGCGGCGAGCCGCCAGTTGGCATGCACCGGGCCGGCCTGTTCCGGCGCCCAGCGTTCGGTCACCGCTCCGACCATGATGATGCGGGCCTGCCGGGCGCGTTCGGCAGCCAGTTGCGTCTCGGGTCCCCGGTACGGACCTGGCTCCTGTGGTCCCCGGTCGCTCTCCGGCCGGTGGAGCAGGTCGTCCCAGCGGGCGCCGGCCGCGGGGCCGGCGGAAGCCGTGGCAGGTGTGGCCGCGGGAAGTTCAGCAGTCGATCCCACGCGCGGCGAGGGGAGTCGGCGGCGAGGTGCGTCCGGCTCCGGCGCACCGGATCCGGCGCGCACCCCGGCCTGGACGCCCGCCCGGTAGGCGGCGATGGCCCCTGCGCGCGCTGCACGGTCACCGGAGGCACCCGCAGTCACCCGGGGCTTCGACGGCCCGGGGCCGGCTCCCGGGCTCCCGGGACTCTCGGCGTCCTCGTCCGCCGGGGCGTAGGGCGGGTGCGGCAGCGGGTCGTAGCCGCAGAGGGCTTCCTCGGCGGCGCCGGCCGCGAGCCCGGTCAGGACCGCGCGGCCGTCGTCGCAGACCAGCACGGTGCGGGTGGTGATGTTGCGATGCGTCCAGCCGTGCACGTGCAGCGCGCGCAGCGCGGTCAGCACGTCGGCGGCGATCTCCGCGGCGCGGTGCGCAGTGATGGGCCCCTCGGCGAGCAGAGCCGCCAGCGGACGGGCCCGTACCTGCTCGCCGGCGATCCACAGGCTGTCGTCCTCGGCGAACACGTCGAAGACCTGGTCGAGCCGGGGGTGGTCGGGTATCAGGGCGACGGCGGCCGCGGCGTCGAGGGCACGCTGCACGGCCGGATCGCCGGGGCTCCGGGTGGCCCGCCGCGTGCCGGGCCGGATGCCCCGGAGCCCGGCCGGCCCGGCGGGCTCCAGGACCTCGGCCTCGACGACCTCCGGCAGGTGTATCCGGCGGAGTGCCACCTCGTGACCGCTGTGGGTGTCGAACGCCCGGGTCTCCACGAGGTCGTAGGCATCGGAGGGCAGCCTGGGCAGCCGGTAGCGCCCGGCGAGCACCCGACCCGCGTAGTCGTCCACGAGGCCTCCCCAGTGCGGCCCCTCAGTGCCGCCCGAAACCGTCGATCAAGGTCGTTCTGCGGCACGTTCGGCTGCATACCGTCCACGTGTTCTCACGATACGTGCCCGGGCCGACAGCCGCCGGGCGGTCGGGGCAACCCGCGTACCGTCACGGGCTGTTGGCGGTACGGTGGCCGGGCGCGGTGACTCCCGCCGGGGGGCGCCCGCACCCGGCCGGCGTCAGTCCTTCACCCGGAACGTCCTGAACGCGGTGTCGCGCAGGGTGCGGCACTCCTTGTCGTCCCAGGCGTCCTTCGCACAGGTGATCATGATCGCGTAGCCGTGGGTGGAGTTCACCCGGAAACCGCGGTTGAGCACCCGCATCCGCTCACTGTCGGGCCTGCGCTCGAACTCCCAGTCGGCGACGGTCGGGTAACCGCGGTAGGGGACCTTCTTGATGCCGATCAGCCGGTATCCACTGATGGAGCCGGCGGCCGCCCCGCGATCGGCGGACTCCCAGGCGGCCTTGGCGTCCTCGCCGGGGCTCGCGGTGAAGTCGACCTGCATCCTCGGGTAGCCGCCGTTCTTGCTGTATATGGCTCCGGAGTTCTGTCCGGCAGTGCCGGTGCGCTTCCACCCCTTCGGCATCGCAATGGCGAAGTTGAACTGGGAGTTCGTGACGATCCGGTAGCCGTCCGGCAGTTCGTCCTTCCCGCCACCCGAGCCGGATGAGTCCTTGTCCTTGTCGTCGCCGTCCTTCTCGTCGTCGGCGCTCGCGGAGGGACTCGCGGACGGGCTTGCGGAGTTGTCCGTTCCGGTGCCCTTGTCCCCGCCCTGCTCCTTGTCCTTGCTGCCGTCCGCCGTGTCGGACTCCCCGGATGCGGCCGGGGCCTGCTTGCCGCCTCCCCCGTCCCCGCTCATCGCGTTGTAGGCCAGCACGGAGCCGACCAGGGCCAGCACCACGACCGCCACCACGGCCAGGACCCGCCGCGACACCCGGTCGGTGAACCCGGCACTGCGCGGACCGGCCGGGGTCGCCGGTGCGGGAGCGTCCGCCTCGGCCCGGTGAGCCGCCGACGCGTTGCGCACCGAGCGCAGCGCACTGCGCGCCCGGTCCGCCGCGGCGCCCGAGGCCGACGCGGAAACCCCCGCCGCGGCCGCGCCGTTCCGCGC
>NZ_JAMQGM010000021.1 GCF_023703325.1 Streptomyces meridianus
CGCGTTTGGCCCCGTTGCGGGCGTCCGGATCGTAGGTCGAGCTGATTCGTAACTGCCCAGGCGGGCAGTCCTTCGGCTTGCGCCACTCCACCTCACCGTCACTGACCTGGTATTCCTGCACCCACATCTGCCGCAGGAACTCCACCGCCGGCAGTTCCCGCAGCCAGACGGGCGCCCCTGCCGACCGCACTGCCCGCAAGAGCGTCATGCCGTCCTGGCCGACCTGCTCGGCATGGCTGAGCCGGGCAGCCCAGCGGCTGGGGAACTTCGTGTCCTCCGGCCGGGCGGAGTACCGGTCGAACCACTCCGGCGGCGTCCGCTCAACGAGCCATCCCGGCATCGCGACCGCCAGCGCGTTCAGCGCCGCCCGCACCGCCTCGACCACGGACTCCAGCCGGTTGACCACCCGCACCGCCGCCAGCACATGCGTGGCATCACTGCGCTGACGCCCGCCGGCCTTGTGCAGCCCGGCCGCCGAAACACTCTCCAGGACTGCATCCAGCACCCCGGCCTCGACGCCACCGGCGATGAGCCGACCACGGAACTCGCTGAGCACGGAGAAGTCGAAGCCCGGATCGGTCAGTTCCAGCCCGAGCGCGTACTTCCAGTCGATCCTGGACCGCACCGCGTGAGCGGCCTGCCGGTCCGACATGCCTTCGGCGAACTGCAACACCAGCGCCATCGCCAACATGCCCGGCGACGCCGCAGGCCGCCCCCGGCCCGGGAAAAGACCCGCGAACTCCACATCAGCGAAGACTGGCCCGAGCACATCCCGAACCCGGACGGCCAGGCACCCCTTCGGGAAGGCCGCGCGAGCCACCCTGACCGGCTCCTGCGGCACCCCGCCGGGCACACCAGGACGCAACGACATCTACCCACCCCAAACACAACGTCGGCCTGACCCACCAACGAGGGGATCAGGCCGACGACACGACGAAGGGGCATTCGCCAACAGTGTCCGGCCGAGCAGCCGGGGCGGCCCCTTGTCGTTCCGCCGTCTCGGTGCGGCGGCACTCAGCGCTTGGCGTGGCGGCGGCGTCCCGGATCCTGGGGCTCTTCGGCGTCCCCGGTGCTGCGGACGGCCTTGCCGGATTGGCTGCGGGCCCTGAGGACCTCGATGATGATCGGGACCACGGAGAGCACCACGATGCCGACGAGCATCGCCTCGATGTTGTCGTGCACCCAGCCGATCCGGCCGAGGGCCGCGCCGAGCAGCGTGACGCCCGCGCCCCACAGCACACCGCCGATGACGTTGAACATCACGAAAGTGCCGTAGTTCATGCGGCTCACACCGGCGATGATCGGCGTGAAGGTGCGGATGATCGGCACGAAGCGCGCCAGGACCAGGGACTTCGGGCCGTGCTTCTCGAAGAACTCGTGCGCCTTCTCGACGTTCTCCTGCTTGAAGAGCCGCGAATCGGGCCGTTTGAACAACGCCGGGCCGACCTTGCGGCCGAAGAGGTATCCGACCTGGTCACCGACGACGGCGGCGATCGAGATGAGCGCACACACCAGCCAGAGCGGCTGACTCAGCTTGTCCGTGACGACGAGCAGGCCCGTCGTGAAGAGCAGCGAGTCACCTGGCAGGAAGAAGCCGATGAGGAGCCCGGACTCGGCAAAGACGATCGCCATGACGCCGATGAGCCCGAAGGTCTGGATGAGGAAGTCCGGGTCCAGCCAGCTGGGGCCGAGCGCGAGGTTGGTCACGGTGACAGGCTCCTGGGTCGAGGCGGCGCAGGCTCGTGCACGGCCCGGGCGCAGGTTACTGAGGGCTTGTGGGTGCCCAAAGCTATCAACGTGGCCGGAGCCGCTTCCGTTCCGGACTGCCTCCGTCCGTCCCGGGACCCGGTGCCGCGGTGCCGGACGCGGACCACCGGGCGTCCCGGTTCCGGCTCCCGCCGTCGCCGGGGCCCGGGCCGGTCACACGTGGCGGATCGCATTGGCGAGGACCGCCTCGCGCAGGTAGGCCGCGAGCCCCGGCCGGGCCTCGTCGTACACGGCCGTGAAGCGGTGGTCCGAGACGTACATCTCGGCGAGGCCGGTGTGCATCTCGTGGTCGCAGTCGTAGAAGTTCCGGCAGATCTGCTGCCGGTGCTCCTCCGCCAGGTCCATGGCCTCCTCGCAGTCCGGCGCGGCCCCGGCCTCCATGAGCGCGACGAAGCCCCGGACGTTCTCGTCCGCCTCCGCCTTGATGCGCAGCCAGTCCTCCTTGGTGCGGGCGGCGGCGCGGCGCTGTGACTCCCGGTACGGGTCCGTGCCGCCCCAGCGACGCCGGGCCTCCTCGTCGTAGCGGTCCGGGTCGTGGTCGCCGAAGACCTCGAACTTCTCCTCGGGGGTGAGAGCGATGCCCATCTTCTGTGCCTCCATGGCGTGTTCGACGGCCGCGGCCATCTTCTGCAACTGCTCGATCCGGCCGGCCAGCAGGGCGAGCCGGCGCCGCAGGTGCTCCTGCGGGTCCGCCTGTGGGTCGTCGACCAGGACGGCCACCTCGTCGAGCGGGAAGCCGAGGTCCCGGTAGAACAGGATCCGCTGCAGCCGGTCGAGGTCGGCGGCGTCGTACCTGCGGTGCCCCGCACGGCTCCGGGCGCTCGGCGTCAGCAGCCCGATCTCGTCGTAGTGGTGCAGGGCGCGCACGGTCACCCCGGCGAATCCGGCGACCTGCCCGACCGACCAGTCCATCGCCCTGCCTCCTTCCTGCCTGTTCCACCAGCGTGCTCCCTCACGCCGCGTGAGGTGCAACCCGTTTCGGCGACGGGAGAGTGGGCGCGCAGGGCCCGACAGCGCCGTGACGCATGGGAGCCGTGACGCATAGGGGCGGGGAGGCCGGGCATCCGAGCGACGGATCGTCACGACCGAAGGAGACAGCATGAGCACCGCTGTGAACGTGGCCGTCATCTACTACTCCGCCACCGGCGTCAACGCCGCCGTGGCCAAGGAGATCGCCGATGCGGCGGAGAAGGCGGGGGCCGACGTGCGGCTGCGGCGGGTGGCCGAGCTCGCCCCGCGGACGGCCGTCGACGCCAACCCGGCCTGGGCGGCGAACGCCGAGGCGACGAGCCACATCCCGGAGGCGACGCCGGACGACATGGAGTGGGCGGACGCCGTCATTCTCGGTACGCCCACCCGCTACGGCAATGTGTCCTCGCAGCTCAAGCAGTTCCTCGACACCCTCGGCGGGCTGTGGCAGGAGGGCAAGCTGGCGGACAAGGTCTACAGCGGCTTCACCTCGTCCGCGACGGCGAACGGGGGCCAGGAGTCCACGCTGCTCGCGCTCTACAACACGGTTCACCACTTCGGCGGCGTCCTCGTCACGCCCGGCTACACGGACGCGTCCAAGTTCGTGGACGGCAACCCGTACGGCACCTCGCATGTGGACGCCCAGGGCGAGCAGCCGGTCGGCGACACCACACGCACGGCTGCCCGGGTCCAGGCGGAGCGTGTCGTACGGTTCACGCGCGCGATCAGGACAGGTCTCGCGTCCGGGGGCTGACGGGAGGACGACGCATGTCGCTGCACAGGGGTCCTGGGGCCGACGGAGCGCGGAGCCCACGGCTCAGCGTGAACCCCTTCCTGCAGGAGGCGTTCCCGGCCGCGGCCACCGCGGAGGTACCGCCGCGCCACCGGATCCCGGACGCGCCGATCGCCCCGGAGACGGCCTATCAGATCGTCCACGACGAGCTGATGCTCGACGGCAACTCGCGGCTCAACCTGGCGACGTTCGTCACCACCTGGATGGAGCCGCAGGCAGCCCGGCTGATGGGCGAGTGCCGCGACAAGAACATGATCGACAAGGACGAGTACCCGCGCACCGCCGAACTGGAACGGCGGTGCGTGTCCATGTTGTCGGCGCTCTGGAACGCGCCCGTGGACCACGGCGTGGGCTGCTCGACGACCGGCTCGAGCGAGGCGTGCATGCTGGCCGGCATGGCGCTCAAGCGCCGCTGGGCGAAGCGGAACGCGGACCGCTACCCCGCCGCACGGCCCAACCTGGTCATGGGCGTCAACGTGCAGGTCTGCTGGGACAAGTTCTGCAACTTCTGGGAGGTCGAGCCCCGCCTGGTCCCCATGGAGGGGAACCGCTTCCACCTGGACCCGCAGGCAGCCGCCGACCTCTGCGACGAGAACACGATCGGTGTGGTCGCCGTGCTCGGTTCCACGTTCGACGGGTCGTACGAGCCGGTCGCCGACGTCTGCGCGGCCCTGGACGCGCTGCAGGAGCGCACCGGCCTCGACGTCCCGGTCCACGTGGACGGGGCCTCGGGTGCCATGGTGGCACCGTTTCTCGACCCGGACCTGGTGTGGGACTTCCGGCTGCCGCGGGTCTCCTCCATCAACACCTCGGGCCACAAGTACGGGCTGGTGTATCCAGGCGTCGGCTGGGCGCTGTGGCGGACGCACGACGACCTGCCGGAGGATCTCGTCTTCCGGGTCAACTACCTCGGCGGCGACATGCCCACGTTCGCGCTGAACTTCTCCCGCCCGGGCGCACAGGTGGCCGCGCAGTACTACACCTTTCTGCGGCTGGGCCGTGAGGGCTTCCGGGCCGTCCAGCAGTCGGCGCGGAACGTGGCGCGCTCGCTGGCCGAACGCATCGACGCACTCGGCGACTTCACGCTGCTCACCCGCGGCGACGAACTGCCGGTGTTCGCCTTCACGACCACCGACCCGAACGGCCCCTTCGACGTGTTCGACGTGTCGCGGCGGATGCGCGAACGGGGCTGGCTCATCCCCGCCTACACCTTCCCGCCGCACCGCGAGGACCTGTCGGTGCTCCGGGTGGTGTGCCGCAACGGTTTCTCGGCCGACCTGGCGGACCTCCTGATGGAGGACCTCCGGACGCTGCTGCCCGAACTGCGCGCCCAGTCGGCCCCGCTGGACCGCCCCCGGTCGGTCGCGACGGCGTTCCACCACTGACCGCCTGCCGGCTGCGCGCCCCCGGGGCGGCACGACGGGTGCCGGAGTCGGCGGGGTCCCGGCCCCCGCATCCCGCCGCACTCCGCCGCTCCCCGCCGAGCCGTGCCTCGAGGAAGGCGAGCGGGGCCGGCGCCCGTCGCCGGGCGGTCCGGAACCACCCACCTGCATCACTGTCAGAAGGGGAAGGCACTGCGTCCGTGCTGGATGGAGATCCACTTCTGGGTGGTGAACGCCTCGACCATCGCCTCGCCGTTGAGCCGCCCGACGCCGGAGCTCTTCTCGCCGCCGAACGCGACGATCGGCTCGTCGTGCACCGTGCCGTCGTTGATGTGGATCATCCCGGTCTCGATCCGCCGGGCGAGCCGGACGCCGCGCTCGACGTCGGCCGTGTGCACGGCCCCGCTGAGGCCGTACGGGGTGTCGTTGGCGATGCGCACGGCCTCGTCCTCGCCGTCGAAGGGCACGAGCAGCACCACCGGGCCGAAGATCTCCTGCCCCAGGACCGGGGACCCGGCGGGCAGCCCGGTGAGCACGGACGGCTCGACGAGGTTCCCCTCGGTCCGGCCGTGCAGCAGCGCCGTCGCACCGGCGGCCACCGCCTCGTCGACGAGCGTCGTCATCGCCTCGGCCTGTGCCGGGTTGATCAGCGGCCCGATGTGGGTGTGCGGATCGGCCGGGTCACCCGACTTGAGCGTGCGCACCTTGGCGACGAACTTGTCGGTGAACTCGCGCTCCACGCTGCGGTCGACCAGCACCCGGTTGGCGGCCATGCAGACCTGCCCCTGGTGCACGAACCGGCTGAACACCGCCGCGTCCACGGCGTAGTCGATGTCGGCGTCGTCGAGCACGACCATCGCACTGTTGCCGCCGAGTTCGAGAACGGTCCGCTTGAAGTGGGCGGCGGCCACGGTGGCGACGTGCCGGCCGACGCGATCCGACCCGGTGAAGGAGATGACCCGGGGCACCGGGTGCTCCACGAAAGCGTCCCCGATCTCGGCGATGTCGGTGACCACCACATTGAGCAACCCCGGCGGCAGACCGGCCTCCTCGAACACCCGGGCCACCAGCGTGCCGCCGACGACCGGGGTGTTCTCGTGCGGCTTGAGCACCACTCCGTTGCCGAGGGCCAGGGCCGGGGCGACCGACTTGAGGGAGAGCAGGAAAGGGAAGTTGAACGGGCTGATGACCCCCACCACACCGGCCGGCACCCGATAGACGCGGTTCTCCTTCCCATCGACCGGGGACGGCAGGATCCGGCCCTCGGGGCTCAGGGCCAGCCTCGCGGCCTCCCGCAGGAACTCCTTGGCGAGGTGGATCTCGAAGCCGGCCTTGAGGCGGGTTCCGCCGAGCTCCGCGACGATCGCCCCGGCAATGTCCTCCTCCCGGTCCTCGACGACCCGCAGCGCCCGCTCCATCACCTCGCGGCGGGCGTAGGGGTTGGTGGCGGTCCACTCCCGCTGGGCCCGCTCGGCCGATCGGTACGCACGGTCGACGTCCTCGACACCGGCCACGGTTATCGCGGCCAGTTCGTCGCCGTTGTAGGGATTGACGTCGACGATGTCCCGGGAACCGCTCCCGCACCGCCACTCGCCGTCGATGCACTGGGCGGCGAGTTCCGTGAAGTAGGACATGGCTTCCCTCTCTCTCGGCCGGGGTGCCGGGAAGTGATCCACGGCCGGGGCCCGGCTTGACGGGCCGTCATCCTAGGCAGTCGTGTGGCGCGTCAGGAGGGGGCGGGCGACGAGTGCGACGGGCCGGGCCGGCGCTCCTGCGGCATCTCCCGAGGGCGCGCCCGGGGAGCGGGCGGGAAGGCTCCCGAAAAGGGGCGCCCGCGTACGCACGTTCGCTGCCTTCGCGGGTATCCGGGCCTGCACCAGCTGATCGCGGTGGCGACCAGGTCCCGCACCCGTACGCCGCCGCGACCCACATCGACCGGGGCAGGAGCGCGGCGCAATGCTGACCGACGAAACGACCGGGACCGTGCTGGAGCCGTCGAGGCGGGGCCGTCCACCCGTGGCGGCCGCGGGCTTCTCGGCGCACTCCGCCACCTGCCCGCTGCCCCGCTGCCGCGAAGCCGTCGGCGGGGCGCGCCGGTTCACCCGGAACACCCTCCGGCGGTGGGACCTGGACGACCGGTTCGAGAGCGTGGCGCTCGTGGTCTCCGAGCTCGTCACCAACGCGCTGCGGCACGGCATGCCCGCGGACGGCCCGCCCGGCCTCGAGCCGCCGGTCCGGCTCCTGCTCATGTCGTGGACCTCGAAGCTCGTCTGTGCGGTGCGCGACCCGGGCGCCGCGACGGTCGGCACGGCGTTTCGTCTGACGCCGTCGTGCCCGGACGCCGACGCCGAATCGGGCCGCGGCCTGTGCCTGGTGGACGCCGTCAGCGACGGGTGGGGCTGGCATCCGCTGCCCGGTCCCCCCTCCGGCACCGTGGTATGGGCCCTGTTCCGGCTCGGGCGCACGGGGCCGGTGAGGCCGGTGGGGATGACGTGAACGCCTTCAGGAGGACCGAAGCGAGCTGGTAGCTTGACGCGTCCTGGCAACGAGGAACTGGGGAGACGCCGGTGTTCACCTATGTGCGTGCGGGCGCCGCAGCGGCGGCCCTGGCGGCCGTTCTGCTGACCGGCTGCAGCAGTGACAGCGCAGACGACGGGTCGGCCGGCAGCACGCCGAGTCCGGCCGGGGAGGCATCCGAGACGGGCAAGGACCGGAGCGACGCCTCCGGTGTGGCGGGCGTCTGGACCACCCGGACCGAGAACGACGTCCCCACGGTGCTCTCCGTCGCCGGCGGGAACGCCGCCCTGCTCGGCGAGCAGGCGTGCACCGGATCGGTGGTCACGGCGCAGCAGGACGTCGTCATCAAGCTGACGTGCCCCGGTGGCGGGAGCGCGCGGACCTCGGGCCGGGCGACCCCGTCCGAGGACGGCAAGACCCTCACGGTCGACTGGGGCAAGGGTGTCGAGGACACCTTCACCAAGTCCGCCGACGGCAAGCTGCCCGAGGGCCTCCCCACCGAGCTTCCCAGCAGCCTGGGCGAGCCCACCGGCTGAGCTGCTGCTTCCCGGCTCACCGCTGCGGTGGGCCATGCCGGATCACGCTCGGCGGGACACCTGGGCCGAGCCTTCGGGCCCCGTCGGACCGCCGGGCAGTCGCGCCCGGTCGGCAGCCGCCGTGCCGTGCGACCAGCCCTCGGCGTCGCGCACCCCGGCACCCCGGATCGCATGGCGGGTCCGGGAGGGGAAGCGCCGCTCCGTCTCGCCGGCCACCGCGGTCTCCCGGGCGGCCAGGACTGGGAGCAGCCGCCCGCCCAGCCCCGCGGCACTCTCGCCGGCTGCCTGCTCGGCGGCCTCGGTCAGCCGCTCGCGGATCCGGCCCGCGTAGGCCACCAGGAACGACTGGCGGAACGTCTTGGTCCGCTTGCGTCCGGCGCGGCTCCGGCCGGTCTCGGCCCGGCTCATCGCCGTCGTCGCCTGGACCAGCAGCGACGTGTACAGGAGCTCGACCGCCCGCAGGTCGGCCTCGTACCCGACCACGGTCGAGAAACCGAGGTCGCCGCTCCAGACGGCCTGACAGCGGTTCGCCGCGGCCACCGCGTCGAGAAGCAGAGCCCGCGACGACTCGTACGGCCGGTCCACGCCGATCCGGCAGGCCGAGGGGGCGTCTCCCGGGGCGTTCGGGCCGGCCGCGAGCATCGCCTCGTCGATGCTGTGCCGTGCCATCAGTTGCTGCGCCTTGACGGTGAACGCCTCGGCCTCCTCCGGAAAGCCGGTCGCCTCGGCCTTGGCGAGCAGCGCACGGATCCTGCCCAGGAGCTTCGGTTCGTCCCCACGGGGGCTTGTCGCGGCGGGTGGGTCCGGGAACCGTCCGGCTCCCGTGCCCGGCACCGGGCCGACCGGTTCCGTCCGGGGCAGCCGGAACAGCAGCCCGAGCAGCGCGAGCACCTCGCTGAGCAGGGTGAACCGGTCCAGCGACTCCCGGCGGGCCGCCGCGTCGAACCACGGCCCGCCGTCGCTGCGGAGCGGCCCGGGGAGCTCGCCGAGCTGGGCGGCCCACCGGGGCGGCAGGTCCTCGTCGGCGTAACGACGGGACTCGGCGGCGATCAGGTCCGCGGCGAGCCGGGCCGGGCGCGCGTCCTCCCGCGCCCGGCGGACCGTGCGCACGACATCGGCCGGCTGCCAGCCCCGCTCCCAGGCCCGGCGCACCAACTCCTCGGCGCGGCACAGCAGTTCGGCATCGACGGCGGTCCGGATCCCCGGATCGGCGCAGAGCAGCGAGGCGCCGGCGTCACATGCCTCCTCGATCCCGCCGTCGGGGGCGTGGAGGGCCCGGCCCATCGCCTCGGCGACGACGTCGGCCGCCGTGCGCCGCGGTTGCCCGCCGTCCCGGCTGTCCTGTCCTCGCACCGCCACCGGCCCTGTCCCGTCCTCGTCCCGGCGGCCCAGAGTAGGCCCTGCCCGGCTCCGGCCGGCGCGTCCGCCCGGCCCGTGACCGTGCGGCCGGCGCGCGCCCAACCGTGTTGTCGGTGCCCGGTGCCAGAATCCGCGGCATGCGCTGTGCGGTGGCGGAGACGGAGGACGGCGGCGCCCGGCTCGCGATGCTCGACGGTGAGGGGCTGCCGGACGGCCCGGTCACTGACGTGCCCGCCGGCGGGCTACCGGACGCCGTCCGCTCCCGGCCGGGGGTCGTCCGCTGGGTGTGGCGCTCGACCGCGGCCCTCGTCCCCCGGCTGCTCGCGGCCGGGGTGCACGTGGACCGCGCCTACGACGTCGAGGCGGCCGAGTCGCTGCTGCTCGGCCACGAGGGGCACTGGGGCCGTCCACGCTCCCTCGCCGCCGCCTGGGCCCGGCTGCACCGGCTGCCCGAGCCGGACGATCCCCCGGCCCGGGCCGGCCGGCCACAGCCGTCGCTGTTCGAACCGGACCCCGCACCTCTGCCGCCGGGTGCCGATCCGCTCGGCGCCCTGTTGGAGGTCTACGCCGCCCAGCAGCGCCGGCACGACGCGGCCGAGCACCCCGGCCGGATGCGCCTGCTGACCGCCGCCGAGTCGGCCGGCATGCTCGTGGCCGCCGACCTGGCCCGCGCCGGACTGCCGTGGCGGGCGGACGTCCACCGGAGTCTGCTGACCGAACTCCTCGGCGAGCGTTATCCGGGGGTGCAGGAGCCGGAACGCCTCGCGCGGCTGGCCGAGCGGGTGTCCGAGGCGTTCGGCGGGGCCCGGGTGCGGCCGGACATCCCGGCGGACATCGTCAGGGCCTTCGCCCGCGACGGCATCGCCCTCGGCTCCACCCGGGCCTGGGAGCTGGAGCGGCTGGACCATCCGGCCGTCCCGCATCTGCTGGCCTACAAGAAGCTGTACCGGCTGCACACCGCCCACGGATGGGGCTGGCTCCAGTCGTGGGTGCGTGACGGCCGGTTCCGGCCCGAGTACGTGCCCGGCGGCACCGTCTCCGGCCGGTGGACCACCAACGGCGGCGGCGCGCTGCAGATCCCCAAGGTGGTCCGGCGAGCGGTGGTCGCCGATCCCGGCTGGCGGCTGGTCGTCGCGGACGCCGCGCAGATGGAGCCGCGGGTGCTCGCGGCGGTCTCCCGCGACCGGGGCCTGATGGAGGTCGCGAGCCACCCCGGAGACCTCTACTCCGCCCTCTCCGACCGGGCCTTCGCGGGCGACCGGGACCGCGCGAAACTCGCGCTGCTCGGCGCCGTCTACGGGCAGACCTCGGGCGACGCCCTGCGGTACCTCGCCGATCTGCGCCGCCGCTTCCCGGCAGCGGTCTCCTACGTGGACGAGGCCGCGCGCGCCGGCGAGGAGGGGCGTCTGGTGCGCACCTGGCTCGGCCGCACCTGTCCGCCCGCTGCGGCCGGTGAGACCGGCGGCGACGAGGCGGGGCTGCTGCAGGAGGGCGGGCTCCCCCGGGAACCGGGGCCCGCCGGATACGGCTACGCGTCCCGGGACGCCCGGGCCCGGGGCCGCTTCACCCGCAACTTCGTGGTCCAGGGCAGCGCAGCCGACTGGATGCTCCTGGTCCTGGCCGCGCTGCGGCAGGCTCTGGCCGGCCTGCACGCGGAGCTGGTCTTCTTCCAGCACGACGAGGTCATCGTGCACTGCCCGGAGAACGAGGTCGCGGCGGTCACCGAGGCCGTGGCCGTCTCGGCCGCGCGGGCGGGACGGATCTCGTTCGGCGAGACACCGGTCGCGTTCCCGTTCACCACGTCGGTCGTGGAGTGTTACGCCGAGGCGAAGGCAGCCGCGGCGTCCGACGCACCTGCCGCCGCGCCGGCACCCGCGGACCGGGGAGCCGCGGGATGACGGGGAGCCAGGGCACGGGCGGCGGGCCAACCGGCCGCGCAGCACGGCTGCACGGGCGGCCGGGCCGGGCGAGGATGGGCCCATGATGCTCGCCGACGTCGCCCAGGCATCCGCCGAGATCGGCGCCACCCCGGCCCGTTCGGAGAAGATCGCCGCACTCGCGCGGCTGTTCCGGTCCGCGGACCCGGGCGAGGTCCCGGTCGTCATCACCTACCTCGCCGGGCGGCTGCCCCAGCGCCGGACGGGCGTCGGCCGGCGGACGCTCGGCGAACGCAGGCCACCGGCCGCGGCACCCCGGCTCACCGTCACCGAGGTCGACGGGGCACTCACCCGGATCGCGGCGGTGTCCGGCACGGGCGCACAGAGCGAACGCAAACGTCTGCTGCACGCACTGATGGAGGCGGCCACGGAGTCGGAGCAGCAGTTCCTGATCCGGCTGATCAGCGGCGAACTGCGGCAGGGGGCACTGGACGCGCTCGCGGTGGAAGGCCTGGCATCCGCGGCCGGCGCGGCCCCCGCGGACGTGCGGCGCGCCGTGATGCTCGGCGGTTCCCTCGGCGCGGTGGCGCAGGCACTGCTGGACCGGGGTCCGGAAGCGCTCGGGGACTTCCGGCTCGAGGTGGGCCGCCCGGTCGTCCCGATGCTTGCCCGGACCGCGAAGGACGTCGGCGAGGCGCTGGACCGGCTGGGGCCGTGCGCCGTCGAGGAGAAGCTGGACGGCATCCGGGTCCAGGTGCACCGGGACGGCGGCACCGTACGGATCTGGACCCGCACCCTGGACGAGATCACCGACCGGCTTCCCGAGGTGGTCGCCGCGGCCGGTGAGCTGGCAGCCGAGCGGGTGGTGCTGGACGGTGAGGTGCTCGCCCTCCTCCCGGACGGCCGCCCCCGTCCGTTCCAGGAGACGGCCGGCCGGGTGGGGTCTCGGCTCGACGTCGCCCTGGCCCGGGAGTCGGTCCCGCTGTCCCCGGTCTTCTTCGACGTGCTCTCCGTCGACGGCTCCGACCTGCTCGGGCTCCCCACCGCTGAGCGCCACGCCGAACTGGTCCGGGTGGTGCCGGAACGGCTGCGCGTACGGCGGTTCGTGGCCTGCGACCCGTCCGACGGGGAAACCCGCCGGGCGGCGGACCGGTTCGTCGGCGAGGCACTCGGGCGCGGGCACGAGGGCATCGTCGCCAAGGCCCTCGATGCCGGTTACAACGCGGGGCGGCGCGGCGCCTCCTGGCTGAAGGTCAAGCCGGTGCACACCCTTGATCTGGTGGTGCTGGCGGCCGAGTGGGGCCACGGGCGGCGGACCGGCAAGCTGTCGAACCTTCACCTGGGCGCGCGCCGGCCCGACGGTTCGTTCGCCATGCTCGGGAAGACGTTCAAGGGACTCACCGACGCCCTGCTCGCCTGGCAGACCGAGCGGCTCCTGGAACTCGCGGAGAGCCACGAGCCATGGGGAGTCACGGTCCGGCCCGAGCTGGTGGTGGAGATCGCCTTCGACGGGGTGCAGCGCTCCACGCGGTACCCGGAGGGGGTGACCCTGCGGTTCGCCCGAGTGCTGCGCTACCGCGAGGACAAGTCCCCGGCGGAGGCGGACACGGTCGACGCGGTGGTCGCCTTCCACACCTGAACCACGCAGCCACGTGTTCGCCCGGCGCGTCCGGGCCGGTGCCGTGTCGCCGGCCCTCCGTCACACGGCCCGGGCACGACCGGGGGGTGCGGCGGCGGCCCGCGAACGGATGCCACTCTGGTGCCCAGGGCTCCGCCGGGTGCGGCGTAGGGGCCATGGCCTGCTGCCGGTGGTCGGCTTCCTGGCCGCCGTCCTGGGCTGGCCAACTCCGCCTCACTGCTGCTGCCGGTCTCCAACCTGACGAACCTGCTGGCGTTCACTGCCGGTGGGCTGTCGTTCGCCCGTTTCGCGGCTCTCATGGCGGCCCCCTGGGCGGTCGCGATCGCCGTCGAGTACGCGGCCTTCCGGCTGTTCTTCCGTCAGGACCTGGCGACGTCCCGCCCCGCGAGGGGCAACGGCACCGCGGCCGGCCTCGTGGGAGACCCCGAGGTGGAGGCCCGCTGGGAGAGCGAGCGCACGGACCCGCCGGCCCCCCGCTTCGCGCTGACCGTCCTCGCCCTCACGCTGGCGGGCTTCGTCCTCACCTCGTTCGCCGGGCTGAACCCCGCCTGGGCGGCGCTGGCCGGGGCGCTGGTCCTCGCCGTCCGTGCGTTCGCCGACCGGCGCACCACGTTGCGCCGGGTCACGGGCTCGGCGAACCCCCTGTTCTGTCTGTTCGTGCTCGCCCTGGGCGTGGTGGTGAAGGCGGTCCTGGACAACGGGCTGGAGGCCCCTGCTCCCCATCGTCTCGGCCGGCGGGCCCGGTCCCGTGCCGGCCGTGCTGATCGGTGTGAACATCGGGCCGAACCTCACGTACGTCGGCTCTCTCGCGACCCTGCTGTGGCGCCGGTTCCTGGTCGGCCACGGGACGCGGCCGGAGCTCGGCTCGTTCACCCGCCTGGGCCTGCTGACCGTGCCCGCCGGGCTGTTCTGCTCCACCGTTGCCCTGTGGGCCGTGCTACGCGAGACCGGTGGCTGACGCCTGCATCCGATCCACTCGAGCGGGAGGCGAAAGCGGCGATGGCAAGTGACGACGGTACGGCCGGCGCGGCCCCGGCCTCCTACGACGACCTGCGCGCCCTGGTCATCAACTGCACGCTCAAGTACTCCCCCGAACCGAGCAACACCCAGGGTCTGGTGGACCGCTGCACCGCGATCATGAAAGGGCGCGGGGTGACGGTCGAGGAGATCCGGGCCGTCGACCACGACATCGCGGTCGGTGTCTGGCCCGACATGATCGAGCACGGCGCGGCGTCGGACGAGTGGCCCGGGATCTACCGCAAGGTGCTGGACGCCGACATCCTCGTCCTCGCCGGACCGATCTGGCTCGGGGACAACAGCTCGGTGACGAAAAAGGTCATCGAGCGGCTGTACTCGTGCTCCCACCTTCTCAACGACGCCGGCCAGTACGCGTACTACGGCCGCGTCGGCGGATGCCTGATCACCGGCAACGAGGACGGCGTGAAGCACTGTGCGATGAACATCCTCTACAGCCTCCAGCACCTCGGCTACACCATTCCGCCCCAGGCGGACGCGGGCTGGATCGGTGAGGCGGGACCCGGTCCGTCCTATCTCGACCCCGGGTCCGGCGGCCCGGAGAACGACTTCACCAACCGGAACACCGCGTTCATGACCTGGAACCTGCTGCACACGGCCCGGATGCTGAAGGACGCAGGCGGAGTCCCGGCGTACGGCAACGTGCGCGCCGGCTGGAACGCCGGTTGCAGCGCCGATCAGGCCAACCCCGAGCACCGTTGAGGGGGGTGTCCGGCGCAACCACCGGCGACGATCGGGTGACCTCCCGGCCGGGCTGCGGGGAGCTGCCGCCGGTCCGGCCGGATGATCGCTGACGGCCGGATGCGGCGCACCCGCGCGCCGGGCGGCCGGGAGGTCGTATGCGCATCCTGCTTGTGGCATCGGCGTTCAACAGCCTGACCCAGCGCGTGTTCGCCGAGCTGGGCGACCGCGGCCACCACCTGGCGGTGGAGACGGCAACCGAGGGCGAGGCGCTCCGGGCGGCCGTGGGCCGGCACGCACCGGAGCTGATCCTGGCGCCCATGCTCACCACCGCCATTCCCCGGGACATCTGGTCGGAGTACACCTGCCTGATCGTCCACCCGGGCCCGCCGGGCGACCGGGGACCGTCCTCCCTGGACTGGGCGATGCACGAACGGGAGCAGCGCTGGGGTGTGACCGTGCTGCAGGCCGGCGCCGAGATGGACGCCGGTGACGTCTGGGCGTCGGCGAGCTGTCCCATGCCGCCGGTGGACAAGAGCGACCTCTACCGCAACGAGATCGCGGACGCCGCCATGGACGCGGTGCTGACGGCCGTGGACCGCTTCGCTTCGGGACGCCACCGTCCCCTCGCGCAGAGCGGCCCGGACCTGCGCGACGCCGTGCGCACCCGGCCGTATCTCCGGCAGGAGGTGCGCCGGATCGACTGGGCGGCGGACACCACCGACGCGGTGCTCCGGAAGCTGCGCGCGGCCTCTTCGCAGCCCGGGGTGCTGGACGAACTCCTGGGCGCCGAATGGTTTCTGCTCGGCGGCCATCCCGAGGACCGGCTGCGCGGCGAGCCCGGCCGGCTGCTGGCCACCCGGGCCGGCGCCGTCTGCCGGGCCACGACGGACGGGGCGGTGTGGATCCCCCGGCTGCGGCCGCGGCGCAGGCCCGGCGGGCCGCCGGCCTTCGCGCTGCCCGCCGTTTCCGCCCTCGGGGACCTGCTGCCGCCGCTGCCGGAGGACGGGGTCCCGCTCCATCCGGACGAGCGCCGGCGCACCTGGAGCGACATCCGCTACCGCGAGGCCGGCTCGGCGGGATTCCTGTCGTTCTCCTTCCCGGGCGGCGCGATGGGCACCGAACAGTGCCGGCGGTTGCTGGACGCCTACCGGTACGCGTGTTCGCGCCCGACCACCGTGCTGGTGCTCGGCGGCGGGCGCGACCTCTTCTCCAACGGCATCCATCTGCACCTGATCGAGGCCGCCGCCGATCCGGCCGCCGAGTCCTGGGCCAACCTGAGCGCGATGAACGATGTGGTGGAGGCCGTTCTGACCACCACCGACCGGATGGTAGTGGCGGCGCTCGGCGGCAACGCGGCGGCCGGCGGGGTGATGCTGGCGCTGGCCGCGGACGAGGTGTGGTGCCGGCGCGGGGCGGTGCTCAACCCGCACTACCGGCTGATGGGGCTGTACGGCTCGGAGTACTGGACGTGCACGCTGCCCCGCCGGGTGGGCTCGGCAACGGCCGAGCGGCTGACCCGCCAGGCCCTGCCGGTATCGGCTGCGACGGCGAGCCGCATCGGGCTGGTGGACCGTCTGCTGGACTGCCAGGCGGCGGACTTCGGTGCCGAGGTGGGGCGGCTGGCGGCCCGCCTCGCCACGACGCAGCAGGTGCACGAGCGCATCGGCGCCAAGAAGTCCGCGCTGGAGCGACAGGAAGAGGCGAAGCCGCTGGCTGCCTTCCGTGATGCCGAGATGGCCCGGATGCGCCGCATCTTCTTCGATCCGCAAGCTCCGTACCACGTACTGCGCAGGGCTTTCGTGACCCGGCAGCCGCGCCCCGGAGCACCGCTTCAGCGGCAGGATCCGCCGCTGCCCGGCCGGTCGGCGGGGCGCCTCTGAAGCCGGTTCGCCCGTCGGAGAGCTGGTCGTCACTGGATCGGCGCTCCCTGACCTGCCGTCCGGCGCGGCGAGCGGTAACAAGGACACTGGACGACGTTATGTGGCTTTTGTCGCAACCCTCCCCGAGGAGGCATCCACATGGATGCAGCACCTTCGACCGTGACCGACACCGCGGGCGCTGCCGGCTCCGCAGCCGAGGAAGCACCCGTCCACATTCTGTGGATCAACGCAGGACTCAGCTGCGACGGCGACTCGGTGTCGCTGACCGCCGCGACACAGCCCAGCATCGAGGAAATCGCACTGCAGGCCCTGCCGGGCCTGCCCAAGATCCAGGTTCACTGGCCGCTCATCGACTTCGAGTGCGGCCCGGTGGGGGGCGCCGACACCTTCATCGACTGGTTCTTCAAGGCCGATCGCGGAGAGCTGGAACCGTTCGTCCTGGTCGTGGAGGGCTCCATCCCCAACGAGTCCATCAAGGCCGAGGGTTACTGGTCCGGCTTCGGCGACGACCCCGTGACGGGCCAGCCGATCACCACCAGCGAGTGGCTCGACCGCCTGGCCCCCAAGGCCCTCGCCGTGGTGGCCATCGGCACCTGTGCGACGTACGGCGGCATCCACGCGATGGAGGGCAACCCCACCGGGGCCATGGGCGTGCCGGACTACCTGGGCTGGAACTGGAAGTCCAAGGCGGGCATCCCGATCGTCTGCGTCCCCGGCTGCCCGATCCAGCCGGACAACTTCGCGGAGACCCTGACGTACCTGCTGTACCAGGCGGCCGGTTCGGCCCCGATGATCCCGCTGGACGACAAGCTGCGTCCCACCTGGTTGTTCGGTGCGACCGTGCACGAGGGCTGTGACCGGGCCGGCTACTACGAACAGGGCCAGTTCGCCGAGGCGTACGACTCCCCCACCTGTCTGGTGAAGATCGGCTGCTGGGGGCCCGTGGTGAAGTGCAACGTCCCCAAGCGCGGCTGGATGGACGGCATCGGCGGCTGCCCGAACGTCGGCGGCATCTGCATCGCCTGCACGATGCCGGGCTTCCCGGACAAGTTCATGCCGTTCATGGACGAGCCGCCCGGCGCCAAGGTCTCCAGCACCGCCAGCGGCGCCTACGGAGCTGCGGTGCGCAAGCTGCGCTCCATCACGCTCGGCACGGTCGACAAGGAGCCGAAGTGGCGCCACACCGGCCGGAAGCTGACCACGGGCTACCGGCAGCCGTGGTGACCCCCGGCCGGAACCTCACCAGCCGCTCATCCGATCTCCCCGCTTGACGAAGGGCACGGCAGACTGATGGCACCGAAGACGAAGGCAGCCGGAGACGGCAGCGGCCTGATGGAGATGTCCTGGGATCCGATCACCCGGATCGTCGGCAGCCTCGGCATCCACACCAAGATCGACTTCAAGCAGAAGCGGGTCGCCGAGTGCTACAGCACGTCATCGGTCTTCCGCGGCTACAGCGTCTTCATGCGGGGCAAGGACCCGCGGGACGCCCACTTCATCACCAGCCGCATCTGCGGCATCTGCGGCGACAACCACGCCACCTGCTCGGTGTACACGCAGAACATGGCGTACGGCGTGAAGCCCCCGCACCTCGGTGAGTGGATCATCAACCTCGGCGAGGCCGCGGAGTACATGTTCGACCACAACATCTTCCAGGAGAACCTGGTCGGGGTCGACTACTGCGAGAAGATGGTCCGCGAGACCAACCCCGGCGTCCTGGAGCAGGCGAACCGCACCGAGGCGCCGCACGCCGCCGAGCACGGCTACCGCACCATCGGCGACATCATGCGCTCCCTCAACCCGCTCGAGGGCGAGTTCTACCGGGAGGCCCTGCAGGTCAGCCGGTACACGCGTGAGATGTTCTGCCTGATGGAGGGGCGGCACGTGCACCCCTCGACGCTCTACCCGGGCGGCGTCGGAACGGTGGCGTCCGTCCAGCTGTTCACCGACTACCTCAGCCGGCTCATGCGCTACGTCGAGTTCATGAAGCGCGTGGTGCCTCTGCACGACGACCTCTTCGACTTCTTCTACGAGGCCATGCCCGGCTACGAGGAGGTCGGCCGGCGCCGCGTCATGCTCGGCTGCTGGGGCTCCCTGAACGACCCCGACCACTGCGACTTCACCTACCGCAACATGACGGACTGGGGACGGCGGATGTTCGTCACCCCGGGCATCATCGTGGACGGCAAACTGGTCACCAACGACCTGACCGAGATCAACCTGGGCATGCGCATCCTGCTCGGCAGCTCGTACTACCAGGACTGGGAGGGCCAGGAGACCTTCGTCAGCCACGACCCGCTCGGCAACCCGGTCGACCCGCGCCATCCGTGGAACCAGCACACCATTCCCGCCCCGCAGAAGCGGAACTTCGACGACAAGTACAGCTGGGTGATGTCGCCCCGCTGGTTCGACGGCAAGGACCACCTGGCCCTGGACACCGGCGGCGGCCCGCTGGCCCGGCTGTGGTCCACCGCGCTGTCCGGGCTGGTCGACGTCGGCTACGTGAAGGCCACCGGCCACAGCGTGAAGATCAACCTTCCGCGCTCGCTGACCAAGCCGGAGACCACCTTCGAGTGGAAGATCCCGAAGTGGAGCAACGCCCTGGAGCGCAACCGGGCCCGCACCTACTTCCAGGCCTACTCGGCGGCCGTCGCGCTGCACTTCGCCGAGAAGGCGCTGGAGGAAGTCCGTGCCGGGCGCACCCAGACCTGGGAGAAGTTCGAGGTGCCGGACGAGTCCATCGGCTGCGGCTTCACCGAGGCCGTCCGCGGCGTCCTGTCGCACCACATGGTGATCCGGGACGGGAAGATCGCCAACTACCACCCGTACCCGCCCACTCCGTGGAACGCCAGTGTGCGCGACACCTACGGCACCCCTGGCCCGTACGAGGACGCGGTGCAGAACACCCCGATCTTCGAGGAGAACTCCCCGGAGAACTTCAAGGGCATCGACATCATGCGCGCGGTCCGCAGCTTCGACCCGTGCCTGCCCTGCGGCGTCCACATGTACGTCGGCGGCGGCAAGACCGTCGAGAAGATGCACGTGCCCACCGGCCTGAGCGGTATGGCGGGATGAGCGCGGAGACCACCGCCCGGCAGGTCGAGGAGGTCCTGGACCGCCTCACGTCGCACGCCGACCCGGCCGTCCCCGCGGCCGCCGAGGAACTGGTCCGCGTGCTGATGGACTTCTACGGCACCGGGCTGGCCCGGATCACCGCGCTGCTGTCGGAGCGGGGCGGCGGGGCCGCCGGATCGCTGGCCCCGCTACTGGCCGACGAGACCGTGTCGGCGCTGCTGGCGCTGCACGACCTGCACCCGGAGGACGTCCGCACCCGCATCGGACGTGCCCTCGACGCCGCCGGCGGCGACGGGTTCACCGTGCGGGAGCTCGACGAGGAGACCGGGGCGCTGCGGCTGGCCTCCTCCGGGGGCGGTGGCTGCCCCAGCACCGCCGACGCCGCCCGGCAGCGCATCGAGGCGGCCCTCTCGTGCTTCGCACCGGAGGTCACGGCAGTCGAGTTCGAGCAGCCCGGATCGGCGGCCCGGGAACCGGCGCTGCTGCAGATCGGCCGCCGCCCGCCGGGGCTGCAGCCGGCCGGAGCCGGACCGGCGTCCCCCACGGGAGCGTCGTGAGCACACACACCACCGACCGCGGGCGGACGGGCCGCAGAGGGCTGCGCCGGTTCCTGGAACCGGCGCAGCCCCGGCCCGAGCGGTGCGAACTGTGCGGCACGAACGTGCCGCAGGAGCACCGGCACCTGGTGGACGAGGAACGGCGCTCGCTCGCCTGTGCCTGCACCCCCTGCGCGATGCTCTTCGACCGGCCGGGCGCCTCCACCGGGCGGTTCCGCAGCCTCCCGGGGCGCATCCTCACCGACCCGGGGTTCGGTGCCGCTCTCGGCCCGGCCGACTGGGAGGCGCTGCGCGTCCCGGTCAGCATCGCGTTCTTCTTCCGCAACTCGGAACTGGGCCGGCCGGTGGCGTTCTACCCCAGCCCGGCCGGAGCGACCGAGAGCGAACTCGACCCGGAGGCCTGGGAGTCCGTCCTCGGAAGGTCCCCGCTGGCAGAAGTGATGCTGCCCGACACCGAGGCGCTGCTGGTGCGGCGAACCCCCGGCAGCGGGGACGACGACCGCAGCGAGTGCTATCTGGTGCCCGTCGATCTGGCGTACGCCCTGGTCGGCCGGATGCGGCTGCACTGGCAGGGCTTCGACGGCGGGGCACAGGCGCACGCCGAACTCGCCGCGTTCTTCGACGATCTGGCACGGCGTGCGACCGAAGTGCCCCGGGAGGACGGAGAGACGTGACGGAACTGAACTTCACCTGCACCGGTGTCCGGGCCGAGCCGTACGCGGCCGGGCCGACCCTGGTCTTCCGCCTGCGCATCACCGCGCCCGGCGGCGAACGGGTGCACGCCATCGCACTGCGCTGCCAGATGCGCATCGAGCCGGGCCGGCGCACATACCGGAAGACGGAGGCGGACCGGCTCGGCGACCTGTTCGGCGAGCGCTCCCGCTGGGCCACCACCCTCAAGCCGATGCAGTTCACCCAGGTCTCCGTGGTCGTCCCGGGCTTCACCGACGAGACGGAAGTAGACCTGCCGGTCCCGTGCACGTACGACACGGACGTCGCCTCGTCGAAGTACTTCACCGCTCTCGACGACGGCCATGTCCCACTCGTCCTGCTGTTCTCCGGCACGGCCTTCTGCGGCGCCGGAGGCTTCCGCGTCCAGCCGGTTCCCTGGGACAAGGAGGCCGCCTGCCGAATGCCCGTACAGGTGTGGAAGGACATGATCGAGCAGCACTTCCCGAGGTGCGGCTGGCTCCGGCTTTCGCGCTCCGCCATGGGTGCCCTGAGCGACTTCCGCTCCCGCCGTGCCCTGCCGTCCTGGGAGGCGACGGTCCACGAACTCCTGCGCTCGGCCGCCCCGGCGGCCGAGGCCCCCGCATCCGTGCTCGCCCCGCAGGCCGCCGAGGGGACCTCATGACCGCCACCGGAACCGGCCCGGCCGTGAACCCCCGGTTCGCGGTGGCCCACCAGGTCGCCGACGCCGTCCTGTTCGAGGGGTACGTGCTCTACCCCTACCGGGCGTCGGCGGCCAAGAACCGCATGCGCTGGCAGTTCGGCGTCCTCGTGCCGCCCGCCTGGGGAGCCGGCAGCGGCGAGCACTCCCACCTGCGCACCGAGTGCCTCATGGAGCCCCGCCGCGGCGCCGGACTCCACGTCGAGCTGCGGTTCCTGCACGCCCAGCGCCGGACCGTCCAACGATGCGGTGGGGACGGGCAGTTCACCGAGGTGGAAAGACTGGATCTCCCCGACCGGATCCTGTCCCCGTGGGACGAGGGCGTGGAGGAGCGCGTCGAACTGGTCACCGACGTCGACGGCCTGTGCGACGAGGGCGTCGTGCTGCCCTTCACCCGGCCCGCCCGCGAGGAGGCCGAAGAGGTCCGTGACGCCTCGGGCACCCTCGCCGGCCGGCTGGTGCGCCGCCGCGAACGCGTCGACGGCGTGCTGCGGCTGACCGCAGCCGAACTCCCCGGCCCCTACCGGGTGATGCGGCTGACCGCGGTCGTCGAGAACGCCGGCGGCTGGGCCCCCGAGCCCGGGGCGCCCGCGGACCGCGACGCCGCACTGCCCCACTCGCTGCTGTCCGCACACCTCGTCCTGGGCCTGACCGGCGGCTCGTTCCTCTCCGTGACCGACCCGCCCGAATGGGCCCGGGCCGCCGTCGCCGAGTGCCGCAACGAGCACTGCTGGCCGGTCCTCGCCGGGGCCGACGGCGGCTCCGACGTCCTGCTGTCCTCCCCGATCATCCTGGAGGACCACCCGCAGATCGCCCCGGAGAGCCTCGGCACCCTGTACGACGCCACCGAGATCGACGAGATCCTCGCGCTGCGCACCGCCGCCCTCACCGACGAGGAGAAGCGCGAGGCCCGCGGCACCGACGACCGGGCCGCGGCCGTCATCGAACTCGCCGACACCATGCCTCCCGAGGTACTGGAGCGCCTGCACGGCGCGGTCCGGGCGCTCCGCGACGTCACCGGCCCCGGCGCGCCCCCGCCCGAACCCGGCTCGACCGTGCCCGGCGTCGAGCCCGGCACCCCCTGGTGGGACCCCGCCGCCGACCGGAGCGTCGACCCGGAGCACGACCGCGTCGTCGTCGACGGCGTCCCGGTCGGCGCGGGCAGCCGCATCCGGCTGAGCCCCGGGTTGCGCCGCACCGACGCCCAGGACCTCTTCGTGCACGGACGCACCGCCCTCGTGGAGGCCGTCCTGCACGACGTGGACGGCGCCGTCCACCTCGCCGTCACCGTCGACGACGACCCCGGCGCGGAACTCCGCCGCGAACAGGGCCGGTTCCTGTACTTCCAGCCCGACGAGGTGACCCCGTTGGAGGACGCGTGAACCCCACCGACGTGAGCGGGAACGCGCACGGCCGCACCCTCGTGGCCGGAATCGGCAACATCTTCCTCGGCGACGACGGCTTCGGCGTCGAGGCCGTGCGGCGACTGGCCCGGCAGCCCCGCCCCGACGACGTCGACGTCGTGGACACCGGGGTGCGCGGCGTCCATCTCGCCTACCAGGTCCTCGACGGCTACCGCAGGCTCGTTCTGCTGGACGCCACCGCCCGTGGCGGCGAACCCGGCACCGTGTACCGGATCGAGGACCCGAGGCCGGCACCGGACGGCCCCGGGGAGGCACTGATCGACGGCCACCGGATGACCCCCGGCGCCGTCCTGTCGCTGCTGGACGCGCTCAGCACCGGCACCGGCGGCAGCAGACCGGAGCAGGTGTTCGTCGTGGGGTGCGAACCGGCCTGCCTGGACGAGGGCATCGGCCTCAGCGAACCCGTCGAGGCCGCCGTCGACGAGGCCGTGGGCGTCGTACTGGAAATTCTGCGGAACGGCCGGCAACAGGACGGGCCGGCGCAACAGGCGGCCGGGCACGCGGCCCGGAACCGGTGACGAAGGAGCGGATGCACCATGTGGAAGATCCTCATCGGCGGGTCGCTGGCGGCCGCGCTCGGCTGGGTCGTCAGCCAGAACCTGCCCGACTTCCGGCGCTACATGAAGATGCGCGCCATGTGAGGCGAACGGCGGACGCGAGGGGCGGGCGGCGGCGTGGCGGCCCGGCCCGCCCCCGTACCCCGGCCTGTAATGGGATCAGGGACACGGGCGGACCGCACACCGGAAAGAGACCGATGCACGAGATGTCCATCGCGCTGGCCGTCGTGGAGCAGGTCGAGGACGCCGCCCGCTCCGGGTCCGGCGACGCCGCCGAGGCGGTACGGCTGCAGGTCGGCGAACTCGCCGGTGTCGTCCCCGACGCCCTCCGCTTCTGCTTCACCCTCGCCTGCGCAGGGACGGTCCTGGACGGCGCGGAGCTGGACATCGACCCCGTCACCGCCCGCGCCCGCTGCGGTCCCTGCACCACCGAATGGGACACCGGGATGCCCCCGCAACTGTGCTGCCCGAACTGCGGCGGCGCCACGGCCGACATGGTGTCCGGACGCGAACTGCAGATCGTCAGCGTGCGCTGGGCCGACCGCCCCGCGCACGACCGTGCCCACGTCACCGAGGAGCGCTGAAGCCCATGTGCCGTGTCGTCGACCTCCAGCAGGCCGTGCTCGCCAAGAACGACCGCAGCGCCCAGGAGCTGCGCGACGAACTGACCGCACGCGGAACCGTCGTGGTCAACCTGCTCTCCAGTCCCGGCAGCGGAAAGACCGCCCTGCTCGAGGCCGAACTCTCCCTGGCCCGGCAGCGCGGCATCGCGGTCGCCGCCCTGACCGCGGACCTGGCCACGGAGAACGACGCGACGCGGCTGGCCCGCTCCGGAGCCCCCGTCAAACAGGTGCTCACCGACGGCCTCTGCCACCTCGAGGCCGGCATGCTCCGCTCCCACATCGCCGGCTGGCTCCCCGGGGACACCCGGCTGCTGTTCGTGGAGAACGTGGGCAACCTGGTCTGTCCCGCCTCATACGACCTCGGCGAATCGCTGCGCGTGGTACTCGCCTCCGTCACCGAGGGCGAGGACAAGCCGCTCAAGTACCCGACCGCGTTCGGGCTGGCGCACCTGGTCGTCGTCACCAAGCAGGACATCGCGGAGGCCGCCGGCTTCGACCGGGCCGCGTTCCTTGCGGCCGTGCAGCAGGTCAACCCCGGTGTCGAGGTCGTCTTCACCTCGGCCCGGCGCGGCGAGGGACTCGGCGTTCTGATCGACCACGCCTGCGCGGTCCACGCAGGCCACGTCCCCCACCAGCCGGTCATGGCGCGCACGGCCGGGCAGGGGCACGTCCATCACCACGACGGCGTCGTGCACACGCACTCATGACGGCCCAGCAGACCGACGCCGCCGCCGAGGCACTCGCCCAGCGCCGGCGGGTCACCGTGCACGGGGTCGTACAGGGAGTCGGATTCCGGCCGTTCGTGCACCACCTCGCCTCCGAACTCGGACTGGCCGGGCACGTCACCAACACCGGTGAGGGCGTCGTCGCCGAGGTCGAGGGCCCGGCCGAGGCGGTCACCGCCTTCTGCGAGCGCATCGCCGCGGACGCGCCGCCCCTGGCGGCGGTCGAGTCCGTACGCCACGAGCCCGTCCCCACGACCGGCTCCACCGGTTTCGGCATCCTCGCCTCCCGCTCCGGCGGCCCCAGCCGGACCCTGGTCTCCCCGGACACCGCGACCTGCGACGACTGTCTGGCCGAAATGTCCGACCCGGCCGACCGCCGGTACCGGCATCCGTTCATCACCTGCACGAACTGCGGCCCTCGCTTCACCATCGTCACCGGACTGCCGTACGACCGCGCCAACACCACCATGGTGCGCTTCCCGATGTGCGAACGCTGCGCGAGCGAGTACACCGACCCGGCCGACCGCCGCTTCCACGCCCAGCCCGTCGCCTGCCACGACTGCGGGCCCCGGCTGCGCCTGCTGCTGCGCGCCGGCGACGAGCCCGGCAACACCGTGACGCGCAGCCGGCCGCTCGCGGAAGCCCGGCGGCTGCTCGCCGAGGGCGCGATCCTCGCCGTCAAGGGCCTGGGCGGCTACCACCTTGCCTGCGACGCGGGGAACGCGGACAGCGTCCGCAGGCTGCGGCGGCGCAAGGCCCGCGGCGACAAGCCCTTCGCCCTGATGGCCCGCCGGCTCGCCGACGCCGAGGCGATCGCCCGCATCGGCCCCCTCGAACGGGACCTGCTCACCGGAACCCGGCGGCCCGTCGTCCTGCTGCGCGCCCGCACCGTGGCCGAACGGCCCGCGGGCGCCCCCACTGTGGCCGACTCCGTCGCGCCCGGCAGCGCCGATCTCGGCGTCATGCTGCCCTACACCCCCCTGCACCACCTGCTGATGGGGCTGCCGGACGACCCGCCCGGACCCCGGCTGCTCGTCCTGACCAGCGGAAACCTCGGCGGCGAGCCGATCGTCACCGACGACGACGAGGCCCTCGAACGCCTGGCCCGTCTCACCGACGGATGGCTCACCCACGACCGGCCCATCCACGTCCCCTGCGACGACTCGGTGGTGCGGGTGCTGGACGGCGAGGAACTGCCGGTGCGCCGCTCCCGCGGCTACGCGCCGTTCCCGGTGACCCTCCCGGTGCCCGTGGTGCCCGCGCTCGCCGTCGGCGGCGACCTCAAGAACACCTTCTGTCTCGGCGAGGGCCGCCGCGCCTGGCTGTCGGCGCACATCGGTGACATGGACGACCTGGCCACCCTCACCGCCTTCGACCGCGCCGAGGGCCAGCTGGAGGAGATCACCGGAGTCACGCCCACCGTGCTGGCCGCCGACCGCCACCCCGGCTACCGCTCCGGGCAGTGGGCCCGGCGCCACGCCGGGGCCCGCGAGGTGCGCCGGGTGCAGCACCATCACGCCCACATCGCCTCCGCCATGGCCGAGCACGGGCTCGACGGCAGCCGCCGCGTCATCGGCGTCGCCTTCGACGGCACCGGTTACGGGGACGACGGAACGGTGTGGGGCGGAGAGTTCCTGCTCGCCGACTACCGGGGCTTCGACCGCTTCGCCCACCTCGCCCCGGTGCCCCTGCCGGGTGGGGACGCCGCCGTGCAGCGTCCCTATCGGATGGCGCTGGCCCACCTCTACGCCGCCCGGCTTCCCTGGACCGACGACCTGCCGTGCGTCGCGGCCTGCCCCGACGCCGAACGCCGACCGCTGGCCCGCCAGGTGGAACGGGGGCTGCACTGCGTCCCCACCTCGAGCATGGGCCGCCTCTTCGACGCCGTGGCTTCACTGGCGGGAGTGTGCCACCACGCCGGTTACGAAGCGCAGGCGGCGATGGAGCTCGAGGCCGCGGCCACGGGCTGCCCCGAACCGCCCGACCCCGCCTACGCGTTCGGCCTGTCCCCCGGTCCCGACGGGCCGCTGATCGCCGACCCCGCGCCGGTGCTGGCCGCCGTCGTCGCCGACCTGCGCCGCGGCACCGGGCAGGACGTCATCGCGGCGCGTTTCCACCATGCGGTGACGCAGCTGGTGCGCCACGTCTGCGCCGCGGCACGCGAACGGCACGGGCTGGACACCGTGGCGCTCAGCGGCGGTGTGTTCGCCAACGTGCTGCTGTCCGGCGCCTGCGCCCGCGACCTGCGCGAGGACGGTTTCACGGTGCTGCGGCACCGTTTCGTACCCCCGGGCGACGGCGGGCTGGCGCTCGGCCAGCTGATCGTCACCGCGCGCGAAGCCCTGCCGGACGCCGGCACGGCCACTCCCTGACCCCCCAGAGCGAGGAGAACCCCCATGTGCCTGGCGGTACCCGGCAAAGTGCTGGACATCGAGGAGCGGGACGGCACCCGCATGGCGAGCGTCGATTTCGGCGGTGTGGTGAAGGACGTCTGCCTCGAGTACCTGCCCGACCTTCAGGTGGGCGAGTACGCCATCGTCCACGTCGGATTCGCGCTGCAACGGCTGGACGAGGAGTCGGCAAAGCAGACCCTCGCGCTGTTCGGCAACCTCGGAATGCTGGAGGAGGAGTTCGGCGACGCCTGGGAACAGGCCGCACAGGAGAGCGGCAGCCCGCTGCCCGCCGCGTCCGCCCCTGCCGCGCGGGAGGGCGGACGATGAAGTACATCGAGGAGTTCCAGGACCCCGAGCTCGCGCAGCGGCTGCTCGACGACATCCACGCCACCGTCACCCGTCCCTGGGCACTGATGGAGGTCTGCGGCGGGCAGACGCACTCGATCATCCGGCACGGAATCGACCAGCTACTGCCCGATCAGGTGGAGTTGATTCACGGACCGGGCTGTCCGGTGTGCGTGACACCGCTCGAGGTGATCGACAAGGCCCTCGAGATCGCTTCCCGACCCGGCGTGATCTTCTGCTCCTTCGGCGACATGCTCCGCGTGCCCGGCAGCAACCGGGACCTGTTCCAGGTGCGCAGCGAAGGCGGCGACGTCCGCGTCGTCTACTCCCCGCTGGATGCGCTGCGGATCGCCCAGGAGAACCCGGACCGCGAGGTCGTGTTCTTCGGCATCGGCTTCGAGACCACCGCGCCGCCCAACGCCATGACCGTGTACCAGGCGCGCAAACTCGGCATCCGCAACTTCAGCCTGCTCGTCTCGCACGTCCGGGTGCCACCGGCCATCGAGGCGATCATGCAGTCGCCCGACTGCCGCGTCCAGGGCTTCCTGGCCGCCGGTCACGTGTGCAGTGTGATGGGCATCGATGAGTACCCGGACCTGACCGAACGGTTCCAGGTACCGGTCGTCGTCACCGGGTTCGAGCCGCTGGACATCCTCGAAGGCATCCGCCGCGCCGTCCGGCAGCTGGAGCGCGGCGAGCACACGGTCGACAACGCGTACGCCCGTGTCGTCCGGCCGGAGGGCAACCCTGCGGCGAAGACCATGCTCGCCGACGTCTTCGAGGTCACCGACCGCTCCTGGCGGGGCATCGGCACCATCCCGGCCAGCGGCTGGCGACTGTCCGAGCGCTACCGGGAATTCGACGCGGAGCACCGATTCTCCGTCACCGGGATCGCCACCGAGGAACCCGACGAGTGCCGCAGCGGCGAAGTCCTGCAGGGCCTGCTCAAGCCGAACGAATGTGCGGCGTTCGGCACGACCTGCACGCCGCGTACCCCCCTCGGCGCCACGATGGTCTCCAGCGAGGGGGCCTGCGCCGCGTACTACCTGTACCGCCGGCTCGGCGGCACGACTGCACCTCTGGAGGCGAGCCCCGTTGGCTGACATCACCGACCTGGACCGGCCGTACCAGGCACCGGACTTCTCCGGCTGGACCTGCCCCGCGCCCCTGCGCGACCAGCCCCGCATCGTCATGGGGCACGGCGGGGGCGGCGTGCTCTCCGGTGAACTCGTCCAGCACGTCTTCGCCCCCGCGTTCGGCGGCCAGGTCCTCTCGGCGCTGGCGGACTCCGCAACCGTCACGCTGGGCGGCACCCGGCTGGCGTTCTCCACCGACACGTACGTGGTGCGGCCGCTGTTCTTCCCCGGCGGCAGCATCGGCGACCTCGCGGTCAACGGCACCGTCAACGACCTGGCCATGAGCGGGGCGCGGGCGGCCTACCTCTCGTGCGGGTTCATCCTCGAGGAGGGCGTCGAGGTCGAGCTGGTGGCCCAGGTCGCCGAAGCACTCGGGGCCGCGGCACGCGCAGCCGGGGTGGAGGTCGCCACCGGCGACACGAAGGTGGTCGAGTCCGGGCACGGTGACGGCGTCTACATCAACACCGCCGGGATCGGCCTGGTCCCCGACGGCGTGGACATCCGGCCGCAGCGTGCGGTCCCGGGTGACGTCGTCATCGTCAGCGGGGACATCGGCGTGCACGGCGTGGCCGTCATGAGCCTGCGCGAGGGGCTGGAGTTCGGGACCGGGATCGAGAGCGACTGCGCCGCCCTCGGCGGACTGGTCGAGTCCATGCTCGCCGTCACGCCCGACCTGCACGTGCTGCGCGACCCCACCCGCGGCGGGCTCGCCGCGGCCCTCGGTGAGATCGCTTCGGCCGCCGGCGTCGGTGTCGTCCTGCAGGAGCGTTCCGTCCCGGTCCCCGACCCGGTCGCCAACGCCTGCGCGGTCCTGGGCCTGGACCCGCTGTACGTCGCCAACGAGGGCAAGCTGGTCGCCTTCGTTCCGCGCGAGCACGCGGACGCGGTCCTCGACGCGATGCGCGCCCACCCGCTGGGCGCCCGCGCGGCGGTGATCGGCGAATGCGTCGATTCCCACCCGGGCATGGTCGTCGCCCGCACCGGGCTCGGCGGCACCCGCGTCATCGACCTGCCCATCGGCGAGCAGCTCCCCCGAATCTGCTGAACCCGTCTTCCAGCCATCACCTTCGATGCGTTCACTGCCGAAGCAGAGCGAGGGAACATGACCGACCAAACGACGGACGCCGATCCGCCGCCGGAGGGGCTGAAGGCGAACGCGATCGGTTTCCTCGAGGCCCTCGTCATCGGGCTGAACGCCACCTCACCCGCGTACTCGCTCGCGGCCGTCATCGGTCCCATCACCGCGTTCGTCGGAATCTACGCACCCGGCGTGATGCTCGCGTCCTTCGTGCCGATGCTCCTGATCGCTTCGGCGTTCTTCTACCTCAACCGGGCCGACCAGGACTGCGGCACGACATTCTCGTGGGTCACCCGCGCCATGGGGCCGTGGGCGGGATGGCTGGGCGGGTGGGCCATCACCATGACCGGAGTCCTGGTCATCGGGTCGCTGGCCGACGTCGCCGTGAGCTTCGGGCTGCTCGCGGTCGGCCTCGACAGCTGGGCGGAGAACGCGTTCGTGCGCCAACTGCTCGCCGTGCTGCTCATTCTTCTGATGACGCTGCTGTGCGTGATCGGCACGGAGTTGTCGGCCCGGGTCCAGGATGTCCTCATCCTGGCCCAGGTCGTCTTCCTGCTCGTCTTCGTCGTGGCGGCGCTCTACCGCGTGTACGCCGGAACGAGCCCGTTCGACTCGGTCGAGCCGGAGCTGAAGTGGATGGATCCGTTCGGGCGCGGAGGCGCGGCGCTCACCGGGGCCCTGCTGCTGGGCGTCTTCATCTACTGGGGGTGGGAGTCGGCGGTCAACCTCACCGAGGAGACCGAGGACTCGGCCACCGCCCCCGGCAAGGCCGGGATCTGGTCGACCGTGGTGCTGCTCATCACCTACCTGTCCGTCGGCTTCGCGGTCGTGGCCTACGCCGGACCGGCCTACCTCGCCGAGAACGCCGGCGAGGAGGAGTTCATCTTCGCCCTGCTGGCGGACAAGGTGCTGGGCGGCTGGGACTGGATCGTGCTCCTGGCCGTCTCGACCTCCGCCATCGCCTCGACGCAGACGACCATCATCCCGGCCTCGCGCACGGCACTGTCCATGGCGCGCCGCATGGCGCTGCCGCACGCCTACGGCCACATCCACCAGCGGTTCCGTACACCCGACGTGAGCACCTGGTGGGTCGCAGCCATCGCCATCGGCTGGTACCTCTGCGTCAACCAGATCAGCACCAACGCCCTGTTCGACTCGCTCTCGGCACTGTCGCTGCTCATCGCGTTCTACTACGCGCTCACCGGCATCGCCTGCGCCGTCTACTACCGGCGGCAACTGACGGACAGCGTGCGCAACTTCCTTCTCATCGGCCTCGGGCCGCTGGTCGGAGCCGGGCTGCTGACCTGGCTGCTGGTCGAGTCGGTCAGCGACCTGGCCGACCCGGAGAACTCCTACAGCGGCGTCTCGTGGTTCGGTCTGGGACCGCCGCTGGTCATCGGCATCGGGATCGCCCTCGTCGGGGTCGTCATCATGTTCGTCTGGCGGTTCGTGTCCCCTGCCTTCTGGTCGGAGCGGCCGAGTGTGGCCGATCCGCACGTCGTCCACGGAAGGGGACGGTGACATGACGGTCGTGCTGGGCTACGACGAGTCGCCGGGCGCCAAACGGGCGCTGGGAGCGGCGCTCGAGGTGTCGGCCGCGTTCGGCGAACCGCTCATCCTGGTCTACGGTGCGGCGCCGCCGGGGACCCGGGGCGAGGAGTACCGGGTCGTGAAGGACGCGCTCCACGAAGCCGGGCGGACGGCGCTGGATCACGCCGTCGCGGAGGCCGACGCCGCCGGAGTGCCGACGACCGTCGAGATCATCGACGAGAAGCCGGCGCCGGCGCTGCTGGACGCCGCGGAACGCCACAACGCGCGGGTGATCGTGGTGGGCACCTGGGGCGAGAGCCCGATGCGCGGCGCCCTGCTCGGGTCCACGCCCCACAAGCTGCTGCACCTGTCGACCCGCCCGGTGCTGTGCGTGCCGAGTCATCTGCCGGGGGACGACTGAGCAGGGCGGACGCCTCTCGCCGCCGGCTCGCGCCCGCAGCGGGACGGTGACCGGGGACGTCCCGCCGGGGCGCCGAGCGGCAACGACGAGGGCCCGGGACTCGGTGTCCTGGGCCCTCGTCGTCCGCGTGGGGAGAGACCGGCTCAGCTCGACGAGCCGGCCAGCCCGGCCCCCACCGCCGAGGCCGGGTTGAAGTGGGGGTTCGTCCGGCAGCCGAGGTTCCGGTAGATGTTCTTGTTCGTCTCCGGGTCCTGGCCCTCCCAGTGGTACTGGCACGCACCCTGGATGAACCGCCCCTGGACGCCGCCGGGGAAGTCGATCTCCTTGTTCCACAGGTACTGCGAGTTGATGTCGTTCTGCCGTGCGGTGGCGTTCACGTCGATCCCGCCGGGGGCCTGGATCGCGTACACCCAGCCGTCGTTGTTGTTCGCCGTGGCGAAGCCCTGGGCCACCCACCGGTCACAACTGGTGCTGACGTGGGCCGTCGTCTGCGTACTGCCCCCGATGATCCACTGCGGGAACGGGGTGAGGTCCGAACCCCGCGGAGTGAAGCCGTCCCGGAAGATCACCTCCGGGTCCGGACGAGTGTCGCCCCGCCACAGGGTGTTGCTGTCGTGGCGCCAGTACCAGTTCTCGCGCACGGCGGCGACCTCCACCGGCGACTGGATGCTGAGGTCCGTGGTGGTCTGGGCCCAGTCCGCCGTGCGGAACCCGCCGGTCGGCCCGCAGGGGCCGGTGTCACGGATCTGCTCCGGGGTCCCCGGATAGTCGTCGGCCGAGGCGCCGGCCGGCGAGAACATCAGCGAACCGGTGATCAGGGCGGTGGCGGTGGCGAGACGGAGTGCGTGCTTCGTCATCATGTGCGGGGCAACCCATCGTTCGGCGTACGGGATCCCCAGTCCACAACCGGGAAATCCGGATCGGCCGAACGACGTCCGGGACAGTCACCCGTCGGCACCACCACCTCCACCCGCCCGGCGCAGATCCGCCGCCCGCGGCCACGGGCCATCGCCACCGCTCGGTCGGGGACGTCGGATGACGTTCCGTCAGCTGACTCCGGCAGCCGGGTAGAACCTGCGAGCGGCGCGCCTGGCCGCTCGCCAGGGGCCGTGGACGACGACCGGACAAGCGAACCGGTCGACCGATTGCCGTCGGCACAACGCAGAACGGCCTGACCGGCCAGCCTGCGGGGCGGTACAGAGAGCGACAGGTCCGGGGGCGCGAACGGGCGTCGGTGCCCGCTGCGGGCACAGGCGAATCCGTGTGGCTCCACCTCAGTGCATCTGGCAACACACCGGTAGACCTTTCAGCCTGAGGCGCATGTCCTCACCAAGTCTCGAGGTCACTGCGTTCCTGGCGGATCCGCGACCCCCGGCCAGTGTGCGACCGTCACCGCGCGTGGGAACCCGGCCCTCGCCACCATGTGGTTCGACTTCGCCGAGGGCCGACTGTGGTTCCACACACCGCTCCGCTCGCCGAACCCGTTCCTGAACGCGATCGAGCAGGGGCGTGAGATCGCCGCGATGATCTCCACCTTCGATCCACCAGAAGACATCCGGCAGGTACGTACTACAGGACCAGGCCGACTGGAGCCGACCGATCCCGACCGGGTCCGGGCCATCTACCGCCGCTACGTCGCCGATTGGGACACGACGTGGGAAGGCCAGCCGTCACCTATCCGGGGGCTCCAGGGACAAGCCGAGTACCGCTGGTCAGAGGGAACCGGGGAAACTCCTGGGCCGTAGCACAACGCAGGGCCCCGCCTCAAGACGGGTCCGCCCCACGTTGCCCGTCCCCCGGTCGTCTTCGGCAGCGAGCCGGGGAGCCCGGCGATCAGCCACGCGGACTGTCCGGCTTCCGGGCCGTCAGCTCTCGTAGTGGTAGCGGCACTGCGCGATCAGGACCGAGTCGTCCCCGACCTTGTAGATCAGGCGATGCTCGTCGTTGATCCGGCGCGACCAGTAGCCCTGGAAGCCGTGCTTGAGAGGTTCCGGCTTGCCGATCCCCTCGTTGCCGTTACGCATCACATCCGCGATGAGCGTGTTGATCCGCTTGAGGATCTTGCGATCCTGGGACTGCCACCAGAGGTAGTCCTCCCCGGCACGGGAGGCAAAGGTGATCTTCATTCGAAGTCCGCGAGTTCACGCACCGCCCCGCCGCCGCTCTCCAACTCCTCGATGGATGCAAGGAGACGGCGGGCGTTCGCAGGGCTGCGCAGCAGGTAAGCCGTCTCCTTCAAGGACTCGTAGTCCTCCAGCGAGACGATGACCACCGGCTCATGCCCGGCGCGCGTGATCACTATTTCCTCGCGGTCGTCGGTCACGGCGTTGAGCACTTCCGCGTACTTCGCCCGCGACTCCGAGTACGACATCGTCTTCACCGCAAACCTCCTGCTTGAGTACAGAAAATTGCACGTCTCACTGGGCGGGCTGACAACGCCGCACGGAGGGGACGTCATTCACAGGTCTCGCCGCGGTCGACGATCCGTCCCGAGCACGCACGACGGACCGCCGACCTGCACACACGGTCAGATCAGACCGAGGTCGATCTCCACCGGGAACGGCGCCGCGACCTTGATGACACCGATGAACACGTCACCGTCCCGGTAGATCTTCGTCGCGGGGTCGAGGACGTACGTGTACACGAGGGGAACGCCGGTCGCGGGGACTCTCCGGCGATCCTGATCCCGCCGGGCTCGGCGCCATTGGGCACCCTCGGAACCCGCGCCCGGACCGCGAAGCAGAGCGCAGAAACGAAAACCCCGGCTCGGACGAGATCCGAGCCGGGGTTTCGGTGGAGCCGCCTTCGGGATTCGAACCCGAGACCTACGCATTACGAGTGCGTTGCTCTGGCCATCTGAGCTAAGGCGGCAAGCTGCGAAGATGCCCGCCCGTTACGCACAGACTGGCATCAGCAACGGCGACAAGTCTACACAGTTCCCGGGGGTGCCCCGTACCGGTCCCGGGACCGGTACGGGGGCCGCGTGATCAGGAGCACTTCTTGCCCTCGGCCGGCTGCTCGCCCTCCAGCAGGTATCGGTTGATCGAGGCGTCGATGCAGTCGCTGCCGCGCCCGTACGCCGTGTGCCCGTCGCCGTCGTAGGTCAGCAGCCGGCCGGAGTCCAGCTGGCCGGCCAGGCCCCGCGCCCAGAGGTACGGCGTCGCCGGGTCGCGCGTGGTGCCGACCACCACGATCGGCGCCGCCCCCTTCGCCTCGATCCGCTGCGCCTCTCCGCTCGGCTTCACCGGCCAGTAGGTGCAGTTCAGCGCGGCCCACGCCATGTACGTGCCGAACACCGGCGACGCCTTGCGGAACGACTCCAGGTTCTTCCGGACGTCCTCCGGCCCCCCGAAGGACGGCGGCAGGTCCAGGCAGTTGACCGCGGCGTTGGCGTACATCAGGTTCTGGTAGGAGCCCCCGGAGTCCCGCTCGAAATAGAGGTCGGCGAGCTTCAGCAGCCCGCTGCCGTCCCCCTCCACCGCGGACTGCAGCGCGCTGCGCAGCTGCGGCCACGCGCTCTCGTCGTACATCGCCGCGATCACCCCGGTGGTCGCCAGCTGCTCGCCCAGCCTGCGGTCCTCGCCGGTGGCGAGGGGCTTCTCGTCGGCCTGGTCGAACAGCGCGCGCAGCCGCTTGCCGGCGTCGTCCGCGCTGCCCGTCCCGAGCGGGCAGTCCGTCCGCTTCACGCAGTCCTCGGCGAAGGCCCCGAAGGCCGTGGCGAAGCCGCCGGTCTGCTCGCGGTTGAGCCGGAGAGCGGACAGCGACGGGTCCAACGCCCCGTCGAGGACGAGCCGGCCGACCCGCGAGGGGTAGAGCCCGGCATAGGTCGCGCCCAGCAGCGTGCCGTACGACGCCCCGACATACGTCAGCCTGTCGTCGCCGAGCACCGCACGCAGGACATCCATGTCGCGGGCCGCTTCGACCGTCGAGACGTGCCCGAGCACGTCCCCGGAGCGCTTGCGGCAGCTGTTCGCGAAGTTCTTGTACGCGGCGACGAGCTTGCGGGTCTCCGCCTCGTCGTCGGGAGTCTGGTCGACCTGGGTGTAGGCGTCCATCTGCGGGTCGGTCAGGCAGGCGACGGGTTCGCTGCCGGCCACGCCGCGCGGGTCGACGGCCACCATGTCGTACCGGGCGCGCACGGGCTCCGGGTATCCGACGCCCGCGTAGGTCTGGAGGAAGCCGACCGCGGAGCTGCCCGGCCCGCCGGGGTTGACCAGCAGCGAACCGAGGCGCTTGCCCGGCCCGGTCGCCTTCTTCCGCGAGACCGCCAGCTCCAGGTCCTCGGCCGCCGGACGGTCGTAGTCCAGCGGCACCTTCAGCGTCGAGCACTCGAAGCCCGGGGTGTCCTCGCAGTCGCGCCACGTCAGCTTCTGCTCGTAGTACGGCTCGAGGTCCGCCGGCACGGTCAACGCCAGCGGTCGCAGCCCCTGGACCGCCCCGCCCCCTTCCCCCGGCTGCGGTGTCGCCGAGGCGGAGGACCGGTCGGCCGCCTCCTCGGGCGAACAGCCGGCGAGCAGCAGTCCGGCGGCCGCGAGCAGGGTCCCGGAAGAGCGGAACAGGCGACGGGTGTCCATGGGCGGTCCTCGGGTCCGGACGGGTAGCTTCCACAGCTTCTGCGGAGCACGACCTACGGAGCGTATCCGTACGAGCACCCTGGGACGTGCAGCCCCGGCCCCGGACGGATGAGAGCGGTCGGGGCGACGGCCGGCGCCGCGCGACGCCGGCCGCCCCGCCCCGCCCCGCCCCGGTTGTGTGGCCGTCGGCCGGCCACGCCCGCCACCCACTGCACCGGCCACGACACCGCGTCCGGCAGTCAGCCCGCGCGCAGCGCCATCGTCATCGCCTCGACGGCCAGCAACGGCGCCACGTTGCGGTCCATGGCGTCGCGGCAGGCGATCACCGCCTCGATGCGCCGCAGCGTGTTCTCCGGGCCCGACCCGGCCGCCACCCTCTCCAGGGCGTCCCGCTGCCCGGAATTGGCCAGCGCCACGGACGAGCCGAGCTGCAACGCCAGCACATCCCGGTAGAACCCGGTGAGATCGGTCAGCGCGAGGTCGAGGGTGTCGCGCTTGATGCGCGTACTGCGCGTCTTCTGCCGGTCCTGGAGCTCCTTCATCGCACCGGCAGTGCCGCGCGGGAGCCGGCTGCCCGTCCCGGCCGCCGCACCCAGCGCGGCGCGCAGCTCCTCGGTCTCCCTGGCGTCCGTCTCCTCGGCGATCTGCTTCGCGTCCTCCGCTGCTGCGTCGACCAGTTCCTGCGCCGCCTTGAGACAGGCACCGATGTCGTCCACCCGCAGCGGCAGCTTCAGCACGGCCGCCCGGCGCGTCCGCGCCTGCTCGTCCGTGGCCAGCCGGCGCGCACGGCCGATGTGCCCCTGGGTCGCCTCGGCCGCGGCCCGGGCCCGCGCGGGATCGACCCCGTCCCGCCGCACCAGCAGGTCGGCGACGGCGTCCACCGACGGCGTGCGCAGTGTCAGCAACCGGCAGCGTGACCGGATCGTCGGCAGCACGTCCTCGATGGACGGAGTGCACAGCAGCCACACGGTTCTCGGCGCCGGCTCCTCGATCGCCTTGAGCAGGACGTTGCAGGCGCCCTCGGTGAGCCGGTCCGCGTCCTCCATCACGATGACCTGCCACCGGCCGGTCGCCGGAGACAACTGCGCCCGGCGGACGAGTTCGCGCGTCTCCTTCACCCCGATCGACAGCCCCTGGGTCCGCACCACCTCGACGTCCGCGTGCGTACCGATCAGCGCGGTGTGGCAGCCGTCGCAGAACCCGCAACCCGGAGCACCGCCCAGGGCGCGGTCCGGGCTGACACACTGGAGCGCCGCCGCGAAAGCCCGCGCTGCGGTGGACCTTCCGGAACCCGGCGGACCGGTGAAGAGCCACGCGTGGGTCATGCTCGACGATCCGCCCGGCTCCGGGGGAGCGTCGTCTTCCCCCGGCTCCGCCTCGGTCACCAGCGCATCGGCGTCCCGGGCCGCGGCGAGCAGTTGCCCGGTCACCTGCTGCTGGCCGACGAGGTCGTCCCACACCGCCATCGCTGTCCGCCCTCTCCCGCTGCCTCTGTCTCAGCCTCTGCCGTCGTGCCTGCCATGCCGGGACCGCGCCCTCACGGGACGCGTTCCACCCCTGGCATCCCATTGTCGTCCACCGCACCGACAGCCGGCTCCGGGCCCGAAGGACACACGCGGCGGCGGCACACCCCCGGCGTCTCCGCCGTGTCCGGGTGCGCCGCCGTGG
The DNA here is from genome assembly GCF_023703325.1 of Streptomyces meridianus. Lineage (GTDB taxonomy): Bacteria > Actinomycetota > Actinomycetes > Streptomycetales > Streptomycetaceae > Streptomyces > Streptomyces meridianus. Next base: position 37,935 of record NZ_JAMQGM010000021.1, read on the forward strand.
GAACAACGCTTCAGGTCAACACGCCTCAGTCGCGCCGGCCCCTGCCGTGCCGGTGCTGATCGGCGTCGTAGTCGTCCCGCGGCCCGAGCAGTTCGTCGGCGAGGGACGGAAGGTCGTCCAGCGGCGTCTCCTCGGCCCACTGCGGGCGGCGGCGACCGCTGCGGGAGGACGACTCGTCCTCCTCCATCGGGAACGAGGGCAGCTCGCGGGTGCGCTCGGCTTCGGACTCGGCGGGCTCCGGCTCCTCGCCCTCCCGGAACATCCACGGCGGCACCCGGTCCGCCGGGTCGGGGCCCTTGTCGAAACTCACCTTCGGGAGAACCGCCGTCTCGTCGGGCTCCGCCGGAGGTTGCTGCTGCGGCAGGACGGCCGTCTCCTCGGCGTCCGACGGAGCCGGCGGCAGCGGAGTGCGCACCGTCTGGGTCGCCTCCGAGTCCGGGTCGTCCGGCTCGTTCGGGGCAGGCCGCTCGGTCGGCTGCTGCCGGCCGGGCGCCGGGGTCTCGATCGTGGCGGTCCCGTCGTCCGACGCGGCACGCGCGGACCCGGCCCGGCGCAGCGCCTCCTCGGCCCGGCGCTGCTTCTCCAGCCGACGCTCCTCGGCCTCCTCGCGCAGCCGGTTCTGCTGCTCGTACTCCCGGCGCAGCCGCTCCTTCTCCACCGCGCGGGCACGCTCCTCCTCCTCGCGACGCCGGCGCTCCTCCTCGGCGAGCCGCCGTGCCTCCTCGGCGCGCATACGGGCCGCTTCGGCCTGCCGCTCGGCCTCGGCGCGCTGCGCCTCCTCGGCCTCGATCCGCTTGCGCTCCTCCTCCTCGGCCCGGAGCCTGGCGATCTGCTCCTGCCGCTCGCGCTCGCGCCGCTCCTCCTCGGCCTTGCGGGCGGCCTCTTCCTCGGCCCGGCGGCGTGCCTCCTCGGCGGCGGCCCTGCGGGCCTCGTCGCGGGCTTTGATCTCGGCATCGGAGAGCGGCAGCATCTGGTCGAGCCGGTGGCGCACGACGGTGGTGACGGCCTCCGGATCGCGGCCGGCGTCGGCCACCAGGTACCGGGCCGGGTCCGCGGCGGCCAGGGTCAGGAATCCCGACCGCACCCGCTCGTGGAACTCGGCCGGCTCGGACTCCAGCCGGTCGGGTGCCTCGGTGAAACGTTCCCGGGCCGTCTCGGGGGAGATGTCGAGCAGGACCGTCAGATGCGGGACGAGTCCGTCGGTGGCCCAGCGCGAGATCCGGGCGATCTCGGTCGGCGACAGGTCGCGGCCCGCGCCCTGGTAGGCCACGGAGGAGTCGATGTAGCGGTCGGAGATGACCACGGCGCCGCGCTCCAGGGCGGGCCGGATGACCGTCTCGACGTGCTCCGCCCGGTCCGCCGCGTACAGCAGCGCCTCGGCACGGTGCGAGATGCCGGCGCTCGAAACGTCCAGCAGGATCGAGCGCAGCCGCTTGCCCATCGGGGTGGCACCCGGTTCACGGGTGACGACGACCTCGTGGCCCTTGGCCCGGATCCACTCGGCGAGCGCCTCGACCTGGGTGGACTTGCCCGCCCCGTCGCCTCCCTCGAGGACGAGGAAGAAGCCGGCACCGGCCGGGGACTCCTGGGAGCCGCCACCGCGCAGCGCTTCGCGCAGGTCGCGGCGGAGCGGCACGCCCTGCCGGTCGTCGGTCCGGCCGAGGACGAGCGCCGCGACCGGCAGCAGCAATGCGCCGATGAGCATCAACGTGAAGGCGGCGCCGCCGTGGGCGAAGACGAACTTCCCGGCGGCCAGGCGGTGCGGTCCGATCCCGGCGGCGATCACCGGGGCCAGGACGGCGCTCAGTCCGACGAAGAGGCGAACGACGGCGTGCAGGTGCTCGGTTGTCCGGGGCCGCAGGGACTCCTCGGCCTCCAGGTCGAGCAGGGTGTGCCCGGTGTTGGCCGCGACGCCGGCCGTCGTTCCGGCCAGCAAGGCCAGGAAGAGCACGGTCGCCGGGTCGGGGGTCAGGCCCGCGGCGAGCAGCGCCAGGCCGGTGACGGCAAGGGCGAGGGCGAGCATCCGGCGGCGGGAGAACCCGACCAGCACCCGGGGAGCCAGCCGGACGCCGGCCACCACGCCGCCGCTCAGTGCCAGAACCAGCAGCCCGAAACCGACCGGCCCGCCGCCGAGGTCGAAGGCCTGCAGGACGGCGACGGCGACGGCGCCCGCGACTGCGCCCGCCACGGCCGCACAGGCGAGGACGAGCAGCGGGATCGCGCCCGTGCGCCCTTTGCCGTCCGCCCCGTCACCGGGCCTGGGGCGGCGCAGCGCATGGAGTGGCGAGCGCACTCCGGAGGTTCGGTGGCCGGGCAGCTCGATGAAATAGAGGACGGAGATCGACGCGGCGAAGAGCCCCGATGCGACGTACGACGCGAGCGCGGCCTGGTGGCCGCCGAACCACGGGATGCCGGAGCCGAGGAGGTTGCTGACCAGGGTGACGAGTACCAGCGCGGCGGCAGCCAGCGGCAGGCTCACGAAAGCGGTGCGCAGGAAGAGCCTGCGGAGCGCCTCGAGCCGGTCCGGCAGCGGCCGGACCGTGGCTCCCTCGGCCGGAGGCGCGGGCAGCAGGGCGGGAGCGGCCCCGTCCTTGGCGACCGTCCACAGACGCTCGGCGATGCCGGTGACGAAGACGGTGACGAGCAGCCAGGCGAACGCCTTCTCACGGGTCCAGTCGATCCACAGCGGGGCGACGATGAGCAGCGCCGCCCGGACCACGTCCGAGCCGATCATCGTCCATCGGCGGTCCAGCGGCCCGGAGGGCCCGGTGAGGGTGGCCAGCGGCCTCAGCAGCAGGACACCGAACAGCAGCGTCGCGACGAGCCGGACGCCGAACACGGCGGCCACGGCGAAGGCTGCCCCGCGGTATCCGCCGCCGAACGGCCCGGCGACGGCTGCTGCCTGCAGCGACAGCAGCACCAGCACGAGCAGGGCGAGGGCGTCTCCGACGCCGCCGACGAGCTGGGCGCTCCACAGCCGGCGGAGCGGCGGGAATCGCAGCAGCGCTCGTACGGCCCGCTCACGGGAGTCTGCTGCAAGGGGGTCGGGGGCGGGGGCGGGCCCCTCGGCCCGGGACTGCTGGGCTCGCGTCATCCCGCCAGCCTATCGGGAGCGGCCGAGCCTCCGCCGCCCCGCCCGAACAAATGCCCGCCCCGTCGGCACATCAGGTGGCTGCCGACGGGGCGGGCGGGTCGCGGGGGCCGGTCCGGACCGGCCGGGCCTCACTCGGCCCGGTCGGCCGTTGCGGTGCCGGCCGCAACGGTCTTCTTCGCCGTGGCCTTCTTCGCCGTCGCCTTCTTCGCCGTCGTCTTCTTCGCCGTCGTCTTCTTGGCAGTCGTCTTCTTCGCCGCCGTCTTCTTGGCGGCAGCCGTCTTCTTCGCGGTCGTCTTCTTGGCGGCGGCCTTCTTCGCCGTCTTCTTCTTCGCCGGGCCCTTCGCCCGCTTCTCGGCGAGGAGTTCGTAGGCGCGGTCGGCCGTGATGGTCTCGACGTCGTCGTCGCGGCGCAGGGTCGCGTTCGTCTCGCCGTCCGTCACGTACGGACCGAAGCGTCCGTCCTTGACGACCACCGGCTTCTCACTGACCGGGTCGGTACCGAGCTCCTTCAGCGGCGGCTTGGCCGCTGCGCGGCCGCGCTGCTTCGGCTGGGCGTAGATCGCGAGGGCCTCGTCCAGCGTGATGGTGAACAGCTGCTCCTCCGACTCGATCGAGCGCGAGTCCGTCCCCTTCTTCAAATAGGGGCCGTAGCGGCCGTTCTGCGCCGTGATCTCGGTGTCCGACTCGGGGTCGATGCCCACGACGCGCGGCAGCGACATCAGCTTGAGCGCTTCCTCGAGCGTGATCGTGTCGAGGGACATGGACTTGAAGAGCGACGCCGTGCGCGGCTTGACCGCGTTCTTGCCGGTCTTGGGGGTGCCCTCGGGAAGGACCTCGGTGACGTACGGGCCGTAGCGGCCGTCCTTGGCCACGATCGGGCGGCCCGTCTGCGGGTCCGTGCCCAGCTCGAAGTCGCCGCTCGGCTTGGCGAGCAGTTCCTCTGCGTACTCGACGGTCAGCTCGTCCGGCGGCAGGTCCTCCCGCACGTCCGCTCGCTGCCCGGTCTCCCCCTCGACCGGCGAAGGCTTCTCGACGTACGGACCGTAGCGGCCCACACGAAGCACGATGCCGTCACCGACCGGGAACGACGAGACCTCACGGGCATCGATGGCACCGAGGTCGGTGACCAGCTCCTTCAGCCCGCCGAGGTGATCGCCGTCGCCGTTGCCGGCCTCGGCGGCGACACCGGCGCCGGACTCGTCGGAACCGAAGTAGAAGCGCCGCAGCCACGGAACGGACTGGGCCTCCCCGCGGGCGATGCGGTCGAGGTCGTCCTCCATCTTGGCGGTGAAGCCGTAGTCGACGAGCCGGCCGAAGTGCTTCTCCAGCAGGCCCACGACCGCGAAGGACAGGAACGAGGGCACCAGCGCGGTGCCCTTCTTGAACACGTAGCCGCGGTCGAGGATGGTGCCGATGATCGACGCGTAGGTCGAGGGGCGGCCGATCTCCCGCTCCTCGAGCTCCTTCACCAGCGAGGCCTCGGTGTAGCGGGCCGGGGGCTTGGTGGCGTGCCCGTCGGCGGTGATCTCCTCCGCGCCGATCCGGTCGCCCTCGCTCACCTGCGGCAGCCGGCGCTCGCGGTCGTCGAGTTCGGCGTTCGGGTCGTCCGCGCCCTCGACATAGGCCTTCATGAACCCGTGGAAGGTGATCGTCTTGCCGGACGCGCTGAACTCGGCGTCCCGGCCGTCGGAGGCCCGGCCGCCGAGCCTGACGGTGACCGAGTTGCCGACCGCGTCCTTCATCTGGGAAGCGACCGTCCGCTTCCAGATCAGCTCGTAGAGGCGGAACTGGTCGCCGGTGAGGCCGGTCTCTGCCGGAGTGCGGAAACGGTCGCCGGAGGGCCGGATCGCCTCGTGCGCCTCCTGGGCGTTCTTGACCTTGCCCGCGTAGGTGCGCGGCTTGTCCGGCAGGTAGCCGGCCCCGTACAGCTGGGTCACCTGGGACCGGGCGGCGGCGACCGCCGTGTCCGACAGAACGGTGGAGTCGGTACGCATGTAGGTGATGAAGCCGTTCTCGTACAGCTTCTGGGCCACCTGCATGGTCGACTTCGCGCCGAATCCGAGCTTGCGGGACGCCTCCTGCTGGAGGGTCGTCGTGCGGAACGGCGCATAGGGCGAACGCCGGTAGGGCTTGGACTCCACGGACCGCACCGAGAAGTCGGTGCTCTCGAGCGCGGCCGCCAGGGCCCGGGCGTTCTGCTCGTCCAGGTGCAGGACGTTCGCGCCGTCCTTGAGCTGCCCGGTCGAGCCGAAGTCGCGACCCTGCGCGACACGGCGGCCGTCGACCGAGGTCAGGCGGGCGCCGAAGGTGCCGGGGTCGGTGGAGTCACCGGCACGGCCGGTGGCGAAGGTACCGGTCAGGTCCCAGTACTCGGCGGAGCGGAACGCCATGCGCTCGCGTTCCCGCTCGACGACGAGCCGGGTCGCGACGGACTGCACGCGGCCGGCGGACAGCCGGGGCATGACCTTCTTCCACAGGACCGGCGAGACCTCGTAACCGTAGAGGCGGTCGAGGATCCGGCGGGTCTCCTGCGCGTCCACCAGCCGCTTGTTGAGGTCCCTCGGGTTGTTGACCGCCTCGCGGATCGCCTGCTCGGTGATCTCGTGGAAGACCATCCGGTGCACGGGAACCTTCGGCTTGAGCACTTCCTGGAGGTGCCAGGCGATGGCCTCGCCCTCGCGGTCCTCATCGGTGGCGAGGAAGAGTTCGTCGGACTCCGCGAGGAGTTCCTTGAGCTTCTTGACCTGGCTCTTCTTGTCGCTGTTGACGACGTAGACCGGCTGGAAGTCCCGCTCGACGTCGACACCGAGGCGGCGGACCTCACCGGTGTACTTGTCGGGGACCTCGGCCGCACCGTTGGGCAGGTCCCGGATGTGTCCCACGCTCGCCTCGACCACGTACCCAGGGCCGAGATAACCCTTGATCGTCTTGGCCTTGGCAGGCGACTCGACGATCACGAGTCGGCGTCCGCCCTTTGCGGTCTCGCTGGTCGGGGACAACTTCGCTCTTCTCTCCGGATCGATGCTCGGTGTGGCACAACAGTGACGCTGCGGAGTGTGACGGTACCTCCCGCCCTCTTGTCAAACGGGAAAAGTCCGCAACGCCACTCGAACGGTAACCCGATACCCGTCCTGTTTGCCGCCCGGATCGCTCCCCCGGTCCTTGGCGGCGATTGCCGCCAAGGTCCGATCGCCCCTGCGCGGACGGCGGTTCCGACCGACCGGGTGAGACCTCTCACGACCGCCCGGAACGGTCAGACGGGCAGCAGGAATCCCTGGTCGACGAGGAGACGGATCGACGCCGGGGTCCGGTCCCGCAGCAGGACGGGATCCTCGCCGAGCAGATCGGCGATCGCGTCGAGGATGCGGCCCGCGCTGAGTGTGCCGTCGCACACGCCGGCGAAACCGGCGCCGACCGTGTCCACCTCGGTCGCCCGGCGCATGCCCCGGTTCTGCCGGAGCAGCACGTGCTCGGGGTCCTCGGCTCCCGGCAGCCCGACCTGCTCCTGCACCACCTCGTCGGCGAGGCGGTAGTGACCGGCCAGGAGGGCGGCATCGTCGGTGTCCCGGAGGAAGTCCTGTCGGTCGAAGTGGGAGCGGATCGCCTCGCCGAGGGGCTGCTCGACGGGGTACGGCCACTCCTCGGCGGTCACCCTGGGGCGTTCGGCGCCCGACTTGCGCAGGGTGATCCAGCCGAAGCCGACCGCCTTGGTCTTCTGCGCCTCGAAGTCGTCCAGCCATGCGTCGTACCGCGCCGCGTACTCGGCGGGGCCGGCCCGGTGGTCACCGGCGTCCCGCAGCCACAGCTCGGAGTACTGCGTGACGTCCTGCACCTCCCGCTGCACGATCCAGGCGTCGCAGCCCGGCGGCACCCAGGCGGATACCCGCTCGCGCCAGTCCTCACCCGCGATGTGCTGCCAGTTGGCCAGCAGCTGGCAGTAGCCGCCCTCGGCGAGCCGGCTCGCCGACTGCTGCACGAGCGTGCGGCACAGCGCATCCCCCGACATACCGCCGTCGCGGTACGTCAGCCGGCCTCTTTCTGCCTGGGCCCCGGCGGAGGCGGCCGGTGAGATGACGAACGGCGGGTTGGAGACGATCAGGTCGTAGAGCTCGCCCTCGGGCACCGGCTCGAACAGCGAGCCCTCGCGGAGATCGGCCTCACGGACCCCGGACAGGGCCAGGGTGAGCCGGGCGAAGCGCAGCGCCCGCGGGTTGACGTCGGTCGCCGTGACCGCCGTCGTGTGCCCGGCGGCGTGCAGGGCCTGGATACCGGACCCGGTGCCGACGTCGAGGGCCCGGTCGACCGGATCCCGGAGGGTGATCCCGGCCAGCGTGGTGGACGCCCCACCGACGCCCAGCACGAGCTGCGCCCGGTCCGCCTCCGGCAGCGCCGCACCTCCGGCACCACCGGCACCACCGGCACCGCCGACCGCACAGCCCAGATCGGAGACGATGTACCAGTCCTCGCCGACGGGCCCGCCGTACGGGCGGACGTCCACGGTCGCCCGCACCTCCTCCGCGGTCCCGGCGAGCCAGCCGTCCTCCAGGCACTCGTCGAACGGCAGCGCTGCGCGTGCCCGTTCGGCCGGCACCGGACATTGCAGGAGGAAGAGCCGGACGAGGGTCTCCAGCGGGCTGCCGCCGCGGGTCGCACGCAGCGCCGGGACGGTCTCGTTGCGGGCGAGTGCGGCGTAGGCGGGCGCGCCGAGCAGCTCGAGCAGGCCGTCGGCCGTGAAGCCGGCCCGCAGGAGGTCGTCGCGGAGCCGGCGGGTGCGGTCGGCGAAGGGCGAGGGAAGGCGGTTCGTACTCACGCGTCCCATTGTCGGATGCGCCGCCGTTGAGTGCCACGGGCCCGCACCTCCGGAGAGGGAGTGCGGACCCGTGATCCCGTGACCGGCGAACGGGTCACGAGGAAGGGCTGGCCTCCGACGGCCGCTTGCACCCGGACTGCTTGCTCATGGCCTCGCCGACCTCACCGGACTGGAGGTTCTTGATCGCGTCGTCACCGGTCTTGTTGACGGCGTCGAGCTTCTGGGCGATGTCCTGGAGCCCCGACGCGAACTTGCCCTGGTCGTTGGTGTTGAGCCGCTCGACGTCCGCCTTCAGATCGGCGTACGCGCGGGACGTGGCGTTCAGTCCGCGCACGGCGGCCTGCTGCTTCTGCTCGCCGTCGTCCACGGGCGGGGCCCCGGCCTTGTCCACGGCGCCGGCCATCGACGCGTAGGCGGTCGAGATCTGCTGGAAGGCAGCCGAGTCGGCCTTCTTGATGTCCGCGGGCTTGCCGTCGGCGGCCGTCGAGGTGATCGACTCGTTGGCGTCCGTGATCTTCTGCAGCTGGGGCTCGAGCTGATCGCAGACCTTCTTGGCGTAGTCGTTGACCTCGCTGTTGTCGCTGCAGCCGGACAGCGCCAGTACCAGGGCCGTGCCGCCGGACAGTGCGGCCACAAGCTTCTTGTTCACCGGATTGGTCCCTTCCGTGGCTATCGGCCACGGAACATACACGCCCAAAGAGGGGTAGTCGCGAGTCATGGATGCCCCGTAACGGGCATTGCAGCCATTTGCATCACGGCCCGGAGGGCGTCGGTGCCGCCCGGACACGAGAGCGGGCGGCGTGCTCACCGCACACCGCCCGCCCAACAACTCCCTTGCTGTTGCGACTACTTGGGTCGCCTTCCGATCGACCGGACGTCAGGAGACCGTGGCCGCATCACTCGCGCTGGAGACGCTTTCGGCCGTTCCGTCGTTGCCTTCGTCACCCACGGCGATTCCGCGCCGCTTCGAGACGTAGACGGCTCCGACGATGACCGTGAGGGCCAGCACCGCGATGAGCACCCGGATGCCCGTACTGGCGTTGTCGCCGTAGCTGAACTGCACGACAGCCGGGGCGATCAGAAGCGCCACCAGGTTCATCACCTTCAGCAGCGGGTTGATGGCCGGCCCCGCGGTGTCCTTGAACGGGTCGCCCACCGTGTCACCGATCACGGTCGCGGCGTGGGCCTCGCTGCCCTTCCCGCCGTGGTGCCCGTCCTCCACCAGCTTCTTGGCGTTGTCCCACGCACCCCCGGAGTTCGCGAGGAAGACGGCCATCAGCGTGCCGGTGCCGATCGCGCCGGCGAGGTAGGAGCCGAGCGCACCGACGCCGAGGGTGAACCCGACGACGATCGGCGCGAGGACGGCGAGCAGACCGGGGGTGGCCAGCTCGCGCAGCGCGTCCTTGGTGCAGATGTCAACGACGCGGCCGTACTCGGGCTTCTCGGAGTAGTCCATGATCCCGGGGTGCTCGCGGAACTGGCGTCGGACCTCGAAGACGACCGAGCCCGCCGACCGCGAGACGGCGTTGATGGCGAGCCCCGAGAACAGGAACACCACCGAGGCGCCCAGCACCAGCCCGACCAGGTTGTTCGGCTGCGAGATGTCCAGACTCAGACCCAGCTCCCCGGCGCGCGCATTCACATCCGCGACGGCCGAGGCGATCGCGTCACGGTACGAACCGAAGAGCGCCGCGGCGGCCAGCACCGCCGTGGCGATGGCGATGCCCTTGGTGATCGCCTTCGTCGTGTTGCCGACGGCGTCGAGGTCCGTGAGGACCTGGGCGCCCGCACCCTCAACGTCACCGGACATCTCGGCGATGCCCTGCGCGTTGTCCGAGACCGGGCCGAAAGTGTCCATGGCGACGATCACGCCCACCGTGGTCAGCAGGCCGGTGCCCGCGAGAGCCACCGCGAACAGGGCGAGCATGACCGAGCTGCCGCCGAGCAGGAATGCGCCGTACACGCCGAGCCCGATCAGCACCGCCGAGTAGACGGCGGACTCGAGGCCGATCGAGATGCCCGCCAGCACCACGGTGGCCGGGCCGGTCAGCGAGGTCTTCCCGATGTCCCTCACGGGACGCCGGGTGGTCTCGGTGAAGTAGCCGGTGAGCTGCTGGATCAGCGCGGCGAGCACGATACCGATGCCCACGGCGACGAGCGCGAGCACCCGGGGGTCCCCCGCGTGGCCCAGGATCCCGGGGTCGGTCACACCGGTGAGATCGCCGTACGAGGACGGCAGGTACGCGAACACCGCGATCCCCACCAGCACCAGGGAGATCACCGCGGAGATGAAGAAACCCCGGTTGATCGCCGTCATTCCGCTGCGGTCCGCCCGCCGGGGTGCCACCGCGAAGATGCCGATCATGGCCGTCACGACGCCGATGGCCGGCACCAGCAACGGGAAGGCCAGGCCGACGTCACCGAAGGCCACCTTGCCGAGGATGAGCGCGGCGACGAGCGTGACCGCGTACGACTCGAACAGGTCCGCCGCCATGCCCGCGCAGTCGCCGACGTTGTCGCCCACGTTGTCCGCGATGGTCGCGGCGTTCCGCGGGTCGTCCTCCGGAATGCCCTGTTCAACCTTGCCGACCAGGTCCGCTCCGACGTCCGCGGCCTTGGTGAAGATGCCGCCGCCGACACGCATGAACATGGCGATGAGCGCGGCGCCGAGACCGAAGCCCTCCAGAACCTTGGGGGCGTCAGCGGCGTAGACCAGCACCACGCACGAGGCGCCGAGCAGGCCCAGCCCGACCGTGAACATGCCGACCACGCCGCCGGTGCGGAAAGCGATCTTCATGGCCCGGTGGGAGACGTCCGTCAGATCCTTCGGCGGGGCGCCTTCCGCCGGGGTGGCTTCACGGGCCGCGGCCGCCACGCGCACATTGCTGCGCACGGCGAGCCACATTCCGATATAGCCCGTGGCCGCCGAGAAGAGAGCACCGATCAAGAAGAAGACCGACCGGCCGGCGCGCTGCGACCAGTCGTCCGCCGGAAGCAGCATGAGCAGGAAGAACACCACGACGGCGAATACGCCCAGGGTGCGCAACTGGCGTGCAAGGTACGCGTTGGCGCCCTCCTGGACGGCGGCGGCGATCGATTTCATCTTGTCGGTGCCCTCGCCGGCGGCGAGCACCTGGCGCACCAGCACCACGGCGACGACGAGGGCCGCAATCGCGACGGCCGCGATGACCAGCACGATCATCCGGTTGTCATCGGTCAGGGTCGCAGCTGCAAGAGATGAGGGTAGGTCGTTCTGCAGAGGGGGAAAGGGCCCCGCCATTCGTCCTCCTTGACGTTTGGCACATGGGCGCGCAGCAGTGGAACAGCCGCGGCGCTCAGGCGTCCTGAGCAAAGTTGTGGACGGATTGTAGGGAGCCTGGCCGCGGCAAAAAAGTGCGCCTGAAGAGGAATTGGCCCGGACCAGCGAAGATCAAAAAAAGATCGCTCCGCCAATTCCCCCGAAGGGAGGAAGTCGATCAAACAACCGACACCCGATAAACGATCTACGGCTTATCGAAGAGTGTTATGAACACCCCTGGTCAGGGTTCTCTCGATGGCGCTTCCAGGGGACACCGGACGGTGGTGGAGGACTCTCGCCGCGGGATTCCCGGGCAGGTTGTCCAGCGGTGCGCACGAGGCTCCCGAGAGCCTGTGTGGATCCCGCGGAAGATCGGAAGGGATGCGGTGCAGCCCGCGCGGAGAGGAGTCCGGGAGGCCGCCGGGCTCGCGCTGAGCGCCCGGGGAAAGCGCCGGGCGGGCGGATACGGCCCGCCGGGGAGGGACCGGCAGCCGTGGCCGGCAGACAGAGCGCCACCGCGTGTGGCGCTCCGATGGGCGGTGGGTGGGAGGTGCGGGCCGAGACGGCTCGTTCGGCGAACTCTCCCGGCGAAACGCACGGAAGCGGCCGGAACGGGGGTGGACCCCTAGGACAGAACGGGCGCCGACGTCACAGGCCAGCTCATACGGATGGAACCGCCGGACTCCCCGGCGGACACCTCGACGTCGTCCACGAGCCCGCTGATGACGGCGAGACCCATGTCGTCCTCCTCGTCACCGCCGGCGCCGCGGGACGGCTCTCCGGCCCCCGGCCGGCCGGCGGATTCCGCCGGCCGGCCGGCCGGTGTGTGAGGCGCCTCGTCGCCGACCTCGATGGAGAACTTCTTCTCGTCCTCGATGAGCAGCACTCGCACCGGGGTGGTCAGTTCGTTGACCTCGTGGAGTCCGACCGCGCGGGAGCAGGCCTCGCCCACCGCCAGACGCACCTCGTCCAGCACCGCCTCGTCGACCCCGGCACGGCGCGCCACGGCGGCCGCCACCAGGCGGGCCGTCCGGACATGCTCGGGCAGGGCACTGAAGCGCAGCTCGACGGTGGCCATGCCATCCCCCTCGGTCGTACGAATGCCGTGTCCAGGGGCCGGGCCGACGGCCCGGAACCCCCAGTGACTTCCTCCCCCGGCTCAGGGCCGGGGAATCTCACGATGTCAGTCGGTCGCCGACACGGCGTCGTCCACCGAGGTGTGGATCGGGAACACCTTGGTCAGTCCGGTGATACGGAAGATCTTGAGAATGCGCTCCTGGTTGCAGACCAGGCGCAGGGAGCCCTCATGGGCACGCACTCGCTTCAGCCCGCCCACGAGCACGCCGAGCCCGGTGGAGTCGAGGAAGTCGACGCCTTCCATGTCGACGACAAGGTGATAACTGCCGTCGTTCACCAGCTCGACCAGCTGCTCGCGCAGCTTGGGCGCGGTGTATACATCAATCTCGCCACCGACCTCGACGACCGTGCGGTCGCCAACGGTCCGGGTCGACAGGGACAAGTCCACGGATCCTCCAGCTTGCATCGAGCGGTCGCCCCCCATGGATCGGCAGCCGCGATGGCATTCAATCACTTACCGGCAGGCGTTGTACGACGCCTGGACTCCATTGTTCGTCGAGCCGGTGACACACTCGGTGCCGATGGCCGAGAACCAACCACCGCGATCCACCGGCACAGGCCCTTCCCCCCGGTCCGTCCTCGACCGGCTGGCGGCCGGGCCGAAACGGGCTACGCGCATCACCCATACGGAGCACCTGCCCCCACGTCCGGGGAGGCATGCCGACTGGCCGGCAGAGATCCGCCCCGAAGTGATCGCTGCCATCCGGGAGGCGGGCATCAGCCGGCCCTGGGAACACCAGGCGCGTACCGCCCAGCACGCTCTGCGGGGAGAGTCCGTGGTCGTGGCGACCGGAACGGCCTCCGGGAAGTCTCTCGCCTATCTCGCTCCTGTCCTCAGCACCCTGCTCGACGGGGCCGAGGCCCCGAACGGCCGCGGCTGCACGGCGCTGTACCTCGCTCCCACCAAGGCGCTTGCCGCCGATCAGCGGCGGGCCGTGGCCGAACTCGCAGACCCGCTCGGGACCGCGATCCGGCCCGCCGTGTACGACGGCGACACCCCCGTCGAGGAGCGCGAATGGGTGCGGCAGTACGCCAACCACGTACTCACGAACCCCGACATGCTGCACCGGGGCATCCTCCCGGCGCATGCCCGGTGGTCATCCTTCCTACGCGCCCTGCGCTATGTCGTCGTCGACGAGTGCCACAGTTATCGCGGTGTCTTCGGCTCCCACGTCGCCCAGGTGCTGCGCCGTCTGCGCCGGGTCTGCGCACGCTACGGCTCGGCACCGGTGTTCCTGCTGGCCTCGGCCACTGCGGCGGATCCGGCCGTGGCCGCCTCCCGGCTCACCGGACTCCCGGTCGCGCAGATCACCGAGGACGCCTCCCCGCGAGGCGAGCTCGTCTTCGCTCTCTGGGAGCCGCCACTCACCGAGCTGCACGGCGAACAGGGCGCACCCGTCCGGCGGACCGCCACCGCAGAGACCGCGGACCTGCTCACCGACCTGGCCGTACAGGGCGTGCGGACCGTCGCGTTCGTCCGGTCCCGGCGGGGCGCGGAGCTGATCGCGCTGGTCGCCCAGGAACGGCTCGCCGCGGTCGACGCGTCGTTGCCCGGGCGTGTCGCCGCGTATCGGGGCGGTTATCTGCCGGGTGAGCGCCGCGAGCTGGAACGGGCCCTGCACACGGGCGAACTACTGGGCCTGGCCACCACCACCGCGCTGGAACTCGGTGTGGACGTCTCCGGACTCGACGCCGTCCTGCTGTCCGGATATCCGGGCACCCGTGCTTCCCTGTGGCAGCAGGCCGGCCGAGCGGGGCGAGCCGGGCAGGGCGCCCTGGCCGTACTCGTCGCCCGCGACGACCCCCTGGACACGTATCTCGTGCACCACCCGGAGGCCCTCTTCCACCGACCGGTGGAATCCACGGTGCTCGACCCCGACAACCCGTACGTCCTCGCCCCCCATCTGTGCGCTGCCGCCGCCGAGCTTCCGCTGACCCATGCGGACCTGGAGATGTTCGGCCCCGAGGCACCCGGGCTGGTGCCACAGCTGGAGCAGCGGGGGCTGCTCCGCCGGCGGGCCAGGGCGTGGCACTGGACGCGGCGGGAACGAGCAGCGGATCTCGCCGACATCCGCGGGCAGGGTGGGGCCCCGGTGCAGGTCGTGGAGGTGGCCAGCGGGATGCTGCTCGGCACCGTGGACGCGGCTTCCGCCCACACCACCGTCCACGAGGGGGCCGTCCATCTTCACCGCGGCCGCACCTATCTCGTGCGCCACCTTGACCTGGACGAGTCCGTGGCGCTGGTGGAACCGGCAGACCCGCCATACTCGACGACAGCACGCGACACCACCGCGATCTCCGTACTCGAAACCACCACGGAGGTCCCCTGGGGTGCGTCCCGCCTGTGTTTCGGATCCGTGGAGGTCACCAATCAGGTCGTCTCCTTCCTTCGCCGGAAGCTGATCACCGGGGAGGTGCTCGGCGAGACGAAGCTCGACCTGCCGCCTCGAACGCTCCGCACCCGGGCTGTGTGGTGGACCGTCACCGAGGATCAGCTCGATGAGGCCCGTGTCCATCCGGAACAGCTGGGCGGGGCCCTGCACGCAGCCGAGCACGCGTCCATTGGGATCCTGCCGCTGTTCGCCACCTGCGACCGGTGGGACATCGGCGGTGTTTCGGTGCCCCTGCATCCCGACACCCTGCTTCCCACGGTCTTCGTCTACGACGGTCACCCCGGGGGTGCCGGCTTCGCCGAACGGGCCTTCCACACCGCCCACGACTGGCTCGACGCCACCCGCCAGGCCATCGCCTCCTGCGATTGCGAGTCGGGGTGCCCGTCCTGCATCCAGTCCCCGAAGTGCGGCAACGGCAACGACCCCCTGCACAAGGGCGCAGCAGTCCGGCTTCTCACCACCCTGCTCACCGGGGCGCCTCGCGGCTGACCGGCTGTTCGCGGCGAAACGTACCGGCGCGCGGAGCTGACAGGCCGCTGCCCGCCGGGCCCGCTCGCGCGCGGACCTGCGCCGCGTACGGCCCCCACGTCGCCTCGGCGGTGACATCGGCGATTTCGCCGCTCACCGTGCACTCGACGAGTCGGACCGCCTGAGCACGTGCCACCCTTCCGGCTTCGCGACAGGCGACCGCCGCTCCCTGGACCGCGTGATCCGCTGCAGCCAGAGCTGCGAGGTCTGCCGCTCCGCCGGCACGGTGACGGGAGAGCACGGCCTGGCCCATGCCCAGCACCGCGGCGAACACCACGCACAGTCCCGCAGCCAGTGCGGCCGTCCACACCGTCGCCGAGCCGCGGTCCCCGTGGCGGTTCATTCCTGCGCTCCTCTCGCCACCTCACCCGGTTCGTACCCCGGCGCCTCGGGCAGTTCCTCGGACCGTGCGACCGCCTCGGCCCGCAACCGCACCGCCAACGGGCCCGGTCCGGTGGCCGGAGCCTCCACCCGGACGCGGACCAGGTCCCCCTCCCGGGACAGCGTGACCTCCGCCCCGGACGGGGCTGCCGAACGGGCTGCCGCCAGAGAGACCGACTGCGGTTCCTGCCTGGCGGCCGCCCGGGCACCCGCCCGGGCGGCGTCCACGCACTTGATCTGCGCCGAGGCGGCCACCAGCCCCCAGATCAGGGCCATGGCGAACACGGCGAGCGCCGGAAGGACGACCGCTGCCTCCGCCGTCGCCTGACCGCGGTCAGAACTTCGCATCGAGCGCCTTGGTGATCAGCGCCTCGAGCGCTCCCGCGACGCTTCCACTCGTCACGACCTTGTAGAGCAGAGCCGCGAACCCGCAGGCCGCAAGGGTTCCGACCGCGTACTCGGCGGTCGTCATCCCGGCCTCGGCCCGTGCAGCGAGCACCGCGTGCAGGCTCCGGAACCGCTCACGCATCCGCATTCCCGTCACTCCGAACATGCTCATCCCCTCGGTCCCTCCGTCGTCGATCCGCATGCAGCACCACGGTGGTGCCGATGCCCTGCTCGTCTGTGTCCCGTCACCCCCCGTCCATCAGCCCGTCGGCCAACCCGATCAGCACCGGCGCGACGCCGATCAGCAGAAATGCGGGCAGGAAGCACAGCCCCAGCGGAGCCGTCGCCAGAACCCCGGCCCGGCGAGCCCTGGAGACGGAGTCCCGCGCCTGCCGCGTCCGCCGGTCCGCGGCGAGCCGGGCCATCGGCCCTGCTGCGGGCGCACCGGTGGTGTGGGCGCGCTCGAGGCACCGGGCCGGCCCACTCGCACCCGGCAGCCGGGCCAGCCGGGACCAGGCCGCAACGGGCTCCTGGCCCATCCGCAGCTCCGCTGCCACCTGGCGGAGCCGCTCCCCGATGGGACCGCCCAGCGAAGCGCCCACCGCCTCGGCCGCCTCCTGCGGCCCGGCTCCGGCCTCGAGACAAGCCGCCAGCAAATCGCAGGCCAACGGAAGTTGCTGTTCCACGTCCTGCGTGCGATCGCTGTCGGCGGCCGTGGAAGCCGAGCTGCGCCACCGCCGGACGCCCACGGCGGCGCAGAGTCCGACGACGCACCCCGCCGCTCCACCGAGGAACACGAACACCGACAACCCCACGCCCGCCGCGAGCAGCCGGTCCCGGACCGATCGCGTCCGCGCGCCGGCCGGCAGCGTGGGACAGCCGCGGCGCGACGGTCGCCCGGGCCGGCCGCCGACCAGCAGTTCCGCACGTCGGCGTTCCGCTCGCTCCCGGAACGCGCCGCCGAGCGCGGACACCAGGCATCCCATGAGCAGAGCTGCCACCAGTCCCGGCCCCGGGCTGTGAACGACCGCGCCGCTCATCCCGGTCCCCGTCCCGCGGCCGACCGGGCGATGCGGGCGGTCCACCACAGGCCCGCTGCTTCCAGAACCCCGCCGATCGCGAGGCAGGCCAGGCCCTCGGGTGTGTGCAACAGGAACCACAGGGGCCTGGCACCCATCGCCGCGCCCATGGCCATCCCGAAGAGCGGCAGTACGGCGAGCATCACGGACGTGGACCGGGTTCCCGCCAACTGCGCCAACAATTCCTCTTGTTGGTCCCGTTCGGCTCCCAGAGCTCCTGCCACCCGCTCAAGTCCTGCCGCCAGCCCGGCGCCCCGGTCCGCCGCAACCTGCCAGCACGCGGCCACACCGGACAGCCCCTCGGCGCCCGGCCGCTGCGCCGCCTCGCGCAGGGCCACGGGGACGTCACCGCCGAAGCGCGCCGCCGCCATCACCGGAGCACCCACAACCCCGGCGCCGCCCGCGAGCGCCGCCCGGAGCGCCTCGTCCGGCTGCCGGCCGGCCCGCAGTTCTCCCGCCACCGTGCCGCAGAGGTCGATCACCTCGGCCGACGTCCCGGCAGCAGTCCGTCGCTCGCGGCGCCGCCGCAATGCCAGCCGCACCAGGGGGATGCCCAGCGGAACGGCCAGCAGCGGCAGTGCGGATTGCCCCGCAACGGCCATGGCCAGTCCGGCCGGCAGACACAGCCACTCCTTCCCGGCACGCCTCCCGATGCCGGACGACCACCGGCTCTGCAGAGCTCTGAAACCGGTGCGAGGTGACCCGGGACGGACACCGTCCCGGGTCAGAACGGCCCATGCTCTGCGCGCCGCAACCTCGCCGCCCGTCAACAGCAGGACCGCCGCCCCGACACAGGCGACTGCGGAGTGAACCGGCGTCCATCCCTGGAACGGATCTGCCGCGGCGCTCACGACCCGCCTCGCCGACCTGCAGGCCCGGCAGATGTCTCGGCCGCCACCGTGACTGCCGGCCGCACGGCGGAACCCGACGCCGCCAGCATGCGTCCAAGCTGTTCCCAGCCACGCGCCCGCCGGAAGCCGTCGGCGGACCGGACCACTGCCGGAACGGTACAGACCAGACCGGCGTCGCTCCGTTCGAGCACATGGATCTCGGCGACCCTGCGCGCCCCGGAACGGTCTCTCACCAGGTGGACGACCAAGGAGAGAGCGGCAGCCAACTGGCTGTGCAACGCGGCCCGGTCGAGACCCGCGGTGGATGCCAGCGCCTCGAGCCGCGCGGGAACATGCGCCGCCGCGTTGGCATGCACGGTTCCGCACCCGCCTTCGTGTCCGGTGTTGAGCGCGGCGAGCAGATCCGTGACCTCTTCGCCGCGCACCTCGCCGACCACCAGCCGGTCCGGCCTCATCCGGAGCCCCTGACGGACGAGGTCCCGCAGAGTGACCCTGCCGGTGCCCTCCTGGTTCGGCGGACGCGCCTCGAGCCGAACCACGTGCGGATGATCGGGCCGCAACTCGGCGGAGTCCTCCGCCAGAACGATCCGCTCCCCGGCACCGACCAGCCCGAGCATGCTGCTCAGGAGTGTCGTCTTCCCGGTCCCGGTACCTCCGCTGATCAGGAACGACAACCGGGCATCCATGATCGCTGCCATGAGTTCCGCTCCACCGGGCGGCAGAGTGCCGACCACCACGAGTTCGTCCAGCCGGAACGCCTTCGGCCGCACGACCCGCAGCGACAGGCAGGCCGATCCGACCGCCACCGGAGGCAGGACGGCATGCAGCCGCGTGCCGTCGGGGAGCCGAGCGTCCACCCACGGGCGGGCGTCGTCGAGTCGGCGCCCGGCGACGCCCGCCAGACGCTGCGCCAGGCGTCGGACTGCTGCGGCATCGGGGAAGACCACGTCCGTCCGCTCGAGGCCGGTCCCCCGGTCCACCCACACCTGGTCGGGAGCACTCACCAGCACGTCGGTGACCTCCGGGTCGGCAAGAAGCCGCTCCAGCGGCCCGCTGCCCACCAGTTCGGACCTCAGGGCCGTGACCACCCCGAGCATCTCGGTGTCCCCGAGGAGCCTGCCTTGCTCCCGCAGAACTGCGGCGACCCGAGCAGGGGTCGGCTCGGCCCCGGTTTCCGCCAGCCTCAACCGCACCGCTTCCAGCAGCGATTCGGTGGCAGTGCCGTGCCCCGTCACGAGGCCACCCCCTCGCCCCGGGAGAGAGTCCGCTCCCAGAACTCGGCGCAGAACCGGGCCAGCGGACCTCGTTCGCTGCCGCCCGGCGGGGTGTTACCAACGGGACGCCCGGTCAGCGCAGCGTCCGACGGCAGGGCTCCCGCCAGCGGCAGTCCCATCAGGCGCGCGATCTCCGTATCACGCAGCCCGGCCGTACAGGGCCCCCGGACGACGGCACGCAGGTCCCTCAGGACCAGCGCCAGTGTGGAGGCGACGCGCTGGGCTGCGGCCACTGCACGCAGCTCTCCGGGAACGACCAACAGTCCGACGTCCAACTGCAGCAGAGCCTCTGTGACGGTGGCATCGTTTCGCCGGGGAAGATCGACGACCACAACACCGCCCCGGCGGCGAGCGGCCGCCAGGACCGAGCGCATCGCCTCCGGCGGAATCGACGTCACGTCCCCCCGGTCCCAGCTCAGGAGGCGCATCTCGTGCAGTTCCGGCAGCGACTCCTCCAGCGCGCCGCCCCCGACCCGTCCGCGGGAATCCGCGAACGCCGGCCATCTGAGCCCGGCCGCCGACTCGCCGCCCAGGAGTACGTCCAGACCGCCGCCGAGCGGGTCGGCGTCGATGAGCATCGTGCGTTCGCCGGAGCGTGCAGCGGCCAGGGCGAGCGCGCAGGCCAGCGTGCTGGCGCCGGCCCCTCCGGTTCCGCCGATCACTCCGACCGTCAGAGCCTGCCGGCCCACGCCTTCCGCGACATCGGCGATCCGGTCTACGAGCCAGGTCTCGGCGTCGGGCAGGAAGAGAACGTTGTCCGCACCCATACCGACGGCTCGCTGCCAGATGCCGTGGTCGTCGAGATCCCGGCCGACCAGCAGCACACCGCGGCGGCGCCGGAGGGCTCCCTGCAGGCGGGCGGCGACATCGTCACCGACCAGGACGAGCGGCGCCCCGTCCCAGCTCGCCCGGCCCGGTGCACCGTAGGCGACCTCGGGTTCCGTGCCCGCGGCGGCACTGAGCCGCAGCAAGTCGTCCAGCAGGACGTCGTCCTCAGTGATGATCAGAGGCCCGGGCTGCCGCGCCTGTTCCGGCACGTGATCCGACGTGATGACTCCCGTCACGATCCACTTCCCTTCTCGACACTCGTTCTCGCATCCGCGAACATCGCGGGCAATCACCGTGCAGCGATCCGGAAAGTCGTGTGGATCTTGATCTGAAACTGTGGACAACTCGTGGGTTGTGAATATCTCGGTCACCCATAGCGGCGACATTCGCAACGAAACCTTGCGATTACGGAGAGTGATGTCCACTCTTGTATGCACGGACATCTGCACGGAACTCAGCAAGAGAAGGGGGACTTGAACGCACCCGGGAAAACGCGTCCGGACATGCGACGACCCCCGCCGGGGGGGAGAGCGGGGGTCGTCCCCACGGCCGACTCGGGGGGGAGGAGCCGGACCGGGTTAGCACGGTCGCGAACGATCCGTGACTTCCATGGTGTACCCGAGAGCCTTCTCAGGCAAACCCACACGCCCCAGCTTACGCCGAATGGTGGGCGCCTATGCTCAACCCCGTGGAAAACCACTCCTTGCCGCGCACAGCCGCCTTCTTCGATCTCGACAAGACAGTGATTGCGAAGTCGAGCGCTCTCACCTTCAGCAAGTCCTTCTACCGAGGCGGCCTGATCAACCGCCGAGCCGTACTCCGCAGCGCCTATGTGCAGTTCATCTTCCTCGCGGGCGGAGCCGACCACGAGCAGATCGAGCGAATGCGCGCGTACCTCTCCGCACTGTGCCGGGGCTGGAACGTCCAGCAGGTGCGGGAGATAGTGGCGGAGGCGCTGCACGACCTGATCGACCCCCTCATCTACGACGAGGCCGCCTCCCTCATCGAGGAACACCACCTGGCCGGCCGCGACGTGGTGATCGTCAGCACCTCCGGCGCAGAGGTGGTCGAGCCGATCGGCGAACTCCTGGGTGCCGACCGCGTCGTCGCCACGCGCATGGTGGTGGAGAACGGCCACTTCACAGGGGAGATCGAGTACTACGCCTACGGTCAGACCAAGGCCGACGCCGTCGTCGCCCTGGCCGAGTCGGAGGGCTACGACCTCTCGCGCTGCTACGCCTACAGCGACTCGGCCACCGACATTCCGATGCTGGAGACAGTCGGACACCCGCACGCGGTGAACCCGAGCCGGGCGCTGCGCAGGGAAGCCGCCAAACGCCAGTGGCCCGTCCTGTCCTTCGACCGCCCCGTGCAGTTGAAGAAGCGCGTGGCGTCCCTGCGGATACCGACCTGGGCCGACAGGCCGGGCGTGCCTTCGGGAACTGCGCTGATCGCGGCAGCGGCGGCGGGGGCGGTGGCTGCAGCCGGGCTCGTCTGGTACGCCAACCGGCGGCGTTCCGTCCTGGCCCGCCTCTGACGGACGGCACAGAAGCGGAACCGAAGACTTCCGCTTGTCCGGCCCCAGGAGTAGAAATGAATTGACGGCCCGCGAGACCAGGGACATCCGTGAGGACGCCCCCGACGCACCAAGGCCCCACGGACCGTGCACGAACACCGGGCACCCACGCGACGCCGACCCGTCGAATACGGGCCTGCCGCACCAGGGACGGCAAAGTACCGACCTGATCGGCAACTCCTGTGCACGCCTGGTAACCCGGTGAACGTGCCAGCGGCGGTACCGCGAGCCGGTACCGCCGCACTTCTGTCCGACGGTCCCGGAAACCGCGAACCGTCACGAACCGCCCGCTCTAAGCAGCGCCGCGCTGCAGGGCCTCACATACCGCCGTCGTCTCCCGGACACCGAGTTCGACCGCCCGCCCGCAGTGCGCGATCCACCGCGCGACGCCCTCGGGGGTCGCCGAGACGTAACCCTGCAGGGCGGCGGCGTAGTCGGCCTTGCCGAGTTCTGCGTGACCCACTTCGGCCGGGCAGATCGACTTGGGGTCGAGTCCGCTGCCCACGAGCACGATCCGCTCGGCGGCCCGGGCGACGAGGCCGTTGTACGAACCGAACGGCCTGAGCGCAAGCAGTTCTCCGTGCACCACGGCAGCGGTGACCAGTGCCGGCGCACTGCTCTCCGCCGACAGCAGGTCGGCCAGACCCTCGAGCCGTCCCGCCACCTCCTCCGCCCCCGGCACCGGACCGAGCGCCGAGGCGATCTCGGGCAGTGGCTCGTCAGCCGGCTCGGCGCCGAGCCTGGGGCGTCCGACCGTCGCGTCCGCTCCGGCACCGCCGGCCGCCACCAGATGGAACCGGGCCAGCACCCGCAACGGCGACTGCCGCCAGACGCTGAGCAGTTGGCCGGCCTCGGCGGTCAGCCGCAGCGCGGCCCCCACGGTCCGTGGTTCGCCCTCCACACCGAAATCACTGCGCCTGCGGACCTCTTCGAGGGACCAGTCCGCCCCCGCCAGCGCCGCGGTCCCTCGCGCACCGCGCAGCGCCGCCTCGGAGGTGACCTCTGCGCTGCGGCGGCGCATCACACGGTGACCGTAGGCACGGTCCACGGCCTTGCGTACGGAGTCCACGGCGTCCGCGACGCCGGGCAGCTCGCTCAGAGCGGCCAGCGGATCGGCTTTCATACCCATGAGTACGACCCTACGCACTCCCCGGCCCCCACCCCTCGTTGGAGTGGTCTTCTTCACGCGAACACTCACCCGGAGTGGCCGAACGCTACTCTTGGTGAACATGAAGATCGCTTTCGTCGGCAAGGGCGGCAGCGGCAAGACCACGCTGTCCTCGCTCTTCATCCGCCATCTCGCCGCAGCCGCTGTCCCTGTGATCGCGGTGGACGCGGACATCAACCAGCACCTGGGCCCCGCCCTGGGCCTCGATGAGCAGGAGGCTGCCGGGCTGCCCACGCTCGGGGCGAACCTGCCCCTGATCAAGGAGTACCTGCGCGGCACGAACCCGCGGATCGAGTCCGCCGAGGACATGATCAAGACCACTCCGCCCGGCACGGGTTCCCGTCTGCTGCGCGTGGTGGAGAACAACCCCGTCTACGCCGCCTGCGCGCGTCCGGTGCACCTCGAGACCGGCGTACCGGTCCCGCTCATGGTCACCGGCCCGTTCACGGAGTCGGACCTCGGCGTCGCCTGTTACCACTCGAAGGTCGGCGCCGTCGAACTCTGCCTCAACCACCTTGTCGACGGTCGGCACGAATACGTCGTCGTCGACATGACCGCCGGTTCCGACTCCTTCGCCTCAGGCATGTTCACCCGCTTCGACATGACGTTCCTGGTCGCGGAGCCGACGCGCAAGGGCATCGCCGTGTACCGCCAGTACAAGGATTACGCCCGCGACTTCGACGTCGAACTGCGCGTCGTGGGGAACAAGGTGCACAACGCCGACGACCTCGCGTACCTGCGCAGCGAGATCGGGGACGATCTGCTCGTGACCGTCGGCCAGTCCGACTGGGTCCGGTCGGCGGAGAAGGGCCGCGTCCAGCGTTTCGCTTCGCTCGAGGGGCCCAACCGGGCTGCCCTGCGCAGACTTCACGACGCAGCGGACGCCTCGTACGAGCGGCGCGACTGGGCCCGCTACACACGCCAGATGGTGGAGTTCCACTGCAAGAACGCGGAGAGTTGGGGGAACGCGCGGACCGGGATCGACCTGGCCCGGCAGATCGACCCCGGCTTCGTGCTGCACGAGGGTTCGGCTATCCCGCAGACCGTCTGACGGAAGCCCCGGAGGGAGGCGCAGAGGAAGTCGCGGACGAGGCGCCGTTCATGAGCGCCGTCCAGCCATCCTTGGGCGATTCACCCACGCCCAACGTGCGCAGTCCGGTCAGCACTTCGGGGTCCTGGGCATCGAGCCAGTCGGTCAACTGCTTGAAGGTCACGCAGTGCACGCCCTCCCTGGGGCATACGGTCTTGATGGTGTCCTCGACCGCGCGCATGTACGTTCCGCCGTTCCACGACTCGAAGTGGTTGCCGATGAACAGCGGTGCCCGGTTCCCGTTGTAGGCGCGGTCGAACGCGGCCAGCAGACCGTCGCGCATCTGACGCCCCCAGGCCTCGTGCCGGGAGGGGTCGCCCTGTGTGGTCCCGGACTGGTTGGCCAGGAAGTTGTAGTCCATCGACAGCGTCTCGAACGCCCTGCCCGGGACCGGGATCTGCTGCAGCGGGAAGTCCCAGATCCCGTCGATCCTGTCCGGCCAGACCTGGAGGCCGCCGGAGGAACTGGCGTCGTAGCGGAACCCCATGGCCTTGGCGGCGGGGATCAGGTTCCGCTGGCCCTCCAGGCACGGGGCCCGGCCGCCGACCAACTCCTTGCTGTAGTCGAACGGCAGGGGCGGTTCCGCCTCCAGTCCGGCGTTCGTCTTCCAGCTCTTCACGAACGCTTCGGCCTGCTCGATCTCGTCCACCCAGTCCTCCGTCGACCAGGTGCCGACCCCCCGGTCGGGGCCGCAGAAGTGGCCGTTGAAGTGGGTGCCGATCTCGTTGCCCTCCTGCCAGGCCCCGCGAATCTGCTCGAGAGTGGCCCTGATGCCCTCGACATCGTTGAAACCGATGTCGGAGGCGCCGGGAGCGTGCAGCGGCGGGTGATAGAGGTCGCGCTTGTCCGCGGGCAACATGTACACGCCGCTGAGGAAGTAGGTCATCCTCGCGTCGTACTTGCGGCCCACCTCACGGAAGTGCGAGAAGAGCCTCTGTCCGTCCTCCCCGGCTCCGTCCCAGGAGAACACGACGAACTGGGGCGGCCGTTGGCCCGGTTGCATCCGCTTGACCGCCGGCTGGTTCGGCTGCGCTCCGGTGAATGCGGTCGAGCCGTCACCGATGAGTCTCACCGGTGCGGCCGCTCCACCCTTCTGACGTGGTGCCGAATCCTTCTGACCGGCACCGGACTTCGTGGCCGTTCCGGTCGAACAACCGGCGACACCGATCAGAACCGCCGCCGCAACGACGGGCACCGTCGCTCTCAACGAGGCTGCCATCAGCCCACCTCCCGATTCTCGCCGCGCAGGGACGGCGCTCGCAGGCGTGCCGTCAACGTCGCACGAGACCGGGTTCAGATAAGTACGACAAGCTGTTAAATATTGATATTCACTCATTTGCCACAAGAGCAAGAGGAATGCGGCGCCGAACACACTTCACACCTTTACCTTGCATTACGATTCATTTGCCGAGACTTGAGATTCTTCGGCCCACCCGGAGCCTCCCGAGCCCCACAAAGGGCCTTGCCGTACCCGCCGCAGAACCCGAGCCCACGACCGCCGCCGCGCGGCCGCGCCGACCGGAAGACGGGAACCATGACCGCCCCCACCACCCCGCCCGGCAAGAACCCCGAGGTCCGGCAACACCGGCACCTGCGACTCCCCGCACGGTCCGCCGACCTGACCGCGTCCGTCACGGTCTTCCTCATCGCGCTGCCGCTGTCGCTCGGCATCGCCCTGGCCACGGGTGCCCCGCTCCAGGCGGGCCTGGTCGCCGCCGCCGTCGGCGGAATCGTCGTCGGCCTGCTGGGCGGCGCCCCGCTCCAGGTCAGCGGGCCGGCCGCGGGGCTGACGGTGATCACGGCAGACTTGATCAACCAGTACGGCTGGCGTACGACCTGCGCGCTCGTGGTGGCCGCGGGAGTCGTTCAACTCGCACTGGGCTTTCTACGGGTGGCCCGCTCGGCACTGGCCGTCAGCCCCGCGATCGTCCACGGCATGCTGTCCGGCATCGGGATCACAATCGCACTCGCACAACTCCACATCGTGCTCGGTGGCAGGCCCGAGAGCTCTGCGACCGCCAACGCCCTGGCGCTACCGGGGCAGTTGGCAGACCCGGACCTCGCCGCAGTGTCCGTCGGCCTGCTGACCGTGGGCGTCCTGCTGCTCTGGCCCCAGCTGTCCAGGGGCCGGCTGCCGCGCCTCCGGAAGGCTCCCGCGGCACTCGTCGCCGTCGTCGTCGCAGCCGGGGTCGCCGTACTCACGGGGCTGGAGCTACCCCGGGTCGACCTGCCGTCCTGGCGCAGCCACGCCCTCCCCGAAGCTCCTGACGGACCCGTCCTGGGCCTGATCGCGGCCGTGCTCACGGTCACGCTGGTGGCGGGGGTGGAGTCGCTGCTGTCCGCCGTCGCGGTCGACAAACTCGCCGCCGCCCGGCCGGGGGCCTCCGAGATCCCGGTGCCCCGCGCCGACCTCGACCGGGAACTGCGCGGCCAGGGTGCGGGCAACATCGTCTCCGGCCTGCTGGGCGGGCTCCCGGTGACCGGGGTGGCGGTGCGCAGCACGGCGAACGTTGCGGCAGGCGCCGTGAGCCGCGCCTCGACCGTCATGCACGGGGTCTGGATGATCCTTGCCGCGGGGTTGCTGATCGGGGCCCTGGAGCTGATCCCCCTTGCCGTGCTCGCCGCCCTGGTGATGGCGGTGGGCATCCAGATGGTCAACATCCGTCACGTGCGGAACGTGGTGCGCCATCGCGAGGCCCCGGTGTACGCCGCCACGGTCGCCGGCGTCGTCCTGTTCGGGGTGCTGGAAGGCGTCGGCATCGGGATCCTCGTCGCCGTGGCGGTAGCCCTGCACCGGCTGGCACACACCCGCATCGGTGTGGAGCAGAGCGAGGACGACGCGTACCGGGTGCGGGTCCACGGCCAGCTGACGTTCCTCGCGGTGCCACGACTCAGCAGGGCGCTGGCACAGGTCCCGGAAGGGGCCCACGTGCTCGTCGAACTGCACGGATGGTTCATCGACCACGCTGCCCACGAGACCCTGCAGCACTGGAGCAGCACCCATACCCGGCTCGGGGGAACGGTGTCGCTGTCGGGCAACGAGGATCTCCGGGAGCTCGTCCGTTCCTGACCTGGGAGCCCGCGATTGGCCGGGCGCCGGCACCCCGGACCGTCCGGACCGCGTACAGGTCTATACCAATACTCCCCTTCGGCTCTTGTCAGGGTGTGCCATGTGCTGATGAGCTATGGCCTGGGACACAACGGACACCCTGGGAATGGGAGATGTCGTGAGCAACGAAAGCCTCGCCAACCTGCTCAAAGAGGAGCGGCGGTTCGAACCGCCCGCCGATCTGGCTGCAAACGCGAACGTCACCGCTGAAGCGTACGAGGTGGCCAAGGCGGATCGGCTGGGCTTCTGGGCCGAGCAGGCCCGCAGGCTGACCTGGGACACGGAACCGGCCGAGACTCTCGACTGGAGCAACCCTCCCTTCGCCAAGTGGTTCGCGGACGGAAAGCTCAACGTCGCGTACAACTGCGTGGACCGGCACGTCGAGAACGGTCTCGGCGACCGGGTCGCCCTCCACTTCGAGGGGGAGCCCGGCGACACCCGCAGCATCACGTACGCGGAACTGCAGCGTGAGGTCTCCCAGGCCGCCAACGCACTGACCGAGCTGGGCGTGCAGGCCGGCGACCGGGTCGCGATCTACCTGCCGATGATCCCCGAGGCCGTCGTGTCGATGCTGGCGTGCGCGCGCATCGGCGCACCGCACTCGCTGGTGTTCGGCGGCTTCTCCGCCGATGCTCTCGCCACCCGGATCCAGGACGCCGACGCCCGAGTCGTCATCACCGCCGACGGCGGCTACCGGCGTGGCAAGCCCTCGGCGCTCAAGCCGGCCGTCGACGAGGCCCTGACCAGGCCCGGCACCGAGAACGTCCGCAGCGTCCTCGTCGTCCGCCGGACCGGGGAGGACACGGCCTGGACCAACGGACGCGACGTGTGGTGGCACGAGCTGGTCGGCGCTCAGCCGGAGCAGCACACCCCCGAGGCATTCGACGCCGAGCACCCGCTCTTCATCCTCTACACCTCGGGCACCACCGGGAAGCCGAAGGGCATCCTGCACACCTCGGGCGGCTACCTCACCCAGGTCTCGTACACCCACCACGCGGTCTTCGACCTCAAGCCGGAGTCGGACGTCTACTGGTGCACGGCCGATGTCGGCTGGGTGACCGGCCACTCGTACATCGTCTACGGCCCTCTGTCGAACGGTGCGACCCAGGTGCTCTACGAGGGCACCCCGGACACGCCCCACCAGGGCCGCTGGTGGGAGATCGTCCAGAAATACGGGGTGACGCTCCTGTACACCGCCCCGACCGCGATCCGCGCCTGCATGAAGTGGGGCGACGACATCCCGGCCAAGTTCGACCTCTCCTCGCTGCGCGTCCTCGGCTCGGTCGGTGAACCGATCAATCCGGAGGCCTGGATCTGGTACCGGAAGCACATCGGCGGGGACCGTACCCCCGTCGTCGACACCTGGTGGCAGACCGAGACCGGCGGCATCATGATCACCCCCCTGCCGGGCGTCACCGCGACCAAGCCGGGATCGGCACAGATTCCCCTGCCGGGCATCGCCGCGACAGTCGTCGACGACGATGCGAACGAGGTCCCGAACGGCGCCGGCGGCTACCTGGTCCTCACCGAGCCGTGGCCGTCGATGCTCCGCACCATCTGGGGCGACGACCAGCGCTACATCGACACCTACTGGTCGCGCTTCCAGAACCGGTACTTCGCGGGCGACGGCGCCAAGAAGGACACGGACGGCGACATCTGGCTGCTCGGCCGGGTCGACGACGTCATGCTGGTCTCGGGGCACAACATCTCGACGACCGAGGTGGAATCGGCCCTGGTCTCGCACCCGAAGGTCGCCGAGGCCGCCGTGGTCGGGGCCACCGACCCGCAGACCACCCAGGCCATCTGTGCCTTCGTGATCCTGCGGGGCAGCGCTGCTGCGGAGGCCTCGGGCGAGGCGGAGAGCGCCGCGCTGGTCGAGGAGCTGCGAGCCCACGTCGCCCAGGCACTCGGCCCGATCGCCAAGCCCAAGCGGATCCTGCCGGTGGCGGAGCTGCCCAAGACCCGTTCGGGCAAGATCATGCGCCGGCTCCTCCGCGACGTCGCGGAGAACCGCACGCTCGGCGACGTCACGACGCTCACCGACTCCTCGGTCATGGAACTCATCCAGGCCAAGCTGCCCGGCGCCTCGAGCGAGGACTGAGCCGCCGGCTCCTACCAGCGAGGGGGCGCCCACCGCCCGGCCGCCGGACGGTGGGCGTCCCCATGGGGTTCCGGATAGGCTGGGTCCGGGTCGCGGTCAATCGCGGCGAGACAGGGCGCGCCGGGAAGTCTGGTCGGCACACAGGACACGTGCATCCAAAACCAGCAGGAGGCCCCTTCGTGACCTCGCCCCGCCGCTCTTCCGTCTTCCTCGGACGGCTCTCGCTTCCGGAGCGGAACTTCGTAGCCGACGCCCTGCGGACCGAGACCGTCGGCGGTGTTCTGCTACTGCTGGCGGCCGTTACCGCCCTCGTTTTCGCCAACACGCCGCTCAGCGGCTTCTACGAGGACGTCAGCACGTTCCGCTTCGGTCCCGGGGCCCTGCACCTGAACCTGTCGGTCGCGTCGTGGGCCACCGACGGGCTGTTGACGATCTTCTTCTTCGTGGCGGGCATCGAGCTCAAGCGCGAACTGGTCGCCGGCGAACTGCGCAACCCCAAGGCAGCGGCCCTGCCGGTGATCGCTGCGGTCTGCGGCATGGCCGTGCCCGCGCTGCTGTCCGTCGCCGTCAACGCGGCCGGAGGCGGCGACCAGAGCGGATGGGCGGTTCCGACCGCCACCGACATCGCGTTCGCCCTGGCCGTGCTGGCCGTGATCGGGACCTCGCTGCCGGCGTCGCTGCGCGCTTTCCTGCTGACCCTGGCCGTCGTCGACGACCTGGGCGCGATCCTGATCATCGCGGTGTTCTTCACGTCACAGATCCACTTCGCCGCTCTGGGCCTGTCGATCGCCGGCCTCGTCCTCTTCTGGTTCCTCCACCGCAAGGGCGTGCACGGCTGGTACGTCTACGTCCCGCTCGGACTGGTGATCTGGGCCCTGATGCACGCGAGCGGCGTGCACGCCACGGTCGCCGGGGTCGCCATGGGGCTGCTCCTGCGCTGCACCCGCCGCGACGGCGAGGACCGCTCACCGGGCGAGCGGATCGAGCATCTCGTCCGTCCCCTGTCCGCGGGCGTGGCCGTGCCGCTGTTCGCCCTCTTCGCAGCCGGCGTGTCGGTGTCCGGCGGCGCCGTCGCCACGGTCTTCACCCGGCCCGAGCCCCTCGGGGTGGTCGTCGGACTCGTGGTGGGCAAGATGGTGGGCGTATTCGGCGGATCCTGGCTCGCCGCCCGGTTCACCAGAGCCGAGCTCAACAAGGAACTCGCCTGGGCCGATGTGTTCGCCGTCGCCACCCTGGCCGGCATCGGGTTCACGGTCTCCCTGCTCATCACCGAGCTGGCCTTCCCCGGGAAACCCGCACTGGTGGAAGAGGACAAGGCCGCTGTCCTGATCGCCTCGCTGCTGGCCGCCGTACTGGCCTGCATCCTGCTCAAACGCCGCGACAACATCTACCGGCGTCTGTGGGAGGAGGAGAACCGGGACGAGGACGAGGACGGCATCCCCGACATCTACGAGGAGGACGACCCCGAGTACCACTTGCGCATGGCCGCCCGTCTCGAGGCGAAGGCGGCCGAACACCGGAGGATCGCCGAGGCGGCCGCGGACGGAAGCGGAAAAGGCCGCAGTCCGGCATCATCTGGAGGGCAACCGACTGGTGAGTAGTCCGGCCGAGAGAGACGAGGGATGACTCCGATGAGCACAGTCGAGCAGGACGGCAGCCGCAGCCTGGGCCAGTTGGTCGCCTCCGCGACCTCCGAACTGTCCGCACTCGTCCACGACGAGATCGCGCTGGCAAAGGCAGAACTCCGGCAGGACGTGAAGCGTGCCGGCATCGGAGGCGGCGCCATCACGGCCGCGGGGATCCTGGCGCTCTTCGCGCTGCCGGTGCTGAGCTTCGCCGCCGCGTACGGCATCCACAACCTGGGACTGGGGCTGGCGTGGTCCTTCCTGATCGTGGGCGGTGCGTATCTCCTGCTGGCGGCCCTCCTCGGTCTGATCGCGGTCGCCAAGTTCAAGAAGGTCAAGCCGCCGGAGAAGAGCATCGCCTCGGCGAGGGAGACAGCCGCGGTCCTGCAGGGTGTCAAGCCGCACCCGCGTCTCGCCGCGAGCGCGGACACCCGCGCGCTGAACGGCGATACGCGCGCCATCACGGCAGCCCGCCGCTGAACAGCGCACACATGCCCGGCCCGCCACCCGACGAGGTGCGGGTGCGGGTGCGCTGGGGCCCCCGATGGCGAACGAAGCAGCGCGACATGTGACAGGCTCTGGCGTATGACGGTCCCCGACACCTCCGGATCGGTCGTACGAGTCGACGGGCCCTGGATGCACCGGGACGTCGCCGCGAACGGCGCCCGCTTCCACATCGCCGAGGCCGGCGACGGCCCCCTGGTCCTGCTGTTGCACGGCTTCCCGCAGTTCTGGTGGGCCTGGCGGCACCAGCTGACGGCGCTCGCCGACGCGGGTTTCCGCGCCGTTGCCATGGATCTGAGAGGCGTCGGCGGCAGCGACCGCACCCCGCGCGGTTACGACCCGGCCAACCTCGCCCTCGACGTGACCGGTGTGATCCGTTCGCTGGGCGAGCCCGACGCTGCTGTGGTCGGACACGATCTGGGCGGCTATCTGGCCTGGACAGCGGCCGTGATGCGCCCGAAGCTGGTGCGCCGTCTCGCGGTCGCCTCGATGCCGCATCCGCGGCGCTGGCGCTCGGCGATGGTCGGCGATGTCCGGCAGAGCGCGGCCGGCAGCCACATCTGGGGTTTTCAGCGGCCGTGGGTGCCGGAGCGTCAACTGGTGGTGGACCAGGCTGCGATGGTGGGCCGGATGCTGCGCGACTGGTCGGGCCCCCAGCCTCCGTCGAGCGACGTAGTGGACGTGTACCGCCGCGCCATGACCATTCCGTCGACCGCGCACTGCTCGATCGAACCGTACCGCTGGATGGTGCGTTCGCTGGCGCGGCCGGACGGCTTGCAGTTCAACCGGCGCATGAAGCGGGCCGTCCGGGTACCGACGCTGCATCTGCACGGCTCGCTCGATCCCGTGATGCGCACCCGCAGCGCGGCGGGGTCGGGGGAGTACGTCGAGGCCCCGTACCGCTGGCGGCTGTTCGACGGACTGGGGCACTTTCCCCACGAGGAGGACCCGGTGGCCTTCTCGTCGGAGCTCATCAACTGGCTGAAGGATCCCGAACCCGACCGGTGATCCGGTGCACCTCATCGGCCTACAGCCCGACAAGCCGCCAATTGCCCGCTGCATAGGCCGATTGGCCGTATCCGCAGCGGTTATCAACCCCTTTCACGGGGCAAACCTCCGGGTATGGGTTGGACGCACGACGACCGTGAGAAGGCCGGGGGCACTTCGCTCGCCCCCCGCGAAGACACCGCACGGCCACGCCGCAGCACCGGCGGGCGCAGCACCGGAGCCCAGTCCGCGGCCGGCCGCGACGGGCTCAACGGGATCGATCCGAGACTCGGCATCCCCCTGATCCTGCGTCGCCGGGCCCGCTGGGTGTCCGCGCGGCTGCGTCACCCCCGGGGCTGACGGGCACCGGCCCCCGGGCCGGGCGCCCCCGCCGTTGTCACCGGTGGTCCCGCCTGCCTCACCGCCTCCTCACAGGGCACAGCCCTCGCTGTCCACCGGACGGTCGGCGGCACGTCCCTTGACGACGTCGTCCCACACCTCGTCCGCGGTCAGCGCGTAGCCGGTGTTGGAGTCGTCGAGGGACTTGGCGAAGACCACCCCGTACACCTTGCCGTCCGGGGTGAGCAGTGGCCCGCCGGAGTTTCCCTGCCGGACCGTGGCGTAGAGGGAGTAGACGTCGCGGCGGACCGTGCCCTGGCGGTAGATGTCCGGCCCGCTGGCTTCGATTCGGCCCCGGATCCGGGCCGACCGCACGTCGAAGGCCCCGTTCTCCGGGAAGCCGGCGACGATCGCACCGGCGCCGGTGCGGGCGTCAGTGCCGGTGAAGCGGAGCGCTGGAGCGTCGAGTGAGGGGACGTCGAGCACGGCGATGTCGCGCTGCCAGTCGTAAAGCACGACAGTGGCGTCGTGGAGCCGGCCCTTGCCGCCCACCTGCACGGTGGGTTCGTCGACGCCGCCCACCACGTGCGCGTTCGTCATGACCCGGTTTCGGTCGAAGACGAATCCGGAGCCTTCGAGGACCTTGCCACAACTCGGCGCGGTTCCCATGACCTTGACGATGCTGGCCTGTGCACGCTTGGCAACGGGGCTGCGGGCCAGTTTCGGGTCCGGTGCTGGCACGTCGGTGATGGGCTCGTTCGCGAAGGGCGCGAAGACCTGGGGGAAACCGTTCTGGGCGAGGGCCGAGGTGAAGTCCGTGAACCAGGTGTTGGCGTTCGCCGGGAGGACCTGTGAAACCCCCAGCAGGATGCGGGAGTTGCGGACCTCCTTGCCCAGGGTCGGGATGGACGTTCCGGCGAGTGCCGAACCGATCAGCCAGGCGACGAGCAGCATCGCGGCGACATTCACCAGGGCGCCCCCGCTGGCGTCCAGCGCCCGGGCCGGGGACCATGTGATGTACCGGCGCAGCTTGTTGCCGAGGTGCGTGGTCATGGCCTGCCCCACCGAGGCGCAGACGATCACGATGACCACGGCTCCGACCGCTGCGAAGTATCCGGGGGGAGCGTCACCGGTGATCCGGTCCCACAGCACGGGCAGGAGTTGGACGGCGACGAGACCGCCGCCGAGGAAGCCTGTCACCGACAGGATGCCGACGACGAACCCCTGGCGATAGCCGATGACCGCGAACCACGCAGCCGCAACGAGCAGCACAATGTCCAGCAGATTCACCGGGACACCGTCTCACGCGCGCCAGTCGAGCGGGACGCGCCTGCTGCGGTCCCAGGGCTGCTCCCAGCCCGAGAAGTGCAGAATGCGGTCGATCACACCCGCGGTGAACCCCCACACCAGAGCGTCCCGGACGAGGAACGCGGGCCCCGTGTAGCCGCTCGGGTGAAGGCTCGTCGCCCGGTTCTCCGGGTCCGTCAGCTCCGCGACGGGCACCGTGAACACCCGGGCGGTCTCGGCGGGATCCACCGGTGCGACCGCGCTCGGGGAGTGCCACCAGCCGAGAACCGGTGTGACGACGAACTCGCTGACCGGGATGTAGAGGCGCGGCAGGACTCCGAAAATCTGCACGCCGGCCGGATCGAGACCCGTCTCCTCCTCCGCCTCGCGCAGTGCGGCCCGCAGGGGGCCGTCGTCCGTCGGATCGCCGTCCTCCGGGTCCAGCGCTCCGCCCGGGAAGGACGGCTGACCGGCGTGTGAGCGCAGGCTTCCCGATCGCTCGGTGAGCAGCAGCTCCGGCTCGCCCGTACCGTCACCGCTTTCCTCGCCGCCCTCACCGAAGAGGACCAGGACTGCTGCGGCCCGGCCTCCGCGTTCCGGCGGCAGGAACCGGCTGATCTGCTGAGGTTCGACATCCCTGGCCACCCGGGCCACAGGACCCAGCCACTGCGGGATGCCGTGCTCGCTGACGGCGACGCGTCTCGGGTGCACCTCGCGTGCACGTGTCATTGCCACCCCCCTCCCCTGCCCGGGCTCATGCCGCTCCAAGCGGCGGAGCCGGCTCCCCCGGATAGTCGGGCGGCGGCTTGAGCCGCTGGCCCGGAGCCCCACCCATCTCGTACTTCAGAAGTTTGCGAGCCTTGTCCGGGTCCGTCTCCCCCTCGCCGTAGGCGGGACACAGCGGGGCGATCGGGCAGGCGCCGCAGGCGGGCTTGCGGGCATGACAGATGCGCCGGCCGTGGAAGATCACGCGGTGGGAGAGCATCGTCCACTCGCTCTTCGGGAAGAGCGCGGAGATCTCCGCCTCGACCTTCTCCGGGTCCTCCTGGTCCGTCCAGCGCCAGCGCCGCACCAGCCGTCCGAAGTGGGTGTCCACGGTGATGCCGGGCACGCCGAACGCGTTGCCGAGGACGACATGGGCGGTCTTGCGGCCCACACCCGGCAGCTTCACCAGGTCCTCGAGGCGCCCGGGCACCTCTCCGCCGTGCCGGTCCCGCAGGGCAGCGGACAGACCGATGAGTGAACGGGCCTTGGCGCGGAAGAAGCCGGTCGGGCGGATGATCTGCTCCAGCCCCTCCGGGTCGGCCGCCGCCATGTCCTCGGGCGTCGGGTACACGGCGAACAGGTCGGGCGTCGTCTGGTTCACCCGCAGATCGGTCGTCTGCGCGGACAGTACCGTCGCGACGAGGAGCTGGAACGGGTTCTCGAAGTCGAGCTCCGGGTGGGCGTACGGATACAACTCGGCAAGCTCGCGATTGATCCTCCGGGCCCGGCGGACAAGCGCGAGCCGCGACTCCGACTTGACAGATTTTGTCGCTTTTGGTTTCTTTGCGGGCGTCCGTTCGCCCACAGCGGAATTGCGGGTCTCGGTCACCCGTCAGGCCCCCTGCCCTGAGTACTCACCGGCGAATTGGACACCCGGCCAGAGTAAAGCCAGGGACCGACATCCGCCCCGACTGCAAGAATCGGCACCTGGAACGGCCCCCTGCCGTACAGCTCGGGACGGGGATAGGACACACTTGTGTTTGATCACACAGTTTTGCCGTCCGGCATCATAGGGACCACGGTCCTCTGAGCATGTCGACAAGGAGAGATCTCGTGGACGACGTTCTGCGGCGCGCCCCGCTGTTCGCGGCGCTCGATGACGAGCAGGCCGCCGAGCTGCGCGCCTCGATGTCCGAGGCCACGCTTGCCAGGGGCGAAACCCTGTTCCACGAGGGGGACCCCGGCGACCGCCTCTACGTGGTCACCGAGGGAAAGGTGAAACTGCACCGCACCTCCCCCGACGGCCGCGAGAACATGCTGGCCGTTCTCGGACCGGGTGAGCTCATCGGCGAGATGTCGCTCTTCGACCCGGGCCCGCGCACGGCGACGGCCAGCGCGCTCACCGAGGTCAAGCTCCTCGGCCTCGGCCACGGCGACCTCCAGCCCTGGCTCAACGCCCGGCCCGAGGTGTCGACCGCGCTGCTCCGCGCCATCGCCCGCCGCCTGCGCCGCACCAACGACTCGATGTCGGACCTGGTCTTCTCCGACGTCCCCGGCCGCGTCGCCAAGGCGCTCCTGGACCTGTCGCGCCGCTTCGGCGTGCAGTCCGAGGAGGGCATCCACGTCGTCCACGACCTCACCCAGGAGGAACTGGCACAGCTGGTCGGCGCCTCGCGGGAGACCGTCAACAAGGCACTCGCCGACTTCGCCGGACGCGGCTGGCTGCGCCTGGAGGCGCGCGCCGTGATCCTGCTCGACGTCGAGCGGCTCGCCAAGCGCTCCCGCTGAGGCCGCCGGTCCGGCCGAGTGCATGCCCCCGGGGTCCCGCTGCGGCGGGGCCCCGTCGCATGGCCGCCGGAACCCCGGGGGCCGCGTGATCGCACGGCGACGTCGGTGTCATGGCCGGTGCCGGGCCCATGGTCGCGGAACCGACGGCGTCGGGCGGGGCCCGCTCCGGCCTGGAGAGGGGCATCGCCCGGACCGAACCCTGGCCGGCGCCCGGACCGGCGCGAGAACTCCTGACGGCCGGGACCTACGAGCATCTAGGCCGGCGCTGCCGACCACGCGGAGCTCAATGCCCCCGGGCAGACCGGTCGCCCGGGCCCCGGAACGATCGCGCGCCGCGTCCGGACCCTCACACCAGGCCGTGCTCCACCAGATAGTCGAGCTGGGCACGCACCGACAGTTCGGCGGCGGGCCACAGCGACCGGTCCACGTCGGCGTACACGTGCGCGACGACCTCCTCGGCCGTGGCCAGACCGCTCTCGACGGCCGTCTCGACCTGGGCCAGCCGGTTCGCCCGGTGCGCCAGGTAGTACTCCACGGCGCCCCGCGCGTCGGCCAGCACGGGGCCGTGGCCCGGCAGCACCGTGTCCACCCCGTCGTCAACGGTGAGCGAACGCAGCCGCCGCAGGGATTCCAGGTAGTCGCCCAGTCTGCCGTCGGGGTGGGCGACCATCGTGGTGCCGCGTCCGAGCACGGTGTCGCCCGTGAGCACGGCCCGGTCGGCCGGAAGGTGGAAGGACAGCGAGTCGGAGGTGTGGCCCGGCGTCGGGACCACCCGCACCTCCAGACCGCCGACCGTGATCACGTCGCCGGCCTCCAGCCCCTCGTCCCCCAGGCGCAGCGCCGGGTCGAGCGCCCGCACCTCGGTGCGCGTCAACTCGGCGAACCGCGCCGCCCCCTCGGCGTGGTCGGCGTGGCCGTGAGTGAGCAGGGTCAGGGCGACCCGCTTGCCCGCCCGCTCCGCGGTGGCCGCGACCTCCCGCAGGTGGCCCTCGTCGAGCGGCCCGGGGTCGATGACGACGGCGAGGTCCGAGTCCGGCTCGGCGAGGACCCAGGTGTTGGTGCCGTCGAGGGTCATCGGCGAGGGATTGGGCGCGAGGACGCATACGGCCCGTGCGGTCGCCGGGCCGCCGACGGGGCCCTGGCCCGGACGGCCGGGAAGCGCCGATGCGTGGGTCACGACGGCGCGCCTCCGGTCGGCACCGACCTGGTGAACTCCTGGTGTCCCGGCCAGCTGAGCACGATCTGCCCGTCCTTCAGCTCCGCGTTCGCCAGCACCGGCGACAGGTCACGGCCTGCGGCGGCGCCGAGCGCCTCGTCCGCGCTGCGGTACGGCTCCATCTGGCGCAGCGTCGCGATGGTCGGGGGCATCATCAGCAGCTCACCGCGGTCGTATCCTGCCGCCGCCTCCGCGGGCCGGATCCAGACGGTGCGGTCGGCCTCGGTCGAGGCGTTCCGGGTCCGCTGCCCCGGGGGCAGGGCCGCCACGAAGAACCAGGTGTCGTAGCGCCGGGGTTCGAACTCCGGCGTGATCCAGCGCGCCCAGCAGGCCAGCAGATCGCTGCGGAGGACGAGGCCCCGCCGCTCCAGGAAGTCCGCGAACGACACGTCACGGGCGACGAGCGCGGCGCGGTCGGCCTCCCAGTCGTCGCCGGTGGTGTCGTCGACCACGGTCCCGGCGGTCGGCCCGGCGAGGAGCACCCCCGCCTCTTCGAAGGTTTCGCGCACCGCGGCACAGACGATGGCCTGGGCCGACGTCTCCTCGACCCCGAGCAGGCCCGCCCACTCGGCCAGCGACGGACCCGCCCAGGCCACCGGACGCTCGTCGCGCGGGTCGACGGACCCGCCCGGATACGCGTACGCGCCTCCGGCGAATGCCATGGAGGCGCGTCTGCGCAGCATGTGCACGGCCGGCCCCTCGGCGGAGTCCCGCAGGAGCAGCACGGTCGAAGCGGTGCGGGGGGTGGCGACCGTCAGCTCGCCGTTCTGGAGGGCACGGATCCGGTCGGGCCACTCCGGCGGATACCACTGGCCATTCTTGGTGGACATGGCCGGGATGCTATGCGCTCTCGCGACGATGTTCGAGAGGCACTCGTCGTCGCCGGGGGCAAGGTCCCGTCAGCGGGCGATCTCCACCTGGATCTCCACCTCGACCGGGGCGTCCAGTGGCAGCACGGCAACCCCGACCGCGCTGCGGGCGTGCACGCCCTTGTCCCCGAGCACCTCGCCAAGCAGCTCACTGGCGCCGTTGACGACGCCGGGCTGTCCGGTGAAGTCGGGGGCGGAGGCGACAAAGCCGACGACCTTGACGACCCGCACGATCCGGTCGAGGTCCCCGACCGCCGACTTGACGGCAGCCAGAGCGTTCAGCGCACAGATCCGCGCCAGCTCCTTGGCCTCCTCCTGGGTGACTTCCGCACCCACTTTTCCGGTCACCCCGAGGGTGCCCTCGACGAGAGGCAGCTGCCCGGCGGTGTAGACGTACGAGCCGGTCTGCACGGCCGGAACGTACGAAGCGAGCGGAGCCGCCACCTCGGGCAGCGTCAGCCCGAGCGACGAGATCTTCTCCTCGACCGCGCTCACGCCTTCTCCCGCTTGAGGTAGGCCACCAGCTGCTCCGGGTTGTTCGGCCCCGGAACGACCTGGACGAGCTCCCAGCCGTCCTCGCCCCAGGTGTCGAGGATCTGCTTGGTCGCGTGCACGAGGAGCGGAACGGTCGCGTATTCCCACTTGGTCATGGGCCCGACTGTAGTACCTGCCTCCGGCGGCAACGTGCGTAGGCCGGAGCGCGACTGGTTAGGCTCCCCGGCATGAGCAGGTTCCATGTCGTCAGCGGCAAGGGCGGGACCGGTAAGACGACGGTCGCCGCCGCACTGGCGCTCGCCCTCGCTGCCGGGGGACGACGCACGCTGCTGGTCGAGGTGGAGGGGCGGCAGGGCATCGCGCAGCTCTTCGAGACCGAGCCGCTGCCGTACGAGGAGCGCAGGATCGCCGTGGTTCCGGGGCCGCCGGAAACGCCGCCGGTGGCGCCCGGCGAGGTTTACGCCCTCGCGATCGACCCCGAACTCGCTCTGCTGGACTATCTGCAGATGTTCTACCGGCTCGGCAGCGCGGGGCGGGCGCTGAAGAAGCTCGGCGCGATCGACTTCGCGACGACCGTCGCGCCGGGGCTGCGGGACGTCCTGCTGACCGGCAAGGCGTGCGAGGCGGTGCGCCGCAAGAACAAGGACGGCACCTTCGCCTACGACGCGGTGGTGATGGACGCGCCCCCGACCGGCCGCATCACCCGCTTCCTGAACGTCAATGACGAGGTCGCGGGCCTGGCGCGGATCGGCCCGATACATCAGCAGGCGCGTTCGGTGATGGGTGTGCTGAAGTCGCCCGACACGGCGGTGCACCTGGTGACGGTGCTGGAGGAGATGCCCGTCCAGGAGACGGCGGACGGCATCGCGGAACTTCGCGCGGCCGGGCTGCCGGTGGGCGGCGTCGTGGTGAACATGGTGCGCCCGCGTGTGCTCGGTGACGACGCGGTGCACGCCGACCTGGCCGGCGCAGGAGGCGAACGCGTGGACGGACACGTCTCCCGTACGGAGGTCGCCCGGGCGCTGGCACGGGCGGGACTGGACGGGGCGCACCGGGGCGGACCCGCCGGGACGCTGGTCGAACCGCTGCTCGCGCAGGCCCGGGACCACGCGCAGCGGCTCGCGCTGGAGGAGCAGGAACGTTCGGCCGTCGCCCGGCTGGGGCTGCCGACCTGGGAGCTGGAACTGCTCGGGGACGGCGTCGATCCGGCCGGCCTCCACCGGCTGGCCGCGGATCTCGGGGAACAGGTCCGGTGACCGCCGGGCACGCGGACGGTCGGACGATCAGGACGGGAGCACACGGATGAGCCGCGAGGAGACACCGCCCGCCCTGGACGTGGACGCGCTGCTGGACGACCCGGAGACCCGCATCGTCGTGTGCTGCGGCTCCGGCGGGGTGGGCAAGACGACGACGGCCGCGGCCCTGGGCCTCCGGGCAGCCGAACGCGGGCGCACGGTCGTGGTACTGACCATCGACCCGGCCCGCCGGCTGGCGCAGTCCATGGGCATCGCCGAGCTCGACAACGTCCCGCGGCGGGTGGCGGGTCTCGACGGCAGGGCGGGCGGCGAACTCCACGCCATGATGCTCGACATGAAGCGCACGTTCGACGAGATCGTGGAGGCGCACACCGACGCGGGCCGGGCGCGGGCGATCCTGGACAACCCCTTCTACCAGTCGCTCTCCGCGGGGTTCGCCGGGACGCAGGAGTACATGGCGATGGAGAAGCTGGGCCAGCTCCGGGCGCGCGACACCTGGGACCTCATCGTCGTGGACACCCCGCCGAGCCGTTCCGCACTGGACTTCCTCGATGCGCCCAAGCGCCTCGGTTCGTTCCTCGACGGCAGATTCATCAAGGTGCTGATGGCCCCGGCGAAAGTGGGCGGCCGGGCCGGGATGAAGTTCCTCAACGTCGGCATGTCGATGGTGACCGGCACCCTCAACAAACTGGTGGGCAGCCAGTTGCTGAGCGACGTCCAGACGTTCGTGTCCGCGATGGACACGATGTTCGGCGGTTTCCGCACCCGGGCGGACGCGACGTACCGGCTGCTCCAGGCCCCGGGCACGGCGTTCCTGGTGGTGGCCGCCCCGGAGCGGGACGCCCTGCGGGAGGCCGCCTACTTCGTGGAGCGGCTGGCCGCCGAGCGGATGCCGCTGG
The DNA here is from genome assembly GCF_023703325.1 of Streptomyces meridianus. Taxonomy (GTDB): domain Bacteria; phylum Actinomycetota; class Actinomycetes; order Streptomycetales; family Streptomycetaceae; genus Streptomyces; species Streptomyces meridianus. The sequence continues at coordinate 79,009 of NZ_JAMQGM010000021.1, forward strand.
CCGGGCTGGTGCTGAACCGGGTGCACACCAGCGGGGCGTCCGAGCTGTCGGCCGAGCACGCGCTGGCCGCCGCAGAAAATCTTGAGGGCACCGGCATTGTGGATCAGCCGAGCGGGCAGGAACCCGTCATCGACGCCTCCGACGGCGGCTCCCCCGCGGCTGCAGGCGCCGGGAGCACTCCACTCTCCCCGACCGGTACGGCAGTTCACGACGGCGGCCGGACACCCACGCCGAACGCCGACCTGGACGGCACACCCGTGGCCACCGAGGTGCTGTCCGCCTCACGCGACGCCCTGCGCGCCGAGAAGTTCACCGCAGGGCTGCTCCGTCTGCACGCGGAACGCATGCAGGTTCTCGCGCGCGAACAGCACACGCGGGCTCGGTTCACCGCGCTCCATCCCGAGGTCCCGGTGACCGACGTGGGCGCGCTGTCGGGCGACGTCCACGACCTCGAGGGTCTGCGGACCATCGGGGAACAGCTTGCGGCCGGGCGGCCGGGCCCCGGATGACCGACGTCATCGCGGCCCGGCCCGCCCCGCGAGGGCGACACGCCCCCGTCCGGCCACCTAGCCGACGGCTGCGAAGTCCTCTTCCGAGTAGTCGCTGCCGATGCCCACGGGCAGCATGCCCGTGTCGCGCTCGTACTTCATCCGCGCGGTCTCCAAGAGCCTGCGCCAGGAAGTGACCTGCGGACGGCGACGCAGCAACGCCCGCCGCTCCCGCTCGGTCATTCCCCCCCATACGCCGAACTCGACGCGGTTGTCCAACGCGTCCGCAAGGCACTCGGTCCGCACCGGGCAACCGGTGCACACCGCCTTCGCCCTGTTCTGCGCCGCACCCTGAACGAACAGTTCATCCGGATCAGTCGTGCGGCAGGCTGCCTGCGCACTCCACTCGGTTACCCAGCCCATGCTGGTGCCGTCCTCTCCCGAATCGGGGCTCCCCCACGGCGGCAGCGGCATATTCACCGCTGCCAGTTGAGGACGTTACGGAAAGTGTCCGGAGCGCAACACCCCCTGCGGGCCCAATCTTGAATGGCCCGAACGGACTATGCGTACGCGGCAGATCACCCAACGGAGTGACGAGAGGATAGACCGGAACTCCGGTGTCGATTGCGGACGCTTCGGTCGATCCGCATCGGCCGACAACCGGTAGAAGGGCAGAATTCCGGGCACAACAGGCCCGGGAGGGAGCGGACGACAGCACACGGGGGGGGAGGGCTCTCGTAACAGGCGGCATCAGCTTAGGCCAACGGATGTACCGCTGTCCGGCGAACGGGAACCTCGACGCCGACCGGTTTTCCGTCCGGCCCCCGCGGTCGGCAGCATCGCAGGACCGTTCGCCGTGTCCGTCCCGGCCGCTCACGGATGTCACGATCCTGTACGCATACGTCCTGGGGGGCACCCGCTCGGTCGGAGCGGTACAGGCCACGGATTAGGCTGCCTTCATGACTGACAAGCGTCCCGGTGGCGGTCCCACGGCAACCCAGCAGGTCGCCAAGTTCGTCGGCGTCAGCGCTCTCGCCGGAGCCGTGCTGGCCGGGCTCGCACTCCCCGCGGCCGGGGCCCTGGGACTGGTGGCCAAGAACTCCGCCGAGGGGTTCGACGAGATACCGGCCGACCTCAAGCGTCCCCCACTGAGCCAGAAGACGACCATCCTGGACGCCGAGGGCGGGCAGATCGCCAGCGTCTATTTCCGCGACCGGACCGTGATCCCGCTGCGGGACATGTCGCCGTACATCAAGAAGGCGATCGTCGCCATCGAGGACGCGCGCTTCTACCGGCACGGGGCGGTCGACCTCAAGGGCATCCTGCGGGCGGCCAACCGCAACGCTCAGGAGGGCGGCGTCCAACAGGGCGCGTCGACGCTCACCCAGCAGTACGTGAAGAACGTGTTCGTCGAGGACGCCGGCACCGACGAGAACAAGGTGGCCGAGGCGACCCAGCAGACTGTCGGCCGCAAGATCAAAGAGCTGAAGTACGCGATCCAGGTCGAGAAGGAGCTCGGCAAGAAGCAGATCCTGGAGAACTACCTCAACATCACGTTCTTCGGTCAGCAGGCCTACGGCGTGGAGGCCGCGGCCAAGCGCTACTTCAGCAAGCCGGCGAAGGAACTGAAGCTGGAGGAGGCCGCGCTGCTGGCCGGCCTGGTCCAGTCGCCGAGCCGGTTCGACCCGCTCAGCAATGAGACCGAGGCAACCAAGCGCCGCAACGTCGTCCTGCAGCGCATGGCCGACACCGGTGCCGTCACGCAGGAGCGGGCCGACCGCGCGAAGCGCCGGCCGCTCGGGCTCAGCATCAGCAAGCCCCGCAACGGCTGCATCACGGCGGTCAACGGCGCCGGGTTCTTCTGCGACTACGTGCGTGAGGCCTTCCTCCGGAGCCCCGAGTTCGGCAAGTCCCGGGAGGCGCGTGTCAAGCGGTGGACGCGCGGCGGAATGACGATCCGTACGACGCTCGACCCGCAGGCCCAGGAGTCCGTGCAGCGGGCGATCCGCCGGCACGTCTACCAGTCCGACCCGGTGGCGACAGCTGTGAGCCTGGTGGAACCGGGGACGGGCAAGATCCTCGGCATGGGCCAGTCCCGCCCCTACGGGTTCAAGGGGAACCAGACCACGCTCAACCTGTCGGTCGACAACGCCATGGGCGGCGGAGTCGGCTACCAGCCGGGCTCGACCATCAAGGCGTTCACGGCGGCGGCCGCGCTGGAGAAGGGGATGTCGCCGGGCCAGTCGTACGCCTCGCCCTACCGCATGCCCTATCCGTCGGCGACCGACTGTGACGGCAACCGCTACCCCGGCACGGGCTCGGTGCCCAACGAGAACAAGTCGGAGGTCGGGCCGTACCGGATGCCCGAGGCCCTGCAGAAGTCCATCAACACCTACTTCGTCTCGCTGCAGGAAGACGCCGGGCTGTGCGAGGTCACGAAGCTGATGAGCAAGCTGGGGATGGACAAGCGGGCCGGAGGCACGGACTGGGGCCTGGGGCCGTCGTTCACTCTCGGCGTCAACGAGGCGTCACCGCTGAGCATGGCCGCCGCCTACGCGGCGTTCGCCAACCGCGGTGTGTACTGCGCACCGAACGCCATCACCGCGGTCACCGACGCCGGGGGCAAGGAGCTGCGGGTCCCCGAGGGCAAGTGCACCGAGGCCATGTCAAAGAAGACCGCGGACACCATCAACACCATGCTCAAGGGCGTGGTGGACGACGGCACCGGCCGGCAGGCCGGCCTGCCGAACCGGGAGACCGCCGGCAAGACCGGAACCACCGACAGCCGGTTCGCCGCCTGGTACGTCGGCTACACCCCGAACATGGCGGGCGCGGTCTGGATGGGCGACCCGAAACGGGAGCGCCAGATGCGCAACATCACCATCGGCGGCCGCTACCAGAAGAAGGTGTACGGCGCCTCCGGTCCGGCTCCGATCTGGAAGGACGCCGTCTCCGGCGCCCTGGAGGGCCACCCCTCCGAGCGTTTCCACACGGTCCCGCTGCCGAAGGACAAGGCCGGCAAGCGCGGCGGCGACCGCAAGGACAAGCCGGGGCGATCGCGGCTGCCGAAGCCCGACTTCACGCTGCCGTCGGACGTGCTCGGTGGTGGCTGGGGCAACGGCAAGCCGCGGAAGCGCTGACGCCGCAGGGCCCGCCGATCCGCCGAGGCCCGGGTCCGGGCCCGTGCGGGGAGGCACGGCGGACCGTACGAGCCGGACAGACAAGGGAAAGGGGCGGCCGGATCACTCCGGCCGCCCCTTCGCCGTGCGGTGCGTACGGTCGGCCCGCCGGTTCAGCCGGCCAGAGCCCGCTTGACCTCGGCGGCCACCCGGCCGCCTTCGGCGCGTCCCGCCACCTTGGGGTTCACGATCTTCATGACCGCACCCATCGCCCGGGGCCCCTCGGCGCCTCCCGCCGCGGCCTCCTTCACGGACTCGGCCACGACGGCGTGCAGTTCCTCGTCCGTGAGCTGCTTCGGCAGGTAGCCGGCGAGTACGTCGCCCTCGGCGCGCTCGCGCTCGGCGGAGTCGGTCCGGCCGCCCTGCGCGAAGGCTTCGGCGGCCTCGCGGCGCTTCTTCGCCTCGCGGGCGATCACCTTCTGCACCTCGTCGTCGGACAGCTCTCGCGCCGTCTTCCCCGCGACCTCCTCGCTGGTGATCGCGGAGAGCGTCAGCCGGAGGGTGGAGGAGCGGAGTTCGTCACGGGCCTTGATCGCCGCAGTGAGGTCCTCCTGCAGCCGGTTCTTGAGCGTAGTCATGACCGTGAGTCTGCCAGGCCGTCCCGGTGGCAGCCCACTGCATAACCCCAGGGGCCCTTTCCCGGGGGACGGTTGGGGGCGGCGGCCCCGTTCCCGGCGGTGGGAAGCAGGCCGGAGCGGCTTGCGTCCGGCCCGGGCGGATCCGGATCCCCCGTCGTCGACGCTCGCGGCTCGGGTCGTCCGGACCGCGCCGAGCCCGGTCGACGGCGCACGTCCGGGAGGAGCCGGTGATTCCGGTCGACGCCGTTCACGGTATCGGCAGCCCGGCCGGGACGGCGGGAGGCGCCCCCCGATTCTCTGTCCTCCGTGGGGCCCACGGAAGGGTCACGCTCCGGGCCGCCCCGGGGACCCGTACCCTCGGCCGGTGGCCGTCCTCGGGATCGCGCCGGAGTGACGGCGATCACCCCGATGGCGGCGGAGACCGGGATGAGGCGAGGCCGGGATCGTGGGCCGCGGGGCGTTCCTCTCCGCGGCCGCTTGCCGGAGCGGATCCGCCCCCAAGGCCCGGCCCCGTCCCGGGACGGGCCGGGCCACGGTGCGGCGCCCGTCATGGCCGGTGCCGGACGGCTCCGGCGGCGGAGACCCATCGGGCAGGGCTGCCCCTCCCACCCGGGACGGACGGGGCGTCCGTCCTCCCGGCAGCCGCGGGGCCCGCAGGTGCGGGCGTCTTTCGGATCCGCTGGGGCGACCGGCACCCCGGCGCGTCTGCCACGATGGACTCATGCGCGCGCTACACGCAGTACCCCTGGGAATCACGGCAGTCGGCGCAGCCGGCCTCGCCTATGCCGCGGGCTTCGAGGCCCGCTCCTTCCGCCTGCGGCGGGTCACCGTGCCCGTGCTGCCCCGTGGGATGCGGCAACTGCGGGTGCTGCATCTCTCGGACATCCACATGGTCTCCGGACAGCGCAAGAAGCAGCGGTGGCTGCGGTCGCTCGCGGGGCTGCGACCGGACTTCGTGGTCAACACGGGCGACAACCTCTCGGACCCGAAGGCCGTGCCGGAGGTGCTGGACGCCCTGGGGCCGCTCATGGAGTTCCCGGGCACCTACGTCTTCGGATCCAACGACTACTACGCACCACGGTTGCGCAACCCTGCCCGTTACCTCCTGGAGCGGATGAGCGGGGAGCACGGCCTGAACGGCAGGAACGACCCGGCGGTCGGCGTGCTCCGCAACCCGTGGGAGGGCATGCGGGACGGCTTCGACGCAGCCGGCTGGGTGGGCCTGTCGAACACCCGGGGCCGGCTGAAGCTGGAGGATCTCGAGATCGCCCTGACCGGCCTCGACGACCCGCACATCAAGCGGGACCGCTACGCGGAGGTCTCGGGCGGGCCGGAAGCCGACGCCGACTTGTCCCTGGCCGTGGTCCACGCGCCGTACCTGCGGGTGCTCGACGCCTTCACCGCGGACGGGTACCCGTTGATCCTGGCCGGGCACACCCACGGCGGCCAGTTGTGCATCCCCTTCTACGGTGCCCTGGTGACCAACTGCGACCTGGACACGAACCGGGTCAAGGGGCTGTCCTCCCACCAGGTCGGCGACCGTCGTTCCCACATGCACGTTTCGGCAGGTTGTGGGGCCAATCGGTACACTCCGGTCCGCTTCGCCTGCCCGCCCGAGGCGACGCTGCTGACCCTCACCGCGCGGGACTGACCCCGCGGCCGCCGGGCCGGCGGGACGCCGCTTCCGACCTGCACGAGCTGCTCATCAACCGGATTTCGCCTGGGGCGACACGTCCGCTAAAGTAGAGCTCGTTGCTTCGGGGTGTAGCGCAGCTTGGCAGCGCGCTTCGTTCGGGACGAAGAGGTCGTGGGTTCAAATCCCGCCACCCCGACTGAAGAAACACAGATCAGGGCCGGTCTCCCTCAGGGGAGCACGGCCCTGATCCGTGCGGGGTCCAGCAGCGCGTCGACCGCGTCGACTTGGCCATCGCACCCGTCGGCGCCGCGGGCAATGCCCGGTTCAGAGCTACTGGTCGCTGATGTTGACCAGCCACGTGATGCCGAAGCGGTCGGTGCACATGCCGAATACGTCGCCCCACATCTGCCGCTCCAACGGGACCGAGACCGTGCCGTCGGCGGCGAGCTTGTCCCAGTAGCCGCGCAGTTCGGCGGCGTCCTGCCCGCTCACGCTCACGGAGATGTTGTTGCCCGGCTTGTACTCCATGCCGGGCGGAGTGTCGGAGCACATCAGCGTGAAGCCGCCGGCGGTCTCGAGCATGCTGTGCATGATCTTGTCCGCGATGTCGCCCTTCTCGCCGAACTCACCGAAGGTGTTCATCGTCAGAGTCCCGCCGAAGACGCTCCGGTAGAACTCCATGGCCTGCCGGGCGTCGCCGTTGAAGCTGATGTAAGGATTGAGTCGAGACGGCATGAAATTCACCTTTCGTAGCGATATGCCGGTCCCGGCAGGTTAGGTGACGCAACATCGGCGGACGGAGCGACTCCCCGGCCGACAAGCGTCGAACGGGCCCGGCCCGTCGGTTTGCGGCGGGAGGGCGGCTCCCGTTCACCGGAGCCTCGCCCGCCGTCCGTCCCGCGGCTCCCGCGCGGATCAGGTACGTGTGGCGCGCAGGGAGTACATCAGGGGACCGCCGGGCGGTCCGGGGGGAGACGGAACAAGCCGTCCTCGTCGTGCCGCAGGCATTCGAGGATCCGGTATGGGCCGGCGTCGTGCTCGTGCAGGAAGTCGATGCGCAGCCCGGCGGCCGCCACCGCGGAGACGACCTCCGCGACGGAGTGCTGCCGACGGAGTCCGGGGCCGCCGTCTCGCGGCCCGTCGTCGAAGTCCGTTGTGGCGCCGAGAACTTCGGCGCCGTGGGTTTCGGCGGTCCACTGTGCGCCATCGGCAAGATCCTCCGGCGGAGGGGCTCCGGGCGGGCTCACCGGTTCGTCCAACACCGCTGTGAGCGGGTGGACTTCGGCGAGGTGGAGGAACCCGCCGGGCGCCACGAGCGCGGCGGCCGTCTCGGCCCAGCGTTCGACGTCGGGCAGCCCGCTCAGGGACCCGGGGGCGCTGAGGACCACGTCGTAGGAAAGGTCGGGGACGGCCACCGCAGCGTCGTACACGTCCGCGACGACGAACGCGGCCCGCTCCGGCGGCATGCCGAGGTCCGCCGCCAGGTCGCGGGCCAGGTCGACGGCGCTTTCGGAGGCGTCGACCCCCACGACCTGCGCCGCTCCGCGGCGGGCCCAGGCGAGGGCCTCATGCCCGGTGCCGCACGTGAGGTGGAGCAGGGACCGGCCGGTGACGTCGCCCACCTCCCCGGCGACGAATCCCGGGATCGAGTCCCCGTCCTCGCCGAGGGAGCCGGAGCCGTCGGGGCCGGTGGGTCTGCGCATGGAGCGGACGTTATCCACAGGCTGGGGCCCTCGCCAGCGGAATGTCGCCGCTTCCGCGCAGAATGGGGCCATGACTGACGAGATCACCGGGACCACCTCGCCCGAGCCCGCCTGGGAGAAGCGCTTCCGGGCGCCACGGATCGGCCTGCCGGAGTGGGCCGAGGATGCACCCGACCGCTCGCTGTTCGTGTCCAACGTCACCGGGACCTTCGAGCTCTACACCTGGGACCGGGCCACCGGCGCGCAGCGTCGCGCCACGGACCGGCCGAACGGCACCACCGACGGCGTGCTGTCCCCGGACGGCGCGTGGCTGTGGTGGTTCGCGGACACCGACGGCGACGAGTTCGGCGTCTGGATGCGCCAGCCGTTCTCCGGGGGCGAGGACGTCCCGGCGGTGCCCGGGCTGGCGGCCTCGTACCCGGCCGGCCTGGCTCTGGGCCGCGACGGGACGGTGGTGGTCGGGCGTTCCACCGACGAAACCGGATCGACGATCCACGTCGTCCGGCCGGGCGAGGAGCCGGTCGAGATCTACCGGAACCGCGAGTCCGCCGCGGTGGGGGACCTGTCGCAGGACAGCACGCTGATCGCCCTCGAGCACACCGAGCACGGTGACGCCATGCACGCGGCGCTGCGGGTGGTGCGGCCCGACGGTTCGACGGTCGCCGAACTCGACGACACCAAGGGCGGCAGTGAGGAACTGGGCCTGTCCGTGCTGGGGTTCTCCCCGGCCCCGGGGGACTCCCGGCTGCTGGTCGGCCACCAGCGCGACGGCCGGTGGCTGCCCATGCTGTGGGATCCGGTCACCGAGGAGGAGACGGCGCTCCCCATCGACCTGCCGGGCGACATCAGTGCCGAGTGGTTCCCGGCACCGCGCAGCGGGTCCGCCGCGGGAGCGAGTTCTCCGGCACCGGCCGGGCCGGAGACGGAGGCGAGGCCTCCCGAGGCGACCGCCCTGCTGGTCGTCCACAGCCACGAGGCCCGCAGCGACCTCTGGCGGTACGACCTGCGCTCGGGAGAGCTGATCCGGCTGGAGACCCCGCCGGGCACGGTGTCCGGCGCGACCGCGCGGCCGGACGGATCGGTGGAGTACCTCTGGTCGTCGGCGGCGGTGCCACCCGAGGTCCGTTCCACGACCGGCCGGGTGGTCCTCGATCCTCCGGGTTTCCGTGCGCCGGCGTCGGTGCCCGTGACGGACGCGTGGGTCGAAGGCCCGGGCGGGCGTGTGCACACCCTGGTGCAGAAGCCCGAGGGGGCCGGTCCGTTCCCGACGGTCTTCGAGATCCACGGCGGCCCGACCTGGCACGACAGCGACGCGTTCGCGGCGGGTCCGGCGGCCTGGGTCGACCACGGCTTCGCGGTGGTCCGGGTCAACTACCGCGGCTCGACGGGCTACGGGCGCGAGTGGACCGACGCTCTCAAGCACCGGGTGGGCCTCATCGAACTCGAGGACATCGCGGCGGTGCGCGAGTGGGCCGTCGATTCGGGCATCGCCGACCCCGACCGGCTGGTGCTGGCGGGCGGCTCGTGGGGCGGCTATCTGACGCTGCTGGGCCTCGGTACACAGCCGGACGCCTGGGCGCTGGGGCTGGCGGCCGTGCCGGTCGCGGACTACGTCACCGCCTATCACGACGAGATGGAGGCGCTGAAGGCCATGGACCGGACGTTGCTCGGCGGCACCCCGGAGGAGGTGCCGGAGCGGTTCGCGGCCTCCTCACCGCTGACGTACGTGGACCGGGTCCGGGCCCCCGTCTACATCTCGGCCGGGGTGAACGACCCGCGCTGTCCGATCCGCCAGATCGAGAACTACGTGCGGCGGCTGGAGGAGCGCGGTGCCCCGCACGAGGTTTACCGATACGACGCGGGGCACGGTTCGCTGGTGGTGGAGGAGCGGATCAAGCAGGTGCGGCTGGAGATCGGGTTCGCGCAGCGCCACCTCGGGACGGCAGCACCGCAGGCGGCGCCCGCCGGATGAGGCGGGCGGCTGACTCAGTCCCCGGGGGCCGTCCGCACGGCGGTGTCGTCGGCGGCGGTCGCCCCGGGGGCCGTCTCCGGGTCGGCGGCCTCCGTGACGGCCTTCGGGGCCGGGGGCCCGCTGACGGTGACGTGACCGGGTTCCTGCGCCGGAAGGCCCAGGGCGAGGTCCCGCTGGGCCTCGGCCTCACGCCGGAAGAGGCGGAACCACATGAAGACGACGAAACCCGCGAAGACGAACCACTCGCCGGTGTAGCCGAGGTTCTGGAACGCCTTGAGGTCCAGTCCGGTGCCGTTCGGCGCCCTCGGCGGCACCGCACGGAGATCCCCGGAGGTGCGGATCTGGGTGATCCAGGCGTCGTGCACCGGGTAGGGCACGAGGTTGACGAGGGAGGCAGCGCTGATCATGCCGAGCTGCCCGCGCGGCAGCCCCCCGCCCGACCGGACGCCGTCGGCGCCCTGGCTCTCCGATGCCTGCACTGCTCCGGTCACGGTGACCTTCCCGGACGGGGGGGGCGGTGCGGCATCACTGCGGGCATCGCCGGGCAGCCACCCGCGGACCACGGGCAGCGCCTTGCCGCCCTCGGTGCGCAGCAGGGTCAGGACGTAGAAGCCCCGCCGGTCGTCGAGCCGGCGGTCGGGCACGAGGAACTGGTCCTCGTAGCGCCCCGTGGCGGTCGCGAGCCGTCCCGAGGTCTTCCGGTCGACGGGCAACAACTCGTCGAGCGGCACGGCACTCCGGTCGCGGTCGGTCCGGTTCCCCTCGGCACGGTGGGAATCCATCCGTGCCTCGAAACGGCTGAGCTGCCAGCTGCCCATGAAGAAGCACAACGGGACGGCGAGCACGGCGAAGACGTTGATCCCCCACCATCGGGGAGTCAGCAGGAACCGGTACACACCCCCACGGTACGGGCCGCCGGCGCGACTCCCTCTGCTGGGGTCCCCGCCCGGCAACCCGATGCACGCCCTGCGGTCCGGCCGGCTGCCCCAAGTGCTGTGGCCGGAAAAGTTCACCGGCTCGCGACGCCCTGTACGGCGCCTCGCTGCGTTGTCGCATCGCCCGAGTACGCCCAGTACGAGGACGATTCTCCGCCTTGCGATGCACCGCACCGGACGCCGCGAGCCACCCGGCAAACCTTTCCGGTCACAGCACTAGCTGGCCCGGCCGGGCGCCGTCCGGGAGGCTCAGGACTCCAGCACGCCGGTCCGGTAGACCGTGCCCGCGCACGCGTCCTGAAGGGTGACACTGCCTTCCACCGGCTCCCCCGCCTGCGGAGTGTGGCTGAGCAGAATGCTCCCGGCCGGAGTGGACTCGGGCTCGTCCCCGCCGGTCGGGGCCTCCGACGGCGCGGAGTCGCTCGAATTGCTCGGAGTGGGCGAGGAGTCGGGGATCCGGCAACCGCCCGGCCCACCACCTGCGGGGACCCACGCGAACTTCACGACGTAGGCCTGCCCAGGCTTGAGGATGAGCTGGTCGAGGTTGGCACTGGGGTCGGGCAGACCGGTGGCCGCGTCCCCGGTCGTGTGGTCCACTACGGAGATTCCGGAGCTCTCGGCGGCCCCCTGGGCGACGGCCGTGACGGAACCACGGCCGTCGATCGTGCAGTCGCTCCCGGAGATGTTGACGACCCGGAACGAGCCGTAGACCTTGCCCTCCTGGCCGGGCTGCCCCACCGTGCCCCCACCCTGCCCGAGTTGGGCCCGGGTACAGGTCGGCGAGGTGGCGGCCATGGTGCCCTCCGGGTCGATGCCCGTACCGGCAAGCCCGGCCGTCGGGTCGGTCCCGCCGTCCTTCTCGCCGGCGCCGGCCGGGCTGCCTTCGCCGGGCGCGGCGGTCGGTACGACGGAGTCCGCCCCGGTGCCGTCGGTGCCGCCGCTGGGCTCGGTGCCCGTACCGGCTTCCCGGCTGGACGCGGCGGTGGCGCTCCGGCCGGTGTCCGGGCCGGAGCGTGCCACGTGCATCAGCGCGGGGACGGCCGTGCCGACGAGCAGTACGCCGGCCGCGGCTCCGACCATGGCCTGGCGACGGCGCGCCCGGCGGACCGGAACCGCTCTGCGGATCTCCTCCAGGCTGCCCGGCGTCGGTTCGACGTCTTCCATGGCGTCGTGGAGCAGCCGGCGCAGCATCTCCTCGTCCATGTCGGACGGTCCTTGGGTGCCGGTTCCGCCGGGCTGGTCCCGTCGGTCCCGGTGCTGATGGTGCTCGTTCATGCCGGGGCCTCCATGGCGACGCGCAGCGCCGCGATCCCCCGTGATCCGTACGCCTTCACCGAGCCGAGCGATATGCCCAGGGTGTCGGCGACCTGTGCTTCCGTCATGTCTGCGAAGTACCGCAGTACCAGCACTTCCCGCTGACGACGCTGCAATCCCCGCATCGCTCTGATCAGTTGGTCCCGCTCGAGCTGGTCATAGGCCCCCTCCTCGGCGCTCGCCATGTCGGGCATCGGCTTGGAGAGCAGCTTCAGCCCGAGGATGCGACGGCGCAGCGCCGAACGGGAGAGGTTGACGACCGTCTGGCGAAGGTACGCCAGGGTTTTCTCGGGGTCGCGGACCCGGCTGCGCGCCGAGTGCACGCGGATGAAGGCCTCCTGGACGACGTCCTCGCAGGACGCCGTGTCGTCCAGGAGGAGGGAGGCCAGACCCAGCAGGGCGCGGTAGTGGGCGCGGTAGGTCTCGGTGAGGTGATCGACGGTGGTGCCGGCCGTCATGCTGTCGTCAGCGCTGCGCTGCGACGGGATGCCCGGGGTACGGGTCGCGGGCATGGGGGCGATCACCGGCATGCCGCCGGTCTTGCGGATGCCGAGCGGGCGGACGACCGCTCCGCCGGCCCCGGGTGCCACTGCCACGCCGAAAAGTTCTGCCACGTCTGTTGGACACGCTTCCCCCCACCAGGGTTGTACGTGCGGGCCACCGCTTTCGACAAGGTCTCGATTGCCGGTATGTGCATCAAATCCTCCCCCAATACCCCATTCGCGAAAGCGACTTCGAGAGGCTGCACCAAAGACGCTCCCCGCCCGGCTGCGGTTGCAGCGGACGGGGAGTGATAGTCGAACACACCGAAGGTCCAGATCAAGCGAGTTGTACGCCAGACCTTGTCACAACACCTTCACGGTTTTTTACAAACGGAGCATTGTGGTGCCTAAGCGGCGTTCAGCTCCGCTGCCACGACCTCGGCGATCTGCGCGGTGTTGAGCGCCGCCCCCTTGCGGAGGTTGTCACCGCACACGAACAGCTCCAGCGCGTTCGGGTCGTCCATCGAGCGGCGGACCCGGCCGACCCAGGTCGGGTCGGTGCCGACGACGTCGGCCGGCGTCGGGAACTCACCCTTCTCCGGGCTGTCGCACAGCACCACGCCGGGCGCGCTGCTGAGGATCTCGTGGGCCTTGGCCACCGAGACCTCGTTCTCGAACCGGGCGTGCACGGTCAGCGAGTGGGTGGTGATCACGGGCACACGGACGCAGGTCGCGGTGACCCGCAGGTCCGGCAGCCCGAGGATCTTCCGCGACTCGTTGCGCACCTTCAGCTCTTCGGAGGTCCAGCCGTCCTCCTTCAGGGACCCGGCGAAGGGCACCACGTTGAAGGCGATCGGGGCGGGATAGGGGCCGAGGTCACCGACCGCGCGCCGCACGTCGCCGGGGTGCGTGCCCAGATCCGTACCGGCGACCTTCGCGACCTGGTCGCGAAGGGTGTCGACGCCCTCCTTGCCCGAGCCGGAAACCGCCTGGTACGAGGAGACGATCAGCTCGCTGAGCCCGAACTCCGCGTGCAGCGCACCGAGCGCGACGATCATCGAGAGCGTCGTGCAGTTCGGGTTCGAGATGATGCCGCGCGGGCGGTTGCGGGCCGCATGCGCATTGACCTCGGGGACCACCAGCGGCACGTCCGGGTCCATCCGGAAGGCACCGGAGTTGTCGACCGCGACGGCGCCCTTGGCCGCTGCGACCGGAGCCCACTGCGCCGAGACCTCGTCGGGGACGTCGAACATCGCGACGTCGACCCCTTCGAAGGACTCCTCGCTCAGCGCAACGACCTCGACCTCCTCACCGCGCACGGTGAGCTTCCGCCCCGCCGAACGCGGTGAGGCGATCAACCGGATCTCGCCCCAGATGTCGGCGCGCTCCGAGAGGATCCCCCGCATGACGGTGCCGACGGCGCCGGTGGCGCCGACGACGGCCAGGGTGGGCTTGCGGCCCGCAGCGGCACTCATCGGCCGGTCCCTCCGTAGACGACGGCCTCGTCGCTGTCGCTGTCCAGACCGAAGGCGGTGTGGACGACGCGGACCGCGGCGTTGACGTCGTCGGCCCGGGTGACCACGGAGATGCGGATCTCGGAGGTCGAGATCAGCTCGATGTTGACGTCGGCGTTGGAGAGCGCCTCGAAGAACGTCGCGGTGACGCCCGGGTTGGTCTTCATGCCCGCGCCCACGAGGGAGATCTTCGCGATCTGGTCGTCGTAGCGCAGCGAGTCGAAGCCGACGCTCGCCCTGGTCTTCTCCAGCGCCGCGATGGCCTTCTTGCCGTCGGTCTTCGGCAGCGTGAAGGAGATGTCGGTGAGACCGGTGGTGGCGGCGGACACGTTCTGCACCACCATGTCGATGTTGATCTCGGCGTCCGCGATGGCTCGGAAGAGCATCGCCGCCTCGCCCGGCTTGTCCGGCACCCCGACGACCGTGACCTTGGCCTCGGACGTGTCGTGGGCGACTCCGGAGATGAGTGCCTGCTCCATCGTCTGGTCCCCTTGCGGCTCGTTGCTGACCCAGGTGCCCCGGAGGCCGGAGAACGACGACCGGACGTGGATCGGGATGTTGTATCGGCGTGCGTACTCGACGCAGCGGTGCAGCAGCACCTTGGAACCGGAGCTGGCCAGCTCCAGCATGTCCTCGAACGAGATCCAGTCGATCTTGCGGGCCTTCTTCACGACCCGCGGGTCAGCGGTGAAGACACCGTCGACGTCGGTGTAGATCTCGCAGACCTCGGCGTCCAGCGCGGCCGCGAGGGCCACTGCGGTGGTGTCGGAACCACCACGGCCGAGGGTGGTGATGTCCTTCTTGTCGTGGGACACCCCCTGGAAGCCGGCCACGATGGCGATGTTGCCCTCGTCGACCGAGCTCTTGATCCGGCCCGGCGTGACATCGATGATGCGCGCCTTGTTGTGGACCGAGTCCGTGATGACACCCGCCTGGCTGCCGGTGAACGACTGAGCCTCGTGCCCGAGGTTCTTGATCGCCATCGCCAGCAAAGCCATCGAGATCCGCTCTCCGGCGGTCAGCAGCATGTCGAACTCGCGGCCGGAGGGGATCGGAGAAACCTCTCCCGCGAGATCGATCAACTCGTCCGTCGTGTCGCCCATCGCAGAAACCACGACGACGACCTGGTGGCCGTTCTTCTTGGCTTCGACGATCCGCTTGGCGACGCGCTTGATGCCTTCGGCATCCGCGACGGAGGAGCCGCCGTACTTCTGCACGACAAGGCCCACGTGCGCTCCTCGAAATCTGTTCCGCGGACCCCGAAATCGGGATCCTTCGGTCGGCTCAGTCTAACGAGCAGGGGGAATCCGACCTGGCGATATCACATGGCGAGACAAACGTTCACTCCATGAACTCCGGACGGCCCACCTGCTCAGCACGAACCCCTGCCCCACTCGACGGATTGCACACGGAAACGTTACGCAGGTCACACATCTGCCCCGAGGACAGGTGCCGCCGGGGACGGCGGAGAGCTCAAGAAACCGCCCTGCCCGTCGTCTCCGCCGTGCCCACGGCCGGACCTCGCGGCCCCCGGAACGGCTTCCGCGTTCCCGGGTCAGGGACTGTTCCCGCGTGTCACGGCGGGCTACGTTGCCGGGCATGGCGCACGACATCTGCGACGAGGAGGTCCCGCCCGGAGAGCGAGTGCGCTCGATGCGCCGGGTCCGCCACCTCCCTCCGGACCCGTCGCCGGGTAGGCCGGGACTGGCCACCTGCGCCGGGTGGAACGCGGCACGGCCGCCGACCCGAGCATCACCGCGCTCCAGCAGATCTCCGGGGCGGTCTCACCACGGCCGGCCGTTCGCGCGCTCCGACTGCCGGACCGGATCGCGCGTCCCGCGTGCGGCAGCGGCCCCCGGGTGATCGGCCCGCCCGGCTACCGACACCTGTTCCGACACGGACCACGAACAGGGCCCGGCACGGCACGGCACGGCACGGCACGGCACGGCACAACGACGAGAACGAACGAGGCACCATGACCGTCAACGGCAGCGTTTCCTTCTGGTACCGGCAGGAGGGCTTCCCCGCCCGCCGTCCGCCGCTGGACGGATCCGCCGAGACCGACGTGTGCATCGTCGGCGCCGGCTTCACGGGCCTGTGGACGGCCTACTACCTCAAGAAGGCGGAGCCATCCATCGACATCACCGTCATCGAGCGCGACTTCGCCGGTTTCGGCGCCTCGGGCCGCAACGCGGGCTGGCTCAGCGCCAAGATCGCCGGATCGGCCGCGACCTATGCCCGCGGGCACGGCCGGCAGGCCGTCCTGGACCTCCAGCAGGCCATGAACGAGACGGTCGACGAGGTCATCGCCGTGGCCGGGGCCGAGGGCATCGAGGCCGACATCGTCAAGAGCGGCTACCTCACGGTCGCCCACGGCCCGGCCCAGCTCCCCCGGCTGCGCGCCGCGCACCGGGACGCCGTGCACTGGGGCAGCACCGACCTGGCGTGGCTGACCGCACCCGAAGTGCTGGAGCGGGTCGACATCGCCGGCGCGCTGGGCGGCGTCCACAACCCGCACTGCGCCCGTGTGCACCCGGCAAAACTCGTCCAGGGCCTGGCCGACGCGGTCCAGGCACTCGGCGTCACCATCCTCGAGTCCACGCCCGTCACCCGCATCGCGCCCGGCCGCGCCGAGACCCCGTTCGGCGAGGTCAGGGCCGACCGGATCATCCGCGCCACCGAGGGCTACACCAGCGATCTGCACGGCGAACACCGCACCTGGCTCCCGATGAACTCCTCCATGGTGATCACCGAACCGCTGTCCGACGCGGTGTGGAAGGCCATCGGCTGGTCCGGGCACGAGCTGCTCAGCGACAGCACGCACGCCTACCTGTACGCCCAGCGCACCGCCGACGGGCGGATCGCGGCCGGCGGACGCGGGGTGCCCTACCGCTACGGATCGCGCATCGAACGCGACGGCAGGACCAGCACACGGACCGTCCGCGCGCTCCGGGACACCCTGGCCCGGCTGCTGCCCGCGACCGCCGGGGCGCGCATCGACCACGCCTGGTCGGGCGTCCTCGCAGTACCGCGCGACTGGTGCGCCTCCGTGACGTTCGACCCGGCCACCGGGCTGGGCTCGGCCGGCGGTTACGTCGGGCACGGCGTGGCCGCCACCAATCTCGCAGGACGCACGCTGCGGGACCTCGTAC
This sequence comes from Streptomyces meridianus, assembly GCF_023703325.1. Taxonomy (GTDB): domain Bacteria; phylum Actinomycetota; class Actinomycetes; order Streptomycetales; family Streptomycetaceae; genus Streptomyces; species Streptomyces meridianus. The sequence continues at coordinate 95,962 of NZ_JAMQGM010000021.1, forward strand.
TGGGCCAGGACACCCCCCTCACCGACCTGCCCTGGGTCGGCCACCGGTCCAGGGCGTGGGAGCCGGAACCCGTGCGCTGGCTCGGCGTCCACGGCATGTACGCGGCCTACCGGGCCGCCGACCGCAGCGAGGTCGCCGGCCGCACCACCACCTCACCGATCGCCGGAATCGCAGACCGGATCTCGGGGCGCTGACACCTGGACGACACCGACACACCGACGCCCGCGGTCGGACCTGCGGGTACGCGAAGGGTCCCGGATCCGGCCGTCAGGCGCGGGCCTTGGCGCCCAGCCCCAGCGGGGCGGCGATCTCGGCGGCCATCACACGGCCCGCCTCCTCCTCCAGCGACGCGTCGTCACGGCCCAGCGCGTCGTCGGTGTCGAGACCGTTCAGCTCGTCCAGCGGCGTCTCGGTGCGGATGTGCGCCAGCAGGGACTGGAGGGCCCGCAGGCAGGCCGACGCGGACGGCCCCCAGTTCGAGAAGTACGAGAACTGCCACCACCACAGCGCCTCGCTGACCCGGCCCGCCCGGTAGTGGGCCATGCCGTGCCGCAGGTCCGTGATGATGTCCGCAAGGTCGTCCGAGATCCGGCAGGCGACCGGCTCGCTGCGCGGCACGTACGGGTCGAACACCTCGGAGTAGACGTCCGCCGGCTCCATCAGCGCGGCGAACCGCTCGCGCATGCCGTCGGCGTCCGGCTCCGGCCCCGCGTCCGGCTCGTACTGCTCGTCCGGGACGAAGTCCTCGTGCGCCCCCAGTCTGCCGCCCGCGAGCAGCAACTGCGAGACCTCGAGCAGCAGGAACGGGATCGCGCTCCCGGGCTCGTCCCCCTTGGCGACCTCGGACACCGCCACCAGGAAGCTGTCGATCTGGTCGGCGATCTGGACGGCGAAGTCGTCCGGACTCTGGCGTGCGTCGTGCAGCGTGGCGTCAGACATCGAGAAGTCGTCTCCCTTCGAAGGCGCGTCCGAGGGTGACCTCGTCGGCGTACTCCAGGTCTCCCCCCACTGGGAGCCCGCTGGCAAGTCGCGTGACTTTCAGTCCCATGGGTTTGGTCATCCGTGCGAGGTAGGTGGCGGTCGCCTCCCCCTCCAGGTTCGGATCCGTGGCCAGGATCAGCTCGGTGACACTGCCGTCCGCGAGCCTGGCCAGCAGTTCCCGGATCCGCAGATCGTCCGGCCCGACGCCCTCGATGGGACTGATCGCCCCGCCCAGCACGTGGTACCGGCCCCGGAACTCGCGCGTCCGCTCGATGGCGACGACGTCCTTGGGCTCCTCGACGACGCAGATGACGGCCGGGTCGCGGCGCGGGTCCTGGCACACCCGGCACTGTTCGTCCTGGGCGACGTTGCCGCACACCGAGCAGAACCGGACCTTCGCCTTGACCTCGGTCAGCACGTGCGCGAGGCGGCGGACGTCGGCCGGGTCCGCCTGGAGGACGTGGAAGGCGATCCGCTGCGCGCTCTTGGGACCGACGCCGGGCAGCCTGCCCAACTCGTCGATGAGGTCCTGGACCACGCCTTCGTACACGGGCCGTCTTCTCCTTCGTCGCGCTCTTCCGGCGCTGTTCCTGTTGCTGGGTAAGCTAGTTGACCGCGCTTAAGGTCCGGATCAGTAACGGGACCGTTGCGCCCGATCCGGGTCCCACGGCGTCAGAAGGGCAGACCGGGCATGCCGCCGAGCCCCTCGGTGAGCGGGCCCAGCTTCTGCTTCTGGAGCTCCTGCGCGGCATGGTTCGCGTCCCGGACGGCCGCGAGGACCAGGTCCGCGAGGGTCTCCGTGTCGTCAGGATCCACCGTCTTCGGATCGATGACCAGGCCCTGGAGCTCACCGGACCCGTTCACCGTGGCCTTGACGAGCCCGCCGCCCGCCGAGCCCTCGACGAGGGTCGCGGCCAGCTCCTCCTGGGTCTCCGCGAGCTGTTGTTGCATCTGCTGGGCCTGCTGAAGCAGCTGCTGCATGTTCGGCTGACCACCACCGGGAATCACGACTTCGCTCCTGGCATTCGATGTTGTCGGGCGTTTTTGCTCGGTAGCCCGAGCCTACGTGCTCGCCGCCCGCCTCGCCCTGCGCCCTGTGAACGATCATGTCCGGGCGGGTGCACGGCCCCGGACGCGCGCCCTGCGGTGGTCCGGGCACGACCGCGCCCCGTGCACCGGGAGTGCACGGGGCGGTCGGGACGGCGCCGACCGGCCGGCGGGCGTCAGGAGGCGGCTTCGACTGCGGCTGCGGCTGCGGCGATGTCGGTGCGGTGGTGGGAGCCGTCCAGGCGGATCCGGCCGACGGCCCGGTAGGCCCGCTCCCGCGCCTTCGCCAGGTCGGGGCCCGTCGCGGTCACGGAGAGTACCCGGCCACCCGCGCTGAGGATCCGTCCGTCGTCCGCGGCCCGGGTGCCGGCGTGCAGCACGTACGCGTGCCGGTCCTGCTCCTCGACCTCGGGCAGGCCCTCGATCGGATCTCCGGTCCGGGGCGTGCCCGGGTAGTTGTGCGAGGCGATGACGACGGTGACGGCCGCGTCGTCGCTCCAGCGCAGCCGCGGGAAGTCCGCCAGCCTGCCGGTGGCCGCGGCGTGCAGCAGTCCGGCGAGCGGCGTCTTCAGCCGGGCCAGGACGACCTGGGTCTCCGGGTCGCCGAACCGGGCGTTGAACTCGATGACGCGGATCCCGCGCGAGGTGATCGCGAGCCCGGCGTAGAGCAGCCCGGAGAACGGCGTGCCGCGGCGGCGCAGCTCGTCGACGGTGGGCTGGAGAACCGTCGCGAGGACCTCGTCGACGAGCTCGGGGTCGGCCCACGGCAGCGGGGAGTAGGCGCCCATGCCACCGGTGTTGGGCCCCTCGTCCGAGTCCAGGGCGCGCTTGAAGTCCTGGGCCGGACGGAGCGGGACGACGGTCTCGCCGTCGGTGACCGCGAACAGGGAGACCTCGGGTCCGTCGAGGAACTCCTCGATGACGACGCGGTCGCATGCCAGCGCGTGCGCGCGGGCGGCCTCGATGTCGTCGGTGACCACGACGCCCTTGCCCGCGGCGAGGCCGTCGTCCTTGACGACGTACGGGGCGCCGAACGCGCCGAGCGCGGCGTCCACCTCGGCCGGGGAGGTGCAGACGTAGCTGCGGGCCGTGGGCACGTTGGCCTCGGCCATGACGTCCTTGGCGAAGGCCTTGGAGCCCTCCAGTTGCGCCGCCTCGCCGCTGGGGCCGAAGCAGGCGATCCCGCGGGCCCGTACGGCGTCGGCGACGCCCGCCACGAGCGGGGCCTCCGGGCCGACGACCACCAGGTCTGCGCCGAGGCCGGCGGCCAGGTCGGCGACGGCCGCGCCGTCGAGGGCGTCGACCTCGTGCAGCTCGGCCAGGGCGGCGACACCGGCGTTGCCGGGCGCGCAGTGGACCTCGCTGACGTCGGGGTCGGTCGAGAGAGAGCGGCACAGGGCGTGTTCGCGGGCGCCGCCGCCGATGACAAGGACCTTCACCCGGTTCAGGGTAGTGGCCGGGCGCGCCGGCTCCGCTCCCCGCCCCCGCCCTCAGCTGCCTCCGGGAGCGGCGGGAACCGCGCCGCCGGTCACTCTTTCGAGTGAGACAGAGATGGTCTTAATACCTGATCGGAGGCCACTTCCGGGCGGAATGGCCTCGATCCGGCCCCCGCGCGCGGCCGTTCGGCGGTAGGAAAGGGGCCGCGCATCAGACGTGGGCGCGCACACGCACGTACCGCAGAGGGAGCACCGGGTGAGCCAACCGGAGATGCAGCCCGAGGGGCCGCCTCGGGAGGAGCACGGGGGACGGCAGCGGGATCTGACCGGCCGGGCCTTCCCGGTCGGCGACTGGGGCGAGCCCGCGGAGCGCCTCGAGGAGATCTGCCACTGGGTCGAGTCCCGTGCGCTGGACACCGTCGACTGGTACCTCCGCGACCGGTTGTGGAAGCGCCGCGGGGCCCGCGCCCTGCGGATCGGCGCGGCGCTCACCGCGACCACGGGGGCGGGGTTGCCGCTGCTCGACCTGACCGGGGTTCTGGACAGCGGCACGGCATGGGGCTATCTGGCGCTGCTGGGCGCCGCCGCCTGTCTGGGCCTGGACCGGTACTGCGGACTGACGTCGGGCTGGATGCGGGACATGGCGACGGCCCAGGCGGTCCAACGGCGCCTGGAGGCCCTGCGGTTCGACTGGGCGTCGGAGTCCATCCGCGAGGTGCTGGGGCCGACGGAGGGCACCTCCAGCGAGGCGGCAGAGCGGTGCCTGTCGGTGCTGCGCCGCTTCTCCGAGGACGTGTCCGACCTCGTGCGCGCCGAAACCGCCGACTGGATGGTGGAGTTCAGATCCGGGCCGGCTCCGTTGCGCACCCAGTCGCTGGTGCCGTGGAGCACCCGGCCGGGCCCGGTCCGGCCGGCGTCGCGTCTGCTGCCGCCGGCGTCCCGGCCGAGCATGCCGCGTCAGCGCCCGCCGGAACCGCCGCGCTGATCGGCGCGCCGACCACCGCGCCGACCACCGCGACGACCACCCGCCGGGCTGAGCGTACGCCGGCGGGTCCTGGCTCAGCTGAAGACGATCATCGAGCCCTGGCCGAGGCTGCGCGTCACCGCGGCGTGCAGGCCGAGCCACACGTGACGCTCCCGGGCGTACGGGCCGTCCTCGTGGGACGGCGGGACCGCGCGCTCGTCCAGGGCGGTCGGCCGGCCCGGAGGGGCCGGGGCGGCGGGCGGGTTGAGGTGGTCGATGCCGATCACCGGGGCGACCGTCTCGAGTTCCCGCAGCAGCCCGTGACTGGAGCCCAGCGGCCCGCCTCCCTCGAGGAGTTCGTCCGAGGCAACCGGGTGCGGGAAGTCCAGCGGGATGTACGCGCCCGCGTGGTCGTAGTGCCAGACGAGGTGCGACTGCCGGGCCGCCGTCCCGAACATTTCCAGCAACTGCTCGTAGTCGCTACCGAGTTCGTCGACCGGTGTCACCTCCAGCCCGCTGATGTGCAACAGGTAGGCGCGGCGCAGGAAGTGCAGCGCGTCGTAGTCGAAGCCGGCCACGGGGGCGACCTCACCGGACAGTCCCGGCATGTAGGCGTAGACGGGCACGCGCGGCAGTCCCGCCTCCGCCAGGGCCTTGTCGTAGCTCGCGATCTCTTCGGCGAAGGGGTTGTCGGAGCTGTGGCACAGCACATCGACGAGGGGAACCAGCCACAGGTCGCACGCCACGGGGCCTCGCTCTCGGTCGGGTTCATGCGGGCAGCCGGGTCAGCGTAGTGCTCCGGGCACGCTGCGCGAAGCGAGCCGATGGGAGTCGTCGCGCGGACTCCGGTGCGGTCGCCGCGAAGCGGGGCCCGCAGCGGGTCAGTCCGCCGTGCCTCCGCAGAGCCTGCCGACGAGTTCCAGGGTGTGCCGGTTGTAGTCGTCGACGAGCTCCTGCGCGGCCGGGACGTCACGGGCGGCGACGGCGTCCGCGAGGTCGCGGTGACGGGCCCACAGAGCACCCTGGAGATCGGTCTCGCGGCGCAGGTACGGCACGGAGAAGACCCAGCACTGGACCCGGAGCCGGTCCAGCAGGTCGCTGATGTACGGGTTGGCGGCGAGCCAGCTCAACTCGCGCCAGAACCGCAGGTCGTAGCCGATGAGTATGTCGAGGTCGCCTGCCAGGGAGGCGCGCCGGGCCTCGTCCGCACGGCGGCGCAGCGAGGTCAGGAACTTCTCCGGCACGGAGTCGTCGACCCGGTCGGCGATCTGCCGGAAGATGCCGTCGATGATCAGAGTCCGGGCGGCGACCATGCCGCGGAAGTCCTGCGGGGTGAACCGGTGCACCTGGAAGCCGCGGTGGTGCTCCATGTCGACGAGGCCCTGGGCGGAGAGGTCGACGAGCGCCTCGCGGACAGGGGTGGCGGAGACTCCGTACTGCTCGGCGATCTCCTTGACCGCCACGTGCCGGCCCACCGGGAGGCGCCCGGCGAGCACTTCGTCGCGGAGCGCGTCGGCGATCTGCTGCCGCAGGGTGTTGCGGGTGACAGCTCCGCTGCGGGGCATGGTCGGCGGTCTCCTTCGCGGTGTCGGGCCGGCGCGGACACCGACCGTCGCATCACGATATGCGAGGAACGCCGGTCGCGGACTCGTCGGTGCGGGGTTTCGCACGCGGCCGCGCGCCGCGGGAGGTCCCGCGGCGCGCGGCCGGTGGGGTGCCGGACCGGTGCGGACTGCTACGCGCAGTGCGCGTCGGCGACGGCGAGCGCGGCGTCGAGCGCGGCGAGCCCGTCCTTCGCCTCGGCCTCGCCGATGGTGCAGGCCGGCACGACGTGGGTGCGGTTCATGTTCACGAACGGCCACAGGCCCCGCTTCTTGCAGGCGGCCGCGAACTCGGCCATCGGGGCGTTCGCTTCGCCCGCGGCGTTGTACGGCACCAGCGGCTCGCGCGTCTCCTTGTTCCTCACGAGGTCGAGCGCCCAGAACACGCCCATGCCACGCACCTCGCCGACCGACGGGTGACGTTCGGCCAGGTCCCGCAGGCCGGGGCCGAGCACGTCCTCACCGATGCGTGCGGCGTTCTCGACGATGCCCTCCTCGGCCATCGCGTTGATCGTCGCGACAGCGGAGGCACAGGCCAGCGGGTGCCCGGAGTAGGTGAGACCGCCGGGGTAGGGCTTGGTCTCGAAGTCCGCGGCGATCTTCGCGGAGATGGCGACGCCGCCGAGCGGGACGTACCCCGAGTTGACGCCCTTGGCGAAGGTCAGCAGGTCGGGGGTGACGTCGAACAGGTCGGCGGCGAACCAGGTTCCGGTGCGGCCGAAGCCCGCCATGACCTCGTCCAGGATGAAGACGATGCCGTACTTGTCGCAGATCTCACGGACGCCGGCGAGGTAGCCGGGCGGCGGGACGAGCACGCCGGCGGTACCGACGATCGTCTCGAGGATGATCGCCGCGATGGTCTGCGGGCCCTCGAAGGCGATGGTCTGCTCGAGGTGGGCCAGGGCGCGCTCGCACTCCTGGGCCTCGGTCTCGGCGTGGAAGCTGGAGCGGTACAGGAACGGGCCCCAGAAGTGCACGACACCGGCGGCCGCGCTGTCGGACGCCCAGCGGCGCGGGTCGCCGGTCAGGTTGATCGCCGTCGAGGTGGCGCCGTGGTACGAGCGGTAGGCGGACATCACCTTGGGGCGGCCGGTGTGGAGGCGGGCCATCCGGACCGCGTTCTCCACAGCCTCGGCGCCGCCGTTGGTGAAAAAGATCTTGTCGAGGTCGCCGGGGGTGCGCTCGGCGACCAGCCGCGCGGCCTCGGCGCGGACGTCCACGGCGAAGCCCGGGGCGATGGTGCACAGCCTGCCCGCCTGCTCCTGGATGGCGGCGACGACCTTCGGGTGCTGGTGACCGATGTTGGTGTTGACCAGCTGGGAGGAGAAGTCGAGGTAGCGGTTGCCGTCGTAGTCCCAGAAGTACGAGCCCTCGGCGCCGGCGACGGCGAGCGGGTCGATGAGGCCCTGCGCGGACCAGGAGTGGAAGACATGGGCGCGGTCGGCGGCCTTGACTGCCTGTCCGGCCTGGGGGTCTGCGTGAACGGTCATGCGGGTCAGCGTAGATACCGGCGGCACGGCGCCGACACCGCCACCCTGTATGGCTTCGGCCACGTGGCCCGGCATCCTGTCGGGTCGGCGGGTCCGCTCACCCTGGTCGCGAACGCCCGCGCCCCCGGCGGGCAGAGCTCGCCGGGGGCGGGATGGGGGGGCACCGTCGGGCCGTGCATCGGCCCGGGGCCCTACAGGAACGAGTTGATCTCGATGGTCTCGTCGCGGCCGGGGCCGACGCCGATCGCGGAGATCGGGGCGCCCGACATCTCCTCGAGCGCCTTCACGTAGCCCTGCGCGTTCTTCGGCAGGTCGGCGAACGTCTTGGCCCGGGTGATGTCCTCGGACCAGCCCGGCAACATCTCGTACACCGGCTTCGCGTGGTGGAAGTCGGTCTGGCTGTAGGGGAGTTCCTCGACCCGCTTGCCGTCGATCTCGTACGCCACACACACCGGGATCCGCTCCCAGCCGGTCAGCACGTCGAGCTTCGTCAGGAAGAAGTCGGTGAGGCCGTTGACCCGGGTCGCGTAGCGGGCGATGACCGCGTCGAACCAGCCGCAGCGACGGTCCCGGCCGGTGGTCACACCGCGCTCGCCGCCGATGGTGCGCAGCGCATCGCCGTCCTCGTCGAACAGCTCGGTCGGGAACGGGCCGGCGCCGACGCGGGTCGTGTACGCCTTGAGGATGCCGATGACGCGGTTGATCTTCGTCGGGCCCACGCCGGCACCGGTGCAGGCACCGCCCGCGGTCGGGTTCGACGAGGTGACGAACGGGTACGTCCCGTGGTCCACGTCGAGCAGTGTGCCCTGACCACCCTCGAAGAGGACGACCTTGCCCTCGTCGACGGCGTTGTTGAGGATCAGGGTGGTGTCGGCGACGTAGCCCCGGATCTCGTCCGCGTAGCCCAGCAGCTCCCCGACGACCTGCTCGACCTCGATGGCACGGCGGTTGTAGAGCTTGGCCAGCAGCTGGTTCTTCATGTCGAGGGCGGCCTCGACCTTCTGGCGCAGGATGGACTCGTCGAAGAGGTCCTGGACCCGGATGCCGACGCGGTTGATCTTGTCCGCGTAGGCCGGGCCGATGCCGCGGCCGGTGGTGCCGATCTTCCGCTTCCCGAGGAAGCGTTCCGTCACCTTGTCGACGGTCGTGTGGTAGGGCGTGATCAGGTGCGCGTTACCGCTGACCAGCAGCTTGGACGTGTCGACGCCGCGCGCGTTCAGTCCGCTCAGCTCGGAGAGCAGGACCGCCGGGTCGACGACGACACCGTTGCCGATGACCGGGGTGCACCCCGGCGAGAGAATCCCGGAAGGCAGGAGGTGCAGCGCGTATTTCTGGTCGCCGACGACGACCGTGTGGCCGGCGTTGTTGCCGCCCTGGTAACGCACCACGTAGTCCACGGAGCCACCGAGCAGGTCGGTGGCCTTTCCCTTGCCTTCGTCACCCCACTGAGCACCGAGCAGCACAAGTGCGGGCACAGGCGTACACCCCTTCCGGGCGGGGCATGTCCAACGTGCGCGGCGGCGATCCGGCGGGCGGTGCCTCGGCACGTCCCGCCACCAGAGCCGTCGACCGGTGCCCCGGATAGACGAAGCCCCTGGCGCAACAACGGCAGGGGCTCTTGCACCGAGAGATTACCTGAGGAAGGACCGAGGTGTCGGCACAGCGTCATGGGCATCCTCCCGCGGACCCCGTCCGGGAGAGCCCCCTGCTCGTGGTCATCGACCCCAACGCCCGCCGGACGGACGGCGAGTCCGTACGCATCGCGAAGGATGTCCTGTGCGCGGGCGCTTCCGCGAAAATCTGTCTTCCCGAGAACGCGCGGGACCTCGCACGGGCCGTGGGCCGAAGAGGCCGGCGGCGCCCGGTGGTGGTGGGCGACGATTCCGCCTTCCTGCGGGTCGTGAACCTGCTGTACCGGGAGCGGGCGCTGGCCGACGCGGTGCTGTCGATGGTTCCGGTCGGGGCGGACGCGGCGTCGGTGTCGGTGGCCCGCGGGCTGGGAGTGCCGACGGACACGGTGGACGCGTCCCGCGCGGTGCTGGACGGGACCGAGCAGCGCATCGACCTGCTGGTCGACGAGAGCGACGGGGTCGTTCTGGGGGACCTGCGGATCCCCGCCTCTTCGAGGGGCGCGGACTCTCAGGGGCACGGTCCGCTCGGGGTGTGGGACTGCTACAGGTCGCTGATGCGTTCCCTCACGGTCGGCAAGCCCTCCGGCCGGGCGGACGCTCCGCCGCAGATCCTCGGTGACGAGGCGCACCCCGGGCACCGGCTGCGCGTCGAGGCGGACGGGGTGGTGCTCGCCGACCTGGACCGGCCGGTGCAGCAGGTACGGGTCTCGGCCGACGGCGGATTCGCGGAGGTCGTCGTCCGGGAGAGCGGCGAGGGCGCGAGCGGGGTGAGGACTCTCGCCCGGAGGGTGACCGTGTCGGGGGCAGACTTCCGCTACCGCGCGGACGCGCTCGTCGGCGGCCCGGTGCGCACCCGGACCTGGACCGTGCAGCCGGGGGCCTGCCGGCTGACGCTGCCCCGGGGCTGAGGCACGTCCGGCGCAGGATGCGGCAGCGGGCTCGGCGCGGAGCCCCGGCTACGACGGGCCGCGGTCGGGTGGCTGCTCCGGTTGTCCGGCCCGTTACCGCTCCGGGTCGCCGACCGTTTCCGTCGCTTGCTCCGCCGCCCGGTCGGCCTTGTGCGCCCGCCAGCGGTCCATGATCTGCGTCATCTCGGCATGCAGGAAGGCGAAGAACTCGGCCGTCTCGGAGATGCGCTGCGCCGCCGGAGTGCCCGGGCCGAGGCTGTCCGCGCCCTCGCGGAGGGTCTGCTGCCAGCGGATGAGGACCTGGTCGCGGCGGGTGAAGGTCTCGTACCAGAGCTCGCTGTGCAGCCGGTACCGCTCGCGCCGGGACCCCGGCTCGCGCTCCCGGCCGACCATGCTCACCTGGGAGAGATAGCGGATCGCACCCGAGACCGCCGCGGGGCTGATCTGCAGCCGCTCGGCGAGCTCGGCGGCGTTGAGCGAGCCCGTGTCGGAGGCGAGCAGCGCGGCGAAGACGCGGGACGCCATGCGCTGCATGCCGGCCTCGGTCAGCTCGGCGGCGAACCGCTCCACGAAGCGGTCCACGGCCGCGGCGTCGCGCCCTCCTGCGGCCTGTGCGCCCTCGGTCATCGTCCTGATCAACTCCCTTGCTCCGGCTCCCGATCCGCAAATGGCGAGTTTATACACTTCCTTAACTTCACAAATTTCTGAAAGAAGCGTACTTTCCAAAACATGACAACGGCAACCACGGCCGGCACGGCCATCGCTGTGTCCGGCCTCCACAAGTCCTTCGGCCGTACCCACGCCCTGGACGGTCTCGACCTCGAGGTCGGCACCGGCGAGGTCCACGGCTTCCTCGGCCCCAACGGTTCGGGCAAGTCCACCACCATCCGGATCCTGCTCGGTCTGCTGCGCGCCGACGGCGGATCGGCCCGGCTGCTCGGCGGCGACCCCTGGCGCGACGCGGTACCGCTGCACCGGCGGCTGGCGTACGTCCCCGGCGACGTCACCCTCTGGCGCAACCTGACCGGCGGCGAGGTCATCGACCTCCTCGGCAGGCTGCGCGGCGGACTGAACCCGCGGCGCCGGGACGACCTGCTGGAACGCTTCGAACTCGACCCCACGAAGAAGGGCCGCGCCTACTCGAAGGGCAACCGCCAGAAGGTCGCCCTCGTCGCGGCCCTCGCCTCGGACGCCGAACTGCTGATCCTCGACGAACCCACCGCCGGGCTCGACCCCCTCATGGAGGAGGTCTTCCGCAGCTGTGTCACCGAGGAGCGGTCCCGCGGCCGCACGGTCCTGCTCTCCAGCCACATCCTCAGCGAGGTCGAGGCGCTGTGCGACCGGGTGACGATCATCCGCAAGGGCCGCACCGTGGAGACCGGGACACTCGCCGAGCTGCGCCACCTGACCCGGACCTCCGTCACCGCCGAACTCGGCGCCGGCCCCGACGGGCTCGACCGGCTCCCCGGGGTCCACGACCTCGAGACCACCGGCAACCGGGTACGGCTCCAGGTCGACAGCGACAGCCTCGGTCCTGTGCTGCAACGACTCACCGAAGCCGGGGTACGCAGCCTGACCAGCACCCCACCGACCCTCGAGGAGCTGTTCCTGCGCCACTACCGGAACGACCTGGGCGAGGTAGTGTCCCGATGACCGCTCTCACCGCCCGGCCGGCGGCGACCGGCCCCCTGGCGGGCACGCTCCCCCTGGCCCGCCTCGCACTGCGCCGGGACCGGTTGATGGTGCCGGCCTGGGTCCTGGGCCTCGGCCTGATGACCGTCGGCGGCGCCTCGTCCATCGCCGCCCTCTACGACACCCCGGCCTCCCGCATCGGTCTGGCGCGCAGCATGGCGGGCAACGGTTCGCTGCGCGCCCTCTACGGACCGGTGTTCGACGCCTCGACGACCGGCGGCCTGACGGCCTGGCGCTTCGGGGTCTTCGGCGCCGCCCTCGCGGGACTGATGGGCATCCTTCTGGTCGTCCGGCACACCCGGGACGAGGAGGAGGCGGGACGGCTGGAACTCGTCGGCGCCGCCGCCGTGGGCCGCCGCGCCCCGCTGACCGCCGCGCTGCTCACCGCGTCGGGCGCCGGTATCGCCCTCGGCCTCCTGGTCGCCGTGGGGTTGTGCGCCCAGGGCGAGGGCGTGGCCGGCTCGTTCGCGCTCGGACTCGCGTTCACCCTCAGCACGGTCGTCTTCGCGTCGCTGGCCGGGGTCACCGCCCAACTCGCCGAGACCGGACGGGCGGCGCGCTCACTGGCCGGGACGGTGCTCGGCCTGGCCTTCCTGCTGCGGGCCGCCGGCGACAGCGCCCAGGACGGCGGACCGTCGTGGCTGGTGTGGGCCTCTCCGCTCGGCTGGACCGAGCAGCTGCGGCCGTTCGCAGACGAGCGCTGGTGGGTGGTGCCGCTCCTCCTCGGCGCCGCCTCGGCCCTGACCGCCGTGGCCCATGCCCTCGTCGCCCGCCGCGACCTGGACGCCGGGCTACTGGCATCCCGGCCCGGACCGGCCACCGCCTCCCGGCGCCTGTCCGGGCCGTTCGGCCTCGCCTGGCGGCTCCAGCGCGGATCGCTGTACGGCTGGGCAGCCGGATTCGCCGTGGCCGGCCTCGCCTTCGGCAGCCTCGCCGACGGGGTGGCCGACCTGATCCGCGACAACGCACGACTCGCCGACGTCTTCCGCCGGATCGGCGGCGCGCAGCAGCTGACCGACACCTATCTGGCCTCCATGGTCTCCCTGTTGGCGATGCTCGCCTCGGTGTACACCGTGCAGTCCGTGCTGCGGCTGCACGGCGAGGAGACGTCGGGCCGCGCCGAACCCGTGCTCGCCGGTGCGGTGTCGCGGCTGCGGTGGGCCGCGAGCCATCTCGTCCCCGCGGGGCTCGGCGGCCTGGCTCTGCTGCTCGTCGCCGGTCTGTCACTCGGGCTCGGACACGGCGCCACCGGTGGCGACCTGCCGGGGCAGGCGTCGCGGATGACGGGCGCGGCACTGGTGCTCGCGCCGGCCGTGTGGTTCACCGGGGCCACCGCGTTCGTGCTGCACGGCGTGGTGCCGAGGGCGGCCGGTGCGGCGTGGGGCCTGCTCGGGTTCTTCCTGCTGGTGGGGCTGTACGGGCCGGTGCTGGACCTGCCCCGACCGGTGCTGGACCTCTCGCCGTTCAGTCACCTTCCGAAGGTGCCGGCCGAGGACCCGACGGCTCTGCCCCTGATCGTGCTCGGACTCCTCGCCGCGGCTCTGACGGCGGTGGGTGCGGCGGGGCTCCGCCGGCGCGACCTGGGCTGAGCCGCCCCGGGCGGACGTACGGAGGAGGGGGCCGCACGTCCGCCCGGGGCGCTCGGTTCGGAGGGGTCACACCTTCCTGACCAGCACCGTCCCGGGCAGCAGGGCCTCGAGGTCGTCGATGTCCGAGGTGAGGACCGTGACCTGTCCCGGCTGCCTCACAGCCACGACGGCCAACAGCGCATCGATCGCGTGCTTGTGCCCGTGCAGACCAGCACCTGCGAGGAGTTTTCGCGCCTGACGGGCCTCTTCCTTGCCGACGACAGCGACCTGCACGCGGGACAGAATCCAGTCCCACCGGCTCTCCGTGGTCCGGCCGTCGTGTGCCTCGACCAGCGTGAGGGGGGACGTGATGACTTCTGCTTCGCCCCGCGCGGCGAGATCGAGCAGGGCGATCATCCTCCGATCACCCCGCACGGCTCGGGCGAGCGCCTCGCAGTCAAGCACGAAGACCCGCAGTGGCCTGGCCGCCGCCTTTCGCTTCTTCCGCGTCACGCAACGGCTCCCGAACCACCACCACGACGGTTCCGGTGCTCGGCGTCGATCGAGTCCAACTCGGCAAGCGCTGCCGCGCGCTCGGCGTCCGTCACCGGGCCGTGTTCTTCCTGCAACCAGTCCACCAGCTCCACCAAGCGGTCCCGGTCCCGTTTGGCCCACAATGCCTCGGCCACGTATGCGGAGACCCCGCGTTCCGCAGCGTCAGCGCGGATCTCCTCCAGCAGCTCTTCAGGGATGGTGATCGTGATCTTCTTCGTCGCCATACTCTGAACCATACACCGCAGATGATATCCCATACCCCGTCCTGGTTCTGGCGCGGGGGATCGACCGGCTCAGGGGCGACTCCCTCCACCCGCCAGCAGGCCGTGCAGCAGCTCGAACTCCTCGGTGCCGGGGATGAGCGGCGCGTAGTGGCCGCGCCCAGGCAGCTCCCGCAGTTCGACCGTGCCGCCCCGCTCCCGGACCGCCGCCGCGTACCGGCGGGAGATCCCGACGGGAACGTCGGCGTCGGCGGCGCCGTGCAGGATCACCGTCGGGACGTCCGGGGGCGGCAGCCGCGCCGGGTCCGTCCACGGCAGCAGGCCCTCGACCCGGTCCGCGCCGCCGAGCAGTCCGGCCACCGCGCCCCCGCTCAGGCCGAGTCGGTGGGCCCCGGCCAGATCGGCGACGGGGGCCAGCGCCACCACGCGCGCCGGGCCCGCGCCCCCGGCGCTCCCGGGGCCCGGGAGCTGATCCGCCTGCGGGGTGTCCCGGCCCGGCCCGGGCGCCGGAACGCGACCGCCCGCCGCCGCCCAGAGCGCGAGGTGACCGCCCGCCGAGTGCCCGAACAGCACCGCGGGCCCGCGGTCCGGCCACGCCGAGGACAGCACCGCCCGCACGTCCTCGAACGTCTCCGGCCAGCCGCCGCCCCCGCCCACCCGCCGGTACTCGGCGAGCGCGACCGCGACGCCCCGCTCGGCCAGCGCGGCCGCGAACGGGGACAGATGCGCACGGTCGTACGCCTCGCGCCAGAACCCGCCGTGCAGCACCGTCACCCGGGCCCTGGGATCACCGTCCGGCAGGAACCAGTCGATCACCTGGGACGGGTGCGGGCCGTACCCCGCCGACCGCTGAGGCGGCCGGGGCGCGAGTTCGAGCAGCGCGGCCTCCTCGGCACGCGCCGTGGCGAGGTCCGCCGCGGGCAGCGCCCCGGCGACAGCCGGCCCGGCACTCGCGGACGGCTCCGGCGCCCCCGGCACCGGCCCGCACCCGCCCGTCACCGCGCGACCGGCACGCCGGCGAGCACGTCGGCCAGCACGCGCGCGGCCCGCTCGGTGTCGGCGAACCCCGTGTACAGCGGGGTGAACCCGAATCGCAGCACGTCCGGCGGGCGGAAGTCGCCCACGACGCCGCGGGCCACCAGGCCGCGCATCACCTCGCCCGCGTCGTCGCAGCGCAGCGCGATCTGGCTGCCGCGCTCCGCGTGCGCCGCCGGTGTGGCACAGGAGAGACGCCCCCCGGGCACATACGCGTCCACGCACTCCAGGAAGAAGTCCGTGAGCGCCAGGCTCTTGGCCCGCACCGCGCCTATGTCCACGCCGTCCCACACCTCGAGGGCGGCCTCGAGCGCCAGCATCGACAGGATGTCCGGCGTGCCGACGCGGCCGCGCACCGCACCGTCCGCCGGGGTGTAGCCGGACGTCATGCCGAACGGGTCCGCGTGCGAGTTCCAGCCGGGCAGTGGGGAGTCGAAGGCCGGCTGGACGTCCTCGCGGACGTACAGGTAAGCGGGCGCCCCCGGGCCGCCGTTGAGGTACTTGTAGGTGCAGCCCACCGCGAACTCGACGCGGTGCTCGTCCAGTCCGACCGGCAGGGCGCCCGCACTGTGGCAGAGGTCCCACACGATCGGTGCCCCCGCCGCGTGCGCCGCGGCCGTGATGCCGGGCAGGTCGTACAGACGCCCGGTGCGGTAGTCGACGTGGTTGACGAGGACGGCTGCCGTCCGGCCGCCGAGCGCCTCCCCGAGCGCGGCCGGCTCGACCGCCCGGACCCGGCAGCCCGTCATCCGGGCGGCGGACCCGGCGATGTAACCGTCCGTCGGGAACGTGGTCGCGTCGACGAGCACCTCGTCGCGGTCCTGCTCCGGCCCGCCGGACAACCGCACGGCGCCGACGACCGCCTTGAACACGTTCACGCTCGTCGAGTCACCGGCCACCACCCGGCCGGGTCCCGCACCGATCAGCGGCGCGATGCGGTCGCCGACCCGCTCCGGCGCCGTCCACCAGCCGCTCTCCTCCCAGGAGCGGATCCGCATCCGGCCCCACTCGTGGGCCACCACCTCGGCCAGCCGCTCCGGGACGTTGCGCGGCAGCGCCCCGAGCGAGTTGCCGTCGAGGTAGACGGCGGCGTTCCCCTCCGACGGAGTCTCCAGCGCGAACCGGTCGCGCAGCTTGGCCAGTTCGTCCTCGGCATCGAGCCGTGCGGCCTTCGCCGCGAGCGCCTCAGACATGGCTGCGCGCCGTCCACAGCTCGGGGAAGACGTTCTTCGCCGCGCGCTTCTCCAACCAGGCGACCCCGGCGGACCCGCCGGTGCCGGGCTTGGCGCCCATCGCCCGCCGGGTGGCCACCAGATGGTCGTTGCGCCATCGCCACACCAGCTCCGCCACCTCCGTCAACTCCTCGCCCAGACGCACCAGTTCGCTCTCCTGGTCGCCCGCGTACACCTGCTGCCAGACGGCCTCGACCCCCGGGTCCGGCTCGTGGCGCGCGGTCGGGTCACGGTCCAGTACCGATGCCGGGACGGGGAGCCCGCGGCGGGCCAGCAGCCGCAGCACTTCGTCGTACAGGCTCGGCTCGTTCAAGGCCTGCTCGAGTTCGGCGTACTCACGCGGTGCGCCCCGGTGCGGGACGAGCATCGACGCCGACTTCTCGCCGAGCAGGAACTCCATGCGGCGGTACATCGCGGACTGGAACCCCGAGCCCTCGCCGAGTGCGCTGCGGTAGGCGTTGAACTGGGCCGGGGTGAGATGGGCCAGGGGCTTCCAGGACGCGTTCAGCGACTCCAGCTCCCACCGGCTGCGGCGCAGCGCGGCCATGGCGCTCGGGAGGTCGTCCCGGCGCAGGGCCTGCGCGGCGGTCTGCCACTCGTGGACGATCACGGTGAACCACAGCTCCATGATCTGAGTGGTCACCAGGAACACCATCTCGCCCGGATCGTCGGAGAGCGGCTTCTGCAGATGGGTGAGGACGGACGCGTGAACGTAGTCCTCGTAGGGGGTCGTGCCCTCGCTGCCGATGCTGACGTCGGGCTCGAGGTCCTGGGACCCCGGCTCGGATGCGGAGGGGTGCGACATCAGGTGCTCCTCGTACTGCGTTCCTCCGGGTAGCGGTCCGCCCCGGCCCGGTCGGGCCAAGGAGCTCCGGTCCCCTCTCGGGCCCGGATCGCCGGGCCCTGGAGCGCCCCGAAGATCCTCGGCACGCTCCTGGTCGCATCATCCGTGGAGCCCGCCCCGACGGCAAGAGCCCGCCTGCGCGATGCAGGCGGGCTCCTGGTCGGCCGGTCCCGCCGCGCGCGGGGCGGGCGACGGGACGCGGGGAGGGCCGGGATCTGTGTCTCGCACGGCACCGGCCGCCGTGAGGCGGGCTCCGGTCGTCCGGTGCTCCCCCGGCCTCCGGCCGGGAGATTCCCCGGGCTGCACGGCGGAGAGCCGTCCTCCGGGGCCCCACGCCGAAGGCCGGGGGGCTGCTCGGACAGGCCTCTAGCCGAGGGTGTCGGCCGCGGTCGGGGAGGACTCGCGCAGGAAGGCCGAACAGCGTTCGTACTCCTCCTGCTCGCCGATGGACCGGGCGGCGCGGGCCAGCGCGTGCAGGGCCCGCAGGAAGCCCCGGTTCGGCTCGTGCTCGAACGGCACCGGCCCGTGGCCCTTCCAGCCGTTGCGGCGGAGGGCGTCCAGGCCCCGGTGGTAGCCGGTACGGGCGTAGGCGTAACTCTCGACGAACCGGCCCCGCTCGAACGCATCGTCCGCAAGCCTCGCCCAGGCGAGCGAGGAAGCGGGGTACTTCGCCGCGACGTCGACCGGTTCGGTGCCCGAGGCGAGCAGCTCGCGCGGCCCCGGGTCGTCGGGCAGGTGCGTCGGGGGCGGGCCCCCGAGGAGGTTTTCGTGAAGCGACATGGGTCAAGTCTGCCTGGCCCGGAGAGCTCCGGCTCCCCGCGGGCCCCTCGGAGGCATTGCGCTCCAGGTCAACGGCGTGGGGGCGCCACGTCGCCGGGGTCCAGCGGAGGGGATGCGAATCCGCAGTGGACCCGGCACTCGGGCTCGCACCTGGGCCCCTCCTCCGGTGCCCTGCGGGGTGCCGGGCGGATGGTCAGCCAGGCGATCAGGGCCGCGAGCACCATGACGCCGGCGCAGATCGGCATGGCCCGCCGGAACGCCTCGTCGAACTGGGTCGCCGACCGGTAGGACTCCGGGCCGAAGCCCGCGACCAGCGGCAGCGCCGCCACGGCGACCAGGCCCCCGGCCCGGGCGATGGCGTTGTTGACGCCGCTGGCCAGACCCGCGCGGTCGACGTCCACCGCCGCGAGCACGGTCGCGGTCAGCGGCGCGACGAAGGCCACCAGGCCCATTCCGAGCACGAGCAGCGCGGGCAGGATGTCGCGCCAGTACACGGCCCCGGGGCCGGCCCGGGTCAGCAGCAGCAGGCCGGCTGCCGCCAGCAGCGGTCCGACGGTCAGCGGGATCCGCGGCCCGATCCGTGCGCCGATCTCACCGGACCGGGCGGACAACAGCAGCATCAGGAAGGTGGTGGGCAGCAGAGCGGTCCCGGCGATGAATGCGGAGTAGCCCACGGCCACCTGGAGCTGGAGGGCCGTGAGGAAGAAGAAGCCGCCGAGCGCCGCGTAGACGCACAGCGTGACGGCGTTCACGGCGGTGAACAGCCGGGAGGAGAAGATCGACGGCGGCAGCATGGGGTCGGTCCGGCGCGATTCCAGGTATCCGAACGCCACCCCCAGCAGCACCCCGGCGACCGCCGGGACGACCACCGCGGCCGAGAGTCCCTCGGCGGACGCGGCGATGAGGGCGTACGTCAGCGAGCCGAGCGCCAGCGAGCCGAGTGCCGCACCGGCCACGTCGAACCGTCTGCGGGGCAGCGGACCACCGTCCGGCACCGTGACCGGCCCGGCCTCCGCGCTCTCGGGGACGTGCCGCATCGCGACCGGCACGCATACCAGGGCGATCGGGACGTTGATCAGGAAGACCCAGCGCCAGCCGGGCCCGTCCACCAGCCAACCGCCGAGGAACGGCCCGACCGCCGCGGCGACGCCGCCGAGACCGGACCAGGCCCCCACCGCCCGCGCCCGGTCGTCGGGGTGGAACGTGGCCTGGATGAGCGCCAGGGAGCCCGGGGTCAGGAGGGCACCGCCGATGCCCTGGAGGGCCCGGGCGGCGATCAGCACCCACGCCTCCGGGGCGATTCCGCACAGCAGCGACGCGGCCGCGAACCAGATCACGCCGATGACGAAAATGCGCCGCCGGCCGTAGCGGTCGCCGAGCGCTCCGCCGAGCAGGATCAGCCCGGCCAGGGTGAGCAGGTAGGCGTTGACGGTCCACTGGAGGACGGCAAGGTCCGCACCGAGGTCCTCGCCGATGTGCGGCAGTGCCACGTTGACGACCGTGCTGTCGAGCAGCGCCATGCCGGAGCCGAGGACGGTGGTGAGCAGCACCCAGCGTCCCGTGGGCCGGGAGAGCCGGATGTTGCCCGCGGTCGCCTCCGTCGTGGCGCTCATACCCGGATCATCCCCGGGCGGCGCGGCCCGGGCCAGCGCTGGACCGCCGGGCAGCGGACGCCCCGCCCGGCGGTGCGGGGCGGCGGCAGCGCATGCGCCGGGCACACGCAGGGCCCGGTTCCCTGCCGGTGGGCGGAGAAACCGGGCCCTGGAGTGTCGCCTGCGCCGGCCCGGCCGCCCGGCGAGAGCCGGGCCGGGCCGGCGGCGGGCTACTTCAGCTTGGTGCCGGAGGAACGCAGGTTGGCGCAGGCCAGCGTGACCCGCTCGGCCATGCCCTTCTCGGCGGCCTTGCCCCAGCTGCGCGGGTCGTAGGTCTTCTTGTTGCCGACCTCGCCGTCGACCTTCAGCACACCGTCGTAGTTGCGGAAGATGTGGTCGACGACCGGGCGGGTGAAGGCGTACTGGGTGTCGGTGTCGAGGTTCATCTTCACGACACCGTTCTCCAGCGCGGTGCGGATCTCCTCCTCGGTGGAGCCGGAGCCGCCGTGGAAGACGAAGTCGAACGGGTCCTTCTTGCCGGCCTTGGCGCCGACGCCGTCCTGGAGCTCGCGCAGCAGGTCGGGACGGAGCACGACGTTGCCGGGCTTGTAGACGCCGTGGACGTTGCCGAAGGAGGCGGCCAGCAGGTAGCGGCCGTTCTCGCCGAGGCCGAGGGCGTCGGCGGTGCGTTCGGCGTCCGAGACCGTGGTGTACAGCTCGTCGTTGATCTCGTGGCTGACGCCGTCCTCCTCGCCGCCGGTCGGGGTGATCTCGACCTCGAGGATGATCTTGGCCTTGACGGCCTCGGCCAGCAGCTCACGGCCGATGGCGAGGTTGTCGTCCAGGTTCTCGGCCGAGCCGTCCCACATGTGGGACTGGAACAGCGGGTTGCGGCCGGCGGCCACCCGCTCCTGGGAGACCTTGAGCAGCGGACGGACGTAGCCGTCGAGCTTGTCCTTCGGGCAGTGGTCGGTGTGAAGGGCGATGTTCACCGGGTACTTCTCGGCGACGATGTGCGCGAACTCGGCGAGGGCGACGGCGCCGCTCACCATGTCCTTGCTGTACTGGCCGCCCAGGAACTCTGCACCACCCGTGGAGATCTGGACGATGCCGTCGCTCTCCGCCTCGGCGAAGCCGCGGAGGGCGGCGTGCAGGGTCTGCGTCGACGTGACGTTGATGGCGGGGTAGGCGAACTTGCCGGCCTTCGCCCGGTCGAGCATCTCGTGGTAGGTCTCGGGAGTTGCGATGGGCATCTGGTCCGCTCCTTGTGATGTGCGAGGCGCAGTTCCGGGCTGCTTCCCCGGAAGTGCAGTGGCCCTGACCTGGGGGCGACGTCATCGTCGCCTCCATCCTCCCAGACCGCGCCCGAGGGTCCACCCCTGCCCGGGAACCGATACGGAGCGTTCCACGTGAAACCGCCCCCGCCACCACGGCCGCCCGGTGCCGGTGCGGCAGGGGGCGGCCTGCGGGTGTGACGGCCGGGGCCCGGGCAGCCGGATCGGGCGGGCCCGGAGTGAACGGCCGGGGTTCAGCCGAGGCCGAGGTCGTCCAGCCCGTAGACCTGGTAGTACGGCAGCCCGGCCTCCTCGATCGCCGGGGCCGCCCCACGCTCGACGATCACCGCCACGCCCACCACCTCGGCGCCGGCCTCGCGCAGCGCCTCGACGGCGGTCAGCACGGACCCGCCGGTGGTCGAGGTGTCCTCGACGGCGAGCACCCGGCGCCCCGCGACGTCCGGTCCCTCGACGCGCCGCTGGAGGCCGTGCGCCTTGCCCGCCTTGCGGACCACGAACGCGTCGAGCTTCCGTCCGCGCGCGGCGGCGGCGTGCAGCATCGAGGCGGCCACCGGGTCGGCACCCAGGGTGAGCCCGCCGACCGCGTCGTAGTCGAGCCCGGCGGTGACGTCGAGCAGCACCTGGCCGACCAGCGGGGCGGCCTCCCCGTCCAGGGTGATCCGGCGCAGGTCGACGTAGTAGTCGGCCTCCTGCCCGGAGGAGAGGGTCACCTTGCCGTGGACCACGGCCTTGTCCTTGATCTGCTGAAGCAGGGCGTCGCGAACGTCACTCATGCGTCCGAGACTATCGGGGGACGCTCCGGGGCCCGTTCCGCGGCGGCGGACCGGCGTCAGAGCACCCGCCAGGTCCAGGTCGTGCTGATCTCCAGCGGATCGATGGGGGTGACGAGCCGCGGCAGCGTGTTGAGGCCGTTCGGCGGCCCCGACTGCGGCTCCACGCACACCCAGTCGGCCTGCTCGTCGTAGACGACGACCCACTCCGCGCGGCTGGAGACGCGGAGTTCGAGCTCGCCCGGCCAGGTGAGGAGGACGTCCACACCGTCCGGCATGCCGAAGCAGTCGTCCCACGGGCCGGCGGTGCGGGGGATCCGCCGGCCGGTGGGGAGATGGTCGTCGCCGCGCTCCTCCTGCCACGCCGGCTCGAAGGCGATCTCGACATCGGCCCCGCCGCGTCCGAGGTTGCGCGCGAACCAGGGGTGCCATCCGGCCTGCGCCGGGAACGAGTCCGATTCCGCCTCGACGCTCATCGACAGCGTCAGGGACTCCTCGGTGAGGTCCAGGGTCTGCGTGACCCGTCCCGGGCGCGGCCAGGGGGCGGTGAGGTCGTAGAAGAACGAGGCGGAGGCCTTGTCACTGCGGGCCGTGCTCCAGACCGCGTCGCGGCCGGTCCCGTGGATGGCGTGCGGCGGGTGGTTGACGGGCAGCTCGTGCAGCTCCGCCCCGTCACGGAACCGGCCGCGGTCGACCCGGCCGCACCAGGGAACCATCGGGAACGAGCCGTGTTCGTCGCCCTGCCGCAGGAGTTCGCGGCCTTCGACGCGCAGCGATCCGATCCGGCAGCCGAGGCCGGGCCTCACGGTCAGCTCGACGTCGCCGGCAGCGAGCTGAACGTCCCGGCGGGCGCGGGCGGACACACCCGCCGGCCGGGGTCCGTACGGGGCCGCCGAGTTGGTCGTCTCATGGTTGCTCACCCCGCGAGCCTATGGGGTGGACGACCGGCCTCCGCGGACCGGCCCGCGCCGTCCGGGGACGGCCGGCCGCTGCGGGCCGTCCTGCGCAGCGCCCCTCAGGGACGGCGGCGGCGCAGCAGCCGGTTGACGACCACGGCAGAGGCGACGACCACCGCCGCGGCCGGTGCGGCCCAGCGGAGGGTGACACCGACGACGAGGGGCTCCGGTGCGGGCACGGGAGCGTAGCGGCCGCGCGGCGGAGCGTGGTCGACCTCCTCCGCGCTGCGTCCGACCATGGTGCGGCGGGCGAGCGCGCCGTCCGGGGGCGTCTCGGGGGCGCCGGGACCGTCCGCCGGGACCGGGGCCCCGGCGCCGGCGTCGCCGGGGGCTGTCCCGTCGGAGGCCGGCTCCTCGGATGCTGCCGGTCCGGCGGCCTGCTCCTCGGTGAACTCCTCGCCGGGTGCCTCCGCCGCGTCCCCCGTTCCGTCGGGGGCGGCGGAGCCGTTCACCGCCGCGGGGCCGGCGCGGCGCTCGTCGTCCACCGTGCGGCCGTCCGTGGCTTCCGGCGGGCCCGCAGGTCCCCGGGCTTCCGGCGCTGTGTCCTCCCCCGGCCCGTGGTCCCCGGGCGGCTCGGAGCCGGGTTCGGTGTCCGGCTCGGCTCCGGGCTCGGCGGCGCGGCGTTCCTCCGGCACCTCGGACGCAGGCTCGTCGGTGCCGGGCCGGGTTTCCCGGAGTACCGACGTCAGCCGGGTGCCGAACCGGTCGAGGAGCCGGCGGGCGGTCGCCGTCGCCGCCGCCGGGTCCGCATCGGCCAGCCTGCCCCTGCTGGTCACCGTGCCGGTGCAGCCGAGGATCGTGCCGCCCCTCGAGGAGGTCGGACGGATGATGAGGGCCACCTTCGCCGAGCCGTCCCCCCGGACCTCGGTGCCCTGAGCCTCGACCGTCAGATCGCCGCCGTCCTGCTCGGTGACCTGCAGGCTCCCGCGGTACGTGATGGTGGAGCCGGCTATCCGCAACCGCAGCCGGCCGATGAGCGTGTCCGGGGACTGCGCGGCCGCGTCGGCGTCCGGTTGGAGCCCCGGGACGCAGCGTGCGAGACGGGCAGGATCGACGAGGGCCTGCCGCACCGTGCCGGCCGGGAAGGGGACGAACACCTCATGCTCCATGGGAACGGAGCCTAACCGGCCGGGGCCCGGAGGCGTCCACCGTTGACGGGATTTTCGGGGCCGGACGGCGGTGTCAGTCCGTGTAGCGGGGGTGCATCAGCGTCGACGGCGGGAGACCGTTCGGGCGGCGGGCGGACGTCTCGCGCACCGCGTGCCGTACGGTCGCCGCGGTCAGGCCGCGCAGGCGCGGGCCGTCGGGCGGCGGCCCCGGGCGCACTGCGTCCCGGGCGGCGAGCACATATCCCTGTGCCCCTTCCCGGGCGGACCGCGGACGGGGACGCTCGGTGCGGCGTTCGGCGGGCGCGGGCCGTCCGGGACCCATCCGGTAGGGGGCGGTGCGCAGGCCCGCGGACCGGAGGGTCGCCTCGACGGTCCAGAACGAACGGTCCGGGCCGGCCCGGACGGCCAGCCTCCCGCCGTCGGCCATGACCCGGCGGACCAGGCCGTAGAACTCCTGCGAGTACAGCTTGGCGGTGTCGCCGCCGCCCGGGCTGGGCAGGTCGGAGACCACCACGTCGTACCGCGGGGGGTGCGGGGCCGCCGCCCGCTCGCGCAGCCAGGCGAAGGCGTCGGCCGTCACGGCGCGCACCCTGGGGTCGCCCAGGGCGCCGCCGTTGAGCTCGGTCAGTCCGGGATCGGTGCGGCCCAGCCGCAGCACGCCGGGGTCGCGGGCGACGACGGTCACGGACGTCACCTCCCGGTGGCGCAGTACCTCCCGCACGGCGAGCCCGTCGCCTCCGCCCAGGACGAGGACGTGGCGGCGCGGCCCGTTCATGGCGGGATGCACCAGGGCCTCGTACCGGTATCGGTCCCGGGCGCTCGCGCGCAGCCGTCCGTCGAGGTAGAGGGCGAGCGGGCGGCGCCGCTCCCCGCCGGCCCGGTCCGCGCCCACCCGGTCACGTCCGGTCCCGTCCGCGCGGTGTCCGGCCGGGGCGGCCCGGCCCGGTGGGCCGACCAGGACGACGTCCTGGACGTCGGTGCGCACCGCGACCCGCACGTCCGCCCCGTACACCGCCCGCCGGGCGGCGCTCTCGAACGGTCCGGCGGACACGGCGGCGGTGGCGAGCAGGGCGAGCACGACGGCGTTGACGACGACCAGCGCGGCGCGCTCGCGGCCGGTGAGGTCCCGGCGGAACAGCCAGAGCACCATCGCCCCGCCCGCCACGGTGTTCACCGCGCCGGTCAGCAGTGCGCCGTGCAGCTGGCCGAGGAGCGGGAGCAGGAGGAAGGGGAAGGCGAGCCCGCCGACGAGCGCGCCCACGTAGTCCGCGGCGAACAGGTCGGCGACGGCGCCTCCCGCGTCCTGGCGACGGATCCGCTGGATGAGGGTCATCAGCAGCGGGATCTCGGCGCCGATGAGCACGCCGATGAGGAGGGAGAAGCCGACGAGGGCCGTCCGCGACTGGTCGAACCAGGCGAAACTCGCGTAGAGCGCCATCGCCGAGGAGCCGCCGGTCAGTGCGAGCGCGGCTTCGAGCAGGCCGAAGCCGAGCACGGCCCGGCACCTCAGCCGCTTGGCCGCCAGCGATCCGATGCCCATGGCGAAGACCATGACCGACAGCACGACGGAGGTCTGGGTGACCGAGTCACCGGTCAAGTACGAGGCGAGGGCGACGAGTTCGAGTTCGTAGACGAGACCGCACGCCGCGCAGACGAAGGCGACCGCGAGGAGGAGCACACGGGCGACCGGGGCCGGCACGGGCAGCCGGGGCCGCCCGCTCCCGGTCGCCGGGGGACGGACCGCCGTGTGCTGCCGTGGTGCCGCCCCGGAGACGCTCAGCGCGGGCGGATCGATCATGCAGGGAACGCTACGTCACGGATTTCCGGCTGCCGGTCACCCACAAGGGTGGTGCAGAGACACGTTCAGGCCGGAACGCGCGCCGTGTGCTCCGGGTTTGCGACCCTCCGGTTCGCGCGGTCCGGAGGGCCGTACACCCGGCTGTCGGTGTGTCGGTGTCACGTCACAGCGCCGCGAGCGACCGGGGCCGAACCTGGGTACGGGTCACCACGAGCCGCCCCTCCTGCGGGTACGCGTGCCAGGTCCGCCATCCGATCCGCCCCTCCTGCCGCTGGGCCAGCAGCGCAGTGAAGGCGTGCGGGCTGCCGGGGAAGGTTCCGGCGAGTCCGTGCGGGTGGTGGGCCACCAGCGCGAGGAGTTCCTGCGCACGCCCTGCGAAGGCTCCCTCGGACAGGGTCTCGACGCGCGCCGCGAACTCGTAGTCCCAGTCGCCGACGCGCTTGGCCACGCCCAGGGGCAGCGGGGTGCGGCTGCCGGGGATGCAGGCCACCGTCTCGGAGCAACTGCCCTCCTCCTCAACGATGACCTGGTGGGATGCGCCGAGCAGTCGCAGTTGGACGGTGTAGGAGTCGAGTTGGACGTTCATGACCGCGAGAGCCGGCAACGGCTCCTTGCCGAGGCACCAGGCGAGATCGTCCGCGCGGGAGTCGGTGTAGGCGGTCTTGAGAGTGGTGAGCATGGTTCGGCTCCGCAAACACGCAGTGAGTTGGTGTGCCGGCCGTCCCGCGCATTTCCCGGGACGATCACCGGCTCGTGCCACGCAGGGGCCCGGGGACAGGGACCACTCGATGTCCGAGAGACGCGGACCACGTGAGCTCCGTTAGGGATACGGAATCATGAAATGCCCGGCGCACGAAGTGTTTTTGGGGTTCTCTGCCCGGTTTCCATCCCCCCGGGGGCCCCACGGCTCATCTGTTCACCGTAGGTGTTCCGGACAGCCGCCCGGTTCAGGTGCCTGACCGTCACATCCGGCGGCTTCCGCCGCCGGGCGTGCAGCGCCTCGCAGGCCCCCGGAGACCGGTTCGCAGGCGCCGCCCCGTGCCGGCGCCTGCGAACCCCGTCCGGTCCGTCAGCTGCTGCCCCCGCCGCAGGACGAACCGCCACCACCGCACGACGAACCGCCGCCGCACGACGAGCTGCTGCTGGAGCACGACGAGATGCTGCCGCACGACGAACCAACGGACGAACCGCCGTCGTACGACGAGCCGCCGCAGCCGTACCCGCTCGACGCGCCCCCGCCGCTGCCGGCCCACCAACTGCCGGAATCTCCCCGGCGGTTGCCCCGCCCTCTGCCCCGGCTGTTCCGCGGCTGGAGCGGACCGCCATCCCCACCGCTCCTGGCCAGCGCGATCACGACGATCAGACCCACGACGGCTATCACCGCGAAGACAAGGAATCCCATCGCCCCCACGCCCCTTCCGGTCCCCCGAAGCGAGCACCCCGCTTCTCGTGTGCCGGGGTGATGCCCCTGCCCTCCGTGCCCCAAAGCAGAGTTGAGGAAGTCCAGAGGTTCACCGCCCGGGGACCCGCAGCAGGGCAGCGGCTCAGCCCGCCCGGCCGCTCGCGGCCACGAGCTGCTCCACGGCTTTTCTCACCGATTCCGGGCGCCGGCAGAAGGAGAACCGGACGAGCCACGACGGCGCGTTCCCGCTCTGGTAGAAGGCCGAGGTCGGAATGGCCACCACACCTGCCCGCTCCGGGAGTTCACGGCAGAACCGGGTGCCGTCCCCGTACCCCCACGGGCGCACGTCTGCCTGCAGGAAGTAACCGGCCTCGGCACGGTAGGGGCGCAGCCCGGCGCGCTCGAGACCGGCGCTCAGCAGGTCCCGGTTGGCGGACAGGGTCTTCCGCAGCTCGGCCGCCCATTCCTCGACCGACCCGAGCATCCGGGCCAGCGCCTCCTGGTACGGGGTGCCCGAGGCGTAGGTGAGGAACTGCTTCGCGGACGCGACCGCACGGACCAGCGGGGCCGGTCCGCAGACCCAGCCGATCTTCCAGCCGGTGACGTTGAACGTCTTGCCTGCCGAGGAGATCGTCAGCGTCCGCCCGGCCATGCCCGGAAGCGAGGCCAGGGGGACGTGGCGGGCGTCGTCGTAGGCGAGGTGCTCGTAGACCTCGTCCGTCACGACGGTCAGTGCGTGTTCGCGGCACACGTCCGCGATCTCGGCGAGCTCGGCGGCCGTGAACACCTTGCCGGTGGGGTTGTGCGGCGTGTTCAGCACCAGAACCCGGGTGCGCGGGGTGACCGCGGCCCGCAGCGCGTCCGGATCGAGCGCGAAGCCGTCGCCGTCCACCGCCAGCGGCACCCCGACCAGCCGGGCACCGGCCAGCCGGGCACCCGCCGGATACGCGTCGTAGCAGGGATCGAAGGCCAGGACCTCGTCCCCCGGGTCGCACAGCGCCAGCAAGGCCGACGCCAGCGCCTCCGTCGCCCCCGTGGTGATCAGGACCTCGCCCTCCAGCCCGTAGCGCCGGAGCTGGTGCGCGGCAACGGCCTCGCGCAGGGCGGGGAAGCCGGTCGCGGGCGGGTACTGGTTGCTGCCCGCGAGGACCGCGTCCGCCACGTCCTTCAGCAGCACCGCCGGACTGTCCAGCTCGGGCACGCCCTGCCCGAGGTTCACGGCCCCGGTGCGCCGCGCCAGCTCGGTGAATTCGGTGAAGACGGACGTCCCCATGCCGCGCACCCGCGCCGCGGGGCCCCGGTCCGCCTCCACCTGGCCCTGTGCACCAACCGTCCCCTTCGCCTCCATGCGATCCCGCTCCCAGGTCGTGGCGTCGTCAGCCCGGCCCTGCTCCGGTCGCGGCGCACCGGCCGGAGCCGGGCGTGGTGCCCGCCGGGCCGGATCGCGACGTCCCGGCAGGGTCCGGGATCGAAGGCCCTCACCCTACGGCGTGCCCCGGTGCACCGGGGCCGGGGCAGACGGCCGGTGCAGGTCCGGGCCCGTGCCGGGCCGGCCGCCTGTGCACACGGCAGAGCCCGGCCGCCACCGTCCGTCGTGATGACGGCTCGGCGCGCGGCCGGGCTCTGCCGGAGAAAACAGTGCTGTGGCCGGCTTCGGCGCACACCATTTCCCTGGCCGGGCCGTCACGGTCCGGCCAGGATCCCGGAGCGTGTTCCTACTCGTCGTCCTTGGAGCCGTCCGGGCCGGAACCCTCGATGTCCTTCTCCAGACCGAGCTGCTCGACCACCCAGCGGTCGAACTCGATCGAGGCGCGCACCCAGCTGACGGTGCTGGACACGAAGTGCTCCAGGCTGACACCGGTGCCGATCAGCATCTGCGCCTCGCCGATGAGGCGGACGGTGCCGTCGTCGTTGGTGTGCGTGTAGACCTTCGGCCACAGGGTGCGGCGGTTCCAGTCGTCGATCGACTCGAGCAGCTGCACCTTGTCGTCGATCGAGTGCGGACGGTCGTAGAAGGTACGGACCGAGAAGACCTGCTGCTCCGCCTCGCCGCGGAACATGAAGTACGTCCGGAACTGCTCCCACGGAGCGGCGAGGTCACCCTCGTCGTCCACGACGTACTTCAGCTCCATCTGGTCGAGGAGCTGCTTGACCAGGTCCTGATCGGGGACGACGGGGCCCGTCGGCTCCGACGGCTGCGGTTCGGGCTGGCCCCCGAAATTCGGAATCGAGGACGGGTCGATGCTCACCGTGGTTATCCCTTCGTACGGTTACTGCCATCCTCCCTCACAACGGCCCCGATACCGCAACCCGGAGCGGTACGCATGCCGGAAGTCGCCGGTTCGGCCGGGTGCGGTGCGCCTTCCGTGGCGGACCGCACCCGTCCGGCCCCGTTCGCGGGCCGGGCGCAGGCGGCGTCAGCTCACGCGGCGGAGGCCTCGGCGCGGGTCACCGTCAGCCGGTCCCCATCGAGGCCGACCCGGACCGTGTCGCCGTCCTGGACCGTGCCGGCCAGGATCTCGCGCGCCAGCTGGTCGCCGATCGCGGTCTGGACGAGCCGGCGCAGCGGCCGCGCCCCGTACGACAGGTCCGGCCCGGCGGCCTCCTCGGAGGTGTGGCCGAGCAGCCCCAGCCAGTGCAGCGCGTCCTCGCTGACGTCCAGGGTGAGCCGGCGCGTGGCGAGCCGACGCTGGAGCTGGTCGAGCTGGAGCTTCGCGATCCGCTCCAGCTGGTCGGTGCCCAGTGGGTGGAACACCACCAGGTCGTCCAGCCGGTTGAGGAATTCCGGGCGGAACGACGTCCGCACGGTGTCCAGCACCCGCTTGCGCTTCTCCTCCTCGTCGAGCGCCGGGTCGACGAGGAACACCGACCCGAGGTTCGAGGTGAGGATGAGGATGGTGTTGCGGAAGTCGACCGTCCGCCCCTGGCCGTCCGTCAGCCTGCCGTCGTCCAGCACCTGGAGCAGGATGTCGAAGACCTCGTGGTGAGCCTTCTCGACCTCGTCGAGCAGCACCACGGTGTACGGCCGGCGCCGCACCGCCTCGGTCAGCTGGCCGCCCTCCTCGTACCCGACGTAGCCGGGCGGGGCTCCGACGAGCCGGGCCACGGAGTGCTTCTCGCTGTACTCGCTCATGTCGATGCGGACCATGGCCCGCTCATCGTCGAAGAGGAAGTCGGCCAGCGACTTGGCCAGCTCCGTCTTGCCGACACCGGTCGGGCCGAGGAAGAGGAAGGAACCCGTCGGCCGGTCGGGGTCGGAGACGCCGGCCCGGCTGCGGCGGACCGCGTCGGACACGGCCTGCACGGCCTCGCTCTGGCCGATCAGCCGCTTGCCCAGCTCGTCCTCCATGCGCAGCAGCTTCCGGGTCTCGCCCTCGAGCAGACGCCCGGCGGGGATGCCGGTCCAGGCGCTGACGACGTCCGCGATGTCGTCCGGGCCGACCTCCTCGCCGACCATCCCCTCCAGGGTCTTCTGCTCGGCCGTCGCCTCCTCCAGCTCCTTGCGGGTCTGCGGGATCACCTCGGAGCGCAACCGCCCCGGGGTCACCCAGTCTCCCGTCTCGGGGGCCTTGCGTTCGGCGAGTTCGAGTTCCGTCTGCAGCTCGTCGAGGCGCTTCTTCAGGTCGCCGACCCGGGTGTGGATCTCCTTCTCGGCGTTCCAGCGGGCCCGCAGCCCGCGTAGCTTCTCCTCCTTCTCCGCGCGGTCCTTGCGCAGCCGCTCCAGGCGCTCCGTCGCGTCCGGGGAGAGCTCCTTCTCGCGGTCCGGCTTCTTCAGGAACTTGCGCGAGCCGTCCCCGTCGGCCTCGATCGCCAGCAGCGACTCCTCCTCCATCATCAGCCGGTCGACGGCGCGCTGGAGCTCGTCGATCTCGACCGGCGAGGAGTCGATCTCCATCTGGAGCCGGGAGGACGCCTCGTCGACCAGGTCGATCGCCTTGTCGGGGAGGAAGCGGGAGGTGATGTAGCGGTCGGAGAGGGTGGCGGCGGCCACCAGGGCCGAGTCGGCGATCTGCACCCCGTGATGGGCCTCGTAGCGGCCCTTGAGCCCGCGGAGGATCGCGATCGAGTCCTCGACGGTCGGCTCCGCGACCATCACCTGCTGGAAGCGGCGCTCGAGCGCCGGATCCTTCTCGATCCGCTCCCGGTACTCGTCGAGCGTGGTGGCGCCGACCATGCGCAGCTCCCCGCGGGCGAGCATCGGCTTGAGCATGTTGCCGGCGTCCATCGCGGAGTCGCCGCCCGCGCCCGCACCGACGACCGTGTGCAGCTCGTCGATGAACGTGATGATGCGGCCTTCGCTGTCCTTGATCTCGGCCAGGACCGTCTTCAGCCGCTCCTCGAACTCACCGCGGTACTTGGCCCCGGCCAGCATGGCGCCGATGTCGAGTGCGACCAGCCGCTTGTCCTTCAGCGACTCGGGCACGTCGCCCTTCACGATCCGCTGGGCCAGGCCCTCGACGACGGCGGTCTTGCCGACGCCCGGTTCGCCGATGAGCACCGGGTTGTTCTTCGTGCGCCGGGACAGCACCTGGATGACCCGGCGGATCTCCTGGTCACGGCCGATGACGGGGTCGAGCCTGCCCTCGCGGGCGATGGCGGTGAAGTCGGTGCCGAACTTCTCCAGGGCCTTGTAGGTGCCCTCCGGGTCGGGCGTGGTCACGCGTCGTCCTCCACGGTTGGTCTGGAAGGCGTCGAGCAGCCTGTCGGCACTCGCGCCCTGCTGATCGAGGAGCTCACCGGCCGGGCCGCCCTTGGCCGCGACGCCGATGAGCAGGTGCTCGGTGGAGATGTACTCGTCGCCGAGCTCCTTGGCCCGCTCGGCCGCGTCCGCGACGACCGCCAGCAGGCCGCGGTCGGGCTGGGGCGGGGAGACGGTGGAGCCCTGCACGCTGGGCAGCGAGCCGAGCAGCCGCTCGGCGCCCGAACGCACGGCGGCCTGGTCGGCCTCGACCGCTGCCAGCATGTCGCGGATGCTCTCGTTGTCCTGCCCCTCCAGCAGGGCGAGCAGCAGATGCACCGGGGTGATGTCCGGGTTCCCGGACGACACCGCGCGGCTGCCGGCGGAGTTGATCGCGTCCTGGCTCTTGTTGGTCAGCTCGGCGTCCACGTCGTCTGCTCCTCCTTCGCGATCGGCCTGCGACGACATCCATACTGCTTGAATCAACGTATATTAACTTGAGCCCATTCCGCTCAAGTTTGCTCCCGCCCCTTGAGCGGGCGGGAGCGACAGCCGGTGACTAGGCTTCTGATCATGGCGGCGGACGTGCACACCCCGGAATACCTGGAGTTCTGGCGCGAGTACCACCTGTGCACGCTCACCACGCTGCGGCCGGACGGCAGCCCGCACGTCGTCCCCGTCGGCGTCACCTACGACCCCGGGGCCGGGATCGCCCGGGTGATCACCAACCGGCACAGCCGCAAGGCGGCCCATGTACGGGCCGCCGGAGCGGCAGGCGCGCCCGTCGCCGTCTGCCAGGTGCACCGACGCCGCTGGGCCACCCTCGAGGGCCGGGCCGTCGTGCGTACCGAGCCGGCGCAGATCGCGGACGCCGTCCGGCGCTATGCCGAGCGCTACGAGCGCATGCCCCGGCCCAACCCCGATCGCGTGGTCATCGAGATCACCGTGACCAGGGCCATGGGGCGGGGTTGACGTTCTGCGGCCCGCGAGCCGGAACGGGGGTCCCGGCTCGCAGGCCCCGATCCGACCGGCCGCTGCCGGCTCTGCCTGCCTCTCCATGGCGCCGCCCGCCGCGAGGCGGGGCTCGGGTCGTCCGGTGCGTACCGGGCGAGCCGAGCAGGGCGGGACCGGAGAGGGACCGGCCCTACGCCGGGGTCATCTTCTGTTCGTCGATGACCTCGAGGTTCAGGAACCTCGGTCCTCCGGTGCACAGTTCCTTCATCCGGGCCGCAACCTGCTTGGTCTCGGGCAACTCGTTGTTGCGCATCGCCGCCTCGTAGGAAGGGAACTCGACGATGTCGACGTAGTGGTTCGGCCGGTCACGGTCCTTGGTGTGGAACTCGTGGGTGAGGGTGCGCTTGCCCTCCGTCGCCTTGATGAACTCCTCGTAGAGCGGCGCGAGCTCCTCCTCCCGCGTGGTCTCGTACTCGATCAACTGGACGAACGTCATCCCGACCAGCCTCCAGACTGTGGATTGCCGTACTTCCATGGTGCGCCGCCCACGGGCGGCGCGCAGCGGGGGAACCGGGCCCGGGCCGACCGGCCCGCAGAACCCCGCGCACCCCAGCGGACGTGCGCAATTCCCGGCTCCGGGCGACTCTTGAGATGCGACGTGGAGGCGACCGCTTCCGGAGGACGGTGGGCACATGAGGCGGACCGAGATGGGAACCCTGCATCGCTGGCTGTACCGCTTTGTCCTGGCGGTCCTGATCCTGTCCGTGGCCCTCGGGATCCTGCTCTATTTCTTCTGGGCGTCCTGAGGCCGGAAGGCCCCCCGCACACCTGCTTCCCGCACCGGTCGCCCGGACACCGGGCCGCGGGGACACCCTGCCCGCACGCAGCAGAGGGCCGGAGGAGCGCCAACCGCGCCTCCGGCCCTCCGGCCGTCGCTTCTCCGGCTACTCGGCCCGCTTGGGCCGCCACACCACGAGCGCACTCGTCGGGTGCACGTCCTGGTACGGCACCAGGTCGCGCCGGTACGAGGCGTGCACCGCGGCCTCGCGCTGCTGCATCGCGGCCGCGGCGCCCTCCACCGCCTGCGAGAGCTCGGCGACCCGCGCCTGCAACGCGGCCACCTGGTTCTCGAGTTCGATGATGCGCTTGATGCCGGCCAGGTTGATGCCCTCGTCCTGGCTCAGCTGCTGCACCTGCCGGAGCAGTTCGATGTCGCGAGCGGAGTAGCGCCG
This sequence comes from Streptomyces meridianus, assembly GCF_023703325.1. GTDB lineage: Bacteria > Actinomycetota > Actinomycetes > Streptomycetales > Streptomycetaceae > Streptomyces > Streptomyces meridianus. The sequence continues at coordinate 129,733 of NZ_JAMQGM010000021.1, forward strand.
CCCGCGCCCGGCCGTCCGGTCCGGGGAGACGAGGCCGAGCCGGTCGTACTGCCGCAACGTCTGCGGGTGCAGCCCGGAGAGCTGCGCGGCGACCGAAATGACGTAGACCGGGGATTCGTCCGTCAGCTGGTACGGGTTGCGGTTCCTGGATCCGGGCCCGGGACCGCGCACACCTCGGCCGTCCATCTCATGCTCCCTTCGCGGCCTGGAACAACTCCGCCCGCGGGTTCTCGCCCGCGGTCGCCTCGGCGTAGGACTCCAGCGCCTCACGCGCCTTGCCCCCGAGATCCTTGGGTACCACGACCTCCACGGTGACCAACAGGTCTCCGCGCGAACCGTCCTTGCGCACCGCTCCCTTGCCGCGGGCGCGCATGGTGCGGCCGTTGGGGGTGCCCGCAGGCAGCCGCAGCGTCACCGGCGGCCCTCCGAGGGTCGGGACCTTGACCTCTCCGCCGAGCGCGGCCTCCGGGTAGGTGACCGGCACGGTGACGGTGAGGTTGTCGCCCCTGCGCCCGAAGACCGGGTGCGCGTCGACGTGCACGACCACGTACAGGTCGCCGTTCGGGCCACCGCGCTCGCCCGGCGCGCCCTTGCCCCGCAGCCGGATCCGCTGCCCGTCCGACACCCCGGCCGGGATGCGGACCTGCATGGTGCGCGAACTCGTCGCGCGCCCGCTGCCCTTGCAGACGGTGCAGGGGTTCTCGGCGATCAGGCCGCGGCCCTTGCAGTCGACGCACGGCTCGGTGAGGGAGAAACCGCCCCCGCCGCCCCGAGAGACCTGCCCGGTGCCGACGCAGGTCGGGCACACCCGCGGGGTGCCGTCCTTGTCACCGGTTCCCGAACACGCCTTGCACGCCGCCGAACTGGACATCCGCAGCGGAACCGTGGCTCCGTCCACCGCCTCGGTGAAGCTCAGCGTCACCTCGGACTCGACGTCCTGCCCCCGGCGGGGCTGGGTACGGGCGCCGGGCCCGCCCCGGTTGAACAGGCCCCCGAAGACGTCACCGAGCCCGCCGCCGAAGCCACCGGCGGCGCCCCCGCCCTGGGCGCCCCCGAAGAGGTCGCCCAGGTCGAAGTCGAAGCCGCCGGCCCCCGCGCCGCCCGGCCCGGGGCGGAATCCCCCGTTGCCGAACAGTGCGCGCGCCTCGTCGTACTCCTTGCGGCGTTTGGGATCGGCCAGGACGTCGTTCGCCTCGGAGACCTCCTTGAAGCGCTCCTCGGCTTTGGCGTCGCCCTTGTTGGCGTCCGGGTGCAGCTCGCGGGCGAGCTTCCGGTACGCCTTCTTGATCTCCGCCTCGGTGGCGTCCTTCGGGACGCCGAGGACCTTGTAGAGGTCCTTTTCCAGCAAGTCCCTGCTCAAGCCCATCCTCGACGTCCCTCCTCTCCTGCGCCGTCAGCCCTGCTCGGGGCCACCGTTCTCCTCGTCAGGCGTTGCGCCGTCCTGTGCCTCGCCCTTGGGCTGGGCACCCGGCTGGGGTTCGGCGACGGCGACCCGCGCGGGGCGGATCGTCCGCTCGCCGATGCGATACCCCGGCTGGAGGATCGACACGCACGTCGTCTCGGTGACGTCGGGCGCATAACTGTGCATCAACGCCTCGTGGACCAGCGGGTCGAAGGGCTCGCCCTCCTTGCCGAACTGCATCAGGCCCATCTTGGCGACGACCGTCTCGAGCGACTCGGCGACCGACTTGAAGCCGCCGACCAGCTCGCCGTGTTCCCGCGCACGGCCGATGTCGTCGAGCACCGGCAGCAGATCGGTCAGGAGGTTCGCGACGGCGACCTCCTTCACGGTGATGCGGTCGCGCTCCACGCGGCGGCGGTAGTTCTGGTACTCCGCCTGGAGCCGCTGAAGGTCGGCCGTGCGCTCGTTGAGCGCCATGCGCACCTGGTCCAGCTGAGCCTGAAGACCCACCTGCTGTATGTCCCCGGCCGCGGCCGCCGGGTCGGGGGACCCGGCGGCCTGCGCCACGTCGTCGGCAGCCTCGGTGCCGGGCCCCTCCTCGCCGAAGGGGGACGAGGAGGGAACCTCGGGCTGCTCGTCGAAGCCCGGTGTCTCCTCCGTCACGCAGCACCACCCTTACCCTTGTCGGCCTTCTCGTCGTCGACGATCTCGGCGTCCACGACGTCTTCCTGGGCGTCACCGGCCGCACCGGCGGCAGCGCCGTCGGCACCCGGGGTCGCGCCCTCGGCCTGGGCGTTGGCGTACATCGCCTGGCCCAGCTTCTGGCTGACCGCGGCGACCTTCTCGGTGGCCTCTCGGATCGCGGCGATGTCCTCGCCCTTGAGCTTCTCCTTGAGGTCGGAGAGCCCGTCCTCGACCTCGGTCTTCACGTCACCCGGGACCTTGTCCTCGTTGTCCTTGAGGAACTTGTCCGTCTGGTAGACGAGCTGCTCGGCCTGGTTGCGGGTCTCGGCGGCCTCGCGGCGCTTGTGGTCCTCGTCCGCGTACTGCTCGGCCTCGCGCATCATGCGCTCGATGTCGTCCTTCGGCAGCGCCGAGCCACCGGTGACGGTCATGCGCTGCTCCTTGCCGGTCCCGAGGTCCTTGGCGGAGACGTGCATGATGCCGTTGGCGTCGATGTCGAAGGAGACCTCGATCTGCGGCACGTTGCGGGGCGCCGGCGGCAGGCCGGTCAGCTCGAACATCCCGAGCTTCTTGTTGTACGCCGCGATCTCGCGCTCGCCCTGGTAGACCTGGATCTGCACGGACGGCTGGTTGTCCTCGGCCGTCGTGAAGATCTCGGAGCGCTTGGTCGGGATCGTGGTGTTGCGCTCGATGAGCTTGGTCATGATGCCGCCCTTGGTCTCGATGCCGAGGGACAGCGGGGTGACGTCGAGCAGGAGGACGTCCTTGACCTCGCCCTTGAGGACACCGGCCTGGAGCGAGGCGCCGATGGCGACGACCTCGTCCGGGTTGACGCCCTTGTTGGCCTCCTTGCCGCCGGTCAGCTCCTTGACGAGCTCGGCGACGGCGGGCATACGGGTCGAACCGCCGACGAGGACCACGTGGTCGATCTCGGACAGCGCGATGCCGGCGTCCTTGATGACGTTGTGGAACGGGGTCTTGCAGCGCTCGAGCAGGTCGGAGGTGAGCTGCTGGAACTGGGCTCGGGTGAGCTTCTCGTCCAGGTGCAGCGGGCCCTCGGCCGACGCCGTGATGTAGGGCAGGTTGATCGTCGTCTCGGAGGACGAGGACAGCTCGATCTTCGCCTTCTCGGCGGCCTCGCGCAGACGCTGGAGCGCCATCTTGTCCTTGGACAGGTCGACGCCGTGCCCGTTCTGGAACTGCTTGACCAGGTAGTCGACGACGCGCTGGTCCCAGTCGTCACCACCGAGGTGGTTGTCACCGTTGGTGGCCTTGACCTCCACCACGCCGTCGCCGATCTCCAGCAGCGAGACGTCGAAGGTGCCACCGCCGAGGTCGAAGACCAGGATGGTCTGGTCGTCCTTCTCGAAGCCGTAGGCGAGGGCGGCCGCGGTCGGCTCGTTGACGATGCGCAGGACGTTCAGACCCGCGATCTCACCGGCCTCCTTGGTGGCCTGCCGCTCGTGGTCGTTGAAGTACGCCGGGACGGTGATGACCGCGTCCGTGACCTTCTCGCCGAGGTAGGACTCCGCGTCACGCTTCAGCTTCTGCAGGATGAACGCAGAGATCTGCTGCGGGTTGAAGTCCTTGTCGTCCAGGTTGATCTTCCAGTCGGTGCCCATGTGGCGCTTGACCGAGCGGATCGTCCTGTCGACGTTGGTGACGGCCTGGCGCTTGGCGACCTCGCCCACCAGCACCTCGCCGTTCTTGGCGAAGGCGACGACGGACGGCGTGGTCCTGGCGCCCTCGGCGTTGGTGATGACGGTGGGCTCACCGCCTTCGAGAACACTGACGACGGAGTTCGTCGTGCCCAGGTCGATGCCGACCGCACGTGCCATGTCAATCCTCCAGCTGACTTGAGTGGAACTCGCTCAAGCGTGCCGGATCGAAATCATCCTGTCAACAGACATGAGTCATCCGCACTCAACTCTTGTGCTGATGTACATGTCAGTGCGGCCCAGGGCGGCCGGATGAACGGGGCTGCGCCGCGCCGAGCGGGCCCGAGCGATGCAGATCACCGGCCGGGCGGCTTCATGGCACCTGCAATCCTGGGTAATGTCAGGCCGGACCCAAAAAAGTTACCGCTTAGTAAGTCGCCTCCATCCCCGCTCTCGCAGGCCCGAGGAGCCCCCAATGCAACTCGCCGCGATCATCGTGTCGCTGGTCCTCACGGCGGTCGGCGTTGCGCTCGTCACCCGAGCCGTCGCGCAGATCGTCCAGCACGTCAAGCTGGGCCAGCCGGTGCCGGCCGGCACCCGCACGGACGACCCCGCGCAGCGTTCCGTCACGCTGGCCAAGGAGTTCCTCGGCCACACCAGGATGAACCGCTGGGGCATCGTCGGCGCCGCGCACTGGTTCGTCGCCGTCGGATTCCTGACCCTGCCGCCGACGCTGGCACAGGCCTACGGACAGCTCTTCCGAGCCGACTGGACGCTGCCGGTGCTCGGCGGCTTCCTGCCGTTCGAGATGTACATCGAGTTCATCGGCCTGATGACGGTCCTCGGCATCCTGGTGCTGATCGCGATCCGGCTGCTCAACCTGCCCTCGCGGGCAGGCCGCAAGTCCCGCTTCGCCGGCTCCAAGGCCTGGCAGGCCTACTTCGTCGAGTACGTCATCCTCACGATCGGCCTCGCGATCCTGGTCCTGCGCGGCCTGGAGGGCGCGATCCACCACGTGGCGCACTACGAGCCCGCGTACTTCGCCTCGTACCCGCTCGTCACGGCCTTCGACGGGCTCGGCACCGGAACGCTGCAGAACCTGATCTACCTCACCGCGATGATCAAGATCGGCGTCTCGCTGATCTGGGTGATCACGGTCTCGCTCAACACCAACATGGGTGTCGCCTGGCACCGCTTCCTCGCCTTCCCGAACATCTGGTTCAAGCGCGAAGCCGACGGCTCCACCGCCCTCGGCGCCCTGCAGCCGATGGTCTCCGGCGGCAAGCCGATCGACTTCGAGGACCCGGGCGAGGACGACCAGTTCGGCGTCTCCCAGGTCGAGCACTTCTCCTGGAAGGGCCTGCTCGACTTCTCCACCTGCACCGAGTGCGGCCGCTGCCAGTCGCAGTGCCCCGCCTGGAACACCGGCAAGCCGCTCTCGCCGAAACTGCTGATCATGTCGCTGCGCGACCACGCGCACGCCAAGGCCCCCTACGTGCTCGCCGGCGGCGGCAAGGACATGGAGGGCGAGGAGCAGGCGACCGAGGAGCAGCTGAAGGACGTGCCCGCGGCCGCGCTGGCCGAGGCCGAGCGCCCGCTGATCGGCACCGCCGAGGAGAACGGCGTCATCGACCCGGACGTCCTGTGGTCCTGCACCACCTGCGGCGCCTGCGTCGAGCAGTGCCCGGTCGACATCGAGCACATCGACCACATCGTCGACATGCGCCGCTACCAGGTGATGATCGAGTCGTCCTTCCCGTCCGAGGCCGGGACGATGCTCAAGAACCTGGAGAAGAAGGGCAACCCCTGGGGCCTGGCCAAGAAGCAGCGCCTGGCGTGGACCGAGGAGCTTCAGCGGGAGGCGGGGTTCGAGGTGCCGGTCGTCGGCCGGGACGTCGAGGACCTCACCGAGGTCGACTACCTCTACTGGGTCGGCTGCGCCGGCGCCCTCGAGGACCGCGCCAAGAAGACCACCAAGGCCTTCGCGGAGCTGCTGCACATGGCGGGCGTCAAGTTCGCGATCATGGGCGGCGACGAGAAGTGCACCGGTGACTCCGCCCGCCGCCTCGGCAACGAGTTCCTCTTCCAGCAGCTCGGCCAGGAGAACGTCGAGATGCTGAACATGGCGTTCGGTGAGACTCCGTCCGACGGCGAGGAGGGCGTCGTCGTCGAGCAGTCCAAGAAGAAGATCGTCGCGACCTGCCCGCACTGCTTCAACACGATCGCCAACGAGTACCCGCAGCTCGGCGGCAACTACGAGGTCATCCACCACACCCAGCTGCTCCAGCACCTGGTGGACGAGGGCAAGCTGACCCCCGTCACCCCGGTCGAGGGCCTGATCACCTACCACGACCCCTGCTACCTGGGCCGCCACAACAAGGTCTACACGCCGCCGCGCGAGATCATCGCCAAGGTACCGGGCCTGCGCAACGAGGAGATGCACCGGCACAAGGAGCGCGGCTTCTGCTGCGGCGCCGGCGGGGCGCGCATGTGGATGGAGGAGCGGATCGGCAAGCGCGTCAACAACGAGCGCGTCGACGAGGCGCTGTCCCTCAACCCGGACATCGTCTCCACGGCCTGCCCGTTCTGCCTCGTCATGCTCACCGACTCGGTCAACGGCAAGAAGGCTGCAAACGACAGCGGCTCCGCCGCGGGCGGGAAGGCCAAGGAGAACCTCCAGGTCGTCGACGTCGCACAACTGCTGCTCGACTCGGTGAAGACTCCTGCCGACCCCGACGGCGACGAACAGCCCGCCGACGACACCCCGGAGCCCGAACCCGCGCAGTAGCCGTCTCCTGCAACAGGCACACTCCGCATCCGGCACCGACGGCCGGTTCCGCCCCTGTGGCGGGGCCGGCCGTTCGGCGTTCACCGGTGTCACGAACGGCTTCACAGCTGCAGCACCAGGTTGTCGACGGGCTCCCCCTGCGTCAGCGGCTGCTCGCTCCAGATGACCTTGCCGCCCACGGTGTACCGGGTGCCCCACCGCTCGGCGAACTGGGCCACCAGGAAGAGCCCGCGCCCTCCCTCGTCGGTCAGTGCCGCACGGCGCAGATGGGGCGACGTGCTGCTGCCGTCCGACACCTCGCAGATCAGGCTCCGGTCGTGCAGGAGACGGACCCTGATCGGCTCGCTGCCGTAGCGGATGGCATTGGTGATGAGCTCGCTGAGGATCAGCTCGGTGATGAACGCCTCCTCCTCGAGCCCCCAGCTGAGCAGCCGCTCGGCGACGTCGGACCGCACCCGGGCCACCGCCGCGGGATCCGCCGGCACCTCCCACTCGGCGATCTGACCGGGGTCCAGCACATGGGTGCGCGCCACGAGGAGGGCCACGTCGTCCACGGGGTGGCGGGGCAGCATGGCGTCCAGGACGATCCGGCAGACGTCCTCCGGAGCCGGCGGGGAGCGGTCGACCGCCGCGCGCAGCAGGCCGATCCCCTCGTCGATGTCCCGCCCGCGGTCCTCGATCAGTCCGTCGGTGTACATCACCAGTCGGCTTCCCTCGGCCAGCGTGACCTCGACGGTCTCGAACGGCAGACCTCCCACCCCCAGCGGCGGTCCGGCCGGCACCTCGAGCGGCTCGGCCGACCCGTCCGGGCCGGCCACCAGCGGCGGCGGGTGCCCGGCGCGGGCCGCCGTGCAGCGGCCGGCGCTCGGGTCGTAGATCGCGTACAGGCAGGTCGCTCCCGCGATGGCCGCACGTTCCTCGCCGGGGCTCTCCTGGTCGATGCCGAGGACCAGGTCGTCGAGGTGACCCAGGATCTCGTCAGGAGGCAGGTCCAGGGCGGAGAAGTTCTGCACCGCGGTGCGCAGCCGTCCCATGGTGGCTGTGGCGTGCAGGCCGTGCCCCACCACGTCCCCCACGACCAGCGCCACCCGCGCACCCGGCAGCGGAAGGACGTCGAACCAGTCGCCGCCCACCCCGGCCCGGGCCGGCAGATAGCGGTAGGAGACGTCGACGGCGCTCTGGTCGGGCAGCGACCGGGGCAGCAGACTGCGCTGGAGCGTCTCGGCGGTGGTGTGCTCCCGCGTGTAGCGGCGGGCGTTGTCGATCGAGACCGCGGCCCGACTGGCCAGTTCCTCGGCGAGCGAGATGTCCCCCTCGCCGAAGGCGCCCGGCGACTCGGCCCGCCAGAAGTCGACCATGCCGAGGACCACACCGCGGGCCTGCAACGGCACGGACATCAGCGAGTGGATGCCGTAGCCCAGCAGCGAGGCGGCACGGACCGGGTCCTGTCGCTGCCACTCGTAGGCCGTCGTCAGATCGGCCTCGAATGCGGTGTGCCCGCTCTCCAGCCCCTGGGCCTGCGGAGTGATCGGCACGAACCGGATGAGCTCGCCCACCGGGTAGAACGGCGGATTGTCACCCGCACCGCTCAGTGCCGCCCGACGCATGACGACCTCGGCGCCCTCGAAGGGGACCGGGTCCTCGCCGCGCAGGACGGGGTCCAGCAGCTCGACCGTGACCAGGTCGGCGAAGCGGGGTATGGCCGCGTCCGCGAGCTCCTGCGCGGTGCGCACGACGTCGAGCGTGGAGCCGATGCGCAGCCCGGCGTCGTAAAGCAACTGGAGGCGTTCCTGCGCCGCCTCGACCTTCCCGGTGAGCGTCTGGAGCTCCGTGGAGTCCCGCAGCGTCACCACAGTCCCGCGCGGGCCTCCGTGCATGTGCGTGGAACGCTGGTTGACGGCCAGCAGCCGGCGGCCGACGGGATGGATCTCGTCGGTCACCGTGCGGCCGGAGGTCAGCAAGTCGACGACCTCCCGGTCGAGGCCGATTTCGTCGATGTGGGAGTGCTCCGCGTCCGCGCCGAGACCCAGCAGCCGGCGCGCCTCGTCGTTGACCAGCAGCAGGGTTCCGTCGGAGTCGATGATCAGGACGCCCTCGCGGACGGAGTGCAGCACCGCCGAGTGGTGCTCGTACATCCGCGTCATCTCGACCGGTCCGAGCCCGTGCGTCTGACGCCGCAGCCGGCGGCCGACGAGAACCGCGGCGCCGGTGGCCAGCACGAGCCCGGCGCCCGTCGTGCCGATCAGGATGGGCAGCTGGCGGTCGACCGTCTGGTTGATGTCCCCGATCCTGATGCCCACGCTGACGGCCCCGGCGACCGTGCCGTTCGCATCGCGGACGGGGACGATCGTGGCCACCGACGGCCCGAGGGTGCTCCGCTGGAAGTTGCCCGTGACGGTCTCGCCCCTCAGGGCCCGCTCGACCGCTGCCTGCTGGTCAGAGCGGACCTGCTTGCCGATCAGGTCCGGATCGGGGTGGGTGAGCCGGGTGCCGTCCGGCGAGATGACCACGACGCTGTCCACGTCGGATCCCTTCCAGACCGCCTCGGCCCTCGGCTGGAGCACGGCGGTGGGGTCGGGGGCGTTGAGTGCGGCCCGGGTTCCGGGTGCGTTGGCGAAGGCTTCGGCGACGGCGACCGAACGGGCTCGGGCCTCGCTGTCGGCATCGCCGCGGGCCTGGATCAGCAGAGCGGCGAACGCGCCCCCCACCAGCAGCAGCACGATCACGACCTGGACGAGGAGCACCTGCCCGGCGACGCTGCGGACGTCCACCAGGCCCAGGATCTTCCGCCGCCTCGGCGGGGAGCTCTTCCCGTCCGGGTCCGCTTCCGCGTGCTGCGGCTGTCCGCGCCCCCATGCACCGCGTCGGCCCGATGCCGGACCGGCGCGTGCACGGTAGCCGCGGATCCACGCTGTGGGCATGAAGCGACCACCCATATGAGAAGTTTTTCCAGTCTGTACCATTCCAACCCGTTCGGCCGGACAGTGGTGCCAGGGCGCCGGTTGATATCGAGGACCGGACCCCGGTGTCCGGCGCTCCCCCGGGGCTGCGGCAGGAAAGCGCCCGGGTCGGCAGGGCGGAGACCGTCCTCGTACCGGCCGGACTCGGACGACTCCGGCAACGTGGCGAGCATGCCGGGCGCCGCGGCCCGAGAGGGTCCGCCGGACACACCTCAGCTGCTGCGTTCCACCCGACGTCGCTTCACCGCCTGCTCGGCGAGGATCCGGGGGGTGACCCGCTCGGCCCTCCGCTCATCGGCCTTCTCCTCGGCAGCCTGCTCCTTCCCGCTGTTGTCGGTCTCGGTGGCGGGCTTCCGCGCCTTGTCCTGCTGAGGCTCCCGCTCCATGACGCACTCCTTGCTTCGACATGACCGGGCATCCGCGTCCCACGCTGCCACCGGCCGGTGCGACCCGCACGTCCACACGGCTCCGGGTCCGTCCGCACGTCGTGTTGACCCGCCGTGACCAGCTCGGAAGCATCGGCCCATGCGCCCCTTCCTCGAAACCGAGCGCCTGGTCCTGCGGCAGTTCACCGCCGGCGACGCGGACGAGCTGTTCGATCTGCACAACGACCCCCGGGTCATGCGCCTCATCGACGGCGGCGGACGCACCCCGCGCGAGCTGATCACCGGCACGTTCCTGCCGACGGCCCTCCACCGCTACGAGCGCACCCCCGGACGCGGCCACTGGGCGGCCGTCGAGAAGCCGACGGGCCGGTTCCTCGGCTGGTTCGAGCTGGCCCCGCCCCGCGCCGACACCCTCTCGGAGGCCGAACTCGGCTACCGGCTGCGGGTTTCGGCCTGGGGCCGCGGCTACGGGACGGAGGGGGCCCGCGCCCTGGTCCGCGCGGCCTTCACCCGGCTCGGCGTCGAGCGGGTCTTCGCGCAGACCATGGCGGTCAATGCGGCGTCGCGCCGGGTGAGGGAGAAGGCGGGCCTGGTCCACGTGCGCACGTTCCATGAGGTCTGGGACCATCCGCTGCCGGGCACCGAGCACGGCGAGGTCGAGTACGAGCTGCTCAAGGCCGATCACCAGCCCTGACCGCCACGGGACCGGGCCCCACGCCCTCGTCGTGGCCGGGCGGTCCCGCCGACGTGCCTCCGAGCCGAGCCGGCTCCTCCTCCGGCGCGGAGCACGGTCCGTCTCGCGGCTCGGCGCGAGCCACCGGATCACCCGTACGGCGCAGGTGCCCCGCCCGTGCCGTCCGTCCTCCTGCTGCCGACCGGCACGCCCGTGCGCACCTGCGCAACGGCCGCCCCCGGACAATGACGGATGTCACAGGTCGGCCGCAATGGACCGCCCATCTGCCCGGTACGGGCATGACAGCCCCTGGGAACAGGTACGTTCGAATACGTGGCTGGATTCAGGATGGGACGCGGACGGAACTCCCGGTCCGCGCAGCAGGGACCGCACCAGGGGCAGGCGCCGTACGGCAGCCGCCCCGCACCGCCGTACACGCAGCAGCAGTGGCAGCAGCCCCGCACGTACGGCGGCAGACCCGGGGACGAGCCGGAGTACTTCGGCGGACACGAGCACCAGGGCCCGGGGCAGCGCAGCGACCTGCACGCGAACACCCCGGGCCACACGCAGGCCTTCACCATCGGCGACGGGCCGGGCGGTGACCCGTACGGTGACCACGGCGCCCACACCTACCAGGCTGCCGGGCAGCACCCCGCCCCGATGGCCGGCCCTCCGCTGCACTGGAAGGACCTCCTGCGCGGCATCGTTTTCCGCCCGGGCCCGACCTTCTGGCGGATGCGCGATCACTCCGTGTGGGGCCCCGCGCTGATCGTCACGTTCGTCTACGGCCTGGTCGCCGTCTTCGGCCTCGACGAGGCCCGCGAGGACGTCCTCCACTCGACCTTCTCCAGCAGCGTTCCGTACGTGCTGAGCACCGGCATCGCAGTGGTGATCTGCGGCCTGCTGCTGGGCGTGGTCACGAACACCCTGGCCCGCCAGCTCGGCGGCGACGGCCTCTGGCAGCCGACCGTCGGCCTGTCGATGCTGATCATGTCGCTCACGGATGCGCCGCGGCTGATCGTCGCGGCCTTCCTGGGCGGCGACGCGCCGCTGGTGCAGGTGCTGGGCTGGGTGACCTGGATCGCGGCGGGCGCGCTGTTCACCTCGATGGTGAGCAAGTCGCACGACCTGCCGTGGCCGAAGGCACTGGGCGCGGCGTCGATCCAGCTGATCGCGCTGCTCGCCCTGATGAAGCTCGGCACGCTGTAGCCGGGCGCGGCCCCCGTCGACGTCGAAGGCCGGTTCCCCGAGCGGGGAACCGGCCTTCGACGTTGCTGCGGTGCCTCTCCGCCCGCCGGGATTCGGAGCGGGGGCGGGGCACTCAGGCGTCCAGGACCTGGCCGTCACGACGGACCACCGGCGGCTCGACCGACCACGGGAAGTTGATCCACGCGTCGGTGCGCCGCCAGACGTACTCGCACTTCACCAACGACTGCGGCTTTTCGTACACCACCGCGCAGCGCACGTCGGCGACGTGGCCGGCGCAGAAGTCGTGCACCAGCTTGAGGGTCTTGCCGGTGTCCGCGACGTCGTCGGCGACGAGCACCTTCTTCTCGCTCAGGTCCACGACATTGGGAACGGGCGGCAGCATCACGGGCATCTCGAGCGTCGCGCCGACGCCGGTGTAGAACTCGACGTTCATGACGTGGAGGTTCTTCACGTCCAGGGCGTAACCGAGGCCGCCGGCGACGAACAGACCTCCGCGCGCGATGGACAGGATGATGTCCGGCTCGTAGCCGTCGTCCGCGATGGTCTGCGCCAACTCCCGGACGGCCTGTCCGAAGAGCGGGTAGGTGAGGTTCTCGCGCTCGTCGCTCATGTGGTGTTCCGCCCCCGGCTCTCTCAGACCTGCGTGCGATGGAAGTTCAGGTAGGACCGGGAGGGCGTCGGCCCCCGCTGGCCCTGGTAGCGGGAGCCGTGGCGCTCCGAGCCGTAGGGGTGCTCCGCCGACGAGGTCAGCCGGAACAGGCACAACTGGCCGATCTTCATCCCGGGCCACAGCTTGATCGGCAGCGTCGCCATGTTCGACAGTTCGAGGGTGACGTGCCCCGAGAAGCCGGGGTCGATGAAGCCGGCCGTGGAGTGCGTCAGGAGGCCCAGCCGGCCGAGGGAGCTCTTGCCCTCGAGGCGGGATGCGACGTCGTCGGGGAGGCTGATCACCTCGTACGTCGACGCGAGCACGAACTCGCCGGGGTGGAGGATGAACGCCTCGTCGCCCTCGGGCTCCACCTGGCGGGTCAGGTCGAACTGCTCGACGGCGGGGTCGATGTGGGGGTAGCGGTGGTTCTCGAACACCCGGAAATAGCGGTCCAGTCGGACGTCGATGCTGGACGGCTGCACCATGGACGCGTCGTACGGGTCGATCCGCACCCGGCCGGAGTCGATCTCGGCCCGGATGTCCTTGTCAGAGAGAAGCACGGACCGAGGGTACGCGGACGGCGTCGGCCCGGCCCAATCGGGCCGGGCCGACGATCCTTTCCGTCCGCTCGCGGGGTCCGTCACCGGACCGCGCGGATCCGCCGCCTGCCATCCTCCCCGCGCGGCGGCCTCCTCACCGTGTCACCGCTTGGCGGGCTCGACCGGCACGGCGTGCCGCAGTCGCGCGCAGCGCGGGCAGCGCAGCAGCCGGCCCGGCCCGAGACGATCGGTACCGAGGTTCTGCATCGGGAACGAAGAGGTGCTGAACACGTGCCCTTCGGCACATCGGACGACGGTGCGATCCATGAGTCCCTTCCCCTGAGAACGTGGCGAGGAAGCCACATTAGGGGGTATACCGGGCGCCGCGACAAGCGGCGCTCCGCGACCCACAGTACGCCCCAACTCCCGCTCGCCACAGCCGCATGCCCCGTCCCCGAAGAGCGCAAAAGCCCCGCGACGGAATACGTCGGGGGGCGAGGATGAGGTACAGTGAGCCGCGTTGAGAGGCCTCAGCAGCCCCTCTGCGCGGGTGTAGTTTAATGGTAGAACATGAGCTTCCCAAGCTCAGAGCGCGGGTTCGATTCCCGTCACCCGCTCCACGACGAAGGCCCAGGTCAGAAACCTGGGCCTTGTTTGTTGTCTAGACCTCCCACCGGCCACCGTGCCCTCCGCGTGCCCCAAGTCCACGAAAACCGCCTCTGGAACGACTGAACCGTTCCGGGGCACCTCACCCAGGGCCCCTGCTTTTGGGCCCCGTACATGCTGAGCACTGCGGGTTCTCGGCATCTCCATGTCAGTACTCGGGAGATCACTCCACAGCCGGCGGTGAAATGTGCTTCCCGAACCTGCGTCAGCGGCCCGGCAGGGACCAGCCTACTGAGGATCTTCGACCGAACGGCGGAGGTCGGCTACGCCTCCGACTCAAGAACACGGGCTGCTGCGCGCGGGTCCATGAGGTTGGACCAAGCCTGTTCCGCGGGGAGCAAGTCGCGTTCGGGCAAGGCGTGTTCCGGGTACCATCCGTCGGCTTCGCAGCCGGGGACGTTCCCCAGGATCACGGTGACCAGGTTGGCGGGGACCGAGCCGGTGATCCGCACCGCGAGATAGGTCTCATGACCGTCATCGGCACGGATCTGCAGGCCGAGAGTGAAGGTGTCGAAGTCGACCGTGTGCTCACCTCCGTCCCGGAGCGTGGACCGGGTGAGCTCCAGGATCGTGCCGCGCAGCCGTCGGACGAACCGAACGCCCGCTTCAGCCCGGTACCTGATGTGGTCCTCACGGGCGGGCAGGAGGTGTCCGGTGTACGTCGCGCTCTTCAGGCCGTCCGCGTGTGCGGAGTTGTAGCGGGCTCGAGCTGCCCTGCCGTCAGCCTCGAGGGCCGCGTAGAAGTCGTCCCCCGATCCGTCTTCGCGGCGCCCGGCCGCCACCAGCCAGGGCAGATCGGCATCCACCCAGACCGCGCCACGCCACCGCTGGACCTTCACCTTGAACAGCACCTGGTCGTCGACAGCGCGGATGCGCTCATGCTTGACATCGCCCGCCGTGAACTGCTCGGCCGCCTTGGCCAGGATCGGATGATCGACCTCATCCAGCGGTACCGTGACCGCCGGAACCGGCAGGTCGAGGTCCTCCCTCAGGCAGCGCAAGGTCGGACGAGCCGACCGCATCGCAGCGGGATCAGTCACTCGTCGATCCCACCGACCGCGTCGATCTCTTCCGCGGTCAGTCCGGTCAGCAGCATCACATCGGACTTCAGCGATCCGTCCAGCACGCTGAGCGCCTCGACCATCCCGACCCGCAGGTCCTCGCGCCGCTGCTCCAAATAGACCCGTACAGCCTCAGCGACCAGGTCCTTCTTCGTCAGCCCCAGAAAATGTGCACCCTGGCTGATCAGCTTGTCCGTGGCCGGATCCACCTTGAGCGGCGTCTGCCGCGCCGGCTTCGCAACCGCCGTCATAACCACCTCCATAGCCATAGTACCTAAGTACCTCATGTCCCGATGCGGTCATTCTGCTGGAATGCGTCGAAACCCAGCGCCCACCCCACTATGCCGGGCGCAGTACGCATAGCCGGGCCAGCTCCGTCGTTCACCAGCCCCAGCCGTCCCACGTGCCACAACGTGCCAGTCAGAGCGGCGAACAGAGGGCAACAGCGGCGCCGCCCCGTACGCGGGCTCCGCGTCCATCAGCGGCATCTTCGCAGGTCAGGCATCATTCCCCGCTCGGGTACCGGTTGATTCCCAAGCTCAGAGCGCGGGTTCGATTCCCGTCACCCGCTCCACGACAAACCCCCAGGCCAGCGGCCCGGGGGTTGTTTGTTGTCTAGACCTCTTGCCGGTTACCGTGCCCTCCGCGTGCCCCAAGTCCACGAAAACCGCCGCCAGAACGGCAGTTTCGCCGCACCACCGAAAGTGGTGTGGCGACGGCATCGTGGTTACCTTCGGCGCGCCGCGCCGGGGTCCGGCTCCGATGCTCCTTGCCCGTCAGGGCTGCCACCGCTGCACGTGCGGATCCCAGACCAGTCCGGCCGTGTTGCCGGTGAGGACCGGGTCGGCGAACGCCGCCACCGCCGAAAGGGTCTGCTCAAAGGACTGCGGCAGCCGGTCGCCCAGACGCTGCTTGCGCACCCACGCCTCCCACTTGCGCTGCGCGAGCTCAGGGAAGCCGCCCAGTTCCGGGAGCAACGGTTGCAGCGTTGCCTCCCGATGATCGGCCACCGCCGCCGTCGAAGCTGCCAGTTCGTCGCCGTTGACACCATGCCGGCCGGCAAGCAGGAACACGTCAGCGAAGTCACGCCATCTGGTGTTGACCTCGCCCCGCTCCACCATGGTGACGATCTTCTCCGCGTGCACCATCGCCAGGGGATAGCCGAGCAGCGAGAGGGCGCCTCCGCGCAAGCGCGGCAGGAGGACACTCGTGGGCCGAGGGATCACCGGGTCGCCGACGTTCACATCCACGTGGAAGACCACGCGGGCGCTTGCCAGTTGCACCGTCATCACCACGCGTACGCCGTTGTACTCATCCTCGTCCCTGATGACCTCCGCACGGGCCTGATCCACGTCGAAGACCAATCCGTCCTCGATCGGATGCGCGGCAATGTTGCAGACGGCGTGCAGGACAGCCCCAGGGGTGGCCGCGATCCGATCGGCCCGGAGATCCACGTCACGAGTAGGGCGACGCATCTCGTAAGCGGCCAGCAGTACACCGCCTTTGAGAACGAATCGATCTGCGTACGGAGACTGCACGAGGCGGTCCAGGAAGCACTCCAGGACGTACAGCTGATGAAGTTCCTCGGTGGGCCGACCGTTGCGCCGGGCCAGGTTCTGCAGGTCCAGGTACGTGCGGCCGGCTTCGGTGGAACGTGTGGGGCGGGGAGTCACAGCAGCACCTCCAGTGTGGTCCGCAGCGGCGCGGCCGCCTGGGGAAAGTGCCTGGCCATGGCCATGAGCCTCGCAGGACTGCTGCCCCGACGGCGCAGCCAGGTACGGAGTGCCTCCACCGCGAGATCCGATCCCTCGCGGTGGCGTAGGCGAAAGACGTCGATGATGCAGCGTTCCGCGTCGTAGATGCCGATCTGATCGCCCGGCCCCACGACCAGCAGTTCACGTCCAATCGAGAAGGTCTCGCGGGAGAAGTGGTGCCAGGAGACCGGGGCGGTCAGGCGGGGAGAACGGCGGCCACGCGGGATCGCGATATCGATAGCTGCGGGGATCTGGTCGGTGAGACCGTGCCGAGCCAGCGCAGAGACCAGGCACAGCGTGCCGTCCGGGACCCGATGAGCGATCTCAATAAGATCGAGGTCCACCTCCGGAGCGGCATCCGCCCGCCGGTAGAGCCCTCGGCTGATCAACTCGACTTGGCCTTCCTCCAGCAGACGCCGCAGTCTGCGGTCGGAAACGCCGAGGCGGCGCGCCTCGGAATATCTGAACGTCTCGGGCAGGTCGTGGGTGCCGATGATCGCGTGCCTCCTCACCATCATCGGAGGAAAATGTTGACACCCAATCTACACCTGTATGCACAACCCTTCGCTTTCGATTGCTCGGTTTCGCCCGATCGTGCGTGAGGGCGCATATCGCCCTCCCAGTCGTGCGCAGCGTCACCTGCAGCCGTCACTGCCACGGCGGCGTGGGGGCACGGGCCGAAGAGGTGGCAGGGCGCCGTGCCATAACGTGCCAGTCGGGCCGGTGAACAGCGGACAGGAAGGGCACCCCACGGATGGCCATCAACGGCATGGTCGTCGACATCGTCGCTGGTCAGGGGGACCATCGACTACTGCAGTGCGGTTGATTCCCAAGCTCAGAGCGCGGGTTCGATTCCCGTCACCCGCTCCACGACAAACCCCCAGGTCAGTGGCCCGGGGGTTGTTTGCTGTCCGGACCTCCAAACGGCTTTTCGCCGCATCGCGCCCGGTACCTTTCGACGCTCCAGTTGACACACAGCGCACGGGGCATGGCTCCCGCAGGCGGAGATCATGTGGGGCAGGTACGGCCAGGGCGTAGGCTCGGCTCTGCCAACGGTGGCACCAAGCCTCCCGGCAGAGAACGTCACCCGTAGGAGACGATCCGATGTCCGAGCAGTACACCTCTGCCTTCGACGCACCCCTGATTCCCATGCCGGCACGCACTCCGGCAGCGCTGCGAACGGCGGTCGCGCAGATCGCGCCGGCGCATCTGCCCTCGTTCGTCGAGCACTTGGATCAGGCGGTGGAGCAGGCTGCCGCACAGAGCACCATCGCC
>NZ_JAMQGM010000022.1 GCF_023703325.1 Streptomyces meridianus
CGACATCGTCGCTGGTCAGGAGGCCATCGACCATTGAGGCCCAAATGATTCCCAAGCTCAGAGCGCGGGTTCGATTCCCGTCACCCGCTCCGAATAATGAAGGCCCAGGGAGGCCTTGCTCGTTGTCCAGTCCGGTTCGAGCGAGCGTTCTTCGCTTCCAGTTGGTCGTCACGCTCTACCTGCAGGAACTGCACGGCCCGTCCTCCCTGCAGGCCGCGTTCGCCACTCGCCTGCGTGGCGCACCCGGCGGCGGGCGGCGCACGATGGAGGTGTGACTCAGTAAGGAGGCATCGCCATGTTGGAGGTCAAAACCCCCAGTCATCCGGACCAGCAGCGGGAATTCCCGCACGGCCACCTCGAAGCCGTTCACCTGTCGGGGCTGGACTTCGCGGTGGCAACTTTCGAGCCCGGCTGGCGGTGGTCGCAGGACGTCGCACCGATCGCCGGGACCGGGAGCTGTCAGTTCCACCACAACGGGATGGTGGTGCAGGGGCGGCTGCACATCCGCATGGACGACGGATCCGAGACCGAGGTCGGTCCCGGGGAGGTCTTCGTGTGTTCCCCCGGACACGATGCCTGGACCGTCGGCGACGAACCATGCGTGACGTACGACTTCGCCGGTGAGACAGCGAAGGACTACGCGAAGCCGCAGTGAAAACGTGGATGCGGACGCCCTGGCGACGCTGATCCGGGTCGCGAACTGTGTTCCACGGCTGCACCTGTCCGAACGACGGCCTGCGGTGAGTGGCCGTCGACGTGACGGAGTCGGGCCGCTTTCGGATCACTCTGCTCCGAGCCGCTGTTCCCCGACGTCAGGCACTTTCAGCAGCGTGCTGACCGGAAGCAGGATCGGCGCTGCCCCGGTGACAGCCCCGGACGCGCCGGACCCGAAGGAAACTTCGACGTGAGGAGTGGCCCGGCATCGGTCGGTGCCGGGCCACTCCTCACGGCATCAGCGACCGCCGAGGCCCAACTGCCGTGCGACGCCGAGGTAGTCGTTGTTCCACCAGCTCTCCGCGATCCGGCCGCCCTGACAGCGGAATGTGGCCTGCCCGGTTGCCGAGAACTCCCGCCCCGTGGGCTCCATGCCCCACAGCGCCCCCACATGGCGGCCCTTGAAGGAGTACCTCGCGCTCACCAGCTCGCCCTCCTCGATCAGGCTCTCGATCGTGACCACCGGTTCGAGTGCCGCATGGAGTTCCCGGTTCGCCGCCTTGGACTCCTCGAGCCCGATCTCGCCCGACGGCAGGGACGGATCGTGCTCCCGGTAGTCGGGGAGGCACAGTGCGTCCGCCGCGTCGAAGTTCCTGTTGTTGGCCACCTCCTCGAAGAAGGCGCGAACAACGATCTTGTTCAGCTGCTCGTCCCGAAGGACGTCGAGGTCCGTGATCGTGGGGGCCTCGTCGCAGGCAGCCACCAGCTCCCGGAAGATCCGGTCCGTCTCCGGCAGCCGCGCGTTCTTCACCGCCTCCTCGTGCGAGGGGAACTCAACGATCTCCACGACGTGGGCGGAGTCGGTGCGGTCCTGTCCCACGATCGAATGGGTGGCCGTGCGCTTGCCCTCGGTCGCCCGGACCCACTCGTCCATCAACCTGTTCAACTCACCGACGCTGCCGGTCCTGCAGTCGATGACCTGGACGAATGTCATGACGCCTCCTGCCGAGTCGGAACCTGGAAGACTCCTTCAGGCTAGGCCGACTTGACTGCATTGTCCCGATGGGCCGGTCCCGCGCCCCTGCCTTCCGGCCGGCCTCGTTCCGCTGTGCCGGGGCAGTGCCTCCGGGAGTCGCGGCCCCTCGCCCACCTCCGGATGCCGGCGGATCGCGGCACTCGCCGGGGACGAACGGCCTCACGTCAGACACTCGAGGGAGCGCCGGCCAGAGCTCTGCCGCCGACGAGACCGGGTTCGCCGGGGCCCACCGCCGGCAGCGAGGGAGCGATCCGGTGAGGGCCTCGGAAAGCCCGACCGGGGAAACGGTCCGATTCCGGGACCGGCACACCACATGGGGCGTGCGAGCCCGGCGGCGCCCTGCAACCGGCAGGATCCGGTTGCAGGGCGCCGCCACAAGAGGGATTGGTTCCTCAGGACCGGCCGGATGCCGGGTCGTCCGGTCCCGGCCAGTACGCCGGGAAGGCGGCGGCAGGCTGTCGACCGGACTCCCGGGAGGAACCGGCCAGGTCCGAGGCGGCACCGTTCGGCGCATGGATGACGGCCTCGGTGATGTCCGAGGAAGGCGGGAAATCGGCCGCCGGTTCGCCGTATCCGTCGCCGATGTGCCGCTCCTGCGGCGGCGTGACGGTGAACAGGTCGCGGAAGGCCACTGCTGCGCCGTTCTCGCGGATCATGCGCTGCGAGTTCTTCCGGGCGAACTGCACGCCCGCGCTCCGCATCGATGTGCCCGTCTCCTCGGCCCGGGTCATGAGGCCCCGGACGAGCGGACGGATCTCGGAGGACAGCCGGCTGCACGCACCGGCCGGGCTGACCACCTCGCCGAGGATGACCCACCAGGCACCGGCAGCGGCACCGGTGTTGGCGATGAAGTCGGGGACCACCGTGACTCCCCGGTCCAGCAGAAGCTGCTCGGCTTCGGGGGTGGTGGGCACATTCGCGGCTTCCACCACGAGCGTGCCCCGGATCCGATCGCAGTTCTCCGCGGTGATCGCATAGGAGACGGCAGCCGGCACCAGCAGGTCGACGTCCTGGCTCAGCCAGGAGTCGCCGGGGGCCTCCACGTCGTCGTCGCGCAGAACGGAGCGGTCGATGATGCCGCCCGTGCTGCGCGCGGCCAGCAGGAGGTCCACGTCGAGGCCTCGCGACGTGTTGAGGATCAGGCCCCGGGCGTCCGTGATCCCGACGATCTTCACGCCGGCACGCGCCAGGTAGAGCGCCGTGGATCCACCCATCGCACCGAACCCCTGTACGACCGCATTGGCCGTGGCGGCGGGAATGGACTGGTGGTCCAGAGCCGCCAGGGCAGCCTCCGCCACGCCGAATCCACCGACCAGTTCGGACAGCTTCAGACCCTCCGTCCGGGTGGCGAAGGCCTGCCGGATGCGTGCGCGGACATCGTCCGCGACGGGTGAACGGACCACGGCCGCATGGAAGGACGTCTCGTCGATGCCGACCCGGGCGAATGCCTGATCGAGCTGCTCCTGCTGGGTACCGAGGTCGCCCGCCGTCACCCAGAAGCGTTCCAGCAGCGGCCGGACCGCCTGGAGGAAACGCTCCCGCACCTCTTCGGCTCGCGGGTCCGTGGAGTCGAAGTCGATTCCGCCCTTGGCCCCGCCGACATGAATCCCGAAGGCGCCCATTTTCAGGGTCATCTCCCGGGCGAGTTCGGCCACTTCATCCACCGTGCAACCGGGTCGCATGCGGAGTCCTCCCGTGGCGATGCCCGTCACCAGTTGGTCGATGACGACGAATCCACGAGCGGGAGTCAGGGTGTCGCGCCATGTGACCTGCAGATAAGGTTCATGCTCAAGCACCTGCGATGGCATCTCGACAGCAATGTGCGTCATTCGGCACTCACCCTTTCCCGTTACTGATAGGCACGTTTTCCCGCGCACGGACCCGCACCGACCCGACCTCATGGCCAGGAGCCGACGCCGATTCCATGAATGGCAGGGAGTTCTTCCGCTGACTCGGTCGGATGTGCGCGTCGTCGCGCGCGACCGGGGCGGCCTTTTCAGGGCAGAGGAATCACGTCCCTACGGCACACTTGTGGTGAGCCCTGACGAGGGACGCAATGAAAAGTTCTTCGGAAATACGCAGAGAACGCGGCCCGTTGCGTTGTGCGTACGGCCTACTGTGAGGTCGGGCTTCACCCCTTGTCAAGGATTCTTGTGACGTGGACCTCACAGCCGATTTCCCGCTTCCGGACGGCTATGACGAACGGCGAGAAAGCGCAGGTCAGCGAGGTCGGCTGAGTGCTACGCGCGTCGCCTCGCCGAGGCGCGGACCGGCAGCCGGCACTTCTCCGAACTCCTGCTGCAGGATCGAGCGCCTTCCAACGCCTCGGGGTGGCAGGCCGTCGGACGGAACGGGTGCCGGAGCGTGCTGAATTGAGTCAGGCTTGCGGCGTGGATGAGATGGTGCTGACCGAGGACGGGGTCCGGCTGTGGGCGACCCGGCTGGGCGCGGGCGATCCGGTGGTGTTCTGCCACGGTGGCCCAGGGTCGTGGGACACCTTGGAGGACGCTGCCGAACTGCTGGGGGATCAGACGGCGGTGTACCGCTGGGACCAACGCGGGTGTGGCCGCTCGGAGCGACACGGGCCGTACTCCGTCGCTCGTTCCATGGCCGATCTGGACGCCGTGCGGCGGCATTTCGGGTTGAGCCGGACAGCACTCCTCGGCCACTCGTGGGGCGCCCAGCTGGCGCTGCTGTACACGCTGAACCACCCGGAGTGCGTGAGCAGGCTGGTGTACGTCTCCGGCACGGGAATCGATCACGGAGCCACCTGGCGCAAGGCGTATCAGCACAACCTGCGGGCTGCGCTCGGGGCCCGCGTGAAGCGCTGGGGCATGCTGAAGGATCGCGAGCGCACGGAAACAGAGGACCGGGAGTTCTGCGTACTGCAGTGGTCGGCGGATTTCGCCGAGCGGGAGCGGGCGCTGAAGCATGCCGAACGGATGGCCACGCCGTGGCTCGGGTTGAACTTCGACTGCAACGCGGCCATCAACGCCGAGAACAGCCGGACCGAGGGAACTCCCGCACTGAGGGCGGCATGCGAGGCCATGGACGTCCCAGTGCTGATCGTGGACGGGGCCGAGGACATCAGGCCGCGTCGGGCTGTCGATTCGCTCGAAAAGGCCTTGCCGAGAGCGTCGCGAGCGGTTCTGAGTGGCGCAGGACACATGCCATGGGTGGAAGACCCGGACGGGTTCGCCACGGCGGTGGCCGGCTTCCTCCATAGGTGACCGCCCGGCCGGCGGTTCAGCCGGCCCCCCTCACCTGGCCACCCGCCGGGCGACGGGCCGGAGCCCGCGCGGACGCCGACCCGCCGTGTTGTACTGGCCGGGTGGAGCGCAAGCACGCATGGGTGTCGTTCCCGCACGCCAAACGTTCCGGCCGGACGGGAAGCGGTGCCGAGCGCACCCGGGCGGCCGAGGAGGAGCGCCGCAGAGTGCGCCTCATGATCGAAATCACGGCTCGGGCAGGGGCTTACCGCAAGGGACTGGAGGCGGCTGTGCGCCGCCTCGGCCCGGAGGAAGCGGCGATTCTCGCCGACCTGGAGCGCAACGGGCTGCAGGTGCCGCAGTTGCACGACGTCCTGTGCGGCGGCCACGTCCTCGTGGACGACCCGGAGCTGTACGAGGCCTGGCGGTTCGACAAGGTCAGCCGTCGGCGCCTGTCCAGCCACCATCGCGACATGGACAAGGACCGCTACCCCGACATCGGGATGCAGGGGCACGTCGTGCGGGAGAAGCTGCACGGCCGTACGGCTCAGGGCACGTGGGTGCAACTGGAGAAGACCCCGGCCGCGTTCGGAAAGCGCAAGCTGCCCGGTCCGAACGACCTCCGGCACCTCGTCGACTACGTGGTGTACCTGATCACCCGCAGCAACGTCGGCCCGTGGGGGCTGTCCCGGATGACCGAACGGCGCCCGATGTACCTGTCACCCGTGCTGGCAGTGCCGACGTCCCTCACACCACCCGTCGCCCGGTCGCTGACCCAGGCCCTGCACCGCATCGAGGCGGACGACGACGTCACCGCCGTCTCCCAGGACCTGGCGGCCCGGTTCCCGCCCCCGGACCGGGCCGAACCGGCCGGTGAACTGGGCCGGGCGCTGTCCGGCAGGGGCGGCCGGGGGCTGTTCGGCAACTCCGACGTGTGGGTCACCGAGACACCGGCGCACAGCGCTGTCGCAGTGCTCGACGAGACCTCCGAGCCGCCCGCGGGCGCCCTCCTGCCGGAACGAGGGACACCGTGAACGACGACCACCGCACCCCCTCCTCGCCGCCGCACGACACCGGCGACGTGTCCGTTCCCGAGGGGCTGGTCCCGGCCGTGCTGAACCTCGTGGACACCGGACCGGTCCTGCTCGGCGCGTACACCGTCGCCGAACTCACCGTGGTCGACGCGATCGTGGACTTCCTCGAGGCCCGCCCGTCGGACGAGGTGCTCGCCGAGGCCGTCCGGTCGCTCGCGGCACGGCACCTGCTCCTGTCGGGCTCATCGAAGGAGCAGGTCCAGGTACGGGGAGACCTGGGCATCGCCGTCGTGTTCCAGCGCAGAGCCCGGAAGGTGCTCGATGCCCGCACGACCGGCACGGAGCCCGGGGAGCCCTGGCGGATCCTGCTGCTCCCCCAGCCCGAGGGGATCTGCCTGATGGTCCGCATCGACGCGCTCGGGGTCCACGAGATGGGCCTGTACAGGCTCGAGGAAGCCCTCCGCGTCCTGACCGACTGGCTGCCCCGGGGCCGCTCGGCGGACTCCGCCCCGGCGACGGACGTCGACGCCCTGCTGGCCTCCTCGGAGCGTTCCGCGCTGCTCACCGTCACCCGCTACAGCGCGCAGGGGTCGGCCGAGATCGCGGGCGCCAGCACGGATCTGGTCCTCGCCCGCAGCGGCGGGCGGCTGCACGTCCTCGCCCGGCATGCGCATGACGGAAAGAATCTGGTGCCGGTCCCGCAGGAGGACGAGGACGACGTCCGCGACCGCCTCGCCGGGCTGCTGGCGTAGCGCGCCCCGGAGGAACAGCGGGCCGTGCCCGGTTGCCCGGCCGCACCCGCACCCGCATCCCGATCGGCTCCGGCAGCGGCACACATCCCGCGTTGCCGGCGGTCGTTCCCCGGCGGAGAGTCACCGAATTCCCTGCCGGGGGCGGGGCCGGGGCCGTACCCGTTCCGCTCCCCACCGGGGCGGCAGGGCCCTCCCCCGGATCAGTGCCTCCGCGTGCTCGCGGAGGGCGGTTCCGCCGTTCGGGCATCGCGGAAGAGGAGGGTGCGTTCGCTCAGAATGTCCCGGTCGGCCTCGCTCCGGTAGATCTCGTCCACGCTGCCGAACCGGGCCTCGGCGTAGTCGAGACCGAGCAGTTCGGCCGCCCGGCGGACGGCTGCCTCGTCGTGTCCTTCGATCTCGAGGAAGGTGGGCAGGCCGGGCCAGGTGTCGAAATCGAAGGCGATCCCGCCGAGTCGCCACTCCTCGCGGTAGTTCTCCTGGTACCGGGTCTCGCGCAGGCCGAGGCGGCTCAGGATTCCGGCCATGGCGTGGAGATCGCCGATCTCGGTCTCGATCTCGGTGGTGCCGTCGATCGTCGTACTGTCGGTGACCTGTTTGAGGGTGAGGGTCGAGCGGGTGCCTTCGTCGCGCAGACGGACCCACTGACCGTTGTCCAGCGCGTCGTTCTCGAAGATCTTTCGGGTGAAGAGGGTCCGCGGGAATGCCTGGGTGGCGCCCAGGGCGGTCAGTGCGGCCCGCAGGGCGGCCACGTCGACGGACAGGAACGTGGCCTCGTACTCGTGCTTCATGCTTCTCATCTCCGCTTGCGGACTGCCGGCTGCGCGAACTCCGGGTGAGGGGCACGGACAGCCGGAAAACGGTCCGGCCCGGCGCCCGGCCCGTGCGTCAACTCGCCTGTGTGCAACGCGGACAGAGCGCCCCGGTCACTCCCTGTCCGGGCAACAGCCTTGCCACGCCGGCCAGGACGGAACTCGGTACGGCCGGGCTCCACGGCTATCACGCGGCGTTCCTGATCGCGCTGAATTCACGCTGATCGCGCTTCTCGCCGGCGCCGTTCCTTTGCGGAACCCGTTGTCCTCCCCAACCGGGTGACGGACCCGGAGAGGGGAGCACGCACGGGCGCACAGGGGCGCATTTCGCGGCCGTGGGGGGCGAACTCCGAACTCCGCAACTCCCCGAAGCCAACTGCATTACAGTCGGATCAGCGGCTGTGGTGGGACGCGTGACCGGGGGGCCGAGTGGACAGCAGGGGAACCGAGCGGGTCCGGGTGAATGTGTTCGCTCCCGGCGATCCGGAGTCGCATGCGGCCGCACGAGCGGCGTTCGCAGCGGCCGAAAGCGCCGGGAAGGACGTCGACGCCCGCGGATCCGTTCCCCTGGGCGACATCCTGATGATCGGCTCCGTGGCCACCCATGCCCTCGCCTATCTGATCAACACGCTGCGCAAGTCCTGGAACAAGGGCGTGGTGGTCGACGCGATCGGACGGCAGCTGAGCATCCGCCAGGACCCGGCGCTTCCCCGCGGTGTGGTGATCGTCCGCTCGAAGTCGGGGGAAGTGACCGTACGCGACGGGGCGGGGCTGGCGGACATCATCGGGGGTGTGCTCCCCCCACGCGGCAACGAGAACGCAGGGACCGGAGGTCCGGGGAATGCCTGACGCCGGACGCAGCATCCTCTTCCAGCGGCACCAGAATCCCGCGCTCGCGCGGGAGGCGCGCGAGATGAGCATGGCGTTCGCCGACTTCTCCTACCTGGGGTGGATCACCGGCGAGGACGATCCGGACCGGGCGTGGGAGATGTACTTCGCCCGCACCCAACCGCAGGTGCGGGCGGTCCTGGACGGGTTGCTCGCCACGTTCCCCCCGGAGGAGCGTGATCAGGCCGTCGAACTGGCAGGGTCCGTCGAGGCGTTCTGCCTGCCGTCGAACGCGGTGGAGTCACGCGTCTTCGAGAACCCCGGCGACGCCACCGGGTATCTCATCGGCGTCTCACCGCTCGTGATCCAGTTGAGCGCCGAGATCGCCTGGGGGGTGCACATGGCGCATCCCTACCTCCCGGAGGCGCTTCCCCCGGGATGGGAAGCCGCAACCCTGCACGCGCAGGAGTCGCTCGCCCTCAACATCAGCGGCTACATCCGTGCGCTGGAGGGGATCGGGGAAGCGCCCGTGCCCACCGGCATGATCAGCACCGCGATGGAGGCGACCGCGAGGGCCCGGAGTGAGTCCCGGGGCCGGGGACCACACGACTTCTACGATGCGGCGCTGACCTTCGCCCTCACCCACGAGTTGGCTCACATCCGGCACGGGGACCTGCTGCCGGCCGGGCAGGGGAGAACGGTTGCGCCGTACTCCGAAGGCATGGCCCGTCTGCTGCGGATCTCCGACGAGGAGAACGAGGAGATCGCCGCGGATGCCTCGACCTTCACCGCGTGCTTCAACTACTTCATCGGTACCTGGTTCTGGGGGAACGAGCGTCCCACCGGAATCCTCAACGTCCTCAAGCGACTGGAGTGGGAGCGCCGCTTCCGGCTCGCCGCCTGGCACGGCGCGCAGCGCGCGAGCGAGGCGTGCGAGGCCTACTACTCCGCCATCGCGATCCTGGCGGATCTCACGTTCCGGCGCGGCGACGACGGGACGGCAAGCCGCTTGATCACCACGGCGGCGCGGCTTCCCCATGTCCAGTTCCACGTCCAGCGGACGCGCGAGGAGGTGCTGGCCCCGGCGTACGGGCCGTTCATGTGGAGCGACCGGGACGTCTCGTACCGCAAAGCCCACCACAGCTGGCGCATCCACTTCGTGGAAGCCCTTCTGCCCGCGATGAGCCGGCATCAGCGCTCGGACTCCCCGGACTGGCTCACCACCTGGAAGAGCCCCGCCGAGCTGGCGGAGGATTCGGAATTCCGCTCCGATGCCGTGGCCGAATGGGAGGAACAGGCCGCCGACAGGGCACGCGAGCTGGGGCCCGACCACCCCGACACCCTTGCCACCCGGGCCAATCTCGCCCACCTGCGGGGAGAGGCGGGGGATGTCGTCGGAGCGGTGGCCGCCCTGGAGCAGGTGGTCACCGACATGGAACGCGTGCTGGGGCCCGACGACCCCCACACCTTCGCCGTCCGGCACAACCTCGCCTGGCTGCGGGGAAAGGACGGGGACGCCGCCGGGTCCGCCGCCGCGTATGCCGGACTGCTCGCCGACCAGGAGCGCGTGTTCGGACCCGATCACCCCGAAGTCCTGGACACGCGGTACGAACTCGCATGGGCGCGGGGGAATTCGGGGGACGCGGAGGGGGCAGCCGCCGCATTCGCCGACCTGTGCAAGGACCATGAGCGCGTGCTGGGCTCCGGCCACGCCACCACACACGCTGCCCGGCAGAGCCTCGCTCACTGGCGGGAGATGGCGGGCGACACGGCCGGCGCCGCCGAGGCGGCCACCGCAGCACGTGCCGGCAAGGAACCCGTGCTCAGCCCCGGCCACCCCGGCACCCTCGGCGCCTACGAGGCGCGGCTCGCCGAACAGGAACGCGAGCTGGGCCCGGGCCACCCCGGCACCCTGACCACCCGGTGGTTCCTCGCCCTGCTTCGGGGCACGTCGGGCGACGCGGAAGGGGCGGCCGCCGCGTACGCAGAACTGCTGAACCACGATCTGGGACCGCTGGGTTTCGACGCCGACCGCATCCGGGAGAACCTCGGCTTCTGGCAGGGCAGGGCGGCCGGCGTGGACGTCACCGCCGGGTGACGTTCGCAAGGGCCGCCCGGTCGGCGACGAGCCCGGGGCCGCCGGACCGTCAGCGGCCGTGCCGGGCCGCGTGCTGGGCGGCCAGCCGGACGGGGGCGTTCGGGGCACCGTAGCCGCGGTAGCCGCCGTCTCGCTGGACGAGTTCGAAGAACACCCGCCCGATCGTCTCCGTCCAGCAGTGGCGGAACTCCCCGTCGGTGTCCCGGTCGTACAGGATGCCGAGCTCCCGGTAGGTGTCGATGTCGCCCGGCGGGAGGTCGAACCGGGCCGCGAGGTCGTCGTAGTAGTTGTCCGGTACAGGAAGCAGCCGGCCGCCCGCGGCAAGGAATCGGCGGGCGGCGGTGACGATGTCGTCGGTGGCGAGCGCGAGGTGCTGGGAGCGCACGCTGTCGTCGGCGGAGGCCGGCCCCACCGCCAGGGCGATGCGCACGCTGCCGTCTGCGGTGCGGAAGGCACGGCTTCGCCACAGCCCGTACGGGTCGGCGACGTCGATGCTCTCCTGTGGATCGAGCCCGAGCACGCTGCGGTGGAACAGCGCGGCCTCGTCGAACTGGTGCCAGGGCTGGGTCAGGGCGACGTGGTCGATGCCGCGCACGCCACCGGCGGCCGGGTGCGGATCCTGCAACGACGGCGGCGACTGCGGTTGCGGCTCGGGGCGCGGCTGCGGGGTGAAGTCGTCCGTCCAACTCGGCTGCTCCGGCCGGTCGGTGGCGCAGAAGAACACCTCGGTTCCGTCGGGAGCGGCCACGGCGTCCAGGGGCGCGTCCTCCGGGGCGCGGCGGCGGGGAAGCACGGGCGCGAGCAGGGCCTCCGCGCGCTGGGCCGCCTCGGCCGGGGAGGGTGACTCCAGTCCGACGGCCGTCAGCGACAGGGCCTGTTCCCGCCGGGCGGAGCCGGCCGTGTTGACCAGCAGGCGGGCATCGGCCTGCTGCCACAGGGAGACGGGCTTCGTGCGGTGCGCGGCCCGGCGGTCGAACCCCAGCGCGCGCAGGACGGCGGCGACCGGTTCGGCGTCCGGGGTGGCGAGTTCGGCGAAGGCCACCCCGGTCGGTGCCACGGGAGCGGGGAGCGAGGCGGCTCCGGCGCTCTCCTGGAGCATGCGCAGCGAGCGCTGCGCGTCGATCGCGGTCTCGGCTGCCTCCGCCTCCCGGAACACGTCGTTGAAGACCTCGAGCGAGAGCGGACCCGGGTAACCGGCGCGGAGGACATGCCCGAGGAACGTGGTGAGGTCGAAGCCGCCCTGGCCGGGGAAGCAGCGGTGGTGGCGGCTCCACTGGAGGACGTCCATCGCCATCAGGGGGGCGTCGGCCAGTTGCAGGAAGAAGATCTTGTCGCCGGGGATGGCCTCGATGCCCCGGGGGTCGGAGCCGCGGGCGAGGATGTGGAAGCTGTCCAGGCAGGTGCCCAGCGCCGGGTGGCCGGCCGCCTCCACGATGCGCCAGGCGTGGTGGTAGGTGTGGACATGACGGCCCCAGGCGAGCGCTTCGTAGGCGATGCGGATGCCGTACTGCTCGGCGACGGCGGCGAGTCGGTGGAGCTGCTCGGCAGCGAGCGCGTCGTCGTCCACGGCGAGCGGGGAGACGCTGGAGCACACCAGCACGGTGTCGGCGCCGAGTTGTCGCATCAGCCGGAACTTGTGCTCGGCACGGCGCAGGTTCCGCCCGAACTGCTCGGCGGGCACCGCCTCGATGTCGCGCAGGGGCTGGTAGAGGTCGATGCCGAGGCCCAGGTCCTCGGCGCGGGACCGGATGTCCTCCGGGGCGAGCGGGCTGGCGAGCAGGTCGTTCTCGAAGATCTCCACCCCGTCGAAACCGGCTCCGGCGGCGGCGGTCAGCTTCTCCGTCAGGGTTCCACTGAGCGAGACGGTGGCGATGGACGTCCGCATGACGGCGCTCCTTCACGGTCGGTGCGGTTCCGGGCGGATGGTGTCCGGCGGGCGTGTGGTGTCCGGCGGGCGTTCGGGGTCGCGACGGCGGGGACGGAATTCGCGGCAGGCGCGTCAGCGGGGGGCACCGGCCTGCGCTGCCAGCTCCCGGACGTCCGCGAGCATGCGGGGCAGGTCCGGCTCGCGGCCGGTGAAGATGCGGAAGGCGTCGGCGGCCTGCAGGGCGGCCATGCCGCCGCCGTCCAGCGTGGTGCAGCCCAATTCCTGTGCGGACCGGAGGAGTTCGGTCCGCAGGGGCCGGTAGACCACTTCCGCGACCCACAGCTCCGGGCGGAGAAGTTCCGCGGGCAGCGGCAGGCCGGGGTGGGCGGCCATGCCGGTGGGGGTGGCGTGCACCAGACCGTCCGCGCGGCCGAGGAACGCCGGCAGGTGCTCAGGGGTTCCGGCCGTCACCCGGTCGGGGCCGAACCGCGCGCCGAGGGACGCGGCGAGCCGCGCCGCCCGGTCCCCGATCGCGTCGACGACGGCGAGCCGTCCGGCGCCGAGGGTGAGCAGCGCTTGCGCCACGGCGGCTCCCGCGCCGCCGGCCCCGAGCTGCACGACGCACTCCAGTGAGGCGTCCGGGAGTCCTCGCGCGAAGGATGCGGTGAATCCGGTGACGTCGGTGTTGTGCCCGACCGCGCGGCCGTCCTCGAAGACGACCGTGTTCACCGCGCCGAGTTCCCCGGCCTGCGGGGAGAGGTGGTCGAGGTGGGGGATGACCAGCTGCTTGCAGGGGTGGGTGATGTTCAGGCCGTCGAAGCCCAGGTCACGGGCGGCTCGTACGAGGTCGCCCACGTCCTCGGGCGCCCGGCCCAGGGCGTCCAGGTCGATGAACCGGTACTGGTAGCGCAGTCCTTGGCGGTCCGCCTCGCGCTCGTGGAGTCCGGCGCTCAGGGAGGGGCCGATGCCGGAGCCGATCAGGCCGACGAGGTAGGGGCGTGAGGTCACGCTCGCTCCTTCAGCAGCTGTGCGGGACGGGGCGGGGCCGGCGTCTTGCCGTGCAGGCCTGCACCGCAGTTGACGGTGCCGGGGGGGCCGGGAGCCGTGGACCTCCGGTCCGGGCAGGTTGCTGCCGAGCCGGGAGGAGGGGGACGGGGACGGCCGGCGCGTGTTCCGCTCCAGGGGTCGCGGGAGGCGGGCCCGGCTCGTCCTGCGGATCACGCCTGCCGTGGGCCGGCGTGCTCACCGTGCCGATCACCTCCCGCCAATGTACGTACTGGTTCGTTAGTTGTACGCCCACCGGGGCCTCCGGGGGAAGACCCGAACGGAAATCGGCTCCCCCCGGAGGTGCTTGGGGGCCCCGACCTAGACTGACCGCACCGTCGCGATCTTCCGAGGAGTCCGATGACCCCCTCCGTCCCGCCGTCCACGTCCGGCAGCCCGCTCGAGGGCCGCACCCGTGACGCGGCACGCACGAAGGCGGAGATCATCGACGCGGCCACGGAGGAATTCGCGCGGCTCGGTTACACGGGAGCCCGGGTGGACGAGATCGCCGCCCGCACCCGGACGACCAAGCGGATGATCTACTACTACTTCGGCGGCAAGGAGCGGCTGTTCACGGCCGTGCTGGAGCGCGCCTACACCGTGATCCGGCAGGCGGAGAAGGACCTCGACGTCGCCGGCCTCGACCCCGTCGCGGCCATCCGGCGCCTCACCGAACTGACCTTCGACCACCACGAGGCGCACCCGGACTTCATCCGCCTGGTCAGCATCGAGAACATCCACGAGGCCGAGCACATCGCCGGATCGGAGGAGCTGAGCCGGATCGGCTCCCCGGCGATCGAGGTGCTGCGCGAGATCCTGGACGCCGGCCGGTCCTCGGGTGCGTTCACGGCGGACGTGGACGCGGTGGACCTGCATGCGATGATCAGTTCGTTCTGCTTCTTCCGTGTGTCCAACCGGCACACGTTCAGCGCGCTCTTCGGGCGCGATCTCGTGGCGGCCGGCCGGCGAGAGCACTACCGGACCATGCTCGGCGACATGGTCGTCGCCTATCTGACCACCGGACGCGCGCCGGCCTGAGAAGCGCCGCCGCCCACCCCTCTTCCGCCGCCTCGGCAGCAGCGGCTTTCCCGTGATTGTCCGCCGCGACCCTTGACACTCGATGGTCGCGAGCGCAGCATCACAGACCATTGCGCTATGAACTACCCAGTTGGTTAATTAGCCGCTTCCTGCGGCGCCGGCCGGCCCCGAGCCCCTGGGCTCACACCCCCCGTTCCCGCACGTCCCTCCGCTCGGTCGACGAAGGAGCACGCCGTGACCGTCCCCACCCCCGCCGGTCCTGTACCGCTCGAGGGCCAGCCCCGAAAAGCCGCTCTCGCCGCCTGGATCGGCAGCGCTCTGGAGTACTACGACTTCTTCATCTACGGCAGCGCTGCGGCTCTGATCTTTCCGGAGATCTTCTTCGACCGGTCCGATCCCGCCGACGCGACCATGCTGTCCCTGGCCACCTTCGGCGTCGCCTACGCCGCCCGTCCGGTCGGCGCGGTCTTCCTCGGTCACTTCGGCGACCGGCTCGGCCGAAAGAAGATCATGGTCTTCACCCTGGTCCTGATGGGCCTGTCGACCTTCCTCATCGGCTGTCTGCCGACCCGCGGCCAGGTCGGCACGCTCGCCCCGCTCCTGCTCGTCCTCTGCCGCATCCTGCAGGGCATATCCGCGGCGGGCGAACAGGCCGGCGCCAACTCCATGACGCTGGAACACGCACCCGCCCACCGCCGCGGCTGGTTCACCAGCTTCACCCTCAACGGCACCCAGGCCGGGCAGTTGCTCGCCACCCTGGTGTTCATCCCGGTCGCCGCACTGCCCGAGGACCAACTGCTGTCCTGGGGCTGGCGCATCCCCTTCTGGCTGAGCATCACCGTCGCCGTCGCCGGCTACGTCATCCGCCGTACCCTCCACGAGACGCCGGCCTTCGCCCGGCAGGCGGCCACCGACGGAGTCCCGAAACTCCCGCTGGTGACCCTGCTGCGCGAGCACGGGGCGGGTGTGCTGAGGGTGATCGCGGGCGCGCTCGTCGCCTCCGTCAGCACCGTCTTCACCGTCTGGGCACTGGCGTACGCGACCGGAGAGTCCGTGGGCTTCGACCGGTCCGGAATGCTCTGGGTGGCTGCGCTCGCCAACCTCGTCGCCCTCGGGGCGATCCCGCTGTGGGCACTGCTGTCCGACCGCATCGGCCGCCGTCCCGTCTTCCTCACCGGGGCCGCGGGCAGCGCGGTGTGCATGTTCCTGTACCTCTGGGCCGTGTCCACCGGCTCGTATCCGCTCACCCTGGCCGTCGGCATCCTCACCTTCGGCATCGTCTACAGCGCCGCCAACGCGGTCTGGCCCGCCTTCTACGGCGAGATGTTCTCCACCCGTGTCCGGCTCTCCGGCGTGGCCGTCGGCACCCAGCTCGGCTTCGCCGTCGCCGGCTTCGCCGTGACCTTCGCGGCTCGGATCGCCGGGCCGCAGGGCGACGACTGGTTCGCGGTGGCCCTGTTCACCGCCGCACTCTGCCTGCCGCCGGTGATCGCCGCGGTGACGGCGCGGGAAACCCACCGGGTCCCCACCGAGTTGCTGGGCACGAACCGGAACGGGGCGTCGCACTCGTCCGTGCCGACCGGGGCCTGACCGGACGCCGCGGAGTTCCGGCCCCTGGGCTCCGGCTCGGGGCCGGTTCAGGAGCCGATTTCAGGAGCCGGTTCAGGAGCCGGCGACCCGGCCCAGCGGCAGGGAGGTTGCCGCAGCGGACCTGCCGTTCCCGCTCACCGGCCCCCGGTCAGCCGGGGCGGTCCGCACGACGTGCCGGAGCCCGCGGGGCGTCGCCCTCGCCGACGGGTGGAGCTCGTCGAGGCCCACCCCTTCGGGGAGGTCGTCGACCCGCGAGCGGGGAGGAGAAGTGCACGAAGCCGCCGCGCCCGTGGACGCCGACGCCGACGCCGGGAACGGTGCCGGTTCCGCAGGGGACGCCGACGGCTCGCATCCCGGTGCCACCGGGTGAGGCACGGCGTCCCCCCGGCACGGCGGCCCACGACTCGGCCTGCGGGCCCATAGGCTCCGGGAACGGTCGGGGACGGGGCCTCCGCCCGGCATCGTCGCCGGACCGAGGACCATCCCGACGACGCGCACCCGGAGTCCCGATGACCGAGTCCCCTCCGGCAGACACCGCCCCGCCGCAGCGCTGGGTCTCACTGGCAGCGACCTGCACGGCGGCCGGGATGGTCTGGCTCGCCTTCGCCGACCTGGGTGTGGCGCTCCCGTCGATCGCCGACGAGTTCGACAGCAGCCTTTCCGCACTCCAGTGGGCCAACAATGCCTTCAGCCTGGTCACCGGTGCGCTCGTCATCGCCGCCGGGAGGTTCGGGGATCTCTTCGGGCGTCGCCTGATGCTGCAACTGGGCAGCCTGCTGCTGGTGCTGTTCTCCGTGATGGCCGCGCTGGCGCCCGACGTCGGCTGGCTGGTCGTCAGCCGTGGGCTGATGGGCATCGGAGCGGCCCTGATCCTTCCGGCCTCATTGGCGCTCATCCCCCCCGAGTTCTCGGGGCGCGAAGAGGTCACGGCGTTCGGCATCTGGCAGGCGGTGGCCTGGGGAGGGCTGTCGGTCGGGCCGGCGATCAGCGGCCTCGTCACGGAAGGGCTCGGCTGGCGGTGGCTGTTCTGGATCAATCTGCCACTGGCGGCCGTCACCCTGACGGTGGTCCGCCTCACGACTCCGGAGTCACGCGAACAGGGAGCTTCGCGCAGGATCGACTGGCCCGGCATGGCCTGCATCGGTTTCGCCGTCTTCGCCCTGCTGTACGCGCTCACCGAAGGACCGAGCACGGGCTGGGGCAGCCCGCTGATCGCCGGACTGCTGGTCGCGACGGTCGTGCTCGCCTTCGTCTGGTACCGGATCGAGCGCCGGGTGGACGAACCGCTGGTCGACCTGCGGCTGTTCCGGATCCGCACGTACAACGGGGCTCTCGCGGCCAACCTGACGATGAACCTCACCTTCGCCGGCCTCAGCTTCCTTCTCGTCCTCTGGCTGGAGAACGCACGCGGCTACAACCCGGTCGAGGCCGGGCTGCTCATGCTTCCCGCGACCGTCGGCGTCTTCCTGTTCATCCCCCTCGGCGGGAAACTCGGGACCCGGTGGGGCGGTCGGCTGCCCGCGGTGACCGGGCTCGTCCTGGCGAGCGCCGGCCTGTTGGCCCTCGGGTTCCTCGGCACCGACACCTCGCTGTGGCTCCTCGTCGGGGCTCTGGTCGTCATCGGGCTCGGCCTGGGGCTCGTCAGCACCCCGGTCGCCGACACGGCCGTCGGCGGTGTCCCCATCGAGCTGGCCGGGACCGCCGCAGGTGTCTTCAAGATGTCCAGCATGCTCGGCGGGGCCCTGGGGGTCGCCGTCCTCACCGCCTTCGCCCGCGGGCTGACGTCCAATGAGGCAGCCGGTGTCGTGAAGGCGTCGGGACTCTCCTCGTCCGAGATCTCCCGCGCACGGAAGGCGCTGGTGAACTCGTCGTCGTTCCGGGACGCCGTCGACTCACTGCCTGCGGACATCCGCGACACCGTGGTCCGCACCGTCGTCCAGGCCTTCACGTCCGGCATCGCCGACACCATGGTCGCCGCTGCGATTCTCACCCTCGTCGCCTCCCTCGCCGTCTTCCTGCTGTGGCCACGGAAGCTGCGGGACGACGGTTCGGGCGAGGACCGGAGTCCCGGCCCGGCCGGCGGGGGAGCCGACCGTCCATGACACGCCGAGGTGACCGCGCCCACGGCGCCCGTTGCCGCAGCGGCCGTTGCGCGGGGGCGGCACGAGGCCCATGCCGGGGGCGCAGGGCCGTTCTCCGGCGGCGCGGCGGGCTGCGGCCGTTACGGGCCCGTTGCGGTCGCGGGGCTGGCGGCCCGGGCCCCGGGGCTGATCGGATCGTCGCGTGACGTTGCTGACCCCGCGGGTGCTGCGCACCCTCCACGCCCTCAACTCCGCCTATCCGTGGGACCACAACGCCCGTTACCACCGCTGGATCCTGCGCCGGCTGCCGCAGCGTCCCGACCGCGCGCTCGACGTCGGATCGGGGAGGGGAGAGCTGGCCAGACTCCTGGCCCGGCGCTCGAGGACCGTCATCGGCCTGGACGCCGATCCGGCGATCGTCGCCGCGGCACGGGCGCTCACCCCCGGGAGCGCCCCCGTCTCCTTCGTCACCGGCCGGGCTCCGGACGAGGTGCCACCCGGCCCGTACGACGTCATCACCTGCGTCGCGACCCTGCACCACCTGCCGTTCGAGGCCTCCCTGACCTGCTTCCGGGAACACCTCGCGCCGGGCGGAACCTTGGTGGTCGTCGGTGTCCACCGGCCTTCCTCTCCCGGCGACCGTCTGCTCGACGCCGTGGCGATCCCGCTCAACCCCGTCATCGGCTTGATCAGGAGCCGGGGACGCAAGGCCCCGGCCCCCGTCGTACCGGCGCCCCGCACCAGTCCGGCCACCATGACCTGCCCCGAGATCCTCTGCGCGGCCCGTCGGGTGCTGCCCGGGGCCCGCCTGCGCCGTCGGCTGTTCTGGCGACACACGCTCGTGTGGCGGCGTCCTGCGGAGAGCTGAACCCGCTTCACGTCCCGCCGCGTTGCAGGTCGCTGCCCGGCCAGTCGAGCAGCCGGGCCCCGATGACCGCGGTCTGCAGGGTGTACCGGTGGATCGGATCCGTCGGGTCGGATCCGGTGAGACGGTGGATGCGAGCGAGCCGGTACGTCAGCGCCCGGACGCTCAGACCGAGCTGCCGGGCCGCCTCCGCGGCCACGCAACCGGCGTCGAAGTAGGCACTGAGGGTGTCCAGCAGGGGGCCGGGACCGCTGCGTGCCGCCTGGAGCGGGCTGAGGACGGTGTGCACGAGGTCCGTCATCGCGGCCCGGTCCCGGGTCAGGACGGGAAAGACGAGCAGATCGCGGGCGCGGAGCACCGGGGTGTGCAGGTGTATGCGCTCCGCCAGGTCGAGGGCGTTGAGGGCTTCCTCGTACGAGTGGACGACACCTCCCGGACCGGCGTGCGAGCGTCCCACGGCGACCTGGCTCCCCTTCGTGGCGGCGTGGGCGCGCGCCGCGAAGAAGGAAAGGATCTCGTCCTGGTTGCCGGGGGCGATGCAGACCAGCCGGCCGTCCTTGGTGGTGATCAGGATGTGACGGTCGCCGAATCGGGCGAACACATCCTGCTCGACCCGGCGCAGGACGAACCCCGTCTCGTCGTACGCCGCCGGGTCGCCGGCCACGGCCACGGCGTGCGATCCGGACAGCCGCAGCCCGAAGCGCTCGGACCGCGCGGCGAGCCGCCCAAGGTCGCTGCGGCCGGAGAGCAGGTCGTCGATGAACTCGCGCCGCGCCGCCTCCTCCTGACGCACAGCGAGCCGCTGGGCCCGCTCGTACCCCTCGGCGAACGCGTCGATCGCCTGCTCGACCGCGTGCAGAAGGCTGCCGTCGGCCGTAGGGGGCCACGCCTCCCGGGTGGCCGCCAGATGCCGGACGACGAGAGCCCGCAGACTGTGGCCGGCTTCCGCCGCCTGCTCCCCGAGCTCCCGCCGCGACCGCAACTCGTCCCGGGTGAGACGCCGTCCGGACGCCGCTGCTCCGGCCAGAATCCGGGTGTACCCGTCCATGTACGCGTCAAGACCTTGTCGTTCCTCCACGCGTCCCCCGTCCTCGGTGCTCCGTGCCCGTTCCCGTCACTCCCCCGGCCGCAGAGGCGGCGGATGACGGCATGTATGCCGCAGGAAGATTGCCGGATTCCGGCAGTGAACGGCAGGGCCCGAGCGTGAGAACATCCCGATGTCGCAGACATTCATGTACGGGGGGTGCGCCGGGGATGGGATGGTTTCTCGGTCTGGGTGCGGCCGGTCTGCTGCTGCTCGTGCTCTCGCTGGTCTTCGACGGGGTGCTGGAAGGGATCTTCGACGGCCTGGGCGCCGGTCCGGACGGGCTGCTGTCTCTGCCGGTGATCGCCGGCTTCATGTCGATGCTCGGCTTCGCCGGAGCGATCACACTCGGAACCACCGGCCTCGGGGCGGTGGCCGCCGCGGCCACGGGCGTCCTGGCGGGCACGGGTGCGGGGTGGCTGACCTGGAGGCTCAGCCGGGCACTCATGCGCGACGACGACGCGTCGGCCGCGCCGCGCCGTGACGACCTGCTGGGCACTTCGGGGCCTGTGGTCACGGGGATCCCGGCGGACGGCTACGGCGAGGTCCTGCTGTATCCGGGCGGGCAGCCGCGGAAGTTCGCAGCGAAGAGTTCGTCGCCGGTGACGCGCGGTACGGAGGTCTGGGTGGAGTCGGTGCTCTCGGCGACGTCCGTCACGGTCCGTCCCGTCGAGCGCTGACGACCGCGGTCCGCGCGCCGGCTGCTGTTCTCCGCTCCTCCTCTGCTCCTGTCCGTTCTGTTGCTCTGCTCGGTTCTTCCGTTCTGCCGATCTCTTGGGGGGATCCTTGTGAATCCGGTACTCGTCGCGGTGACGGGCGCGGTCGTTCTCGTCGTCCTGCTCGCCCTCGCCGTCATCACCCGCTACAAGGTCGCGGGGCCCAGTGAGGCCTTCATCATCACCGGCCGGCGCGGCAAGAAGACCACCGATCCGGCGACCGGCCGGGTCTTCACGGACAACAGCGGCCAGAAGGTCGTGGTCGGCGGGGGCGTCTTCGTCGTTCCGTTCGTCCAGCAGCGGTTCACGCTCGACCTGTCCAGCCGGCACATCCCGGTCGCCGTGCGCGGCGCGGTCACCCTGCGCGGGGTGAAGTCCAATCTGGAAGGCGTCGCCATCGTCAAGGTCGGCGGCTCCGAGGATTCCATCCGTGCCGCGGCCCAGCGCTTCCTGATGCAGCAGGACGGCATCGTCGGCTTCACCCAGGAAGTGCTGTCCGGAGCGCTGCGCTCGATCGTCGGCCGGATGTCGGTGGAGGACATCATCCGCGACCGTGCGGCGTTCGCGGGCCAGGTCGCGGAGGAGGCCGAGGCCAGCCTGTCCGGGCAGGGCCTGGTCCTGGATGCCTTCCAGATCCAGGACATCGCCACCGAGGGCTCCTACCTGCAGGACCTCGGGCGTCCCGAGGCTGCCCGGGCCCGGCAGGAGGCGGACATCGCGGAGGCCGTGGCGCGGCGGGCGTCCGAGCAGGCCCGGCTGAAGGCCGAGGAGGAGATCGCCGTGGCCCAGCGGACCCTCTACCTGAAGCAGGCCGAGATCAAGGCGCAGACCGACGAGGCCGCCGCCCGGGCGAACGCCGCGGGTCCGCTCGCCGAGGCCGCCCGCCAGCAGGAGGTCCTCACCGAGCAGGAGAAGGTCGCCACCCGGCAGGCCGCACTGACGGACCGTCAGCTCGACACTCAGGTCCGCAAGCCGGCCGACGCCGCCCGCTACCAGGCCGAGCAGGAGGCGGAGGCCCGGCGCATCGGCCTGGTCAAGCAGGCCGAGGCGGACGCGCAGCGTGCGCGTCTGACCGGTGAGGGCGAGAAGGCCCACCGGGCCGCCGTCGCCGACGCCACCCGCATCGAGGGCGAGGCGCAGGCCGCGGCCATCGCCGCCAAGGGCACGGCGGAAGCCGCGGCCATGCAGAAGAAGGCCGACGCCTTCGCGCAGTACGGGGAGGCCGCCGTGCTGCAGATGCTGGTCGAGGTGCTGCCCCAGGTCGTCGCCAAGGCCGCCGAACCGCTGTCGGCGATCGACAAGCTGACCGTCATCTCGACCGACGGCGCGGGGAAGCTTCCGCGGACCGTCACGGACAACGTCGCCCAGGGCATGGAGCTGCTCAGCTCCACCACGGGAATCGATCTGGCGCAGCTGCTCCAGGGCATCGCGCAGAAGACGGGAACGAACCCGTCCGCCGGCGACGGGGTGGTCAAGGCCGCCGTGTAGAGGCGTCGGGGGACGCGGATGAACGGGCCCGTACGACACCGGTGTCGTGCGGGCCCGTTCGGCGTCCGTGGGCTCGGAGCTGCGCGGGACGCCCCGGCCATGACGCGACCGCCCCGCTACGGGGGCAGCATCGGGTCAAGCACCGCTGCGGCGGTGCGCCGCGCCCAGTCCCGGTCGGTGGAGCGCCCTGCGAGACGGTCGGCCCAGAAGGTTCCGAGCAGGGCCGACGCCAGGAGGTCCGGGTCGGCCCCGCCGACGAGGGCGCCCCGGGCGCGGGCCCGCTCCAGCAGCCGCCGCATCGCCTCGCGACGTGGTCGCACCGCGTGTTCGCGGAAGAGTTCCAGCAGCTCGGGGGTGTGTGCCTGCTCGGCCAGGCAGGCGCCGATCAGGGTCGTCCCCCGCGCCTGGGTGAGGGTCGCGGCGAAGTCGGCGAGCCGCGCGACGACATCGGCACTCACGTCCCCCGTATCCGGAGGCGCGGCATCGTGCCGCAGGGTCCTCAGGGCTGCGGCGGCCAGTGCGGACTTGCTCCTGAACCGCAGGTGGAGGGTGGCCTTGCTGACGCCTGCGGCCCGGGCCACACCCTCCAGGGTCATGCGGGCGAAGCCCTGCTCGGCCAGGAGGGTCAGGGTCGCGGCCAGGATCGCGGCCCCCTTGTCCGGGCAGCGCCGGCGCCCCCTGCCGCGACAGCCGTCCGCGTCCGTCGTCTCCATGCCCTCAGCATAACGGCTTGCAATACCGAACCACTCGGTTTAGTTTTACGGAGCAGGCGCCGGACGAACCCGCCCGACGTCCACCGCACCGGAAGGGCACCCGTATGCGTTACGCAGTCCTCGGCACCGGCATCGTCGGCCGGACCATCGCCGCCAAGCTGGCCTCCCTCGGCCACGACGTCGCCATCGGCACCCGCGACCCCGAGGCCACCCTCGCCCGCGCCGAGCCCGACGCGTACGGCAATCCGCCGTTCTCCCACTGGCAGGCTGCGCACGAGCAGATCCGCCTGGAGACCTTCGCCGACGCCGCGGCCCGGGGCGGGACGATCGTCAACACCACCGCCGGCGCGGGCAGCCTCGCGGCTCTGGAAGCCGCCGGCGCGGCGAACCTGGCGGGAAAGGTGCTCATCGACATCGCCAACCCGCTCGACTTCTCCCAGGGCATGCCGCCGTCCCTGAACCCGGTCAACACCGACAGCCTCGGTGAGCAGATCCAGCGCGCCTTCCCCGACACCAAGGTCGTCAAGAGCCTCAACACCATGAACTGCCGGGTCATGGTCGACCCGTCCCGGGTGGCGGGCGAGCACACCGTCTTCGTCTGCGGTGACGACACGGGCGCCAAGAAGGCCGTCACCGAGCTGCTGACCTCGTTCGGCTGGCCCGAGGACTCGGTCATCGACCTGGGCGGTATCAGCACCGCACGCGGCACCGAGATGCTCCTGCCGATCTGGCTCCGCCTGTGGGGCGCGCTCGGCCACGCCGACTTCAACTTCCACATCGCCGGCGCGCGTTCCGGCGCCTGACCCGGCGTCGCCTGCCATGACCCACCCCGCGCGACCCCCTCCCAGGAGAGCCGAAGGCATGTCCGCAACCCGCACTCTGGTCGTCGTCGCCCACCCCGACCTGGCGACCTCCCGCATCACCGCCCGCCTGGCCGACGCCGTGGGCGACCTCGAGCACGTCACCGTCCACGACATCGCCGCCGCCGGCCCCGGCGGCCGCGTGGACGTGGCCCGCGAACAGCAACTGCTGCGCGACCACGACCGGATCGTCTGGCTGTTCCCCTGGCACTGGTACTCCGTGCCAGGAGTGCTCAAGTCCTGGATCGACCAGGTGCTGACGTACGGCTTCGCGTACGGGGCCGACGGCACCGCGCTGCACGGCAAGACTCTGCAGCTGGTCACCTCCACCGGCGGCCCCGCCGACTCGTACGCCGCCGACGGCTTCAACCGCTTCACCCTCGCCCAGCTGCTCACGCCCCTCGACGCCACCGCCCACCTCACCGGGATGCGCCTGGCCGAGCCATTCGCACTGTTCGGTGCCCGCACCGTCTCCGACGAGGACCTGTCCGTCCACGCCAAGACCTTCCGCGCGCTCCTCGAAGACTGACGGCGCCGGCGGTATCACGAGGCCTGCTTCCGTAGGGGAAATCCGCACCGAACCACTCGGTGCGGATTCCCCTATCCTGGGGGAATGGGTGACACCGAGACCAGGAGCGCCGGCCGGCCCCGATCGACCGAGAAGGACGCCGCGATCCTGCGGGCAGCGCTGGAACTGCTCGCCTCCCACGGCTACACCCGGATGAGCCTGAGCCAGGTCGCAGCCGCCGCCCAGGTCAGCAAGTCCACGATCCACCTGCGCTGGAAGACCAAGGCCGACCTCCTCACGGCCGCGCTGGCGGCCGTTCGCATGGCCGACGCCCCACCGCCGAGCGGGGACACCCGGGCCGACCTGACCGCCATCCTCGAGGACTTCGCCGCGACCGTGGAGCGCGTCAACGGCATGGCGCTCATCGGCACCTGCCTGGCGGAGGAGGCCCACACCCCCGAACTCCTCGCGCTGCTGCGCGAACGGACCGTGCTGCCACGTCGCGCCCTGCTCCGCCAGGTCCTCGAACAGGCCCGCGACCGCGGTGAGATCCGCCCCGACGCCGATCCGGAAGCCGCGGTCTCCGCGCTCCTCGGCCCGTTCTACGCCGACTACATGGCCGGCCGCTCGGGCCGTACGGGCTGGGCCGGGGACGCCGTCGACCTCGTGCTCGCCGGGCTGGACGCGGCCGGCCGCTGACGCCCGGGACGCGGACCGGGATCCCGCAGCAGGACGCCCGGTCACGGACGCGGGAAGGCGCGTCAGGGCCTCGGTCCGACCCGGCAGGGGCCGGACGGCGGACTCCGCGCCGGGCTCGGGGCCGGGCTTCACCCCGTCGGCGCCAGCAGCACCCACACCTGCCCACGGGCGAAACGCAGCCGCCGGCCGTCCGCGTCCGTGAACGTGGTCCCGCCGGCTGCGTCCGGGCGGCTCCAGCGCGCGTCGTACTCCCGGCCGCCGCGCAGCACCAGCGCCCGGCCGGACCCGACGGTCTCGGTGAACGGGGTGTTGTTGCCCGACCGGTCGCCGAACGCGGACGACCGGATCCGGACGGACTGCACCACGACCGTGGGTGCGCCGAGCCGGTCGCCGCCGGACGTCGTCGCGGGCTCACCGTCCATGGAGACCAGCCAGCGCTCCTCGTCCGCCGACCAGGTGAAGCCGTAACGCGCCGACGGGTAGCGCACCGTGTGCTCCGCCGTCCTCCGTCCGCCGCTCGGCGCGGAGCCGAAGCGGAAGCCGATGTCGCGCGGCGCCGAGGCGTCGGACGCGGCCCGCAGCGCGACCTCCGGCCGCAGGTGGAGATTGTGCGGGGCGGGACGGCCCGACCGGCGCACGTAGCCGTCGGGGAGCCGGCCGGGCGGCAGCGCGACCAGGTGCGCGGACTCCACGCGGTCGCGCAGCCGGGACTGCACCCCCGAGTAGCAGAACGCGGGACGGTCGAA
Organism: Streptomyces meridianus; assembly: GCF_023703325.1. Lineage (GTDB taxonomy): Bacteria > Actinomycetota > Actinomycetes > Streptomycetales > Streptomycetaceae > Streptomyces > Streptomyces meridianus. The sequence continues at coordinate 25,720 of NZ_JAMQGM010000022.1, forward strand.
CTGGCGCAGCAGCTCGAGGTCCGACTCCCGGGCGCTGCGCACCGGCCCGGTCTCGCCGGGGATACGGGACGCGAAGACGGCCAGGATGCGCGTCAGCCCGGCCTCGACCTGTTCGGCATAGACGATGTCGGCCCGGTCGAGCCCCGTCTGCGGACGGGCGGGCCGCACGTTGTCGATCTTGACCGTCAGAACCCGGTCACCGATGCGCTGCTCGCCCGTGAAGGGGGAGCGCGGCTCCTCGGCGGTGCGGTCGCCCTTCACCTGGCAGCTCGCCGACAGCAGCCCCAGTCCCGCCGCTGTCAGCACCGTCCTCCGCGTGCCCGTCCACACCATGCCGACCGCCTCTCTCCGCTTCCGGGAAGCCTTCCCCGTGAGCGGGCGGAAGTCGGCACCCGGGCCCGGAATCCATCCGTATCCGGACACGCCGCACCGACCCGCAGACGCTGCGCCGGCAACGGCGAACGGCCCGGGGCGATGGGCAGCAGGCAGCAGAAAACCCCGGAACCGGGAAACCGGTGCGGCGGCCCGTCGGAGAGCACGCCCCCGCAACTCCCCCGCAGCTGTGGCGGCAAGGTCCCCGACGGGCCGACCGTCCCCCCTGCACGGAAAGGTAGACAATATGCACGGGCTGTGCGAGCTCCTGTTCGCACAGTGCACAGCCACTGTGGTTTCTTTCGGCACACCGTTGCGCGGCGAGGGCCCTCCTGGGGATCGTTCACAGCATGCCCAGGGCCTGCGCCGCCAACCACAACTCGTACTTGGCACTCGGCGCGTGCAGCAGCGAACGCTCCAGCTTCTCTTCGGCCCTGGTCAGGCGCTTGCGGGTGCCGGGCAGGGAGATGCCGAGTGCGGCGGCCGTCGCCGGGAGCCGGGCGTCGGCCCGCAGCCAGGCGCAGACGGTGTCGGTGGCGGCTTCGAGCGGAGCGATCTGCGCCTGCGCCCAGGTCCGGACGGCGGGGGCGTCGAGCAGGACGTCCAGGTTCTCGGCGGACCCCGTGACCGCCGGATGCCGGGCGTGCAGCCGCAGCGCCAGCCAGACCGCGGACTGGTCGGCGAGGCTGCGGGTGATCTCCAGGCCCAGCAGGCCCTCGATCAGCCGGAGTCGCGCGCCGAGCGTGTTGCGATGGATCTTCAGGTGCACGCACGACAGGGTCCCGAACGCCAGCCAGGACCCGAGAGTGGCGAGCAGTTCCTCCGGCCCCGGGCCGGTTCGCCGCGCCGGCTCGTACGTCAGAGCGGGCGCCAGCAACCGGGCGGCCCACCCGGCGCCTTCGGCCCCCAGCAGAGGGGAGAGCCCGATGTGCCGGCCGAAGCGTGCCCGGCGGGTGGGCGCGCTGCGGGCGACCGCCAGGGCGTGGAACGCCTGCTCGTATCCGTGTGCCGCCTCCTGCAGCACGACTTCGTCGCCCACTCCGACACAGCACTCGGGAACCTCGTCGACGATCTCGTGTTCCCACAGCTCTCCTCCGGCGGGCACGAGCGCGACGAGGTGGTTGTCCCGGACCGGGCAGGGAACGATCCACGCCCGGTCGTCCGCCAGCCGCGCCAGCCGCTCGGCGATCACGGGCCGGCGGGTTTCCGGCACCTCGATGAGGTAGATGCGCACCGGGTTGGGCAGCCCCGAGCCGAGGGCTCCGGCGACGCGGTGCGCCGCGGCCACGCTGCCGATCATCACCAGGTGCAGCACGGCCTCACGGCTGTGGGCGTCGACCGATGCCATGCGACGCCGTTCCCGTTCCGACTCCTCTAGCCGCCAGCAGAGGCGGAGTACGTGCGCGGTGTCGGCGACCAGCGTGCCGTACCGGTGGCTGCCGGTGTGGTCGAGTGCGAGGTACGGCCCCCCGTCGCCGAGGGCCACGGTGTGCACCGTGTGCCCGCCGGACCCGCCGGTCACACCGGAGGGCATCCGGCGGCGGTGCAACTCGGCCACGGCGTCGCGTACTTCGGCACCGGGGGCGTGCGGTGAGGCGGCGAGGACGGTGGCGTCGCCGACGACGACGGCCGCAACACCGCCGGTGCGGCTCGCGAGCCAGTCCAGGATGCACGCGACGCCTCTGTTCCGGCCCGCCAGGCGCACGAGGGACAGTGCGTCTTCGGCGCGGTTCGCGCCGTCGGCCGGGTGCCGACGGCGCGCCGGGGGTGACGTCCGCAGGTCGCTGCTCATGCGCGAAACCGTAACGCGCGGCTCCGACAGCTGGAACGGGTGTGCAGGCCGGAACGCAAGGATCGTTTCGGGGTCCGGCGAGGGCCCCCGGGACACACCGCAGGCCCAGGTCGACGACCTGGGCCTGCAGGTGATGTCCCGTCACGCTCGCGCGTGGCGGCGGGTGTCGGCTACCGGGTTGCGCATCCGGCCGTCCGGTCACCCGTCCGTTCGTGCGCGGGCGGCTCAGTACGCGGAGTCGACGTTGTCGATCGAGCCGTATCGGTCGGCGGCGTAGTTGGCCGCGGCGGTGATGTTCGCGACCGGGTCACGCTGGTCGTACTTGGTGCCCTTGACCTGGTACTGGTCGAAGGTCGGCTTGATCACCTGGAGCAGACCGATGGACGGCACGCCGTTCTGGGCGTTGACGTCCCAGTTGTTGATGGCGTTCGGGTCGCCGGCCGACTCACGCATGATGTTGCGGTGCAGGCCCTCGTACGTGCCGGGGATGCCCTCGGCCTTCATGATGTCGAGGGACTCCTTGATCCAGCCGTCGAGGTTGTCGGCGTAGCCCTTCTTGGCCGCCTTCTCAGCCGCCGTGAGGTCGGTCGCCGCCGCCTTGCCGGCCGAGGCGCTCGCCGAGGCGGGCTCGGCGGCGTTGGCGGGCGAGGGGGCCAGCGTCAGGGCCGTTGCCGCGACACCCGCGGTGACAATGCCGGTCACGGAGAACTTGCGCAGGCGGGCAGTACGGCTCGTGCCGGTGGTGGCGGTCATGCTGGTTGCACCTCTCCATTCGGAGTTGTCGTGGGGAGGCCGACCGGGGGGTCGGGTCGGCGAGCGGAGACGTCTCCGCGTTGCGGGCCGCAGCGGTCGGTTCGGGCGGGTTCCGCCCGGTCCGGCACTCGGCTCCCCGGAACGTCAAACATGTTGGGAGGCGGCCCGGACGGGACGCAAAGTTGTGACGTACTACCCGACTACGCAGAAAGGTCCGGAATGACCGCGTCCGGGCGACAGCGGCACCTCAACGGGCCTCCGGAGCATCTACTACGGCGCTTAGGACGTGACGTGGCTCCTATGGGTGGGGTCACATGCGAGGCGCATTCCGACCCCTTCCGAGAGGCCGGATGTGACCCGGGGTCCATGCCTCGTCACGGCTGACGGCCCGCTCGCGGCCCGTGCCCGCCACGGCAGTCTCAGCCGGCGCGACCCCGGCTGTGAGCTGCGAGGACACCGGTTCACGGGCGGCGGCGGCCGGTTGTGCGGCTCCGGCTCCGCACAACCATCCGGTCCCGGGCCGTGTCTCCCGTTGCGAACGGCCGCGTCGCGACGGGCGCGGCCCCTACGGAGGACCCCATGCGCATCCGCCCGCTCCACACCGCGGCCGTCGGCCTGGCCGCCGCTCTCGTCTCCGGCGCCGCGTCCACTGCCGCAGCATCGCCCGGTGCGGCCCCCGGCTCCGCACAGGGCGCCGCGGCGTCCGTCCACGACGACGTCGACGGAGACGGCTACCAGGACCTCGTCACGGCGGCCCCGGGCGGCACGGTCGACGGACAGACCCGGGCGGGTTACGTGGTGATCACGTACGGCTCCGTGTCGGGCCTCGCCCCGGCGTCGCGCACCACCGTCATCAGCCAGAACACGCCGGGAGTCCCCGGGACCGCGGAGGAGGACGACCGCTTCGGCGACAAGCTCGCCGCCCGCGACCTGGACGGGGACGGCATCACCGACCTCGTGGTGAGCGGCCTGGACCAGAGCGGCCCGGACACCTACCAGCACGGCACGGTGACGGTGCTCTGGGGGCGCCCCGGCGGCCTGACCGGCGAGGGGGCGGCCGGCTTCCGGTCGCCCGAGGGCTCCGTGGGCTGGACGGTTGGCCGGGATCTCACCGCCGGCGACTTCAACGGCGACGGCCACGCCGACCTGGTGATGCAGTACGGCGACGACTGGGAGACGCGTTCCGTGCTGTTCGGGCCGTTCAACCGCTCCGGCACCCCCGCGAGCGAGCAGCGGATCGACATGTTCAGCACGGACAACGACATCTGGACGCTCGCCGCCGGCGACATGACCGGCGACGGCATCGACGACCTCGCGACGTTCTACGCGTACGAGAACCACGCGGAGGGCGGCAAGTTCTGGCGCGGCACCGCTTCGGGACTGTCCACCACGTCGACCGCGCTCCCCTCCGCGGCGGCCACCGCCATCGGCGACTTCGATCGGGACGGCAGGGGCGATCTGGCGATCCGCACGGTCCCGAACGGGATCGTCGAGGACCTGCCGGGCGACCACGGCACCGTCAAGGTCCTCTACGGGACGGCCGACGGGCCCGGCAGCACCAGGACCACGACGATCACCCAGAACACCTCAGGCGTCCCCGGCGCGAACGAGCGGGGCGACCAGTTCGGCGCGCGGCTCGACGCCGGTGACGCCAACGGCGACGGCTTCGCCGACCTCGCCGTCGGGGTGCCGTTCGAGGCGATCGGCAGCAAGGCCGCAGCAGGGGCGGTGGTCCTGCTCAAGGGCGGCCTGGGCGGCATCGGCGGAACCGGCGCGCAGGCGTTCCACCAGGACACGGCGGGCGTCGCCGGGGTCGCTGAGGCCGGCGACCGGTTCGGCGGCGCCGTGCGGCTGCTCGACACCGACCGGAACGGCCGGGCGGATCTCGCCGCGGGCGCGCCGGTGGAGAACGGCACCGGCGCGGTGTGGTCGCTGCCCGGCACCTCGTCCGGGGCCACCGCCACCGGATCGATCGCCTTCAACCCGGTCGACCTGGGAACGCCCGCGCAGGGGGCCCGCTTCGGCGCGAACTTCGCCGGTGAAAACAGTGTGTTCCTGTACGAGCCGTGGTCCTGACCGTTCCGGATCGCGCACGGCGGAGTTCACGAGTGCGGGGGGGGTTTCGGCCGCACACGGACGGCCGGAACGCCGGGATCAAGCCCCGGCGGCGCGCCCCCGGCGGCGCGGCGGCCGGGTCGGTCCTCCAGGTCGAAGAGGCCGCGCCGGCAGGCCCGGGTCAGGTGCCCGGGCACGAGATGCGACACCCCGTCCACGGTGATCGGCACCAGGCCGGGGGCTTGCGCCTTCCACTGCGCGCGACGGTGACGGGTGCTGCTGCGGGACGTCTTCCGCTTGGGCACGGCCACGGCGCTCCTTCAGGGTCCAGGCGGCGGGGGCGGGACACTCGCCCGTTATATAAAAATGGATTCCATTTCGAAAAACCCTCGAGCCGCCCGGAGACGCCGCCGGAGGCTTTGCGATGATCGGGCGGTGACCCCTGCACCCGACGATCACGTGCACGTCCACGCACACAGCCACGGGCCCGTACCGCCCGTCTCAAGGCATCTGCGACGGGTGATCGCCGCGGTGCTGATCCCGTTCGCCGCCGCGGTGGCGGTGGGCATGGTGGTGCTGTGGCCGGGCGGCGTCCCGGAACACGAGCGCAGCGGAGTCGGCTTCGACCGGCAGACGCAGAGCGCGCGGGTCGTCGCCCTCGAGGAGATCCCCTGCACGGGCGCCAACGCCCGCCGGGAGGAACAGCCCGGCGGCAACGGCATGCCCGGACCGGCCTCCGGCGCCGGGGAGCAGAAGCGCGCCGCGTGCAAGGAGGCGACCGTGAAGGTGACGTCGGGCCCGGACACCGGCCGGACGTTCAAGGAGGTCGTCCAGCCCGACGCGCCACGGCAACTGCGGGACGGCCAGGGCGTCGTGGTCTCCTACGAGCCCCGCGCCCCGCGGGACCTCCAGTACTCGGTCACCGACATCGAGCGCACCGTCCCGATGGCGCTGCTCGCCGGCATCTTCGCCGTGATGGTGGTCGCCGTCGGGCGGATGCGCGGCGTGGCAGCGCTTGTCGCGCTGGCAGTGAGTTTCGCCGTGCTGTCGTTCTTCATCCTCCCGGCGATCCTGCACGGCTCCGATCCGCTGCTGGTGGCGGTGATCGGCGGCAGCGCCATCATGCTCGCCGCCCTGTACATGTGCCACGGCATCAACGCCCGCACCTCGGTTGCCGTCCTGGGAACGCTGATCTCGCTGGCCCTGATCGGCATGCTGGGATCGGTGTTCATCGGATGGGCCGAGCTGACCGGCAACACCTCGGACGAGACCGGCCTGATCCACGCGCTCTACCCGGGCATCGACATGAGCGGCCTGCTGCTGGCCGGTGTCGTGATCGGATCCCTCGGCGTCCTGGACGACGTGACGGTCACCCAGACCTCGGCGGTCTGGGAACTCAAGCAGGCCGACGCCACCATGACCACCCGGCAGCTCTACCGTTCCGCCATACGGATCGGCCGGGACCACATCGCCTCGGTGGTCAACACCCTCGTGCTCGCCTATGCGGGCGCCGCACTGCCGCTCCTGCTGCTCTTCTCGATCGCGCAGAGCAGCGTCGGCTCGGTCGCGACCAGCGAGATCGTCGCCGAGGAGATCGTGCGCACCCTGGTCGGGAGCATCGGTCTGGTCGCGTCGGTCCCGGTGACGACGGCCCTGGCTGCACTGGTGGTCTCCGCGGACCGGCCGGCCGCGGACGCCGGTGCCGCGCCCTCCCGTCGTTCCGGGGGACGCGGCCGGCGCCGCAAGGCCTGACGTGTCCCCGACGCGACGCGTGGGGACGGCCGGCCGTCTCCGACCGGGAAAAGGTCCGCCGTCGCCGGGTCACCGGAGTGACCGCGCGGCAGCAGCGCCGGGTCGCCCGCGCGATCGCGAACGTCCGGGAGATGGCTCTGTTGCCGTACCCCTCGCGATGACCTGCGACGACGGCCGGTTCCGGCAGCGCGGGCCCGGGGTCACCGGTCGCGCAGCCGTGCGGCCTCGTCCCTGATGGCGGGCAGCTGCGCGTACAGGGCGTCGCCCGGGCAGCGGGTCTCCTGGCTGTCGCGGTGCCCCGACACCGCATGGAACCGGGCCGCCCGGCCCTTGGGGTACCGGCTGTCGTCGTTCGTCGAGACGAGCCGAACCGTTCCGTGCGGGTCGATGTCCGCCCGCAGTTTCCAGGCGGCGACCTTCGCGATCCCGCGGAGCATCGCCGGGGGCACGGTGGTGCCCGGACCGAAGTCCCCCAGCGCGGCGACGCCGACGCTGTCGTCGTTGAACCCCTCGGTGTGCGCCCCGTGCACCGGGCGCCCGCTGCCGCCGCCCCGGCCCTCGTAGATCGTGCCGCAGCGGTCGACGACGAAGTTGTAGCCGATGTCGTCCCAGCCCTGGCCGCGGACGTGGTCGACCTCCATCGCCCGCAGCATCGCGGGGACGTCCTTGCAGTCGTAGCCGTTGGGGTGCCCGGTGTGGTGGACGAACACCACACGTGCCGCACCGGTGTACGTCGCGTGTTCGCGGACCAGGCCCTCGTCCGCACCCCAGTCCCGCCGGCTCACGATCTGCGGCCGTGGGGCGGTCTTCCCGGGGTCGGGACGGGCCGCGACCGGCCCGGGCGGCTCCGGCCACACCGGCTCGCCCCACGCGACCAGCACGGCGAACGGCAGGGCCAGGGCGCCGAGGGCAAGTCGACGGGACCGCATGGGACCACTGTGCGCCCGAATGCCTCACTCGCACAGGTGAGCGGTCCATTCGGGTGATGTCGTGATGATTACCTGTTCAGCAGTAAGCTGACTCATAAGGCCCTAGCACTCTCACGTGCGACGGCCCGGAAGGGCGGTCCCCGTGCGCAAGCACCGGGGCCGCTTGTGTCGCCAGGACTCAGGCCTGTTCTCGGTGTTCCCGGCCGGCTTTCCGCTCCGCTGCGGAACCCGTACCCGTGGAGCGGATGCTGGTGTCGACGAGGATCTGCTCGGCCTGTGCGACGTTCCCGACGTCAACAGCCCTGGACATCGCCTCGCGTGCCGCCGGCGGGCTTGCGTCCGGGGGGACCACGAGCAGCACGAACAGGTCACGGTCACCGCAGGTGATGAGCAGCGTGTCGTCGCCGACCGGATGCGAGTCGACATGCACGACCCGGTCGTCGACCACGAGGCGCACCGGGACCTCGTCCCAGGCGCGCGCGTCCAGCCCGACACGGTCGATGGAGCCCAGGTACTCGGTCAGTGCGCTGATCAGGCCCGGCAGTTGAGCGCCGGCGTCACGGGAGCGCGGCCACCACGCGCCGTCGAGGATTCCTTCGCGGTTCCGGGTCGTCGCCAGCCGGAGCAGCAGCGCACCGGCCCGGACTTGCTCGTGCACCGAGTCCGGCAGTCCGGGCCGACGGAGGTTCCTGGAGTCGGTCATGCTGAGCCACCTGTCCCTGGGCCCTGTCCGGGACACCGCCGGCCCGGGCTGCCGGCACGCAGCGTCCTCGGCACTCCTCCACGGTACGCCGGGCGGGACCGTTCGGCCGTGAACCGCATGCCCGAACCCACGGGCCGCTCAGGGCGGACCCGGCCGGAGTAGGGTTGAGGTACCGCGAACGCCGTTCCGCCGGCTGCACGTCGGCGCCGTTCGCGGCGGACGATTTTCACCGGGCAGCAGGCCCGGAGGCGGGTTCTCGCCATGTCCGTGACCACCGGCCGAGCACCGATGCCAGTTGTGCTGACGTCCGACCCGCAGCTTCGGCTGTGCCCGACCCCGGCGGATACCGGGCCGGGTCTTCCGGACGGCGCCCGGTGGCCTCGCTCCCGTGACCTCGCACGTGAACTTCCCTCCCTGGTCGAGGCGCCGGCCCGCCGGTGGGGATGCATCACACGGGTCACGGTGAACCCCCGGTTCCGGCGGGCGATCCCACGGAAAGTGGCCGTCCGCGGGCATGTCGTGCACGTGGGCTGGTTCGGCGAGCAGGACCCGCGCCGGCTGCTGCTGCTCTCCTGCACGGTGGGCCGCTGGGACCTGCTGGTGATCCCACCGCGGAGCAGCGAGGTCGCCGCCGCCCACCTGATGACTGCCGCGACGGGCTCGGAGGGCCACCGCCGCACAGCCGCCGCCCTGGTGGCGGAGGAGGCACCCGGAACCGTGGAGACCGACCGCGACCGGGAAACCGCAGGGGAGTCGGAGGCGGCGCCGTCGTCCGGCCCCGGGGATGCGTCCGGGCCCGCGCGTCCGGCCCATAGGACGGAGAAGAACCGATGACCACAGCCATCACCCTGGTCGCCATCCTGACGCTGATCGGTGCGGCAGTATTCCTGATTCGCGCGCTCAACAGCAGGGACGATCAGCGGGTCGCGGCCTCCGGGGAGGGTGATGGCCTGGTGTTCCGCCGACGCACAACCGAGCGCGTCGCGGAGAGGGGCGGCGCCCCGCCCACGGGAAGCGGCGGTGGGGATCAAAGGAGCGGAACCCGTCGGCGGGCGAGGTCGGCGGGCTCGACGGCGGTATCCGGAGTGCGCTCACGCGGATTGCTCGCCTCCCCGGACCGGGTCACGTCGTCGGACAGCGGTCCCTCCGCCCCGCGCTCCGGCACACCGGCATCGTCCCCACCGGGACTGGCCGAGGTGCGCGTCGTCGCCGCGTCGCCCGAGGCCGCCCGCAGGGTCGCCGAGGCACTCCGCCACATGTTCGCGGGCGCCGAACAGCGCAGTTATCCGGCCGGCCCCGACGGCAGCACGCGTCTCCACCTCACCGTGGACACGACGCAGGGCCCTCAGCCGTTGCAGTCGTTCCAGGCCGGGGCGGCCGGTCGGCACACGTCCGGCACCGAACGGCGGCACGCCGACGAGCCCTGAGGCGGTTCGGGCACCGCGGTCACGGAAGGCCCCTCCGCCCGGAACGCGCCAGCCGGGCGGAGGCTTGCGTGCCCGCCACCAGCCGCGGAAGGCGTCAGCCCTGCCGGGCCGGCCGGATGTTCTGGTTGGCGTGGAACAGGTTGTCGGGGTCGTACCTGCCCTTGACCTGGGCGAGCCGGTCGTAGTGGTCGCGGTAGGTGGCCCGGACCCGCTCCTGGCCCTCGTCCATCATGAAGTTCACGTAGGCGCCGCCCATGGAGTACGGGTGCAGGGCCTCCCAGTAGTCGGCGGCCCAGTCACGGATGATCCCGGCGTTGGCCGGGTCCGGGTCGATGCCACCGAAAATGCCCGACCACACCGCGTCCCGGTAGCCCCAGGCCGTGTCGTCCTTGCCCATGTTGTGGGCCGCTCCGTCCACGGGGTAGAGGTGCATGGTCGACAGCTGAGTGGGCATCCCCGCGCCGTACTCGGCGTGCGCCTCGACCGCCTCGTCCGGGATGCGGTCGAAGAAGTCCCCGCGCCAGTACCACTGGAGCCCCTTGGGGATCAGGTCGTCGAACATCCCCTGCAACTGCGGGTACGGCACGGGTGCGGTGAAGTGGAAGGCAGGCGGGGCCGGTTCGCGGACCGAGGCGACGGCCTCCGCCGTGCGTTCGGGATCACCGGTGTGGCACCACACGACCGCGCACATCTTCCGCCCGTGGATCTCGTCCGGGAACGGTGGCGCGGGCGGCACCGACAGCAGGGCGAAGAAGCCGTACACGTCCTCGGGCGCGTTCGGCAGGAACTCCCGGTACCAGCGCAGCACTTCGGGTGTTCGTTCGACCGGCCACAGGGTGACCCCCATGCCCACGGTGTCGACGGGGTGCAGCCGGAAGGTGAAGGAGGTGACGATCCCGAAGTTGCCGCCTCCGCCCCGCAGGGCCCAGAAGAGGTCCGCGTTCCGGTTCTCGTGGGCCGTCACGAAGCTGCCGTCGGCGAGCACCACGTCGGCCGCCAGCAGGCTGTCGACGGTCAGGCCGTACTTGCGGGTCAGATACCCGTGTCCGCCGCCGAGCGTGAGTCCGCCGACGCCGGTGGTCGACATGATCCCGGCGGGGACCCCCAGACCGAAGGCGTGCGTGGCGTGGTCGAGGCCGGCGAGCAGCGCGCCGCCTTCCACCTGCGCGATCCTGGCCTCCGGATCGACCCGCACCCCGTGCATCGGCGCGAGGTCGATGGTCATCCCGCCGTCGACGAGGCAGAGCCCCGCGCCGCTGTGTCCGCCTCCCCGTACGCCGATCTCCAGCCCCTGCTCCCGGCCGGAGTTTACCGCCGCCATGACGTCGGCGGTGTCCCTGCACTCGACGATGGCCGCCGGATGCTTGTCGATCATGGCGTTGTAGATCTGCCGGGCCTCGTCGTAACCGGGGTCGCCCGGTCCCTCGACGTGGCCGAGCAGTTCCGTCTCCAGCGCGTCGTACGTTGCCGTGCCCATCACGATCTCCTTGCCGCGGGCCTTCCGGCGTCGTGCGGACCGCGCCCTGCGAAGGATCGGTGGCCGGCGGTTCCGTCCGGCGGTCGCACACGCCGGAGGTCGCGTCGGGAGTCAGGGCATCCCACGAGCCGCCCCGCTTCTCCAGGATGCGCCCGTGCCGCGGGATGTGCGACGGGAGAGGACGGCGGCGGGGAGAGGCGGTGCCGCGCTCGGGAGGACAGCCGGACCCCCCGGCGTTCCGCCCGGCGGCGGGGAGAGGGACCGACGACGCAGCGTGGGACAACGCGGCATGGGACGGAACGCGTCGCGGCCTGTCCCGGCCGCACGGCTCACAGCCGCCGGTTGTCCAGCACGGCCACGGCCCTGCGCACCCGCTCGACCTCCTCCACGTCGACGTCGGCAACCAGCAGTTCGGGGTCCACCCCGGCCTCCTGCCGGACCCCCCCGTCTGGGCCCACCAGCACGCTGTGCCCGACACCGTTCGGTGCCTTCGCGGGCTGCTCGACGTCCGCATCCGGGCCGGGCGGCGCCTGGTCGACGGCGGCCAGCCACAGCGTGGCGTCCAGGGCTCGCGCCCGGGTCAGCAGCCTCCAGTGGTCCAGCTTGCCGGGCCCGGAGGCCCAGGACGCCGGCAGCACGGACATCACGGCGCCGGCGTCGGCATGCGCGCGGAACAGTTCGGGGAACCGCAGGTCGTAGCAGGTCGCCAGACCGACCCGCACGCCCTCGACATCGACCGTGACGACCTCGGAACCGGGGGCCACGGTGTCGGACTCCAGGAAACCGAAGGCGTCGTACAGGTGGATCTTGTCGTAGGAGGCGTCCCCGTCCGGACCGGTGACCAGCAGCGTGTTCGCCACCCGGCCGCCCGGCGCCGGGGTGAACATCCCGGCGATCACGGTCAGTCCGTGCCGCCGCGCGATCTCCCGCACGCCGTCGGCCCAGGGTCCGTCCACGGGTTCGGCCGCGGACGCGAGCGGAACGCCGAAGCGGACCATGGCCGCTTCGGGGAAGACCGCCAGCCGGGCTCCCTGCTCGGCGGCGCGGCCGGCCAGGTCGTCGATGGCCTGCAAGTTCTTCCCGGGGTCGGCGTCCGCGGTGAACTGGCACAGCGCCGTACGCAAGATCGTCACTGCGTCTCCTCCGTCTGGTCCGTCTCGTCCGTCTCGGTTCGGGTGCCGGGTGATGCGGGCGAGCGCCGGTCCGCGCGGCGCGCTCCGCGTGATCGGCGTCCCGTACCAGCATCACACCTGACGCCGCCGGACGTCAGCGGCGCCCGCGAGGCCGGACAGCGGGACGCCCGGTCGACCGGCCGTCTCCCGGCGGGGCGGCCCGGTGAACGAGGAACGAGGCCAGGGTCCGGAACAGCCCCGCAGGGACGCCGTCCTCCCCGACCGCGGACCGCAGCGGACCGCTGCGCAGCGATCGGCGGACCCGTGGGCTCCGAACCGCCCGGTCGGGGCCGTGCGATAGTCACGCACATGGCTTCCCTGGTACGGCACGTGACGATCGACTGCGCCGACGCCTACGCTCTCGGCAGCTTCTGGGCCCGGGTCCTCGACACCTCGCTGGGCGAGGACGACGAGCCCGGCGATCCGGAGGCACTGGTGAAGGCACCGGGCATCGTCCTCCTGTTCGTCACGGTCGCCGAGGCCAAGACGGTCAAGAACCGCGTCCACCTCGACCTGCAGCCCCAGGACCGCTCCCGGGACGCGGAGGTCGAGCGACTGCGGGCTCTGGGCGCCGGCCTGGTCTCCGATCACCGGCGGCCGGACGGCACCGGCTGGGTGACGTTGGCCGACATCGAGGGCAACGAGTTCTGCGTGGAGCGCAGCGCCGCCGAACGAACCGCCTGATCCGGCCTGTTGAGCGCAGCCGGATACACCGCCGGAACACGCACCGGAACCCGGCCGACCGAACACACCGGAAACCGAACGGACTTGACCGGACACGACCGCACGGAACCGGACCCGACCGGAGCAGGGGGCCAGGTGACCCAGCAGACGATGACCGAAGCCCTCCGCCGGGCGGCGGACGTCGGACCGTTCTTCTCCGTCCGCACCGGCGGCGGGAACCCGCGCGAGGACGGCTTCCGGCCGCTGGCCGAGGTGTACGGGACGCCGGCGGCCCTGGCCGAACGGGTGGAACCGGTCGCCGCGCGGCTCGGGACGACCGAGCGCCGGGTGGCCGCCTCCCTCGTCCACCAGGGGCTCGCCGGACGGATCTGGTCCCTGGCCCTCGCCCCCGCCGTCCTGACCGGGCAGGTCCCCGACCTCGCCCCCGCCGGTCTGTGGTGGCACCCCGGCCGGAGCGCGCCCGACGAACTCCGGTTCCCCGCACCGGCGCCGCTGCCCGGCAGGTGCGACGGGCCGCTCCCCGAGCGGCTGCGCACCGCGGTCCTGCACGGGCATCTCGAACCCCTGCTGCACACCACCCGCGCGGTGGCGCGGGTGGCCCCCGGGCTGCTGTGGGGCAATGCGGCCTCGGCCCTCGTCGGCGCCCTGCGCGTCCTGCACGCGTGGTGCCTGGGCGCCGGCCTTCCGGACGCGGCCCGGCGGTCCGTGGCCCTCGCCGCCTCCCTGCTCGACGACCCGCTGCTGCGCGGCGCGGGAACACTGGATCCTCGCGGACCGTCCTTCATCCGCCGGAGCTGCTGCCTGTACTACCGCGTCCCCGGCGGTGGGCTGTGCGGCGACTGCTGCCTGCGCTCCGCCGCGCCTGTGCCCGGGCGATGAGCCCGGCACGGCGTCCGGCCGTTCCGCACGAGCCACGAGCAGGCTGCGGTGTGCTGCCTCCCCTGCCCGCAGAAAGCCCCGGTACCGGCCCGGTTCGAGCCCGGCCGGGCGAGCCCGCCTCTGCGGTCGGGGGTGCGGCACCGCCCGGCAGGAGCGGCGCCCGCGGGCCCGAAGTGCCCATCGCCGCACGTCCGTCCGGTTCCCGACGGGGCCGAACTCCGTGCACAGGTCTTGTCTTCGGGGCCCGGCGGGATCAGGATGCAAACGAACTGACCCATCGGTAACCTCCGCCCGCCCGGGCCGGAACGGGAAGAAGGTCCCCCATGCCCACGTTTCGCCGCTCCGTCGCCACGGGCCTGGCCACGCTGATGCTGACGGCCCTCGGCACCGCGTCCGCCGCTGCCTCCGAACCGGGCGCCGGCGAGTACACCGACCCGGAGTTCGGGGCGGACTGCACCTTCCACCGCTTCGGCGAGGGCGAGACCCCGCCACTCGACCTCATCGGGACCGAACCGCTGTGCGTGGAGTACGCCAAGCGGGACATCACCGTCAGCAACGGCGGTGCGGCCCGGTTCGTCCTGGCCGAACCCGCCCGCTTCGCCGTCGCCCTGCCGGCCTGCCAGTACTGGCAGAAGGACCACTGGAGCGTGCAGACCCGGCCCGGCGACCCCGCCGTCGTGGGCTGGGACGGCAGCTACTGGTTCGACAAGTCGTCCGGAACCGCCGCGCTGCGGGCCACCCGCATCACGATCGCGGGGCAGCCGGCGGACGCATCCGATGCCGCCGAGGTCCTGCGCCCCCACGACCCGCAGCTCGCGGACGCCCTGGAACGCGCGGCCGGCGGCGTCACGGCCCAACTGCCCGTTTCCCTCCCCTGCTTCGGGATATGAGCAGCGGCATCGGCCGCCGGCGCCTGGTGGCCGCGCTGACGGCCGCGGTCGCGGCCGTGGCCACCGGCGCGCTGTCCGCACCGGCAACCGCCGGCCCCCTTCCGGACCCGGCACAGGGCCTCCTGGACGGCCTGCTCGACGACCTCGGCGGCGCCGACGTGTCCCTCGGCCCCGTCGACACCACCGCCACCCTCGAAGCGTTCGCGGACACCGTCGTGCCCGGCGAGAAGCGCCACGCCCGCGATCACGCGATCGCGGGCGCGACCGGTGGACCCGGCGCAGTCCAGGCCGGCGCCATCGACATGCTCCGGCTGCCCGAACTCGGCCTCGGCCCGCTGATGCCCGCCCTGGCCGGCCTGCTCTGCACCGAGGCGACCCGCTACGCCCTGGGCCGCGGCAAGGTCCTCCTGCCGTCCCGACCGGCCTTCGTGGCCCTGGATTTCGGCGACCGCACCCGGCTCACCGCACAACTGACCGGCCCCGACGCCGTGGACCGTCAGGTGTGGGTGCTGCTGGCCCTGTTCGCCTCCATCGCGTTCGACAACGCCGCTCATCTGCACACCGTGAAGGCACTGGAGCAGCGCCACCCCGGCCTGGCCTGGCTGCGGTTCCCCGCCCCGGACGCCGACGGGCTCTGGCGGTTCCCCACCTACTCGTACGGCAAGCGGCTCGCCCGCGAGCACCCGCACACCACCGCCGGAGGCCACCCCGCATGACCGTCACCGAACGCACCGACGTCCTGGTCATCGGCAGCGGCTTCGGCGGCTCCATACCCGCCTACCACCTCGCCGCCGGCGGCGCGGAGGTCGTCGTCCTCGAACGCGGTCCGGAGCTGGGCGCCCAGGACTTCGCCCACGACCTGCGGATCGGCAGCTACACCCGGATCGTCGACCTCGTGCAGGGCGACGGCATCACCGTCGTCGCCGGAAACTGCGTCGGCGGCTCCAGCGTCGTCTACTTCGCCGCCTCCCTGCGCGCGCCCGGCTTCGTCTTCGACCGCGAGGGCGGCCTGGGCCGGCGGCTGTGGCCCCAGTCGGTGACCCGCTCCGCGCTCGACCCCTGGTACGACCGGGTCGAGGAGACCATTCCGGTGGCTCGGCAGGAGTGGGGCCAGGTCCCGTACCCCGGGGGGCTGTTCGCCGCCGCCTGCACCCGAGCCGGCCGCACCTGCAACCCGGTGCCCGTCGCCGTCGACCTGGACCGCTGCACCAACTGCAACTGGATGCTCGGCGGCTGCCGCTTCGACGCCAAGCGTTCGATGCTGCTCAACTACCTCCCGGCGGCCACCGCGGCCGGGGCCGAGGTCCGGGCCCTGCACGAGGTGCAGACGATCGCCCCGGCCACCACCCCCGGCTACCGCTACCGGGTCGCCTACAGCGTCCTCGACGGCGACGACTACCGGGTCCCCGTGAGCGCGGGCGCCATCGAGGCCAAGATCGTGGTCGTGGCCGCAGGAGCCGTCGGCACCCCGGTGCTGCTCCAGCGCTCCGCCCCGCTGCTGGGCGGCATGCCGCGGGCCGTCGGCCGCTACTTCTCCGGAAACGGCGACCGCGTCTCCATCGCCGACGTCGACGAGGACAAGGTCAGCGATCTGCTGGGGCTCGAACGGGGGCCCGGCAGCCCGTACGACGCGTTCCCCGTCGGCAAGCCGATCGGCTCGATGTCCTACGACCGGCTCGACCCGCAGGCGCCGGAGTTCACCCGGTTCTCGCTCCAGCAGATCTACTTCCCGGGGATCACCAACATCCTCGCGCAGGCCACCGACGACCCCGCCACCAGCTGGTTCGGGGTGGAGAAGAAGGAACTGCGGGCGCGCTGGCGCTCCTGGCTGTCCGTGCTGGCCATGACCGAGGACGACAACGAGGGCCGCTTCGGCCTGCCGCCCGCGACCGGCAGCTTCACCCGGGTCGCCTCCTCGGTCGGTCTGTCCACCCTGCGCTACCGGCCCACGGCCAACACCCTCCGGGGCTGGGCCGCAGCCGACGACGAGGCACGCGCCGTGCTGGAGCGCGACGGGCTCGCCCGGGTCCGGCCGTGGAGCGAGGCAGTGGGGGGATCGCTCAGCGCGCACCCGCTGTCCTCCTGCCGCATGGGTGACGACCCGGCCACCTCGGCCCTGGACGACCGCAATGAACTGCGGGGCCACCCGGGCCTGTTCGTGACCGACGGGGCCGCCGTACCCACCTCACTGTGCGTCAACCCGTCCCTGACGATCGCGGCGCTGGCCGAACGGGCGTGCCCGCACATCGTGGACCGGGCCGCCGACGCCGGGGTGAAGGTACGGTACGGGGCTCCCGCCCCGGACGGCTCGACTTCCGGCCGCCGCGGAGTGCTGAAACTCTCGACGAAGGAACGCCGTTGAAGCAGGACCAGGATGCGACCGCCCGCCTGTACCCGCCGCTGCTGCGCGGCAGGCCCGGACGGCTGGAGGTCTGGTACGCGACCCTGACCGACCCCGGGACCGGCACCGGAGTGTGGATCCACCACGAGGTGGTGACCCCACCGGACGGCTCACCCGGCCGTGCCCACGGCTGGATATCGGTCTTCACCCCCGGAAGGCCTCCGGTGACCGAGCGGTTCGGCGCGGACACCTCCGCCCGGCCCATCGGCGGCGACGCCTACTTCGCCACCCCGTCCGTCAACGCCTCACGGGGCCTGCTCAAGGGCAGCGCCGGGCGGATCCGCTGGAAGCTGGACGTGACCGAGGGCGGCGCGCCGCTCTACACGTTCCCGCGCTGGGTGTGGGAGCGGAAGCTGCTGCCCGCCGCCCAGGTGGTGCCCGCCCCTGACGCCCTCTTCGACGGCCGGCTGGAGGTCGACGGGGAGCGGCTGGAGCTGTCGCGCGCCCGCGGCGCCGTCGCCCGCATCGCCGGGCACGGCAACGCCAAGCGCTGGGCGTGGCTGCACGCCGACCTCGGTGACGGTGACGCCCTGGAGCTGGTGGCCGCCGTGGCCCGCCGGCCCGGCATGCGCCGGCTCCCGCCCCTGCCGCTGCTCCAGCTGCGGACCGGGGGGAAGGACTGGCCGCTCGACCCGCTGCTGGCCGCGCCGTTCTTCAAGGCCGACATCGGGCTGCCGGCGTGGTCGGTGACCGGCCGCTTCGGGCTGCGCCGGCTGCGGGTGGAGGTACGCCAGAACCCCGACGACTGCGTGGAGTTGGGCTACACCGATCCGGACGGCGCCACCGCCACCTGCACCAACAGCGAGCGGGCATCCGCCGAGATCGTCCTCGAACGGCGCACCCGCACCGGCTTCGAGACCGAGCGCCACTGGACGCTGGACCACACCGCGCACGCCGAGGTCGGCACCCGGCCCTGACGCCGCCGGGGCGTGCGTTCCTGCGCGGCCTCCACCCCCGCCCCGACGTCCGATCGATCGCCGTTCCCGGCCCGTCCCCTAAGGGCGGGCCGGGGGACTTTTCCGGGCCCGGCCCCCGATGTGCCGGCCCGTCGCCCGGCCCAGCATGGGGGCCATGACGAGACGTTCCCCGCTCCGGAGACACGCGCTGCACCTCCTCGTGGTGCTCGTGGCCCTGTCCGTGACGGCCGTCACCGCCCTCGCCACCGGCGTCATCCTGCTGTACCGCGGCGCCACCGTGTCCACGGTCGGCACGACGGAGTTCCGCAACGAACTGGCGGTGCCCCCGCTGGCCGAGTCGTCCGTCGACGCCGACGGAACCAGGAACTTCGACCTCACGATGCAGCAGGGCAGCACCGAGTTCCTGCCCGGTCGGCAGACCCCCACCTGGGGCTTCAACGGCACCTACCTCGGTCCGACGCTGCGGGCCGAGCGCGGCGAGCGGGTGAAGGTCCGGGTCCGCAACACCCTGGGCGAGGCGTCGACCGTGCACTGGCACGGCATGCACCTGCCCGCCCCGATGGACGGCGGTCCGCATCAGATGGTCCCGGCGGGCGGCACCTGGGCACCGCACTGGACGGTCGACCAGCCCGCTGCCACGCTCTGGTACCACCCGCACCCGCACGGGGCCACCGAGGACCACGTCCGGCGCGGACTGGCCGGGATGTTCCTGCTGGACGACGAGCGGTCCGGCCGCCTGCCGCTGCCGAAGAGGTACGGCGTCGACGATCTGCCCGTGATCGTCCAGGACGTGGCCTTCGACGGCAAGGAGTTCGACTTCGAGCACCGAGCCCTGCGGGACGTGGGATTCCTCGGCGACCGGACCATGGTCAACGGCACCCTCGACCCCTACCGCGAGGTCCGCGACGAACGGGTGCGGCTGCGGCTGCTCAATGCCTCGACGGCCCGCGTCCACGCCTTCGGGTTCGACGACGACCGCGGCTTCTCGCTCGTCGCCACGGACGGCGGACTGCTGTCCTCGGCCGTCACGAAGAAGCGGCTGCAGCTCTCACCCGGCGAGCGGGCGGAGATCGTCGTCCGGATGGAGCCCGGCGAGCGCACGGTCCTGCGCAGCCTTCCGCTCGACGCCGGCCTCAACTTCTGGAGCAAGCGGTTCAGCGGGGGCGACGACTCCTTCGACGTCCTGCAACTGCGTGCCGCCGAAACGTTGCGGCCGTCTCCCGCTCTGCCCGACCGGCTCGGCGAACCGGAGGTGCCCGACGGGTCCGACTCCGTGCGCGAGCGCCACTTCCGCCTGCAACTGCCGCTCATCAACGGCCGGACGATGGACATGAACCGCATCGACACGACGGTCACCCGCAGTACGGCGGAGACCTGGGTCATCCGCAGCGAGGACGGCACGCCCCACAACTTCCATGTGCACGACGTGCAGTTCAGGATCCTGTCGGTGAACGGCCGCCGCCCTCCACCGGAGCTCCGCGGGCCGAAGGACACGGTGTTCGTTGCTCCGAACGCCACGGTGAGGATCGCTCTGCGCTTCGACGGGCCGGCCGACCCGGAGACGCCGTACATGTACCACTGCCATCTGCTCTACCACGAAGACCGGGGAATGATGGGCCAGTTCGTCGTCGTCGAGCCGGGGCAGCGCGCCGGACGCCCGCCGCACGGTGACGGGCACTGAGCGCGGGCGCCGGAGGCGGCGCGGCTCAGGCGGGCGAGCCGGCCAGGTCCCCGCGACGCAGGCCCGATCCGGCGGGCGCGTGCGCGGGGTCGGGACCGGTGTCGGCGATCCGGTTGTTCTCGTCGACGAACACCACGCGCGGGCGGAACGTCCGGGCCTCCGCGTCGTCCATGACCCCGTACGCGATGAGGATCACCAGGTCGCCGGGGCTGATCAGCCGGGCCGCGGCGCCGTTGATGCCGATGACGCCGGAGTCCCGCGGCCCCTCGATGACGTACGTGGTGAGCCGCGCGCCGTTGTCGACGTCGACGATGTCCACCTGCTCGCCCGGAAGGAGGTCGGCGGCCTCCATCAGGTCGGCGCTGATCGTCACGGACCCGACGTAGTGCAGGTCGGCCTGGGTCACGGTGGCGCGATGGATCTTCGACTTCATCAGGGTCCTCAGCACGCGTGCACCGTAACCCGGTTCGGGGCCCAGCGGCCGGGAGTGTGGCGTACACCGCACCGCCACCGCCGACCCCGCGGACGGATTGCGGTCAGCCCTCCTTGCCGCCCCGCTCGGTCCTGCACCACTGCTCGACCTTGGTCAGGTCCTTCCGGCGCTGCTCGAGCGTGGGAACGAGGGTGCGGCGGAACTTCAGCCTGTTCTCGAGGTAGTTCGCGACCTCGTCGTGACCCGCGGCCTTCGCCCGCTCGAGCCGCTTCTCCAGCCGGTCGACGGAGCCGCGCCGCGCCGGACCCGCGTTGAGCCGCTTCACCGCCCGGGCGATGCGCTTGTCCATCCTGGGCGCGTGCTTGCACAGGGAGCGCGATCCGTCCCGGGAGGATGCGGCGGCGGTCTTCCGGGCCTCGTCGGACGAGGTGGCGTCGTCACCGGCTGCGGTCGCGATGCCGGCCGCCGTGAGCAGCGAGGCGAGCACGGCGGCGGATACGGCGGCGGTCCTGAACCTGGACATGGCGAAGTCCTCCTGGAAGCAGCACGGTCCGGCGGGTCGGGTCCCCCGGATGCCGTTGGCCGAGACCTTAGGAGCCGTCCTTGTGGAAATCGTGTGACCCGGACTGCGGACCGGCGTACGACCGGGCCGCCGCGGCCATCCAGTCCCGCCGCAGCGGCAGCGTGGCCGTGGTCGCCGCCCCCGGTCCGGACAGCGCGGGCAGCCGGACCTCGATCCGGGTGCCTGAACCGCCGGGCCGCTCCAGCACCCGGATCCGGCCCCGGTGGAGGGCGACCTGCTGGGCGACGAGCGTCAGCCCGAGACCCGAGCCGGGGCTGTCCGGGCCGCGCCGGAACCGCTCGAAGACGCTGCCGCGCAACTGCGCCGGAATGCCCGGCCCGTGGTCGTCGACGGTCAGCACCGCCTCCGCCGCCCCCGGCCGCCCGCTCGCCCGCAGCACGACCTCCACCCGGGCGGGCTGCTCCCCGGTGCGCCCGTGCACCAGGGCGTTGCCCAGGAGGTTGTCGACGACCGTCCGCAGTCCGGGCTCCCAGCCGTGCACCCGCGGGCTCTGCTCGGTGCGTACGCCGATCCGGGCCCCGGGGTGGCGGCGCCGCAGGTCCTCGGCCGATGTGTCGATCACGTCCGCCACCTCCACCGGGCCGAAGGCGTCCGCCTCGACGAGGTCGCCGCGCCCGAGTTCGCGCAGCATCACCAGCAGGCCGAGGAGCCGCGCGTGTTCGCGCCGCAGGTCGCGGACCGCCTCCTCGCGGTCCCGTTGTCCGAGGTCGGGGTGTTCGGCCAGCACCTCCAGGTTGGTCTGCATGCTCATCAGGGGCGTGCGCAGCTCGTGCGAGGCCGCTGCCGAGAACGAGCGTGCCGTCTCCAGGGCCTCGGCGGTCCGGGCGGCCTGCTCGTCGTAGCGTGCAAGAACCGTGCGCAGGGTGGCGGCGAGGTCGTCGACCTCGGCGATCCGGGTGGGGGTGTGCTCGAGGCGCGTCGCGGTGGCCCGGGGGTCCAGTCCGCTGGTGCGCCGTTGCAGCAGCCGCAGCGGCCGGGCCGCGCGGGCGGCGACGGCCCAGGCCAGCAGCCCGGAGACCGGCGCGGCCAGCAGGGCCGTGGCGATCACCCTCCGCCGCACCAGGCTGAGTTGGGTACGGCTCGCCGTGTCCGGTGCGAGCAGCCACAGGGTGCCCCTGACGTGCTGCCGGGGCACCTTCACCGGATCCGAGAGCACCCGCCAGCTCTCGCCCGCGCCGCGCACCGTGACGGGCACGGGCGCGCGGGCGGGCAACCGCACGGCGGGGTCGGGCTGCGGGCCGCCGGACGCGGTGCCCTCGGGGCCGGTGAGACGGATGCCGATGTCCAGGCCTGAGGCGAACAGGCTGCGCTGCCGGGCCTGTTCGACGGCGGGCGGGCGTCCGGTGGCGGTCACCCGCAGCAGTCGGCGGGCGTCCTCGGCGACGGCCGCCGCCCGGTCGTGGAGCCGGGCGTCCTGCTGGGCGCGCAGGTCACCCGTGACCAGGCGGAGCAACAGCGCACCGGAGGCCATCACCATCAGCGGGACGACTGCGGCGACGGACAGGGCGATCCTGGTCGAGAGCTTCATCGCGCCTGCTCCGCCCGGCACGGGGTGTCGTCCCGCAGGACGAAGCCGACGCCCCGCACGGTGTGGACGATGCGCGGCCGTCCGCCCGCCTCGAGCTTGCGGCGCAGATAGCTGACGAAGGTGTCGACGGCGTCGGTGCGCACCTCGAGGTCGTAGCCCCAGACCCGGTCGAGGAGCTGGTCGCGGGTGAGCACGATGCCGGCGTTGCGGGCGAGGACGTGGAGGAGTTCGAACTCGCGGCGGGTGAGCGTCACCGGCGCGCCGTCGAGCAGGACCCGGCGCGCCGCCGGTTCGACGCTCAGGCCGCCCACCCGAACGGCGTCCGGGTGCGAATCCGCGCCGGGCCGGGCGTTGTCGTCCCGCGGCGGGCGGCGGCGCAGCAGGGCCTGGAGGCGCAGGACGAGTTCCTGCAGGGCGAACGGCTTGACCAGGTAGTCGTCGGCGCCGGACTGGAGGCCGGCGATCCGGTCGCCGGTGCCGTCCAGGGCGGACAGCATGAGGACCGGCAGGTCGCTGCCCTCCGCGCGCAGCCGCCGGCAGACCTCGATGCCGCCGAGGTCCGGCATGGATATGTCCAGGACGACGACGTCGGGCGGCAGTGCGGCGACGGCTTCCAGGGCGCGCAGGCCGCCGTCGGCGAGCTCCACGGTGAAGCCGCGCAGCCGCAGGCCGCGTTCCAGCGACCGGCGGATCGCCGCGTCGTCGTCCACCACCAGCACCCGGCCCTGGGCACCCCGGCCACCGGTTCCGGCCATCGGGTCCTCCGCTTTCGTCGGCTTCCTCGGCCCCCGCTCCCCGGCGCAACCCTCACCGACGCGGCCCACGGTGACAAGCTCGGCGGGTGAGGAGGCCGGCCCGGCCGCCGCGCCGGGCCGGGCCGGGCGACCGGACGGAACCGGGGTGTGCGGAGGGCCGGCGATCAGCTCGGCTGCGCGTCGGCTGCCGTCGGGGGAGCGGGCGCGGCCACGGACGTCCTGGCGTCCTGCGGGCCGGACAGTGTGCGGATCCGGCGGGTCAGCATGGGCAGGGCGGACAGGGCCATGCCCACGGTGCCCACGGCCACTCCGGTGCGGCTGTCGAAGATCCGCCCGACGAGGCCGCCGAGGACCGCGCCGAGCGGCAGCACTCCGTAGATGAACAGCCGGTAGCCGCCCTGGGTGCGGGCCAAGGAACCGCGGGGTGCGACGACTTGGCGCAGGGTGACGGAGAGGGTGTTGGCGGAGCCGAGGCCGAGGCCGCTGACGAACTGGATCAGCGCGAGGGAGGCGGCGAGGGCGGTGCCGTCCCCCGGGAGGGCGGCGATGAAGAGCGGGGTCCCGGTCGACAGGGTCAGGGAGACGGCGAACGCCCGCCCGTAGCCGAGCCGTCCGGCCAGCCGCAGTGCGGCCATGGTGCCGAGGAAGGCGCCCGCCCCGGCCGCGCTGAGGGCCAGCCCGAACAGTCCGGCGCTCAGGCCCCGGTCGGTGACGGCGAAGACGACCAGGTTGACGGTGAAGATCTGCGACGCACCGTTGTAGATCATGGCGTGGGAGGTGAGTGCCCGCAGGAACGGGTTGGCGGCCAGGAGCCGGAGCCCCTCCAGCAGCCCTGTCGGTTTCTCCTCCTGCGGCGGGGCCGGTTCGGGCCGCCGCGCCCCGGCCACGCCGAGCGCCCCGGCGACGTAGCTGAGCGCGTCGAGCAGGACGGCCGCCGCGGGGCCGACCAGTTGGGCGAGCCCGCCCGCGAGTCCGGGCCCGGCCACCATGGCGGCAGTGGTGGAGCCCTGGGTGGCGCGGTTCGCCGCCGCCAGGTCGTCCTCGTCGACGAGCGAGGGCACGTAGGCGAAGCTGCCGATCTCGAACACCACGCCGGCCGCGCCGACGACGAGTGCGACAGCGACCAGGACGGGTATCGACAGCGCGCCGGCCGCGTACGCCACCGGCACCGCGGTCAGGGCGGCGGCGCGGACCAGGTCCGCGCCGATCATCACCTTGCGCCGCCGCCGCTTCTCCAGCCAGTGCCCGGCGAGCAGGGGCAGCAGCAGGTTGGGCAGGTAGGCCGCCGTGGCGATCGCGGCGACGCCCGTGGATCCGGCGTCGAGGACCAGTGTGGCGAGCAGGGGAAGCGCGACGGCGCTGATGTGCGTCCCGGCGACGGAGATGGTGTGGCCGGCCCAGAAGCGCCGGAAGTCGCGGTTCCGGCGCAGCAGTCCGGGGTTGGTTACCTTCACTATGCCCCCATCCAGTAACGGTTACCGGCTGATGATGGCACAGCGGTAACCTTTCGTCATGCGTCAACCCGGCGACCGTTCCCCGGCACCCGAGGCCCTGGCCCTCGTGCAGGACCTCGCCAACACCGTCGACGTCGAGCTGGCGGACGACGGACTGCGCACGGTCGCGGACCTCTCGGCGTTCTGCGCCGCGCACGGCCTCGGCCGGCTGCGGTTCGGAGCGGACGACGTCGCTCCCGCCCGGCGGTTGCGGGAGGCCCTGCGGGACGTCTGCCGTGCCCACGCCGGATTCGACGTGCCCGCGGAGTCGACGGCCGCACTGGACGACCTGTTCGGCCGGGCGCCGCTCGTCCTCGCCACCGGACCGGCCGGCGAGGCCCGTCCCGTTCCCGCGCCCGGACTCGACGGGCTGCCCGCGCTCACCGCACGCCTGGCCGCCGGCGTCCTCACCGCGGTGGCCGACGGCACCTGGCAGCGCCTCAAGGCGTGCAGCGCACCCGAGTGCCGCTGGGTCTACTACGACCGCAGTCCCGCCGGCCGCAGCCGGTGGTGCACCATGAGCCTCTGCGGCAGCCGGGCCAAGATGCGCGCCTACCGCGACCGCACCCGCGCCACCGGAGACCGTCCGCGCACGGGCTCCGGCTGACCGCCGCGCGCAGACCTGCCGCGAAAGGACCCCGATGACCCCCGCCTCCGACGCCGTGCTCGTCCACCGGAACGGCCCGGTCACCACCATCGCCCTGAACCGCCCCGAGCGCCGCAACGCGGTGGACCGGGAGACCGCGGACCGACTGGCCGACGCCTTCCGGGAGTTCGACGACGACCCGGACGCCGCCGTGGCCGTCCTGCACGGTGAAGGAGGCGTCTTCTGCTCCGGCGCCGATCTCCGGGCCTACGCCGACGGCCGGGGCAACCGCACGGATCCCGACGGCGACGGGCCGATGGGCCCGACCCGGATGCGCCTGGCCAAGCCCGTGATCGCCGCCGTCAGCGGCTACGCGGTCGCCGGCGGGCTGGAGCTGGCCCTGTGGGCGGACCTGCGGGTGGCCGACGAGACGGCCGTGTTCGGGGTGTTCTGCCGGCGCTGGGGCGTGCCGCTGATCGACGGCGGCACCGTACGGCTGCCCCGCCTCATCGGGGAGAGCCGCGCCATGGACCTCGTCCTCACCGGACGCGCCGTGGACGCCGACGAGGCACTGCGGATCGGGCTGGCCAACCGGGTCGTCCCGGCCGGTACGGCGCTCGGTGCCGCGCAGGAACTCGCCGCCGCGATCGCGGGGCATCCCCGCACCTGTCTGCTCCACGACCGCGCGTCGCTGCTGGAGCAGCACGGGATGGACGAACAGGCGGCCCTGGCCAACGAGTTCCGGCACGGCGAGATCTCCCTCGCCGCCGATGCCGCAGCGGGCGCGGCCCGGTTCTCCGCCGGGGCGGGCCGGCACGGATCCCCGGACCTGCCCACGGCGTAGACGCGGCGCCCGGGCGGTGGGAGCGATTACGGCGGACGGGATCTCTCCGGGTTCAGGCGGCTTCCCTGGCCCCCTCGGTGCGGCGGGTGCCCTTACCGGCGCCGTTCCCGGTTTCGGTGCCCCCGGTGCCCCCGGTGCCCCCGGTTTCCGCGGCGACCTCCTTCTTCCCGGTCTCCCCCGCAGTGCCCTCGGCCGCGGCGGCGGGCTCCCCGGCCTCGGCGTCATCGGACTCCTCGGACGTCGCGGGCTCCGGCGATGCCGGTGTGCGGGCGGCGCGCATGGACCGGATGACCGAGAACGGCGCCCCGAACGGGTCGGTGAGGGCCGCCATCCGCCCGACGTCCTCGAGCTCCACCACCGGGATCTCGACGTCGCCGCCCTCCGCCCGCGCCCGGTCGACGACGTCGTCCACGTCCGTCACCTCGAAGTACGGCCGCCACTGCGGGACGGCGCCCGCGGCACGCCGCTCCTCGTCCAGCTGCATGATGCCTCCGACGGCGGCATCCGGCCCGCCCGTCGCGGTCGAGACCACGACGTACGGCCGGCCCTCCGGGAACGGGCTGTCCTCGGCCGTCTCCCAGGCGAAGACCGTGTGGTAGAAGCTGCGCGCGGCTTCCACGTCGTCGGTGTGCAGTTCGGTCCAGGTCAGGGTGCCGGGCAGGGTGACGGCGTCCAGACCGGGGTTGCCGATCGGCTGCCACACGGCGAACCGGGCCCCGGACGGATCGGTGAACACGCCCGTGCGGCCCAGCTGGAAGACGTCGAACGGC
The DNA here is from genome assembly GCF_023703325.1 of Streptomyces meridianus. GTDB lineage: Bacteria > Actinomycetota > Actinomycetes > Streptomycetales > Streptomycetaceae > Streptomyces > Streptomyces meridianus. Next base: position 52,596 of record NZ_JAMQGM010000022.1, read on the forward strand.
TCGACCCGTACGGTGCCACCCGCCTGCTCGACCGTCTTCGCGACGAGATCGGCGTCGGGGGTGTGGAAGTAGAGGGTCCACGCCGAGTCCGCCCCGTCCTCGGGGAGTGGACCGACGGCGGCCACCGTGCGGCCTTCGAGCATGAACAGACCGTAACCGCCCGCTTCCGGACCGGCCGAGACGAAGTCCCAGCCGAACAACCCGGTGTAGAAGGCTGCGGCGGTCTCCACGTCGGGAGTGCCCAGGTCGATCCAGTCGGGTGCGCCGGGAACGAAGTTCGTGCTGAGCATGGTGTGCGCTCCCCCTTGATGAGGCAGGCGAGAGTTCCCTCTCTTCAGTCTCGCACCGGGTCGCGGTGCCCGCGTCCGCTCGGGCTCGCGGTCACCGGCAGGCCCGGGGCGCTCACCGGGGGGGCGCGGACCCGCCCCTGGCGGCCGGTGCCGCCCATCGCCGCCGGTACGTGCAGCACCGTGGCGCTGTCGGTCGTCGCCGCCATGCCGGCCCGCACGCCGAGTCGCTCGAACCCGCACGCCGTGCGGGGCTCCCGCACGCCTTCCATCACCTCAGGCCCGGTCACGGCCGCTCCCGTGGCGAAAGACGTCGGCGGCTTCCGGTATCGGACGCGAGCGTTCCGCCCGCGCGCATGCCCGCCCCCTGCCCGAGGGCGGGCGTTCCCCCACGTCAGTCGCGCGAGTTGCCGAACAGCAGCCGGTAGGCCACCAGCAGGACCAGCGCGCCCACGATGGCCGCCCCCCACGTCGCGGCGTCGAAGAAGTCCTTCTCCACCGGCCGGTCCAGCACCTCGGTGGACAGCCAGCCGCCGACGAACGCACCCGCGACGCCGATCAGGGTGGTGCCCACCACACCCCCCGGGTCCCGGCCGGGCAGCAGGAACTTCGCTATCGCCCCGGCCAGCAGCCCCAGAACGATCCAGCTGACGATGCCCATGCCCCTGTCCTGCCCTTCGGTCCCGCGGTCGCCCCGCCCGTGCCGCCCCGTACGGCACGCTTCGCAGGAATCATGCTCAGGCGCACGGCATTCCATCCCTGGATCGGTCGTCCTTCCCGGGAACTCGGGGTTCCGGGGTTCGGCAGGTCCGGGGGCGCGCGTCAGGGCTCCGGCCCGCTCCCCCCGCGCGTGGCCGCCGGCTCCTCCATCGCCGCGCCCTGCAGCCGCTTCAGGTCGGCCGACCGCACCTGGATGACGAACAGGGCCACCAGTGCGGCGACCGCGGCCAGCGACGCCGCGACGACGAACGCCGTCGAGATGCCCGTCGCGAGCACCTGATCCCCCCAGGGCGGCGGCAGTTGGCCGCTCTGCGCAAACCGGGACCGCTCCGCCGGCGTCGCCTGCCGGAGGAACTCCGGCACCAGACTCGTGGCCTCGTTGCGGCCGGCGGTGCCGAACACCGTGACCAGGATGGACAGTCCGAGGGAACCGCCGACCTGCTGCGTCGCGTTCAGCATCGCGGACGCCGCCCCCGACTCGTGCGGGGCGACGTTGGAGACCGCGGTGATCGTCAGCGCCACGAACTCCATCCCCATACCCAGGCCGAACACGAGCATCGGCCCGAAGATGCTGCCCAGCCAGGTGCTGCCGGCGTCCACCCGGGTCAGCCAGGTCAGGCCCCCCGCGGCGAGCAGCGCACCCGTCACCATCACGGGCTTGGGACCCACGCGCGGCAGCAGCCGGGACGATATCCCGGCCCCGATCACGATGATCGCGCTCACCGGCAGGAACGACAGACCCGCGATCACCGGCGAGAAGCGCAGCACGTCCTGTACGAACAGGGTGAGGAAGAAGAACATGCCGAACATGGCCGCCGCGAGGCTCAGCATGATGCCGTACGTGCCCGAGCGGTTGCGGTCGGCGAACATCTTCAGCGGAGTGATGGGCTGCCGCGACCCCCGCTCGACCGCGACGAAGGCAGTGAGCAGTACGGCCGCCGCAGCGAATGCCGCGATGGTCAGGACGTCACTCCAGCCGTCCTGTGCGGCCCGGATGAACCCGTAGACGAGCGAGACCATGCCGACGGTCGACAACACCGCACCGGTCACGTCGAACCGGCCCGGCCGGCGCGCGGAGGTTCCGACGTAGCGCGGGGCGGCCAGGGCGATGGCGATGCCGATGGGCACGTTGACGAAGAACACCCAGCGCCAGTCGAGCCATTCGACGAGGATGCCGCCCGCGAGCAGGCCGATCGCGCTGCCGCCGGCCGAGACTCCGGCGAACACCCCGAAGGCGCGGTTGCGTTCCGGTCCCTCCCGGAACGTGGTGGTGATCAGCGCGAGCGCGGTCGGCGAGGCGATCGCGCCGCCGATCCCCTGCAGGGAGCGGGCCGCCAGCAGCTGTCCGGGGTGCTGCGCCAGCCCGCCGAGCAGCGACGCGAGCACGAACAGCAGGACACCGAAGACGAACACCCGCCGGCGTCCCAGGATGTCGCCGCAGCGTCCGCCGAGCAGCAGCAGCCCGCCGAAGGTCAGGGTGTAGGCGTTGATGACCCAGGACAGGTTCGTCGTCGAGAAGTCCAGCGCGCGCTGGATGTGGGGCAGCGCGATGTTCACGATGGTGATGTCGAGAACCACCATCAGCTGGCACGAGGCGATGACGACGAGCGCTGCGGCGTTGCCCCTCTGATGGGACGCACCACCGGCCGCGCCCTGGGGTGACGAGGGAGAGGTCGTCATGATCATTCCCGCGCTCGGGGTTCGGAGCGCATCGCCCCTGCCGGACCCACGACACGGGATCTCGAACACGCTCTCACGGACTCGATGACGTCACTCAATCGACCGTAGTCCCGGGGCTGAGGGCGGACCAGTTGATCTCCCGGGCGCGCGCAGGCCCCGCGCGGCCGGCGGTGCGGGCCCGCGCGGGGCAGCGACTCGGGACTGCTGCGTCTACCGGGCGGTGCCTCCTGCGGACGGCGAGACGTAGGCACGGTAGTCGCGCAGACCCCACACGTTCGGCAGCCGGACCGTCCGCCACTGCCGTACGTAGTCGGGCACCGGCCGGCTCCCGGCGACCAGGAACGCGACCGGCCGCTGCGCCGCGGCGGCCAGCAGCCCGGCCGGGGTGATGCTCTCGTCGTGCCCGGCGACCTGCCGGGACGCGCAGCCCAGTCCCCAGGCGACCTGCACGGCGTGCTCGCCCGAGACCGTGCAGGGCGGCTGGAGCCCGGCCGTTTCAAGTGCGGCGGTGACCCGCTCCTGGCCCCGGCCGGCGGCCCGCGCCCGGGCGGCCACGTCCTGGAGCACCCCGTACTGGGCCGCGACGTGCAGGGCGAGCGCCGTCATCAGCAACCCTCCGGTGACGGGCCGCCACCGCGGGCGCACCCCGGCGACGATCCGGGCGCAGCAGTACGCCACCGGCAACGACAGCAGGGCGTACGTGGGCAGCAGGAACCGCGGCGCCGCGTAGTCGATCAGGAACAGGTAGGGGATCGAGAGGGCCAGCCCCGTCAGCAGCGGCAGCAGGAGTACGGCGGTCCGCCGGATGTGGACCGCGGCCGTCGCACCGCCCAGGGCGAGCAGCGGCAGCACGAACCACCAGATACCGGTCAGCGGATGACTCCACGGAATGTCGCAGGGCCGGCACAGCGAGCGCCCCTGGAGGGAACGGATCTGGTCGTCGACGGCCATGTGCAGGCCCATGCCGCCCTGGATCTCGCTGGCCCGGTCCAGCCGGGCCGCCGGCCCCCCGTAGTGCAGGTACGCCTCGACGACCCACGGCAGGCTGCCCACCAGCAGACCGCCGACGAGCAGTGCCAGGACGGCCGGCCTGCGCCACCGACGGACGGTCAGGGCGGCGGCGAGCGGCAGCACCAGCCAGGCCGCGTCCGCGGGGCGCATCAGGGCGGCGAACGCCACCGCGGCAGCGAGCCCGGCGTACACCCCGGGGCCGGCGGGCACCGGCACGCCCCACCGGTCGGGCACCGGCCGCACCACGCGCAGGAAGCAGCCGGTGGCGGCGAGCGCGGCGTACGCGACCCACAGGTTGGGCATGGCCTGGGGACCGTAGTACTGGGTGATCCACAGGCTGGCGAACAGGGCCGCGGCGCCCGCGAGCAGGGCGGGCGGCAGCAGCCTTCGCCACGCGGCGAAGGACGCGAAGAGCGCCGCGCCGGAGAGCAGCGCCAGGTACACGCGCAGGATTTCCGTCGAGGTGGTGAACACCGCGACCGGCGCCACGAGGTAGCTGATGCCGCGGGCGCGCGGTGCGCTGAAGAACGCCGACGGCCGGTCGGCGCTCACCTGGCTGAAGTAGACCGTCTCGTCCCAGCCCAGCGGGGAGCCGGGGAGCACGATCGCGAGTTGGAGGACGGTGAACAGCGCTGCGACGACCGCGAGCCCTCGCAACGAGTCCGGGCCGGTCGTCGTTCCCCACCGGACGGTGAGGTTCTGCTTGACCCGTGGAGCGGGTGCCAAGCGGGTTGATGGCATGGCACGACCTCGGTGGCAGGCGGTGCAGCGGGGGAGCTGCCGGGGCGGTGACCACACTGTGTGCGGCTTCCGCCCCCCGCCAGCCGGACCGGGCCAGTCGGCTCAACCCGGTCGGTCGATCGTGTGGGCCGGGGCGTGTCCGGTGGATCTCCGGGAGCCGGCCCGCAGCGCCCGGTGGCCGTGCGGGCGGAGCGGGTCGTCGGCAGGAGTGCGGTCAGCGGCTGTGGGCCACCGGCTGCTTCGTCCAGCGCTGCCACCAGTGGCGGCGCGGGGGGTGCACGGCGCGGCCCATCCGTCGGCCCAGCAGAAGGTAGCCGAGGAGGGCGCCGGAGGTGTTGAGGATGACGTCGTCGATGTCGAACGCCCGGCCGGTGACGATGGCACCCTGGACGAGTTCGACCAGCACCATGAACAGCGCCGTGACGAGGACGACGCGCAGCAGTCCGCGGGCCTTGGGGACCAGGACCGGGAGCAGGAGACCGAACGGCACGCCCAGCACGATGTTCCCGCCGAGCTGCTTGACGGTGTCGCGGAACGCCGGCTGCGACAGGTAGTTGTTGATCGATTCGCCGGGCTGCAGATTGGTGTGCGCCATCGCCTCGGAGGCCATCGAGGGGACCAGCGTCAGCCGGGCCAGGACCACCGCGAATCCGACCATCGCCACGAACGCCCCCGCCATCACGAGCCCCCGCACCATCGGAGATGCCTCGCTCACGGCGTCACCGCCCGAGGCCGCCGCCGGCCGGGGCTTCGGCTTCGTCCCGGTCCTCGCCTTGGAGCCGGTCCTCGGCTTGGCCTTCGCCTTCGGCCCGGTCCTGGTCTTGGACCCGGGCTTGGTCTTCGGCTTGCTCTTCGCCCCCCCGGCCTTCTTCATCGCCGTCTTCCAGCCGAGCAGGACTGTGCGGGCCATGTGTGGCACCCCCAGGTCGGAATTTCCGCATCGGCAGCCGCCCTGTCGGCGTCTGCTCCGTTCCCGTCCCGGTTACCCAGGGTCAGCCACGGCATGTGTGGTGCCTGGAGGCGGGTCGCCGCGCACCGGGTCATCCTGGAGACGGCAGCCGGACGCCGGCACGGCCGCGGACGCGAACTGGGAGGAACACTCATGTCGAACGCCCCGGACGTACGGGTCCGCCGCGTGTACGACGATCCGGAGACCGACGACGGCAGGCGCGTGCTGGTGGACCGGCTGTGGCCGCGTGGGTTGTCCAAGGAGCGTGCTCGGCTGGACTCCTGGAGCAAGGCGGTCGCGCCGTCCGACGAGTTGCGCCGCTGGTACGGCCACCGGCCGGAACTCGCGGAGGAGTTCGGCCGCCGCTACCGTGCCGAGCTCGACGAGCCGGAGCGCGCAGCGGAGTTGGAGCAGTTGCGCGATCTCGCGGCGTCCGGCCCGATGACGCTGCTGACCGCGACCCGGGAGATCGGCCTGAGCCATGCCCACGTCCTCGCACGGCTGCTGGGCACCGACACGGGATGACTCCGTGGACGTCCCGTCGGCCCGGCCGCACGGGCACGGCCTAGCATCCGGGGCATGGCTGACGAGTTGGTGGTCGATCTCCGCGGGCGCGACCTGTCCTCCCTCGACGACTTCTGGGACGCGGTCGCCGGGCCGTGCGGACTGCCCGACTGGTTCGGGCGGAACCTGGACGCCTGGTGGGACGCGGTCGAGACACGCGGAATCTCCTCCGTGATCGACGCTCACGGGGTCGTGGTCGTAAAAGCTTACGCCCAGGGGCTGTTCGGGCCCGGCGTTACGGATGGTGAGCGACTTGCCCGCGTGTTCACCGAGGCCACTCGTGCCCGGCTGGACCTGGATGGCTAGCCTTACGTGTCCGACCTGGTACTGGGACGTTCTCCCGCACCTCGGACATTGATCGCACCCGAAATCTTGTGAAGGGCTTCTCCCATGGGCATTCGGAGTCTGTTGCGGAATGCGTTCGGCCGGTCTCGCACGGGCCGCGAAGAACCCAGGGTCCCGGAGGCCCGTGAGGCCGAACCGGCCACCGCTCCCCCGTCCGTCACCGACACTTCCCCGGAGGCCACGGTCCCCGGTCAGGCCTCCCCGGCCGACTCGGCGCCGCCTGCCGCCGAACCGGTCCCGGCCGTCGCCGCGGCGGAACCGGCCGATCACGTGGAGCCTGCGGCCTCGGCCGCTCCGGAGCCCGAGCCGGGGCCGGAGTGGATCAAGGCCGACGGCGACCTCCGGCCGAAGCCGGCCCCCGAGCCGGAGCCCGAGCCGGACTACGGCCCGGAGCCCGAGCCGGACTGGTTCAAGGCCGACGGCGACCTGCGGCCCAAGGACGGGCTGCGGGCGGAGCCCGTGCCCGGGGGCGACGAGAAACCGCTGCCCGCCGTGGAGGAGACGACGGCGCCCGGCCCCGAGCCGGTCGCCGCCGCGCCTGCCGCCGAGCCCGCCACCGAGGTGCAGACCCCGGTGGAGCCCGAGCCGGCCGTCGCCGCCGCGGAGCCGGCCACGACGGACG
>NZ_JAMQGM010000023.1 GCF_023703325.1 Streptomyces meridianus
GCGCACACGCTGGCCGGGCGGGCGCTCGTCGTCGCCGCCTCCCGGGCCGACACCGCGGCGGCCATCCTCGCCGCGGAACGCATGGATGCGCACGCGGCGGCGCTGGCCGAACCCGCCGGCCCCCGCAGCGCCTGACGCACGCGGGCCCGGGCACCGGAAGCGACCCCGGAAACACCGGAGGCCGGGACACGACAGGCGTCGTGTCCCGGCCTCCGGCAGCACCTGATCGGCCGCCTCAGCCGGGAGCGGCACTGGTCGGGGCCATCCCTGGCCGGCCGATCAGGAAGCACCGGCGGCGCGCACCCGGATCGCAACGATCAGGACACACTCCGCCGGAACCGTGCCCGGCGCTGCGGACCGCAGGATGACGAGAGCCCCCGGCCCGCACCCCGGCTATCCCAGGCGCTGGACGAGCGCCCGGTACTCGTCCCACAGCTCCTTCGGCGCGTGGTCGCCGAACGTGTTGAGGTGTTCCGGCACGAGCGCCGCCTCGTCCCGCCAGACGTCCTTGTCGACCGTGAGCAGCAGTTCGAGGTCGCCGTCCGCGATGTCCAGGCCGTTGGTGTCGAGGGCCTCCCGGGTCGGCAGCACGCCGATCGGGGTCTCCACACCGTCGGCCTTGCCGTCGAGGCGCTCCACGATCCACTTGAGCACGCGGCTGTTCTCGCCGAAGCCGGGCCACACGAAGCGGCCCTCGGCGTCCTTGCGGAACCAGTTGACGTAGTAGATCTTCGGCAGTTCGGACCGGTGCCCCTTGTCGACGGCGGACTGCCCCACCTTGACCCAGTGCCCCATGTAGTCGCCCATGTTGTAGCCGCAGAACGGCAGCATGGCGAACGGGTCGCGGCGCAGCTCGCCGACCTTGCCCTCGGCGGCGGCGGTCTTCTCGGACGCGACGTTCGCGCCCAGGAAGACGCCGTGCTGCCAGGAGAGGGACTCGGTCACCAGCGGGACGGCCGTGGCCCGGCGGCCACCGAAGAGGATCGCCGAGATCGGCACACCCTTCGGGTCCTCCCACTCCGGCGCGATGGTCGGGCACTGGCCCGCCGGAACGGTGAAGCGGGCGTTGGGATGGGCCGCCGGGGTCCCGGACTCCGGCGTCCAGTCGTTGCCCTTCCAGTCCGTGAGGTGGGCCGGCTTGTCCTCGGTCATGCCCTCCCACCAGACGTCGCCGTCGTCGGTCAGGGCGACATTGGTGAAGACCGAGTTGCCCCACAGGGTCTTCATGGCGTTGGCGTTGGTGTGCTCGCCGGTGCCGGGTGCGACGCCGAAGAAGCCGGCCTCCGGGTTGATGGCGTAGAGGCGGCCGTCCTCGCCGAAGCGCATCCAGGCGATGTCGTCGCCGATGGTCTCCACGGTCCAGCCGGGGATGGTCGGCTCCAGCATGGCGAGGTTGGTCTTGCCGCAGGCGGACGGGAAGGCGGCGGCCACGTACCTGGCCTCGCCCTGCGGCGGGGTGAGCTTGAGGACCAGCATGTGCTCGGCCAGCCAGCCCTCGTCGCGGGCCATCACCGAGGCGATGCGCAGCGCGTAGCACTTCTTGCCCAGCAGGGCGTTCCCGCCGTAGCCGGAGCCGTAGGACCAGATCTCGCGGGTCTCCGGGAAGTGCGAGATGTACTTGGTGCTGTTGCACGGCCACGGGACGTCCGCCTCGCCCTCGGCGAGCGGAGCCCCGAGGGTGTGCACGGCCCTGACGAAGAAGCCGTCGTCGCCGAGCTCGTCGAGGACGGCCTGCCCCATGCGCGTCATGGTGCGCATCGAGACGGCGACGTAGGCGGAGTCGGTGATCTCGACGCCGATGGCCGACAGCGGGGAGCCCAGCGGGCCCATGCAGAACGGCACGACGTACATCGTGCGGCCACGCATCGAGCCGCGGAAGATGCCCTTCTCGCCGGTGAAGATGTCCTTCATCTCCGCCGGGGCCTTCCAGTGGTTCGTCGGGCCCGCGTCCTCCTCCTTCTCGGAGCAGATGAAGGTGCGGTCCTCGACGCGGGCCACGTCCCGGGGGTCGGAGGCGGCGTAGTACGAGTTCGGCCGCTTGATCGGGTCGAGCTTCCTGAACGTGCCCTTCGCGACGAGCTCCTCGCACAGGCGCTCGTACTCGGCCTCGGATCCGTCGCACCAGACGACCTCGGCCGGCTCGGTGAGAGCGGCGATCTCGTCGACCCAGGAGATCAGCTCCCGGTGGTTGGTGAGGGTGGTGGGAGCCGCATTGCTGCGCGCCACGATCGCTCCGTCCCGCCGGTGCCCTGCCGCTCCGGCGTCACTTGTCGAGGGTTGTCGGACCCGTGGCGTCCGACGCCCCGAGCCCGTCTGTGAAGTAGTCACCCCGTGGGGGCCGCGACCCGGATGCTTCGTGACCGCTCATCCGGTGCCGACCGTACTCATTTGATCATCCGGCCAGAATCGTCATCTGTCCAGAGGGCGCTGTCGTGACCATCACCACTCGGCACGGATCAGTAACTTACGGTTCCGTAGGTAACATGATCCCCATGACTGCCGGCCCCTCCGACGCATCGTTCGAAACCGCCGACCCCCTTGGCGCGCCCGCCGAACCCGCCTCCGGACCACGGCACGACGAATCCGGGCCCGACGGTTCCGGGCCCGACGGTTCCGGCAGCGGCGGGGCCAAGGCCGCCGTCGCCCGCGCCCTCCACATCCCGGACCAGGTCAAGCCCCGGCTCCGTGGGTGGCTGCACGCCGGCATGTTCCCCGCCGCGCTCGCCGCGGGGATCTTCCTGACGGCGCTCGCGGACAGCACGCGCGGCCGCGTCGCCTGCGCCGTGTACACCCTCACCGCCGGGCTGCTGTTCGGCGTGAGCGCGCTCTACCACCGCGGCAACTGGAGCCCGCGGACGAACGCGGTCCTGCGTCGCCTCGACCACGCCAACATCTTCCTGATCATCGCCGGCACCTACACCCCGCTGTCGATCCTGCTCATCCCCGGCGGCCAGGGGCAGGCACTGCTGTGGGGGATCTGGGCCGCCGCCGTGGCGGGCATAGCCTTCCGGGTCTTCTGGGTCGGCGCGCCCCGCTGGCTCTACACGCCCTGCTACATCGCCATGGGCTGGGCGGCCGTCTTCTTCCTCCCCGACTTCCTGCACAAGGGCGGGGTCGCGGTGCTCGTCCTCGTGGTCGTCGGCGGTCTGCTCTACAGCGCGGGCGGGGTCATCTACGGCCTGAAGCGCCCGAACCCGTCACCGCGCTGGTTCGGTTTCCACGAGGTGTTCCACTCCCTGACGCTGGCAGCGTTCGTCGTGCACTACGTGGGGATCTCGCTGGTCGCCTACCGGCACGCCTGAGGCGGGCGATGCCGCCGTGACGGCCCGCGGCCGTCACCGGTCCGCGGGCCCACCGTCACGTACGGACGCCCAGGGTCTCGGCGAGAGCGGCGGGGTCCGTCGTCGGCGCCTCGCAGGTGAAGTGGCGGCAGACGTACGCGGCCGGCCTGCCGTCCACCGGCTCCCGCCCCTCCAGCAGGGGAACCTCGCCCGACCCCGGGGGTCCGACGGCCACGACCGCGCCGGGTGAGGTCCCCAGCAGGGCGGCGCGGTGGAGCTCCCGGGTGGCCGGGTCGCCCTCCGGCCCCACGACGGCCACCTCGCGCGGGCCGGCCAGCGCCGCCTCGGCCACCGCAAGCCCCCAGCCGACGAACCGGGGGGCGCGCGACGCCAGCGCCTTCACCACCCCGAGCGCCCGCTCGGCCGCCTCCCGGTGCCGCTCGCTGCCCGTGCCCGCGGCGTACGACAGCAGGGCGCCGGCCGCTGCCGTCCACCCCGAGGGAACGGCATTGTCCGTGGGGTCCTGGGGCCGCCTGATCAGGGCCTCACCGTCGTCGGCCGTGTCGAACAACGAGCCGTCCTCGGCGGTGAAGTGGCGGAGCACGGTGTCGAGCAGCAGGCCGGCGAACTCCACCCACACCCCCTCACCGGTGACCGACGCGAGGGTGAGGAAGCCCTCGGCGACATCGGCGTAGTCCTCCAGCACGCCGGAGTTCGCGCCGGCCGCGCCGTCGCGCGAGGTGCGGGCCAGCCGCCCGTCGTACCCCATGTGGACCCGCACCAGCAGGTCCGCCGCACCGGTCGCCGCGTCGATCAGGTCGGGGCGGTCGAAGTAGGCGCCGGTCTCGGCCAGGGCGGCGATCGCCAGGCCGTTCCAGGCGGCCACCACCTTGTCGTCGCGGCCGGGGCGCGGACGCTCCTCTCGCGCGGCGAACAGCCGCTCGCGCACCGACGCGACGCGCTCGGCCTCGGCCTCCGACGGCTCGTCCCCGAGGCCACGCGGCAGCCGGAGGACGGAGGTGCCCTTCTCGAAGCTGCCCTCGTCCGTCACCGCGAAGTACTCGGCCGCGAAGGCCGCGTCCTGCTCGCCGAGCACCTCGCGCAGTTCGCCGGGCGTCCAGACGTAGAAGGCGCCCTCGGCGTGGCCGCCCTTGCCGTCGTCGCTGTCGGCGTCCAGCGCGGAGGCGAACCCGCCCTCCGGGGTGAGCAGTTCGCGCACCAGGAAGTCGGCCGTCTCCAGCGCGACCCGGCGGGCGAGGCCGGAGCCGGTGGCGCGCCAGAGGTGGGCGTAGGCCCGGCAGAGCAGGGCGTTGTCGTGGAGCATCTTCTCGAAGTGCGGAACGATCCAGTCCCGGTCCACCGAGTAGCGCGCGAAACCGCCGCCGAGCTGGTCGTACATGCCGCCACGGGCCATGGCCTCGCAGGTGTCGGCGGCCATCCGGAGGGCGCCCTCCGAGCCGGTGCGCGCATGGTGACGCAGCAGGAACTCCAGCACCATCGACGGCGGGAACTTGGGCGCGTCGCCGAAACCGCCGCGGGAGGCGTCGTAGTTCCGGGTGAGCTCCAGCAGCGCGGCGTGCAGGTCTTCCTCGGCCGGCGGGACGGGCTCCGCGGCGCCGAGTGCCAGGGTGCGCGAGGCCAGATCGCGGACGATGCGGCCGGCGACCTCGCCGACCTCCTCGCGCCGCTCGGCCCAGGCGTCGCGCACTCCTTGGAGGACCTGACGGAAGGCGGGCATGCCGTGGCGCGGGGCGGGCGGGAAGTAGGTGCCGAAGTAGAACGGCTCGGCCTCGGGGGTGAGGAACACCGTCATCGGCCAGCCGCCCTGGCCGGTGGCCGCCTGCACGGCCTCCATGTAGACGGCGTCGACGTCGGGCCGCTCCTCCCGGTCCACCTTCACGGAGACGAAGTGCTCGTTGAGGTAGGCCGCGGCGGCCTCGTCCTCGAACGATTCGCGGGCCATCACGTGGCACCAGTGGCAGCTGGAGTAGCCGACGCTCAGGAGGACGGGCACGTCGCGCCGCCGCGCCTCCGCGAACGCCTCGTCGGACCAGGGCCACCAGTCCACCGGGTTGTCGGCGTGCTGGAGGAGATAGGGGGACGTCTCGTGAGCCAGTCGGTTCGGCATGTGTCCATCCTGGCGCATCGCCGGCCCGAGGCCGCCGTCACGCATCCGCCCCTTCCATGTATCCGTGATAGATTTTGGATATACGAAGGTGGGGTCGCATGAGCAAGACACTGATCGAAATCGACGAAGAAGCACTGGCCGTAGCGCAGGACGCGTTCGGCACCAAGACGAAGAAGGACACCGTCAACCGCGCTCTGCGGGAGGTCAGTGACCGGGTCAAGCGCCACGAGGCACGCATGGCGGCAGAGCGCATCGCCGCGGAAGCCCTGGACCTCGATGCCCTGACGGACAAGGCCGCCTACCGCCCCACCCCCGGCGACGACGACCAGGGCCAGGCTGCGTGAAGTACCTGGCCGACACCTCGGCGGTGGCACGCTTCCTGCGCCACGGCGCGGACACCTGGGGGTGGGGAGAAGCGCTCGACTCCGGACTGGTCGGCATGTGCGAGGTCACGGAGATGGAGGTTCTGCGCTCCGCACGGTCATCCGCACACCACAAGCAGATGCAGCAGTGTCTGAGCGGGTTCTACGCCTGGGCACCGATCCCGGACGGTGCCTTCCGACGGGCCCTGCAGGTCCAGCAGACTCTTGTCGATCACGGCGAGCACCGCAGCGCCGGACCGGTCGACCTTCTCGTCGCAACGGTGGCCGAACTGTCCGGCCTCATCCTGCTGCACTGCGACCGCGACTTCGAGACGATCGCGCGGCACAGCGGGCAACCCACATTGATGCTCACGGACGACTCCCGGCCGTAGAGCGCTGCCACAAGTCGCCGCCCGACGACGCCGCCGCATCGCCGCGGCCGACGCACACACCCATCGCCCTCTGCCGGGAGGCCGCCGTCGTCAGCAGCCTCCCGGACCACGAACGCCCTGCACTCATCGCGCTCGTGGACGAACCGGAGGTCGCGCTGTCAGGTCCCCCACAGGTCGGCTCGGCTGACCGGCCGTACGCCGCAAAGCACCGTGCGGCAGGAGCCGTTGTTCCGGGAGCGGCCGTTACGGCGACGAAAGCCAACGGGGCAGCGGCCGCGGTGCAGTCGGACCACGGCCGTCAGCCGGCTGTGCAGGGCACCCCGGAGTGGTCGCGCGGCTCGGTATCGGGACGCGCTTCCCGCTCTCGCCCGGTCCTGGTGCGCGGTCACCGCACGAACCGCACGTCCGGGTGCGCGGGGGACGGCCCGTCCAGCAGGTCGCGCGGCCGGTCACGCAGGTGCTGGTCGAAGAACGCTGCGATGTAGGCGCGTTGGGCCGAGGTGCTGCGTCCGGGGTCGACAGTGCCGATGTACTGCTCGCGGGTCCGGGCCGGGACGCCCAGTTGCTCGTCGAGAGCCGGCACGAAGGACTGCGCGTCCGTGTAACTGAAGTGGGCGGCGTCCTTCAGGCTCAGGTCGCGCTTCCAGCCCGTCGACCGGTTCCACAGGGACTGCCAGGACGGCTTGTTCAGGTGGGTCTGGTTCTCCTTGCCCAGGAGCATGAAGGGGCGTTCCAGTCCCTGGCGCGCCACAGGCAGGAAGTCGGTGTCGTTGTACTGGAGAGTGCCGTCCATGTTGATGCCCGCGTCGACCCGGCGGTCCACGCGCATGGTCTCGGCTGCGGTGGCGCCTCCACCCGAATGCCCGAACATCCCTGTCCGCCCCGGATCGAGCGTCCGGGCCAGACCACGGGGCAGACGGCGCCCCTCGGCGTCCGGATTCCGGCCGCCGTGCAGCACCTCGAGCTGATCGAGGACGAACCGGGTGTCGCGCACCCGGGTCCGGATGGCCTTCCTGAGGTCGTCCTCTCCGGACATCGGCTTCTGCAGCTCGACCCGGCCCGCGGGGAATTCCACGGCAGGCGTCTCGTAGGTGTGGTCGATGGTCACGACGACGTAGCCGCGGCTCGCCAGTTCCGTCGCCGTCGACGTGCCCAGTGATCGGAGCATCTGCAGTCCCGGCGAGTACAGCACGACCGCCCGGCCCTTGCGGCCGTCGGCCGGGGCACCCGCGCCCGCATCCGTCAGGACACCCGCCCAGTCCACCTGGCCGGGCTCTGCGAGCCCGAACGAGCCGGACGCGTCGACAACGCGCGCGACGCCCGGCGGCATGTACGGCCGGCGTGAATACCCGCGCGTGCCGCGGGCCGGGTACCAGAGAGTGACCATCAGTTCCCGGTCCCTGCCGGCGACCCAGGGGTCCTTCCGGTCGTGGTCGACGAGGTGGAGTTCGGTGCTGCCCACGGGCAGCCGGCCCGTCGGCTCCGGCAGCGTGAACCGCACGCCCTGCCGGGCGGGGGGTTCGGGCGGGGGGATGGCTGCCGCTGCTGTTCCGGCAGTGAGGCAGAGGACGATTGCGGCGGTGACCGCCGCCGGTTGCGTACGCATACCGGCCACTCTCCGCCCCCTGCCCGACGGCGGGATCCCTCGCGGGGTGGAGTCCGCCCCTGGCACACCACCGAGTTCCAGCCCGCAGCCGACTCAGGGGCGAAGCAGCGCCGTGCACCGGCCAGGGGGCCGGAGAAGTGCTTCGCCGGACCGCCCGGCCTCGGCCGGGGGCGCAGCTGGAGTGATGCGGCACGGCGAGTGCGTCCCATCGGCGGGCTCCCCCTCGGACGTCCCGGCAGGACCGGGCTCCGGCCCGACCGTCGAACGGCCCTCCCCGGGCAGGCGGCCGGTGCCCTGCCCGCCCGGGGACGCCGGTCAGTTCTGCCGTGGGTCAGCCGCCGGGCCGGCCTTCGGCGCCGAGGCGGTGTTCCGCTCCGCCGTCGCTCCGGCATCGGCGGTCGCGGCGCTGCCGGTGTCCGGAGTGTCCCGCCCCGGCCCCTCGTCGAAGTCGATCTTCGTGAACTGCTTGTTCATGTTCTTCATCAGCATCCACACCGCGCCACCGAGGAGTGCGAAGACGATGAACCCGAGGACGCCCGGCGTCACCTTGTTCTCGTCCAGTTCCCTGGCGAACGGGACGAGCTGCGAGGTGGCCAGGAGGGTGCTGGGAATGGTCATGTGCTCAATTCTTCCGGATGCCTGCGAAGAGGTCGTCCTCGGGGATGGAGGTCTCCACGTGCGACCTCACGAGCTCGTACTCCTCGGTCGGCCACACCTCCTGCTGGATGGGCATGGGGACCTTGAACCAGCCGCCCTCGGGGTCGATCTGGGTGGCGTGGGCGATGAGCGCCCGGTCGCGCACGGGGTAGAAGTCCGCGCACGGAACGTGCGTGGTCAGGGTGCGCTCCGGCCGCTGGAACTCCTTCCAGCGCTCGAGCCACTCGCCGTAGGGCGACTCCATGCCGCGGGCGAGCAGCGCCTCGTGCAGGGCAAGAGTGCGCGGCCGGTTGAAGCCCTGGTTGTAGTAGAGCTTCTGCGGCTGCCAGGGCTCGCCGGCGTCGGGATAGCGCTCGGGGTCGCCGGCCGCATCGAAGGCGACCACGGAGATCTTGTGGGTCATGATGTGGTCGGGGTGCGGGTACCCGCCGTTCTCGTCGTACGTGGTGACCACGTGCGGCTTGAACTCGCGGATGAGCTTCACCAGGGCACCGGCGGCCTCGTCGACGTCCTCCAGCGCGAAGCAGCCGTCGGGCAGCGGCGGCAGCGGGTCCCCCTCCGGAAGCCCCGAGTCCACGAAACCGAGCCATGCCTGCCGGACGCCCAGGATCTGGCGGGCCTCCTCCATCTCCTTGGCACGGACCTCGCGGATGTTCGTCTCGATGTACGCGTCGCCCTGCAGCTTCGGGTTGAGGATGGAGCCGCGCTCGCCGCCCGTGCACGTCGCGACGAGCACATCCACCCCCTCGGACACGTACTTGGCCATGGTGGCCGCGCCCTTGCTCGACTCGTCGTCGGGGTGGGCGTGGACTGCCATCAGTCGCAGTTGCTCGGTCAAGACTCGTCCTCGGTCTCGGTCGGTAACGGCCCGCTCGTCGGCCGGATCGGGCGCCTTCTATAGTGACCCAAACGAGGGGCCGATAATTCCGTGGTCCCCGTCCTCTGGAGGATCCGCCATGACCGCCACCCGCGACGGCTCGCCCCGGGGCGTCGCCGCAGCGCGGGCCCCGGGCCGGTACGGCGTCTCCGCGGACGCGGACGCGGCCGCCGACCGAAGGCTGAAGGCGGTGGGGGCCGTGCTGGGAACCCTGCTGGTTGCGTTCGTCGCGTGGTCGGGCTTCTCCTACGTGTCCGGGCAGGACGTCAGCGGCGAGATGATCAAGTTCAAGGTGGTCTCCGACCGAGCCGTCGACGTGCATCTCGAGGTCCGCAAGGAGCCCGGCGTGCACGGGGTGTGCACGGTGCGAGCCCTCGACGTCGCGAAGGGCGAGGTGGGCCGCAAGGACGTCCGGTTCACGGACACCGACGGCCGGGTGGACCGGGTCACGACCGTCCGGACCACGAAGCGCGCCACCGCCGCGGAGCTGATCGGCTGCACGCCGGCCGGGGACCGCTGAGGCCGAGCCGCCTCCAGCGGGCTTGACCAGCGGTTCCGAAAAAATCCGCAGGGAACATCCTCCCCCTTTTGAGCCGAAATTGTTAGGCTCGTGGTTTCGCCCACCCGTGCAGGCGCAACTCTGACGGGTAGGGCGACGCTTTGTATCCCAGTACCGACGAGGAGCACCTGTGACCCAGACCAGCGACAACGTCACCTGGCTCACCCAGGAGGCGTACAACCAGCTCAAGGCCGAGCTGGAGTACCTGTCGGGTCCCGCACGTACCGAGATCGCGGCGAAGATCGCGGCCGCTCGGGAAGAGGGTGACCTGCGGGAGAACGGCGGATACCACGCGGCCAAGGAGGAACAGGGCAAGCAGGAGCTCCGGGTCCGCCAGCTGACCCAGCTGCTCCAGCACGCCAAGGTGGGTGCTGCTCCCCCCGACGACGGCATCGTCGAGCCGGGCATGGTGGTGACCATCGCCTTCGACGGCGACCCGGACGACACCACGACCTTCCTTCTCGCTTCCCGCGAGTACGCGAGCTCGGACATCGAGACCTACTCGCCGCAGTCGCCGCTCGGCATCGGCGTGAACGGCAAGAAGGTGGGCGAGGAGGCCGAGTACGAGCTGCCGAACGGCCGTACCGCCTCCGTGAAGATCCTCGAGGCGAAGCCGTACCAGGGCTGATCCGCCTCGCTCAGCGACGAAACCCCCCGGCACCGAGCGCCGGGGGGTTTCGCTCGTCCGCCGCAACCCGCGCGGTGCGACGGCCACGACAGACCGAACCGGCAGGGGGCGGTGCGCCCGCCCCCGTACCGGCTGGGCTCAGGCCGTCGCGGAGCGGTACTTGCGCACCGCCAGGGTCCGGAAGAACATGATGATCAGGACCGACCAGATCGCCGAGGCCAGGACCGGGTGCTGCATGGGCCAGGCGTCCGGGACCGGGTAGCCGGCCGGGAGGTTCCCGAAGAGTTCGCGGGTGGCCTGCACGGTGGCGCTGAACGGGTTCCACTCGGCGATGTGCTGCAGCACCGTCGGCATGCTGCTGGACGGCACGAAGGCGATCGAGACGAACGTCAGCGGGAAGAGCCAGATCAGCCCGCCGGACGTGGCCGCCTCCGGGGTCCGCACCGTCAGGCCGATCAGCGCACCGATCCAGGAGAAGGCGTAGCCGAGCAGGAGCAGCAGGCCGAAGCCGGCGAGCATGTCGACCACGCCGTTGTGCGCCCGCCAGCCGATGAGCAGGGCCACCAGGGCGAGCACGACGAGCGTCAGCGCGCTCTGCGCCAGGTCGGCCAGCGTGCGGCCGGTGAGCACCGCTCCCCTGGACATGGGCAGCGAGCGGAAGCGGTCGATCAGGCCCTTGTGCATGTCGTCCGCGATGCCCGCGCCCGCGCCCGCCGTGGCGAAGGTGACGGTCTGCGCGAAGATGCCCGCCATCAGGAACTCGCGGTAGACCTCGGAGTCGGCCGGGCCGCTCGATCCGGGGACACCGATGGCGCCGCCGAAGACGTAGCTGAACAGCACCACGAACATGATCGGCTGGACGAGCCCGAAGACGACGACCTCGGGGATGCGCATCATCCGGATCAGGTTGCGCCGGGCGACGACCAGCGAGTCCCGCACGGACTGGGCGATGCCGCCGCGCGGTACCGGTGCCGCGAGCTTCGTGGACACCTCGGTTGCGGTGGTCACAGGGCTGCCTCCATTTCCTTCGCGGCGTCGGGTCCCCCGTTGCCGTTGTTGCCGTTCTCACCGGGGCCCGCCTCCGCGGCGTGACCGGTGAGCGAGATGAACACGTCGTCGAGGGTGGGACGGCGCAGGCCGATGTCGTCGATCTCCACCCCCTGCGCGTCGAGGTCGCGGATGACCTCGGCGAGCAGCTTCGCCCCGCCGGCCACCGGCACGGTGATCTTGCGGGTGTGCTGTTCGACGGTGGTCTCGCCGCGGCCGAAGCGGTTCAGGATTTCCGTGGCCGGCGTGAGCTGCTGCCGGTCGTGGACGACGACCTCGACGCGCTCCCCACCGGTCTGCGCCTTGAGCTCGTCGGAGGTGCCGCGGGCGATGACCCGGCCGTGGTCGATGACGGCGATGTCGTGCGCGAGATGATCGGCCTCCTCGAGGTACTGCGTGGTCAGGAGGAGGGTGGTGCCGCCGGCGACCAGCTCCTGGATGACCTCCCAGAGCTGCTGCCGGTTGCGCGGGTCGAGGCCGGTGGTCGGCTCGTCCATGAACATCACGGGCGGGCTGACGACGAGGGCCGCGGCGAGGTCCAGACGCCGCCGCATGCCGCCGGAGTAGGTCTTGGACGGCCGGTCCGCTGCCTCCGCCAGATTGAAGCGCTCGAGCAGTTCGCCCGCGCGGGCCTTCGCCGCCCTCGCGCTCATCTGGTAGAGCTGACCCACCATCTGGAGGTTCTCGCGGCCGGTGAGGTACTCGTCGACGGCGGCGAACTGGCCCGAGAGGCCGATGGAGCGGCGAACCTCGTTGGGCTTGTGGAGGACGTCGAGGCCTGCGACGACGGCACGGCCGCTGTCGGGCCTGAGGAGCGTGGTGAGCACCCGGACGGCGGTCGTCTTGCCGGCGCCGTTGGGGCCGAGCAGGCCCAGCACGGTGCCTTCCGGCACGTCGAGGTCGACACCGTCGAGGGCCCTCACCTTGCCGAAGGTCTTGACGAGACCCTCGGCGTAAATGGCGCCTGGCATGGATTCTCCCAGGATTCGATTCGGTTTTCGGGGGTGATGCGTGATGCCGTTCCCGGCGCGAGGCGGCCTGCGGGGCGGCCGGCGCGGTCCTGGACCGGCCGTTCACCCGCGCACACCCTCTGAGCCGTCCCGCACCGGACACGAGTCCGGTGCGACGAACCGAGAACACTGTCCCTCAACGCGATATATCGCGTCAAGCTGTTTCTCGATGTATCGCGAAATTCGAGCCAGGTCACGGCATCAGGGTGTAACCCGCCTCGCTCAGCGCCGTCCGTACCTCGGCGCAGTGCTCCGCACCCTTGGTCTCCAGATGCAGTTCCACCTCCGCCTCGGTCAGCCGCAGCCGTGGATCGGTCCGTACGTGACCCACGTCGAGAATGTTGGCATCCACCACCGACAACACCCCCAACAAGGAGGCCAGAGCCCCCGGACGGTCCGTCAGCCTCAGCCGCAGCGACAGGTACCGGCCCGCCGCGGCCATGCCGTGCCGCAGGATCCGCTGGAGGAGCAGCGGGTCGACGTTGCCGCCGGACAGCACGGCCACCACCGGCCCCTCGAAAGTCTCCGGGGACGACAGCAGCGCCGCCACCGGACTCGCCCCGGCCGGCTCGACCACCAGCTTCGCCCGCTCCAGGCACAGCAGCAGCGCCGAGGACAGTTCGTCCTCCGAAACCGTACAAATGTCGTCGACCAGTCCGCCAACGATTTTGAACGGCACGTCACCGGGACGGCCCACCTTGATGCCGTCCGCCATCGTCGACGGCGCGTCCAGCGCCACCGGACGGCCCGCGGCCAGCGACGGCGGATACGACGCCGAGCCCGCCGCCTGCACCCCGACCAGCCGCACGTCCGGCCGCAGCGCCTTCACCGCCACCGCGATCCCGGCCATCAGGCCGCCCCCGCCGACCCCCACCACGATCGTGTGCACTTCGGGGCACTGCTCGAGGATCTCCAGCCCGACCGTCCCCTGACCGGCCACCACATCAGGGTGGTCGAAGGGGTGGATGAACACCGCCCCGGTCTCCTGCGCGTGCTGCTGGGCCGCCTGCAGTGTCTCGTCCACGACCTGGCCGTGCATCACCACGTCCGCGCCGTACTCGCGGGTGGCTGCGACCTTCGGCAGCGGCGCGCCGGACGGCATGAAGACCGTGGACCGCACCCCGAGCAGCGAGGCCGCGAGCGCCACCCCCTGTGCATGGTTACCGGCGCTGGCCGCGACGACCCCCGCCGCGCGCTCCGCGGGGGTCAGCCCGGCGATGCGCACATACGCACCACGGACCTTGAACGAGCCCGTCCGTTGCAGGTTCTCGCACTTCAGGGACACCGGGGACCCCACCAGCGCACTGAGGTGACGACTTCCCTCCAGGGCGGTCATCCGGGCCACACCGCGCAACGTCCGGTGGGCGGCGCGCACGTCCTCGACGGTCACGCCGAGCGGTTCCCGGGAGAGCGTCCTCTCGGTCCTGCCCGAGGCTGCGGACATGGCCACAAGTCTTCCAGCACCGGCCCCGTCCGGCCTCCCGTGAGCCTCGCGGGGCTCTCCGGGAGCGTCCGCCCGGTCCCGTCGTGCACCGGTTCGAGCGGACCGCTGCGGAGTTCGAGCGGGCCGGTACCCTGTGCCCCAATCATCCGACCGTCACCACGAAGCGAGCCGAGGCCATGCCCACCACTCAGGACATGTCGACTGCACTCGAGAGCGGTCTGCTCGACGATCTCCAGCACCAGGTGGCGGTCTTCGCCCGCAGGGCCGAGCAGACCCGGCTCGGCGGTGTCGGCCGGCTCCGCAACTCCATGGACCGGGCTGCCTACCTGCTGCTCAGCCGGCTGGACAGCAAGGGCCCGATGGGCGTCAAGGCGCTCGCCGCGGGCATGGGGATCGACTCCTCGACCGTCACCCGCCAGGTTGCCCCGCTCGTCGAGACCGGGCTGGTCAAACGCACCTCCCACCCGGAGGACGGCCGTGCCGTGGTCCTTCAGCTCTCCCCGCGCGGGAAGACCCGGCTGGACGAGGTCCGCGCCTCGCGCCGCGAACTGATGGCCCTGCTGACCGAGGACTGGCAGGAGGACGAACGCGAGACCTTCTGCCGTCTGCTCACCCGCTTCAACTCCGCGCTGTCGGAGCGGATGGCCGCAACGGCCCAGCAGCCGGAGGCTCCCCGGGCCCCGGCCTCTTGACCGCAGCTCTCGCCTGCCGTCCCATGAGAGCTGTTGGCCGGCCCGTTCCGGGGGCAGAAGTCCGACAGGAGCTTCCAGGAGCGGGAGGCGGGGTGCGAGAACGGCGGAGGTCACACGAGGACCGTCGTGCCCAGGAGTTCACGGCGTTCGTCGCGGGCGCGGCCGGCCGGCTCCTGCACGCCTCGCTACTGCTCACCGGCGAACCGGCCGCCGCCGAGAAACTGTTGACGTCGGCCCTCGCCCGTACCTACACGGTCTGGGACCGGCTGCACGGCGAGGACCCCTACGCCCGCACCCGGCAGGAGATGGCCACCCGGTTCGCGCGGACCGGCCGGCGTCACCGCCATCCGTGCGGCGGGGCGCTCGACCGCCTCACGCCGCAGGAACGGCTGGTGGTCGTGCTGCGGCTCTTCGAAGGGGTGGACGAGGAACAGGTGGCCGCCATGCTCGGGCTGCCGGCCGAACGGATCCGGGCCGTCTGCACCCGCTCCGTCGCCACGCTGCGCAGCTCGCCCGCCCCGTCCGCCGCCGGCGGGCACGCGGGCGCCGCCGGAGCCGGAGCGGCTCCGGCCGAGGAACCGGCGCCGCTGTCGGAGGCGTCGCGATGAGCGCCCCCGACCGCAAGGAGCAGGAGGTCCGCCGGATGCTGGACGGGCCGCATCCCGTCGTGCCCCCGGACCTGGCCCGGCTCGCCGTCGAACGGGGACGCCGGCTGCTCACCCGCCGCCGGGCGCTGCGGGTCGCGGCGGGCGTCCTGATCGTCGTCGCCGTCGCGGCCTTCACCCTGTGGGCCGTCACCGCGCAGCCGTGGCTCGCACCACCGGCCGGCACCACTCCCCCGCTCGACGGCTGGTAGACAACGGCGGAACGGCCCGCCCCCACGGGGGAGCAGGCCGTTCCGGTACTCCGTGGTACAGGTCAGCCGAGGGCCGCCGACAGGTCGGCCAGCAGGTCCTCGACAGCCTCGATGCCCACCGAGAGCCGCACCAGGTCCGCGGGAACCTCCAGAGCCGAGCCCGCCACCGAGGCGTGCGTCATCCGGCCCGGGTGCTCGATCAGGGACTCGACACCGCCCAGCGACTCACCGAGGGTGAACAGCTCAGCACGGTTGCACACGTCGACCGCGGCCTGCTCACCGCCGGCGACGCGGAACGACACCATGCCCCCGTGGGCCCGCATCTGCTTGGCAGCGATGTCGTGCCCGGGGTGTTCGGCCAGGCCCGGGTAGTAGACGTGGCTCACCTTCGGGTGCGAGGCCAGCAGTTCCACGACCCGCTCGGCGTTGGCCGTGTGCCGGTCCATGCGCACGGCCAGCGTCTTGAGGCCCCGCAGCACCAGCCACGAGTCGAACGGCCCGGCGATCGCGCCCATGGCGTTCTGGTGGAACGCGAGCTCCTCGCCGAGCGCGTCGTCGTTCACGACCAGCGCGCCGCCGACCACGTCGGAGTGGCCGCCCATGTACTTGGTCATGGAATGCACGACGACGTCCGCGCCCAGCGCCAGCGGCTGCTGGAGGTACGGGCTGGCGAAGGTGTTGTCGACGACCAGACGGGCCCCTGCGGTATGGGCGATCTCGGCGACAGCGGCGATGTCGGTGATGCCGAGCAGCGGATTGCTCGGGGTCTCGACCCACACCATCTTCGTACGCGGCCGCAGCGCCCCACGCACGGCGGCCGGGTCGGAGGAGTCGGCCACCGACCACTCCACGCCCCAGCGCTCGACGACCTTGGCGAAGAGCCGGAAGGTCCCGCCGTAGGCGTCGTTCGGGATCACGACGTGGTCGCCGGGGACGAGCAGCGAGCGCAGCAGGCAGTCCTCGGCTGCGAGCCCCGAGGCGAAGGCGAGCCCGCGACGGCCGCCCTCGAGCGCCGCGAGGTTCTCCTCGAGCGCGGTGCGGGTGGGGTTCGCGGAACGGCTGTACTCGTAGCCGCCGCGCAGGCCACCGACACCGTCCTGCTTGAAAGTGGACACCTGGTAGATCGGCGGCACGACGGCGCCGGTCAGCGGGTCCGCCTCCTGCCCTGCGTGAATGGCCAGAGTCTCGAAGCTCCGGGCGGCACGATGCTGGTACTGGTCGCTCATGGGAACCGAGGGTAGCCGTGCGGCGGACGAACTTCCCCATTCACGGGCCGATGCAGAAGACTGTCCGCCGGGGACGGCGTCCCCAGCCCCGGACGCACCCTCCGGCACGGCGACCGCCGGTGTCGCGGACCCCTCGCAGCAGACCCCACACACAGGACAGCCCATGGAGATTCTGACCATCCTGCTCGGCCTCGTCATGCTCGGCGGGCTGCTGATCGTGCCCGCCGTACTGCGGATGCGCGGCAGCCGGCAGGCCGCGGAGCCGTTCGTTGCCGCCACGACCGGGAGCTACGGGTTCGTGGCGCCGGAGCGGCTCGACGTCCGGCTGCCCGGGCCGGACCGGGAACTGGCCGAGACGCTGCAGGAGATCCGCTCCACGCAGGACTGGGAGCCGGCGGCCCGGCTCCTCGCGCTGACCGGTGACGACTGGGAGCTGCGCTGGCAGCGGGTCCAGACACTGGCCGGCGCGGCTGCGGTGGAGCAGGCCCGGGAGCCGCGCGAGGGCGGGCGCTGGCTGCGCGCCTGGCGGCTGGAGTCCCCCAAGGACGCGGGCGGGGCGCTGGTGCACGCCGAGTTCCTGGTGCGCCAGGCCCGTCAGACGCAGGCGGGTGCCGGATCGGACGAGTACCGGATCATCCTGGAGGAGGCCCGTACGGTGTGCGAGGCGGCCGCTCTGCTGGCGCCCGGTGACCCGACTCCGTACGTCGTCCGGCTCGCGGTGGAGACCGGTCTCGGCTGCCGTCCGGCCGAATTCGAAGAGCTGTGGGGCACGGTCGCGCGGCGCGCTCCGGACCACATGGGCGCGCATCTGGCGGCACTGAACTACTGGTGCGGCAAGTGGCACGGTTCGAAGGAGCTGGCGGAGGAGTTCTCCCACCGTGCGGCGGCGTCCGCTCCGGAGAAGAGCCTGCTGCCCGCACTGCCGCTGTTCGCCGTCTTCGAGCACCTGCCCGAACTGACCGTCGTCCGGGGACTGTTCCAGGGAGCGGTGATCGGCCGCGCGATCGAGGGCGCACTGTTCGCGGCCCGTACGGCTCCGGCCGGCCACCCGATGATGCCGCACGTACGGCATCTGCTGGTCTGGTTCCTGGTCCGGGCCGAGCGCTACGCGGAGGCGATGGAGCAGCTTCGGCACGTGGACGGGCACGTGGGGGCGGTGCCCTGGTCGTACGGGCCGGACCCGGTCGCGGCGTACACGGCCTACCGCACGCTGGCCGTGGCCGGCTGGGAGGACCAGGGCGGGAGCCCGGCGACGCTGCCCGACCGGGGGCCGCAGGCGTAGGGCCGGGAAGGTTCCGGTCTGCCCGCGCCCCGGGCGTGGGGGCCGGTTAACGGAATCTTCGCGGCGGTGCGGACGTTGTCGGAAGGGACGTCACTGCGAGGAGATCCTCATGTTCCTGAACCGTGCCCGGACGCGGATGCCCACCCCGGAGGAGGCGCTGCCCGGGCGTGAGACGCCGGGATTCCCGCTGTCGGAGCGCCACACGGTGCTCGGCAACCCGCTGGCCGGCCCGTACCCGGAGCACCTGGAGGTTGCCGACTTCGGCCTCGGCTGCTTCTGGGGCGCGGAGCGCGTGTTCT
Organism: Streptomyces meridianus; assembly: GCF_023703325.1. Classification (GTDB taxonomy): domain Bacteria; phylum Actinomycetota; class Actinomycetes; order Streptomycetales; family Streptomycetaceae; genus Streptomyces; species Streptomyces meridianus. The sequence continues at coordinate 18,347 of NZ_JAMQGM010000023.1, forward strand.
GGCAGGTCCCCGGGGTCTGGACGACTCTGGTCGGCTACCAGGGCGGTCACACCCCGCACCCCACCTACGAGGAGGTGTGCAGCGGGATGACCGGCCACACGGAAGCGGTCCGGGTGGTGTTCGACCCAGCGGTGGTCCCGTACAACGACCTGCTGAAGGTCTTCTGGGAGGCGCACGATCCCACCCAGGGATTCCGGCAGGGCAACGACCACGGCACCCAGTACCGCTCCGCGGTCTACACGCATACTCCCGGCCAGCAGGCCGCGGCCGAGGCGTCCCGGGACGCCTACCAGCCGGTGCTGACCGCGGCGGGCTACGGGGCCATCACCACGGAGATCCACTCCGCGGAGGGGCGCCCGTTCCACTACGCCGAGGCGTATCACCAGCAGTACCTGGACAAGAACCCGAACGGCTACTGCGGTATCGGCGGCACGGGCCAGTCCTGCCCCGTCGGGGTGGCTCCGGCGGGCGGCTGAACCGTCCGGCCGGCCGCCCAGGCGCCTGGGACGTGCGCGAGCCCGTCGGCATACGGGCGTTCCCTCGTTCCGCGCCGTTGTCGGACCCCGGTGCTTGGATGCGCACCATGACCGGTCGAAGCGTCGTCGTGGAACGACAGGATCGCCGCCGTGCAGCCGGCTCGCTCCCGGAGAACCGAGCCCGCACGGACTGACGGTCGGCCGTGCATCACGGCATGGACACCGGGGAGGACGTCGAACGCGGCCTTCCCGTCCGTCGTCAGCAGAGTCCTGGCGGTGGCAGCGGCCGTGGCAGCGATGATCAGGTCGTGGGCGCCCCGGGGCTTCCCCTCTCGCCGTACATGAGCGAGAAGTCGGGCGTACACCATGGCCACGTCCGGGGTGTAGTCCTCGACGGACGAGGGCACGCACTCCGTCGACGAATTCCTGTCGCCGGACCCGTCGACTCCCGTCCGCGAGCTCGACTCCGAGCTGTAGTTCGGCGACGCTCACGGCGGCGACGCTCACGTCGTCGTCTTCCTCGAGCAGGTCGGCCAGTCCGCGGGCGTCCCGCACCGGCGGTTCGGAATCCCCGAACCGCCGGCCCGCGGTCCGTGCACCTACTGTGCGCGCCGGTCAGTCCTGGAACACCAGGGGACGCTCCCAGGCCTTCGACGGTGCGAAACCGCCCGCGAAGTTGTCCTCGACCCAGGCCTTCTCGTAGGCGTCCGGGTAGACGTTGTTGCACGCGGTCCCGGCGGAGGAACCGGACATCAGGCTGGAGCACGGACCGGGCTTCATGTCGGGCAGACCGAGTATGTGGCCGAGTTCGTGCGACGCGATGCGCACCCAGTTGTAGTCCGCCGCCTCGCGGCCCATGTAGACGGTGCCGTTGCCGAGGCTCGTGGTGACGGCCCGCGGCCAGCCGTCGTCGGCGACGATGCGGATGTTGGGCGTCTCTCCCGCCTGGGCGGGGCGCAGTTGGACGTTGGTCACACTGCTGTTCCACACCGCCGCGCCGTCGTCGACGGCGTCGTGGAACTCGGCGGACGCACTGGCGTCGTACGTCAGGACGCGTCCGGCGAGGGGCTGCTCCGGCGCTGCGGCGGCAGCAGATTGACTGCCCGTCAGCGCCACGGCGCCCACCACCATCAGGCTCGCGAAGAACGCGCGCACGGCTCTGCCTGTCAACACATCGGCCTCCTCGTGGGGGAAAGGAATCTGGCGACGCCCCAGAATGACACCATGAACATGACATGGGTAGAGGACCCCGCGATGCTTTCGGGCCCACCCGGCGGATGAAGGGGGCTGGTCTTCCGACCCGCCGACGTCCGCTTTTCATGCATGTGTTGACGTCGGATGCCCCGCTTCCCAGCTCACCGCAATGTTCGGGATGCGGAATGCGGGACGCATACGGGAGTCGAGCCATTGCGCGAGCCGACCGTCCCGGAAGAGCCCGGCAAGCGGCAACGTGAGGCAGGTGTCCGGCCCGGGGCGGCGCGCAGGCCGCGCCGGGCCCCCTCCGGACCAGGGCGCCCGCATGGAGCCGCCCGAGGCCGGCCGCCCGAACAGCCGCACCCACGCTGCCGTGCTCGCCCGGTGACCTTACGTTGCGATCAGGAAGCCCCCGGCTCGGTACGGAGGGATCTCGTGACGATGCGGACAGCAGCGTTCCTGGCGCTCGCCTCGTTCCTCGCGCTGGGCGTGAACCCGACCGACAGCACGGAGGCCGGTGCCGCCGCCGAGGACTACTCGGCCTCCCGCTGCGGCAACACCTCCGGCCGGGTGCTGCTGACGTTCGACGACTGGGGCTACAGCGACCCGTACCGAGCCACGGCCGTCGGCGAGTACCTGCGGTCCCGCGGGATCCGGGCGGCGTACTTCCTCGTCAACGAGTTCGCGCAGGAGCACGACGACATCGTCCGGGAGCTGCGCGGACAGGGCCACTGGGTGGCCAACCACAGCTACTCGCATCCGCACCTGACGCGGCTCACCGACGACGGCGCCCGCCAGGAGATCGAGGGCGGAATCCGTTCGACCCTGCTGCGCCCGCCGTACGGGGACTACGGACCGCGCGAGGAGACCATGGCCGCGGACCTCGGGATGCGCATCTGCACCTGGACGCTCGACACCCTGGACTGGGAGGTCACCGGGGACGGCTACCGCTCGGCCGAGAGCATCCGGGCGATCGTGCGCGACGCCCCCGCCTCCGAGAAGGCCGGAGGGGTCGTCCTCGGGCACCTCGAGTACCACTTCCCGGACGCCGTCGGAGGCATCATCGACGATCTGCACGCCCAGGGCTACCTGTTCTGCCGCAACAGCGGTCCCGTGGACGAGAGCGTGCCGTTCCCGCTCGACTGCGGTGAGTGAGCTGCGACCGGACTGCCCCCCTCCGCAGGTCGCCGGTCACACGCCGGCCGTGGGCCGGTGATCAAGTTGCCGCTGCCGGGGCCCGGGTGTGACCTGAGGTGAGGGGAGCGTCGAGAGGAGCGCCGGGATGAACGCACATGCTGCCGTGCGGCCGCACCGGGTACGTCTGCACGCCGAGATCACGATCCCGGTCCTCGCCGGCCTGGCGTTCGGCGCATACGCGGGGTGGCTCGACCGCAACGGGGGCGCCGCGACCCACAGCGCGATCATTCTGGGCGTGGTGGGTGCGGCCGTCGCGGGCGTGCTCGCCTTCGGCATCGGCAGGGTTCAGGCGTCCCTGCCCCGCGAACAGGTGGCCACCCTGTACGCCGCCCTGTTCGGCAGCGCGGTCGGCTATCTGAACAGCCTGTGCGGGGCGAACACCTGGCTCAAGGCGTCGTTCATCGGCTTCTTCGTCGGGGCCGGCATGTTCCTCGTCGCGAACTATCTGCTCCTCTACCACCGCAAGGACTGAGTGCGGCCCGCGTCGCTCCGCGCCCCGGCGACCGAGCCGGGGCGCGGTCCGCACGAACGACGGCGGCGGCCGGCACCCGCGAAGGGTGGCCGGCCACCGCCGTTGCCGGACGAGAGTGCGCCGGTCAGCTGAGCGCGCTGCCCGCGACCCACTTGTCCCAGGTCATGTTCCAGCCGTTGAGACCGTTGTCGGGCTGGATCTGCTTGTCCGGCGAGTTCTTCACCACGACCACGTCGCCGATGAGCGAGTTCTCGTAGAACCAGGCGCCCGCCTGCTTCGCGTCGTCGCCGCCCTTCTTGTCGTTCAGGCCGACGCAGCCGTGACTGGTGTTGACGTTGCCGAAGACCGAGTCGTCGCCCCAGTAGTTGCCGTGGATGAAGGTGCCGGAGGTGGACAGCCGCATGGCGTGCGGCACGTCCTTGATGTCGTACTCGCCCTTGCCGTTCTTCTTCTTGAAGCCGACGGTCGAGCCGTCCATCCGGGTCTCCTTGAACTTCTCGGAGATCACCATCTGGCCGTTGTAGGTGGGGTTCTCCGGGCTGCCGGCGGAGATCGGGATGGTCTTGATCGTCTTGCCGTCGCGGGTGACGGTCATCTTCTTGCTCTTGGTGTCGACGGTGCTGACCTGGTTGCGCCCGACCTTGAAGGTCACCGTCTTGTCCTGCACGCCCTTGACGCCGGGGGCGCCCTCGACACCGTCGAGGTCGAGCTTCAGCGTGACGGTGGAGCCGGCTTGCCAGTAGCTCTGCGGACGCAGGTCGAGACGGGTGTCGTTGAACCAGTGGCCGACGGCCTGCTGACCGCTGGTCGAGGAGACCTTGATCCGCCGCTCGATGTCGGCCTTGTTCGTGATCGCCTTGTCGAAACGGATCGACACCGGCATGCCGACGCCGACGGTCGAACCGTCCTCCGGCGTGAAGTTGCCGATGAAGCTGTTCGCGGGGGAGACGGTCGTCAGCTTCGAGTTCTCGGTGGCGCCCCGCCCCTTCGCGTCCTCGGCCTTGGCCGTGATCGCGTACTTGGTGGCGCGCTGCAGCTGGCCCTGGGGCTTCCAGGACTTGCCGTCGGCCGCCATCGTGCCGGGCACCTCGGCCCCGCTCGCCACGGCGGTCATCCTGACGTCGGTGAGCTTTCCGCCGGTGACAGCGACCCGGACGTCGTTGTTGATGCCCGCGTTGTTCGCACCGTCCTCCGGTGTGATCTTTATTCGGGCGTCGGAGGCGTCCTCGGCGACCGCCTTGTCGACCTGGGCCTGTGACTTGGCGTGGCCGTTGCCGGCACCGGCCTTGCCACCGGCGTCGTCACCGCAAGCGGCGAGCGTCAGCACACCGCCGAGCAGCGCCGCTACGGCCACCAGGCCCTTGCGTCGCTTACCGTCCGTCATCACACGCTTCTCCATTGCTACGGAAATCGCTGAATCCCCCGACCGGGACATGGGGCACACACTTCACCCAGTCACCTACTGAAGAACACCTCGGCGTGCCCGTCGGTTCCCGGACCGATCGAAAATGTGGGCCAGGACACGTTCGGAGCGCCCCGAGGAGCGATCGGGAAGCGGTCGCGATGCGCCGCCGCCCGGCTCTCCGGGGGCCCTGTCGTCATCGTTGACAAGCCCACGGGACGCTGGTTCCCGCCCTCGCGAGGATCAGTCCCGACCGCCCCCGTCTCCGGGGTCGCATATGCACGATGTCCATCGATAGTGGACATCTTTCCCGACCAGAATGCCGTGAGATGCCGCTTTCGTGAACCCCCTCGGCGAAATCGGCCCGGCGACCGGCCGCCCGCCCCGAACCTGCCGGGCGGACCCCGGAGCGCTCGCGGGCGGCTTGCGACGACGGCGGGGGGCGCGCGCTCGCGCGAGGGGCGGACGCGAGGGCGGAAGGCTGCGGAACCCTGGCCTTCCGTACCCCTGACATGTGTCACTAGCATTGCCACGCCTGCCAGTTCGCGATCTGCACAAGGGGTCCTTGACGTGTCCGCACGCCGACCGCTGATGACTGCCGCCACCGCCGGAATCCTGCTCTGCGGCCTCTGGTTCGTGCCCTCCGCGAACGCGAACCCGGGAGATCGAATACAGGTCGAACAGGCCCGGGCGCAGCCGGCCGGGCAGGGCGCGCAGACCGTCCCGGCAGGCGCGGAAGCGACCGGTGCCCGCACCGCCTCGCTCGCCGCGACCGGGAGCGTGGACACCACGCCCTATTTGGTGGGCGGCACGACCTTCCTCGGCTTCGGCGCCATCCTGCTGGCGCACAGCGTCCGCCGCTCCCGCCGGGCCGTCCCGCAGCCGGTCTGACGTCACCTCAACCACCGTTGCCGGAAGGGCGATTCCACCGCGCCGGCACCGCGTCCGGCGCCGTCGGTCACGCTCCTGCCGCCGGCCCTCAGGCGAGTGGACCGGTCACGGACTCCGCCGCGGCCACCAGCCGGCCCGAGCGCACGAACGCCTCCGCGGCCGCCAGGTCGGGGGCGAGGAAGCGGTCGCCGCCCGGCCCCTCCACCCCGGCCGCGCGGACGGCCTCCAGCACCGCCCGACTCGCCGGAGCGGGCGTCAGGCCGTGCCGCAGCTCGATTCCCCGGGCGGCCGCGACGAGTTCGACCGCGATGACCCGGCACAGGCTGTCGACGGACGTGCGTAGCTTCCGCGCCGCGGACCAGCCCATCGACACATGGTCCTCCTGCATCGCGGAGGACGGGATCGAATCGACGGATGCCGGGACCGCCAGCCGCTTCATCTCGCCGACCAGCGCGGCCTGCGTGTACTGGGCGATCATCAGTCCCGAGTCGACCCCCGGGTCGCCCGCGAGGAACGGCGGCAGGCCGTGCGAGCGGTTCTTGTCGAGCAGCCGGTCGGTGCGCCGCTCCGCTATCGAGGCGAGGTCGGCGGTGACCACGGACAGGAAGTCCAGCACGTAGGCGACGGGCGCGCCGTGGAAGTTGCCGTTCGACTCCACCCGTCCGTCGGGCAGGACGACCGGGTTGTCGACGGCGGCGGCGAGCTCCCGTTCGGCCACCAGCCGGGCGTGGGCGAGCGTGTCGCGGCCGGCACCGGCGACCTGTGGGGCGCAGCGGACCGAGTACGCGTCCTGGACCCGCGGCGCCTCGTCCTGGTGGTGCCCGGTCAGGCCGGAGCCCGCGAGGACGCGCAGCATGTTGTCGGCGCTGGCCGCCTGACCGGGGTGGGGGCGGATGGCGTGGAGCTCTGGCGCGAGGACGCGGTCGGTGCCGAGCAGGGCCTCGAGCGAGAGGGCCGCGGTGATGTCCGCGGAGGTGAGCAGTCGGGCGAGGTCCGCGCAGGCCATCACGAGCATGCCGAGCATGCCGTCGGTGCCGTTCAGCAGGGCGAGGCCCTCCTTCTCGCGGAGGACGACCGGTTCGATGCCGTGCTGGGCGAGCAGCTCGCCGGCGGGCCGCACCACGCCGTCGGGCCCTTGGGCGTCGCCCTCGCCCAGCAGCGTCAGCGCGCAGTGCGAGAGCGGCGCGAGGTCGCCGGAGCAGCCGAGCGAGCCGTACTCGTGCACGACCGGGGTGATGCCGGCGTTGAGCACAGCGGCCATGGTGCGGGCGACTTCGGGGCGGACTCCGGTGCGTCCGGAGGCGACCGTCTTGAGGCGCAGGAACATCAGCGCCCGGACCACCTCGCGCTCGACGCCCGGCCCCATGCCGGCGGCGTGCGAGCGGACGATGTTGCGCTGCAGCTGGGCCCGGAGTTCCGGGCCGATGTGGCGCACCGCGAGGGCGCCGAAGCCCGTCGAGACGCCGTAGACGGGCTCGGGCTTCGCGGCGAGGGCGTCGACCACCTTGCGGGATGCAGCGAGTGCCTCCAGGGCCTCGCCGGACAGCTCGACTCGTGCCTCTCCGCGTGCCACGGCGATGACGTCGTCCGCGACGGCGCCGGAAGTCCCCACCACCACAGTGTGCATATTCATATTCAGTCACCCTAGAGAGTGAATCCCTGAAAGTCATCACCGGCGCCGGCGACACGGACCGCGCCGGGTGGACCCGCGGTTCCCCGCGCTCCGGGCCGCTGCGTCCCCGCTGCGCCGTTCACCTGCGGAAGCGGCGGCGCTCGACCCCGTCACCGGGCGCCTCCCGGTCCACCAGGCGCAGCACGGGATCGTCCGGGCCGCCCCGGCCGGCGACCACGGGCACCGGGGAACGCGCCGCCTTGGCCCGGTACTGCGCCGCGTCGGCGAGCCGGAACAGGCGCCGCGCCGACCGCACGGTGCCGATCGGGTCCCCGGTGGACGCCACCCCGCAGGCCACTCCCTCCCCGAGGTCCAACTCGGCTGCCCTCCTGCACAGTTCACGTGCCACGGCCACCACGTCGTCCGCCGGGGGGCCGACGGCCAGCAGACAGAACTCGTCACCGCCGAGCCGGGCGACGAGCGCCCCCGGGAGCATCGCCCCGCAGAGCGAGAGCACGCAGCCGAACCGTTCCAGCAGCCGGTCACCCACCGCGTGCCCCCGGGTGTCGTTGACCCGCTTGAGCCCGTTGACGTCGGAGACGACCAGACTGACGACGGCGCCGCTGTCGCGGTGCTGCGTCAGAGCCTCGTCCAGCCGCACGTCGACGGCCCGGCGGTTGGCGAGCCCGGTCAGCGGGTCGGTGAAGGCCAGCCGGCGGGCCACCTCCAACTGCTCGGTCTGGGCGATGCCGACGGCCGTCACCGAGGCCAGGACGGCGGCGAAGTCGGCGTCCTGGCGCCCGAAGACGCGCAGGCCGGCCCGGCGTGCGACGTAGAGCTCTCCCCAGGCGCGCCCGTGGAGGACGATCGGTGCGACCACGCAGCATCCTCGGCCCCGGCGGCGCAGGGCGGCCACCCGGCTGTGGCAGTGCGGGCCCTCCTCGTCCGGGGCGGCCTCGGCCGTCTCCACCCAGGCGTTGGCCTCGCCGCCACCGGACCAGGTGTCGTGGCGGAACTCCGCGATCTCCGGGAAATCGTGCACCGGGTAGGTCTCGGACTCGGGGAACTCCTCCTCGTCCGGGGCGAGTTCGCCGACGTTCACCACCACCCGCAGCCGGCCCCGGTCGCGCTGCCAGGCGGAGACTGCGGCGAACGTGCCCTCCAGGGCGACCATCGCACGGGTGGCGGCGGCCCAGACCGCCTCCCGCCGGGAAGGCGCGGCGGCCATCGCCTGGGCCAGTTGCACCACGGCCCGCAGCCGCACATCGCCCTCGTCGCCCGCCACCGGTAGCCACACCTCACGTTTCCCACTCCGCGTGCCCGCACTGCACCCAGAGTAGGAACATTAGGCATGATTTGCCCTACTCACCCCGGTTGGGAAGGGGCGGGGTCATTCACCCGGCCAGTCCGGCGTCCGCTTCTCGTTGAACGCCGCAACGCCCTCGGCACGGTCCCCCGAGAAGGCCACGGTGCGCCAGGCGTTGTCCTCTACCTCGAGTCCGGCCCGCAGGTCCAGCCCGTGCCCGAGACGGAGCGCCCGCTTGGCGGCACGCAGGCCGACGGGCGAGTTCGCCGCGATCCGGCCGGCGAGTGCCAGGGCCTCGGCGGTGTCACCCCCCGCGTCGACGAGCAGATCGACGAGTCCCAAACGCTCGGCCTCCTCGGCCTCCACCCGCCGGGCGGTGAAGACGAGTTCCGCTGCCCGGGCGGCGCCCACGCGCCGCGGCAGGAGCTGCGTGCCACCCCCGCCGGGAATCACCCCGACGGACACCTCCGGCAGGCCGACCACGGCGGTGCGGTCCGCCACGATCAGGTCGCACGACAGGGCGATCTCGAAACCGCCGCCGAGGGCGTAGCCGTGCACGGCCGCGACGGTGGGCATCGGCAGTTCCAGCACACCCGTGTACGCGGCCCTGGTCTGCGGACGCTGGCGGGCGAAGTCGGCGCCCGTGAAGGAATTGCGCTCCTTCAGGTCCGCGCCCACACAGAAGGCGCGCTCGTTGGTCGAGGTCACGACCACCGCACGCACGGTCCGGTCCGCGGAGAGGGCGTCGCACGCCTCGGCGAGGCAGCGGGCCAGCTCGGTGGAGACCGCGTTCATGGCCTTGGGACGGTCCAGCGCCAGCTCCGCCACATGCGATCCGTGCCGCCGAACGGCGATCCACTCCCCGTAGCGCGTCTCGGTTCCGCTCATCCCTGCGTCCCTCCCGTGGTTAACGATCGTTCAGCGGATCATCCCATCCGAAGGCTCGCCCGGCCAGAGCCGCAGGCGGGGCATGCAGCCGGGCCGAGGGACCCGGTGGGCACGGACGGCAGTGCGGGGCGGACCCTTTCGGTCGCGGGCCGTGCGGTCCGCAGTTCAGTCGCGCCGGGTCAGACGCCAGGGCTCCACGACGCCCAGGCCACGCACCGGCCGCTGCCACTGCGGCTGCAGGGCGAAGCGGTAAGCGGAGGCCGTCACGGCCGCCGCCGCGTCCCCGCCCTCCTTGAGCGCCGCCGCGGCCTCGGCCTCCGACCGGGGCGCGTCGCCGGAGCGCATGAGCTCCTCGGCCAGTGCTCCGTCGATCAGAACGGCGTCCTTGGGCGCTATCGACGTCAGCCTGCTGGCCAGGTTCACGGTGGTGCCGAAGACGTCGCCCATCCGAGTCGCCACCGTGCCGAAGGCGATGCCGACCCGCAGTTCCGGCATGGTCTCGTCGTTCATCAGCGTCTCGATCAGCCGCAAGCCGATCTCGGCGGCGATCGCGGGGTCGTCGGCCGCATACAGCACCTCGTCGCCGAGCGTCTTGATCAGCCGCCCGCCGTGTGCGGCCACCAGGTCGGCGCAGGTCGTCTCGAAGGCCTCGACCAGCTCGCCGAGCTCCTCCTCCTCCAGGCGCCGGGTCAGCCGGGTGAACCCGACCAGGTCGGCGAATCCGACGGCGAGCCGCCGGTCCACCATCTCCTCGTCGTCCTGCGCCTGCACCACACGGCCGGTCGAGGCGGCGAGCTGGCGCCGCCACACGTAGACGAGGAACTCCTCCAGCTCCGGCAGGAGCAGCTCCACCAGCGGATACGTGACCTCGGTCCGGGTCATGCCGGGCTCCGGCGGTTCGGTGAGCCCCTCCAGGAAGGAGTCGATCTGCCACTCGGCGAGACGGGCGGTCGTCTGGCCGGTGGACCTGGCCACCTGAATGGCCAGCGGCTCGCTGAGCAGGCCGGCCTCGACCAGACCCGCCAGTCGCCGCAGGGCGAGGACATCGGCCTCGGTGAGCGCCTTCGCCTGGCCGATGTCCGCGAACCCCATCGCCCGCCAGAAACGGGCGGCGAGATCCATGGAGACACCGGCGCTGCGCGCTGCCTGGAACGGCGTGTACTGCCGGTCGGCGCCGAGGATCAGAGCCTCGAGCCGCAGGGCGAGCGGGTTGACCTCGTCCGGAGCGTCCTCGTCGGAGCTCCTCTCATCAGCGGTCACCGCCCGCCACCTGTCCGATCCGTGCGCACAACCCTTCCGATCACTCTCGCCTGATCCGCCTGCCTGTTCGGCCGCCTCAAACGATACGGCAGATGTGCCCTGGCTCACTCGTCCGCGCGGGCCCCGGATCGGCCGTCGTCACTGGTGACGCCGCCTGCGCCGGGAGCCGGCCGGAGATGGACGATGTCCCCCGCGGCCACCGCCCGACGTCCGCCGTCGGGCAGGGCGAGCACCAGCCGGCCGTCCCCGTCGACGGCGACGGCCTCACCCACCGTCTCCGTGCCGCCGGGCAGCACGGCCCGTACCGTGCGGCCGAGCGTCGCGCAGCCCGCCGCGTAGGCCTCCTGGAGCCGGCTGGCCCCCGGGTCCCCGCCGGCCGACCGCCAGTCCGCGTACCACTGGGCGATCGACCGCAGCACCGCCCGCAGCAGCGTGTCCCGGTCGGTGGAGACCGCCCCGGCCAGCGCGAGAGAACCGGCCCCCGGCACGGGCAGCTCGTCGGCGCGCAGGGTGACGTTGAGACCGATGCCCACCACCACGGCGTCGCCCGTGCGCTCGGCCAGGATGCCGCCGGTCTTGCGCTCGACACCGTCGACACGGACCAGCACGTCGTTGGGCCACTTGAGGGCGGTGTCGACGCCGGCGGCGCGGGACAGGGCGCTCGCCGTGGCGACGCCCGCGAGCAACGTCAGCCAGCCCCAGCGCTCCTGGGGCACCGGGGCCGCGCCGCCGTCCGCTGCGTCCGCGCCGGCACCCGGGCGCAGCAGGACCGAGAAGAACAGCCCCGACCGGGCCGGTGCCGTCCACTGCCGGTCGAGCCTGCCGCGGCCCGCGGACTGCTCCTCGGCGACGAGAACGGAGCCCTCGGGGGCCCCGGCCCGGGCACGGGCCGCGAGATCGGAGTTGGTGGAACCGGTCGCCTCCACGACCTCCACCGAGGTCCACAGGCTGTCTCCGCCGGTCAGCGCGCGCGTCAGCCCGGCGGAGTTCAGCGGCGGCCGGTCCAGATCGGTCCAGCGTCCGCCGGGGCGCTGCGCGCCGGGACCGTCCGCTGCCCGGTGGCCGGGTGGTGTCGGCGTCATGCGGCCAGCATAGAAGCGGGGGCGGGATCGGGCGGCTCCGGTGCGACGCCGGCCGGAGTGTTCCGCGGCGGACCAGGCGTTCGCCCACCCCTTACGCACGCGGACGCGGCGAATGCCCGGTCCGCCGGCATCCGGTGTGTGGCCAACACCGCACTGCCGGGCAGCAGCCCCGCCGATACGCTACGAGGCGGTAGCCCGTCCCTGCCGACGGCAGGGGACCCCTCGAGGACGAGCAGGAGCCGCATCCCGATGTCCGAGCCGGAAATCGCGCCGGAGAACAACGCAAGCAGCCACACCACCGCCGGGAAGATCGCGGATCTTCAGCGGCGCATCGAGGAGGCGACGCACGCCGGCTCCGCGCGGGCGGTCGAGAAGCAGCACGCCAAGGGGAAGCTGACCGCGCGTGAGCGCATCGCCCTGTTGCTGGACGAGGGATCGTTCGTCGAACTGGACGAGTTCGCCCGGCACCGCTCGACGAACTTCGGTCTGGACGCCAACCGCCCGTACGGCGACGGCGTCGTGACGGGTTACGGCACGGTCGACGGCCGCCCGGTCGCCGTGTTCTCACAGGACTTCACGGTCTTCGGCGGGGCACTGGGCGAGGTCTTCGGCGAGAAGATCGTCAAGGTGATGGACTTCGCCCTGAAGAACGGCTGCCCGGTCATCGGCATCAACGACTCCGGCGGCGCCCGCATCCAGGAGGGCGTGAGCGCGCTCGGCCTGTACGGCGAGATCTTCCGCCGCAACACCCACGCGTCCGGTGTCATCCCGCAGATCAGCCTGGTCGTCGGCCCGTGCGCGGGCGGCGCGGTCTACTCCCCCGCGATCACCGACTTCACCGTGATGGTGGACCAGACCTCGCACATGTTCATCACCGGCCCTGACGTCATCAAGACGGTCACCGGCGAGGACGTCGGCTTCGAGGAACTGGGTGGCGCCCGCACGCACAACGCCACCTCCGGCGTCGCGCACCACATGGCGGGCGACGAGAAGGACGCGATCGAGTACGTCAAGTCCCTGCTGGCATACCTGCCGTCCAACAACCTCTCCGAGCCCCCGGCCTTCCCGGAGGAGGCAGACCTCGAGACCTCGGACGAGGACCGCGAGCTGGACGTGGTCATCCCCGACTCGGCCAACCAGCCGTACGACATGCACGCGATCATCGAGCACGTCCTCGACGACAACGAGTTCCTCGAGACGCAGCCGCTGTTCGCGCCCAACATCGTCACCGGCTTCGGCCGGGTCGAGGGTCACCCGGTGGGCATCGTCGCCAACCAGCCCATGCAGTTCGCGGGCTGCCTCAACATCGACGCCTCCGAGAAGGCCGCGCGCTTCGTACGCACCTGCGACGCGTTCAACGTGCCCGTGATCACCTTCGTCGACGTGCCCGGCTTCCTGCCCGGCACCGACCAGGAGTACGACGGCATCATCCGGCGCGGCGCCAAGCTGATCTACGCGTACGCCGAGGCGACCGTCCCGCTGATCACCGTCATCACGCGCAAGGCGTTCGGCGGCGCCTACGACGTCATGGGATCCAAGCACCTGGGCGCCGATCTCAACCTGGCCTGGCCGACGGCGCAGATCGCCGTGATGGGCGCGCAGGGAGCGGTCAACATCCTGCACCGGCGCACCCTGGCGGCCTGCGGAACGCCGGAGGAGCTGGAGGAGACCCGGGCGCGGCTGATCGCCGAGTACGAGGACACGCTGCTGAACCCGTATGTCGCCGCGGAGCGGGGGTATGTGGACGCTGTGATCATGCCGTCCGAGACGCGCCGCCACATCGTCCGCGGGCTCCGCACGCTGCGCAACAAGCGCGAGTCCCTGCCGCCGAAGAAGCACGGCAACATCCCGCTCTGAGGAGTGTGCAGAAGATGTTCAAGGTCGTGAGGGGCAATCCCACCCCCGAGGAACTGGCCGCCGCGCTCACGGTGGTCCAGGCACGCGCTGCGGCGGGCGCCGCATCCGCGGAACCCGACGAGACGGACGAGTGGTCGGACCCGGCACGCACCGTGCCGGGCCGCCGGCTGCCGCATCCGGGGCCCAAGGCCTGGCGCACCACGTACTGGCCGGCCTGAGCCGCACCGGACCCGGACTGAGTGCCGCCTGAGTACCCGTACTCAGGCGGCACTGCCGTTCCGCCGCGCAGGATCGGAGACATGCTGTGGTCCGACCCGCCCGACGAGCCCCCCGACGACCTGCGGGCGGCCGAAGCGATGCTGCGCCGGGCCGGGCTGGTGCTGGCTCTCGCCATGGTCGCGCTGATGCTGGTGCTGGGCGTGCGGTGACGGCACGGGCGCCGGGCCGAGAACGGGCCTGCGTCGCCTCGATCGACCGTGCGGGTGGCGACGGTCCGCTCGACGGGTGAGGCGGACACGACGGGAGGCGAGCGCTGCGGACCGCGGACGCATCCTGATCGCGTTCCATCGGCAACGCGTCGAAAGAGAGCACCATGCCGCCCACCGGCCGCCTACCGTCCCGCGCCCCCGCCGCGCTGCTGACACTGCTCCTGGCCCTGTGCACCCTCCTCACCAACCAGCCCGCAGCGCACGCGACATCGCAGCCGGCCCCGGCGGATCCGGCGGTAGTGGCCGGGCTGACCCGCGCGGCGCGTCCCCTCGCCACGACCGAGCCGTACGGCCCGCTGGGTGACTTGCGCCCGTTCGGCCGCTCGGTCGGCGCGGCCGATCTGGTGGGGGTGGGCGAGGGCACTCACGGGACACACGAGTTCTTCACCCTCCAGCACCGCCTCTTTCGCTACCTCGTCGAGAAGAAGGGCTTCGCGAGCTTCGGCCGGGAGACCGGCTGGGGCGCCGGACTGGACATCAACGCGTGGGTGCTCGGTGGACCGGGCGACATCCGCGCCATCATGCGGGCGTCCTTCCAGGCCGACGACATTCTCTGGGCGAACGAGGAGTACGCGCGGCTCTTCGAGTGGATGCGCGCCCACAACGCCGGACACGCCGAGAAGCTGCAGTTCATGGGCTTCGACATGACGCCGGTGGAGCCCCGGCTCTACGACCGGGTGCTGGACTTCGTCGCCCGGCACTACCCGGACCTGAAGCCGGCCTTCGACGATCTGTACCGCGGCCGTCCCACGGGATCGGTGGCGGAGGCGACCCGGGAGTACCAACGCCGGCCGGCCGCCGATCTGACCGACATGGCCGAGCGCGCCCGCCAGGCCTACCTGCTGCTGCGTGAACAGCAGCCGGCGCCCGACCCGATCGCCGTGCAGACCGCCCGTGTCATCGCGCAGAGCACCCGCTTCTACGCCTATCCCAACACCGAGGAAGGCATCACCGAAGCGCTCCAGGACCGGGACCGGACCATGGCCGCCAACGTGGCCTGGTGGCACCGTTACAGCCACGACAGGACGGTGGTCTCCGCGCACAACAGCCACGTCGCCTACCTGGAGGCCCTGCCGTCGGACGGCTTCCGCAGAATGGGCGGCTTCCTCCGTGACCGCTTCGGCCCCGACTACACCAACCTCCGCACCACCTTCGGACAGGGATCGTTCAACTCCTCGTACGTGACGGACGGGTACTTCGGCGTGCGGCCCTACGTCGTGGGACCGCCACCGCCCGGCTCGAACGAGTACACGCTGAACAAGGTCCCCCACCCCCAGTACTTCGCCGACCTTCGCACCCTCCGCGGTCCCGCACGGACGTGGGCGTCCATGCCACGGCCGAGTCGGTTCATCGGTGCGGACTTCTCCTATCCCGTAGACATGGAGAAGATCGCCCTGCGCCGGTTCTCCGACATGTTGATCCACCTGCGGCGCGGCACCGCGTCCCACATGCTGCCCCAGTGATCGCACCACCCGCCCCGCCCGGGGGCCGGCCCTGCCCGGCCCTTCCGGCGGGGCGGGCACGGGGTGCAGCCGGCCGGTTGGGGTGTGCAGCGCAGGGCCTCTAGGCTCGCCGGCATGACCGTTCACGCAGCACCCCGCCGCCACCTCGTCCTCGCGTCAGCCTCTCCGGCCCGGCTCGGGTTGCTGCGCCAGGCCGGCCTCGACCCCGAGCCGATCGTCAGCGGAGTGGACGAGGACGCGATCACCGCCGGCAGCCCGGCCGAGCTGGCCCGGGTGCTGGCGGAGGCCAAGGCAGCGGCCGTGGCGGAGCGGCCGGAAGCTGCGGGGGCGCTGGTCGTCGGCTGCGACTCGGTGCTGGAGCTGGACGGCCGGGCGCTGGGCAAGCCCGCCGACGCCGAGGACGCCATCGGCCGGTGGAAGTCCATGCGGGGACGGGCCGGGGTCCTGCGGACCGGCCACTGCGTCGTCGACACGGCGACCGGACGGAGCGTGTCGGCCACCGCCTCCACGACAGTCAGCTTCGGCGAACCCACGGACGAGGAGATCTCCGCGTACGTGGCCACGGGCGAGCCCCTCCAGGTCGCAGGCGCCTTCACCCTCGACGGGCGGTCGGCGCCGTTCATCGACGGGATCGAGGGCGACGCCGGGAACGTCATCGGGCTGTCCCTGCCGCTGCTGCGCCGCCTGCTCGCCGACCTCGGAGTGGGGATCACGGAACTCTGGGCCCGGTAGGTCCTGCAACCGCCGGGCCCCGGGACCGTCCGGTCCCGGGGCCCGAACGGGCGTCAGGCCGGCTCGGGCTCGGGCTCCGTGGCCTGGGCCGGCGCCTGCTCGCGCGGTTCACCGTAGGAGATCAGGGTGAACACGACCAGGCCGAACGTCACCATCATCAAGGCAAAGGCCGCCCAGCCGACGAGGCCGACGGTGACCGCGCCGATGACCGCGTGCACCACCGCGCAGCTGATCAGCGCGATGCGGGGCAGCCGGCCGGGCGCCTTGTCGGTCAGCGCGCAACGACCCTCGAAGTAGGCACAGACCAGCAGGTATATGCCTATGAGGACGCCGTTCGCCCAGGTGGAGGTCTTCATGAGATCCGGGTCGAGCCCGGCCAGGGACATGTCCTGGTGCTGGACCGCCAGCCCCAGGATCCAGTTCAGCATCACGATGCCGAACGCCTCCGCCACCAGTACCACCGCGGCCAATGCCGCCACCGGTCTGCGCCCCACCGAGCCACCTACTTCTCACCGTTACCACGAGTACAGAAACATCGCGCACGCTACTAACGGGTATTCACCCTGGACAAGAGGTGCGCCGGATTCTCCTCATCAGCCCGTACAGCGGATCCTCTTGCCGCAAAGTTTCACCGCCCCAGTCGTGGAGACCCCACAAAGGATGGCGAGCACTTGGTGGATCACGACGTGGAGATCTTGACCACACCGTGTCCCGGGCAAGCCTCGGGTGAACCCGGCGTACCTTGGTGCCACAAGCCTTTTCACCATCGGACAGCCCCTGGGTGACGCGACGTGTGGGGAAGCTCACCCACAGGTTCGGGTCGGCAGGCCGTGTCGACTGTCCCTAAACTCGCCTTGTTTCAAGGAGGGAGCCATCGTGCGCAAGGTGCTCATCGCCAACCGAGGCGAAATCGCTGTCCGCGTTGCCCGCGCCTGCCGGGATGCCGGGATCCTGAGCGTAGCCGTCTACGCCGACCCGGACCGGGACGCTCTGCACGTCCGCGCTGCCGACGAGGCCTACGCGCTGGGTGGCGACACCCCGGCAGCCAGCTATCTGGACATCGGCAAGGTGCTGAAGGCGGCTGCCGACTCCGAGGCGGACGCGGTCCACCCCGGGTACGGATTCCTGTCGGAGAACGCCGAGTTCGCCCAGGCGGTCATGGACGCCGGCCTGACGTGGATCGGCCCGCCCCCGCACGCGATCCGCGACCTCGGCGACAAGGTCGCCGCCCGTCACATCGCCCAGCGCGCCGGTGCACCGCTCGTCGCGGGCACCCCCGACCCGGTCTCCGGCGCCGACGAGGTCGTCACCTTCGCCGAGGAACACGGCCTGCCGATCGCCATCAAGGCGGCCTTCGGCGGCGGCGGTCGCGGTCTCAAGGTCGCCCGGACCCTCGAGGAGATCCCGGAGCTGTACGACTCGGCGGTCCGCGAGGCGGTCGCCGCGTTCGGCCGCGGCGAGTGCTTCGTCGAGCGCTACCTGGACAAGCCGCGGCACGTCGAGACCCAGTGCCTGGCCGACAAGCACGGCAACGTCGTTGTCGTGTCCACCCGTGACTGCTCGCTGCAGCGCCGCCACCAGAAGCTCGTCGAGGAGGCCCCGGCGCCGTTCCTCAGCGAGGCCCAGAACGCCGAGCTGTACAAGGCCTCCAAGGCGATCCTCAAGGAGGCCGGCTACGTCGGCGCGGGCACGGTCGAGTTCCTCGTCGGCCTCGACGGCACGATCTCCTTCCTCGAGGTGAACACCCGACTCCAGGTGGAGCACCCGGTCACCGAGGAGGTCACCGGCATCGACCTCGTCCGCGAGATGTTCCGCATCGCCGACGGCGAGGAGCTCGGTTACGACGACCCGCCGGTGCGCGGCCACTCCTTCGAGTTCCGCATCAACGGCGAGGACCCGGGCCGCAACTTCCTTCCCGCGCCCGGCACCGTCACCCTGTTCAGCCCGCCGGCCGGCCCCGGCGTCCGGCTGGACGCCGGTGTGGAGTCCGGTTCGGTCATCGGCCCGGCCTGGGACTCGCTGCTGGCCAAGCTGATCGTCTCCGGCGCCACCCGCAAGCAGGCCCTCCAGCGTGCGGCCCGTGCACTGGCGGAGTTCCGTGTCGAGGGCATGGCGACCGCCATCCCGTTCCACCGCACGGTGGTCACGGACCCGGCGTTCGCCCCGGAGCTCGGCGGCTCCACCGACCCGTTCACCGTCCACACCCGGTGGATCGAGACGGAGTTCGTCAACGAGATCAAGCCGTTCACCGCGCCGGGGGCCGACGATGCCGGGGCCGAGAGCCGCGAGACCGTCGTGGTCGAGGTCGGAGGCAAACGGCTCGAGGTGTCGCTCCCGGCCGTACTGGGCATGGCCGCCGCGCCCGCGGGAGGCGCCAAGAAGCCCAAGCGCAAGGCGTCGAAGAAGGCGGGTGCCGCCGCGTCCGGCGACGCGCTCGCCTCGCCGATGCAGGGCACCATCGTGAAGGTGGCCGTCGAGGACGGCCAGGAGGTCCAGGAGGGCGAACTCATCGTCGTCCTGGAGGCCATGAAGATGGAGCAGCCGCTGAACGCGCACCGCTCCGGGACCGTCAAGGGGCTCACTGCCGAGGTCGGCGCCTCTGTGACCTCCGGTGGCGTCATCTGCGAGATCAAGGACTGACGCCCGCGCCACGCATCCCGCGGATCCCCGCCGTCCCCACGGACGGCGGGGATCCGTCGTTCCGGTCGGGAGGACGACCACGGCCGGCACAGCAAGCCCGCCGAACCCGTGCCTCCGTGCGACACGTTGACGCCGTGCCAAGGGCAACCGGCCGGGACCGGGTGCGTTCGGCACGGCGGCAGCAGAACCGGCCGGCGGACTCCGGGCATCCGCCGCGAGCCGCCGTTCGCCGTGCTACCGGCGGCGCGGGGCGAGGTCCGAGATGCGGCCCAGACCGGCTGCCTGCTGCTCCGCCGCGCCGGCGGCCGAGCGGAGCTGCGGCGGAGCGCCCACACCAGGCGGGCGGTTGCGCCGCTGTCCCGGCAGCGGAAGGTCGTCGGGGTCGCCCAGGGCGCCGCCCACCGCCGAGCCCATGCGCCGCCGGCGCCCTGCCGGCCCTCCCGCCTCGCCGCCCGGACCCGCGACGGTGATCTGCACGCCCTGATCGGCGAGCAGCTGGAGTTCGGTGGCGGCCCGGTCGTCCTGCGCGGGCGGCTCGTCCGTCACCAGCCGGGTGATGACGTCGGTCGGCACCGTCTGGAACATGGTGTCCGTGCCGAGCTTGGTGTGGTCGGCGAGGACCACCACCTCCGACGCCGCCTGGACGAGCGCCCGGTCGACACTGGCGGACAGCATGTTGGACGTGGACAGTCCGCGCTCGGCGGTCAGGCCGCTGCCCGAGAGGAAGGCGCGGGAGACCCGCAGTCCCTGCAGGGACTGCTCGGCGCCGCTGCCCACCAGGGCGTAGTTGGAGCCGCGCAGGGTGCCTCCGGTCATGACGACCTCCACCCGGTTGGCATGGGCCAGTGCCTGGGCGACGAGCAGCGAGTTGGTGACGACCGTGAGCCCGGGGATCCTGGCCAGCCTGCGGGCCAGCTCCTGGGTGGTCGTCCCCGCCCCGACGACGACTGCCTCGCCCTCGCCGACGAGCGTCGCGGCGGCATCGGCGATCGCCGTCTTCTCCGCGGTGGCGAGGTGGCACTTCTGCGGGAGGCCGGACTCGCGGGTGAGTCCGCCCGGCAGGACGGCACCGCCGTGGCGGCGGTCGAGGAGTCCTTCTGCCTCGAGTGCGCGCACGTCTCGCCGTACGGTCACTTCGGAGGTCTGGACGACGCGGGCGAGCTCACGGAGCGACACCGCTCCGTTGGCGCGCACCATTTCGAGGATCAACTGGCGACGTTCTGCAGCGAACACGGAACTGACAGTAACCCCACGAGGCGTCTGGTTTCAGCACTTTGCGCCGAATACCAGATGTTGTTCGCAGCCGGGACCGACAAGTGGTAAAGGAGCGGACAGAACCGACATCGGCCCCACGGCAGTGTCGCCCGGCTACTCCTCGCCCTGCGTCTTCCGCGTGTGCAACTGCCGTGCCACCTCGGCGATCGAGCCCGACAGCGACGGGTAGACCGTGAAGGCGTTGGCCATCTGCTCCACCGTCAGGTTGTTGTCGACGGCCAGCGCAATGGGGTGGATGAGCTCGCTCGCCCGCGGGGCGACGACCACGCCGCCGACCACGATCCCGGTGCCCGGGCGGCAGAAGATCTTGACGAAGCCGTCCCGGATGCCCTGCATCTTGGCGCGCGGGTTGCGCAGCAGCGGCAGCTTCACCACGCGCGCGTCCATCCGCCCGGAGTCGATGTCCGCCTGGCTGTAGCCGACGGTGGCGATCTCCGGGTCGGTGAAGATGTTCGCCGACACGGTCCTGAGGTTGAGCGGCGCGACCGCCTCGCCCAGGACGTGGTACATCGCGATCCGGCCCTGCATCGCCGCGACGGACGCCAGAGCGAACACGCCGGTGCAGTCACCCGCGGCGTAGACGCCGGGCGCACTGGTGCGCGAGACCCGGTCGATCCTGATGTGCCCGGAGTCCCGGAGCTGCACCCCGGCGTCCTCCAGTCCCATGTCGGCGGTGTTGGGGATCGAGCCGACCGCCATCAGGCAGTGGGTGCCGGAGATGACCCGGCCGTCGGCGAGCGTCACCTCGACCCGGTCGCCCACCCGTCCCTCCTCGTCCGCCTTCGGCGAGGAGGGTCCCTGTGCGCGTGCATGCCCGGGGACACGCTTCACCGAGGCAGCGCGTGAGCGGGCCATGACGTTCATGCCGCGGCGACGGAAGACGTCCTCCAGCACCGCGGCCGCGTCCGGGTCCTCGCCCGGCAGCACCCGGTCCCGGCTCGAGACCAGGGTGACCTTCGAACCGAGCGCCTGGTAGGCGCCCGCGAACTCGGCGCCGGTGACACCGGAACCGACCACGATGAGCTCCTCGGGGAGCTCGTCCAGGTCGTACACCTGGGTCCAGTTGAGGATGCGCTCGCCGTCCGGCTGCGCGTCCGGGATCTCCCTCGGGTGCGCGCCGGTCGCGACCAGCACGGCGTCGGCGACCAGCTCCTCGGTGCTGCCGTCGCCGGCCGTCACCGTCACCCGCCGGGTGCCGTCCGGCGCCTGCGCGGGCCGGAGGCGTCCGCGCCCGCGGACGACGCGCCCGCCGGCCCGGGTGACGGAGGCCGTGATGTCGTGGGACTGGGCGAGCGCGAGGCGCTTCACCCGCCGGTTCACCTTGCCGAGGTCCACGCCGACGACCCGCGCCGCCTGTTCGATGGGCGGGGTGTCGTCGGCGACGATGATGCCGAGCTCCTCGTAGGAGGAGTCGAAGGTCGTCATCACCTCGGCGGTCGCGATGAGGGTCTTCGACGGCACGCAGTCGGTGAGCACCGAGGCGCCGCCCAGACCGTCCCGGTCGACGACGGTCACCTCCGCGCCGAGCTGGGCGGCCACCAGGGCCGCCTCGTATCCGCCGGGTCCGCCACCGATGATCACGATCCGAGTCACATGCTCCATTGTCCCGCACGGTACCGGGACCCGGTGCCCGGGGGGTACGGCCCGAGCCCGACCAATGCGAGCGCCCCTCCCGTAGGCTCGTCCCATGTCGCTCTACGCCGCGTACGCCGGCAACCTCGACGCGCGGCTGATGTCCCGCCGCGCACCGCACTCCCCGCTGCGCGGCACCGGCTGGCTCTCCGGCTGGCGGCTCACCTTCGGCGGCGAGCACATGGGCTGGGAAGGAGCACTGGCTACCATCGCCGAGGCCCCCCGTTCCCAGGTCTTCGTGGCCCTCTACGACATCGCCGACATGGACGAGGACGCGATGGACCGCTGGGAGGGTGTGGGCCTGGACATCTACCGCCGGATGCGGGTGCGCGTACACACGTTGGACGGCGAGGATGCGGCCTGGCTGTACGTGCTCAACGGCTACGAGGGCGGGCTCCCCTCGGCCCGCTACCTGGGCGAGATAGCCGACGCCGCCGAGTCCGCGGGCGCGCCCCACGACTACGTGATGGAACTGCGCAAGCGCCCCTGTTGAGCCCCGTACCTCGGTGCTCCTCCCCCACGCCCTGCCCGCCGAGCACCGGCGGGCAGCGATCGCGACCCACGGCACACCCGTTTCGTCTACGCGCGTAGCCATTTTCCGGTTACCCTCTTGCGCGTGAACGCTTCTGTTACGTCGGATGTCCCCGGCGACCCCCACAGCACCGCTGACGCCGCCGCAGCCCGCCTCCGCGAGCTCACCGGGGTGGAGACCCACGACGTGGCCCTCGTCATGGGTTCCGGCTGGGTCCCCGCCGCGGAGGCCCTCGGCACGCCCGAGGCCGAGCTTCCGGTCACCGAACTGCCCGGCTTCCCCCCGCCCGCAGTGGAGGGCCACGCGGGCGTCATCCGCTCGTACCTGATCGGCGGGAAGCGGGCGCTGGTCTTCCTCGGGCGCACCCACTACTACGAGGGCCGCGGCGTCGCCGCAGTGGCGCACGGGGTGCGCACGGCCGTCGCGGCGGGCTGCAAGACGATCGTCCTCACCAACGGGTGCGGCGGCCTGAGAGCCGGCATGCGCCCCGGCCAGCCGGTGCTGATCAGCGACCACATCAACCTGACCGCCACCTCGCCGATCACCGGCGCGAACTTCGTGGACCTCACCGACCTCTACTCGCAGCGGCTGCGCACCCTCTGCAAGGAGGTCGACCCGAGCCTCGAAGAGGGCGTGTACGTCCAGTTCCCCGGCCCGCACTACGAGACGCCCGCCGAGATCGGCATGATCCGCACCATGGGTGCGGACCTCGTCGGCATGTCGACGGCTCTCGAGGCCATCGCCGCCCGTGAGGCCGGCGCCGAGGTGCTGGGCATCTCGCTGGTGACGAACCTGGCCGCCGGCATGACGGGCGAGCCGCTCAACCACGAAGAGGTCCTCCAGGCCGGTCGCGACTCGGCGGCGCGTATGGGCAGCCTCCTGGCCCAGGTCCTGGGCAGGATCTGACCCGTAAGTCCCTTACGAGCCGTTCGTGCACGGGCCGGGCCGGCCCGCGCACGCGCGCACGGCGCACGCACCGACGGATCAGGAGCTTCATGTGGCTACCGACAGGGCGCAGTTGCTGGTTCAGGCCCGCACCTGGCTGGAGGAGGACCCCGACCCGGAGACCCGGGCCGAGCTGAGCGCGCTCGTCGAGCGCGCGAACGCCGAGGACCTCGCCGAACTGGCCGACCGGTTCTCCGGGACCCTCCGGTTCGGCACCGCCGGGCTGCGCGGCGAGCTGGGCGCGGGGCCCATGCGGATGAACCGCGCGGTCGTCATCCGCGCCGCCGCCGGTCTGGCCGCCTACCTGCGGGGCGAGGGCCACGGCGACGGCCTCGTCGTCATCGGCTACGACGCCCGGTACAAGAGCGAGGACTTCGCGCGGGCCACAGCCGCGGTCATGGTCGGCGCCGGGCTGAGGGCGGCCCTGCTGCCGCGGCCGCTGCCCACCCCGGTCCTGGCGTTCGCGATCCGGCACCTGGGCGCGGTCGCCGGTGTCACCGTCACCGCCAGCCACAACCCGCCGCGCGACAACGGCTACAAGGTGTACCTGGGCGACGGCTCGCAGATCGTGCCGCCCGCGGACGGCCTGATCGCCGAGGAGATCGCCGCGATCGGGCCGCTCACCGACCTGCCGCTGGCGGAAGGCGGCTGGGAGGTGCTGGGCGAGGAGGTCGTCGACGCCTACCTGGCCCGCGCCGCGTCGGTACTGACCCCCGGTTCGGCGCGGGACGTCTCCGTCGTCTACACCCCGCTGCACGGCGTCGGCCGCGACGTGCTGACCGCGGCGTTCGACCGGGCAGGCTTCCCCGTACCGAGGGTCGTCGCCGAACAGGGCGACCCCGACCCGGCGTTCCCGACCGTGGCGTTCCCCAATCCGGAGGAACCCGGGGCGATGGATCTGGCCTTCGCCGCGGCGCGGGCCGCCGGGCGCGGCGCAGTGGACGTGGTCATCGCCAACGACCCGGACGCCGACCGGTGCGCCGTCGCGGTCCCCGAGACTCCGTTCAACGGCTCGTGGCGGATGCTGCGCGGCGACGAGGTCGGCGCGCTGCTGGCGGAACACCTGGTGCACAAGCGGGCCCGGGGCACGTTCGCGACGACGATCGTCTCCTCGTCGCTGCTCTCCCGGATCGCCGCCGCCGCGGGCACCGGCTACGAGGAGACCCTGACCGGCTTCAAGTGGCTGTCCCGGGCCGGCGGCCTGCGCTTCGCCTACGAGGAGGCGCTGGGCTACTGCGTCGACCCGGACGGCGTGCGCGACAAGGACGGCATCACCGCCGCGCTGCTGGTCGCCGAGCTGACCGCCGAGCTGAAGGAGAAGGGCCGGACGCTCTCCGACCTGCTCGACGACATCGCCGTGGAGTACGGCCTGCACGCCACCGACCAGCTGTCGGTGCGGGTCGACGACCTCGCGGTGATCTCCTCGGCGATGAAGCAGCTGCGCGACAAGCCGCCCGCCGTGCTCGCCGGGCTGGACGTCACCTCGGCCGAGGACCTGTCCGCGGCTACCGGCCCGCTGCCGCCCACCGACGGTCTGCGCTACCGGCTGGCCGGCGACCCCGAGTCCGGGGTGGAGCAGGCCCGGGTGATCGTCCGGCCGAGCGGGACCGAGCCGAAGCTCAAGTGCTACCTCGAGGTCGTGGTCCCCGTCGCCTCCTCGCGGGAATTGGCCGGGGCGCGGGAGAAGGCCGCGAAGGTCCTCGGCGCGCTGAAGACCGGTCTGGCGTCGGCGGCCGGACTCTGACCCGGCGGGGTGCCGCGGACCCCTCCGGGGCCCGGGGGGTCAGGGGGCGAGGAGCAGCACCACCAGCGCGACCACGCCCACCGCGAGGGGCGCCAGTACCGGCCAGGACCAGCTGACGACGGGCTCCCCGGCGGACTCCTCCAGCGGCCCGTTGCGCACGACCATGTCGTTCAGCTCCCGGACGGTCCGGTCGGTCTGCCCGAGCCGCTCCGAGTCCTCCGCCGAGGCCCGCATGGCCTTCTTCCGGTCCCGGAGCGAGACCGGGAGGGCCCAGATCTGGTACTTGGCGTCCTCGGTGTGGACGACGGTGGAGAGGGTCGCGCGGATGGCGTCGACCGAGCCCCAGGGCAGGTCGATCGTCCGGAAGGGGTTTCGGACGCGCAGCCGGTGCGCGCCCACGAACACGGCCGGCCGCAGGGTGAACGCGACCACGAGGGGCGCCACGACCAGCAGGACGGCGGCCGTCACGAGACGGGTGGCGCCCGTGCCCCTGACCAGTGCGTCGGCGCCCAGCCAGCCGGCGAGCGCGAGCAGCAGGACGCCGGCGACGAGGGCCAGCGGAGAGCGGTACACACTGTCCGCATAGGTCTCGCGTGCCGCCGGGCGGCGATCGGAGGAGTTGTCGAGGCTGGTCATGGCACAGATTCTGCCCGACCGCCCGGACCGTGGATACAGCGTTACGGCATCGATACGAAAGCCCGCCGCGGAGCCGCCGATGCCCTCGAGCGCGGTCAACTGCCGCTCCCGCACCGGGGCGAAGGCGGCTCTCGACGCCGTCCGCCGGGGCACGGTGGCGTCGTCCGGACGGTGTGCGCCGCCTCGGGGGATGACAGCTCCTACGCGCGTAGATATGCTCTTCTGGTGACCATGCCAACGACTGTTCCCGCATTCGGCAACGAAGCCGCGGACCGGCTGGCGTCGATGGCGGACGTGACCGCCTCGGACGCAGCACTCCGCCGTTTCCTGCACGGCCTGCCGGGTGTCGACGCGGTCGGCCTCCAGGCCCGTGCCGCCACCCTCGGCACCCGCTCGATCAAGACCACGGCGAAGGCGAACGCCATCGACCTGGCGATCTCGATGATCGACCTGACGACCCTGGAGGGGGCGGACACCCCCGGCAAGGTCCGGGCGCTGTGCGCGAAGGGCGTCAACCCCGATCCGACCGACCGCAGCGTGCCGAAGGTCGCAGCGATCTGCGTCTACCCCGACATGGTCGCCACGGCCAAGGAGGCCCTCGGCGACTCGGGCGTCAACGTCGCGTCCGTCGCCACCGCCTTCCCGGCGGGCCGGGCCGCGCTGCCGGTCAAGCTCGCCGACACCCGGGACGCGGTCGAGGCCGGGGCGGACGAGATCGACATGGTGATCGACCGCGGCGCCTTCCTGTGCGGCCGCTACCTCGAGGTCTTCGAGGAGATCAAGGCCGTCAAGGAGGCCTGCCGGCGCGCGGACGGCACCGCCGCCCACCTGAAGGTCATCTTCGAGACCGGCGAGCTGCAGACGTACGACAACGTGCGCCGCGCCTCCTGGCTGGCCATGCTCGCGGGCGGCGACTTCATCAAGACGTCCACCGGCAAGGTCGCCGTCAACGCCACCCCGCCGGTCACCCTGCTGATGCTCGAGGCCGTGCGCGACTTCCGGGACGCCGTCGGCGTGCAGGTCGGCGTGAAGCCCGCGGGCGGCATCCGCACCACCAAGGACGCGATCAAGTACCTGGTGATGGTCAACGAGACGCTCGGCGACGAGTGGCTCACCGCCGACTGGTTCCGCTTCGGCGCCTCCAGCCTCCTCAACGACCTGCTGATGCAGCGCCACAAGCTGAGCACCGGGCGTTACTCCGGTCCCGATTACGTGACGGTGGACTGAGACTGCCATGAAGAACACAGTTTTCGAGTACGCACCCGCGCCCGAGTCCCGTGCAATCGTCGACATCGCCCCGTCGTACGGGCTGTTCATCGACGGTGAGTTCGCCGACGCCTCGGACGGCAAGGTCTTCAAGACCGTCTCGCCGTCCTCCGAGGAGGTCCTCTCGGAGGTCGCGCAGGCGAGCACCGAGGACGTCGACCGCGCGGTGAGGGCCGCCCGCCGTGCCTTCGAGGCGTGGTCGGCGCTGCCGGGATCCGAGCGCGCCAAGTACCTGTTCCGCATCGCGCGGATCATCCAGGAGCGCTCGCGCGAGCTGGCGGTACTGGAGTCCCTCGACAACGGCAAGCCGATCCGCGAGTCCCGCGACGCCGACCTGCCGCTCGTCGCCGCCCACTTCTTCTACTACGCGGGCTGGGCCGACAAGCTGCCCTACGCCGGCTTCGGCAGCAACCCGCGGCCGCTGGGCGTGGCCGGCCAGGTCATCCCGTGGAACTTCCCGCTGCTGATGCTGGCGTGGAAGATCGCCCCGGCGCTCGCCGCGGGCAACACGGTGGTGCTCAAGCCCGCCGAGACGACCCCGCTGAGCGCCCTGTTCTTCGCGGACATCTGCCGTCAGGCCGGGCTGCCGAAGGGCGTCGTCAACATCATCACCGGCGACGGCTCCACCGGCGCCGCGCTCGTCGGCCACGAGGGCATCGACAAGGTCGCGTTCACCGGCTCCACCGAGGTCGGCAAGGCGATCGCACGGACCGTCGCCGGCACCGACAAGAAGGTCACGCTCGAACTGGGCGGCAAGGCGGCGAACATCGTCTTCGACGACGCGCCGATCGACCAGGCCGTCGAGGGCATCGTCAACGGCATCTTCTTCAACCAGGGCCACGTCTGCTGCGCGGGCTCCCGCCTGCTGGTGCAGGAGTCGGTCGCGGACGAGGTGCTGGAGTCCCTCAAGCGCAGGATGTCGACGCTGCGCGTCGGTGACCCGCTGGACAAGAACACCGACATCGGTGCGATCAACTCGGCCGAGCAGCTGGCCCGGATCCGCGAACTGGCGGACGCCGGCGAGGCCGAGGGCGCCGAGCGCTGGGCCCCGTCCTGCGAACTGCCCGACTCCGGCTTCTGGTTCCGGCCGACGGTGTTCACCGGCGTCACCCAGGCGCACCGCATCGCCCGCGAGGAGGTGTTCGGCCCGGTGCTGTCCGTGCTGACCTTCCGCACGCCCGCTGAGGCCGTCGAGAAGGCCAACAACACTCCGTACGGCCTGTCGGCCGGCATCTGGACGGAGAAGGGCTCGCGCATCCTGTGGATGGCGGACCAGCTGCGTGCGGGCATCGTGTGGGCCAACACGTTCAACAAGTTCGACCCCGCTTCGCCGTTCGGCGGCTACAAGGAGTCGGGCTACGGCCGCGAGGGCGGCCGGCACGGTCTGGAGGCGTACCTCGCCTCGAATCCGAAGGCGAGCGAAAAGTGACTGCGAACGACCGGCTCAGCGTCTTCAAGACCTACAAGCTGTTCGTCGGGGGCAAGTTCCCCCGCAGCGAGAGCGGACGGGTGTACGAGGTGACGGACGCAAAGGGCACGTGGCTGGCCAACGCCCCCCTGTCCTCCCGCAAGGACGCGCGCGACGCCGTCGTCGCCGCGCGCAAGGCGTTCGCCGGATGGTCGGCGGCCACGGCGTACAACCGCGGCCAGATCCTCTACCGCATCGCCGAGATGCTGGAGGGCCGGCGCGACCAGTTCGTCACCGAGGTGGCGGCGGGCGAGGGCCTGTCGAAGGCCAAGGCCACGGCTCAGGTGGACGCCGCCGTCGACCGCTGGGTCTGGTACGCGGGCTGGTCCGACAAGGTCGCCCAGATCGCGGGGTCGGCGAACCCGGTGGCGGGACCGTTCTTCAACCTGTCCACGCCGGAGCCGACCGGGGTCGTCACGGTCCTGGCACCGCAGGAATCGTCCTTCCTCGGCCTGGTGTCGGTGATCGCCCCGGCGATCGTCACCGGCAACACGGTGGTGGTCGTGGCGTCGGAGAAGTCCCCCCTGCCCGCGCTGTCGCTGGGCGAGGTGCTCGCCACTTCCGACCTGCCGGGCGGCGTGGTCAACGTCCTCTCCGGCCGGACCGCCGAGATCGCGGCGCCGCTCGCCGCGCACCAGGACGTCAACGCGATCGACCTGACGGGCGCCGGCGCGGATCTCGCGAAGGACCTCGAGACGGCCGCCGCGGACAACCTCAAGCGGGTCGTCCGTCCCTCGGTCACGGACTGGCTCGCCGACCCGGGCACCGGGCGGATGCTGTCCTTCCTGGAGACCAAGACCGTCTGGCATCCGATCGGCGTCTGACCGGACTCCTCCGGAGGGCCCGGCCGTTGCGACGGCCGGGCCCTCCGGCCTACCCGGGCCCGCGTTGCGCGCCCGGCCCCGGCTGCCCCCATGAGTGCCGGCCGGACGGCGGCCGCCGGTGCGGATGTGACCTCGACGTGACGAATTTCCGGCCCCTGCGGGTCCGCACGCCCCTCCATGCCCGACAATGGTGTCCCGTGGCCCCCTCACCTTCCCTGTCGCCCGGTTCGGGCGAAGCCGTCATACGCGTCGTGCTGCTGACCGGCCCGTCGGGCTCCGGCAAGTCGTCGCTGGCGGCCCGCACAGGTCTTCCCGTGCTCCAGCTCGACGATTTCTACAAGGAGGGCGACGACCCGTCGCTCCCCCGGCTCCCCGACGGCAGCGGCACCGACTGGGACTCACCGTCGTCCTGGGACGCCGCCGCGGCCCTCGCCGCCATCGCCGAACTGGCCTCCAGCGGAACGGCGGAGGTCCCGGTGTACGACATCGCGACCAGCTCCCGTACCGGCGTGCGCCGGCTCGGCCTCGGGCAGGCTCCCGCGTTCGTCGCCGAGGGGATCTTCGCCGCCGACATCGCGGACGCGTGCCGTGAACTCGGTCTGCTGGCCGATGCGTTGTGCCTGCGCGGACGTCCTACCACGACCTTCCGCCGCCGCCTGGTCCGCGACCTGCGGGAGGGCCGCAAATCCGTACCGGTGCTGCTGCGCCGCGGCTGGCGGCTGATGCGGGCCGAACGCGGCATCGTCGCCCGCCAGGAACGGCTGGGCGCGTACGCCTGCGAGGGTCCCGAGGCGCTCGCCCGGATCACGGCCGCCGGAGTGCGGGGCGCGCACGTGCCGGGGCTGCGCACCGTCACCGGCTGAGCCGCGGGCCCGTCCACGGGACCGCGGCCGGCCGGATCACGTGTAGAAGTTGCGCTGCCAGCGGTGCTTCGCCAGCACGGCGAGCTGGTCGGCGGTGAGGGGACGCCCGTCGCTCAGAGCCGTGTTGCGCTCGACGTTGCGCACGGTGCGCATCCCGGGAATGACGGTGGAGACGGCCGGCGAACTCAGCACAAACCGCAGCGCGTACTCGGCGATCTCGTCGGGAGCGATGCCGAGGTCGTCGACGATGGCGGCCACCCGCCGTTCGACCTGCGCCGGACGGTCGTCCCGGAAGTAGCGGTTGCGGAAGTCGCCCTCGGGGAACGTCGTGCCGGCGGTGATCCGGCCGGTGAGACCGCCCTCGTCCAGAGCCACCCGCACCACGACACCGACGCCGTGTTCCTCACATGCGGGCAACAGCGCGTCGGCGGGCGACTGGTCGAAGATGTTGTGGATGACCTGCACGCTGTCCACGGTGCCGCTGCGCACGAGCGCGAGCGCCGTGTCGGGCCGGTGGTCGTTGACGGACACACCGAACAGGCGGATCTTTCCCTCCTGCTTGAGCCCGGCGATGGTCTCCAGCCAGTCGCCCCGGCCGACCCAGTCGTCGCTCCAGACGTGGAACTGCAGGACATCGAAGTGCTCCAGGCCGCCGGCGCGCAGACTGGTCTCCAGACTTGCGCGGATGTGCTCGCCCGGGAACGTCTCGGCCGGGTCCAGACCGCCGGGTGCCGGCCAGAGACCGTTCTTCGGCGGCACCTTGGTCGCGACCCGTACCTCGTCGCCGGCCCGTTCGCGGACGACCCGGCCGACGATCCGCTCGCTCTCGCCGTAACCGCGTGCCGTGTCGACGAAGTTCACGCCGAGGTCGATGGCCCGGTGCAGGGCCCGGACGGACTCGTCCTCCGTGGCGCCCACCCAACCGGATTCCCCGATGCCCCACGCGCCGTATCCGACCTCGGACACCGTCAGTCCGGTGCGTCCCAGCTCGCGGTAGCGCACAACCGCCCCCTCACGTCGTGGTCCCGTTGCCGGTCGGGGAGCAACATGACACCCGCCGGGATCCCGACCTTAGGGGACTCGAGCGGTCGCGTCAGAGGCTTTCGGCCGCGGGCACGTGCTCGGGCGGGCACGGAGAAGTCCACGGCGGACACGGGCAGCAACGGATGCTCCGTCCGGGGGGGGAATCGATGTGCCGGTGGATCCCGTCGTGATGGGCGGGCGACCGCTCCGGCGGGACATGGCCGCGGGGCGCGGCGGGCCGGACCGAGGTGGTGTGCGCGTCGGCACCGCTGCTCCCCGGCACGGTCCGCGGCAATCCGTCCGAGCCGAACGTCGGACGAACCCGACCCGGCGGCAGGCCCGTTCGGAACCGGACACGAGCCGGGCACGAAGAAGCGGGACCGGGCAGCCCCCAGGCTCCTGCCGGTCCCGCTCCGTGTCCCGTCCGCCTCCCCAGCAGACGGGCTCCCACCGGTTCCCCCGCCCCCGGCTCCGCCCCTCAGGCGACCAGTGCGCCGAAGGACTCCTCCTCGTCACGGCCGAAGCTCAGCGCCTCGTCCTCGCGCAGCCGGCGCAGGGAACGCCAGATGCTGCTCTTGACCGTGCCGACACTTATGTCGAGAATGTCCGCGATCTCCGGGTCGGTGCGCCCCTCGTAGTAGCGCAGCACCAGCATGGTGCGCTGGAGTTCCGGCAGCCGGGCCAGCGCCTGCCAGAGCACGGCACGCAACTCGCTGCTCCGCATGGCGTCCGTCTCACCGGCCTTCTCCGGCAGCTCCTCGGTCGGATACTCGTTGAGCTTCCGCCGACGCCAGGCGCTGATGTGGAGGTTCGTCATGGTGCGGCGCAGATAGCCGCCGACCGCCGCCTTGTCGCTGATCCGGTCCCAGGCGCGGTACGTCGAGAACAGCGCGCTCTGCAACAGGTCCTCGGCCTCGTGACGGTTGCCGGTGAGGTGGTAGGCGGTCGCGAACAGGGCGGTGCGGCGCTCCTGGACGTAGGCGGTGAACTCGGCCTCGGGCCCTCCGGCGGACTGCCGCTCCGGCGCGGCCCCCGCCGGCCGCTCGCCCTGCACCGGCTCCGCGGCCGGGGCGGCGACGGGACCGGCCGCGCCGAACGGGGACCGCTGCTGCGGCACACTGCGGACGCAGCCGGGCACCGGCTTGAGCGCCGGAGCCCCGTTCCTCACGCCACGGACATTCCGTCCGGCATGCGGGAGTGTGTGAAGAACTGCGCGAGTGGTTCCGGTGTGCAGTGCGTTCATCTCGCCCCCATCGGTGGACCCGGTTCGGTCGTCTTCCCCCCACCGGGCTGTGCTCCGCCCGGTGTCCAACAGACTGCCGGGGCGACTTCATCGGGCTGTCCGCCGTCTGTCACAGCCGTGTCACAAGCGCCGGCACAGGGGCGGAAGGGGCGCTCCGAGCGGCCGGAATCCGGTCTTCGGTCGATCCTGCGGCACCGCTTGGGCCAGAATGACCGGGTGCCCTTCCTGTTGCTGATCGAGGACGACGACGCCATCCGAACGGCCCTCGAACTCTCCCTGACGCGCCAGGGTCATCGTGTGGTGACCGCGGCGACGGGCGAGGACGGCCTGAAACTTCTCCGCGACCAGCGGCCCGACCTGATCGTGCTCGACGTCATGCTGCCCGGCATCGACGGCTTCGAGGTGTGCCGCCGGATCAGGCGTACCGACCAGCTGCCGATCATCCTGCTGACCGCCCGCAGCGACGACATCGACGTGGTGGTCGGCCTGGAGTCCGGCGCCGACGACTACGTGCTCAAGCCCGTCCAGCCCCGGGTGCTCGACGCACGGATCCGCGCGGTGCTGCGCCGCGGCGAGCGGGAGTCGCACGACGCCGCGACCTTCGGGAACCTCGTCATCGACCGGTCGGCCATGACCGTCACGAAGAACGGCGAGGACCTCCAGCTCACACCGACCGAACTGCGGCTGCTCCTGGAGCTGAGCCGCCGCCCGGGCCAGGCGCTGTCCCGCCAGCAGTTGTTGCGCCTGGTGTGGGAACACGACTACCTCGGCGACTCGCGGCTGGTCGACGCGTGCGTGCAGCGGCTGCGGGCGAAGGTGGAGGACGTGCCGTCGTCGCCGACCCTGATCCGGACGGTCCGCGGCGTCGGCTACCGCCTGGACTCCCCGTCATGAGAGCGTGCCGGGACTCCCGCGTCGCGGGTCCGTCGGGAGATCCCCGACACGCTCCGTACGGCCGGACCTGGATACGCGGAGGCGGGGCGCTCCTGTGACGGCGGCCACGGAACATTCGGGCCGGATCCGCGGCTGGGCCTCGGGCATGCTGCGCTGGACGAGTCTGCGGCTGCGCCTGGTGGTGGTCTTCGCCCTGGTGTCGCTGACCGCGGCGACCTCCGCGTCGGCCATCGCGTACTGGTTGAACCGGGACGCCGTGCTGACCCGCACGCAGAACGCGGCGCTCAACGACTTCCGCGAATCCCTGGAGAGGAGCGTGGGCTCGCTTCCGGTGCAGCCCCGGTGCGACCGGCTGCAGGACGCCGCCGGCCGGCTGGCGGACACCACCCAGCACTACGAGGTCGTGCTGATCGGCGAGCAGCGGGACGGTACACGCTGCGCGGCACAGTCCGACCCCGGGCTGTTCACGCTCGCCGCCGTGCCCGACTCGCTCCGGGCGGCGGTGAACAAGAAGCGCCCGGCGGACGAGGGCGACGGGCTGCCCTACCACCTGTACTGGCAGCGGGTCACGCTCGACGGCGACCCGTATCTCGTCGGTGGCACCCGGGTGATCGGCGGCGGCCCGACGGGCTACATGCTCAAGTCCCTCGCCTCCGAGCGCGACGATCTCAACTCGCTGGCCTGGTCGCTCGGCATCGCCACCGCCCTGGCCCTGGTGGGCTCGGCACTGCTCGCGCAGGCGGCGGCGTCGACCGTGCTGCGGCCCGTGCAGCGGCTCGGGGAGGCGGCCCGGCGGCTCGGCGAGGGCAAGCTGGACACCCGGTTGCGCGTGTCGGGCACCGACGAACTCGCCGATCTGGCAAGGACGTTCAACAAGACCGCGGAGTCACTGGAGGAGCGGGTCGAGGACCTCAGCTCCCGGGAGGCGGCCAGCCGCCGGTTCGTGGCCGACATGTCGCACGAGCTGCGCACGCCGCTGACCGCGATCACGGCCGTGACCGAGGTGCTGGAGGACGAGGCGGACAACCTCGACGAGATGATCTCCCCCGCCGTGCACCTGGTCGTGACGGAGACCCGGAGGCTGAACAACCTGGTCGAGAACCTGATGGAGGTCACCCGCTTCGACGCGGGAACGGCCCGGTTGGTGCTGGACGACGTGGACGTGGCGGACATGGTGACGGCCTGCGTGGACGCCCGGGCCTGGCTGGACGCCGTGGAGCTGGACGCCGAGCGGGGCATCGTGGCACGCCTGGATCCGCGCCGGCTCGACGTGATACTCGCGAACCTCATCGGGAACGCGATCAAGCACGGAGGTTCCCCGGTGCGCGTGTCCGTCCGCACGGTCGACGACGGCAGCCCGGCCGGCGAACTGGTCGTCGAGATCAGGGACCACGGCCCCGGCATCCCGGAGGACGTCCTGCCGCACGTCTTCGACCGCTTCTACAAGGCGAGCGCATCCCGGCCCCGGTCCGAGGGCAGCGGCCTGGGCCTGTCCATCGCGCTGGAGAACGCGCACATCCACGGCGGCCGCATCACGGCCGCCAACTGGCGCGCCGAGGAAGCCCGTGAGGCCGGTGCAGCCGGCGAGCCCGGAGCGAACGACGGCGGCTGCCGGACCGGCGGCGCGATGTTCACCCTGCGGCTGCCGATGGACGCCTCGCCGCTGGCGAGCGGTGCGAACGGCGAGAACCGCCGGGAGGAGCGGTGAGGAGGGCGTGGTGACCGCAGGACGGTACGGCCCCGGGCCGGAGCCACGGCGTGTCCGCCGGTTCCGGCGCCCGGCGCGGACCTGGGCCGGTCTGCTGCTGGCCTGCGCCGTGGCGGCGGGCGCGGGCGGATGCGGCATCCGCGGCACCTCGGTGCCGGTGGACGCCGGCGCCGCGCCGGTCCGGGTCTCGTGCGACGCGCCGGCGGATCGCAGCACCCAGCGGCCGCACTCGGTGCGCATCGTCCGGGTGGATGCCTTCCTGGTGTGCAGTGCGCAGCTGCGGCCGGTGCACCGGGCCGTCCCGGCCGTGCCGGACCCGGCCGGTGCCGGCCGGCTCCGGCTCGCCCGGTCGCTGCTCGACCAGTTGCAGGCGCACCCCGCCTCCCGGGAGGCGGCGGCCGGATTCGGCACGGAGGTTCCCGACGATCTGACGGTGCGCGGCGCCCGGCCCGGGGACCCGGCCGGGGCGCTGCGGCTGTCCCGCCCGCCCGGCGAGTTGCCGTCGTACGCCCTGGCGCAGCTGGTGTGCACGTTCGCCGCCCCGCAGGCCGGGGGGAACGGGCAGTTCGTCGTGCTGGGCGGGCCGGGGAAGTCGCCGGTGGAGCGCTACGTGTGCGACGGCAGGCTGCGGGCCAATCCCGAATCGGCGGCCGACCGCGGTGTTCCGGTGACCTGACGGCGGGCGCTCGTCGCGGACAGTGCCGGTGCGATCCGGGGGCGCCGCAGCGGGCCCGCTGTCCGCTCACGTGACAGGTGCCACAGCGATTCCACCGTCGCGCGCCGTCCCGGCCGGAACCGTCCGCCGTCCGGCCCACGTCCTTCCCGGTGTGCAGCACCCTGGCCGCGGCGACCGCGCCGCCCACCGAATCCGAGCCACAGGACTCGTACTCCTCTGCGCACACCTGCTGTTCGTCGGCTGGGTCACGCTGCGTCCGCTTGCCGTACCGTGGGTGACGCCGACCAATCTCCAGCCGCTGGCGACGATCCGCACGGAGCTGGCCGCGGGCCCGTGGGAGGCGGCCGAAGGGCTCGCGGGCAGCCTTCTGCTGCTGGCACCGCTCGGGCCGCTGCTCCCCATGGTCAAGCGTCAGTTGACGGGCTCCTGGACGGCGTCGTTCCTCCGGACCACGGGGGCGGGCCTGCTGGTGTCGGTGGCCATAGCGCTGCTGCAGACCGACGTACCGGGGCGGACGTTCGACGTGGACCGGCTGCTGCTCAACGCCACCGGTGTGGCGGTCGGCCATCTGCTGCTGGTGCCGCCGCTGCGGGCACGACTGCGGCGCCGCCACCGGGGCATGCGACCACCGTACGGACGGCCGGACCCTCAGGGTGGGACCCCGAACATCTCCAGGGTCCGGATAGCCCCGTAGGGCGACGTTCGGAGACACTCGGACGGTTAGGGTCGAAGTGTCGGAGAGTTCCGCACGGTTCGAGGAGGATTCCCATGTCCCAGCTTGCCCGACCCACGCAGGGGCGCATGCTCGGCGGAGTCTGCGCGGCGCTGGCGCAGCGCTTCGGAATGTCGCCGAAGACCGTGCGCCTGATCTTCGTGGTCTCCTGCCTGCTGCCGGGGCCGCAGTTCCTGATCTACCTCGCGCTGTGGATCCTGCTGCCCTCCGAGGACAAGGTGCGCGCCACCGGCTGGTGACCGCGGCACGACGGCAATGGCCCGGGGCCCGCATCCGCTGTCCGGATGCGGGCCCCGGGCCCGATGCGTCCGAGGTCAGCCGATGCCGCCGAGACCGCCGGCCTTGCCGACGCCGCCGAGGTTGCCGACACCGCCGCCCTTGGCGAGCTTGCCTGCGGGCACACCGCCGAGCAGCTTGCCGGCGGACTTGCCGAACTTCTGGACCGTGGGAGTCTTCTGCGCGTTGTTGGCAGCACGCGACACACCGCCGGTGGTCTTGTTCAGCGCCCCCTGGCCGCGCTCCATGGCCGAACCCGCGAGGGGCAGGTCCTTGACGGCGTCGCCGGCACCACCGGGCAGCAGTCCGGCAGGCGCGGCGGAGGCGGTGCCGGCACCGACGGCGGCGAAGGCGAGGCCCAGAGCGGCGACACCGAGAGTCTTGGCAGTTCCCTGCTTCATCGAATTACGTCCTCGTGATGGGGGTTGTGCGGCACCGCGGTGACGCGGCGTTCCCGCACACCACACAGAGTGGCCGCGGGATTTCGCACAGTAGCCACTCGATGGGGGATCCACAAACACCGGGAGCGGCCGGACGCCGGGCCCGGCCGCTTGCCCGGTTCCCGCCGGGATCAACCGTGCGTGCCGTGGGAACCGCTGGTCGGGACGGGTGCGGCTGCCGCCGCCCGGAACAGCCATTCGGACTTGAGCTCGGAGTATCCGGGCTTGATGACCTCGTTGATCATGGCCAGGCGTTCATCGAATGGGATGAACGCCGACTTCATCGCATTGACGGTGAACCACTGCATGTCGTCCAGCGTGTAGCGGAAGGTGGCCACGAGGTGCTGGAACTCGGCGCTCATGTTCGTACCGCTCATCAGCCGGTTGTCGGTGTTGACGGTGGCCCGGAAGTGCAGCCGGCGCAGCAGCCCGATGGGGTGCTCGGCGTACGAGGCGGCGGCTCCCGTCTGGAGGTTGGAGGACGGGCACAGCTCCAGCGGGATCCGCTTGTCCCGCACGTACGCCGCGAGCCGGCCGAGTTCGACGGTGCCGTCGTCGGCGACGCGGATGTCGTCGATGATGCGGACGCCGTGGCCGAGCCGGTCCGCGCCGCACCACTGGAGCGCCTGCCAGATGGAGGGGAGACCGAACGCCTCTCCTGCGTGGATGGTGAAGTGGTTGTTCTCCCGCTTGAGGTACTCGAACGCGTCGAGGTGACGGGTGGGCGGGAAGCCGGCCTCCGCGCCCGCGATGTCGAAGCCGACGACGCCCAGATCCCGGTAGCGGTTGGCGAGTTCGGCGATCTCCAGCGAGCGGGCGGCGTGCCGCATCGCGGTCAGCAGGGCGCCGACGCGGATCCGGTTGCCGGCCTCGAGGGCACGGCGTTCGCCTTCGCGGAAGCCCTCGTTGACGGCCTCCACGACCTCTTCGAGGGTCAGTCCGCCGTCGAGGTGCTGCTCGGGGGCGTAGCGGACCTCGGCGTAGACCACGCCGTCGGCGGCGAGGTCCTCGGCGCACTCGGCCGCGACCCGGACCAGCGCGTCACGGGTCTGCATGACGGCGCAGGTGTGCGAGAACGTCTCGAGGTAGCGCTCGAGGGACCCGGAGTCGGCGGCTTCCCGGAACCAGGTTCCGAGCTTCTCGGGGTCGGTCTCCGGCAGTCCCTCGTATCCCGTGTCGCGGGCGAGGTCGACGATGGTGCCGGGGCGCAGCCCGCCGTCGAGATGATCGTGCAGCAGCACCTTGGGGGCCCGGCGGATCTGGTCCGGGTTCGGGGTCTGGGTAATCTCGCTCGTCATTCACGAACTCTACCTCCTACGCGCGTAGAAGGCCGGGAATGTTGTGCAACGGAGACGTGTCCGGACAGTAGGCGCGCGGCGCCGCTTCTGCCATCGTTACGGCATGGTTCAGGAGGCGGTGCCGGTGCGGGACGCCCGGCTGGGGCGGGCGGCGGGAGCCGCCGAGGACCGGACGGTGCACGGGGTGGTGCTGCTGCTTCCCGGCGGCGAGCCGGCGAGCACACGCAAGCAGTCGCCGCTCGCCGCGACGGGCACTCGCCGGCTGGGACGGTGGCTGACCCGGTTCGGGAGCCCGGAAGGGCTGGTCACGCACGTCGTGCACTACCGCTACCGCGGCTGGAACGGCGACGAGGCCCATCCGGCGCGGGACGCCGAATGGGCCACCGACGAGGTTGTCCGGCGCTACGGCGACGTCCCCGTCTGCCTGGCCGGCAGCGGGATGGGGGCACGGGCCGCGCTGCGGGCCGCCGGCCATTCGGCCGTCAACACCGTTCTGGCACTCGCCCCTTGGCTGCCCGGCGGGGACGGCGCCCACGACTCCGAGCCGGTCCGGCAGCTGGTGGGGCGCCGGGTGCTGCTGGTGCACGGGACGGTCGACCGGCGCACCGATCCGGGCCTGTCGTACCGGCTGGCCGAGCGCGCCAAGAAGGTCAACCCCGACGTGTGCCGCTTCGAAGTCCACACGGACGACCACCGCTTGAAGCAGCACCGGGACGAAGTCCTGGCGCTGGCCGCCGACTTCGTCCTCGGGTCGTTGCTGGAACGCGGCTACTCGCGGCCGGTCACCGACGCCCTGGCCGCTCCCCCGCCACTCGGCCTGAGGATGCCGCTGGCCGCGGGGTTCGGCGCTTCGCTGCGGCCCTGAGTTCCCCGGGCGCGACCACGACCGACGCGGCCGGGCCGACGGCCTCAGTGCAGCAACCGGCCGCGGCGGGAGAGCAGAAAGCGCTTGAACGCGGCGACGGGTGGGGTGTCTGCGGGCCCGTCGAGCCACGCCACCCCGATCTCGCGCACGGCGCGCGGCGCGCTCACCGCGAGTTCGACGACCCCCGGCCGCGGCACGGCGGGCGGCGGCAGCAGTGCCACCCCGAGGCCCGCCGCCACCAGACCGCGCAGCGTCTCCGCTTCCTCGCCCTCGAAGGCCACCCGCGGGGTGAACCCGGCCTCGTGGCAGAGGGCGTCGGTGATCCGGCGCAGTCCGTAACCGGGCTCCAGGGTGACGAACGTTTCCTCCGCCGCCTCCGCCAGGCGCACCCGCCGTCGGCCGGCCATGGCGTGATCGTCCGGGACGACGAGTCGCAACCGCTGCTCGTCGAGCCGCCGGGCGATCAGATCGGGCGCGTCCGGCATCGGCGAGGTCAAGCACAGGTCGAGTTCGCCGGACCGCAGCCGGTCGATCATCTCGTCGCTGTAGGTCTGCACCAGCTGGAAGCGGATGCCCGGAAACCCCGACCGGAACTCCCGGAGCAGGCCGGGGACGGTCTCCGAGCCGAGGGTGTGCAGGAACCCGAAGGCCACCTTGCCGGTGGCCGGGTCGGCATCCGCCCGCACCGCCTCAGCCGCGCGCTCGATCCCGGCCAGCGCGCTCTCCACCGAGGCGAGGAAGGCACGGCCGGCGGGGGTCAGGGCGAGGGCGCGGCCGCGGCGCGCGAAGAGCTCGACACCGAGGTCCTGTTCGAGGCGCACCATGGCGCGGCTGAGCGTGGACTGCGGGACGGCCATCCGGCGGGCGGCACGGGTCACGTGCTCGTCCCGGGCCACCCCGGCGAACTGGGCCAGCCGCGGGGCGAGCAGCACCGGCCACGAACCGGGGTCCAGCCCGGCGACCGCTTCGGATGTCACACCGATGTTTTTTTCGTTGCCGATGGATGACACTCGCGTCCGTGGCCTGCTGTCATGCGCCATGGGAACGATTATCGCCAGTTCGTGCATTGGACGCATGAGCGGGTCGTTCCCTACGTTCTCGGTATGCCTCCTGCCGATACCGGGGCGTCCGCCATCCGCGCGGGCGCCTCCACCCCCGTGTCCCCGCAGACCTCCCCGGGCCCCGACGCCGACGCCGACAAGCTGCATCCCGGCAGCAACGGCTACCGCCGGATGAGCTTCGCGCTCTTCTCGGCCGGTCTCGCCACGTTCGCCCTGCTGTACTCCACGCAGGCGCTACTGCCGGCGCTCACCACCGATCTCGGGGTCTCCCCGGGTCGGGCGAGCTGGACGGTCTCTGCCGCCACCCTCGGCCTTGCCCTCGCCGTGCTGCCGCTGAGCGCCCTGTCCGAACGG
Organism: Streptomyces meridianus; assembly: GCF_023703325.1. Taxonomy (GTDB): domain Bacteria; phylum Actinomycetota; class Actinomycetes; order Streptomycetales; family Streptomycetaceae; genus Streptomyces; species Streptomyces meridianus. The sequence continues at coordinate 59,063 of NZ_JAMQGM010000023.1, forward strand.
TTCGGGCGGCAGACCCTGATGACCGCGGGCCTGTGCGTGGCCACCGCACTCGCCGTCCTGATGCCCCTCGCCCCCGGCATCGGCACCCTGGTGGCGCTGCGGGCCGTCCAGGGCGTGGCCCTGGCCTGCGTGCCCGCGTCGGCGATGGCCTTTCTCGCCGAGGAGGTCCGGCCCAGGGCCCTGGTCGCCGCGATCGGCCTGTTCGTGGCCGGCAACAGCATCGGCGGCATGTCCGGCCGGATCGTCACCGGCTGGGTCTCCCAGGCCTGGGGCTGGCGGGCCGGGCTCGCCGCCGTCGCGGCCATGGCCGTGCTGTGCACAGTGGCCTACCGGCTGCTGGTGCCCCGTGCCCGGCACTTCGCCGCGACCCGGGTCAGCCCGCGGACGCTGGCGCACACCGTCGCCGAGCACCTGCGCGACCCGCTGCTCCGGCGGCTGTACGCGATCGGCGGACTGTTCATGACCGTCTTCGGCGCGGTCTACACCGTCATCGGATACCGGCTGGTCGGCGAGCCGTTCAACCTGCCGCAGGGCGTGGTCGGTTCGATCTTCCTGATCTACCTGGTCGGCACGTTCTCCTCGGCCGCGGCAGGCCGTCTGGTGGCCCGGCTCGGCCGGCGCGGCGCCCTGTACGCGGCGGTGACCACGACCGCATCCGGCCTGCTGCTGAGCCTGGCCGCCGCGCTGCCCGCGATCCTGGCCGGGCTGGTGCTGATCACGGCGGGCTTCTTCGCGGGGCATGCGGTGGCGTCCTCGTCGGTCAGCCGGGCGGCCCGGACGGCACGGGCCCAGGCATCGGCCCTGTACCAGTCGGCGTACTACGTGGGCAGCAGCCTCGGCGGCACCGTCGGCGCGCTCGCCTTTCACGCGGGAGGCTGGCCCGCGACCGTCCTGCTCGGCCTGCTGGCCGTGCTCGGCGCGGCCGGGATCACGGTGTACGCGACGCGCAAGGCGCTGGCCGAGCGCCGCGCCCGGGCCGTGCACCCGTCCTCCTGCGGGACGGCCGCCGCACGGGCCTGACCCGGACGCGCAGGCCGCACGGACCGAAGGGGCCTTCCCGCCACCTGTCCTGGCGGGAACGGCCCCTTCACTGCTGTGATTGCCGCGGTCCGGCGGTCAACTCACCGGAAAAACCCCGGTGTCCACGGTGAGGTCGAAGGGCTCGGGGAGGTGGAGCTCCTTGCCGTACTCGACGGCGGCAAGGGTTCGGTACGTCCCGGCCTCGGGCTTCCCGTAAAGCGTTGCCATCGGGTGCCCGCTCCGCCACGGGTCGAGGAGAAGGTAGAGCGGTACGGACGCGTGGGCATAGCCGTGAAGCTCGGCAATGCGGTCTGCACCGGCGTTCCCCCGTGACGTGATCTCCACGATCAGTTCGGCATCACTCGCGGAAACGAGGTTCCCCGGTCCCGCAGTACTCGACTTCGGGATCACCGCGAGATCCGGGATGTAGAGACCGCTGCGCCCCGGGACCGAGACGCCCTGGGTCTGGTAGATACCCCAGTCACGAGGGATGACGGTGTACAGCAGCCTCTGCAACTCGTCAGCCGTGTTGTGGTGATCCTTCGCCGGTGGCGGGCTCATGGTGACGATCCCCTCGATGATCTCCACCTTCCAGCCCTCGGGCGCGTCCGTCTCCTCCCAGATCCGGACGAGGTCGTCCCACCCGTAGCCGTTGTCCGGCTGGTGGTCGACGGTGAGTGCGCTCATGGCGGTCTCCTCAATCGGTGCGTCACCGGTCCCAGCATGCCGAAGGGACCGGCGGGGGTCCACCGGTCCCGTTCACCCGATCGGGGAAACCGCAGGTCAGGAAAGCATCACGCGATGCGGTCGTGGACGATCGGCTGCGGTTCGAAGGACGTCCCGGGCGGGGCCACCAGCACCCCGCCGTCCAGCGCCTCGATGGCGTAGGCGAACCTCTCGGGGGTGTCGGTGTGCAGCGTCATCAGCGGCTGCCCCGCCGTCACCGTGTCGCCCGGCTTCGCGTGCAGCTCGATGCCCGCGCCGGCCTGCACCGGGTCCTCCTTGCGGGCCCGGCCCGCACCCAGCCGCCAGGAGGCCACACCGACCGCGTAGGCGTCCAGGGTGGTGAGCACGCCGGTCTCCGACGCGTTGATCACGTGCTGCTCGCGGGCCACCGGCAGCGTGGCGTCAGGGTCCCCGCCCTGCGCCGCGATCATGCGCCGCCAGTGGTCCATGGCCGAGCCGTCCGCAAGGGCCTTCGCCGGGTCGGCGTCCTCGATGCCGGCCGCGTCCAGCATCTCCCGGGCCAGCGCCAGGGTCAGCTCGACCACGTCGGCCGGGCCGCCGCCCGCCAGCACCTCGACGGACTCGCGCACCTCGAGGGCGTTGCCGATGGTGCGGCCGAGCGGGGTGGACATGTCGGTGAGCAGGGCGACGGTCTTCACGCCGTGGTCCGTGCCGAGGCCGACCATGGTGGAGGCCAGCTCGCGGGCGTCCTCCAGGCTCTTCATGAACGCGCCGGTGCCGACCTTGACATCGAGGACGAGCGAGCCGGTGCCCTCCGCGATCTTCTTCGACATGATCGAGCTGGCGATCAGCGGGATCGCCTCGACCGTGCCGGTGACGTCGCGCAGCGCGTACAGCTTCTTGTCGGCGGGGGCGAGGCCGTCGCCCGCCGCGCAGACGACCGCGCCGACATCGGTGAGGACGCGCATCATCTCGTCGTTGGAGAGCAGCGCCCGCCAGCCGGGGATGGACTCCAGCTTGTCGAGGGTGCCGCCGGTGTGGCCGAGGCCGCGGCCGGACAGCTGCGGCACGGACGCACCGCAGGCCGCGACCAGCGGGGCGAGCGGCAGGGTGATCTTGTCGCCGACGCCGCCCGTCGAGTGCTTGTCGGCAGTCGGCCGGGGCAGGACGGAGAAGTCCATCCGCTCACCGGAGTCGATCATCGCGGCGGTCCAGCGGGCGATCTCCGCACGGTCCATGCCGTTGAGCAGGATGGCCATGGCGAGCGCGGACATCTGCTCGTCGGCGACCTCGCCCCGGGTGTAGGCGTCGATGACCCAGTCGATCTGGGCGTCGGTCAGACGGCCCCGGTCGCGCTTGGTGCGGATGACGGAGACGGCGTCCATGGGTGGGCTCCTAGAACTGAGGGGCGACGGCCGCGGCGTCCGGCCGGCCTCCCCCGGGAGGGATCTCCGGCCGGACGCGGTGGCCGACTGCAGGTGGTGCGCTGGCGATCAGCGGTCGAGGTCGTTCGGCCCGAACGCATCGGGGAGGAGTTCGCCGAGGGTGCGGACGCCGCGGGCGGTGTCCACGAGCAGCTCCGGCCCGCCGTGCTCCATCAGCAGCTGCCGGCAGCGGCCGCACGGCATGAGCAGCGCGCCCTCCCGGTCGCAGCAGGTGAACGCGGTCAGCCGACCGCCGCCGGTGGCGAACAGCTCCGAGACGACGCCGCACTCGGCGCACAGGGTGACCCCGTACGCGGCGTTCTCGACGTTGCAGCCGCTGACGACCCGGCCGTCGTCGACGAGCGCGGCGGCACCCACCGGGAAGCCCGAGTAGGGGGCGTAGGCCCGGGACATGGCGTCCCGGGCCTGCTTCCGCAGGCTCTCCCAGTCGGGCGCCCGACCGCCGGGGGTGGTGCTCACTTGCCCTGGCCCTTCCGATACGGCCGTCCGATCGCCTTGGGGACCCGCAGCCGCTGTGCGGACAGCGACAGCACGAGCAGGGTGGCGACGTACGGGGTGGCGTCGACGACCTCGAGCGGAACCGTCTCGGTGAACAAGTACCAGACGACGAGCAGGACGGCGACCGAACCGCTGACGACCCCCGCCTTCAGGTGACCGTTCTTCATCTTCCAGACCGCCAGGGCGACCAGGAGGACGGCCACGAGCAGCATCAGGGCGTGCACCGTCTGGCCGCCGCCGCGCAGCTGGAGGCTGTCCATGAACCCGAACAGGCCCGCGCCCATCGCGACGCCGCCCGGACGCCAATTGCCAAAGATCATCGTGGCGAGGCCGATGTAGCCGCGGCCGCCGGTCTGGCCGTCCTGGTAGAAGTGCGAGGGGACGATGGCGAGGAACGCACCGCCGAGGCCGGCGAGAGCGCCGGAGACGATCACCGCCGCGTACTTGTAGGTGTAGACGTTGACGCCCAGCGACTCGGCCGCGACCGGGCTCTCGCCGCAGGAGCGCAGGCGCAGGCCGAACGACGAGCGCCACAGGATGAAGAAGGTGGCCACGAACAGGCCCACGGCGAGCAGCGTCAGCCAGGACACGTTGGAGACCAGGCCGCGCAGGATGCCGGCCGCGTCGGAGACCAGGAACCAGTCGTGCTTCTCGACCGCGCCGAGCAGGTCGGGCACGACGGGGAGGCTGACCGAGGGCAGGTCCGCCATCGGCGGGGACTGCTTGTCGTTGCCGCCCGCGGCAGCGGCGGCGCTGCCCTCGGCGCTGAAGAACAGCTTGGCGAGGTACTGGGTGAAGCCCAGGGCCAGGATGTTGACGGCCACACCGGAGATGATGTGGTCCACCCCGAAGGTCACCGTGGCGACGGCGTGGATGAGGCCGCCGATCGCGCCGAAGACGATGCCGGCGAACGCCGCCGCCCAGGGTCCGTACTCCCAGCCGACGAATCCGGCACCGAACGAGCCGAGCATCATCATGCCCTCGAGGCCGATGTTGATCACGCCCGCGCGCTCGGCCCACAGGCCGCCGAGGCCGGCGAGGCCGATCGGCACGGCGGCGCCGAGAGCACCGCCGTACTGGCCTGCCGAGGTGAGGTCGTCGGCGCCGGTGAACAGGCGCAGCGCCGACAGGGCGAGCAGGCCGCCCGCGATGATCAGCAGGATGACGGGGTACGACAGCTTGCGCTTCGCATCCGGCCGCTTGGGGCCGCTCAGCTCCTTAGTGACCGCGGCAGTGAGGTTCGTGCTCATGCGGACACCTCCGCCTTCTCGGTCTTGCGGGCCTGGGCGGCGAGCTGTGCGCCGACCTTCCGCTGCTGGCTCTTGAGTCCGTAACGGCGGACGATCTCGTAGGCGATGACGACGCACAGGACGATGACGCCCTGCATCACGCCGACGACCTCCTGGGCGTAGCCCTCGAACTCGAGCTGGCCGCCGGTGCGCTCGAGGAAGCCCCAGAGCAGGGCGCCGAGCGCCATGCCGACCGGGTGGTTGCGGCCGAGCAGCGCGATGGCGATGCCGGTGAAACCGATGCCGGCCGGGAAGTCGGTGCCGTAGTTGTACGAGCTGCCGAGCAGGGTCGGCATGCCGACGAGGCCGGCCGCGGTGCCGGACAGCACCATGCTGGTGACGACCATGCGCTTGACGCTGACACCGCTGGCCAGGGCGGCGGACTCGGACTGGCCGACCGCGCGCAGGTCGAAGCCGAACCGGGTGCGGCCCAGCAGGAACCAGTAGAGGACGCCCACGATCACGGCGACGACGATGAAGCCCTCGACCGGCTTGGGCGTGGTCGGGATCTCGAAGAAGTGGCTCGTGTCCGGCAGGTACGGCGTGTGGATCAGGTTCTCCTCCTTCACCGCGAGGCGGGACGGCTGGAGGAAGTAGCCGATCACCGAGGCGGCGATGGCGTTCAGCATGATCGTGCTGATCACCTCGCTGACGCCGCGGGTGGTCTTGAGCAGACCGGCGATGCCGGCCCAGACGGCGCCGACGAACATCGCGACGACGATGATCAGCGGGATCTGGATGATGCCGGGCAGCGCGAGGGACCCGCCGACGACGGCGGCGAAGAACGCCGCGATGCGGTACTGGCCGTCGACGCCGATGTTGAACAGGTTCATCCGGAAGCCGATGGCGACGGCGATCGCGGACAGGTAGTACGGGACCGCCTTGTTGATGATCCAGACCTGGCTGTCGCTCTTGGAGCCGTAGTCGGCCATGACGGCGAAGGCCCGCATCGGGTCGTCACCGGCGGAGAGGATCACCAGCGAGGTGACGATCAGCGCGGCGACGATGGCCAGCAGCGGCGCGGCGATGCCGAGGACCAGACGGTCCTTGTCGAAGCGCTTCATCGGTCACCGCCTCCGTTCTGCGCTGCGTCATGCGGGTGTTCGAGGTGGCCGCTGGCGGCGCCGGTCATGGCCGAGCCCAACTCCTCCGGTGTGATGGTGGCGGGGTCCGCGTCCGCGACGAGCCGGCCGCGGTACATGACCCGCAGGGTGTCGGAGAGCCCGATGAGCTCGTCGAGGTCGGCGGAGATCAGGAGGACGGCTAGGCCCTCGCGGCGGGCCTGCCGGATCTGGTCCCAGATCTGCGCCTGTGCGCCCACGTCGACGCCGCGCGTCGGGTGGGCGGCGATCAGCAGCTTCGGATCGTGGCTCATCTCGCGGCCGACGATCAGCTTCTGCTGGTTGCCGCCGGACAGGGAGGCCGCGGTGACCTCGATGCCGGGGGTGCGGACGTCGTAGTCGCGGACGATCCGCTCGGTGTCGGCTCGGGCGGCCTTGAGGTCGAGGAGCGAGCCGTTGCTGTTGGGCTTCTCGGTGACGTGGCCGAGGATGCGGTTCTCCCACAGCGGGGCTTCCAGCAGGAGCCCGTGGCGGTGGCGGTCCTCGGGGATGTAGCCGATGCCGCTCTCCCGGCGGAGGCGGGTCGGCTCGTGCGAGATGTCGGCGCCGTTGAGGACGATCGTCCCGCCGTCCGGGTCGCGCATGCCCATGATGGCTTCGACGAGTTCGGCCTGGCCGTTGCCCTCGACACCGGCGATGCCGAGGACCTCGCCCTGGTGGATGGTGAAGGTGATGTCGTCGAGGACCTCGCGGACGGTGCCGTCGGGGTCGGTCGCGCACAGCTTCAGGTCCTCGACGCCGAGCATGGGCCGGTCGGTGACCGTGGACTCGCGGGTCTCGGGCGAGGGGAGTTCGCTGCCGACCATCAGCTCGGCGAGCTGCCGGGGCGTGGTCTCGGCGGGGACGACGGAGGCGACGGTCGTGCCGCGGCGGATGACGGTGATGTCGTCGGCCACGGAGAGGACCTCGCCCAGCTTGTGCGAGATGAAGATGACCGTGAGGCCCTCGGCCTTGAGTTCGCGCAGGTTGTCGAACAGTGCGTCGACCTCCTGCGGGACGAGGACGGCGGTCGGCTCGTCGAGGATGAGCGTGCGGGCTCCACGGTAGAGGACCTTGAGGATCTCGACGCGCTGGCGGTCGGCGACGCCGAGGTCCTCGACGAGGACGTCGGGCCGGACGTTCAGGCCGTAGGCGTCGGATATCTCCTTGACCTTCGCCCGCGCCCTGCCGGCTATGCCGTACGGCTTCTCCGCGCCGAGCACCACGTTCTCGAGGACCGTGAGGTTGTCGGCCAGCATGAAGTGCTGGTGGACCATGCCGATGCCCCGGGCGATGGCGTCGGCCGGGCTGTGGAGGGAGACCTGCTCGCCGGCGATCGCGATGGTGCCCTCGTCCGGCTTCTGCATGCCGTAGAGGATCTTCATCAGGGTCGACTTGCCGGCGCCGTTCTCACCGACCAGGGCGTGGACGGTGCCCCGCCGGACGGTGATGTCGATGTCGTGGTTGGCCACAACTCCCGGGAACCGCTTGGTGATCCCTTGGAGAACGACGGCAGGGGCGCTGTCCGTCCGGTGGCTGCTGGTGGACGCTTTGATGGCGCACTCTCCTCGGGGAAGGAGCGGTTCGGGAAGGGCCGTGGGGCCGGGAGGGACGAAAGGCGTGGGACGGGCCGGCGGAAACGACCGGCCGGGAAACGCTACCGCGTCCGCGACGCTACGCGCGTAGCGTCCAGTGTCCGGTGGCTCCGGGCGCAAGTCCCGGAGGGGGGCCGGGACTTCGGCGCGACGGACGTACCGGGGCGGACCCGGCACAAGGCCGGCGGAGGACGAAATCCCCCACCGGCCCCGGCTTTGCACCTCGGATGCGATCGCCGGGGTCCCCGCCGGGCGGGGACCCCGGGGGGATCACGGGGTCTGGCTGACCTTGATCTCGCCGTCCGCGATCTTCTTCTTCGCGGCCTCGATGTCGGCCTTGATGTCGTCGATGAACCCGCCGGAGGTGGCGAGGCTCACGCCGTCCTTCTTCAGGGTGTAGGCGTTGACACCGGTCAGCGGCTTGCCGTCCTTGACGCTCTTGATGACGTCGAACACGGCCACGTCCACGTTCTTGACGACCGAGGTCAGGATCGAGTCCTTGTACTTCGCCAGGCCGGGCTGCTGGTACTGGTCGGAGTCGACGCCGATCGCCCAGGTGCCCTTCTTGGCGGAGATGGCCTCGATCGCACCCGCACCGGACTGGCCGGCGGCGGAGTAGATCACGTCGAAGCCGCGGTCGAGCATGCCCTTGGCCTTCTGCTTGGCCGCGGCCGGGTCGTTGAAGCCCTTGTCGTTGTTCGCGTACAGGTACTCCGACTTGACCTCGACCTTCTTGTCGGTGTCGCGGACGCCCTGCTCGAAACCGGCCTGGAACTTCTGGATCAGCGCGTTGTTCACACCGCCGATGAAGCCGACCTTGCCGGTCTTCGACTTCTTCGCGGCGGCGACGCCGGCGAGGTACGAGCCCTCGTGCTCCGAGAAGACGATGCTGTCGATGTTCTTGCCCTCGGAGACCGAGTCGACGACCGCGAAGGTGGTCTTCGGGAAGTCCTTGGCGACCTTGCCGATCGACTTGCCGTAGTTGAAGCCGACGCCGATGACCGGGTTGTAGCCGGCCTCCGCGAGCGAGGTGAGCCGCTGCTCGCGGTCCGCCTCGGTCTCGTTGTTCTTGGCGGTGAGCATCTTGGCGTCGATGCCGAGCTCTTCCTTGGCCTTGTCGACGCCGCGGGCGGCGGACTCGTTGAACGAGTGGTCGTCACGGCCGCCGACGTCGAAGGCCAGGCCGATGCCCTTGTTGCCCTTGCCGGCGGATTCGGTGGACGACTCCCCGCACGCGGTGGCGGTGAACGCGAGGGCCGCGGTGGCGGCGGTCGCAGCTGCGATCTTGATTACGCGGCGCAAGAGGACTTCCCCTTCTGCTGAAAGCGCCTCTTCCGGCGCTGGCTCCGCGGCATCGTAACGCGCGTAGATGCCCGATTAAACCCTCTCTCCGGGCCGTTATCGGATCGACGCAGAACGACCGGGCGCAGCCCCTCCCATCAGCGGGTTCACGCAGATCCCGCCCGGTGTCCGTCCAGCAGCGCGGCCCCGGTGAACAGGTCGACGGCCACCGCGATGGCCTCCTCGTCGACGTCGAAGTCACCGCAGTGCAGGTCCCGGCGGGTGGTGTCGCCGACCGGCCGGACGCCGAGCCGGGCCATCGCCCCGGGCACCCGCTCGAGATACCAGGAGAAGTCCTCGCCGCCCAGGCTCTGCTCGGTGTCCTCGATGTGCTCCGGCCCGCGCCGGACCGTCATCGCGTCCCGCAGCAGCTCGGTGACCACGGCCTCGTTGACGACCGGCGGCACCCCGCGGATGTAGTTGATCTGCGACTTGGCCCGGTGCAGGGTCGCCACCTCGTCGATCGCCGCGTGGACCAGGTCGGGCGCGGCCCGCCAGGCCGGCAGGTCCAGACAGCGAACCGTGCCGGACAGCTCGGCGTGCTGGGGGATGACGTTGCACGCGTGGCCCGTCTCCAGCCGCCCCCAGGTGACGGCGAGCCCCGAGCGGGCGTCCACCCGGCGGGCGATCAGCGCCGACACGTCGGTGACGACCTTGGCCGCCGCGGTGACCAGGTCGGTGGTCAGGTGCGGGCGCGCGGTGTGCCCGCCCGGGCCGTCGAGGGAGACCTCGAGCCGGTCGCAGGCGGAGGTGATCGGGCCGGTCCGCAGGCCGATCCGCCCCACCTCGACCTTGGGGTCGCAGTGCACGCCGATGATGCGGCCGACGCCCTCCAGCGCACCGGAGACGATCGCGTCGGCGGCGCCGCCCGGCAGCACCTCCTCGGCGGGCTGGAAGATCAGCCGTACCGGGCAGGGCAGCCGCCCGGCCCGGTCCAGCTCGGCCAGGACCAGCCCGGCGCCCAGGACCGCGGTGGTGTGCACGTCGTGACCGCAGGCATGGGCCCGGTCGGGGACGGTCGACCGGTAGGCGACCGTCTTGGTGTCGGGGATGGGCAGCGCGTCGATGTCCGCGCGGAGCGCCAGCATGGGCGGCGCGCCCTCGCGGGCGCCGATGTCGCAGACGAGACCGGTTCCGACCGACAGGACCCGGGGGGAGAGACCGGCCTTCTCCAGACGCGCCTTGATCACCGCCGTGGTGCGGAACTCCTGGTTCCCCAGCTCGGGGTGCATGTGGAGGTCGCGTCGGAAGGCGATGAGCTCGGCACGAAGCTCCTCGGAGAGCGCACCGGGCACCTCGGGGACGTCGGCCGCCCCCCGATCGGCTCCGGCCGGCCCTGCCGGCGCACCTGGATCGGACTCGCGGGACATCAGTCGGTTCACCCTGAGCAGGGTACGTCGACCGGCAAGGCAACTGCCTCTCGATCAACAAAAGTTCAACCCGATGGGGGGTAAGAATCGGGCTGCGAGTCGCATGACCGTACCCCCGGATGGGTATGACTCTTGATTTTTCCCGCCTTCCCTCCCTTCACGGCCAGAGGCGTGCCCGCCGGACGGAAACGGTCACGGCGGGGTCGGGCACGGCGGGGCCGGAGGGGCGGCGGGCACGCGGTGGACGCCCCGTGCCGTCCCCGTGACCGCCGACAGGAAACCCTCGGCCCGTGGCGAGGCGCCGTCCGAGAGCCACTCCGGCGCGACGTCGAACACGACCACCCGGACACCGGTGCCCTCCAGGGCGAGCGGCAGGGTGTGCACCACCGTCGAGGGGAAGCTGAGGATCGTCGCCCCGACCGGTCCCCGGCGGGCGATCAGCTCCAGCGGGAGGTCCGGACGCACGATCTCCAGCCCGGTGACCGCGGCGAGCCGGTGGAGTTTTGCCGCGCTCTCCCGGCGATGGGCGAAGTACCGGGTGGCCCCGTGGTCACGGGCCAGGGCGGCGACCGCGTCGATGTAGCGGCCGGTGTCGATGACGCCGGTCTCGGCCAGCGACGTGCCCACCAGGTCGGCGCCGCCCGTGGTCCGGGGCGGCCCGAAGCGGGACCGCGTCCACGCGAAGTCGTTGGCCGTGACCACCACCCCGTCCGGTGCCTCCACCGGCATCGAGCTGAACACCTCGACCCGGCGGTTTCCGCTGACGTTCAGACGCCGGCGGGCGAGCGAGGCCACCGGAGCGAACACCGCGTCCCGCGGGCCGGCGCCCCTGCCGCTGCGGTGCCAGCGCACCAGCCGCTCACCGCGGGTGAGCTGGGAGACGAACTCCATGGTCGCCGTCCCGTCGTCCACCACGACGGTCTCCGGGGCACCGGCCAGCGTCAGCAGCAGCTGAACGTAGCGGGAGAAGGGGTCGCCGATGACGATGCGCCGCGCCCGGCGCAGCCGGGGAGCGAGCGCGCCGACCGTCCGGAACGGGGCGGCAGCTCCGCCCCGGGCGTCCTCCCAGCGGACGTTCAGCCCTTCGTCACGGGCGAGTTCGGCCATGCGCCGCAGCTGTCCCCGGCTCATGGGGTCGAGCGGGGAGAGCACCACCACGGTGATGTCCTCAGGGCGCAGCGGCTCCGGCACGGGCGCATCCCCGCCCGCCGGCTGCGGCAGCGCGCAGGCGTGCGCCCACTCGAGGACGTTGAGGAACTGGACCGGGGACTCGACGAACGCCAGTGTCTCCCCGCCGGTGCGGGCCGACGCCTGCCGGCCGCCGCCCCGGAAGCCGCGCGCGGATCCCGGCTCGTTCCGGGGGCGCGCAGCTTCCGGCGTGCTCACCAGAAACACCTCGTCCTTTCGTGCCGCAATCAGACGCCGGCGGGCTCGCGCTCGCCGGCCTCGGCGACGACGCCCGCGACCCGGCGCAGCTTCTTCATGGGACCGATCTCGCTGTCGTAGACCTTCTTGACGCCGTCACCGAGGGAGTCCTCGACGACACGGATGTCGCGCACCAGGCGGGCCAGTCCGCCCGGCTCCACGGAGGCGGCCTGGTCGGAGCCCCACATGGCGCGGTCGAGGGTGATGTGGCGCTCGACGAACGCGGCGCCCAGGGCGACCGCGGCGAGGGTGGTCTGCAGGCCGGTCTCGTGGCCGGAGTAGCCGATCGGGACGTTCGGGTACTCCTCCTTGAGGCTGTTGATGACCCGAAGGTTCAGCTCCTCGGCCTTGGCCGGGTAGGTGCTGGTGGCGTGGCAGAGCAGGATGTTGTCGCTGCCGAGCACCTCGACCGCGTGCCGGATCTGCTTCGGGGTCGACATGCCGGTGGACAGCACGACGGTGCGGCCGGTGGCGCGCATGGCGCGCAGCAGCTCGTCGTCGGTCAGCGACGCCGAGGCGACCTTGTAGCAGGGCACGTCGAACTTCTCGAGGAAGTCGACGGACTCGACGTCCCACGGGGAGGCGAACCAGGCGATGCTGCGCTTCTTGCAGTAGTCGTCGATCGCCCGGTAGCCCTCCTCGTCGAACTCCACGCGGTGGCGGTAGTCGATGTAGGTCATCCGGCCCCAAGGGGTGTCGCGCTCGACGTCCCACTGGTCGCGCGGGGTGCAGACCTCGGGGGTGCGCTTCTGGAACTTGACGGCGTCGCAGCCGGCGTCGGCGGCGGCATCGATGAGGGCGAAGGCGTTCTCCAGGTCACCGTTGTGGTTGATGCCGATCTCACCGGTCACGTAGACGGGGTGGCCGGGGCCGACGATCTTGTCGCCGAGGGTGCGCAGACGGTTGGTGCTCATGACAGTCATTCCTTCTTTCACAGGGGGGTTCACAGGGAGGGACCGAGGACCCACGAGGCGATCTCGCGGATCGCGCCGTGGCCGCCCGGGACGGAGGTGACCGCGCGGGCCTCCTCGCGTACGACGGCGTGTGCCTGGGCGACCGCGACCGGCCATCCGACGAGGCCGAAGCACGGCAGGTCGTTCACGTCGTTGCCGACGTAGAGCACGCGCTCGGGAGCGATGCCCTCCTCCTCGCACCACTGTTTGAGTGCGAGGTCCTTCCGGTCGATGCCGTGGAGCACCGGGACCCGCAGCTTGCGGGCCCGGGCGGCGACGACCGGGTTCTGTTCCGTGGACAGGATCAGCAGGGGGATCCCGGCACGGCGCATGGCCGCGATGCCGAGTCCGTCGCCGCGGTGCACGGCGACCGTCTCCCGTCCGTCGGAGTCGACGAGCACCCGGTCGTCGGTCTGGGTGCCGTCGAAGTCGAGGACCACCGCGTCGACGTCGTCGCGGGTGGGCAGCGCGCCGGGGCGCAGGGGGGCCGCGTCGCCGCCGGCCGGGGAGGCGTCGAGCAGCGGCGCGAGGGCGCGGGCGCGGGCGAGGTCGTGCGGGTCGTCGATCTCGAGGACCCGGGCCGGGTCGGTCGGCACCGGCTGGGTGCGGCCGAAGAACCGGTGGCCCGCGTCGCGGAATCCGGCGGCGGACATGGCGTACACCGCGCCGGTCTCGAGGAGGTCCTGGGGACGGTCCTGGCGGCGGGGCCGGTGCGCCTTGTCGTGGTTGACACCGAAGCCGCCGGCCCGTGCACCCTGCTGTCCGGGGTCCCCGACGCCCTGCTGCCCGTCTCGCCAGACGAACCCGTGGAAGGGCGCGACGGCCAGCGCGCTGTCGGCGCCCTCGACGGTGACGGCGGAGGTCACCGCGTCCACGTCCGCACGGGTGAGGAAAGGGCTGGTGCACTGGACGAGGAGGACCGCGTCCACCGGACCGCTGCGCTGTTCGTGAGCGTCCAGGGCATGCAGCACCGCGGCCTCGCTGGTCGCCGTGTCGCCGGAGATGCCGGCCGGGCGGGTCACCACGCCGGCGCCGGCGTTCCGGGCCGCGGCGGCGATGCCCTCGTCGTCGGTGGAGACCACGACGTCGGTGACCGTCCGGGCGGCGAGACACGCGCGCACGGCACGGACGACCAGCGGGACCCCGCCGACCTGTGCCAGGTTCTTGCCGGGGACGCCCTTCGAGCCGCCCCGGGCGGGTATGACGGCCAGCACACGGGGGGTGCTGTTCATGGGTACTCCTTCGCGGTTCGTGGCGCTCACAGGTGCCCCCAGCGGCGGATGACGGGTGCGACCCGCTGGACGCCCTGCCGGTAGGCCGTGCGGGCCGCGTTCCGGGCGAACTCGCGGGCCGCGCGGCGCAGTACGCCGACCTCGCGGGGCTCCTCGCCGGCGCCGGGCAGCGGGGCGCCCCCGGGGCCGAGGCCGTGCCGGGCGAGGACGCCGGGCAGGTAGCCGGGCGCGGTGAGCGGGGTGTAGTAGGGGGAGAGCGGCGGCAGGCCGGGGGCGGCCGTGAGCGCGGCCACCCGTTCGCGGACGGTGTCGAACGCCGTCTCGTAGGCGCCGTCGGCGGCCACGCCCTGGCGGTCGCACCACTCGGGGTCGGCCGACGGCAGCCGTCCGGCGTCGAGTTCGTCCCAGGAGGCGAGGCAGCCGGAGCCGAGGAAGTGGTGGTTGCCGAGGGCCTCGCGGATGCCGAGGTCGGTGAGGACGGCCGTCGGGACGCGGCGGTGCAGCGCCTCCAGGGCGGCCGTCGAGCTGACCGTGACCAGCAGGTCGGTGCGGTCGAGCACGTCGCTCATGTTGCCCTGCACCAGACGGCAGTTCGCGGGGAGTCCGCCGGGCTGCCGGGCTGCGAGCTTCTGGTAGGGCAGTTCCTCGACGTGCGTCGTGTGTTCACCGGGCTTGCTGCGCAGCTTGACCAGCACCTCGCGGTCCGGATGCAGCCGCGCGTGCTCGACGGCCCGCCGCAGCAGGTAGGCGCGGTCGGCCCGGTTGTCCGGGACGGACGGCTGGACGGCGAACACCACGGTGAACGGGCGCTCGTCCGGTGCGGCCGGGGCGTACGGGGTGCCGCCGAGGAACGGCAGCGCGCACTCGACGACGCCCGAGGTGTCGGCGCCGACCCCCGCGTACACCTCGCGGAAACGCCCCGCGTCGTGGCGGGAGTTGGCGAGTACCAGGTCCGCGCCGTGCCGCAGCAGCAGGCCGTCGGCGAGCTTCTCGTAGACCACGCCCACGTACCCGGTGACGACGACCGGCCGCTTCGCGAGGCCGTGCCAAACGTGGGCGAGCCCGTGCAGCATGGCCTGGACCCCGCCGCCGACCAGGGACAGCAGGACGACGTCGTACGGCTCGTCGCCGATCCTCCCGGGCCCCGCGCACTCCCCCATCTCGTGGAGGAAGGCGGCTGCAGTGACCTCGCGCAGGGTGTCGGCGCGCACGCCCACCTCGGCGAGCTGACGCGGTGTCGGCGTGGCGCGGCCGCGCAGGAGAAATCCGTCGAGGCGCACGCCGTCCGGCGCGATGCGGCGGGCGGTCAGGGCGCCCCACTTCCATCGCGTGTCGGAGTCGGCGAGCACGGCGATCCGCGGTCGTCTCTCGGTACTTGCTGGCACGTCGGCGACGTTAGGGAGCAATTCCGATACGCGGCCCAACGCCGCCGCAACAACGGGTTAACAACATGCCGACGAAAAGGGATCGGGCGGCGGGAAAGTCGAGTTAACCATTCCGCCATTCTTCGTTCACTGCGGAGTACACCACAGGTCGCGATGCATGCCGGGTCGCCCCCTAAGGTCACCCGGGTGGTAAAGCTCTCCGTCGTCGTGCCGTTCTACAACGTGCAGACATATGCGCCCGACACCCTGAAAAGCCTGCGTGCCAATGCGAGAAAGGATTTTGAATTCATTCTCGTCGACGACTGTTCGACCGATGAGACCCCCGAGGTCCTCGAGCGCGCGGCTCAGGACCTTCCGGGGGCCGTCGTGATCCGTCACGGGAAGAACGGCGGCCTCGCCACCGCGCGCAACACGGGCATCGACGCGGCCCGCGGCGAGTACATCGCCTTCCTGGACGGCGACGACTGGCTCGCGCCCGGCTACTACGAGGACCTCGTCGCCTGCATCGAGGACCTGGGGTGCGACTTCGTGCGCACCGACCACGTCCAGTGCACCGGCCGGTCCCGGTCGGTGCACCGGGTCCCCCACGGCCCGCGCGGCGTCGTCATGCCGCCCCGGGAGGCGATCCTGCCCGCCGACCGATCGACGTCGGTGGACTACGCGTACGCGTGGGCGGGCATTCACCACCGCCGGCTCGCCGACAACGGCGTCCTGCGTTTCGGTGACGGCCTGCGGACCGCCGAGGACCGGCCCTGGATCTGGCGGCTGCACCGGGAGGCGGAGTCCTTCGCGGTCGTCGGCCTGCTGGGCGTCTTCTACCGCCGCGGCGTCGCGTCCTCGCTGACCCAGATCGGCGACGTGCGCCAACTCGACTTCATCCGCGCATTCGACCAGGTCGTCGCGGAGACGGCGGGGGACCGGGACGCGGACCGGCTGCTGCCCAAGGCCGTCCGCACCTACTGCGCGATCATCGCCCACCACCTCGGGAACATCGAGAGGTTCGAACCTGCTGTGGCCCGCACCCTGCGATCGATGAGCGCCTCGGCGCTGAAGCAGATGCCGCAGGACGTCCTGCGCGACGCCCTGGACTCCATGGACCACGAGCGCGCCGTCCGCCTGCGCCGGCTGCGCCGCCGTCCCTTCACCGGCGGGGAGGTGGCGGCCTGATGCCCGCGGCACACCGCACCCAGATCTTCCAGGTCTCCACCCTGTACGGGGCGGCGACGCTCGCCGCCGCACTCGACGCGGGCTGCTTCCCGTCCGCTCACCGGCGGTTGCTCCTCGTCTGCAACAACGCGGCGACCCCGGAGACGGCACCGGACCTCGCGACGATGCCCGGCTTCGAGCGGCTGCTCGGCCGCTTCGACCGGGTGCTGTCCTGGAACGAGACGATCAGCCCGTTCCACCCCGGCGGCTGGTCGCCGCGGCCCGACGACGTCCCGCTGTGGGAGCGGCACTTGCGGCTGCTGTGGGGCCTCGGGGACGACGAGGTGGAACTGGCGCTCGAGTCCATCCAGGTCAATCCGGCCCTGGCGCTCGCCCAGCTGTTCCCGGCCTCGCCGCTCGACGTCTACGCCGACGGCCTGATGAGCTACGGTCCGACCCGCAACAGGATCGACCCGCTGGTGGGCACCCGCATCCGCCGGCTGCTGTACCTCGACCTGGTACCCGGTCTGAATCCGCTGCTGCTCACCGAGTTCGGCGTGGAGCAGGAGACCGTCCCCACCGACGCGTTCCGGTCCGTGCTGGCCGAGCTGGCCTCCTCCGACGTGGAGGGCCTGCCGGCGATGGACGCCCCGGCCCTGTTGCTGGGCCAGTACCTGTCCGCCCTCGGCATCCTCGAACCCGAGGAGGAGGAGCGGCTGCACGTCACCATGTTGCGCGGCGCGGTCGAACGGGGCCATCGCGAGATCGTCTTCAAGCCGCACCCGACCGCCCCCGCCCGCTGGTCCCGGCTGCTGGAGAAGGAGGCGGAGACGCTCGGTGTCCGGCTGGCGGTGCTGGACCGGCCGGTGCTCGCCGAGGTGCTGTTCCAGCGGATGCGCCCGGCCCTGGTGATCGGCTGCTTCTCGACGGCGCTGATGACCGCGGGCGCGTTCTTCGGGCTCGACGCGGTGCGGACGGGCACCGGCACGCTGCTGGAGCGGCTCAGCCCCTACCAGAACAGCAACCGGGTACCGGTCACGATCGTGGACGCGCTGCTCCCGGGCCCCGACGACCAGGCGGAGCACGACCCGGCACGGATCCGTGCCGGGGACGGCCGCCTGTCCGGTCTGGTCGCCGCGGTCGGTTTCGCGATGCAGCCGCAGATCCACCCGGCCCTGCGTCCCGAGGCCGAACGGTTCCTCGCGGCGCACCTGGACGCCCACACCTGGCGCTACTTCAAGCGCCGCCGGCTGACGTCGCTCGCCCTGCCCGGGGGTGTTCCGTCCCAGCTCGCCTTCCTGCCCCGCAACTCGACGGTGCGCCGGATGGCCCGCCGGGCCCGGGCCGTGC
This sequence comes from Streptomyces meridianus, assembly GCF_023703325.1. Taxonomy (GTDB): domain Bacteria; phylum Actinomycetota; class Actinomycetes; order Streptomycetales; family Streptomycetaceae; genus Streptomyces; species Streptomyces meridianus. Next base: position 76,899 of record NZ_JAMQGM010000023.1, read on the forward strand.
AGCGGCGCGTCGTGCGGAAGCGGACAGCGTTCGGATGAGCGCGCCGACCGTGACGACTCCGGCGCCCACCGGGGCCGGCTCCCCCGAGGCCACCGCGCGCCAGCAGGCCCTGGATCGGACACCCGCCCGTACGTCCTCCCGTCCGGTCCGGCTGGGTGCGCTCGATCTGCTGCGGCTGCTCGCGGCGCTGATGGTCGCCTTCTACCACTACGGCGGCCGGGACGGCGAGATCGGGGAGGCCTGGGGCAGCTCACCCACCGAGCAGTTCCCCACGCTGTCCCAGGCGTTCGCCTACGGCAACCTCGGCGTGCAGATCTTCTTCGTCATCAGTGGCTTCGTGATCTGCATGAGCGGCTGGGGCCGTCCGATCGGGTCGTTCTTCGCCTCGCGGGTCTCGCGGCTGTTCCCGGCGTACTGGGTGGCCGTCGCGCTCGTGACCGCGGTGTTCGCGCTGCCGTGGGTGGCGTACGAGGCGGTGTCACCGAGCGACGCCCTGCTCAACCTGTCCATGCTGCAACAGCCGTTGGGCGTGGACCGGGTGCTCGGAGTCGACTGGACGCTGTGGGCCGAGCTGCGGTTCTACGTGCTGTTCGCGCTGTTCGTCGTGATGCCGGGAGCCGGCCGGCACCGCGTGGTGCTCTTCTGCGTGTTGTGGACGGTGGCCGCGGTGGTGGCCGAGGCCGCGGACATGCCGCTTCTCGACGTGACGCTGATGCCCGAGTACGCGCCGTACTTCATCGGCGGCGTCGGCCTCTACCTGCTGCACCGCGACCGGCGCGACGTCACGGCGTGGGGCATCGTGGCCGTGAGCTGGCTGATCGGGCAGCACTACGCGGTGGACCGGCTGTGGCATCCGCCGAACCCCGACTTCTTCTCCTACCGGCCGTCGTTGTGGATCGTCGCGGTGTTCACGGCCGGGTTCGTGGCGGTGGGCGCGATCGCACTCGGGTGGCTGCGGGGGCCGAACGGCCGCTGGGTCACGGTCGCCGGAGCGCTGACCTACCCGTTCTACCTGGTGCACGAACACCTGGGCTGGGTGACGGTGCACGTGCTGCACCGCACTCTGGGGCTGCCGTCGTATGCGACGCTGCCGCTCACGGTCGCGTCGATGCTGCTGCTGGCCTACGCGCTGTACCGGCTGGTGGAGCAGCCGCTGGCACCGCGCATCAGGCGGGCTCTGACGGCCGTCCGCGGCTGACGGCTTCGGGAGCAACACGTCGGCGGAGGACGGGCTTTCGGTCCTGCCGGGTGCACCGGGCGGGATCGGCTCAGGACGTCGCGTAGCGCTCGATGTACACGGCGAAGGGCTCGAGGCCGACCTCGTCGCGCAACTCGTCGACGCGTTCGGGCTCCTGGCACGGCCACGGCACCGGCCGGCCGTCCCGCATCCCGGCGATCTGGGTGCCGTAGATCTGCTTGCGGCCCTCGTTGACCAGTGTGCGGTCGCGGAGGAAGGCGGCGTCGCGCGGGTGGGCCTCCCCGGACTTCACGGCCTGGTCGATCAGCCGCAACGCCCTTCGCTGTACGTGCAGTTGACGGTCCGCGTGCTGCGCGATGAGCCAGGCCCCGCGGGCAGCCTCCTCCCCGAACCGGGTGAGGGACGGCCAGCCGTGCTCGTCCATGATCCGTTCGAGCATGTCGCCGTGGCGGGCCGTGAGCCGCCGCCAGGCGAGCTGGTCCTCGTGGTCCGCGCTGTTCGCCCAGTGCGACGAGCGATGGTCCTCCGCGGCCATGGCGACAAGGTCCGAGGCCGTCTGACTCTCAGGGGTCATTGTTCGCTCCACGATGGGGTGCCGGTACACGCGGGGGCCACCACCGTAGAGCAGGAGCGGCCCGTCGGTGCGCCGCTGCGCAGGATTTCCCGCCCCCGCTCGCGCGCGACCGCGGGGGCGGTGTGCGGCTCCTGGCGGGTACGCAGTCTCCGTGCCCGCCCCGGACGCGGCGGAGGGGCGCGGGCCGAAGCCCACGCCCCTCCGTCTGCCCGGAAGGCCTGCGTGTCAGACGACGACCCAGAGGCCGGCCGCGATGACGAACGCCGCGAGTCCGAGCGTCGTCTCCATCACGGTCCAGGTCTTCAGCGTCGTCTTCTCGTCCATCCCGAAGAAGCGGCTGACCAGCCAGAATCCGGAGTCGTTCACGTGCGACAGCACGGTGGCGCCCGCGGCGACGGCGACCACGAGGAGCGCGATGTGGAAGTCCCCGAGGTTGGCGTCCGCCACGGAACCGGCGATCAGACCGGAGGTGGTGGTCAGCGCGACGGTGGCCGAGCCCTGGGCGACGCGCAGCAGCGTGGCGATGACGAACGCCTGGAGGATGAGCGACATGCCGAGGTCGGAGAGCGACCCGCTCAATGCGGCCCCGATGCCGCTGAGTTCCAGGACGCCGCCGAACATGCCGCCCGCCCCGGTGATCAGGATGATCGAGCAGATGGGACCGAGCGCGCCGTCCACGAGCTTCGTGACGTTCGCCATCGAGGTGTGCGGGCGTCCCAGCACGGCGATCGCGACGATGACCGTGATCATCAGGGCGACCGGCGTGTGGCCGAGCAGGCTCAGGAACGCGGCCCAGCCCTCGTCCCCCTTGATGACCTTCGCGCTGGCCAGCGTGTCGGTGATCGTGTCGAAGGAGATCAGGACGAGCGGGATGAACAGCAGCAGCAGGACGGTGGAGAACTTCGGGGCCCGCGCGGCGAGCGCCTCACCGTCGGCGTCCTTCTTCGTACCGTCGTTGACCTCACCGAAGATCACGTCCGGGAGGTCGACGTGGATCCGGTGTCCCAGGAAGCGGGAGACGAGGTAGGAACCGGCGTACCAGGCCAGCACGGCGATCGGAATGCCGACCAGCATGGTGACGCCGATGTTGCCGCCCAGCACCTCGGCCGCGGCGACCGGGCCCGGGTGCGGCGGGACGATGGCGTGCATCGCGGCGAAGGCACCGGCGGCCGGCAGCGCGTAGAGCAGGAGCGAGCCGCCGAAGCGCCGGGCCACCGTCAGGATGATCGGCAGGAAGACGACCAGGCCGGCGTCGAAGAAGATCGGGAAGCCGAAGAGCAGGGCGGCAACACCCAGGGCGAGCGGCGCCCGTTCGGCACCGAAGCGTCCGATGAGCGTGTCCGCGAGGACCTGGGCGCCGCCGGTCACCTCGAGCAGGCGGCCGAGCATCACACCGAACGCGACGAGGAGTGCGACCGAGCCGATCGTGTCGGCGAAGCCGAACATCAGGACGTCGGGTATGTCGGCGAGCGGGAAGCCGACGGCTATCGCCGTGACCACGCTCACCAGGACCAGTGACACGAAGGCGTGCAGCTTCACCTTCATGATCAGGAACAGCAGCAGGGCGACAGCCCCCGCTGCGATCAGCAGCAGTGTGGCTGTGCCGTAGACCGGCTCAATTGCTTCCACGGGAACACCTCATACCGATTTCTCCAACCATCCACGCCCGGGAGGACCGGGCATCTCACAACCAGTGCGTCGACTACCGGCAGCCATCGACCTCTTTCCTGCCGGCCCGCTCCAGGGCGCGGACGGCTTCCTCGGTGACGGCGGACGGCTCCTGCGTGATCGGAACCGCGATGCCGCACTCGTCCGGCTGGAGCGGTTCGAGCGCGGCGAACTGGGAGTCCAGCAGGGAACCGGGCATGAAGTGGTCCCGGCGCTGCTCCAGCCGGTCGGCGACGATCCGGCGGTCGCCGGTCAGGTGCAGGAAGAACAGCCCGGGGGCGGAGGCCCGGAGCCGGTCGCGGTAGCGGCGCTTGAGGGCGGAGCAGCTGACCACCCCGCCGAGGCCGGCCCGGTCGGCGGCCCAGGCACCGATGCTGTCGAGCCAGGGCTCACGGTCGGTGTCGTCCAGCGGGACCCCGGCCGTCATCTTGGCGATGTTGGCTTCGGGGTGGAAGGCGTCCGCTTCCGCGTAGGGGACGCCGAGCCGGTCGGCCAGCAGCCGTCCGACCGTGGACTTGCCGGTGCCGGCCACTCCCATGACCACCACGACATACGGGTCCACGACATGTGGGGCGTGCATCGCTACCTCGCCGTCTTCCTCGACTTCGACGCCGCCGCACACTCAAACCCATAAGTACGACGTATTCAAGGGCCTGTGACTCAAACGTCATACGTAAGTAACGTCGGAGCTCGCCGCGTAGTCTGACTGCAACGGGTGTGATCAGCACGGGAACGGCAGAACGGGCGGTGGGGATGGGGACCCGAGGGCAGGACCGGGGACTGCACGCGCGGCTGCTGTCGGCATTGGGGCCCGCGATCACGGCGGGCGAGTACCCGCCCGGGACGGTGCTGCGGACCGACGAGCTGGAGGAGCGGTTCGAGGTCTCGCGCACGGTGGTGCGCGAGGCGGTCCGGGTGCTCGAATCCATGCACCTGGTCGAGTCCCGCCGCCGGGTCGGGGTCACCGTGCGGCCGGCCGAGGAGTGGGACGTCTTCGATCCGCAGGTGATCCGCTGGCGCCTGGCGGGCCCGGACCGGCCACGCCAGCTGCGGTCGCTGACCCGGCTGCGCTCGGCGGTGGAACCGGTGGCGGCGGGCCTGGCCGCGGAACTCGCGACGCCCGAACAGTGCGCGGACCTCACCAGCCACGCCCTCGGCATGGTGGCGACCTCACGCGGCCATCAGCTCGAGAGCTACCTCGTGCACGACGTGGCGTTCCACCGGGTGATCCTGCGGGCGTCCGGCAACGAGATGTTCGCCCGGCTCGGCGACGTGGTGGCCGAGGTGCTCACCGGCCGCACCCAGCACCAGGTGATGTTCTCCGACCCCGACCCGGAGGCGGTGAGCCTGCACGTGCGGGTGGCCGAGGCGGTGCGGGAGCGGGACGCCGAGCGGGCCGAGAGCCTCACCCGTGAGATCACCGTCGGGGCGATGCGCGAACTCGACGTCCTCGCCCCGTGACACGTCCCGGGGGCCGGTCGTCCGCCCGGCGGGTGCCTCAGCCCACGCTGCTGACCGACAGTTTCGCGGCGAAACCCAGGAACACGGCACCCGCCGCGGACGTGACTCCGGCCGAGAGCTTCCTGCGCCGGCGGAACTGGTCGGCCAGCCGGGTACCGGCGAAGATCAGTGCAGTCAGGTAGAGGAAGCTGAACAGGGTGGCGAACGCGCCCAGCAACAGGAACGACAGCGCCGGGTGCGGGTAGCCGGGGTCGACGAACTGCACGAAGAACGAGACGAAGAACAGGATCGCCTTCGGGTTCAGCAGGCTGATCACCAGCGCACGCCGGTACGGCCGCTCGTCCTCGGCCAGGTCGCCCGGCTCGGGGGCCGCCTCGGCCGGACGGTCCTCGCGCCCCTTCCACAGAGCCCACGCGGCCCGCATCATGCCGACGGCCACCCACGTCAGATAGCCGGCGCCCGCGTACTTCACGACGCCGAACAGCATCGGGCTGGCCTGGAGCAGCGAGGCGACACCCGCGGCCGAGAGGGCCATCAGGACCGCGTCGCCGCAGAACACGCCGGTCGCCGCGCGGTAGCCGCTGCGCACACCCCGGCGCGCGGCGACGGACAGCACGTACAGCGAGTTCGGCCCCGGAAGCAGGACGATCAGCGCCACACCGGTCAAATACGTCGGAAGATCGGTCACACCCAGCATGACGCGGAGTTTCGCACAGAGTTGCGGAAGCCGACGGGGCGGTCCGCATCGCAGACGCTCCCGGCCGCTGCCGGGGTGCCGTGGACCGCAGGACGACAGGCCCCGGGCCGGCGGACGACGGCCCGGGCCGGGCGGATCAGAACGCGTCCGTGGGCACGTACTGGCCCCACACCTCGCGCAGCGCGTCGCACACCTCGCCGACCGTGGCCCGCGCCGCCAGCGCCTCCTTCATCGGGTACAGCACGTTGTCGGTGCCCGACGCCGCCTTGCGCAGGGAAGCGAGAGCGGCGTCGACGGCCGCCTGGTCGCGCTCCGCCCTCAGCTTCGCCAGCCGCTCGGCCTGCTGGGCCTCGATCGCCGGATCGACGCGCATCGGCTCGTACGGCTCCTCCTCCTCCAGCTGGAAGCGGTTGACGCCGACGACCACCCGCTCGCCTGAGTCCGTCTCCAGGGCGATGCGGTACGCACTGCGCTCGATCTCGTTCTTCTGGAAGCCGCGCTCGATGGCGTTGACCGCGCCACCCATCTCCTCGACCTTGCCCATGAGTTCGACGGCCGCCGCCTCGACGTCGTCGGTCATCTTCTCCACGACGTAGCTGCCCGCGAAGGGGTCGACGGTCGCGGTCACGTCCGTCTCGTAGGCCAGGACCTGCTGAGTGCGCAGCGCGAGCCGGGCCGACTTGTCGGTGGGCAGCGCGATGGCCTCGTCGAAGGAGTTGGTGTGCAGCGACTGGGTTCCGCCGAGGACGGCGGCAAGGCCCTGCACGGTGACGCGGGCCAGGTTGACCTCCGGCTGCTGCGCGGTCAGCTGCACGCCCGCGGTCTGGGTGTGGAAGCGCAGCATCAGCGACTTGGGGTTCTTCGCCCCGAACTCCTCCTTCATCACCCGGGCCCAGATCCGGCGCGCAGCACGGAACTTGGCGACCTCCTCGAGGATCGTGGTGCGGGAGACGAAGAAGAACGACAGCCGGGGCGCGAAGTCGTCCACGTCCATGCCGGCGGCGACGGCGGTGCGCACGTACTCGATGCCGTCGGCCAGGGTGAAGGCGATCTCCTGCGCGGGCGAGGCGCCGGCCTCGGCCATGTGGTAACCGGAGATCGAGATGGTGTTCCACTTCGGGATCTCGGCCTTGCAGTACTTGAAGATGTCGGCGATCAGGCGCAGCGACGGCTTCGGCGGGAAGATGTACGTGCCGCGGGCGATGTACTCCTTCAGCACGTCGTTCTGGATGGTGCCGGTGAGCTTGTCGGCCGGAACTCCCTGTTCCTCGCCGACCAACTGGTACATCAGCAGCAGCAGTGCGGCGGGCGCGTTGATCGTCATCGACGTCGAGACCTTGTCCAGCGGGATGCCGCCGAACAGCACCCGCATGTCGTCGATCGAGTCGATGGCGACGCCGACCTTGCCGACCTCGCCGTGGGCGATCGGGGCGTCGGAGTCGTGCCCCATCTGGGTCGGCAGGTCGAAGGCGACGGACAGGCCCATGGTGCCGTTGGCGATGAGCTGCTGGTAGCGCGCGTTGGACTCGGTGGCCGTGCCGAAGCCGGCGTACTGGCGCATGGTCCACGGCCGGCCGGTGTACATCGACGGGTAGACACCGCGGGTGAACGGGTAGCTGCCGGGTTCGCCGAGCTTCTCGGCGGGGTCCCAGCCAACGAGCGCGTCCGGCCCGTAAACCGGTTCGATGGGCAGTCCCGATTCCGACTCGCGCGCCATGTGCCATGCCTCCTGATCGAGTTACCCACTACCTGCCGGTAACCGTGTGCCGTCGACACGGACTGTAGTGGGGGGCGCGCGTGCCGTGGAGACCCGCACGCTGGGACCTTGCTCACAGAATGCTCGGCTGAGCGGTGATCCGCTCGCCGGAAGGGGTGGCGTCGCCAGGACGGCCGACACGGCCACGGCCGGACGCGACGGCGGCGGGAGGAGGTCCGGGAATCCGGGAGGTGAGGTCCGGGAATCCGGGAGGTGCGGGGGCGCGGGCGGGACCGGGGGAACGTTCCCGCCCGCGCCGATTGCGCAGAGCCGGTTGGTACGGGGGGAACCCCGGCTCGTGCGCGGCCGATGACCAGTCGGCACTCAGTACTGCGACGGCGGCTCGAAAAATGTCACACCCCCGCCCGCGGAGCCCCTCCGGCCGACTGCCGCACGGACCCGGCGGACCGTCAGGACCCGAGCGCGAGCGGGTCGGACCCGAGTTCGAGGGTGTCGACCGACGAGGACAGGTCCGTCCCGCCGGTCGGCGCGGACGTGGGTGCGGTGGTGGGACCGGGCGCGGATCCGATGGTGGGCGCGGGATCGGTGGTGTTCTCGGTGCCCTTGCTCACGCCGTTCTCCGGGCCGCCGACACCGTCGTCCGTCCGGCGCCCGGCCACCCCGAGCAGCGCGTCGCACTTGCGGTCGAGCGCCTCGGGACCTCCCGCGGCCTCCTCGACCCGGCGCTTCTGCTCCTCGGAGAGGGTTCCGTCGCGGTACTTGCGGCAGACGTCCGCGTCCACCGTGCCGCTGTCGCCGGACGCGGTGGGCTGCGGCTCGGCGCCCTTGCCGTCCCCCTGCTCGCCGGACTTCCCCGAGGGGCCGGCGCCGCCGCGCCGGGACGAACCGTCGTGTCCCGGGTGCTCGCCGGACCTGCCGTGCCGCTTGCCGTGCGGGGGCTGCTCCGAGGCGGCGGGCACCTGCCCGGTGCCGCTGGGTGTTCCGACGGCTGAGACGCTGGTGGCGGGCAAGGGCGCGGGGGCCTCCCCGAAGGGCTTCGGCAGCGCTCCGGACGCGATGGCAGCACCGCCCAGCAGCGCCGCCGAGAAGGCCACCCCGAGTCCGGCCCACAGCGGCCGGCCCGGCCACGACCCCCCGCCGGCGCGGTGGGAGCGGCGGCGCGCCCCGGCCTGTCCGGACCGGGAGCTGCGGAAGGCCCGCATCGCCTCGGCCTCGCCGGCCAGTTCGCCGTCGGGGGCCAGGACGACAGCAGGGAGTTCCGCCATCGCCTCCATCGTGGCGGCGAGTTCGACGGCCTGTTCCCGGGCCCGCGCGTCCGCGGTGCCGACGGCGGCGAGAGCATCGGCCGTCTCGCCGCGCAGCAAATGCTCCGCGGCGGTTGCGTCCAGCCAGCTGTACCGGTTGTCGGCCATCACATGTCCTTCTGCGTCCACACGCACGTTTCCGTCACACCAGCCGGGGCAACCGCACGCGGGCGGTATCCGAACCGCTCGGGAATCCCGTCGAACCCGTCGGTAACCGGGCCGCCCGCCGGGTCCGCCCCGCCGGGGGCCGGCTCGAGGAGTTCCGCGAGCCTCCGCAGGCCGCGGTGGGCGGCCGTCCGGACCGCGCCGGGACGCTTGCCGAGCACCTTGGCGGCGCTCTTCGCGTCGAGCCCGACGACGACCCGCAGCACCACCGCCTCCGCCTGGTCCTGGGGCAGTTCCGCGATCAGGCGCAGGGTGCGCCCCGTGCCGAGCGCCTCCAGCGCCTCCCCCACCGTGTCCGAGTTCCCCGCACGGTCGGCGAGTTCGGTCTCGTCACCACTGACGGCGGGCCTGCGGCCGCGCATGCGGATGTGGTCCAGGGCCCGGTTCCGGGCGATCCGCGCGGCCCAGCCACGGAAGCGGTCGGCGTCGCCGCTGAACTTTCCGAGGTCGCGGGCTATCTGGAGCCACGCCTCGGAGGTCACGTCCTCCGCGTCGGTCTCGCCGACAAGCGTCCGGACATAGCCGAGCAGCCGCGGGTGCACAGCCCGGTAGACGGTACGGAACGCGGTCTCGTCCCCGTCCTGGGCGGCGTGCACCGCGGACGTCAGCTCGGCGTCTTCCCCCAGCACGCTTTCATCCTGCCCCACGGTCCTCCGGCCTTCCGACATGGGGGGAGCCCTACGATCCGGTCTGCGCTCGCCCCCACGGTGCGCGCCCCCAGATGCTCCGCCGCTCCGCGCGTCCGTTCCAATGGCCCGGCGGCCGCGTCGCCCACCGGCACGGACGGGAACGCTAGCCGCAGGGCCCCGTCCGAGTCCACGCTCCCAGGGGCCCGGCGGACGACCATGACAAGGGTGTGACACAAACCCCGCGGGCGGCGCTGTTAGGAGTACGGGCCCGCAACGGGCCCCCGATACCGACGGCCGGGGTCTCTCCTGTGGGGGGTGGCGACCCCGGCCGTCCTCTTCGCTGCGGGGCCGCCGTGTTCCGCTGCGGTGTTGTCGCGCCGGAGTGCCGGCCCGCCGCCGCGCGGTTCCCCCGACGGGCGCACGGCGGCCGGCGGCGGTACGGCTCACGGATCGGTCCCGGCAGGCAGGGTCTGCTTCCCGGGACCGGTACGCGGGACCGGCCCCGGCGGGAGTGTCAGGACGTGGGCGAGGGCGTGCCGGAGGCTTCGGGTTCCGGTTCGTCCGGTGAAGTTCCGCTTCCGGAGCCTTCGTTGGCGTCCGTCCCGGAATCATCCGGTTCGCCGGGAGCATCGGGGCTGCCGCTCTCGTCCGGTGTCGTCTCGCCGGATCCGGTGCCGTCCTGGCCGCTGTCCTCGGAACCCTGCCCCTTGCCGGTGCCGTTGCCGTTGTTCCGGCCGTTGCCGGTGCCGTTGTCCTGGCCGTTGCCGGTGCTCCCCCGGTTGGTGCTCTCCGGCGCCGGCGTGCCGGGGCTCCCGGATCCGGATCGTTGCTCGTCGGAATCCTCACCGGGCTTCCCGGGCCCGTCCTTGTCGGGCTCGGTCCCACCGGTCTTCTTCTCGTCCGGCTCCTTGCCCTCGGCCTTCCCCTCGCCCGGCTTCCCCTTCCCCGTGCCGGGCAGCCGCTCGCAGTACTCGGACACGCTCTCGTCCTCGCCCGCCTCGTACGCAAGCCTCACGAGGGTGTCGACGTCGGGCACCTGGCCCGCCCGCAGGGCGTGCTCGTAGTCGCGGCACAGGGCCTCGATCTCCCGGGTGGCGACCGTCCGCGGGTCGCCCTCGGCGGGGGGCGGCGCGTTGCGTCCCGGTGCGCCGTGGGAGGAGCTCCCCGAGGGAACCGACGTGACGATCCCGGACGGGGTGACCGGCAGTTCCCCCGGCTCCACGGCACCGGGCCGGAGAGGCCCCGGCGGCATCGGCAGGGCCCCGGTCCCTGCGGCCACCGCGACCCCGCACAGGGCCACCGCGGCCACCACGGCGCCTACGGCCGCCCGTGCTGACCGGACGCCCGACGGGAAACTCCCCATCGTCCACGGTGCCTTCGCGACGCTCCGCCGCCGGCTCCAGTCGTCCTGCCGCCGAGCCACCCCGGCATGCTCCCCCGCTTCCCGCGCGGCACGGAAGGCCGCCAGCGCCTCCTCCTGCCGCGCCCGGGCCCCGGCGGTGTCCCCTGCGGGGGGACCGGCGGCAGCGGCGAGGAGCCGCGCAAGGGCGGCGACGTCGTCCGACTCGGCGGCACCGGCCGCCGACGGCCGCGGACGTCGGCCGCCGAGCAGTTCCTCCGCACGCCTGCGGTTCAGACTGCGGCCGGCCGGCCTCCGGCTCTCTGCTTCTCGGTTGTCGGTCATCCCAACTCTTCCAGCGTACGAGGGGCCGAAGACGTCACGGTTGGCCCGGCCGTGCCCGACGCCCCGTTGCGCGTGCGGAGTTGCCGGGCCAGCCGCTTCAGCCCGCGGTACGAAGCGGTGCGGACGGCGCCCGGCCGCTTGCCCAGGACCCGCGCGGCGTCCGGGCCGTCCAGCCCGACGACGACCCGCAGCAGGACCGCCTCCGCCTGGTCGCGGGGCAGCGCGGCGACCAACTCGAGAGCCTGTTCGGTCGACAGCGTCTCGAGCGCCTGGCTCTCGGTGTCGTGGGCGCTCGGCAGTTCCAGCAGGTCCTGCTCCAGCAAGGTGGTCCGGGGGCGGCTGTTCTGCCGTCGGAGGTGGTCGAGGGCCCGGTGCCGGGCGATCGTCGCGGTCCAGCCGCGAAAGCCCTTGCCGTCGCCGTGGAACCGTCCGATGTCGCGGGCGATCTCCAGCCACGCTTCGGCCACGACGTCCTCGGCGTCGTCCCCCACGAGCCCGTGCACGTACCCCAGCAGCCTGGGGTGCAGGGCGCGGTAGAGAATGGCGAACGCCGTTTCGTCACCGTTCTGTGCCCGCTCGACGGCCGCACCTATCCCGCCGTCGTTTCCGTCCGGCGCACGTCGGCGGTCCCCCTGCATGCCCACGCCGTCCTCTTCGTACCGGATACGGCACCGCTCATCGTGCCCATGTCCCCCCGGGCCCGAGACCCCGCCCAGAATACGATTCCACTCCTTACCCGGTGTCAACCCCCGTTCGACATCTCGTGATCAACTCCCCACGAAGCGGTCACGTTTCGCGCGGGTCCGCTTCACGGGGTGTCGTGCGAACGGCGCTCCGGCGCCTGAACCAGCAGAAAGAACCCGTGTATTGATTCCTCGGGCCCGACCAGGAAGCGGTTCACCACCCGGCCCAGCGGGTTCCAGACCCGCCCGGTGGACATCCTGATGCCCACCGGCTGGCGGAACAACCGCCCCTCGTCGTCCCTGAGGTCCACCCACTCGGCATGGGTGCGGCGCACGATCACCTCGCCCACATAGGCGCCGAGTCCGAAGAGCGTCTCGGCGACCTGGGTCTTCTCCGGCTGGTCGCGTCGCAGCCCGTCCACGACGAAATCCACGATGTGCAGGCTGGCGACCGAGTAGTCGAGCGGCAACCGGTGCTGTTCGGTCAGTGTCCTGACCACACCCGCCGTATAGCTCCGCATCTGACCGGCCTTGGGCAGCCGCCTCGGTTGCTCATGCATTCCCCGTGCAAACCTCCGGCTCGCAGGACCCGGGGGCAGCAGAGCGCCCGCTCCCCCGAGGGGAGCGGTCCCCTCCCCCGCCACACAGAGCGCAGCAACCTCACCAAGTGTCACCCGCATCCGCGGATCAACGGACGCCGGCGGGCGGGTCGTCCCGGATCCCGGTCCGGCACCCGGAAGGCGCGGCCCCGCAGGCCGACCCGTTGCGGCCCCTCGACGGGCGGAGGGAGACTTGCGACCGTGCTGATCAGACGCGAAACACCGGCCGACATCCCGTCCGTGCACGCCGTGATCGCGGCGGCCTTCGCCGCGCCGGACGTCCCGGAACCGGACGAGGCCGCACTCGTCGGCCGGCTGCGCGGCTCCGGCGCCTGGCTGCCCGAGCTGTCCCTGGTGGCCGTCGGCGAACGGGGACAGCTCGTCGGGCATGTGCTGTGCACCCGCGGGCACGTCGACGACGTCCCGGCCCTCGGCCTCGCGCCGCTCGCGGTGTCCCCGGGCCACCAGGGCCGGGGGACGGGCGGCGCACTCGTCCACGCGGTGCTGGGCGCGGCCGACGCGCTCGGCGAGCCGCTCGTCGCCGTGCTCGGCAGCCCCGCCTACTACGGGCGCTTCGACTTCCGGCCGAGCGCAGAGGCGGGCGTCGCGCCGCCGGATCCCCGCTGGGCTGCGCACTTCCAGGTCCGCACCCTGACCGGCCACGCGCCGGCGATCCGCGGCACGTTCCGTTACGCGCCGCCGTTCGACGGCCTCTGAGCACCGGCCCCCGCCGGGGGTGCCGGTGCCGGGCTCCGCGGGACGACCGCGGGTCGGTACAGGCCGCTCAGCGCAGGTCGCTCGGTGCGGACTGCCAGCCGAAGGCGTCCTCCAGCGAGTCGGCGGCGCCCAGCGTCAGCGACGCCTTCCCGTACCCGTCGCTGCCTGCGGCCGAGTCGAGCGACGCATCGCGCTGCCGTTGGAAGCCGTGCCAGCCGGCGGTCTCGCCCTCCACGAGCAGTTCGTCGGCCACGCAGTCCATGACGACGCCGCCGACGGCCCCGGCCAGCCGGTGCACGACGGTCAGCACGTCGTCGCCGGTGCCGTGCACCTGGAGCATGATCGCCTCCACCGGGTCCGAGTCACTGACGTTGATCTCCAGCGACCAGGTCGGGCCCTCCAGCACGCCCCAGGCGGGGTCGGAGAGGTCGGCGTCCGGCATCGTCCCGGCCAACGCGGCCAGCACCTGGGCGCGCCGGCCGAGGGACGGCCCTTCGCCGTCCTCCGGCAACTCGTCGAACACTGCGTTCTCGTCGGGTACGGGCATCAGGAGCAGGTCCCAGCTCAACGTGCTCTCCAAGGGCGTGAGTCCGGCAGGGCGGTGCAGACGCTATCGCCTGCCTGCCGTTCTGCGTCCCGCCCCGGAGGACCCGCTCTCCCCGCACCGGCTTTCCGGGGCCGTCGGGAGACCCGGCGAGGCGGTCAGGTCCGGGCGAACCGCGTCGTCTGCTCGGCGAACTCCTGCGCCATCAGCGCGCTGACGGTGGGCCGGGTGTGGCGGATCGTCCGCAGGTAGTCCCCCGTCGCGGGGTGGGCCCGCCGGCCGGTGTCGACGGTGCGCTCGAACATGGCCTGGGCAACGGTGCGCGCGGCCTGCCCGATGTCCGCCGGAGTGAATCCGTCGCTGGCGGCGGCGAGCACTTCGGCGTCGGCCTCTGCCCCCGCCCGGTCCAGGAAGCTCCTCCACAGGGCGGCCCTCGCGGCCTGGTCGGGAGGACCGATGGGAAGCACGTAGTCGAAGCGGCCGTGCCGCAGGAACGCCGGATCGAGCGCGCTCACGTCGTTGGTGGCGCACACCAGCAGCCGGTCGTCGCGCTCGCGGAACCGGACGATCGCCTTCAGCAGTTCGTTGACGACACCGAGGGACAAGGGGTCGCCCTTCCGGCGCTCGCCGGCGACCTCCTCGACCTCGTCGATGAACACCAGCACGTGGTCGAGCCGGGAGATCTCCTCGAACCGGCGGCTCAGCCCCGTCGCCAAGCCGTCCCCGACGGCGAGACGAGCCGGGAACAATTCGACCAGCGGCCAGCCGAGCCGGCCGGCAGCGGCCCGCGCGAACGTGGACTTGCCGGTGCCCGGAGGTCCGAACAGCACCACGGCGCGCGGCAGTTCGACACCGTGCTGCTCGGCGAGCTCCGGATGGGCCAGCGGCAGGACGAGGCGCCGCTCGATGAGCGCCTTCTCCGCCGCCATCCCGGAGACCCGGTTCCAGAGCCCCTCGTGGGGCCGTTCGGCTCCGAGATCCGAGAGCAGGTCCGCTTCGTGCGGCGTCACCGGCTCCGTCTTCTCGAAGAACACCAGTCCGCTGCGGGTGCCGAACCCCGAGTTCCGCAGCGCCTTGACGCCGGTCTCGCCCTCCGGGAGGACAGTCGCCAGCGTCCGCACGCCGGCCGCGGCCAGCCGCTGCTCCAGTGCGCTCAGCAAGGCGCTGCCCAGGCCCATGTTCCGCCACGACGGCAGCAGACCGATGCGCAGGATCCACGCCCGGTCGGCGTCGATCCGGCTCACCGACGCGCCCACCACGACGTCGTCGACCAGGGCGACGACTGCCGGGTGCTCCGCCTGGAGCGCGGCCACGACGTCGGAGAGGCGGAAGATCGGCGGCTCGTCGGTGGTCCGGCTCTCCGTGTCCAACCGGACGACGGCCTCCAGATCGTCCAGCGTGAAATCCCTGATGTGCCACTCGGGCATGACCGACGGCCTCCCGCACACTCGCTTCCTCCCCATCATCAGGGCAGCGCCCGTACGGCACGACTCGGAATGACATGGGGCTGATGTCCCTGATGAAAGTGCTATGAAGGGTCATGCAGCCGGTGGAGTGACGTTTCAGGACACCCCCGCGCTGGGTAGAACAGGACGCTCGCCTGCGCGAGCGGCGCCAATACCGCAGATCTGGGGGGACCTTGAGTCCACGATCCACACACGCCTACAGACCGCTCAGCCTGAAACGCCGGACCTGGCTGACACTCGGGGCGGTCGTCCTCGGCGGCGCCGGGGCCGTCACGGTCGCCGTCGCCGCCCAGCCGGACGGCCGGGGGACCGAAGCCCGTCCGGCGAAGGTGCGCAGCCTTCCGCTAGAGGGCACCGGCAGCACGAAGCGGCAGCTGCCGCGCACCGAGACCGAGCTCTTCAGCATGCTGGGCGTGTCCTGGCAGGGCGCCACGAAGCGCCTGCACGGCACCGCCGAGATACGCACGCACAACACCGAGACCGGCGAATGGACCGGTTGGCGCGAACTCGACCTCGACCAGCACCTGCCCGACCGGGTTTCCAAGAACATGCGCGGCGTGTCCGACCCGCTGTGGGTCGGCCCCTCCGACGCCGTCCAGGCCCGCGTCGCCGCTGCCGACGGCAGCACGTCCGGCCTGCCCAAGGGGCTGCGCCTGGACCTCGTCGACCCCGGGGTGACCGCGCGGGAGGCCCGTACCGCCTCCCGGAACCACCTCGCCACCGGGGCCCTCCCCGGCGGCTCCTTCGAGGCAGCGCCGGTGGCGGCCACCTCCGAGACGCCCACGGCGACACCGGGCGACACCACGACGCCGGCGCCCACCGCTTCCGCCGCGCCGACGGACACCGCCACGGCCACGCCGTCGGAAACCGTCACGAGCTCGCCGTCCGAGACGGCCTCCCCGACCCCGACCGTGCCTCCGGCCCCGCCGTCGACGGTGACCCGGCCGCCGATCGTCAGCCGCGCGCAGTGGGGCGCCGACGAGTCGAGGGTCGACGACCCGCCGGAGTACATCGAGGCCGTCAAGGCGGTGTTCGTCCACCACACGGTCGGCACCAACAACTACAGCTGCGCCGACTCCCCCGCCCTGGCCCGCGGCATCTTCGAGTACCACGTCGAGACGAACGGCTGGAACGACCTCGGCTACAACTTCCTCGTCGACAAGTGCGGCACGGTCTTCGAGGGCCGCGCCGGCGGCGTCGACCTGCCGGTCAAGGGCGCGCACACCTACGGGTTCAACAGCGACTCCGCGGGCATCGCCGTCCTCGGCGACTTCCAGAGCGGCGCCGGGAAGCCCACCCGGCAGGCGCTCGAAGCGGTCGCCCGCGTCGCCGCGTGGAAACTCGGCCAGTACGGCGGCGACCCGTCCGGCGAGGTGACGCTGACCGCGGCCGGCGACACCGGCGTGTGGAACACCGGCGACCAGGCGACGCTGAAGACCGTCTCCGGCCACCGCGACGGGTTCGCCACCGAGTGCCCGGGCGACAACCTGTACGCGAAGCTGCCGGAGATCCGTCGCTTCGCCTCCAGCAAGGCCGTGAACGCCGCGGCCGCCACGGCCGACGTCGACCGGAACGGCATCGACGATCTCGTCGCGGGCACCCCGTCGGTCTCCAACGGCGCCGGGGCCCTCTCGGTCGTGCCCGGCGGAACGGACGGCCCCGTGGCCGCCGCGACGCGCGTGCTCACGCAGAACAGCCCGGGCGTTCCCGGCGGGTCCGAGTCCGGCGACGGCTTCGGCGCCGACACGGCCTGGGGCGACCTCGACAACGACGGTTACGCCGACCTCGTCGTCGGCGCCCCCGGCGAGAACCTCTCCACCTCCACCGACACCGGCATGGTCACGGTGCTGCGGGGGCCGGGGCTCGACACCGGGTCGTTCTACGAGATCCCGGGGCACACCGGCGGCGAGAAGCTCGGATCGTCCGTCGCCACCGGCGACTTCAACAGCGACGGCCACGCCGACGTGTTCGCGGTCGCCCCCGGCAAGCCGGGGCGCTGGTGGTCGTTCGACGGCAAGTCCGCGGCGGCCACGTCGGGTTACCTCGGCTCGGGCGCGTACATCGGTGCGGTGTCCTCCGCCGACTCCGCCACCGGTGACTTCGACCGGGACGGCTACACCGACGTCGTCGTCAACTTCCGCGACCCCGACGGGACCGGCCGCGTGCTGGTCCTGAAGGGCTCGGCGACCGGGCTCAAGCGGGTCGGCATCCTGGGCGTCAAGGGCGGCCGTTCGGTGGCCGTCGGCGACATCGACGCCGACGGGTACGCGGACGCCGTGGTCGGCCAGCCGTACACCGCCGAGTCCGACGCCCACAGCGGCGGCCAGGTGACGGCGTTGTACGGCTCGTCCGCGGGCCTCACCACCACCGGACGCACCACGATCCACCAGAGCACCTCCGGCGTCCCCGGTGCGGCCGAGGCCGGCGACGCGATGGGCATGTCCGTCTCCGTCGGCGACTTCGACCTCGACGGTTACGCCGACGTGCTGGCCGGCCTGCCCCGCGAGGACCTCACCCGCAGCGGAACGAGCCGGACGGACGCGGGCGCGGCACTGCTGATGCGCGGCACCGCGAGCGGCCTGACGGGCACCGGCGCCCAGGCGTTCAACCAGGACACCTCGGGCATCCCCGGCGCCTCCGAGTCCGGTGACCGGTTGGGTTCGGCAGTCGTCCTGCACGACCTGTCCGGCTGGAGCCGGGCCGACCTCGCCATCGGTGCCGACGGCGAGAACGCGGGCGACGGAACCGTCCTGCAACTGGACAGCGGCAGTTCGGGCGTCTCCGTCTCCGGCGCCGTGTACTACAACCCCGACGACGTCAGCACCCCCACGGGCGCTGCGCTGGGCGGGGTACTGCTGCCCTGACCTGCCGCACCGACGGCGGCCGGACGGCCGGGACCCGTTTCGTGGGTCCCGGCCGTCCGGGCTGCTCCCTGCGCCGGGGACCCCGCTACGCCTGCGGGTGCAGCACCACCTTGGTGAAGCCCTCGATGCGCTTGTCGAACTTCTCGTACGCCATCGGGGCGTCCGCCAGCGACAGCTCGTGGGAGACGACGAAGCTCGGCCTGGCGCGCCCCTCGATGATCATGTCGCGCAGCTGCCGGTTGTAGCGCTTGACGTTGCACTGCCCGGTGCCCAGCCGCAGGCCCTTCTCGAAGAGCTTGCCGATGGAGACCATGAGCTGGCCGCGCTTGGCCTGCTCGTCGGGCCCCCCGGGGTCGGCCGGTACGTACAGGCCCGGGATGCCCAGCGCACCGGTCGGCCGGACGGTCTGGATCAGCGAGTTGAGCACTGCCGCGGGTTCCTCGCGGCCCTCCCCGCCGCGCGCCTGCGCCTGGTAGCCGACGGCGTCGACGCCCTTGTCGGAGCCCTGGCCACCCGTCTGTTCCTTGATCTGCTCGACCGGGTTGCCCTCGGCGAAGTTGACCGGGATGCAGCCGATCTCCGCGGCCTTCTGCAGCCGCTCGGTGACCCGGTCGACGACGAAGACCTTCGACGCCCCGCGCAGCATGGCGGAGTAGGCGGCCATCAGACCGACCGGCCCGGCACCGTACACGCAGACGCTCTCACCGGGCCGGACGTCGGCGAGCTCGCAGCCGTGGTACCCGGTGGGGAAGATGTCGGCGAGCAGGATGAAGTCCGACTCGTGCTCGCGGCCCTCCGGGAGTTTCAGGCAGTTGAAGTCGGCGTAGGGCACCCGCAGGTACTCCGCCTGACCGCCGGTCCACGGCCCCATCGCGACGTAGCCGTAGGCACCGCCGGCGAATCCCGGGTTCACGGTCGTGCAGAAGCCGGTGAAGCCCGTGCTGCAGTTCTTGCAGAACCCGCAGGCGACGTTGAACGGCATGACGACCCGGTCGCCGGCCTTGAGGGACGTGACCCCGTCGCCGCACTCCTCGATGATGCCCATGTTCTCGTGGCCGAAGACGATGCCCGGCTCCGCGGCAGTACGCCCCTCGTACATGTGCAGGTCGGATCCGCATATCGCGGACGACGTCACGCGGACGATCACGTCGTTGGGGTGCTGGGTGCGGGGCTTCTCGACCTCTTCCACCGCAACCTCGAACGGTCCTTGGTAGACAACGGCCTTCATGGCGTACCTCCCGTCGGCGAAACTCGTTCGCTGGCCCCGGGAGGAAACGCGCCGCTACCGGACGTGACCGCAGGGGCTGCGCGACGGAGGCACCGCCACACACCCGCCCGTCCCGGGTGTCCCATCTCTCAGTCGCCCCTTCTGGGGGTATTCGGGCAAACCGACTACGGTGGGGCGAATACTGACGCCTACCGAGTACCCGAAGACGGGGAGGGAAACATGACCCAGCGATTCGGCACCCTGCTCGTGCCGGTGCCCGGCCTGTCCGGTAAGACGTACCCCGCGGGCACGCCGGTGGCCATCAGCGGCCGCGGAGCATCCGTGGACGCCTTCGTGGGCGGCGACTGGCTCCCGCTGACCTGGTGGGAATTCGCCGAGGGCCACGCCTCGCACGGCGAGGCCCTGCCCGAGAGCTGAAGCCGGCCGGCCCCCGGGCGGCGGACATCCGGGACGCGGCCGGCCGCGGACGGAAGGCGGCCGCTGCCGCTCGCCGGCCGGCCGCCCGCGGCACGCCGCTTCAGCCGGCCGGCTCCTGTGCGGGGTCGACCTCGTCCGCCAGGCGGACGAACTGCTTCCAGCTCGGCTTCGGCTTCTGCGGATCCCACAGCTTCTGCGCCGTGGCGGCCAGCGGCAGCCGGATCCCCCGGGCCACCTGCTGCTCGGTCTGGGCGTTCGCCAGGTCGCACCACACGGCGAACATGCCGCCGAGCACCCGGTCCGGCCCGGTCAGCGACGCCGGGGACGCCTTGGTGCCGCGCAGCACGGCGGGCGTCCACTCCTTGTAGATGCGCTCGCCGGTGGGATACGTGAACTCGTTCGGCTCGCCGAGCACGTAGTAGAGGTACTCGTCGTTGAGGTTGACCAGCTTCCGGCCCTCGCGCAGGTAACTCTCCGGCTTCCGCGCGCCGATCTCCTTGCCCGTCCAGTACTGGACCTGGATGTTCTTGCCGGCCGTGGTCTTCCCGTCCTCGAAGAACCCGTCGTTCCACGCCTTGGGCTGCTTGTCCGCCGCGCGGACGGTCCGCGCCCGGTCGTTGAGCCAGCCCGTGGCCAGGTCCTGGACCGTCGCACCCGGCCCGTACTTCTGCTCGGCGGCCTTCGCGAGCTGTGGGTAGGACGCCTCCGGGTCCTCGGTCATCAGGGCCGCGTACTCGTCGGCGCCGACGTGGAAGAAGGTGCCGGGGAACGTCTTCGAGTACTCCCGCAGCAGGTCGTCCACGATCTTCGCGGCCTGTGGGTCGGAGATGTCCACGGCGCCGGGTGCGTCGTTGCCGCGGGCGCTGGTGAGCTGGAGGCCGGGGTGTGCCTTGATCACCGCGCCGAGGTGGCCGGGCGAGTCGATCTCGGGGACCACGGTGATGTGCAGGTCCTCGGCCAGGTCCAGGATCCGCTGCAGCTCGGCGGTGGTGAGGTGCTGCTCGGAGACGACCTCCGGGTGCGAGGTGCTCGCCAGCCGGAAGCCCTGGTCGTCCGAGAAGTGCAGACCGAGCTGGTTCATCTTGAGGTCGGCCATCTCGCGCATGCGGGCCTCGATCCAGCCCACCGTGAAGTGCTTGCGCGCGATGTCGAGCTGGAAGCCGCGCTGGGCGCGGCCCGGACGATCACGGACCACGCCGTCGGAGAGCCGCCCGGAGGCGCGCACCGCATGCACCACCGTCCGGGTGCCGTAGAAGACGCCGGCCTCGTCGGGGCCGGTGATCACGGCGCGGCCGTCGCGGACCGTGAGCCGGTACGACTCGGGCCCGCCGGACTGGCCCCGGTTCAGCTCGAGCTGGACGTCGCCGTCCCGGGCGGGGCCCGGGGAGTACCGCATCCGCAGTTCCCGGGCGAGTCTGCGGGCCTCGTCGGCGAGCGGCCCGTCGCCGACGACGCGCGCGTCCTGCTGCGGCTTCCAGCCGGGCCCCCGGGCGGGCTCGTAGGAGCGGACGGACGGGATCGTGCGCGGCGCGGCTGCCGGCACGGACGGGCCGGTCGCCGAAGCGCTCCGGCTCTTCTCCTGCTTCGGTTCACCGCCGTCCGAGCAGCCCGTCGCGAGAACGGTGATCACAGCGGTGGCGGCCCCCAGGGAGAGCAGCTTTTTCGGCATTCGTGTCGACTCCGGCATCGCGTATGGCTGTCCCGTACAGGTTGAATCTAAGGGGGTCGCGGGGCCCGCCGCGTCCACCACGCATTCCGGCCGACTCACGTGCGGGTGAAATTCGGGTATCCGTCGGACAGTGGCCAACATGCGTCATTACGGTGACCTCACAGCCTCCCGCATCCCGTTCGTCACCCCGTCCGGAGCGCAGGGGCAGGCCCCGTCCACCGTTCCGTCCCACCGGTCACGGCGTTCCGTGCCACCGCTCGACCGAGGAGCCGACGCTGTCCAGCGAAACTCCCGTCCCGCCCCTGGCGATATCCGTCCCGAACCGGGGCGCCTCAGCGACCCTGCCCGCCGGGCTGGAGCGTTTCAACACTGCCCCGGCTGCGGTGGCGGAATCCCGCCTCCTCGAGTGCTGCGGGAGCACCCGCTGGGCGCGGCGCATCGTGCGGCACCGGCCGTATCCCGATCTCGGCGCACTGCTCGCCGCCGCGGACGAGGCGTACTACGACCTCACACCCGCCCAGGTGAGCGAAGCCGTGGCCTGCGAGACGCCCGTGGGTCTGTGGCAGCCGGCCGGCGGACGCCCGGACGTCAGGTCGGCGGGTTTCGCCGCGCGGACCGCGATGCAGGCGGCGCATGCGGCCTACGAGAGACAGTTCGGTCACGCGTTCGTGATCTGTCTCGACGACGTGCACGCGAACGACAAGCTCGATCACGTGCTCGCAGCCATCCGCACCCGTCTCGGCCACGACACGGAGCGGGAGCGGGCCGTCACGGCGGACGAGCTGCGGCGCGTCGTGCGCGGGCGACTCGCCCGGCGGTTGGCGGACCACCCGGAGTGGTGCCCGTGAGCTGCCGCCGCCCCGGGGAGCGCGCCGTCGTCGCCCCGGCCCGACCCGGCTTTCCGGCCCGCTCGCGGCGGCCGTCCCGGTGGGCCGTGAGTGCCTGATTGATCACACCCCCGGCCCCCGGGCGACCGGGACGACAGAGCGTCGCTACGATGGCCAGGGCCGGTGGACCATACCCGGCCGGGCCCGACCGACAGTGCACATCTCGTTCGCAGAAGCTGGCGGCAGCCCCCATCCCCGCTCCCGGAGGGTTTTCCGTGCCGGCTGGAACGCTGTACCGCGGCCGGGAAGGCATGTGGTCATGGGTGGCTCACCGAGTCACCGGTGTCCTCATCTTCTTCTTCCTGTTCGTTCACGTCCTCGACACCGCGCTCGTCCGCGTCTCCCCCGAGGCGTACGACGACGTCGTCGCCACATACAAGACACCGCTCGTGGCCGTGCTGGAGTACGGCCTCGTCGCCGCGATCCTCTTCCACGCGCTCAACGGTCTGCGGGTCATCGCCGTGGACTTCTGGGCCAAGGGCCCGAGGTACCAGAAGCAGATGCTGTGGACGGTCCTGGGTCTCTGGATCGTGCTGATGGTCGGGGCGATCTACCCCGTTCTCGGCCACGCCGCGCGCGAAGTCTTCGGGAGCTGAGCATGACCGACGAAGCCACCACCACCGCCGCCGGCGAGACCCGCGGCTACTCCGTGGACAACCCGGCCCCCGTGATCGAGGCGCCGCGGGCCCGCAGGGCGAAGACCCCGCGGGCGCCGCGCATGAACTTCGAGATGCTCGGCTGGCTGTTCATGCGGCTGTCCGGCATCGTGCTCGTCGTGCTCGTGCTGGGTCACCTGCTGATCCAGCTCGTCCTGGACGGCGGCGTCAGCAAGATCGGCTTTGCGTTCGTGGCCGGCCGCTGGGCCTCGCCGTTCTGGCAGGCCTGGGACCTGATCATGCTCTGGCTCGCGATGCTGCACGGCGCCAACGGCCTGCGCACGATCATCAACGACTACGCCGAGCGCGCCAACCCGCGCTTCTGGCTGAAGATGCTGCTGTACACCGCCACGGTGTTCACCGTCCTGCTGGGCACGCTGGTGATCTTCACCTTCGACCCGAACATCCGCTAGAGCCGGGGCATACGCGACCATGAAGATCCACAAGTACGACACCGTGATCGTCGGCGCCGGCGGCGCCGGTATGCGCGCGGCCATCGAGTCGACGAAGCGCAGCCGGACCGCGGTGCTGACCAAGCTCTACCCGACCCGCTCCCACACCGGCGCCGCCCAGGGCGGCATGGCCGCCGCCCTCGCGAACGTCGAGGAGGACAACTGGGAGTGGCACACCTTCGACACGGTCAAGGGCGGTGATTACCTGGTCGACCAGGACGCTGCCGAGATCCTGGCGAAGGAGGCCATCGACTCGGTCCTCGACCTCGAGAAGATGGGCCTGCCGTTCAACCGCACCCCGAACGGCACGATCGACCAGCGCCGGTTCGGCGGCCACTCCCGCAACCACGGCGAGGCGCCGGTCCGCCGGTCCTGCTACGCCGCGGACCGCACCGGCCACATGATCCTCCAGACGCTGTACCAGAACTGCGTCAAGGAGGGCGTGGAGTTCTTCAACGAGTTCTACGTCCTGGACCAGCTCATCACCGAGGTCGACGGGGTCAAGAAGTCCGCCGGTGTGGTGGCCTACGAACTGGCCACCGGCGAGATCCACATCTTCCGGGCGAAGTCCGTTATCTACGCCTCGGGCGGCTGCGGCAAGTTCTTCAAGGTGTCCTCGAACGCGCACACCCTCACCGGTGACGGCCAGGCCGCCGTCTACCGCCGGGGACTGCCGCTGGAGGACATGGAGTTCTTCCAGTTCCACCCGACGGGCATCTGGCGCATGGGCATCCTGCTCACCGAGGGCGCGCGCGGCGAGGGCGGAATCCTCCGCAACAAGGACGGCGAGCGCTTCATGGAGAAGTACGCGCCCGTCATGAAGGACCTCGCCTCGCGCGACGTCGTCTCCCGCTCCATCTACACGGAGATCCGGGAGGGCCGCGGCTGCGGCCCCGAGGGCGACCACGTCTTCCTCGACCTCACGCACCTCCCGCCGGAGCAGCTGGACGCCAAGCTTCCGGACATCACCGAGTTCGCGCGGACGTACCTCGGCATCGAGCCCTACACGGACCCGATCCCGATCCAGCCGACCGCGCACTACGCCATGGGCGGCATCCCGACGAACGTCGAGGGCGAGGTGCTGCTCGACAACACCACCGTCGTGCCGGGCCTGTACGCCGCCGGCGAGGTGGCCTGCGTGTCCGTGCACGGGGCCAACCGCCTGGGCACCAACTCGCTGCTGGACATCAACGTCTTCGGCCGCCGTGCGGGCATCTCCGCCGCCGACTACGCAGCGAAGACCGAATTCGTCGAGATTCCCGAGGATCCGGCGGCGCTGGTCGTCGACCAGGTCGAGCGGCTGCGTTCCTCCGAGGGCACCGAGCGGGTCACCGAGATCCGCAAGGAGCTCCAGGAGACGATGGACGCCAACGTCATGGTCTTCCGCACCGAGCAGACGATCAAGACGGCCGTCGAGAAGATCGGCGAGCTGCGGGCGCGCTACCGGAACGTGTCGGTCCAGGACAAGGGCAAGCGGTTCAACACCGACCTCCTGGAGGCCATCGAGCTGGGCAACCTGCTCGACCTGGCCGAGGTCATGGCCGTGTCCGCCCTCGCCCGCAAGGAGTCGCGCGGCGGTCACTACCGCGAGGACTTCCCCAACCGCGACGACGTCAACTTCATGCGCCACACCATGGCGTACCGCGAGGTCGGCGACGACGGCGCGGAGTCCGTCCGCCTCGACTACAAGCCGGTCGTGCAGACCCGCTACCAGCCGATGGAGCGTAAGTACTGATGAGCACCGAGACGCTCGAGAAGACCGAGGGCGGCGCGCAGTCCGCCGAGGGCGCCTCGCCGTACATCACGGCGACCTTCCGGATCCGCCGGTTCAACCCGGAGATCTCGGCCGATGCGATCTGGGAGGACTTCCAGATCGAGATCGACCCGAAGGAGCGTGTCCTCGACGCCCTCCACAAGATCAAGTGGGAGCTGGACGGCACGCTGACGTTCCGGCGTTCCTGTGCGCACGGCATCTGCGGCTCCGACGCGATGCGCATCAACGGCCGCAACCGGCTGGCGTGCAAGACCCTGATCAAGGACATAAACCCCGAGAAGCCGATCACGGTCGAGGCGATCAAGGGCCTCACGGTCCTCAAGGACCTCGTGGTCGACATGGAGCCGTTCTTCCAGGCCTACCGCGACGTCATGCCGTTCCTCGTCACCACGGGGAACGAGCCGACCCGCGAGCGGCTGCAGTCCGCCGAGGACCGCGAGCGCTTCGACGACACCACCAAGTGCATCCTGTGCGCCGCGTGCACGTCCTCGTGCCCGGTGTTCTGGAACGACGGCCAGTACTTCGGCCCGGCGGCGATCGTCAACGCCCACCGCTTCATCTTCGACTCGCGTGACGAGGCCGGGGAGCAGCGGCTGGAGATCCTCAACGACAAGGACGGCGTGTGGCGCTGCCGCACCACGTTCAACTGCACCGACGCGTGCCCGCGCGGCATCGAGGTGACGAAGGCGATCCAGGAAGTGAAGCGGGCGCTGATCACCCGCCGCTACTGAGGCTGAAGCCTGGCGCGGAACTCCGCGCGACGAGGGCCCCGTTCTCCCGGCCGGTTCCGGGGGGCGGGGCTCTCGTCGCTGCCGGTCCCCCGGCGCCGGACCGGTTGCCGAGCACGAGGAGTCCGCGCCGGAGAGCGACGGCGGGTACCACCCCGCATCCCTTTCCGGGTACGTGGCCCTCGTGATCGGCCGCGATGGGAGCCCGCGTCAGTGGCTGCACGTCGCCCGGGGCGTCCCCCGCATCTCCCGCCGCCCCCGGCGGTCCCGCTCGGCCTGTGTGCCGTGGAACGGCCGGACGATGACCGATTCCGCACCTCGTCACGGGCTGCGACGGCTACGCTTCAGGCACTGTCGGCCCTTGTTCCGGCGCCGCTCCCCGTCCGGCAAGGAGAACCCAGATGTCCCACACGGTCCGGCTCCTGGCCGCTGCGACCCTTCTCGCGTCGGCCGCGCTGACCGGCACCACCGGGTGCTCGCCGCAGGTCGTGCCCGAACCCGACCGCGTCATCACCCTGCGGCACCTGCCCGCGGACGATCACCCGGAGCGGACGCGCAAGCGCACGCTGGACTTCCGGACGTACCTGGCGAACACCCGCCCCGACTACGGCGGCGTGGCGGATCACGTGGTCGCGGTGCAGGGCGACTGGGACGCCGACGGTGGTCGCGTCCTCATTGCCACCGACTACCCCGGCGGGCCGAGCCGCCCCGAGAAGAGCGTGGCCCCGCGCATCACCGAGGCCTTCGCGACCTGGGCGAGGACCGACCACCGGACCGGTCTCGCGGCCGTGTACGACCGCTCCGGCGAACTCCTCTACGCGGGCGGCAGGTTCTGATCGGTACGCCCCGTGACGGGCGGACACCGGCGACGCGCGACGGCCTGCCCTTCGCCGATGTCGACGCCCTCGCGGCCGCAGCACACGCGGGGCAGACCGACAAGATCGGCGTGCCGTACGTCGAGCACGTACGGGCAGTGGCACGGGGGTTGGTGCCGGTGAGCGAACGGCTGGCGATGGCGGGGCTGCTGCACGATGTCGTCGAGGACACCGGCTGGACCTGCGCGGGGCTGCTGGAGGCCGGCGTTCCGGCGGACGTGGTCGCGCTCGTCGACGCGGTCACCAAGCGCCCGGGAGTGCCCTACCCGGACATGCTCCGTGCGATCGCCGCCGACCCGGACGCCGCCCTGCTGAAGATCGCCGACAACGCGCACAACTCCCGCCCGGACCGGCTCGCCGCGCTGCCGGCCGACGGGCGGGAGCGGCTGGCGGAGAAGTACCGGGCCGCGCGCGACGTGCTGTGGCCGGCGGTGGACCGCGGCCGCCTGGAGACGGTCGTCCGGTCGGTCAACCCGTCGTTGCTGGAGACCGGTTCGGGCTGAGACACCGGACCGGGGCCTGCCGGGCCCGGCAGGTACGGGACGGCGCGGGCAGCACCGCGCGGTCCTCGACTGCCGTGCACCTCGGGCGACATGACGGGGATCGCCGCGCTCCTCGGCCGTCCGCAGGGTGCGCTGCAGATCCGAGGAGTACAGCTCCACCTCGGCGCCGTCCGGGACCTGAACCCGCAGCACGTACAGCGTGCGCATGAGTGTGCCCCTCCTGTCGGTGGTTCCTGCCGACGGAACGACGGCCGCCCCTGCCCGGTGAACGAGCCGTGTTCCGGAGCCGGTGCCGGGCCGGGGCGACCCGGTTCGAGCAGCCGGCCGCGGACGACCACGATGCCGGCGATCAGCGCTTCGCCGCGGAGCGCTCCGCCTCCAGCATCACCCGGCGCAACATCCCCGCGAGAGACCGGCGTTCACCGGCGTCCAGAGCGCCGAGCAGCCGCTGCTCCTCCCGGCCCATCCCGTCGATCGCGCCCAGCCAGGTCCGCCGGCCGCTGTCGGTGAGCTCGACGTCGACGCGCCTGCGATCGTCCGGTGAGGGCGTGCGGCGGACGAAGCCTCGCCGCTCCAGACCGGTGAGGCGGCCGGTGACGGAGGCCGGGGCGATGTCGAGTTCGGCTGCGATCGCGGAGGGGGAGGCAGCGTCACCGTGTCCGGCCAGCACGTGCAGGGTCTCGAACTCGTGCTTCTGCAGGTCGTGTGCGGCCAGGAACTGCTCCTCGAACCGCCGCAGATGCTTCACCAGCTTCTGCATGCGGGTCACCGCTCCCTCGACGTCCGGATCCAGCCGCCCGGGCAGCAGCGGGCTCCACCGGGCGATGTGGGCGTCGGTCCGGTCCTGCTGTTCCTGCTCCCGCTCCTGCATGCCCGAGATCGTACGTCGGGGCCGGCCGGTGGTCCGGTGGCGCGTTCCCGCCACCGGACCGCCCTCCCTTGCGGAACCGGTCCGGTCAGCCGCCGACGTAGTCCGCCAGGTGCTCGCCGGTGAGGCCGGCGCGGGCGGCGACGAGGTCCGCGGGGGTGCCCTCGAAGACGACCCGCCCGCCGTCGTGCCCGGCGCCGGGACCGAGGTCGATGATCCAGTCGGCGTGCGCCATGACCGCCTGGTGGTGTTCGATGACGACGACCGACTTGCCGGAGTCGACGAGCCGGTCGAGCAGGCCGAGCAATTGCTCGACGTCGGCGAGGTGCAGCCCGGCGGTCGGCTCGTCGAGGACGTAGACACCGGCCTTGTCCGCCATGTGCGTGGCCAGCTTGAGCCGTTGCCGCTCCCCGCCGGACAGCGTGGTGAGCGGCTGGCCGAGCGTGAGGTAGCCGAGCCCGACGTCGGCGAGCCGCCGCAGGATCCGGTGCGCGGCCGGGGTGCGTGCCTCACCGGCCCCGAAGAACTCCTCGGCGTCGGCCACCGGCATCGCCAGCACCTCGCTGATGTCCCGGCCCCCGAAGCGGTACTCGAGGACCGAGGCGTCGAAGCGCTTGCCTTCGCAGTCCTCGCAGGTGGTGGAGACGCCGGCCATCATCGCCAGGTCGGTGTAGACGACGCCGGCCCCCTTGCAGGTGGGGCAGGCGCCCTCGGAGTTGGCGCTGAACAGCGCCGGCTTCACCCCGTTGGCCTTCGCGAAGGCCTTGCGGATCGGCTCGAGCAGTCCGGTGTACGTGGCCGGGTTGCTGCGCCGCGAGCCGCGGATGGAGCTCTGGTCGACCGACACCACGTCGTCGCCGCCCGGCCCCGGCTGCTGCACCAGCGACCCGTTCAGCAGCGAGCTCTTGCCGGAGCCGGCGACGCCCGTGACCACGGTCAGCACCCCGAGCGGGATGTCGACGTCGACGTTGCGCAGGTTGTGCGTCGAGGCGCCCCGGATCTCCAGCGCGCCGGCGGGCTTGCGGACCGTCTCCTTGAGGGTGGCCCGGTCGTCCAGGTGGCGTCCGGTGACGGTGCCGCTCGCCCGTAGCCCGTCGAGCGTGCCCTCGAAGCAGACGCTGCCGCCACCTGCACCGGCGCCGGGGCCGAGATCGACGACGTGGTCGGCGATCGCGATGACCTCCGGTTTGTGCTCGACGACGAGCACCGTGTTGCCCTTGTCCCGCAGCCTCAGCAGCAGGTCGTTCATGCGCTGGATGTCGTGCGGGTGCAGCCCGGTGGTCGGCTCGTCGAAGACGTAGGTGGTGTCGGTGAGCGAGGAGCCGAGGTGGCGGATCATCTTGACGCGCTGCGCCTCGCCGCCGGACAGCGTGCCCGCGGGCCTGTCGAGCGAGAGATAGCCGAGGCCGATCTCGACGAACGACTCGAGGGTGTGGCGGAGCGTCGCGAGCAGCGGCGCCACGGATGGCTCCTTCAGACCGCTCACCCACCGGGCCAGGTCCCTGATCTCCATCGCGCAGGCGTCGGCGATGGAGACCTTGCTGATCCTCGACGAGCGGGCGCCCTCGCTGAGCCGGGTGCCGTCGCACTCGGAGCAGACGGCGAACGTCATCGCCCGCTCGACGAACGCGCGGACGTGCGGCTGGAGCGCGTCGACGTCCTTGGACAGCATCGACTTCCGGATCTTCGGGATCAGGCCCTCGTACGTCAGGTTGATGCCCTCGACCTTGATCTTGGTCGGCTCCTTGTGGAGCAGGTCGTGCAGCTCCCTCTTGGTGAACCTGCGGATCGGCTTGTCCGGGTCGAAGAAACCGCAGCCCCGGAAGATCCGGCCGTACCAGCCCTCCATGCTGTAGCCGGGGATCGTGAGCGCGCCCTCGTTGAGCGACTTGCCCTCGTCGTAGAGCTGGGTGAGGTCGATGTCGGAGACGCTGCCCCGGCCCTCGCAGCGCGGGCACATGCCGCCGGTGCGGTTGAAGGTCGCCCTCACCGCCTTCCGGTCGCCGCGCTCGACGGTGATCGCACCGCTCGCCCGGACCGAGGGGACGTTGAAGGCGTACGCGCTGGGCGGGCCGATGTGCGGCTTGCCGAGCCGGCTGAAGAGGATGCGCAGCATCGCGTTGGCGTCGGTGGCGGTGCCGACCGTGGAGCGGGGATCGGTGCCCAGCCGCTGCTGGTCCACGGTGATCACTGTGGTCAGCCCGTCGAGGACGTCGACCTCGGGACGGGCCAGCGCCGGCATGAACCCCTGCACGAAGGCGCTGTAGGTCTCGTTGATCAGCCGCTGCGACTCCGCGGCGATCGTGTTGAACACCAGCGAGCTCTTGCCCGAGCCGGAGACGCCGGTGAACACCGTCAGCCGGCGCTTCGGGATCTCGATGCTGACGTCCTTGAGGTTGTTCTCGCGTGCGCCGTGCACGCGGATCAGATCGTGGCTGTCGGCGACGTGCGGCTCGGACGGCTGAGTGTCCGTCCTCCTGGCCTTGCTCACTGTGGTCTCCGTCCGTGAGGCGGGGCCGCCCCTGCGATGCAATGCGGCGCCGTCCGGCTCGATCCGGGATGCTTCGAACAGTACGTCCGGTTCTCCGTCCGCGGCGCGACATGGCCCGAACCGGTCGCGACCGGGTCATGGTGGGTGCACGGTGACGCCCATGGCCGTCAGGCTAGGCGCGGACCGGCGACCGCCGCTTCTCCGTTCCTGACCGGTCATTCCTCGTTCCGTCCGGCGCCGGCCCCGGGTGCCGTGGGAGAATCACCGCGTGCAGGACCTCGACGACCTCGTCCGGCTGCGGCGGGCCCGGGACCGGATGGACCGCGACTACGCCGAGCCGCTCGACGTCCCGGCGCTGGCCCGGGAGGCCCTGATGTCGCCGGGCCACTTCTCGCGCAGCTTCCGCGCGGCCTTCGGCGGGACGCCGTACAACTACCTGATGACCCGCCGCATCGAGCGGGCGAAGGCGCTGCTGCGGCGCGGCGACCTCACGGTGACCGAGGTCTGCTTCGCGGTCGGCTGCACGTCGCTGGGGTCGTTCAGCTCGCGCTTCACCCGGCTGGTCGGCGAGAGCCCGAGCAGCTACCGGGCCCGGAGCCACGACCACGGCGCCGCCATCCCCGCCTGCATGGTCAAGATCCACACGCGACCGGTCAGGAACGGAGAAGCGGGGGCCGCCGCCCGGCCGTAGCGTGCAAGGCATGGACATCAGGCTTTCCCAGTGCTTCATCGCCGTCGACGACCACGACAAGGCGATCGCCTTCTACCGCGATGTGCTCGGCCTCGAGGTGCGCAACGACGTCGGGTTCGAGGGCATGCGCTGGGTGACCGTCGGGGCACCCTCGCAGCCGGACGTGAACATCGTCCTGGAACCGCCGCTGGCCGACCCGAACGCCTCACCCGCCGACAAGCAGGCCATGGCGGAGATGATGGCCAAGGGCCAACTGCGCGGCGTCATCTTCGCGACGGACGACTGCGATGCCACCTTCTCCCGCATCGACGCCGCGGGCGGCGAGGTGCTGCAGGAGCCCATGGACCAGCCCTACGGCGTCCGCGACTGCGCGTTCCGCGACCCGTCGGGCAACCTGGTGCGCTTCACCCAGCCGCTCGCGAAGTGAGCGCCGGGCGGGTCCGGTTGCGGCGCCGGGGCTGTGGGCCGAGCTTGCAACCGTAGACGATATTTCGCTGTAGAATAATTTGACACCGAAGTATATTGCCGGACATGCCGCATCCCCTGCGCGACCGCCGCTTCCGTCTGCTCTTCGCCGGACGGTCCCTGTCCCTGCTCGGCGACTCCGTCATCCCGGCCGCCCTCGCCCTCGCCGTCCTGCGCGTCACCGGATCCACCTCCGCGCTCGCCGTCGTCCTGGGCTGCGCCCTGGTGCCGAAACTCGCCTTACTGCCGGTCGGCGGCGTCGTCGCGGACCGGCTCAGCGCCCGCACCGTCACGATCGCCACCGACCTCGTGCGATGCGGGGCCCAACTCGTGGTCGGCGTGGAGCTGTTGAGCAGCGCTCCCTCCATCGCGGTCATCGCCGGTGCGGAGGTGGCCGGCGGGGTCGCCTCGGCATTCGCCATGCCGGCACTCGGCCCGCTGGTCACCGGAACCGTCGCTGCGGCGGACCGTCAGCGTGCCAACTCCCTGCTGGGCACGGCCGGGAGCGCCGCCCGGCTGGGCGGCCCGGCCCTCGCCGGGCTGCTGCTCTGGGCCGCCGGGCCCGGATGGGCCTTCGTGCTGGACGCCCTGACCTTCGTGCTCAGCGCCGCGTGCATCGCCCTGGTCCCGGTGCGCCATGTGCAGCTTCCGCGGCGGTCGTTCCGGGAGGACCTGACACTCGGCTGGGCCGAGGTGCGCGCCCGCGACTGGTACTGGACGAGTCTGATCGCCCACGGCGTCTGGAACTTCACCGCCAGTGTGCTGCTGGTCCTCGGTCCCGCCGTGGCCGTCGCCGAGTTGGGCGGCGAGCATGTGTGGGTGGCCCTGCTCCAGGTCGGCGCCGTGGGGCTGCTGGCCGGTTCGCTCCTCGCCGGCCGGGCGCGGCTGCGACGCCCGGTGCTGATCGCGAACATCGGGTGCGCCACCTACGCGCTGCCGCTCGCCCTGCTGTCCCTCGCGGCTCCCGCAGCGGTGGTCGTGGCGTCGTACGGGGTCGCGATGGTGGGGCTCGGCTTTCTCAACCCCGTGTGGCACACCGCCGTCCAGAACGCGGTGCCCGAGCACGCCCTGGCCCGCATCACCTCGTACGACTGGCTGGTCTCGCTGGGCGCCATGCCGCTCGGCTACGCCCTGGCCCCGGTCGCCGCCGCGGCCTGGGGACCGGCCGTGCCGCTCATGGCCGGTGCGGTGCTCGCCGCCGGGGCCTGCCTCGGAACGGCCGCAGTGCCGGGCGTGCGGCACTTCACGGCCGGGCCGGACGTGCCTGCGGGAGGGATGTCCGCCCCGCCGACCGGGACCGCGGCGGGGGCCGTCGCGCAGGAACCGGGCGGCCCGTCCTGATCCCGGCCGCAGCCGGCCCGGCGCGGTCGTTCCGTCCACCGGCATCCGACATCCGGCGTCGGGCACGGTTTCGGCCATCTTCACCGATCGCCCGACGCCCTGGTGACGGATCCGGGCCCGGATGGGACCCTTCTGATTGTTCGTCACATTCGCACCACCCGTCTGCCGGTGCCGCCCCGCCCCGGGTGGCACGTCCCCCCATCCGCGCGGTGACCCCGCGCGGCCGACGCAGCAGGAGTCCGCATGAGACGCAGCCGAAGAATCCGTACCGGCACCGGAGTTCTGATCGCCCTCGGCGCCCTAATCGCCACCGCCCTCCAGGCCGGCCAGGCCGGCGCCGCCGCCCCGCCCGTCGCGGTCCACGACGCCGCGAAGTCGCGGGCCGCCCAGGAGCGGACCGCCGAGTTCTGGACCCCCGAGCGGATGCGCTCGGCCGAACCGCTCGATCTGCTCGAGGCCGGGCCGGGCGAGGTCACCGCCGATGTCCCGCGCGGCACGAAGCAGACCGTCGCCCCCACCCGCAAAGCGACCGGGCCCGCGGACGTCCAGTCCTTCCCCCAGCCCGGCGGAGCGTGGACGGGCGGCGGCGACGTCGTCACCACCTCGGGCCGGGTGTTCTTCACCTACGGCGGGCGCACAGCGTCCTGCTCCGGCAACGCCGTCACCAGCGCCAACGGGAGCACCGTGATGACAGCGGGCCACTGCGTCAAGCTCGACGGCGCCTGGCACACCGACTGGGTGTTCGTCCCCGCCTACGACAACGGCCGGGCCCCGTACGGCACCTGGGCCGCGACACAGACCATGTCCACGCCCCAGTGGGCGGCCAGTGAGGACATCAACTACGACGTCGGCGCCGCCGTGGTCGCCCCGCTGAACGGGCAGCGCCTCACCGACACCGTCGGCGCGCAGGGCCTCGCGTTCAACACGGGCTACAACGTGGACATGTACGCGTTCGGCTTCCCGGCCGCCGACCCGTACGACGGCTCGAAGCTCATCTACTGCAGCGGGACGACCTACCAGGACTTCCTGCTCTCCAGCGACCACGGCATGGCCTGCGACATGACCGGCGGTGCCAGCGGAGGCCCCTGGTTCACTTCGTTCGACGAGGCCGGCGGCACCGGGCTGCAGTCATCGGTGAACAGCTTCAAGTACAACTTCCTGCCGGACGCGATGTACGGCCCGTACTTCGGCGCCGACGCACAGAACCTGTACAACACGGCCCAGTCGAGCTGAGGCCGTGACCGGCCCGCCCCGGCGGCCGGAACCGGGACCGGGCGGCTCGCCGCGAGCCGCCCGGTCCCGCGTTGCCGCGCCGGGCTCACATCCGGCCGAGCCGCCACAGCCGCCAGACGCCGGTGCCGTCGGAGAGGTACTGGGTGCCGGTGATGGTCTCGGTGCCGAGAACGTATTCCTTCTTCTGCCACAACGGGATCATCGGGACGTCCCGGGCGACGATCCGCTGGATCGCGTGGAAGTCCGTCACGGCCCGTGCCCGCCGCGAGTTGCGCTGGGTGCTGCGGATGAGCTCCTCGATCCGGGCGCTGCGGTAGCCGGTGTGCAGGGCGGACTTCTGCCCGACGAGGGGCGCGGTGAAGGTGTCCGGGTCCGGGAAGTCGGCGACCCAGCCGATGCAGAAGGCGTCGAAGTCCCCGTCGGCGTAAGACTTCTGGAAGGCGGTCCACTCCTGCCGCACGGTCTTCACCCGGAACAGCCCGCCGCTCTCCAGCTGCCGGCGCAACTCCGCGGTCTCCTCGTCGGTCGCCGCCCCCGACGAGTAGCCGAGGGTGATGTCGACGGGCAGCGTGACGCCGGCTGCGGCCAGACGGGCCCGTGCCCGCTCGGGGTCGGGCTTCGGATAACGGTCGTAGAACGTCGTGGTGTGACCGCTCATGCCTTGCGGGATGAGCGAGTACAGCGCCGAGACGGTCCGGTGGTGGACCTTCCGGGCGAGCGCGGGACGGTCGACCAGGTCCGCCGCGGCCTGCCGCACCTCGCGCCGGTGCATGGCCGAACCCTCGCGCACGTTGAAGGCCATCACCCGGGTGGTGCCCGCCGGGTTGGCCATGACCTTGACGCCGGTGGCGGTCGGCGACGAGAGCTCCTTGATGTCCTCAGGAGGCATCTGGCGTGCCGCGACGTCGAGTCGGCCGGCCTTCCACGCCTTGCCGAGCCGCTTCGGGTCGACGAAGTAGTGGATGTCGACCGGGCTGCTCTGCTGCCGCACCGCCCCCCTGTAGTGGGGATTGGGCACCAGCACCGCCTTGCGGCCGCTCACGTACTCGTTGAGCAGGTAGGGCCCGGTGCCGTCCACCGAGGTGCCCTGGCGCAGCCGGTCGGGCTTGTAGCGACGGGAGTCCACGATGGATCCGGCCCCGGTGGCGATCTTGTACGGGAACGTGGCATCCGGCGTGGACAGTTCGAAGGTGACCGTCCTGCCCTCGGCGTGCACGTACTTCAGCGTGTCCAGGACGGGCAGCGGGCCCAGCGGGTCCTTGATGGCGGCGATCCGGTCGAAGGAGAAGCGGACGTCCTCCGCGGTGACCCTTCTCCCGCTGGGGAACCTGAGGTCGTCCCGCAGCTCGCACCGGAACGTCCGCAGGTCCTCCCCGCTGAACCGGCACCACTTCGCCGCGTCGGGGACGGGACGGGTGGCGCCGGGCGTGAACGTCATCAGCGACTGGTACAGGTTGCTGTACAGCGACCAGGAACCCACGTCGTAGGCCCCGGCGGGGTCGAGCGAGGTGACCGTGTCGGTCGTACCCACGTCGATCGGCTTCTGCTCGGCCTCCGCCGTCGGCAGCAGGGAGCACCCGGCCAGTGCCCCCACCGTCAGCAGCGCCACGCCGACTCTTCGCGCGGCCCCCGCCCACGTCCCGTGCATCATCAGGTCCCCTCCGACCGTCTCCACCCCTGGGGCCCACCCGTGCCGGAGCAGGAACAACCGTTCTGCCGCACACCGGCAGGGGTGAGCGGCATCACCTAAACACACGATTCAAGATCGAGTGAAGGGAAACGGGATATGCCGTGGGGAAAGCTTCACTCTCAGGAGGAGTTGACCGGGCTCAGGGCGACTTGAGAGTGACGAGGGTGATGTCGGACTCGGCACCGACGCGGACCGGCGGGCCCCACGCCCCGGCTCCCCGGGTGACGTACAGCTGGGTGTCCCCGTAGCGCTCCAGCCCGGCCACCGTCGGGTTCGCCAGGGCTGCGAGATACGGCCCCGGCCAGAGCTGTCCGCCGTGGGTGTGCCCGGACAGCTGGAGGTCCACGCCGTGCTTCACCGCGTCGTGGATCAGCACCGGCTGATGGGCCAGCAGCACCGAGGCACGCGCCGGGTCCCGGTCGCCGAGCGCGGCCCGGAAGTCGGGACCGGCTCCCGTGGGGCCCTCCCCTTCGGCCGCGACGTCGTTGACCCCGGCGAGGTCGAAGCCGGGCAGCTCCACGCGGGCGTTCTCCAGCGGGTGGACGCCCAGGTCGCGCAGGTGGTCGACCCACTCAGCGGCTCCCGAGTAGTACTCGTGGTTGCCGGTGACGAAGTACGTGCCGTGGCGGGACCTCAGCCGGACGAGCGGCTCGGCGGCCGGCCCCAGGTCGGCGACGGTGCCGTCGACCAGGTCGCCGACGATCGCCACCAGGTCCGGCCGGGTCCCGTTGACCGCGTCCACGATGCGCCGGGTGTGGGACCGGCCCAGCATCGGGCCCAGGTGGATGTCGCTCACGACCGCGACGCGATAGCCGTCCGCACTCCGCGGCAGCTTCGCCAGCGTGATGCGGGTCCGCTTGACCGTCGGGCCGTCGAGCACGCCGTGGGCGCCGTACGCCACCGTGCCCATTCCGGCGGCAGCCGCGGCGAGGCCGACGGTGCGGGCGACGAAGAGCCGGCGGCTCGGCCGGCCGTCGGGTCCGGACCCGGCCCCGGGTGCGGGTGCGCCGTCGCCTGCGGGCGCCGCCGCAAGGCGGTCGCCGGCGGCGGGGTACGGGGCTCCTGCGGCCGGGTCCGCGGGGAGGGCGCCGACGGCCGTCACCGGCTCCGGGACCCGGGCCGGTGCGGTGTTCTCACCCGTCGCCCGTGCGGCCGCGCGACGCTCCAGCGCCCGGCGCAGCAGCGGCCGCACGGCCTCGCCGACGAGCAGGGCCAACGTGATGTACAGCAGGCAGGCGAGCCACAGGTATCCCGGCCAGGCGAGGATCTGCTCGACCCGGAACGGAGCGCCGCCACGTCGGCTGATCAGCGCCGAGAGGGTGATCAGCGGGAGGGCGAAGGCGACGGCGGCGCCGGTCCGGCGGACCGGTCCGGGGCCGGCGGTCGTGTCCCGGACGAGGCGGATCCACAGATACCGGTGCACGCCCGCGAGCAGCGTGAGGACCGCGATCACGATCACGACGACGAGGACGGCCATGGGCGCGTTCCCTCCTGTTCCGAGGGACGGCCGGCGGCACGCCGCCAGGCCAGGACTCCCCGCAGGCCGATCAGGCCGACGGTGGTGCCGAGCAGGAACGAGGTGATCGCCAGCAGCAGATGGACCCAGAAGTAGGCGGTCGGGTCACCGGCTTCGTCGAAGGCGAGGCCGCTGCCGTCCGCCCACAGGTTTTTGGCGAAGGTGATCCAGATGAACCAGGTCCAGACGCCGAAGGCGAGCAGGAACCAGGAGACGCGACGGCCGAGGACGGCCGGGGCGCGGCGTCCGTCGCCGGTGCCCGGGCCTGTGTCGGCGGGAGTGGGGGTGGGGGTGGATCCTGACATGGGTTCCAGTATCACCGCGGGTCCGGTGATGGGGCCGCCGGGGTGGGATCGCCGGGCTGATCCCCCGGGACTGTCGGCTGGGAGGACGATCACACTGTAGTTTCACCGGGTGCCTGCTTACCGTGCCCACGCATCAGCCGACATCCGATCCCGACTCCCGCGCCGCGGGGCGGCATTGGCCGTCACAGCCGTCCTGTTGCCCGTCCTGGCGGGCACACCCGCGCTCGCCGACGACAAGGACGACGGCAAGTCCGGACGCAACCAGCCGCCCGCCCGGATGTCGGTGGTGGGCGGCAAGCGACTGGGCATGTCCGGTACCCAGGTGGAACTGCGCAAGGGGGCTCCGGGGCTGCCGGGGAAGCTCACCGGCAAGTCGTGGCTGGTCGCTGACGCCGAGTCGGGTGATGTCCTCGCCTCGCACAACGCGCACTGGCGACTGCCGCCCGCCAGCACCCTGAAGATGCTGTTCGCGGACACCGTGCTGCCGAAGCTGCCGAAGGACCGGGAGCACGAGGTCGAGCCGTCCGACCTCGAGGGCATGGGTGAGGGCAGCAGCCTGGTCGGCATCAAGGAGCACCAGAAGTACACGGTCCACGACATGTGGCTGGGAGTGTTCCTGCGCTCAGGCAACGACGCCGTCCACGTGCTGTCCGCGATGAACGGCGGGGTCGAGAAGACCGTGCGGGACATGCAACGCCACGCGCGGGACCTGCACGCCGACGACACCCACGTCGTGTCCCCGGACGGATACGACGAGGAGGGACAGGTCTCCAGCGCCTACGACCTCACGCTCTTCGCCCGTTCCGGCCTGCAGAAGGCCGACTTCCGGGAGTACTGCTCGACGGTCCGCGCCCAATTCCCCGGCGAGGAGAAGAAGGGCAAGAAGAAGCGCGAGACGTTCGAGATCCAGAACACCAACCGGCTGCTCACCGGGGACTACGGTCTCAACCCCTACAAGGGCATGGCGGGCGTCAAGAACGGATACACCTCGAAGGCCGGCTCGACGTTCACCGGGGTCGCTCAGCGCGGTGACCGGGTGCTGCTCGTCACCGTGATGAACCCGGAGTCCGAGGAGCACAACGCGGTCTACAAGGAGTCCGCGGCACTGCTCGACTGGGGATTCGACGCGGCCGGGAAGGTCGAACCGGTGGGCCGGCTCATCGCGCCCCGAGCGGTTCCGCAGGCCCGCGCCGACAGCGCGAAGGGCGAGGGCAAGAACCGGCAGGAGCAGCCGAAGCAGGCCACTGCCGCCGCCGGGCCCGAGTCCGACAAGGGCCCGAGCGGAGCCCTCGTGGCGCTCGGTGTCACGGGCGGGGCCCTTGCGGTCCTGGCGGCGGCGGCGTTCCTGGTGCACCGCCACTGGCCCCTTCCGGACCTGATCCGCCGGCGGTGAGCGGACGGCTCGCGGGGCCCGGTTCCGGTCCGGCGCCGGGCTCCGCCGGCCCCGGTTCCGGTTCCGGGACCGGGACCGTCCCCGCACCGGTCCGGTCCACCGCCGTCCACGCCGCGCAGTAGAGCAGCAGCCTGGCCATGAGGTTGATCCACAGGAGCAGGGCGACGGGGACGCCGAACGCGCCGTACATGCTCCGCGATGCGACGCCCTGCAGATAGCCGCTGAGCAGCACTTTCAGGAGCTCGAACCCGAGGGCGCCGATCAGGCCGGCGATCAGCACCGTGCGCCGTGCGGGATGCACCCGGGGCAGCCGGGTGAGCACGAAGGCCAGGAGCAGCAGGTCCGCGAGGACGGCGATGGCCAGTCCCGCGGCGAACAGCAGGACTCGTCCGGCCGCCCCCTCGTCGATGCCGAGGAGCTCCGCCAGCCGGCCGACGCCGCCGCTCGCCAGGGCCGAGCCGCCCATGGCGACGAAGCCGATGCCGGCCAGCCCGATCAGGACCACTCCGTCGCGGGCCTTCCGCACCACCGGGTTGCCCGGGTCCTCCTCCTTGCCCCAGACGGCGCGCAGGCACTCGCGCAGCGAGCCGACCCAGCCGACGCCGGTCACGAACAGCGCGGCTCCGGCGATGGCCCCGACGGTGCCGGCGTTGGCGACGAGCCCGTCGATGTCCAGCCGGTCCGATATGCCGGGAACCTGCTGGGCGAGTTCAAGCTTGAGATTCCCCAGCTGCGTGGGGCTGAGCAGGGTGGCGCCGACGGCGGCAGCCACAGTGATCAGTGGGAAGACGGCGACGAAGCTGACGAAGGTGATGGCGGCGGCCAGCCGGGACCAGTGCACCTCTTCCAGACGCTCGTAGGCGTGCCAGGCATGGGTGCGCATCAGCCGGGCGATCGCAGGCCCGAGGACGGGGATCCGGGTCAGCCGTTCCATGTCGGGCACCTACCCGGAGCGGGGCGGATCGACCGGCGATCGGTCGCGAAGTCCGCCGAGCGGGGCGAGGTGCGGCGGTGCGCGAGAACACGGGGCCGACGACGCGCGGGCCGGGCCGTTGCGGGCCGTCGGCGGCGTCCCTTCAGCGGCCGCGGGCCGGACAGGCGGCGGGGGCGGGGCCGAAGCCGGCAGCCCGGGGTCAGGGACGGAGCGAGGGCTCGGCCGGTGCGTCGAGCGGCCCGGCCTGCGCGGGCAGGCCGGGCACGGTCCTGCCTCCCGCGAACGGGTAGTCCTGCGCCTTGTGCCAGGCGCCGTCGTCGTCGCGCGTGTAGAGGGCGAATCCACTGACGGTCCAGTCCGCGCGGAACCCGGCGAGTTCCTCGTAGGCCCGGTCCATCGCCTCGTCCGCGATGTCGTGGGCGACCGTCACATGGGGGTGGTAGGGGAACTGGAGCTCGCGGTGCACCGGCCCGGAGCGGACCAGTTCCTGTATCGCGCTGCAGTCCTCGATGCCCTCGGCCAGCCGGACGTAGACGACGGCTGACAAGGGCCGGAACGTGCCGGTGCCCTGCAGTCGCATCCGGAAGGGGCGCAGGCCGTCGGCGACCCGTGCCAGGTGGAGCCGGAAGGCGGGCACGGCGTCGGTGTCGACCTCGGTCGGCGGCAGCAGGGTGACATGGGTGGGGATGCAGTGTGCGGCCGCGTCCCCGAAGCCCGCGCGCCGCTGCTGGAGCAGGCTGCCGTACGGCTCCGGGACCGCGATCGAAACGCCGAGCGTTACGGTCCCCACATCCATCTCCTCTGCTCCTGACGGTGCACCGGCCACCAGTGTGACGGTCCCGACCCGCGCACCGATACGGATCCGACTGCCGAGGGTACGGAATCGGCGGACTCCACGGCGAGGGCTTCGGTCCCGCGGCAGCGGGCCCAAGGACCCTTGCCCCGGCCCTCCGCCCCGCGCACCTGCCGGCTTTCCGGAGCCGTCAGTGTTTGGCGGGGAGGAAGCCGATCTTGTCGTACGCCTGCGCCAGGGTCTCCGCGGCCACTGCGCGGGCCTTTTCCGCGCCCTTCGCCAGGATGGAGTCCAGCGTCTCCGGGTCGTCCAGGTATTCCTGCGTCCGCGACCGGAAAGGTGTCACCCATTCGACCATGACCTCGGCGAGGTCGGTCTTGAGGGCGCCGTAACCCTTGCCCTCGTACTTCTGCTCCAGTTCTCCGACGGAAGTGCCGGTGAGGGTGGAGTAGATGGTGAGGAGGTTGCTGACGCCGGGCTTCTCCTCGGGGGCGTAGCGGATCACCGTGGCGGTGTCGGTCACCGCGCTCTTGATCTTCTTGGCGGAGACCTTCGGCTCGTCGAGGAGGCTGATGAGGCCCTTCGGCGTGGAGGCCGACTTGCTCATCTTGATCGTCGGGTC
This sequence comes from Streptomyces meridianus, assembly GCF_023703325.1. Classification (GTDB taxonomy): domain Bacteria; phylum Actinomycetota; class Actinomycetes; order Streptomycetales; family Streptomycetaceae; genus Streptomyces; species Streptomyces meridianus. The sequence continues at coordinate 118,400 of NZ_JAMQGM010000023.1, forward strand.
CTGGAGGTCGTAGATCTTCCCGGTCTCCTTGACGATGTGCGGCGCCGGGACGGTGAAGGTCTGCCCGAAGCGGCCGTTGAACCGGTCGGCGAGGTCGCGGGTGAGTTCGACGTGCTGGCGTTGGTCCTCGCCGACGGGTACGGAGTTCGCCTGGTACAGCAGGATGTCCGCGACCTGGAGGATCGGGTACGTGAACAGGCCGACGGTCGTCCGGTCCGAGCCGTGGCGTGCCGACTTGTCCTTGAACTGCGTCATCCGGGATGCCTCGCCGAAGCCGGTGAGGCAGTTCATCACCCAGCCGAGCTGCGCGTGCTCGGGCACATGGCTCTGGATGAACAGCGTGCACCGCGCGGGGTCGAGGCCGGCGGCCAGGAGCTGGGCGGCGGCGAGCCGGGTGTTGGCCCGCAGCTCGGCCGGGTCCTGCGGGACGGTGATCGCGTGCAGGTCGACGACCATGTAGAAGGCGTCGTGGGTTTCCTGCAGCGCGACGTACTGACGGATCGCACCGAGGTAGTTCCCGAGGTGGAACGAACCTGCGGTGGGCTGGATACCGGAGAGCGCGCGGGGACGGTCGAGAGCCATGGCGCCATTGTCTCAGGCGTGGGCGCGGGCACGGGCCGCGGTCCGGGCACCGCCCGGTCCGTCAGGTCCCGATCAACCACTGGACGAACAGAACGACGACGGCAGCCACGGCACCGAGACCGCCGATGGCCGCCATCACGATCGCCCCCTTGACCTCGGCGGGCATGCGTTCCTTCCAGCCCGCTTCCTGGGCGGCCTTCCGGATGAGCCGGTGCCCCTCCCGGGAGTCCAGTCGGTAGTCGACGACCTTCCCGGGGTCGCCCGCCTCGTTCCAGCCGAACTCCACGCGCTTGGAGACCTCGATGCTCCGGCCCCGGATGCGCTCGGCGCGGGCGGACAGCACCGGGACCGGCCCCTCGCCGCCGGCGCCTGCGCCGGTACGCCAGGAGACCGTCCGGCAGTCGTCGATGATCTTGAACGTGCGTGACGACGCGTCAAGACGGACGTGGTGGGTGCACACCTTGGTCAGCCGGTGCCTGTACATCAGTGTGTGCCATCGCGCGTCCGCCACGTCCATGCGGAGGTCGAAGCCCTTCGGGGTCTCCGCCGGCACGTAGGGCGAGCCCTCGGCCAGCTCCCGGATCCGGTCGATCAGTTCTCGTGACGCGGTCATGCCACGCATTCTAGGGCCGGAGGGCGACCGGCGGGCCACGGTCGGCGTCACCTTCGCGTCCGACCGCCACCGGCCAGGACCGGAAGGCACCTTCGCATTCCGGTCCCGTGGCGATACAAATGACAGTGTTACGGCCCCGACACCGAACGGAGCACCAGTGACCAGCAGCACGGACCGCAGCATCGCCGCCGCCGAGGCACGCAGTGCGCACAACTACCACCCGCTGCCGGTGGTCGTCGCCTCCGCGGAGGGGGCGTGGATGACGGATGTCGAGGGACGGCGCTATCTCGACATGCTGGCGGGCTACTCGGCGCTCAATTTCGGCCACGGCAACCGCCGGCTGATCGACGCGGCCAAGGCGCAGCTGGAACGGGTCACGCTGACCTCGCGGGCCTTCCACCACGACCGGTTCGCCGACTTCTGCACCGCGCTCACCGAGCTGTGCGGCATGGAGATGGTGCTGCCGATGAACACCGGCGCCGAGGCGGTGGAGACGGCAGTCAAGACGGCTCGCAAGTGGGGCTACCGGGTCAAGGGGGTGCCGGACGGCCGGGCGAAGATCGTCGTCGCGGACAACAACTTCCACGGCCGGACGACCACGATCGTCAGCTTCTCGACCGACCCCGAGGCGCGGGCCGACTTCGGCCCGTACACGCCCGGCTTCGAGATCGTGCCGTACGGCGACCTGGCGGCGCTCGAGGCGGCCGTGGACGAGCACACCGTCGCGGTGCTGCTGGAGCCGATCCAGGGCGAGGCCGGCGTCCTGGTACCGCCGGCCGGCTACCTGGCCGGGGTCCGCACGCTGACCCGGGAGCGGAACGTCCTGTTCATTGCGGACGAGATCCAGTCCGGGCTGGGGCGCACGGGACGCACGTTCGCGTGCGAGCACGAGGGTGTCGTCCCGGACATGTACGTGCTGGGCAAGGCGCTGGGGGGCGGCGTCGTCCCGGTGTCTGCGGTGGTGTCGTCACGGGACGTGCTCGGGGTGCACCGGCCGGGCGAGCACGGCTCGACGTTCGGCGGCAATCCGCTGGCCTGCGCGGTCGCACTGGAGGTCATCGCCATGCTGCGGAGCGGCGAGTTCCAGCAGCGGGCCTCCGAACTCGGCGAGCACCTGCACCACGAACTGGGGCTGCTGGTCGGCGGCGGCTCGGTCGACGCGGTACGCGGGCGGGGCCTGTGGGCCGGCGTGGACATCTCGCCCGCGCGCGGGACGGGCCGGGAGATCTCCGAGAAGCTCATGGAGCACGGCGTTCTGGTGAAGGACACCCACGGCTCCACGATCCGCATCGCGCCGCCGCTGGTGATCAGCAAGGAGGACCTCGACTGGGGCCTGGAGCAGCTGCGCGGCGTGCTGGAGAAGTGACCGCCGGGCCGTGGCCGGGACCCGTCGGGGTTCCGGTCCACGGCCGTGAACCGGTGGCGGAGCGGAAACCCGGCCGGGCATTCTGCCCCGATGGACTCTTCGCAGGCAACCCCCGAGCCGGTCAAGCAGCCGGTCACTCTGCGGGCCGGGAACGACGAACTCCGGCCAACTTTCGAGCGGTTGTGGCAGCTGTACTGGCACGACCTGTCGGAGTTCCGCGGGGTCGTCCCGCGGCCGGACGGCACCTACCGCTCCGACCGGCTGGCGTCGTACTTCGGCGAGCCGGACCACCACGCCCACCTGATCCACCACGGCCGCGACCTCGCCGGCTTCGTCCTGACCCGGCGCCTGTCCGAAGGCGCGCGATCCGTCTACGCCTTCTTCGTCGTCCGGGCGCTGCGCCGCAGGGGCGTGGGGCACCGGGCGGCGCGGGAGATGCTGCGGCTGTGTCCCGGGCCGTGGGCGATCGCCTTCCAGGAGGAGAACCCGAAGGCCGCCCGTTTCTGGCGACAGCTGGCCACCGACGCCGTGGGCGCGGCCTGGCGGGAGGAACGCCGCCCGGTGCCGCCGCCCGCCCCGAAGCACCTGCCGGACGACGTCTGGATCCTGCTCGACACGTCGGCCGCCGGTGGCCCAGGCCGGAACTCTCAGTCCGTGCCCGGGGCCGCGCAGGGATAGTCGATGGCGTGCACGTCGTCGGCCAGGTCCGCGAGAGCGAGCCGGGGGTTGAGCGACTTCATGACGTGGTCGGTCAGCGGTTCGGAGGCGTAAACGTGCGCGACGGCCGTCAGGTCCACGGGCACCTCGTAGTAGTCCTGCGCGAAGCGCTGGAACGCATCCGGCGTCGGATCGATGAGCAGCTCGAACAGGTACTCCGCGCCGTCCTCGACGTCCGTGGGAACGTCGACAGCGCCGTGCCGCCAGGCGTCGTCTCCTGTCTCCCGCCAGAGGCACGCGGTCACGGCCGGCGTGCCCCACTCGTCCTTGGCGGATTCGACGAACGGCCGAAAGGTCTCGGGCACGTCGTCGATCACCCCGGGCCAGACGCTGAGGTCGTTCCGCGCGTACGGCGTCAGCGGCGACTCATGGTCGAAGCCGAGCAGGCACACGCCGGAGGCCGAGAACAGCACCGCGTACTCGTCGCCGGACCCGTTGCTCATCCAGGCCGCCTCCTGCCCGGGTATCCGGTGGGCGTCGAAGAAGTGGTACCGAAAGTTCCGGTCCGGGCACAGGATCGCGTCGAGCATCGCCAGGGATCGGCACAGCCTGCGCAGAGCGGCAGGGGCGGGAAGCCGCGGTGCCACGTCGTGAACGGTCATGGGGCGATCCAACACGGCACCACTGACATCCCCCGGCCCCGGTGGCGAACACCGGGGCCGGGGCTCCTCGAAGCTCGTCAGAGGATGACGTGCGGGATGAAGCGCGCGTACTCGTCGGTGATCAGACCCGACGACTCGCGGATGCCGAGCCCTGCGGCCTCGTTCTCGACGACCCAGGCCCCGAGCACGGTGCGGTTGCCGTCGAAGTCCGGCAGCGGCGCCAGCGCCTGGTAGCAGCAGGGTTCCTCGGGCTGCGGCGGCGCCGAGCCGGGCTCGTGCACCGTGACGCCCGCGCCCTCGCGGCCCAGCAGCGGCTTGGCGACATATCCCCCCTCGTCGGCGAGTTCCCGCGGGCCGTCCAGGTAGGCCGGGAGCAGGTTGGGGTGTCCCGGGTACAGCTCCCAGAGGACCGCCAGGAGGGCCTTGTTGGACAGCAGCATCTTCCACGCGGGCTCGATCCACAGGGTGCTGCCGGTGCCGCCGCCGTTGTCGAGGGTGTCGAGCACGTGCGACCCGAACTCGTCCGTGGCCAGCCACTCCCACGGGTAGAGCTTGAAGCAGCTGCGGATGAAGCCCAGTTGTTTGTCGACGAACCGGCCGGTGAGCTCGTCCCAGCCGATGTCCTCCATGGACACCGCTTCGGTGGCCAGGCCCGCCTGGTCCGCGGTCTCCCGCAGGTAGGCGACGGTCATCAGGTCCTCGCCGAGCTCGTCCGCCGCGGAGTGCGCGAAGTGGACGCGCGCGCCGGGCGGCAGCAGCGGGCTCTGCCTCTTCCAGGCGTCGACCAGCCGCTCGTGCAGGGAGTTCCACTGGTCGGCGCCCGGGAAGCGGTCCTCCATCCAGAACCACTGGGCGCTGGCGGCCTCCACGAGCGACGTCGGGGTGTCGGCGTTGTATTCCAGCATCTTGGCCGGGCCCCCGCCGTCGTAGCGCAGGTCGAACCGCGCGTAGATGCTGGGCTGTTCGGCCCGCCGCCGCCACGACTCGCCGACCAGCGCGGCGAGCCGCGGGTCGTCGATGCCGAGGTCGGCGAACCGGTTGCGCTCGACGATGTGCTCGGCCGCTGCGAGGCACATCCGGTGCAGTTCCTCGACGACTTCCTCGAGCGCCTCCACCTCGGGCAGCGAGAACTCGTAGTACGCGCTCTCGTCCCAGTAGGGACGCATCGAGTCGTCGGGGTAGCGGGTCAGCGGGTAGATGACGCCCTGGTCCTCGACGATGCGCTGCCAGTCGGGACGCGGCGCGATCGTGTGCCGGCGCACGGCGCGTCAGCCGCCGCTGCTGCCGTGCTTGGACCCGAAGCCGCCGCGGTGCACGGACGAGCCGCCACTGCGCTTGGTGAAGCTGCCGTCCTCGGCATAGCCCTTCTCGATGTCGGCGTCGTAGTACCAGGCGGCGTCCTTGCCGAAACCACGGCTCTTGCCGTACCTCGACCCGCTGGAACCGGAACCCGACGTCCCCCGGCACTCGCTGGAGTCCAGCACCTTGTAACCGCGGTTCATCTCATAGCTGTTGCGGTCCACGCACCGTTTGTCGGCCTCGGAGCTGCATGCGGTGAGCATTGCCGCCAGGGCGCTCACGCTGCCGAGTATCACCGTGCCCGACCTGAGGCGCCGTCGCGTCGCGTCCATCAGGACCTCCCCCGTCTTCTGCTTCTGTCATGTGCCCGTCCTGGGCAGGAATCAGAGTAGGGCCAGGGGGTGACAACCCGGCAAGAGGGGCTCGATCACTGTTGCGGAGCGGGTCATCATGGCCTCTACCCACGGGCGGCAGACCCGGCGGCGAGGTTACGCCCGAACCGGACGAGGACGACGACGGCGGGCAGGAGTGAGTATCAGGAGCCGATCGGATCAATCCGTGACGGGCAGGCACTCGGCGAGCAGGGCGACGATGTCACGCCAGGCTCGCTGTGCGTGCCGTGGGTGGTGGCCGACGCCGGGAGGCACGGTGTGGTCGACCGGGGGGTGGTGGAAGGCGTGAAGGGCTCCTCCGTAGACCACGAGGCGCCAGTCGACGTCCGCGGCCTGCATCTCTTCGGTGAACGCGACCCGTTGCGCGGGCGGCATGATCGGGTCTTCCGACCCGACCCCGGCCCATACCGGGCAGCGAATGCGTGCCGCCTCGCCCGGTCGGCCCGTGGTCAGTGCGTTGACCGTCCCGATCGCGCGCAGGTCGACGCCATCGCGACCGAGCTCCAGTGCGACTGCGCCCCCGGTGCCGTAGCCGACGGCGGCGGTCCGGTCGGGGTCGGCCCGTGGTTCGGCACGCAACACGCCGAGCGCTGCGTGACCGATTCCTCGCATCCGGTCAGGGTCGGCGAGCAGCGGCATACAACGGGCCAACATTTCCTCCGGGTCTTCCAAATAGCGCCCGCCGTGGAGGTCGAAGGCCAGCGCCACGTATCCCAGCTCGGCCAGAGCCTCGGCCCGGTGGCGCTCGACATCGCTGAGCCCGGTCCCCTCGGGTCCGATCAGGACTGCGGGCCGGCGCTCGGCACCGGCCGGGAGCGCGAGGTGTCCGATCATCGTCAGGTTGTCGGCCGGGTATTCGACCGTACGGGTTGTGACCGTCGTCATGCGACTGGACGGTAATGACCGTTGCGCCCGTTCGGGGTGGTGTTCACGGATGGCAGACAGCAGTCTGCCCCGACTACAGCACCCGGACGCGTCGCCCCAGGGCTACACCCTGCGCGTCAGCGCCGTCCCAGCCGCGCACCGCCAGCTCCTCGACCGCTGCCAGCCGCTCGACGGCGGCCAGGGCGTTCCCGCGATCCCGGCCCAGCGCAAGGCCCGCCGCGAGTACGAGAACCGGGTCGGCGCGCTCACACCGGCCGGACCATGATCACCGGCTTGGCGTCAACCGTTGTCCCGAGGTTCCCGAGGCCGTGTTACCGGAGCGGTGCGGATCCCGTTGTCGGTGCCGCTCGCCATCATGAAGGCATGACGCAACCTCATGTGGAGTCCCACAAGCCCCGGATGAACCTCTTCGAGCTGGCCCCGGATGTCTACCGGGCCATGCGCACTCTGGACCGCGCGGCCCGGAAGGGTGTCGACCCGGCCCTCGCGGAGCTGGTGAAGATCCGTGCCTCGCAGCTGAACCACTGCGCGTACTGCCTCGACATGCACATCAAGGACGCCCGGGCGGCCGGCGAGAGCGAGCAGCGGATCTACTTCCTGAGCGCCTGGGAGGAGGCCCACGGCTACTACACCGAGCAGGAGCGGGCAGCACTGGCGCTGACCGAGGCCATCACGGTCCTCACCGACGGCTTCGTCCCGGACGAGGTCTATGAACGGGCGGCGAACCACTTCGAGGAGGCCGAACTGGCCCAGCTGATCAGCCTCGTCCTGGTGATCAACTCCTGGAACCGGATCGCCGTCACCTGCCGCACGACGCCGGGGACGTACCGGCCGGGACAGCACAACGGCTCGGCCTGAGCGGGTCGGCCTCTCCGGGCGCCGGAGCCACGCGGCCGCGCCGGGTGCTCTCCGACGAGCGGGGCTGCCGAGCTCCGGCGGATACTGGTCGCAGAGCCCCAGCTCGTAGGGGTGTCATCGAGGCAGGCTGCACATGGATCCCGAGATCGACTACACAGCGGTCTTCCGGGCCCTCCCGGGAGGGGTGCTGCTGCTGACCCCGGAGCTGATCATCGCAGACGCCAGCAGGGCGTATCTGCGACTTTCCGGGCGCTCCCGGGACGAGCTCACCGGCCGGTACCTGTTCGACGTCTTCCCCGACAACCCGGCCGACCCGACCGCGTCCGGCCGGCGCAACCTGGAAGCTTCGCTGCGGCGTGTGATGGCCACCGGGATGCGCGACACCATGGCGCTGCAACGCTACGACGTGGAGATACCCGGCCGGCCCGGCATCTTCGAGGAGCGGTACTGGAGTCCCGTCAACGCCCCCGTGCTCGGCCCGGACGGCAAGGTGCGCATGATCGTGCACCGGGTGGAGGAGGTCACCGCGTTCATCCGCGACCGCGGGCTCGGATCCGGCGACGACCGTCATCGGATGATGGAGGCCGAGCTGTACGCCCGGGGCCGTGAACTGCAGGAGGTCAACGAGCGGCTGCGGCAGGCCTACGCGCGCGAACGGCAGGTGGCCCTCGCCCTGCAGGAGGCGATGCTGCCCACGCCCCGGAGCATCGGGCGGCGTCGGCCGGCGGTGCGCTACCGGCCCGCGGTCGGAGCGCTGAACGTCTGCGGCGACTGGTACGACCTGATCGATCTGCCCGGTGAGCGCATCGCCGTCGCCGTCGGGGATGTCGTCGGTCACGGTCTGTCCGCCGCCGGTGTCATGGGGCAACTGCGCAGCGCGCTCAGCGCCGCCATGCGGGTCGCCGACGGCCCTGCCCAGGCGCTGGACGTGCTCAGTCTGTACGCGCGTTCCGTGGACGGCGCGGAGTCGACGGTCGTGGCGCAGAGCGTCGTCGACTGGCACACGGGCATGATCGCCTACAGCTGCTCGGGCCATCCCCCGCCCGCTCTGCTCCACCCCGACGGAACCGTCCAGTTCCTGGACCAGGCCGTCAACCCACCGCTGGGCGCCCCGCCCGACCACTGCCCCAACTGCCAGGCCACAGCCCGCTTCACCGAGGGCGCGACCCTGGTGATGTACACCGACGGCCTCGTCGAGCGCCGTGACGAGGACATCGACACCGGGCTGGCCCGGCTGGCCGCCACGCTCACCGGCCACCGGGGGGCCGATGCCGAGACGCTGGCCGACGCCCTCCTGGCCGATCTGATCCCGGACGGGCACGTCGACGACACCGCTCTGGTCGTCATCGAACTCTGACCCCCGCACGAACCTCCGGCCGTTCCCGGGTCCTGCAGGAACGGCCCTCCCCGGACGGGTACGGCTGAGGCTCCGCAGGCGGTCACCCGTCTGCCGTAACCCGAGGCGCCCGCACTCGCCCCCGATGCCGGGGCATTCCCTCCGTCCGCGCCGTCCCGTGGCGCATGATGGAGGCAGTCCCCGCATGGCAGTACGGCACAACCACACACGGCCAGAAAGGGGGCACCCACTTGGGAGGTCTCACGATGACGGCGCCGCTGCCCGACCAGGAGTTGGACGACCTGCTGCACACCTACGAGCACCTGGAGGTGCCGGAGGGACAGCGGGCAGAGCTCACGACGGCGAGGGCAGCACCACCGTGTACGCCAACCCGGACGGCAAGGGCGCGTACCGCGACGAGCACCGGGTGGTCTTCGGCGAGAAGCTGCCGCTGCCCGAGCCGTTCGGTCTCGAGCTCGACACCTCGGTCTTCCTCAAGCCCTGAGGCACCCGCGGCCCTGGCCGACTGAACGCGAACGTGCCGGTGGCGCACGCCTTCGCGTACGCCACCGGCACATCGGGCAAGGGTCCGGACCACCGGCCCCGAGCGGGACTCAGCCCTTCGGGATCCACTGCTTCCAGGTGTCCGGGTTCTCCTTGACCCACTTCTCGGCCGCGGCCTCCGGAGACATCTTCTCGCCCGCGATCATCTTCGCGACCTCGTTCTGCTGCTCCGTGGTCCACTTGAAGTTCTTCAGGAACTGGGCCGCCTTGCCGCCGTCCTTGGCGAAGTCGGCGTTGAGGAACTTCTGCAGCGGGGTCTTCGGGTAGCCGCAGGTGATCTTCTTGGTGTCCTTGTCGCAGCCGTCCTTGTACTCGGGCAGCTTGACCTCGGTCAGCTCAATGTCGTTGTTGAGCCACTGCGGGGTCCACCAGTACGTCAGGAAGGGCTTCTTCTCCTTGACGTTCTTCTTGATCTCCGTGATCTGCGCGGCCTCACTGCCTGCGTAGACCGGCTTGAAGTTCAGCTTGTGGTTCTTGATGAGGGCAGCGTCGTTGGTGACGTAGTCGGGCGAGCCCTCGAGGATCTGGCCCTTGCCGTCGCTCTCGGAGGTCTTGAGCTGGTCCGCGTACTTGTTGAGGTTGCGGAAGTCCTTGACGTCCGGGTGCTTGTCCGCGAAGTACTTCGGCACGAACCAGCCGATGTGACCGGTGACCCCGAGGTCGCCGCCCTTGACGACGGCCTTCTTGTCGTCGATGTACTTCTTCTCCTGGGCGGGGTGGCCCCAGTCCTCCATGATCGCGTCGAGGTTTCCCTTGGCCAGCGCGTCCCAGGCCAGCACCTCACCCATCTGCTGGGTCTTGACCTTGTAGCCGAGCTCGTTCTCGAGCAGGTTCTGGGCGACGGCGACGTTCGCCTGCGCACCGACCCACGACGGAACGGTGAGCTTCACGGTCTTGCCGCTCTCGCCCGCCTGGTCGGACTGACCGGTCTTGGCCGCACCGCAGGCGCTGAGCGCCAGCATGCCGCACACACCGGCGGTGGCTATCGCTGCTTTGACTACACGCTTGTTCTGGGACATGACGCTGTTTCCTCTTCTGTTTGTGGTTCTTGTTCTGTTTCTTCGAGGTTCTTGCGGGTTCTTCGCGCGGTGCGCCCGTGCCGGAGGCGCGGTTGCCGGAAGCTGCCGCACCGTCACGTGTCCTTGCGCGCCGCAGCAGTGGGCTGGGTGACCCGGTCCAGCATCAGGCCGAGGCAGACGATGGCCATACCGGCCACCAGACCGGTGCCGAGCTCGCCGCGGGAGAGGCCGAACACGACGTCGTAGCCCAGCGCCCCGCCACCGACGAGACCACCGACGATGACGACCGCGAGGACCAGCACCACGCCCTGGTTGACGGCCAGCAGCAACGCCGGCCGGGCGAGCGGGAGTTGCACCTGTCGCAACTGCTGGAAACCGCTCGCGCCCATCGAGCTCGCAGCCTCCATGGCGGCCGGGTCCACCTGCCGCAGCCCCTGTGTGGTGATCCGGACGACGGCGGGCAGCGCGTACACCACGGCCGCGATGATGGCCGCCGAGCGTCCGACGGCGAACAGCGCGACGACCGGGATCAGGTAGACGAACTGCGGCATGGTCTGCATGGCGTCGAGCAGCGGGCGCAGCGCGCGCTCCACCCATCCGACCCGGGCTGCCAGGATGCCGATGGCGAAGCCGAGCACCAGGGTCAGCAGCAGGCCCGCCAGCACCTGGGACAGGGTGTTCAGGGACTTCGGCCAGACACCCATCACGCCGACGGCGGCCAGCGCGAGGACGCCCGTGAGCGCCGTCCGCCAGGTGCCGACCAGCAGGGCGAACCCGGCGACAAGCAGCAGGAGCAGCCACCAGGGCATGGCGTGCAGCCCCGCGTTCAGCGGGTTCAGCAGCCAGTTGGTGAAGTGCTCGGCCCACACCTGGGTACCGCCGATGACCGGCAGGCCCTCCCGCAGCTGGGCGATCACCGAGTCGTTGAAGACGTTGACCGGCTGCGAGATGTCGTACGTCCAGGCCTTCGGCCAATCGGCGAGGCCGGTGCCCCGGCCCGCGAGGACGGCCGCGGCGGTCGCGACGGCGATCCCCGCCCAGGTCCACCAGCCGCGCAGGAGGCGCGGACGGTCGGTGACGACGGCGTCGAGCTGCTCACCGGCCGCACCGGTCGTGCGGTCGAGCATGATCGCGAGCAGGACGATCGGGATGCCGGCCGCGAGGGCCTTGCCGACGTCGACGGTGGAAAGCGCCTCGTACACCTCCTCACCGAGGCCACCTGCACCGACGAGGGCGGCGATGACCACCATGGACAGCGCCATCATGATCGTCTGGTTGAGTCCGAGGAACATCTCCTTGCGGGCCAGCGGCAGCCGTGCCGTCCACAGCCGCTGCAGCGGGCTCGAGCCGAGCGAAGCCGACGCCTCCAGGACGGTCGGTGCGGCGCCGCGCAGGCCGAGCGCGGTGAGCCGGGTCATCGGCGGGGCGGCGTAGATGACGGTGGCGAACAGGGCGGCCGGGGTGCCCGTGCCGAAGATCAGCACGAACGGCAGCAGGTACGCGAACGCCGGGAGCACCTGCATGGTGTCGAGCACCGGCCGCAGCGCCCGGTCGAACCGGTCGGACAGGCCTGCGCCCAGGCCGAGCAGCGCGCCGATCACGGCCGCGACCACCACTGCGACCGCCATCAGGGCGAGGGTGAGCACGGTGGCGTCCCACATGCCCAGCAGTCCGCAGACCGCCAGGGCGCCGAGCGCGGTGGCTGCGACCCGCAGGCCGGTGCGGCCCATGCCGCCGGCCCGCCAGGCGACGAGCGCGGCGGCGACGCCCACGCCGAGCGCGCCCATGGACACCAGGGTCCCGTACACCGCGTTGACCGCGGCGGTGGCGGTGTTGCTGAGGTGCAGCAGGAAGTACAGGAACAGCGGGTGGGTGTCGCGGTTGTCGATGATCCAGTCGCTGACGTCGTCCAGCGGCTTCGTGAGGTCGACACTGAGCGCCGCGGGCCAGCTGCCGCTGCCCAGCGTGGCGGCCGCCACCGCGCCCAGGGTCCCGGCGACGACGGCGAACAGCAGCAGCTTGCCGCCGGTGCCGCGCAGGAAGTTCGCGCCGGTGGCACGCCGTTCGGGTGCGGACGCGGCTCCGGGTTTCCGGTTCCCGGTGTCCGCCCCGGGGGAGGTGGTGGTGGTCATGCGGCCACCTCCTCCTGCCGGGTCCCGGCGACGACGCCCAGCAGCAGGTCGGAGTCGACGACGCCGAGGCAGCGGCCGTTGTCCATGACGCGAGCCGGACTGCCGGCGCGGGCGACGGCCTCGATGGCCTCGGCGACGGTCGCTCCGGGGGTGATGGCGGGACCGGTCTCGGCCTCGTCGCCCTCGGCGGCCCGCATGACGTGGCGCACGGTGATGACCTGCTCGCGCGGCACGTCGCGGACGAAGTCGCGGACGTAGTCGTCGGCCGGGGAGGCGACGATCTCCTCGGGGGTGCCGAGCTGGACGATCTCGCCGTCGCGCATGAGCGCGATCCGGTCACCGAGCCGCAGGGCCTCGCTCAGGTCGTGGGTGATGAAGACCATCGTCCGGCCCTCCTCGCGGTGCAGGCGGATGACCTCCTCCTGCATGTCCCGTCGGATGAGCGGGTCGAGGGCGCTGAACGGCTCGTCGAACAGCAGGACTTCGGGGTCGACGGCGAGCGCGCGGGCGAGGCCGACACGCTGCTGCTGACCGCCGGAGAGCTGGCTGGGGCGCCGGTTCTCCATACCGGTCAGACCGACCTTCTCGACGACCTCGGCGGCCTTGGCGCGGCGCTGGGCCTTGCCGAGGCCCTGGATTTCGAGGCCGTAGGCGACGTTGTCGAGGACGGTGCGGTGCGGCAGCAGGCCGAAGTGCTGGAAGACCATGGCCGCGCGGTGGCGGCGCAGTTCGCGCAGCCGGGCGCGGTCCATGGCGAGCACGTCCTCGCCGTCGATGGAGAGTTTTCCACTGGTGGGCTCGATGAGCCGGGTCAGGCAGCGCACGAGCGTGGACTTGCCGGAGCCGGACAGGCCCATGACGACGAAGACCTCGCCCTTCCTGACGTCGAACGAGACGTCACGGACGGCGGCGGTGCACCCGGTCTTCTCGCGCAGCTCCCCGGCGGGCAGACCGGCGTGCGCACTGCCGGGTATCCGGTCGGCCTTGGGGCCGAACACCTTCCAGAGGTTGCGGACGGAGAACACGGTCTCCTGGGGCTTCTCGGCGCTCATCACGCATCATCTCCCGGCATGGCAACGGATTCGGGCTTGGAGCGGTCCAGCAGCTCGGCGCACTTCTCCCCGACCATGAGGACGCCGATCATCGGGTTGACGGCGGGCATGGTCGGGAAGACGGAGGCGTCGGCGATGCGGACGCCCTTCAGGCCCCGGATGCGCAGCTCCGGGTCCACGACGGCCATCGGGTCGTCGGCGGAGCCCATCCGGCAGGTGCCTGCCGGGTGGTAGACGGTGTGCGCGACCTTGCGCGCGTACTCGCTGATCGCCTCGTCGGAGGTGACCTCCGGGCCGGGGCAGACCTCGCGCTTGAGCCAGCCGGCCAGCGGCTCGGTCCTCGCGATCTCGCGGGCGAGCCTGATGCCGTCCACGAGGGTGCGGCCGTCGTAGTCGTCCTCGTCGGTGAAGTACCGGAAGTCGAGGGCGGGCTTGACGGCCGGGTCGGCGCTGGTGAGGTAGAGCCTGCCGCGGCTGCGCGGCTTGGGGATGTTGGGGGTCATCGACACGCCGTGCTCGGGCTTTTCGTAGCCCAGGCGCTCGGGGTTGTCGGTGAAGGGGATCTGGTAGAAGTGGAACATCAGGTCCGGGCCCCGCGACTCGGGGTCGCGGCGGACGAACAGCCCCGCGTCGGAGTCCATCGCCGAGTTCTCCGGGATGGGTCCGTCGGTCTCCCAGACGATCACCGACTCGGGGTGGTCGAGAAGGTTCTCGCCGATGCCGGGCAGGTCGTGGCTCACGGGGATGCCGAGGGCTTCGAGGTCACCCCTCGGCCCGATGCCGGAGTGCATCAGCAGCCGCGGGGTGTCGACGGCTCCGGCGCAGACCAGGACCTCGTGGCCGGCCTCGACCAGCAGCTCCTCGCCGTCCTTCGTGCGCACGTGCACGCCGGTGACCCGGTCGCCGACCAGATCCAGGCGGAACGCCCAGGTCTCCAGCATGATCTGCAGGTTGGGGCGGTCCAGGAACGGGTGCAGGTAGGCGACCGACGCGGAGGAACGCTTGTTGTTCTCCGGGTGGTAGGCCAGGTCGAAGAACCCGGCGCCCTCGTGGAACGGCTTCTTGTTGAAGCCCTCGACGCGGGGCACGTCGGCCGCGGCCTGTGCGGCCTCGACGAAGTCCCGGGCGATGGGGTTCCGGTCCTTCTCGTCCACGGCGACGATGTTGTTGCGCAGCCTGTGGAAGAAGGGGTCCATCGACTGCGCGTCCCAGCCGGTGGCACCGGCCTCGGCCCACTCGTCCCAGTCGCCGGGCAGCGGTTTGAAGCTGATCAGCGTGTTGTGGGACGAGCAGCCGCCCAGCACCCGGGCCCGGCTGTGCCGGATGTGGGAGTTGCCGCGGGGCTGTTCCACCGTGGGGTAGTCGTAGTCGAGTTCGCCGCCGAGCAGCCCGAGCCAGCGGCGGAGGGTCAGTACCTCCGGCCGGTCGATGTCGGACGGCCCGCCCTCGATGACCACCACCTGGGTGTCCGGGTCCTCGGTGAGCCGGGAGGCGATCACAGAACCGGCCGTTCCGCCGCCGACGACGACGTAGTCGGCCGTGATCCTGCGGGGGACAGGGGGCATGGGGGTTGTTGCTCCTTGGAAGGTGCGTGCTGTGCGCGACACTGCGGACAGGGAGGTCAGCCGGAGAACCAGCGGACGGGCGCCGGGTTCAGGTTCTGGTAGATGTGCTTGGGCTCGCGGTACTCGGCGAGGCCGGCGGGGCCGAGCTCCCGGCCGACGCCGGACTTGCCGAAGCCGCCCCATTCGGCCTGCGGCAGGTAGGGGTGGTAGTCGTTGATCCACACCGTGCCGTGGCGCATCCGGCCGGCGACGCGGCGGGCGCGCCCGGCGTCGGAGGTCCACACGGCGCCGGCGAGGCCGTACTCGGTGTCGTTGGCGAGGGCGATCGCCTCGTCCTCGGTGTGGAAGGTCTCGACGGTGAGGATCGGGCCGAAGGTCTCCTCACGGACGACGCGCATCTCGCCGTGGCAGTAGTCGAGGACGGTCGGCGCGTAGAAGTACCCAGTGGCCGGGCGGACGTCGCTCGGCTCGGGACGGCTGCCGCCGCAGCGCAGCTGCGCGCCCTCGGCGAGGGCGGAGGCGACGTACGCCTCGGTCTTGGCGAGCTGCTGCTCGGAGACGAGCGGGCCGCACTCGACGCCGTCCTCGGTGCCGCGGCCGAGCTTGATCTTCTCGGCGCGGCGGGCGAGCTCGGCCACGAAGCGGTCGCGGACGGACTCCTCGACGATCAGCCGGGCGCCGGCCGAGCAGACCTGGCCGCTGTGGATGAAGGCGGCGTTGAGCGCCTGGTCGACGGCGGTGTCGAAGCCCTCCTCGGTGGCGCAGGCGTCGGCGAAGACCACGTTGGGGTTCTTGCCGCCGAGCTCCAGGGCGACCTTCTTCACGGTGGGGGCTGCGGCCTGCATGACCTTGGTACCGCTGGCGAGACCGCCGGTGAAGGAGACGAGGTCCACGCCGGGGTGCTCGGACAGGCGCGCGCCGACGGGGTTGCCGGCGCCGGTGACGATGTTGGCGGTGCCGGAGGGCAGACCGGCCTCGACGAGCAGCTTCACCAGGTGGACGGTGGAGAGCGGGGTGACCTCGCTGGGCTTGATCACGAACGTGTTGCCGGCGGCGAGCGCGGGCGCGACCTTCCAGCTGGCCTGGAGGAGGGGGTAGTTCCACGGCGTGATGAACGCGCAGACGCCGACCGGCTCGTACACGACGACGCTGTGCACCTCGGTGGAGCCGGCGTCCACGACGCGGCCGCCGGACTCGTTCATGACGAGGTCGGCGAAGTAGCGGAAGGCGTTCGTGACGTCATCGACGTCGACACGGCCCTCCTCGAGGGTCTTGCCGGTGTCGCGGCTCTCGATGAGGGCGATCTCCTCGCGGTCTCGCTGGAGGAGGTCGGCGACCCGGCGGAGCAGGGCGGCACGGTCGGCGACGGACGTCGTGGGCCAGGGACCCGTGTCGAAGGCGCGGCGGGCCGCGGCCACGGCCGCGTCGGTGTCGTCGGAGCCGCCTTCGGCGACCACCGCCAGGACTTTGGCGTCCGCGGGGTCGAGGACCTCCCGGGTGGCGCCGGATGCGGCGGCGCGCCACACCCCGTCTATGTGGATGGTCTCGGTTGCCGACACTGTCTGAATCTGCCTTCCATGCCTGGTTCTGTGCGCGCCAGTCGCAGACTGGCGATCGAGACCCCTGCCCCGATGGCCGGATCGCATGCCTCATCGGTGGCGAGAAGTGGTGGGGCTCACTCAGGAAGTCCGATTCGCGCCAGTGAGAATCGTCTGGCGGTTATGGTGCAAAAGCCCGCTTCGGAATACCAGTCCTTGTGACGGGCCTCACTCGCCCGGACGACATCGGCCTGTGGAGATCCGGGGGCGGCGGCCGGGAGGGGACGGACACTCCGGCAGGGGCCACGGACGTGGGTGGGCGGACGGTCCGGCGATCGCCGCCGGGGAGGACCGCCGGACCGTGGGCCGGGACGTGGCGTGCGCCGCCGGTGGCTCCGTCCTCGTCCCGGAGGACCGGCCGGGTCCGGCGGCCCGGTCGTCGATGCCTTGATCGTTCCGATCGATTTCAAGGCCCTTTCAGGTCGTTTGCCGAGCTTTCCCTCCATGTCATGCCCGGCACGCCACCGGAGCGGTTCTGTCCGGTGCGGCGCGCGGGGCGGGTCGCGTGCGCGCGCCCCGCGCCCTGCCGTGCCCACCCGGCGAGGCGGCTCGCCGACTCCGAAGGCGCTGCTCGCCCGAGTGGCCCGGCGATCCTCCTTCGCGCCTCCGTTCACGTCGCTCGACGAGCCCTGCCAACGGGACGCCCACCGACGCCGGCGCCCGTCCATGCGGGAACATCCGCGCTTCCCTCGCGCTCTCCCGCCGGACGACGGCGCCGAGGCGGCCGCAGAGCCTGTGCCGGTCTCACCGCCGAATCGCCGGGCTCGGCGGCGCCGTATCCTGACCCCACACGGGAAGGAGCCGTCCATGAGCGTCGACGCGATCGTGCACACCGAGTTCCCGGAGGGGTACACGGTCCTGTTCGGGGCCGACGGAAAGGTGATCATGGCTCCGCGGAGCGAAGAGCACTCCAGCACCATCCGGTCGCTGCAGATCGACTCCGCTCTCGCCCTCGGCCGTCACGCGAAAGTGACCTCCGACGTCTACATCGATTTCCCGGCCGATGAGAACTCCGCCCCCGATCTGGCGATCCTTCGCGAGGACGCCCGCCGGGAGGGCAAGCGCTACAGCTTCGAAGATGTGCTGCTGATCTGCGAGGTCGTCTCGACTTCCTCCGCACGCAAGGACTACGACGACTGCACGGCGAAGTACGGCCGCTACGGCATCCCGATCTACCTGGTGGTGGACCCCTACGCCCAGGAAGTCGTCCTCCACACCCAGCCGACCGGCACCGGATACATCGCGGCACACACCCACAAGTACGGCACGGGCAAGCTTCCCGTTCCCTTGGCCGATGGCCGCACCTTCACCCTCGACCTCGACGAACTCCCGCGCCCGGAGCCCGAGGCGAACGCCCGCTGACGAAGGGCTCGGGCCCGGCTCCGGTCGGAATCCGGGCGTGGCGCTCGGCCGGCTCCCGCCGCAGCGGTCCTGCTGCCCGGGCGCCCTTCCCGGCACCGCCCGACAGCCAGGACTGCCGGGAAGGCGGCGGCTGAGCACGCAGCCGTCCGTCACCGCTCCCTCCGCTCCGCGGTCGACCGGCGCTCACCGCACCACAGGGGTTGTCGGGTGCATGCCCAAGCTCCTTTACTGGCGGTGCAACCTGCGATCCGGTCCGTGGGGAGGCCTCAACCTGCTTTTCTCCCGACGGGCGTGACATGCCGACAGCAACGGAACTCCCGGCACCCCCCACCCGAAGGAGACCGACATGGCTTCACAGCACGGGCACGACCGCCGGACACTGCTCCGCGGCGGCCTGGCCGCGACCGCCGCCGGCGCGATCGGGATCGGCGTGACCGGCACCGCGCACGCCGCGCCCGCCGCGGAAGGCCGCGGCACCCGGAGCCCGGCCCGAACCGCCGTCGCCGAACCCCGCATCTACAGCACGTCCGAGTGGGGCGCCCGCCCGCCCTCGGACTCGATCGTGGTGCTGGACCGCGTCCCGACGTACATCGTCGTCCACCACACCGCGAACCCCGGGAACAGCACCGACTACTCGCTGGCGCACGCCATGGAGATCTGCCGGAGCATCCAGGACTTCCACATGGACGGCAACGGCTGGATCGACTCGGGCCAGCAGTTCACCAACTCCCGTGGCGGCTACCGGCTCGAAGGCCGCCATCAGAGCCTGTCGGCGGTGCGGGGCGGCACGCAGCACGTCCAGGGCGCCAACGTCGGCGGCCACAACAGCGAGGTCATCGGGATCGAGAACGAGGGCCTCTACACGAGCGTGAACGTGCCGCAGGCGCTATGGGACTCCCTGGTGGACCTGGTCGCGTGGATCGCCGACCGGTACGGCACCGTCGTCACCGACATCCGCGGCCACCGGGACTTCAACTCCACCGAGTGCCCCGGCGACGTGCTCTACGGACGGCTCCAGGAACTGCGCGACGAGGTCGCGGTACGGCTCGGCACCGCCCCGGCCCAGCGGTTCCTGCCCTGGCCGCTGCTGCGGCCCGGCGACTTCGGCCCGAGGGTGCGCGCCGCCCAGCACCTGCTGCGCGCCCGGGGGTTCGCGTCGGTGCCGGCGGACGGCCACTTCGGGGCCTCGACCAAGGAGGCGGTGGCCCGGCTCGCGAAGGCGCACGACATCGAGCCCCACACCTGCTCGGCGATGTACCACAGCACGGTGGACGAGACCGGCTACCTCGGCTCCGACCTCTGGCCGCTGATCACCCCGTCGTCCCGGGCGAACGACGAGGTCGCGGCTGCGGTGGGCGAGTTGCAGCGGGCCGGCAGCGACGCCCGGTCCGTGGGTGCGACGCTGACCCGGACGGAGTGGAAGCGCCTCCTGGCCTGAGAACGGCGCAGCGCACGGGTGCGGCCGGCACGACGCGGCAGGCCGTCCCCGCCGCTGCGCCCGGCGGGACCGCTGCGCGCCCCGGGCTCCGCGGTGCTACCCGTCCGCCCCGGATCTCTCCGCAAGGCCGGTCAGCCGGGCGTAGTGACACAGCAATGCCTGGCAGCAGCGGGCCAGGCGCTGCGCGTGCTGCACCGCGGAGACGAGCCCCGGCCCGGTGGCACCGTTCAACTGCCGCTGTGCCTCGCCGACTCCGGCCAGCGCTCGGCACCGCGAGGGATCGTCCGCGGGCCGGAGCCGGGCGCGGTCCTCGACCTCCGGGACGAGCAGCATGACGTGCCCGCGCAGCAGGAGGACGTACTCCTCGACCTGCTCGTAGCGCGGAAGCGTCGCGTTCTCGCCGAGGACGGCGTCGATCGTCTCCCGGATGACCGCGAGATCGACCGGGAGGGCCGCGGCGTCCGGCTCCGTCCGCTCAGGGGTTCCGGGCACGCGATCGGGTGGGCTTTCCAGGTTCATGTTCCGACTCTGCCCGCTGCTGCATAGCGTTACGAGGCCTGAACGGGCTACAGCGCAACTGTGCTGTTGTATGGGGCACTTGTGCGCTGTTGTGCGGTGTGCTCATCGGAAGGGGGGAGAGCCGTGGGCAGTGGAGGAAACGCACCGGTCGGCCTCACGATCATCGGCGCGCAGGTGCGGTCGCTGCGAGAACGCCGCGGAATCACCCAAGGGGTGCTCGCCGACCGGATCGGCTACTCGGCGTCACTGGTCCGCATGATCGAGCGTGGCGAGCGGCTGCCCCGGCCCGAGTTCCTGGAGCGGCTGGAGGGCGTCCTGGAGGTACCGGGGCTGTTCACGTCGGTCCGCGATCAGCTCCTCCGCGACCGGCACCCGGCCTGGTTCCAGCCGTACGCGGAGCTGGAGGCGGAGGCCGTGGCCCTGTCGGCGTACGACAACCAGCTCGTCAGGGGGCTGCTGCAGACGGAGGCGTACGCGCGGGCTGTTCACACGGCCTACCGGCCGACCCTGGACGAGGAGGAGATCGAGCGCCGGATCGCCACCCGAATGGCCCGGCAGCGACTTCTCTCCCGCAGACCCGCACCCGCGCTGAGCTTCGTCATCGAAGAAGTCGTGCTCCGACGGCCTGTCGGTGGTCTCGAGGTGCTGCGGGACCAGCTCCAACACCTCCTGCGCTGCGCGGAGATGCGGCACATCGAACTCCAGATCATGCCGACGGACCGGGAGAACCACGCCGGACTGGAGGGCCCGTTCACCCTCATCGAACCCCCGGACCGGGAGATGTGCGCCTACATCGAATCCCAGGACCACGGCAGTCTGATCAGCGATCGTCAACAGGTCGGCCGGATCGCACGCCGCTATGGAATCCTGCGGGGGCAGGCCCTCAGCCCGGAGGAATCGGCAATTTTCATCCATGAGTTGGTAGCGGGAGCGCCATGAGCGTTGACGAGAACGTACACGCGTCGTCGGGACTCGCCTGGTTCACTTCAAGCCACAGTGGCGGAGGTGGCGGCGAATGCGTCGAGGTCGCGGCCGGCACCGCGGCCGTGCACGTCCGGGACTCCGGGAACCGGACCGGACCGGTGCTGGACTTCACGCCGGAGCAGTGGGCGTCGTTCGTCGTCTTCGCTGCCGGGCACCCGTCCGTCTGACGGCCTCCCGGTCCGGGGCTCCGCCACTCCCCTGCCCTCGCTCCTCCGCTCCCCGGCGGGCCGCCGCCGGTACGGCGACCGGGCGACGCGCATCCGGATCAACGCACCCCTCCTGCTACCGCCATTCGCAGGACGGGGCGGCTCCGCGGACTTATCCGGCCCTCCGTCCGGTCACCCATGGGTCCCGGTGGCGGTCCCCTCCGGGGACCCTCGACGAAAGGGAGAAGAGATGCGCGGAAGGCTCGTCATCGCCGGCGCCGCACTGGCCATGGCCCTCACCGGCGGCACTGCGTGGGCCGGGGAGACCGGGGCCGGGACGACCGGTCCCCACCACGGCGGCAAGGGCATCCCCGGCTACGAGATGGTGACCCTGCCGAACGAGAACGTGCCGAACTTCCAGCGGCGCACCGTGTACTGCCCGGAGGGCAAGAAGGTCATCGGCGGCGGTGCCGAGGCGCGCGGCAACGAGGCCGTCCTCGTCGGCAGCTTCCCCACCGACGACGGCACCGGCTGGATCGGTCTGGGCCGGCAGACCGACACCGACAACGTGGGCATCAGCGTCTTCGCGATCTGCGCCTACGCCTGACGGACACGGCAGCCCCGGGCCCGGACCGTGCGGCGGCCCGGGCCCGGGGCCGTCGGTGGCCCGCCCGCGGGCCGGCTCAGGTCAGGTCGAGTTCGGCGACGACCTCGCCCTCGCTCATCTCCCCGGTCGGACGGAAACCCAGCCGCCGGTAGAAGTCCTCGGGGCCGTGCTCCCCCTGCTTGTAGGTCACGGTGACGCGGTCCTGCCCCCGCCGGCGGACTTCCTCGGCGACGGCCTGCACCGCGAACCGTCCGTAGCCCCGTCCCTGCTCCCCCGCGTCGACGGCGAGCCGCCAGAGCCCGGAGCGGAGCCGGTCGTCCGGCTGCTCGAAGCGAACGTCGAAGAAGGCCATCACGAACCCCACCAGCCGATCGCCGTCGGCTATCAGCCGCGGCCAGGCGATGTCCTGGTGCACGTACGCCTCGGCCAGCGACTCGGCCACGGATTCGACGTACCGCCCCTGCTCGGGGCGCACCGCCAGGCGGAACGCGTCGTGGATGTTGTCCGGGGTGACCTGCTCGAGGCGCAGCGCTGTCGTCATGCCCGCAACCTAGGCAGGGCGCGGGCCCGCGTCGACCGAATATGCCGGGCTCGGTCGGCTGACGCGACCCGGCGGCCCCGGCCGGTCGCTGCCCGCGGCAGCTGCCCGCCGGGGATTCGCCGCACCGGCGGAACGGGCCGCGGATCCGCCACCGCTGTCATGTCCCGATCGCCGTGCGTATCGTAGGTGAGGGAGGAGGGTGATGTGCCATGGCCGAGGCCGGAGAACTGAGTCTGGACGAGCTGTTCGAGCGACTTGCCCGGATGCCCGTACCCGACGGCTACAAGGTCGAGGTCGTCGAGGGCACCGCGCACGTATCGCCCCAGCGGGAGGTCCACCGGGAGATCGTCGGCAGGATCGTGCAGGTCCTGGAGAGCCGCTACGGGCCCGGCGTCCACGTGAAATCGGACGAGCGCATCGACTTCCCCGGTGACGGCAACGGCTTTGCGCCGGACGTCGCGAAGATCGCCGACGAGGCGAAGATGGACGACCAGGGACGCTGGTCCTACGAGGACGTCGAATTCGTCGCGGAGGTCACCTCCGAGAGCAGCGCCGGCAACGACTACGGACCGAAACGCATCGCCTACGCGCTGGCGGGTGTCCCGGTGTACGTGATCGTCGACCCCTACGCGGGCCGGTGCCACGCCTTCTCCCAGGTGCAGGGCGGCGAGTACCGCAGCGAGCACACGGTGCTCTTCGGCACCCCGCTCGACCTCACCGGCACCGCGATCGACCTGGTGCTTCCCACCGTCGGCTTCCCGCAGGACTGATCGCGCACACCGCCCGGCACCGGGCGGTGCCCGCGTCGCGGCGACAGCTCCCGACTGCGCTCACACACCCGCCAGTTCGGCGAGGACCGCGGCGTGGTCGGACGGCCGGACGCCGTCGACCGGGCCGTCCGCCGCACGCCGCACGGCGGTGACGTGGCCGAGGCCGCCCGGGCCCGGCTCCCCGACGTGGACGTAGTCGATGCGCACCGGCGGGCCGAAGGTCTTCGCCACGTACGGATTCGCCGGGTCCCAGGTGGCCGAAGGCTGCGCCGGATCGGCGTACTCCCAGGCGTCGAAGAGGGTCAGGCCCGGGACGGCGGGGGCCGTCCGGTAGCCGCCGAGCAGCCGGATCTCGTCGGAGTCCGGCCAGGCGTTGAAGTCCCCGGTGAGCACCGGCGGGAAGTCGGTTCCGCCCCGGTGGGCGGTGATGAACTCCGCGATGACGCGCACCTGTTCACAGCGAACGGCCGACGCATCGGTGGCCGAGGTCAGGTGGGTGGTGAAGAACGGAACCCGGTGGCCGGGGGCGTCCAGCAGGGCGTGCAGGGCCAGGTAGCCGGCGTCCCGTTCCCGGTGCGCGGGCAGTCGGACCACCGCGCGGTCGGCGACGGTCCACCGGCTGAGCACGGCGTTCCCGATCCCGACCGCCGGATCCCCGATGCGTCGCTGCCACCGTTCGGGGGCGTCGGACGCGGCCCAGGTCCAGTGCATGCCGAGTTCTTCGGCGAGCCACCCGGCAAGGTTCTCTCCGCCGCGCTCCCAGACCTCCTGCAACCCGACGACGTCCGGTTGCAGGTCGCGCAGGACGGCCAGGATCGCCTTCCTGCGCTGCTCCCACGGGCCGAACCGCCACCACACGTTCCACGTCAGCACCCGCATCCGCGCCTCCGGTTCGGTGCCGGGCGTTCCGGCTCGGAGGCGATTCTCCCGGCCGGCGGCCCCGTCGCACCAGCTCCCGGACCTCCCGAGGGCGTACAGCGGAGCGCCTTTTCGGCCAGGGCCGGGGGACGGGGCCGGAGACGCTTGTGCGCGGCCCGGGCCCGGGTGCAGTCTGCCGGTCGTGTACACCGTCGACGACGCGCTTCCCACCGTGGCCGAGTACCGGGCGCTCCGCGAAGCCGTGGCCTGGGCGTCGCCGTCGCCGGAGGCGTGCCGGACGGCGCTGGGCGGCTCCGTGTTCGCAGTCGTGGCCCGCCGGCGGCAGCAGGTCGTGGGCATGGCCAGGGTGGTGGGCGACCGGACGATGTACCTGCTGGTCGTCGACGTCGTCGTCCATCCGGCGCACCAGGGTGCGGGACTCGGCAGGAGCCTGGCCGAGCGCGTCGTCGGATGGGCACAGGAGCAGGGGGCCCGGAGCACGCTGCTGGTGGCGGACGACGACGTCGCCGCGTTCTACGCCTCCCTCGGCTTCGCCCCGGACACCGGCGGCCGCCTGATGCGGCTCACCCGCCGGCCCCTGTGAGAGGGACGACGGCAACCCGACGAAGCCGGCTCGGCCAACCACGGAAAGCGCCGTCGTGATCACCAGCGATCCGGTCGACCTGACTGCCCATCCGACCGCCCTGGGCGCGCTGGACGTTCACGTCGTCCCGGTCCGACCGGCGCGCGCTCGGTCGGGAAGACGGCGGCGGCCCGCCGGCGCCCCGGGAACGGGGTTGCCGACGGGCCGCCGTGATGAGCGAAGGGCTCAGATGAGGCCCAGGCCGCGGACCGCGTCGCGCTCCTCGGCGAGTTCCTGCACCGAGGCGTCGATGCGGGTGCGGGAGAACTCGTTGACGTCCAGGCCCTGGACGATCTCGTACGTGCCGTCCTTGCAGGTGACCGGGAAGGACGAGATGAGGCCCTCGGGAACGCCGTAGGAGCCGTCCGACGGGATGCCCATGGAGGTCCAGTCGCCGTCGGCCGTGCCGTTGACCCAGGTGTGGACGTGGTCGATGGCGGCATTGGCCGCGGAGGCGGCCGACGAGGCGCCACGGGCCTCGATGATCGCCGCGCCGCGCTTGGCGACGGTCGGGATGAAGTCGTCGGCCAGCCACTTCTCGTCGCCCACGACCTCGGCGGCGTTCTTGCCCGCGATCTCCGCGTGGAAGATGTCCGGGTACTGGGTGGCCGAGTGGTTGCCCCAGATCGTCAGCCTCCTGATCTCGGAGACCGGGGCGCCGGTCTTCTTCGCCAGCTGCGACAGCGCACGGTTGTGGTCGAGCCGGGTCATCGCGGTGAAGCGCTCGGCCGGCACGTCCGGGGCGGCGGCCTGCGCGATGAGCGCGTTGGTGTTGGCCGGGTTGCCGACGACGAGGACCTTCACGTCGTCCGCGGCGTGGTCGTTGATGGCCTTGCCCTGCGGCTTGAAGATGCCGCCGTTGGCCTCCAGCAGGTCACCGCGCTCCATGCCCTTGGTGCGCGGGCGGGCGCCGACGAGCAGGGCGACGTTCGCACCGTCGAAGCCGACGTTCGGGTCGTCGGTGATCTCGATGCCCTGGAGCAGCGGGAAGGCGCAGTCGTCCAGCTCCATCGCGGTGCCCTCGGCGGCCTTGAGTCCCTGCGGGATCTCGAGCAGCCGCAGCTTGACCGGCACGTCCGCGCCGAGGAGATGCCCGGAGGCGATGCGGAAGAGCAGCGCGTAGCCGATCTGTCCGGCCGCGCCGGTGACGGTGACATTGACGGGAGTGCGGGTCATGATGCGGTCTCCTGCTGGCTGGGTCTGCTGGGCGCGGCCCCCGGGTCCCGTGGCGGTGGGAGGCCGTCCCCCACGTTGTCGGGTCTCTTGGTGTCGAGAGACCCGGGCGTCAGGCTATCCGACCCCGCCGGTGCCCGGCCCGCGGCCCTGTGTGGCGCGTCTCACCGTGCGGGTTCCGCCCGGGGCGGGTCGGCAAACATGGCCCGGCGGCCACCCGCGCGAGGGGGGGTGCGCGCGGGCGACCGCCGGGAGTGCCGAACCCGTGGGGGGGTCGAACAATCGCCTGCCCAGCTTCACACGGGGCATGCCTGCCGGCGTCGCTCGGATCGCCCGGCGGCCCGGCGGACACTGCCGGCGGGCGCTCGCCCGGCCAGGGCGGAACGCCGGGCAGCGGAGGCGGCCCGCAGCCCTCGGCGGGCCGGCCGCACGGGCAGAGGGTTGGTGACGCGACCGCGGCCGACCGCCGTGGGGCCCCGGTGAGGCCCTGCTGCACAGCCGCGGCGGTGCGCTCAGCGGACGGTCAGGTGGACGAGATCCTTCAGCCAGGGAATGTCCAGCCATGGCTTCGGCTGGATCATCAGCGACAGCAGCAGGATCGCCGTGCCGAGCACCCCGTAGGTGAGGATGTCGGTGAACCGCGACCGGACCGCGAGCATGCCGACCGACGGTCGTGCCCAGCGCAGCACCGCGCCGCCGATCAGTGCCAGGCCGACCAGCAGGGTTCCGATCCTCGGTGCCCCGAGGACCACGACGAGCAGCCCGAGTGCGGCGCCGCCCGCCACAGCCAGCAGCGGCCACTGGCGCGCCGGGGCCGGAGCGTCGCCGGGCGCGGCACGGCCGCCGCCCTCGGGACGCGCCGTGGTCCGGGTGAGCCGGGGGAACCGGCGGGTCGTCCGGGACGGCTCCTGCACCGGGCCGCTGCCCGGCGCCTCGTCCGTTTCCGCCCGGGTCGCGTGTGCTTCGGTACCCATGACGAGCAGTCCCTTCCCCGTCAGCCCCGGCCGTCGCCGGTCCGGAGTCCGGTGGCCTCGGCGGCGTCGACAACGTTCTGCAGCAGCAGGGCGCGGGTCATCGGCCCCACACCGCCCGGGTTCGGCGAGACCCACGCCGCCACCTCGGCCACGCCCGGGTGCACGTCGCCGACGATCTTCCCGTGCTCGTCACGGCTGACGCCCACGTCGAGGACGGCCGCGCCCGGCTTGACGTCCTCGGGCTTGACGATGTGCGGGGACCCCGCCGCGGCCACGACGATGTCGGCCTGCCGCAGCAGCGACCCGAGGTCGCGGGTCCCCGTGTGGCACAGGGTGACGGTCGCGTTCTCCGAGCGGCGGGTCAGCAGCAGTCCGATCGACCGGCCGACGGTGATGCCCCGGCCGATGACGACCACGTGCGCGCCGTTCAGTGCGACGTCGTGACGGCGCAGCAACTGCACGATGCCGTTCGGCGTGCACGGCAGCGGCCCGGCCTGGTTGAGCACGAGCTTGCCGAGGCTCATCGGTGCGAGGCCGTCGGCGTCCTTGGCCGGGTCGATGAGTTCCAGCACCCGGTTGGTGTCGATGCCCTTGGGAAGCGGGAGTTGGACGATGTAACCGGTGCAGGCCGGGTCCTCGTTCAGCTCGTGGACGACCGCCTCGATCTCCTCCTGCGTCGCGGTCTCCGGCAGCTCGCGCTGGATGGAGGCGATGCCGATCTGCGCGCAGTCCCGGTGCTTGCCGTCGACGTACCAGCGGCTGCCGGGATCGTCACCGACCAGCAGTGTGCCGAGCCCCGGCGTGATGCCCCGGGCCCTGAGGGTCTCCACCCGGCCGGCGAGCTCAGTCTTGATCGCGGCTGCGGTGGCCTTGCCATCGAGAATCTGGGCGGTCATGGGTCCATCCTCCCATGCGGCCGACGAGGTCCTGCTGGTGGGAACCGACCAGTGGACAGCCCCCGCGGCGGCCCGGGTCACGAATTCGGCACAGCGCGGAACCCCGCTGGACACGGAGCACGCACAGCAACGACGATGTGACCGCACAGCCAGGAGCCTGCGCACGACGACGTCGAGCGGTGGAGGCACCGAACCGGGGGAAGAACGTGAGCGATCCGTACCGCACGCCGCGCCTGCACGGATTCCGGAACCGGCCCGTTCGCGCCGGCCGGCCGGAGCGCTGGAGCGAACCACCGGTTCCCGGCGCCACGGCTGTCCCCGGGCCGCGGCCGCCCGTGCGGGGCTCTCTCCGTTGCGCCCCGCACTCATGACGGCTCCTGCCCCCGGCGGCGCCCCGTCCGCGTCGGACCCCGCATCGGACCACACCTCCCCCGTTGGCGCGCCTGCCCGGATCCCGATGTCCCGGGCGCTCGCCCGGATCGCGGTGCGCGGGTCCGCCGCCGCAGTGGCAGCGGTCGCGGTCGCCCGGCTGCATGCGGCGCACGACCCCGGGGTGCTGTGCCCGCTGCGGTGGTTGACCGGCGTTCCCTGCCCGCTGTGCGGGAGCACCACGGTTTTCATCGAACTCGGCCGGGGCGACTGGGGGGCCGCCCTGGCGGCGAATCCGGTCACCGCGGTCGCGGGGCTGGGCCTCCTGCTCGCCCCGCTCGGCCTCGGGCGCTGGTGGTGGCGGACGTCACCCCGGGGCCGGGGCGTCATCGTCGCGGCGGCTCTCGCCGCGGCGTGGGGGTGGCAGCTTCACCGGTTGGGGCTCCCCGCCCCGGGTGCCGGGTAGGCCCCCGGGCCCGCGGCGCAGCCCTCGTCAGTCACTGTCCAGCACGCATCCCCTCGGAGGATCGCACGTGAGTTACCCGCCCAACCCCAGCAACCCGTACGGGGGCCAGCCCGGTTACGGCTACCCGCAGCAGCCCGGCGTCCCCCCGCAGGGCCCCGGACCCGGACAGCAGCCCGGCATGCCCCAGCAGCCCGGCATGCCGCAGCAGGGGGGCTACGGCTACCCGCAGCAGCCCGGCGTCCCGCCGCAGGCACCCGGCATGCCCCAGCAGGGCTACGGCTACCCGCAGCAGGGGATGCCCCCGCAGGGTTACGGCTACCCGGGCGGCGGCTACCAGCAGCCCGGCATGATGCCGCCGTTCGCGAGCTGGGGAGCGCGCGCCGGTGCCTACCTGCTCGACGCCCTGATCGTCGGCGTCGCCCCGATGCTGTTCTTCGTGATCGCGGCCACGGCGTTCGTGACCCAGCCGAACTACGACGCGGCGACCGGCAGTTACGAGCCCGGCGGCGTCGAGACCGCGGGCGTCGTCCTCTACCTGCTCGGCACCCTCGCGGCCGTCGGCCTCGGCCTGTGGGTGCTGTACCAGGAGGGCACGACCGGGCAGACCCCGGGCAAGAAGGCGCTCAACATCGCGGTGCTGCGCGAAGCCGACGGCCGTCCGCTCGGCTTCGGCATGGCGTTCGTCCGCAAGCTCTGCCACATCCTCGACAACATGGCCTGCTACCTCGGCTGGCTCTGGCCGCTGTGGGACGCCAAGAAGCAGACGTTCGCGGACAAGATCATCAGCTCGGTCGTCGTGCGAACCCGCTGAGAAGCCCCACCTCGGGCCATTCGGGACCCCCGAAGGCCCTGACCCCGGTGCCCATTTGCTCCGTTCACGGATCTTGGCGGGACAACGCTGGACAACGTGGGAGGCAGCCTCCACGATGGCTCCCAGTGTCGCGGCACCGGGGGTGGGCCGCTTGCACAACTCCTGCCTCTGGGCGGTCCGCGCCGTCCCTGAAGGCGCAACGGAGGAACCCGGCCATGAGCCACCCCGACTCCAACAACCCCTATGGCGGCCCGCCACCGGGCCAGCAGCCGGCCCAGCCCTACGACTACCCGCAGGGACAGAGACAGCCGCAGCCCTACGGATACCCGCAGCCGGGACAGCAGCCGTACGGCTTCCCCCCGCAGCACCAGCCGCAGGTCCAGCCGCAGGGGCAGGGGCATCCGGGGTACCCGGGCCACCCGGGCTACGCCGGCGGTGCGTACATTCCGACGGAACTGCCCGGGCTCGCCAAGGCGGCCCGCGTCCTGCTGTTTGTCATCGGCGGCCTCCAGCTCATCGGCGGCATCGCCGCCGCCGTCGGCCTGACCGCGCTCAACAGCGCCGACACCGGCCTTGGTTCGGGCCCGGCGGGTGACGCGGCGGCCGGGATCGGCATGGTGGCGGTCGTCGTCCTGCTGGCCCTTGCGGTGCTCGTCATCGTCCTCGCCGCGAAGTTCGGCAGCGGCGGCAACGGCGTACGCGTCACGACGATCGTCTACGCCTCGCTCGGGATCGTGGGCAGCCTGTTCAACCTGGTCCAGGGCACTCCGGCCGGGGCGATCGGGGCCGTCATCGGCATAGCCGTCGGCGCTGTCATCCTCGCCGCGATGCTCCAGTCGCAGACGGCCGCCTGGTTCAAGCGGCCACGGCACTGAGCCCGTCCGCCGCCCCCGGCCCCGAGCCGGGGGCGGCGGTCACCCCGCGCCTGTGTGCGAAGGCCGTGTTCCCCGCCGTTGCGGCGGGGAACACGGCCTTC
>NZ_JAMQGM010000024.1 GCF_023703325.1 Streptomyces meridianus
GCCGCCCGCCGACCCCGGCACCGCCGACGAGGCGCAGGCGCCCGAGCCGGTCGCCCCGGCCGCCGAGATCCCGGCCCCGGCGACCGAGCCCGAGCCGGTCGCTGCTGCGGAGCCGGCCGCGACCGCTGAGCCCGAGCCCGTCGCCGCGGTCGGCACGTCCACCTCCGGCAGCACGGGCGTGCTCGCTCGGGTGGAGGCGCAGGCGCCCGCACTGCTGGACCTGGCCCGCACTGCCGAGGCCGGCCTGGCGAAGCAGGGCCTGACCGGCCGGCGTGCCACCGTCTACCTGGTGCTGGACCGCTCCGGCTCCATGCGCCGCTACTACAAGGACGGCACCGTCCAGCACTTCGCCGACCGGGTGCACGCGCTGGCGGCGAACCTCGACGACTCCGGCGTCCTGCCCGTGGTGTTCTTCTCCACGGACGTCGACGGCGTCGCCGACATCGCCCTCGACGACCACGCCGGGCGCGTGGAGGCGCTGCACAACGACCTCGGCCACATGGGCCGCACCAACTACCACCTGGCCGTCCAGGCGGTGGTGGAGCACTACGAGAAGTCGGGGTCGAAGGACCCGGCGATCGTCGTCTTCCAGGTCGACGGTGCGCCCACCAGCAAGCCGGCCGCCGAGAAGGCGCTGTGCCAGGCCGCGTCGCTGCCGATCTTCTGGCAGTTCACGGGCTTCGGCGACCCGGAGGCCAAGGGCTTGGACTTCCTGCGCAAACTGGACAACCTGACCGTCCCGGAGAAGCGGCCCGTCGACAACACGGGCTTCTTCCACGCCGGCCTCGAGCCGCGGGAACTCGCCGACGACGAGCTGTTCCAGCAGCTGCTGGTGGAGTTCCCCGAGTGGCTCGCCGAGGTGAAGGACGCGGACATCCTGCGCTGACCGCTGGATGGCGACAGAGCCCACGTCGCCCCCTTTTCCCCGGGATCTCGCCTGGTGGAAAAGGGGGCGCGGCCGCCTCCCGGGGGTCCAGTACGATGTTGACCGTCCGTAGCGTCGCCCCGATGCACTGCGACCTCACTCCGCGTAACGACCTGGGAGCAGCCGGCAATGGCTCGACATCTCATCACCAGCGCCCTTCCGTACATCAACGGGATCAAGCACCTGGGCAACATGGTGGGGTCCATGCTCCCGGCTGACGTGTACGCGCGCTATCTGCGCCAGCGCGGCAACGACGTCCTCTACATCTGCGCCACCGACGAGCACGGCACGCCGGCCGAACTGGCCGCCAAGGAGGCCGGCCTCCCGGTTGCCGAATTCTGCGCTCAGCAGCACGACGCCCAGAAGGCCATCTACGACGGCTTCGCCCTCGACTTCGACCACTTCGGCCGCAGTTCCTCGCCGCAGAACGTCGAGATCACCCAGACGATCGCCCGTGAGCTGAAGGCCAACGGGTTCATCGAGGAGCGGGCGATCCGCCAGGTCTTCTCGATCACCGACGACCGCTTTCTGCCGGACCGATACATCGTCGGCACCTGTCCGCACTGCGGATACGACAAGGCCCGCGGCGACCAGTGCGAGAACTGCACCCGCGTGCTGGACCCGACGGACCTCATCGACGCTCGCTCCGCGATCAGCGGCAGCAGCGATCTGGAGATCCGGGACACGAAGCACCTCTTCCTCCTCCAGTCCAAGCTGGCGGACGAAGTCGACGCCTGGGTGGCCGAGCACGGCAAGGACTGGCCGACGCTCGCCTCCTCCATCGCCCGCAAGTGGCTGACCGAGGGGCTCCAGGACCGGTCCATCACCCGGGACCTGGACTGGGGCGTTCCGGTTCCCGCCGACACGTGGCCGGACCTGGCGGCGGAGGGCAAGGTCTTCTACGTCTGGTTCGACGCGCCGATCGAGTACATCGCGGCGACGAAGGAGTGGGCGGACGCAGCCCCCGACGGCGAGACCCGGGACTGGAAGTCCTGGTGGTACGACGCCGACACCACTGTCCGCTACACGGAGTTCATGGCGAAGGACAACGTCCCGTTCCACACGGTGATGTTCCCGGCGACACTCCTGGGCACCCGCGACCGGTGGAAGAAGGTCGACTACGTCAAGGCCTTCAACTGGCTGAACTACTACGGCGGTAAGTTCTCGACGTCGCAGAAGCGCGGCATCTTCACGGACGCGGCCCTGGAGCTGCTGCCGTCCGACTACTGGCGCTATTTCCTGATGGCGAACGCGCCGGAGTCGGACGACACGTCCTTCTCCTGGGAACTGTTCTCCTCGGTGGTCAACAAGGACCTCGCGGACACCCTCGGCAACTTCGTCAACCGCGTCCTGTCCTTCTCCCGCAAGCGCTTCGGTGACGAGGTGCCGGCCGGTGCCGATGCAGGAGAGGCCGAGCACCGCCTGGGCGAGCAGATCGCGGAACTGCTCACCGAGTACGAGAGCCACATGGAAGCCCTGCAGTTCCGCAAGGCGGCGCACGCTCTGCGCACCCTGTGGAGCGCGGGTAACTCCTACCTGGAGGAGAAGGCCCCCTGGTTGGAGATCAAGACCGACCAGGACGCCGCTGCCTTGACCCTGCGGACCGCGATGAACCTCATCCACCTCTACTCGGTGGTCTCGGAGCCCTTCATCCCCTCGTCCGCGAAGGCGATGCGGTCCGCTTTCCAGCTCGAGTCGGACAACGCCCGCTGGGTCACCGCCGAGGAGGCGCGGGCACTCCGCTCCGTTCCTGCGGGCACCCCCTTCGCTGTCCCGCCGGTGCTCTTCGCCAAGATCACCGAGGAGGAGCTGGCGTCCTACCGCGAGCGCTTCGGCGGCGAAGAAGCGGCCGACACCGCCTGATCCGTCCCGTGCGGAGGCCCGGAACCGTTCGGTTCCGGGCCTCCGCACGTTTCCGGGAGCACTCCTCGCCCGGCCTCAGCGGATCAGCTCGATCGGGCACCGAGCGCCGTTGGCTCGGTGCAGCCGGGCGTCACCCGTGACCAGGGACGTGTGCAGATGCTCGGCGAGAGCCACGTAGGCGGCGTCGTACGGCGTGTAGTTGTGGCGCAGTTGCCAGACTCCGGGCAGCAGAGCGCCGTGCGGCACTCGCTCGATGGGAAGAACCGCCAGCGTTTCGATCGCTCGGCTCGCCTCCCTTCCCGTGATCTTCCGGCCGAGCAGCAGTCCGCGCAGAGCGTTGGCGGCTTCGAGATCGATCACGTCGGGTGCGACGAGCCGTTCTCCGGACAGCCGGGCAGCACAAGCCTTTCCGGTGGGCCCGCCGTCCACCAGGGCAGAGACGAGGACCGAGTTGTCGACAACGATCATTCGCCACGGTCCTCATGCTGCACGGCCACGATGGCGTCCATCGACACCTCGCCGCTCAGCTCCGAGCGAGCGGCCGCCAGCGCCTCGTCGAGCGTGGGCCGCGCCGCTTCTTCCTCCAGCCGGGTGCGCAGGTACTCCTGAAGAGAGCGCCCCGAGTCGGCCGCACGCCGGCGCAGTATGTCGTAGGCGCGGTCGTCCAGGTTTCTGATCTGCACAGTGGCCATGCATGCAAAATAGCGCATATTCAGCGCTGCCACTCAGCCACGTGGCCTCGCCTCCCGGAAACGGGCGCCGTCAGAACCGCCCGGCCGCGACGAACAGGCACGGGGCGAGGATCAGCAGGTTCACGGCGACGTTCCGCGCCTCCGCCGAGCCGCGCCCGGCGGCCCGGTCGGCACGCAGCAGCGAGGTGTGACTGGTGACGGCGCCCAGCATCACGAACGCCAGACCACACGCCGCGAGGGGGGTCAGCGCCGCCGCGATGCCGATGGCCCAGGGCAGGATCAGCCCCGCCACCGCGAACAGTTCACAGGTCGCGGTCGCCTTGATCACCGCGGGCGGGAATGGCGCCACTCCTGTCTGGCCGGACTCGATCAGGCGGTCCTTCGGCATGCTCACCTTGAGCACGCCGGACACCAGGAAAACGGCGGCCAGCAGGACCTACGCGATCCACAACGCGACGTTCACGACGAAGCTCCTTGCAGGGACGGGAATCTCTGCCGGCATAGGCGGCCCGCTACAACGTCCCCCCGCCCGAACGCGACAGCGGCCGTCCCGCAGAGCGGTACGTCGCACCCAAGGAGCACTGCATGTACTCTTGCATGCATGGTGG
Source organism: Streptomyces meridianus (assembly GCF_023703325.1). Lineage (GTDB taxonomy): Bacteria > Actinomycetota > Actinomycetes > Streptomycetales > Streptomycetaceae > Streptomyces > Streptomyces meridianus. The sequence goes on from NZ_JAMQGM010000024.1 coordinate 4,089, forward strand.
CTCTCCAGATCCGCGATGTTCCCGAAGACATCCGTGACCGCCTGGCGGCCATAGCGGCCGAGCGCGGGCAGTCACTCCAGACCTACCTCTTCGACCTGATCAATGACGAGGTGCGAAGGCGCGACAACCTCGCGGTCCTGGAGCAGTTCTCTGCCAAGCGGCACGGCACCCGGCTGACGACGGGCGACGTCGTGGGTGCCCTCGAGCACAGCAGAAGCGAGCGGGACAGGACTCTCGACTCACCCATCGGAGAAGCCGAGTGATCGTCGTCGACGCCTCCGTCTACGCCTTCTCGCTGCTAGACGAGGGCACGACCGGTGACCGTTGCCGGGCGGCGTTGGCAGCGGACAGCCGATGGGTCTCTCCCGAACACTGGACCGTCGAGGTGGCCTCGGTGATCCGCGGCAATCTGCTGGGCGGCAAGATCACCCCCGGCCAGGCCCAGGACGCGATGCTCGCCCTCGCCCGCCTCGACCCGGTGGTCCCGCTGACCCGGGTTCTCCTGCCGCGCATGTGGGAGCTCGCCGGCAACCTCACCACCTACGACGCGGCCTACGTGGCCGCAGCGGAGGCGTACGACTGCACTCTCGTCACTGCCGACGGGCGGATGGCACGCGCCTCAGGAGTTCGCTGTCCCGTCGAGATCATCAGCTGAGGTTTCCGCAGAACAACGTCCTCAAGGACGGCACCCCCTGCACCCGAAGGCTCCCGGCGCCCCTCTTCGAGGGGCCTCCGGGAGCCTTCGCTGTCGCGCGCCGGTCCGGGCGCTACTTCGCCGGCTTCGCCGCAGGCTTGCGGATGCTGAGGTGCAGCTCCTTGAGCCGGGCCTCGTCGACCTCGCTCGGCGCGCCCATCAGCAGGTCCTGCGCGTTGCCGTTGAGCGGGAACGCGATCGTCTCGCGGATGTTCGGCTCGTCGGCCAGCAGCATCACGATGCGGTCCACGCCCGGGGCGATGCCGCCGTGCGGCGGGGCACCGAACTTGAACGCGCGCAGCATCCCGCCGAACTCGTTCTCCACGTCCTCGTTGGAGTACCCGGCGATCTCGAACGCCTTGTACATCACGGCAGGCTCGTGGTTACGGATCGCGCCGGAGGACAGCTCGACGCCGTTGCAGACGATGTCATACTGCCAGGCGAGGATGTCCAGCGGGTCCTTGGTCTCCAGCGCCTCGAGGCCGCCCTGCGGCATCGAGAACGGGTTGTGGGAGAACTCGATCTGCCCGGTGTCCTCGTTCTTCTCGAACATCGGGAAGTCGACGATCCAGCAGAACCGGAAGACGTTCTCCTCGAAGTGGCCGGCGCGCCTGGCGGCCTCGACCCGCACCGCGCCCATGATCTTCGAGACCTCGTCGAACTCGCCGGCGCCGAAGAAGACGGAGGTGCCGGGCTTGCCGCCCAGCTCGGCGATGAGCTTCTCGACGTCCTGCTCGGTGAGGAACTTGGCGATCGGGCCGGTCAGCTCGTTGTTGTCGCCGATGCGCACCCAGGCCAGGCCCTTGGCGCCCTGCTCGACGGCGAACTCGCCCATGCCGTCGAAGAACTTCCGCGACTGGCCCGCGGTGTCCGGCACCGGCAGCGCCCGCACGTGCTTGCCGGCGAACGCCTTGAAGCCGGAGTCGGCGAAGATGTGCGAGACGTCGACCAGCTCGAGCTGCGCCCGCAGGTCCGGCTTGTCCGAGCCGTAGCGCAGCATCGCCTCGCGGTAGGGGATGCGCGGGAACGGCGAGGTGCACTCGCGGCCGTTGCCGAACTTGTTGAACAGGTCGGTCATCACCTTCTCGATGACCTGGAAGACATCCTCCTGCTCGACGAAGCTCATCTCGACGTCGAGCTGGTAGAACTCGCCCGGCGAGCGGTCGGCGCGGGCGTCCTCGTCTCGGAAGCACGGCGCGATCTGGAAGTAGCGGTCGAAGCCGGCGATCATCAGCAGCTGCTTGAACTGCTGCGGGGCCTGCGGCAGCGCGTAGAACCGTCCGGCGTGCAGGCGCGAGGGCACCAGGAAGTCGCGGGCGCCCTCGGGACTGGTCGCGGAGAGGATCGGCGTCGTCATCTCGTTGAAGCCGAGCGCGGTCATCTCCTCACGCAGCGTCGCGACGACGGCGGACCGCAGCATGATGTTGCGGTGCATGCGCTCGCGGCGCAGGTCGAGGAAGCGGTACTCGAGGCGCCGCTCCTCGTTCACGCCGTCCTCGGGGAAGACGGTGAAGGGCAGGTGCTCGGCCGCCCCCAGCACCTCGACGTCGGTGACCTCGACCTCGATCTCACCGGTGGGAAGCTCGGGGTTGACGTTGTCCGCGCCGCGCGCCAGCACCTTGCCGTCGACACGGACGACGGTCTCCTTGGTGAGGTGGCTCAGCTTCTCGTTGACGTCGGTGTCGGGCCGGACGACCAGCTGCACGAGACCGTGGTGGTCGCGCAGATCGATGAAGAGGATGCCGCCCAGATTGCGCCGGTTGTGAAGCCAGCCGCTCAGGCGTACGTCGGTGTCGACGTCAGCGGCACGGAGCTCGCCGCAGGTGTGGGACCGGTACCGATGCATCGTTCATCCAAGTCGTCGGATCGAGGTGGGGCGCCCTTGCCGGGCCTGGTGCGGGCCGCTCACGGGGCCGTGTGCAAGCGTACCGGTACCGGCCTCACCGGCGGCCGCTCGTCAAAAGGAGTTAAATCGCCATAAAGTGACAGCATGCGCATGGAGAACGTTCTGAGCGCGGTGGCCACCGGCGTCTGGAGCTGGGACAGCGCCTCCGGCACGACGACGTTCGATGCGGAGTCCGCCCGGTTGCTGGAGCTTCCGCCGATTCCCACGGTGATGGACGAGGCCAGCGTGCGTGCCCATTTCCATCCCGTCGACTGGGCCGAGATCAAGAACGTCGTCGATCTCGCCCTCGCCGAGGGCACCCTCGCCGAGGGCACGCTGCGCATCGTGAACCCGGAGAACGAGGTCGTGCGGGTGGTGCGCTCCCGCTCCCTGCCGCGCCTGCAGGGGGAGTCGCTGCTGCTGGTCGGCACGATGCAGGAGGTGCCCGATCCGCAGCCCGGAACGACCACGGGCCAGGTCCGGGGCGACTGGCGGCGCTCGCGGGAGGCGTTCCTGCTCGACGCCGGACGCGCCCTGGCCGAGGCCCGCTCCACCACCGAGATCCTCCGGGTGACGGCCGGCCTCTCGATGCCCGGCTTCACTCCCGACGGGCAGGCCGTCTTCGGGGTCGAGGGCGACCACCTGCGGATCATCGGCTACCACGGCTACGACGGCTACGACGAGCGCCCGTTCGCCGACATGCCGCTGGACGCCGACTACCCGGCCTGTGAGGTGGTGCGGACCGGCCGGGTCGTCTACCTCCCCTCCTCCGACGACTACCGGGCCCGCTTCCCCGCCGTGTGGCCGCTCGTCGAGAGCTACGGCCGGCTCTCGTGGGCGTATGTGCCGCTGGTCGCGGGCGGGAGGACCATCGGCGCGTGGATGGCCGCCTTCAGCGATCCGGTGCGGTTCACCCCCGACGAACGATCGATCCTGACCACGGTCGCCCGCATGCTCGCCCACGCCCTGTCGCGGACCGCGGCCCGCGAGTCCGAGCAGGAGCTCTCCCTCGGCCTGCAGCGCAGCATGATGCCCACCGTCGAGCCGGACATCGAGGGGATGCAGGTGGCTGCCCGGTACGTCCCCACCGGCGGCGGGCTGGAGATCGGGGGCGACTGGTACGACATGATCCCCCTGCCGTCGGGCCGGATCGCCCTGGTGATCGGCGACGTGCAGGGCCACGACGTACGGGCCGCCGGACTCATGGGACAGTTGCGGATCGCCCTGCGCGCCTACGCCTCCGAGGGCCACCACCCGGATGCGGTGCTCGCCAGGGCGTCCCGTTTTCTCGCCGGTCTCCTCCACCAGCAGGAGGATGCGGATCCGGCAGCCGACGTCGACCCGCGGTTCGCCACCTGCCTCTACATCGAGGTCGACCCGGCCACCGGGACCCTCGACATCGCGCGGGCCGGTCACCCGGATCCGGCGACCCGGCTGACCGACGGCACCCTGCTGGTGCGGCCCACCGCGGGCGGCCTGCCGCTGGGGATCGAGCCGGACACCGACTACCCGACGACCCGGCTGGTGCTGGAGCCCGGCGAGCTGATGCTGGTCTGCACGGACGGGCTGATCGAGACGGGCGGTCACGACCTGGACACCGGGTGGGCACGGCTGCACGCGACCATCGACGCACACTGCGGGGAGCAACTGGAGCAGCTGGCCGACGCGCTCGTCTCGGACGTCCACGGCCCGTCGTCGCACCACACGACGGGTCCGCTCTCCGATCGGCGCGAGGACGACATCGCTCTCCTGCTGCTCGGCCGGGACGCGGTCCCGGCCGGGTCGGAGCCGGAGCCCGTCAGGCAGCTGCACCCGGCCCGCCGCACGGTTCTGACGGTCCCGCAGGCCGAGCACACGCGCGTGTCGGTCGTCCGCGGGCAGCTGAGGCAGCTGATGCACGACTGGAGCGACGTCGAGCAGGTCGACGCGGCCGTGCTGTTGCTGTCCGAGATGGTCACGAACGTTCTGCTGCACACCGACGGGGACGCGATGCTCGTCGCGGAGATGATCGGAAGCCGGGGCGACCGCCGGCTTCGGGTGGACGTGGCGGATCCGAGCGACGAGCTGCCGCGCCGCCGTCAGCCGGGCGAGATGGCCTCGTCGGGGCGCGGGCTGATGATGCTGGAGTTGCTGGCGCACGCGTGGGGCGTGGATCCGCGGGGCGAGGGGAAGTGCATCTGGTTCGAGATCTACGAGGGCGTGTCGGAGCCCGGTTCCGCGGGGCCGGAGCCGGTCGTTCCGGCCATTGCCATGCCGTGATGGTGCAGTTCCCGGACGATCCCCAGAACCGCCGCGGTGAGCGGCACGGCGAGCAGCATGCCGAGGATTCCGGCGAGGCTCGCGCCCGCGGTGATGGCCACCAGGACCGTGGCCGGGTGCATGCGGACGGTCCGGCTCTGGATGACGGGCTGGAGCACGTGCCCCTCCAGCAGTTGCACGGCGAGCACGATGCCGACGGCCCACAGCGCGATGGCGAATCCCCGTTCGGCCAGCGCCACGAGCACCGAGAGCGCCCCTGAGATGAACGCGCCGAGGTAGGGGATGTAGGCGCCGACGAAGACGAGGGCGCCGAGCCCGACGGCCCCGGGGACCCGGAGGATCAGCAGCCCCGCGGCGATGAGGACGGCGTCGATGAGCGCGATGAGGGTGGTGCCGCGCATGAAGCCCTCGACGGCCTCGAACGACTGCCGGGCCATGGCTTCCAGCCTCCGCCCCGTGGCGCCGGGGGCGATCGAATGGAGCAGTCCGGGGAGCCGGTGGCCGTCGCGCAGGAAGAAGAAGGTGAGCAGCAGCGCCAGCACGGCGACGGCGATCAGCTGGCCGACCAGGCCGATGCCGGAGATGAGCCCGGAGGCCGCGGCCCCGCCGAACTTGCTGAAGAGGTCCTTGGCGTTGGACGCGATGTCCTCGAGTGAGGAGCCGGCGGGCCGGAAGCTGTCCTCGAGCTGGCGGGCGACGTGTTCGAGGGAGTCGAGGATCTGGTCGCCGGTATCGAGCAGGGCGTTGACGACGATGAACCCGGCTCCGCCGACGACGGCGACCAGGACGGTGCAGGTCAGGGCTGCGGCCAGGGACCGTTTCATCCTCAGGTGGATCAGTCGGCGGTTGAGCGGCCCGAGCAGGGCGGTCCCGAGGAGGGCGAGGAGCACCGGGGTGACGGCTGCGCGCAGTGTGACGCACAGCCAGACGACCAGGCCGGCCACCGCGGCGACCAGCAGCACCACGGCGCACCATGCCGCCGTGCGGCGTACTGTTCGGGGCAGCAGCGGCTGCGGTGGCCCGGGGTCGCTCGGCACCGTTTCAGCTCATCAGAGACCCGGCCGGTCCGCGCGGGTACGCGGTCCGGCCGGGTGACGGCTGCCGGTGACGGGCTCCCGGCCCGTGGCTACTGGCCGGCGGGGACGGAGCCGAGGCGTCCGGCCTTGAAGTCGTCGAAGGCCTGGGCGAGTTCGGCGCGGGTGTTCATGACGAACGGCCCGTACTGCATCATCGGTTCGCGGATCGGCTGCCCGCCGAGCAGCACCACCTCGAAGTTGGGGCTGCGGGACTCCTGGCTCTCGTCGGCCCGGACGGTGATCGAGTCGCCCTTGCCGAACACGACCGACTGCCCGGTGCGGAAGGCGCGGTCCCCGGCGGTGCCGCCTCCGGCCAGGCCGTAGGCGAGGGCGTTGAAGTCGGACCGCCAGGGCAGGGTGAGTTCGGCGCCGGGGTTCAGCGTCGCGTGGATCATCACGATCGGCGTGTGGGTGCGACCCGGCCCCTGGTGGCCGTCGACGTCGCCGGCGATCACGCGGAGCAGCGCGCCGCCGTCGTGCGAGGTCAGCAGGGTGACGTTGCCGCCGCCGATGTCCTGGTACTTCGGCGGCATCAACTTGTCCTTGCGCGGCAGGTTCACCCACAGTTGGAGGCCGTGGAACAGGCCGCCGCTCACGACGAGCGACTCCGGCGGCGCCTCGATGTGGAGCAGGCCGCTGCCGGCCGTCATCCACTGGGTGTCGCCGCCGTTGATGGTTCCGCCGCCACCGTGCGAGTCCTGGTGCACGAAGGTGCCGTCGATCAGGTAGGTGACGGTCTCGAAGCCGCGGTGCGGGTGCCAGGGCGTGCCCTTGGGCTCGCCGGGGGCGTACTCCACCTCACCCATCTGGTCCATCATGATGAACGGGTCGAGGTGCTGGTAGTCGATACCGGCGAACGCCCGGCGGACCGGGAAGCCCTCCCCCTCGAAGCCGCTGGGAGCGGTCGAGACGGCGAGTACGGGTCGCGGGGCGGCACCGTCGCCGGGCCGGGCGACGCGCGGCAGGGTCAACGGGTTCTCAACGGTCACTGCGGGCATGCGGGCCTCCTCGGCGTCGCCTCGAATTTAGTTGAATGGTGAACATCATGCAAGGGGCCGTTCATTCCCGGACCACCCGAGCCACCCCGGCGCGACCGGCCGGCGCCCCGGGAACGCGAACGGGCCCCACCCGCGTGGGTGAGGCCCGGAGGCACGACCGGTCGACCGCCCCGGCGACGAAACGGCTCAGCCGTACATGTGCCGCATGGCGAAGTCGACCATCTCCTCCACGGACCGGGCGTCGAAGACCATCCGGTGCTCGCCCTCCATGTCGAGGACGAAGCCGTAGCCCGTCGGCAGCAGGTCGAGGACCTCGGCGCCGGTGATGACGAAGTACTTGGACTCCTTGCCCGCGTACCGGCGCAGCTCCTTGAGCGAGGTGAACATCGGGATCACCGGCTGCTGGGTGTTGTGCAGGGCGAGGAAACCGGGCCCCTCCCCGCGGGGGCAGTAGACCTTCGACGTGGAGAAGACCTGCTGGAACTCCTCCGCCGAGGTCGAGCCGGTGGTGAAGGCCCGCACCGCGTCGGCGAGCGAGGGCGGCGACGGCTCCGGGTAGTGCGGCTGGCCCCCGTAACCTCCGGGCCCGGGCGGGGGCTGCGTGGCGCCGTAGTGCTGGTGGCCGGCGCTCGCGTTCTGGTCGTAGCCGTACATGCGCCAAAGAGTACTGAGTCACATCCGGGCGCGGAGGGGGGCCGCCGGTGCGGGTGCCGTTTCCCGCCACGGCCCACGCACCACGGATACCGGACGGGCCCGGCTAGAGCTCCGTCACAGTGACCGGGAAGGGGGTTGCTTCTTATTACCGACGGGTAGCATCATGGAGATTACCGATTGGTACGCACTACCGGACCCTGTCTTCCGAGTCTTACGGAGCCGTCGCCATGGGGCACTACAAGTCGAATCTCCGCGACATCGAGTTCAACCTCTTCGAGGTCCTCGGGCGCGACAAGCTGTACGGCACCGGCCCGTTCGCGGAGATGGACGTCGACACCGCGAAGAGCGTGCTCGAGGAGCTCGCCCGTCTCGCCGAGAACGACCTGGCCGCGTCCTACGCGGACGCCGACCGCAACCCGCCGGTCTTCGACCCCGAGACGAACACCGCGCCGATCCCGGCGAGCTTCAAGAAGAGCTTCCAGGCCTTCATGGACTCCGAGTACTGGCGTCTGGGCCTGCCGGAGGAGATCGGCGGCACCCCCGCGCCGTCCACCCTGATCTGGTCCTACGCGGAGCTGATCCTCGGCGCCAACCCGGCGATCTGGATGTACGCCTCCGGCCCGGCGTTCGCCGGCATCCTGCACACCGAGGGCAACGAGACGCAGAAGCACATCGCGCAGCTCGCGGTCGACAAGCAGTGGGGCTCGACCATGGTCCTCACCGAGCCGGACGCCGGTTCGGACGTCGGCGCCGGCCGCACCAAGGCCGTGCAGCAGGAGGACGGCTCCTGGCACATCGAGGGCGTGAAGCGCTTCATCACCTCGGGTGAGCACGACATGGCCGAGAACATCATCCACTACGTGCTGGCCCGCCCCGAGGGCGCCGGACCGGGCACCAAGGGCCTGTCGCTGTTCATGGTCCCGAAGTACGAGTTCGACTTCGAGACCGGCGAACTGGGCGAGCGCAACGGCGTGTACGCCACCAACGTCGAGCACAAGATGGGCCTCAAGGCGTCCAACACGTGCGAGATGACGTTCGGCGACCGCCACCCCGCCAAGGGCTGGCTGATCGGTGACAAGCACGACGGCATCCGCCAGATGTTCATGATCATCGAGTTCGCCCGGATGATGGTCGGCACGAAGGCCATCGCCACCCTCTCCACCGGCTATCTCAACGCCCTCGAGTACGCCACCGAGCGCGTGCAGGGCCCGGACCTGGCGCAGTTCATGGACAAGACCGCGCCGAAGGTCACCATCACGCACCACCCGGACGTGCGCCGCTCGCTGATGACGCAGAAGGCGTACGCCGAGGGCATGCGCTCCCTGGTCCTCTACACCGCCTCGATCCAGGACGCGATCGCGTTCAAGGAGGCCGGCGGCGAGGACACCAAGGAGCTGCACGCCCTCAACGACCTGCTCCTGCCGATCGTCAAGGGCTACGGCTCCGAGCGGTCCTACGAGCAGCTCGCCCAGTCCCTGCAGACCTTCGGCGGCTCCGGCTACCTGCAGGAGTACCCGATCGAGCAGTACATCCGGGACGCCAAGATCGACACCCTCTACGAGGGCACCACGGCGATCCAGGGCCAGGACTACTTCTTCCGCAAGATCGTCCGGAACCAGGGCCAGGCGCTGACCGGCCTGTCCGACGAGATCAAGAAGTTCCTGGCGGAGGCCCCGGGCGGCGAGGACCTCGCCCCGGCCCGCGACCAGCTGGCCAAGGCCGCGGTGGACCTCGAGGCGATCGTCGGCGCCATGCTGACCGACCTGGCCGGCACCGAGCAGGACGTGAAGTCGATCTACAAGGTCGGCCTCAACACCACGCGCCTGCTGATGTCCTCCGGTGACGTCGTCGTCGGCTACCTGCTGCTCAAGGGCGCCGCCGTGGCGGCCGAGAAGCTGCCGAGCGCGTCCGCCAAGGACAAGGCGTTCTACCAGGGCAAGATCGCTGCCGCGAAGTTCTTCGCGCAGAACATCCTGCCGGACGTCTCCGTGCAGCGCGGGATCGCCGAGACCGTCGACCAGTCCCTGATGGAGCTGGACGAGGCCGCGTTCTGATCCGCGACCGGTGAACCGGTGGGCGGCCCCGGCCGCCCACCGCCTCCCGACCGCCAGACCCCCGGACCGGGCTGCACCCCGGATCGGGGGTCTCGGCTTGTCCGGGGGTTCTGCGGCGCCGGTCAGCGGGGCGCGCGGGCGAGGTCCGCCGGGTCGAGGTCGAACGGGAACGGCCGCCCGATGCGGGTGGTGGCCCCCGCGAGGGCGGTGAGGCGGTCGGCGTACGTCCCCTGGTGCAGTTCGCTGACGATCAGCCGCGGCATGGGTACCAGGTCCAGACGCCAGTACGCGGCGATACCGGCCGCGGCGTAGAGCGCGGGCTTCGTCTTGAGATCCGTGATCCGGGTCGACGGCGACAGGATCTCGATGACCACGAGCACCTCGTGCGGATCGACGGTCACCTCGGCGTCCGCCGCGAAGTCGGCGTTCACGACGACGATGTCCGGGATCAGGAGCCCGTCCGGAACCGGCAGGTTGACCGCTTCCAGCACCTCCACGCCGGCGTCGCAGGCATCCGCCGCTCGTTGAAGAAGATCCCGCAACCGGTAGCTCACCCGCTGGTGGGGCACCCCGGGGTTGGGCGTCATGAGCAGCGCACCGCCCACCAACTCGATCCGGTGCCGGGGATCCTCGGGCAGGGCGAGGACGTCATCGACCGTCCAGGGTCCGCTGTGCGACTCGTACGCGACACTCATGTCCTCCGCCTCCTCCCGGTGGCCTCCAGTGTGACCCGGCCGGGGGACCGATGTCCTGCTGCGCCACCGGAATCACGCTCCGGGATGGTCAGGCATCGGCCCTGCGGGCCTCACGCCGGTCGGGGACGGGGCCACGCACCGCCGTCCGGCCGCTCCGCAGCCCGGCGCGGACCGTGGCTGCGTGGCGTCTGACGCGTTCGACCTCGGGGGCGTCGACCGGTGCCGGTGATCTTCCGGCGGCCTGCTCGCGGCAGTCGCGGCAGAGTCCGCCGGGGAGCGCCGACGGTGATCCCGGCGCGCGGCACACCGTGCACTCCATCGACAGCAGCGCGGCGCGGGCCGGCGCCTCGCCCGCTGCTGGGGCCGGCGACGGGAGCAGCGGTGGCATCTTCGCGGTCAGCCGGTTCTCGGCGAGCGCCCGCGGGCTGTGGACCCGCTCCGGCAGGCCCGCGGTCAGGGCCACGGTCATCTGTGCGCCGCTCGTCCCCCTGCGCAGCCACTCACGGGCCAGGGGGTCGAGGGCTGCGCAGTCGGCGGCGGAGAGCGTCATCCGGGGATCGGTCTCACCGAGGCGGGCCAGGACGGTGTACGCCCGGCCTGGATCGGCGCCCCGCACGAGCCCGGGGGTGGCGGTGTCGGTCGTTCCCGGCGGCTCGGTGGGGCGTTCGGGGGTCGGCCCGGCGTCGCCGGTCTGCGCGACGGGTGCGGGGGCGGTCGTCGGGACGGAGCTCCCGGCGGGCGTCACGGCGGTCTCCTGCCACCGCGTCATGTCGCAGCCCCGGTGGTAGGCCGCCCACCAGGCGTCGTCGTGCGGCTCGCGGGAGAAGTGGGTCCGGGTCACCCAGTGGCCGCCCGGCACCAGCTCCTTGAAGCGGCGCAAGTGCCCGGCCTCGGCCAGTCGCCTCAGGGCGGTTCCCAACGCGCAGGGGCCGTAATCGAGTTCGGTCGCGAGCGCCTTGATGCCGATCGCAGCGCCCTCGGGGAGCCGGTCGATCCAGGCGGCGATCGCCGCCTCACGCCTGGGCAGATGTGCGAAGTCATCCGCCCGACAAGGGCGTTCGGCGGGAACGGTCCGCTTTCCGAAGCCGGGCTTGGCCATCGCCGGGGCGGAGGAGGACGGGGAAACGCTAAAATCGGCAGAAGCCATCGGATCGCGCTTTCGATCTCGTTGGTCAGACCCCCGCAGGTGTTGTCAGCACCTGGCGGGGGTCGTTGCTTGTGGCGGCACGCTACAACGAAACTCCGATGTGTCGTCAAATCATCACTATTAGTCATACGAACTGGTCACGCCGCCCCACCGGGCACGCGCGGACGCCGCGCGAGGCACAAGGGGTGGGTGGGCGGGAACAAACCCCACCTCCCGTTCCTCACAGAAGAGTCCCGGATCCCGAGTCCGGTGCCCCGCGCCCCGGAACCCGGGGCGTTCCGGCCACGATCCGGCCGAACCGACCGGATCGCCCCCGGACCTGACCGGTTCACGTTCGCGGCAAGACCGCCGATCCGGCCAACTCGCCCTCCATAGACACTTTTTGGCCGATCGCTGATCGCCGAGCTGAGACACTGGCGTCCGTGCGTGTGTCGATGCTGGGGTCCTTCGAGATCCGGGACGGGAGCGGCCGGCCCGTCGCCCTCGGCGGCCGACGGGTCGCCATGCTGCTCGCACGGCTGGCCCTCTCGCCCGGGACGCTCGTCCCCACCGGAACGCTCATCGACGACCTGTGGGAGGACGACCCGCCCGGCGACGGCTCCGGCGCCCTCCACCGCCTGGTCTCCCGCGCCCGGCAGTCGCTGCGGCGGCACGGCGTCGAGGACCTGACCGTCGTCTCCCGATCCGGCGGCTACGAACTGACGGCCGATCCGGACCAGGTCGACACCCACCGCTTCGAGCACCTCGCCGCGCTGGGCCGGAGGCAGTTGCGCGCCGGGTCACCCACCGAGGCCGGCGGCACCCTGGCCGAGTGCCTGGACCTGTGGCGCGGCGCACCCCTCATGGACTTCGCCGCCAACGACTTCGCCTCCCGCGCCGCCCGCCGGCTCGAGGAACTCCACATCAACGCGGCCGAGGACAACGCCGAGGCCGAGCTCGCGCTCGGGCACGCGGCGCGGACGATCCTGGAACTGCGGACCCTGTGCGACGCGCACCCCTTGCGCGAGCGGCCCGTCGGCCTGCTGATCCGCGCCCTGTGCGCGACGGACCGGCAGGCCGAGGCCCTGCTCGCGTACGAACGCCTCCGGACCGCGCTGGACGAGACCCTCGGCGTGGTGCCCTCGGCATCACTGCGCGAACTGCACACCGACGTCCTGCGCGGCCGGGTCGGCCCCGCAGGCCGGGACACGGGCGTGCCCGCGGAACGCGGCACCGCACCCGGCGCCGCGACCGCCACCGGGCCCGCGTCCCCACCCCAGCCACAGCCGCGGCCGCAGCCCGGACTCCCGTCCCGGCTCACCCGGTTCGTCGGCCGGGAAGCCGAATCGGAGCGCCTCACCGCCGCCTTCGGCACCTCACGGCTGGCCACCCTCTACGGCCCCGGTGGCGCCGGGAAGACCCGGCTCGCCACCGAGTTCGCCGCCCGGAGCCAGGAGACGTCCCTCGGTTTCCACGGCTTCGTCGAGCTGGCGCCGGTCGGCAACGGGCAGGACCTCGCCGAGTACGTCACCGCGGCCCTCGGGCTGAACGGGCCGCGCCGCCCCGACCACTCCCCGGCGGGGCACAGCGCCTTCCACCAGCTGGCGGACGCGCTGTCGTCCCGGCCCGGCCTGCTCGTCCTCGACAACTGCGAGCACCTCATCGCCCAGACCGCCCGGTTCGCCGGGCAGCTCCTGGCCCGGTGCCGGGAGTTACGGATCCTCGCCACCAGCCGCGAACCACTGGTCATCACCGGCGAGGTGCTGTGCCGGGTGGGCCCGCTGGAGCTGCCCGGCTCCCCGGAGGAGGCGGAGCGGTCCACCGCCGTCCAGCTCTTCTGCGACCGGGCCCGCCTGGTCCGCCCGGACTTCGCCCTGCACGCGGACAACACCGCCCAGGTCGTCGAGATATGCCGCCAGTTGGACGGACTCCCGCTCGCCATCGAACTGGCCGCCGCCCGGCTGCGCTCGATGTCCGTCGAGCAGGTCGCCGGCCGCCTGGACGACCGCTTCCGCCTGCTCGCCGACGGCAGCCGGTCGTCCAGCGCACGCCATCGCACCCTGCGGGCCATGATGGACTGGAGCTGGGACCTGCTCAGCGGGCCCGAAAGGACCCTGGCACGGCGGATGTCGGCGGTCCCGGGCACCATGTCCGCGGAGACCGCGGTGGCAGTCTGCGCCGACCCGGATGTCCCCGAGGACGAGATCCTCTACCTGCTGTCCGCGCTCACCGACAAGTCCCTGGTGCAGGTGCGGGAGAGCCCCCGCGGCGCCATCCGCTACGGGATGCCGGAGACGGCCCGCGCGTACTGCCGGGAGCGGCTCCTGGAGGCCGGGGAGGCGGACCGGACCGAGGCCGCCTGCGCCCGGCACTTCCTGGACCTGGTGGAGCGCGCCGCCGCCGGCCTGCGCGGGACGGACCAGCCGGAGTGCATCGCCCGGCTGGACGCCGAGCACGACAACGCGCTGTCCGCCCTGCGCCGCGCGGTCGAGCGCGACGACGTGGAGGCGTCCGTCCGTTTCGGGCTGGCCCTGTGCTGGTACTGGGTGATGCGCGGCCGGTACACCGAGGCCGCAGGCTGGCTCGCGGAGCTGCTGCGTTTCGGCGACCGGATCCCGGAGCAGGCGGCGGCGTTGTTCTCCGCCGTGCGGCTGGTGCTCCCCGCCCCGGTCGGCGAGGACCGGCAGGCGGCGCTGCGCGAGGCCGCCGAGCGGGCCCGGGCCTGCCACGCCATGGAGGTCTATCCACTGCTGGCCCTCATCGAGCCCAAGTGCCGCCAGATGACGGGGGGTTACGAAGGGCTCGTCGAGGCTGCCGAGCGGGCCGTCCGGCACGACGACCCCTGGGCACGTGCCACCGGCGTCGCGGCGCTCGGCTTCGCCGCCGAGGCCGCCGGGGACGCAGCCGTCGCCGAGGAACACCTGGGCGCGGCGCTGGACCTGTTCCGGGAGCTCGGGGACCGGTGGTCCACCGGACAGCTCACCATGATGCTGTCGAAGTTCCGCTCGCTGCGCGGTGACAACGATGCCGCGCTCGCCTGCCTGCGGGAGGCACGGGACGCGGTGCAGCAGGTCGGCTCCGCGGAGGACCTGGTGCAGATACTGCTCCGGCTGGGCACCGAGCAGATCCGCGCCGGCGACCTCGACGCGGCCGGGGCAGCTTTCCGCGAGGCGCTGCACATGGTGCGCTACCCGATGCCCGAGTACGAGGTACTGGTGACCACCGGCCTCGGCGAGCTGGCCGTCGCCCGGGGCCGGCCGGACGCTGCGCGGGAGCACTTCGCGCAGGCCGTGGCGAAGCTCGGCGACGCCGTGTTCGACCAGGAGTTCCTGCGGATCGAGATCCTGCGGGGCCTGGGCGCGCTGGCGCTCGCCGAGGGCGACGTCGAGCAGGCGCGGGCGGCGGTCCGGGACGTGCTGCGGACGGCTGCTCCCTTCAACGACCTGAGTGTGCCGGCCCCGGCCGCCGAGCTGTGCGCGGCCACGGAGCTGCGCGAGGGGGACGCCGAGGCATCGGCCCGGCTGCTGGGCGCCGCCACCAGTCTGCGCGGGCGGCGGGACGACGGCAGCCCGCTGGTGCGCGAGCTGCTGCGCGAACTGACCGGCCTGCTCGGGCAGGAGGAGTTCGAGCGCCACTACGGGACCGGAACCTCGCTGACGCAGAAGGACGCCCTCGCGCTACTGCACGGGATGCTGGGCGAGGACATGTCCGGCCGATCACATGGCGACGTCGGCGACGGCGACGTCCGGGCCGAGTAGTGCAGTGGGAGGGCCCGGATACCTGTGCCCCGCCCACGACCGGCTCCAGGGCTGCGGCTGCTCCGAGGCGTGCCGGGACGCTGCTGATGGGCCGGACCGACCGGCCGTGCCCGGCCCGTACGGCGAGGGCCTCCGGGTCGAGCGACCCCTGGGGCCGGGTGTCGCCGCGGCGATATGCGCTGAGGCCGGCGGGTCGGTTCCTCACGGCGCTCTCGCACACGACGGTCAGGCGACGAGCAGGCGGAGGCCGAGCTCTGCCGCGTCGAGGGCGACGAGGTCGCGGTTGCGCTCGGCCCACCGGCCCGAGGAAAGGTCCTCGCGGAGTCCGTTCACGGCCCGCTGCTCGGCCTCGGGCCCGACCCTGGTCCATACCGACACCGCGCGGCGCACGTGTTCGTCCAGGTATGCCTCGGGCCGGCGCCAGTGGGCCTCGAAGAAACCGTCGGCGCAGTCCCACGGGATGAGCACCGGCTCCGCGCGGCCCCCGATCGCGCTGGTCAGGTCGGCCAGCGCAGGCCAGTCGACGAGGAGATCGGCGAATTCGGGCAGGTAGTCGCGGGTGAGCCAGAACCGCTGACGCCAGCCGGTGCCACTGGCGTCGTAGGTGAACACCACCACACGGCGGGCGACGCGCCGCATCTCACGCAGCCCGGCGATCGGGTCCTGCCAGTGGTGAACGGTGCTGAAGGCCATCGCGGCGTCGAAGGACCGGTCCTCGAACGGGAGGTTCTCCGCAGCGGCCGCCACGCACGGCGCCGCGCCCGCGGGGCGCTGCGCCCTCATGACCGCCGACGGTTCCACCGCGGTGACGTCGCGGTCGGGGGGCTCGTAGGAGCCGGTTCCGGCCCCGACGTTCAGTACCGTCCGTGCGTCCCCGAGCGCCTCCCAGATCCGGGCGGCGATCCGCGGCTCGGTGCGTCGCGTCGCCGGGTAGGCAGACCCGATGGCGTCGTACAACTGTGCGCCGAACACTTGCAGTTGCTCCTCCGGTGTCGTCCTGATCCCCATGGACCGTGCCTCCAGTTCCCTGTCGATGGCGGTCACCATGGCAGCGGCACGGTCGCGCTGTTCCAGCAGCAGGCCGCGCAGCCGGCGCAGGTGTGCGACCGCGTCGGTGGCCGGGTCGTCGACCAGCTCCGCGATCTCACGCAGCCCGAAGCCCAGCCGCCGGTAGGCAAGTACCTCCCGCAGTCGCTCCACGTCGCCCGCCGCGTAGGCCCGGTACCCGGCCGCGGTCCGCGCCGACGGGTGGACGAGGCCGATCTCGTCGTAGTGATGCAGCGTGCGGACGGTCACACCGGCCAGCTCCGCCACACGTCCCACGCTCAGGTGCTCCTCCACGCCGGCGACTATCCGGCATGACGCCGCGTGAGGGTCAACGCTTCGCTCCGATCCGAAGGCCGAACGGAAGCGGCTGCGGCCGCTTCTGCCGGCCGGCCGCGGGCATCCCGGCTGTTCGGCCTGCCGGTGGACACTCGGTGCCGGACCGGCCGCTCCGGGGATCGGGCGAGCACCACGACGTGGGGCGGCCGCTCACCCGTGCTGCCCTGCGGAGTCCGCGGCCCCGGACGCCCGGTCGCGACGCGAAGGCCGCTCAGCGATTGAGGAAGGCCAGCACCGCCAGCACCCGCCGGTGGCCCGAACCCGAGGGCGGCAGGCCGAACTTGGTGAAGATGTTGCCGATGTGCTTGCTCACCGTGGGCACCGACAGTTCGAGCCGGTCGCAGATCTCGGCGTTGTCCAGGCCCTCGGCCATCAGCCCGAGCACCGCCCGTTCCCGCTCGGTGAGCGCTTCCAGCGGGTCGAACACGGACTGCCGGCTCATCAGCTGGGTGATGACCTCCGGGTCGAGTGCGGTTCCGCCGGCGGCCACCCGGCGCAGCGCGGCGGTGAACTCGGAGACGTCCCCCACCCGGTCCTTGAGCAGGTAGCCGACGCCCCCGGCGCCCTGGCCGAGCAGTTCGGTGGCGTATCGGCTCTCCACGTGGGCGGACAGCACCAGGACCGGGAAACCGGGGCGTTTCCGGCGCAGTTCGACGGCGGCGCGCAACCCCTCGTCCCGGTGGGTGGGCGGCAGCCGCACGTCGACGACCGCGGCGTCCGGGGCGTGCTCCGTCACCAGGTCGGCCAGCCCCTCGGCGTGGTCGACGGCCGCGACGACCTCGATGCCCTCGGTGCGCAGCAGCAGGACGAGCCCCTCCCGGAGCAGAGCGTCGTCTTCGACTATCAGGACTCGCATGGCAGTTCCACCCGTATCGTCGTGGGACCGCCCGGCGGGCTGGTCACCTGGGTCGTTCCGTCGAAGGCCGCCACCCGGCGGCGGATGCCGGCCAGGCCGGTGCCGCCCCCGTGCTCGGTGGCGCCGCCGCGGCCGTCGTCGGCGACCTCCACCCGCAGCACCGCCCCCACGCGGCCGAGGTGGACGCTCACCAGCTTCGCCCCGCTGTGTTTGGCGGCATTGCTGAGGGATTCCGCGACGACGTGATAGGCGGCGACCTCCACCGCGGCCGGTGCGCGGGCCAGGTCGCCCAGGTGCAGGGTGCAGGGCACCGGGGAACGGGCGGCCAGTGAGGACACCGCGCCGGCCAGGCCCCGGTCGGCGAGGATTGGCGGGTAGATGCTGCGGACCACGTGGCGCAGTTCGGCCAGCGCCTCCTCGGCCGCGGTCTGGGCGACGGCGATCAGCTCCCGCGCCTTGGCCGGATCCGTGTCCATCAGCCGCTCGACGATGCCCAGATGCATGCGCACCGCCACCAGACGGTTCTGGGTGCTGTCGTGCAAATCCCGCTCGATGCGGCGCAGTTCCGCTGAGTGCGCCTCGAGGGCGCCGGTCCGAGAGGTGGTGACCTCCTCGAGCCGGGCGGCGAGCCGGGCCTTTCCGCCGGCCGTCAGCAGGTGCTGCGCGCAGCGGGCGTGCAGCAGCGCGGCCCGTGGGACGAGGAAGAGCAGCAGGGCCAGATAGACGGCGCCGAACGGGACGGCCGCGAGGGCTGCGGGCCAGGAATCGACGGGATAGCCGGCGGGGGTCACGGCCAGGCCGTCGGGCAGTGCCCACCACCACAGCGGGACCGTGGCGCAGACCAGGACGCCCGTGGACGGGATGAGGGTGACCATGCCGAGGAGCAGCCCGGCCGGCGCCTGGACGACGGCCCAGCCCGCCTGGCGGCGGATCATCGCGAGGTCCCGGCGGCCGTGCTGCGGGCCCGGGCCTCCGGTCGAGCCTCGCTTCCCGGCGAGAAGTGCGGCGCTCGCGGCGAGTTCCCGCTCCGAAATGCAGTGGAGCTTTTTCACGAGAAACGAGACCAGCGGCATTCCGGCGCCGGTGACGAACAGCGCGGATCCCAGCGCGAGGCCGATCACGAGAAACCAGGACACGAATGCCGAGGAAAGAGCGCGCAGCACATACCGGATATCGGCCCGCAGGGACCACAGCCTGCCCAGCAGCCTGTCCCGCTTTCTTTTCCCCGGAATGCTCCGCGCGCTTTTCCGCCCGGCATCGGGCCGTTCGCCCGCGCGGGCCCCCCGGGCCTCTGTCGCCATGCCCCGGACACTACCGCCGAACGGCGGTCGAACACCTGATCCGGGGGCATTTCCGGCCACTCTGAACTGCCTCCCGAGGGCGTCCGGAGCCGCGGTCGAACGCCTGGTGGAGAGCCTGCTCCACCGTTCCGGTGGAGCCAGGTATGCGTTGTGTCGTTCCCGAATCCGGTGATAACGTCCCGTCGACATCGGGCAAGAAATGCTTTTCCTCGGGGGCCGATCCGTGAAGAACCGTCTGACCTTTCCTTCCCGGACACCTGGGGGAACGGAATCACCGGCCGGCGGCAGCGGTGCTCTGGCACTGCACGAAGTGACCAAGCACTATGGGTCGGGCGAGAACAGGACTCAAGCGCTCAAGGGTATTTCCGTAGAACTGGCCAGGGGTTCGTTCACTGCGGTAATGGGGCCCTCGGGCTCGGGCAAGAGCACCTTCCTGCACTGCGCCGCCGGGCTCGACCGGCCCAGCAGCGGCGAGGTGTGGCTGGGCGGGACACCCCTGTCGGGGATGCGGGAGAGCCGGCTCACCCGGCTGCGCCGGGACCGGATCGGTTTCGTCTTCCAGGCCTACAACCTGCTCCAGGCCCTCGACGTGCGCGACAACATCACCATGCCGCTGCGGCTGACGGGCGAACGCGTCGATCCCGCCTGGTTCGACGAGGTGGTGGAGCGCGTCGGTCTCACGGGCCGGCTGCACCACCGTCCCGCTCAACTGTCCGGCGGCCAGCAGCAGCGGGTCGCGGTGGCCCGCGCCCTCATCACCCGTCCCGACGTGATCATGGCGGACGAGCCGACCGGGGCGCTCGACTCCCGCACCGGTGCGCAGGTGCTGACGCTGCTGCGCGACCTCGTGGAGGAGCTCGGCCAGACCGTGCTGATGGTCACCCACGACCCGCTCGCCGCCGCCCACGCCCAGGAGGTGCTGTTCCTCGCCGACGGCCTCGTCGTCGACCGGCTGATGGCGCCGACCGCGCACGCCGTGGCCGGGATCATGACCGAACTCGGGGACCGGTGACCCGTGTTCGCTCTCGCCTGGAAGACCCTGCGGGCCCGCAAGGCCTCCTTCGCCGGCGTGTTCGTCGCGCTGCTGTGCGGCTCCGCCGTCATGACCGCCTCCGGCGTGCTCGCCGAATCGGGGCTGCGCGTGTCCGTCCCCGCCGAGCGCTACGCCGGCGCCCGGCTGGTCGTGGGCGCGGACCGGACCCTGCGGATCCCCGGTGGTGACTTCACCGTCGCCGAACCGCTGCCCGAGCACCGCCCGTTGGCGGCCCGGACCGTTCACGACGTCGCCGCCGTCCCCGGGGTCCGCACCGCCGTCGGCGACTACGACGTCGAGGTCGCGGTCACGCCCGTCACGGACCGGTCGGGCGCCGCCCGCACCACCCCCTCGTCGGGCCACGCCTGGGACTCCGCGGCCCTCGCCCCGCTCCGCCTGACGGACGGCCACCCTCCCCGGTCACGGGACGAGATCGTCGTCGAGTCCGCTCTGGCCCGCGCCGCGGGACTGCGGACCGGGGACGAGGTGCGCGTCACGCGGGCGTCCGTGCCCGCCGTGTACCGGGTGAGCGGCATCGCCGCGTCGCCGGCCGGCGACGCGTGGAAGCGCACCCTGGCCGTCTACTTCACGCCCGCCGAGGCGGCACGGCTGTCCGGCCATCCCGGACGCCCCGACGCCGTCGGGGTCGTCTCCGACCGCGGCACCGACACCGCCGCGCTGGCCGCGGCCGTGCAACGCGCCGCGGGGAGCGGCACCGTCACCCACGGCGGGGACGACGCCGCCCGGATCGAGTTCCCCGACGTCGGCGCCTCCCGCGACCTGCTGTTCCTCGTCGCCGCCTCCTTCGGCGGTACGGCCGTCCTCATCGCGGTCTTCGTGGTGGCCGGCACCCTGGCCCTCTCCGTCGGCCGGCGCCGGCGGGAGTTCGCCGTGCTCCGCGCCATCGGCTCCACCCCGTCCCAGATCTACCGGATGGTCGTCGCGGAGTCGGTGCTGGTCGCGCTGATCGGCGGCGTGCTGGGCTGCCTGCCGGGCGTGCGGCTCGCCGAAGCGATGCGGGGGCTGTTCGCCCGCTTCGGTGCGGTGCCCGAGGACCTGCCGATCGTGATCGGCCCCGCCCCGTTGGCCGGCGCCGTCCTGCTGACCGTGCTGACCGCGGTGGTCGCCGCGCTCGCCGCCGCCCGCCGCCCGGCCCGGCTCAACCCGGTGGACGCCCTCGGCGAGGCCGCCGTCGAGCCCGCCACGCTGCCCGGCTGGCGGCGGACGCTGGGCCTGCTCTGCCTGGTGTGCGGCGCGGGCGCGGCGATGTCGCCGCTGTACGTGCGCAGCGAGGTGGGCGCCGCGGGCACCGGCAGCGCCGCGCTGCTGTGCGTCGTCGGCCTGGCCCTGCTGGGCCCTGCCGTGGTCCGGGTGTGGGTCGCCGTGACCGCGCCGCTGCTGCGCCGGCTGCCGGTCAGCGGGTTCCTGGTGGTGGCCAACACCAACGCCGGGCTGCGCCGGGCCGGTTCGGCAGCGATGCCGCTGGTCCTGGCCATCGGGTTCACGCTCACCATGGTCTACACGCAGACGACCCTGGCCGCGGCCTCCGAGCGGCAGGTCGACCAGGGCCTGACCGCGGACCTACTGCTCGCCGACAACGGCTCCGGCGGGATCGCCCCCGCGGTGGCGGACGAGGTCCGGCGCACGCCCGGAGTGGCCGCCGCGGTGACCGTCACCGACACCAAGGTGTTCGTGCCCTTCACCGTCTTCGAGGACAAGGACCTGGCGGGCTTCAGCGCCCGCGCCGTCGGCACGGACGGCCTGACGCGGACCATGGACCCGGGCGTCGTCGACGGCAGCCTGAAGGACCTGCGCGGCCCCGGCACGGTGGCCGTCGAGCACTCGCAGGCCGAACTCCTCGGCACCGGCGTGGGCGACCGGCTGGACGTCCGCCTCGGCGACGGCGCCCCGGCCCGGCTGCGGATCGTCGCCACCTACGAACGCGGCCTGGGATTCGGGGACATGACGCTGCCGCAGGAGGCCGTCGCCGGGCACACGACGGAGGCGCCCGGCCGGCTGCTGGTGCGCGCCGAGGAGGGCCGGGACCCGGCGGACGTCGCCGCGGCGCTGCGCTCGCTGGCCGCGGAGCATCCGAGCCTGTCGCTGCTCGACCGGAAACAGTTCGCGGACGGCGCCCGCGCGGAGTCCGTCCTCAACGCGTGGATCAACTTCACGGGCCTCGCCGTGATCCTCGGCTACCTCGCCGTCTCCGTGGTCAACACGCTGGTCGTCGCCACCTCCGCCCGCTCCCGGGAGTTCGCCCTGATGCGGCTGGTGGGGGCCACCCGGCGGCAGGTCATGCGCACGCTGCGGCTGGAGGCGGGCCTGGTCTGCGCCCTGGCCGTGGCGCTCGGCTCGCTGGTGGCCGCGGTACCGCTGGGCGCGCTCGGGACCGGGTTCCTCGGCAGCCCGGTGCCCGCCGGAACCCCGGCGGTGTACCTGGCCGTGGTAGCGGTCGCGGTCCTGCTGGGCCTGGGATCGGTCGCGGTGCCGGTCCGCCTCGCCCTGCGCATCGCCCCGGTGGAGGCCATCGGCGTCCGCGAATGAGCCGGCGCCGGCCGGACACCCCCGGCCGGCCGGCGCCACCTACCCCGGTTCTCCTCAAGCGGGTGCTGCAAGTTCGCATCCTGCCGGGACGCCGGCGCAAACGCCATTGGTCCGGGGCGGTTGGCATCAGGTTCTGACATCGACGGCAACGGTCAGCCCGGGCGGAGACGCCTCTTGAGCAGCTGACCCATGTGGCTGATCGCCCACGCTGTGTGTTCCACATGACGTGCGCATGAACGTCCTTCGCGGTGCTGGTCTCGGGGCGGATCTCGAGCACAGCGTCAGCCGGGGAGTTCGGCGCAGCGTAGCGAGCGGGCGCACAGCCCGGCGACAGCCCCGAGTGCAACGACCAGGGCGCTGGCGATGAAGATTGGGCGTGTTCCCCAGGCGGCGATGGCCGCACCGGTGAGGGGGTAGGTCAGGGGGGTGACGCCAAGTGAGAACAGGCTGGCGACGGCGGTGACTCGGCCGAGGTATGCCGAGTTGGCGGCGGTTTGCAGCAGCGCCGCGTACAGTGCCCCGCTGAGTCCGACGGTCAGCCCGATCGTGACGCCAACCCCAACAGCAGCGGACAGCGATGGTGCGAGGGCAAGCGCACTGATTCCCACCGCGCCGAGGCCAAGGCATCCCTGCTGAGTAAGCCCTGCGCGCGGGAGCCGACCGCGAGTGGCCAATAGGAGGGATGCGGCGGCGGCTCCGGCTCCGAAGCCGCCGACGATCCAGCCGAGCCCGGTGGCACCCCAGCCGCGTTCGTCAGCGAGCAGGGTCACTCCAATGTTCAACGGGCCCATGAAGCCCAGTTCGCTGATCGCCAGGACGACCATCAGCGACGTCAGAAGCTTGTCATGGCGGATGTGCCGCAGGCCGTCGGCCAAATCACACCAGACAGCGGCGCCACCGGTCCGGGTTGGCCGATCTTCGTCATCTGGGAGAGGTGCGACCCGTACGGCGATCAGCAGCGGCAGCGATACCGCAAACAGCATCCCGGCGACGACGAATGCGATCGAGGGGCCGCCCAGCGCCATGGCCAGGCCGCCGAGCGGCGAACCGCCGATGGTGGCCGCCCGGGTGGCCAACCCGCGCAGACCCTGTACCCGGGCCAATTGATCCGGCCTGGTGATACGTGGCGGCAGTGCGCCGACCGCCGGCAGGAACAGGGCGTCCACCGTGCCGAAGACCAGCCCGACCACCACCAACAGCCACAAACCGGGGGTTGTCACTGCCAGAACGCCGGCCGCAACAAGGACCACCACGCACCGCGTCAGATCGCTGCCGATCACCACCCTGCGCGGCCCGAACCGGTCGGCCACCACCCCGCCACCGAGCATCAGCACAGCCCTCGGAACCGATGCGGTGGCCAGCACCAACCCCGCCTGCGCCGGGCTGCCAACCCGGGTTGCCGCCCAGGACAGGGCGAGAAAATACACGTTGTCACCCAGCAACGAGAAGACGAGAGCGCCCAGCCAGCGCAGCACATTCGCATCCCGATGAGCGGGCGGCAAATCCGGCGGTGCGGATATCGCAGTCACGTGACGTCTCCTCACGGCCGGTACGGGAATCCGTAAAGATGCAGTGCGACATGCTCGCGGCCCTCGGTGTCGCCAGCCGCCTCGGCCGTTTGGCCGCGTTCCACCCAGCGTCGGACGAGCACGTGAATCTCCTCCCCCAGCTCGGCGAGTTCTGCCGCCGTCAGCCGTGGCAGGTACTCGGAGCTGAACGAGGCGTCCGACCACTCCTTCGGCCACGCCGCCTGCTGGTCGAGGTAGGTCCCGTACCCTTCGGCGCGCGTCGCGAGCAATTGCCTGGTCACCTGCCCGACCACCGCAGCGCCCTCGGGATCGCCCACGAAGTCCGAGTTGCGGAAGGTCCACCCCTTCTCCGAAGTCGGCTTCCACCACCGTTCGCGGCCGTCTGTGCTCAACTCCGGCGCCTCGACGATGAAGCCATGCGCCGCCATCTTGCGGAGGTGATAGCTGACGAGAGACACCGCCTCGTCCACCCGCTCCGCAAGCTTCGACGCGGTCGCGGAGCGAGCCATGTACAGCTCGCGGTACAGCGCGATCCGGAGGGGATGGGTGAACACCTTCAGCGCATCGAGATCAGTGATCGTCGGCGTCGGTTCCTTGGCCATGCGCCAAAGTTAGATAGAAAACAAAAGTTGCGCAATAAGATTTGTGCAACTGCTCGATCCACCGACTGGAACCCGCGGACACGGGACTGCTGCAGAATCGGGCGATCAGCCGTAGCGGACTGTGGTGAGGTCTGGCAGGCGAACAGCATCGCCTCGGGCTTCTCGTTCGCGGTTATTTGCGAGCGGACGGAGAGTCGATCTCCCGCATATCGCCCACGGATCAACACCGTCCGACACCAACTCGGAGCCTGACTTCGCCGCGCCGTCGGGCCCTGACTCCGCAGTGAAGGCAGCGCTCGCGCACCCCCGAGCTGCTGGGGACAGATTCTCCGGCCAGAGCGAGCCCCGCCACATCAACGTGGCATACTCAAAGTATGGCAACCCGGAAGATCACCATCACAGTGCCGGACGAACTGGTGGAATCGATCAAAGAGCGAGTCGACGCGCGCGGGGTGTCCGGCTATATCGCGGCCGCCGCCGCTCATCAGGACTCCATGGACCGACTGCGCGAGTTGGCCGAACGTCTCGAAGAAGAGCACGGCGCCGTGACGGACGACGAGCAGCAAGCGGCGCTGGACCGCATCGCCGCCATCGACGACTGGCATGACGAGCACCGATCTCGTTCGGACGAGGTCGCGTGAGCCGCACCGCTCGAGCGAAGCCGCACCGGCCGCGACAGCGCGTCCTCGTGTTCGATTCCGAGGCTCTCTCCAAGGCGGTCCAGGGCGATCGGGAGATGGCGGCGCTGATCAAGACGGCCCCGCGGCTCGACATCCCCATCGTGACCTCGTCGCTCACGACCTTGGAAGCGTGGGACCCCCGCGAAACATCGAGACAGGCACTGTGGAACTGGACACTGTCCCGGATCCGCGTCATGCACACGGACGACCAGGTGATCACCATGGCGCGCGACATGCTGAAGGCAGCAGGTCTGCACGGTCACAAGTACGCCATCGACGCCGTCCTGGCGGCTGTGGCTGGGCGGGAGGCCGCGCAAGGAGCTCAGGCAACCGTCTTCACGTCGGACGTCGACGACATGAATCAACTCCTCACGGGATACTCCGTGCGAGTCGAGAAGGTCTGACGGAACGCTGCCCCACCTCACGGGCGGCGGGCCACAACAGTCCGGCCCCCACCGTGCGGTGGGGGCCGGACTTCGTGTGCGGGGGGAACCCGACCGGTTACTCGCCCATGGCCTCGACGAGGCTCTTCGGGCGCATGTCGGTCCAGTGGGTGTTGACGTACTCCAAGGCGTCGGCGCGCGACGACTCCGTCAGCGCCACGTCCCAGCCGTCCGGCACCTCGGCGAACGCCGGCCACACCGAGTACTGGCCCTCGGCGTTGACCAGGACCAGGAAGGTGCCGTTCTCGTCCTCGAAGGGGTTGCTGCTCATGGGAGTTGTCCTTTCGTCTGCTGTTGCTTCAGCGGTTGCGGTTGCGGTTGCGATGTCGGTGCCCCGGTGGCCCGGGGTGGTGGTGCGGTGATGCGGAACGGAACGGCGGTCACTTCCGGGCGCTCGCGGACGCCTCCGCGATCTCCCGGAGGTTCGCCGCGAACAGCCCGGCGACCTCCTCGACCGTCTCCGGCCGGTGCAGGTTCGCCGAGTACGTCCAGGTGAACTCCATGCGGTCGCCGGCGACGCTGCCGGTGACGTCCAGCACGTTGGTGCGCAGTTCGCCGGCCGCGTGGTCGCCGCCGGGGCTCGGCAGGAAGGCGTGGTAGAAGCCGTCGCCCTCCTCGGCGCCGCCGAACTGGCCCAGGTAGTTGAAGCTGACCGGCGCCGGCGGCAGGGCGCGCAGCGGGCCCGCCTGCCGCTCGTCGCCGAGGTGGCGCAGCGCGCCGAAGCCGATGCCCCGGTTGGGGATCCGCCGCAGCTGCCGCTTGACCGCGCCGACGGCCCGCTTGCACGGGTCGCCCGCGCTCACGTCCAGCACCACGGGGTGGACCGTGGTGAACCAGCCGGCCGTCCGGGACAGGTCGATGTCGTCGAACAGCTCCTCCCGGCCGTGCCCCTCCAGCTCGACCAGCACCCGGGAGGAGCCGGCCCAGCTGTCGAACGCTCGGCCCAGGGCGGCCAGCAGGACGTCGTCGATCCGGCTGCGGAAGGCGGCGGGCGCCTCCTGGACGAGCAGCCGGGTGTGCTCCGGCGACAGCGCGACGGTGACGGCGGCCTGTGAGGCGACCGTGTTGGCCCCGCCGGGGTGGTCCACCGGCACCTCGGCCAGAGCCCCCTCCGCAACCGCGGCCCAGTGGGCGGCCTCGGCGTCGAACCCGCCGTCCGCCACGTGCCCGGCGAGCCGGGCGGCCCACTGCTGGAACGACGACGACTTGGCGCCGAGGTCCACCGGCTTGCCGGCCTCGAGCTGCGCGTGCGCGACCGCGAGGTCCTCCAACAGCAGCCGCCAGGTCACGCCGTCCACCACCATGTGGTGCGCGGTGAGCAGCAGCCGGGAGCGGCGGGTGCCGTCCCCGTCGAAGAGCACGGCCTCGAACAGCGGCCCGGTGGCGAGCCGTTCGGCATCCCGGGACCGGCCTGCCTCACGGGCGACGAGCTGTTCCATCTGTGCGTCCGTGGTGCCGGCCGCGTCGACGCGACGCAGGAGCGGTCCGGTCTCCGCCACCGGGACGATCCGCTGGGACCAGTGGCCGTCCTCGCGCTCCACGCGCAGCCGCAGCATGTCGTGGTGCTCGGCGAGGGCGGTGAGTGCCTGTTCCAGCAGGTCGGGGCCGACGCCGTCGGCCGTCTCGACGAGCAGCGACATGTCGAAGTGCTCGGGCGCCTGCGGGTGGCTCTCGAGGAACCAGCGCTGCACGGGGGTGAGTTCGACCTCGCCGGTGACGGCGCTCTGCTGCGCCGCGGGCACAAGACCGGCACCCCCCCCGGCCCCGGACCCGGCCTCGTCGATCGCGGCGGCGAGCGCGGTGACGGTCTGCCGCATGAACACGTCCTTCGACGTGAACACCAGTCCGACCTTGCGGGCCCGGGAGACCAGCTGGATGCTGAGGATGGAGTCGCCGCCCAGCTCGAAGAAGTTGTCCTCCGCGCCGACCCGTTCCAGCCCGAGGAGCGCGGCCCAGACCTCGGCGAGCTTCCGCTCGGTCGGGGTCCTGGGGGCGACGTGCTCGCCGGTCGTGAACGCCTCCAGGGACGGGGCGGGCAGCGCCTTGCGGTCCAGCTTGCCGTTGGCGGTCAGCGGCAGGGCGTCGAGAAGGACGATCGCGGACGGGACCATGTAGTCGGGCAGGACGGCTGCCAGCCCGGCCCGCAGGGCGTCGGCGCTCAGGTGCTCCCCGGCCGCGTAGCCGACCAGCCGCTTCGGGCCGGCGTTCTCCTCCCGGACGACGACGGCCGCCTGGGCGACCCCCGGCAGGGCGGCCAGCGCCGCCTCGATCTCGCCGAGTTCGATGCGGAAACCGCGCACCTTCACCTGGGAGTCGGCGCGGCCGATGAACTCGAGCTCGTGGTCGGGGGTCCAGCGGACGATGTCGCCGGTGCGGTAGAGCCGTTCGCCGGAGCCCCCGGGGTCGGCGACGAAGCGTTCCGCCGTCAGGTCGGGGCGTCCGGAGTAGCCCTGCGCGACGCTGCCACCGCCCAGGTACAGCTCACCGTGCACCCCCACCGGGACCGGCCGCAGCCACGCGTCGAGCACCAGGGCGCGCACTCCCGGCATGGGGCGGCCGATCAGTGGCCGCTCGGCGGGGCGGACCGGCCACTGGACGCTGTTCACCGTGTTCTCGGTGGGCCCGTAGAAGTTGTGGCAGACCTCCACACCCGAGTCGAACAGCCGGGCCGCGAGCGCCGCGTCGAGCGCCTCGGCGCCGACCGTGACGGCCGTCCTGCGGTACCGGCCCGCGTCGAGCAGGCCGGCGTCGACGAGCTGGGTGAGATACGACGGGGTGGTGTCGAAGTAGTCGATCCGGTGGGTGTCCAGGTAGGCGCACAACCCCTGGGCGTCCAGCCGGGTCTCCTCGTCGATCACGTGCAGGTGGTGGCCCTCCAGCAGCCACACCAGCGGGTCCCAGGAGGCGTCGAAGGTCCAGGCCGCCAGGTGCGCGGCGGTCAACTGCCCCTTACCGGACAGTTTTCCGAGGACGGTGGCACGGTAGCCGCCGACCGCGTTGGCCAGGTTGCCGTGCGAGACGACGACGCCCTTGGGAGTGCCGGTGGACCCGGAGGTGTACAGGGCGTACGCGGGGTGGTCCGGCGCCAGCGGCGCGGTGCGGTCCCGGTCGGCGACGGGTGAGGCGTCCAGGGCGTCGAGCACGGCCGCGGTCCGCTCGTCGTCCACGACGGTCATCGGCAGACCGGGGTCGACGGAGCGCAGCACCGGCACGGTGGCCGCGGTCGCCAGCAGGTGGGCGGGAGCGGCCTGGCCGAGGATCGTGCGGATGCGCTCGGCCGGGTAGCCCGGGTCCACGGGGACGTATGCGCCGCCCGCCCGCAGCACGGCGAAGATCGCCACGACGGCGTCGGGGGTGCGCGGCAGGCACACCGCGACCGTCCGGCCCGGACCGATGCCGGCGCCGATGAGGTGCCGGGCCAGCCGGTTGACCCGCTCCTCCAACTCGCCGAACGACAGCGTGGTGGTGCCACCGGTGAGCGCCGGCCGGCCGGGGTGGGTTGTCGCGGCGGCGGTGAGCCCGTCCAGTGCGTGGCCCTCGCCCGCGGCGAGGTCCGGGCCGTCGGCGGCGGCCGTCAGCGCGGCGTGCTCCGCCCCGGGGAGCGAGGCGATCCGGTGCAGCGGGCCGTCGGGCTGTCCGGCGAGCTGCGCCAGGAGGGTGCCCAGCTGCTCGGCGAAGCGGGCGACGGTGGCCGCCTCGAACAGGTCGGTGCTGTACTCGACGGAGCCGAGCAGCCGCCCGTCCGCCTCGCCGAAGTCCACGCTGAGTTCGAACAGCGAGTGGACGCGGGTCAGCGGGTACTCGCCGATCTCCACACCGTCCAGAGCGGCGGCCCCGCCCGGGGCGTTCTGGAGGGCCACCACGGCTTGGACGAGTGTCGGCCGGGAGGGGTCGCGCTCCGGGGCCACCGCCTCGACGACCCGGTCGAACGGCACCTCACCGTGCTCGAAGGCCTCCAGCACGGTCTCGCGCACCGCGGCGAGCAGCCCGGCGACGGTGCCGGACTCGTCCACCTGCGTGCGCAGGGCGAGGGTGTTGACGAAGAAGCCGACCACGGACTCCAGTTCGGCGCGGTCGCGACCCGAGGTGACGGTGCCGACGGTGATGTCCCGCTGCCCGGTCCAGCGGGCCAGCAGCAGCTGCACGGCGGCGGTCAGCGTCATGAACAGGGTGGTGTCGTGGGCGCGGCCGAGCCGGTGCAGTCCGGCGAGCACGTGCTCCGGCGCCTCGAAGGTGTGCACCGCGCCGGCGGTCCCGCGGA
Organism: Streptomyces meridianus; assembly: GCF_023703325.1. GTDB lineage: Bacteria > Actinomycetota > Actinomycetes > Streptomycetales > Streptomycetaceae > Streptomyces > Streptomyces meridianus. The sequence continues at coordinate 33,923 of NZ_JAMQGM010000024.1, forward strand.
CCTGCGGCCGCTCGTGGTCGACCGGAAGGTCCAGCGGCACGGCCCCGTCGAGCCGACGCTGCCAGTACTCGAGGGAGGCCTCGGGCTGCTCGCCGGTCGGCCGGCCCTGCTGCCACACCGCGAAGTCGGCGTATTGAACGGCCAGTTCGGGCAGGCCGGCCGCGGTGGCGAGGTCCGCGGTGGGCAGCCCGGGAGAGCCGAGGGCGGCGTGGTAGAGCCGTCCCAGTTCCCGGGTGATGAGCGAGGTGGACCAGGCGTCGGTGACGATGTGGTGGATCGCGAGCAGCAGCACGTGCTCCTCGGGCCCCAGGGCGACGAGCAGCAGCCGCAGCAGGGGACCCTCGTCGAGCGCGAACGGCTGCTGCACACCCTCGGTGAGCAGCCGCTCCAGCTCGGCGTCGCGCTCGTCCGGGCGCATCGCGCGGAGGTCGGCGACGGGCAGCCGGACGGGGTGCGGCGGCCGGATCACCTGGACGGGCTCGCCGCCGCGCGAGGCGAACACGGTGCGCAGCGACTCGTGCCGGTGCACGAGGGCGTCGAGCGCGGCGCGCAGCGCCGTGACGTCCAGCGGTCCGCTGAGGCGCAGCGCGCCGCCGGAGTTGTACTCGGAGCCGCCGGGGTCGAACTCGTTGAGGAACCACAGGCGGCGCTGGGCGTAGGAGAGCGGCAGGTCGCCGTCGCGCGGCGCGGGTGCGATCCGGTCCGCGGCGGAGGTGCCCGCGGCGGTCGCGGCGTCGAGGGCGGCGCCGAAGGCGGCGATGGTCGGGTGGTCGAACAGGGCGCGGGCGGGCATCCGGACGCCGGTCGCGTCCGCGATGCGGGAGATGAGCCGGATGCCGCTGATGGAGTCGCCGCCGACCCGGAAGAAGTTGTCGTGCACGCCGACGCGTTCGAGTCCGAGCAGCTCGGCCCACACGCCCGCCAGGGTCTCCTCGGTGGCGGTGCGGGGTGCGGTGTAGCCGGCCCCCGACTGGCCGGACCAGTCGACGTCGGGCAGCGCCTTGCGGTCGATCTTGCCGTTGGCGGTCAGCGGCAGTTCGTCGAGGAGGACGAAGGCGGACGGGACCATGTAGTCGGGCAGGACGTCGGCGACTGCGGTGCGCAGCCCGTCCGGGCCGAGGTCCGTCCCGGACGCGTCCGGCACCACGTGGGCGACCAGCCGGTTCTCGCCGCCCGGGCGCCGCAGCACGACGGCGGCCTGGGCGACGCCCGGCAGGGCCGTCAACGCGCTCTCGACCTCGCCGAGTTCGATGCGGTGGCCGCGGACCTTGACCTGGTCGTCGACGCGGCCGAGGAACTCCAGCTCGCCGTCCGCGCGCCGGCGGGCCACGTCGCCGCTGCGGTACATGCGGCTCCCGGGCGGGCCGAAGGGGTCGGCGACGAACCGCTCGGCGGTCAGTCCGGGCCGGTCGAAGTAGCCGCGGGCCAGGCCGTCGCCGGAGATGTACAACTCGCCCGGCACACCGGGGGCGACGGGACGCAGCCACGGGTCGAGCAGGTGGACGCGGGCGCCGGCCACCGGCGTGCCGATCGGCGGGGTCCCGCCGCCGGACAGCGGGCCGCTCATGGTGGCGGCGACGGTGGACTCGGTCGGCCCGTAGCCGTTGACCATCCGGCGGTCGGCGCAGAAGCGCGCCACGACCTCCCCGGGGGTGGCCTCGCCGGCCACCAGCAGCACCCGCACCGGCCCCAGGTCGTCCGGGTTGAGGCTGGGCAGCAGGGCGGGCGGCAGCGTCACCTGGGTGACGCCGTACCTGTGCAGCGCCCGGGGCAGGCCCTCGCCGGTCAGTTCCTCGCGCGGCAGCACGATCGCGGCGGCGCCGTTGAGCAGGGCGACGACCAGTTCGGCGATCGCCGCGTCGAAGCTGGGCGAGGCGAACTGGAGGATGCGGTCCCGCGGTCCGATGCCGAGCCGCTCCCGCTGCGTGGCGGCGAGCGCGGCGATGCCGTGGTGGGTGACGACGACGCCCTTGGGGCGGCCGGTGGATCCTGAGGTGTAGATGACGTACGCGGCGTCGTGCACGCCGATGCCGCTGCTCGCCGGGGCCGGGTCGGCGGCTGCGATCTCCTCGGCCGCCTCGTCGAGCAGGAGCAACTCGACGGAGCCGGGCAGACCCGCCGCGAGCCCGGTGCAGGTGACGACGGTGCGCACGCCCGAGTCCTCGGCCATGTACGCGAGCCGCTCGGCCGGGTAGCCCGGGTCCAGCGGCAGGTACACGCCTCCGGCGCGCATGATGCCGAGCATGGCCGTCACCAGGTCGGGGCCGCGCTCCAGGCACACGCCGACGAACTCGCCCCGGCCGAGGCCGCGTTCCAGCAGGTGGGACGCGAACCGGCCCGCCCTCTCGTCCAGTCCGGCGTAGCTGACCTCGCCGCCGTCGAAGAGCAGCGCGGTGGCGTCGGGCGTCGCTGCGACGTGCTCGGCGAACAGTGCGGGCAGCGTGCGCGGGGCCGGGGCGGGCAGGTCGGAGACGGCGGGCAGCCTGCCGCCGCCGAGGTCGGCCTCGCGCAGCGGGCGTTCGTCGCAGGCACCCGCCAGCGCCTCGGCGAGCTGGCCGGCGAGCAGCGCGACGGTGGCGCCGTCGAAGATCTCGCTGTTGTACTCCAGCGAGCAGTCGATGCCGTCGGCGCCCGGGAGGAACTCGAAGGTCAGGTCGAACACCGAGTGCTCGCGGTGCAGCGGGAACTCCTCGACCTCGAGCCCGCCGAGGGCGGCGCCGCGGCCGCCGTCGAGGTTCTGCAGGACCACGGCGGCCTGCACGAGCGGCGGGGTCGAGCTGTCCCGCTCGTCGAGCACCGCGTCCACCACGGCGTCGAACGGGATGTCGGCGTGGTCGAGGTCGGCCAGGACGTCGTCCTTGACCGTCTCCAGGAGCCGGCCGAACGACTGCTGCTCGTCGACCCGGCCGCGCAGCGCCACGGTGTTGACGAAGAAGCCCACCACATCGCTCAGTTGCGGGTTGTCGCGGCCGGCCACCACGGTGCCGACGACCACGTCCTCGGAGCGCGTCCAGCGGGCGAGGACCAGCTGCACGCCCGCGGTCAGCACCTGGAACAGGTTCGCCCCGCACTGCTCGGCGGCGCGGGCCATCGCTTCGGCGGTGGCGGCGGGCAGCCGGAAGCGGTGCGCGTCGCCGCTGGTGCCGCGCACCGGCGGGCGGGGCCGGTCGGTGGGCAGCTGGAGCGGGCCGGCGCCGTCGAGCCGGCGCTTCCAGTGCTCGAGCGAGGAGGCGTAGCGGGGACCGGTGAGGCGCTCGCGCTGCCAGACCGCGTAGTCCGCGTACTGGAGCACGGGTTCGGCCAGACCGGCCGCGGCCGCGAGGGCGGCGGGACCGGGCGCGGCGTCGTCGCACGCGGCCCGGTAGAGCACGTCGAGCTCCTTGCGGAGCACGCCCATCGACCAGCCGTCGATGACGATGTGGTGCATCACCACGAGCAGCACGTGGCGCTGCTCGGAGACCCGGAACAGGTGCACCCGCAGCAGCGGTCCGCGCTCCAGGTCGAACGGGGCGGCGAAGTGCTCCTGGACCAGGCGCTTCACCGTCTCGGGGTCCTCCGGCGCGTCCGTCACCTCGATCCGCAGGGCGCGGGCGGCGGCGTCCGCCTCGTGCACCACCTGCACGCCCTCGCCGTCCGCCTCGGCGAACGTCGTGCGCAGCGACTCGTGCCGGTGGACGAGAGCCGCGAACGCCCGGCCCAGCGCCTCGGCGGACAGCTCTCCGCGCAGGTCGAGGCAGAACGCGGAGTTGTAGTCCGCCCGGCCGCTCTCCAGCCGGTCCAGGAACCACAGCCGCTGCTGGGCGAACGACAGCGGCAGCCGTCCCTCCCGAGCGGCACGCCCGATCTCGTGGGACCGGTCCTTCTTCGCGGCGAGCCGGCGGCGCATCTCCTCGCGCAGTCTCGCCTTGCGGTCGGCAGTCATCGGACGGTCCTCCAGGGTGATTCGGGTCTGCGGCTTGCGCTCGGCCGCGGTCGCAGCCGGTTCGGTCGGGGGTCGCTCGGGAAGCGGTCGACGGATCGCACCGGTCAGTCGTCCATCTCGGCGAGCACCGCTTCCTCGACGGCCTCGGCGAAGGCCCGCAGGGTCTGGTTCTCGAACAGCGTCCGGGTGGGGACGCGGACGGCGAACGCCTCCTCGACCCCGCCGGTGATCTGGATGCTGCGCACCGAGTCGCCGCCGATCTCGAAGAAGTTGTCGTGCACGCCGACCCGTTCGAGGTTCAGCACGTCGGCCCAGATCTCCGCGACGACCTCCTCGGTGAGCGTCTCCGGGGCGACGTAGCGGGACTCGGTCAGCTGCGACCAGTCGGGGTCGGGCAGCGCCCGGCGGTCGACCTTGCCGTTGGGGGTCAGCGGCAGATCGTCGATGGTGAGCAGCACGGACGGCACCATGTAGCCGGGCAGGGCTGCGGCCAGTGCGCCGCGGACCTCCTCGGCTTCCGGTGCCGCGCCGTCCTCGGGCAGCAGGTAGCCGACGAGCTGCTTGGCTCCGGACGGCGAGCCGGCGACCGTGACGGCCGCGCGCGCCACCCCCGGCTGCTCGGCAAGGGCGTTCTCCACCTCGCCCAGTTCGACCCGGAAGCCGCGGATCTTGATCTGGCCGTCGGCGCGGCCGATGAACTCGATCCGCCCGTCGGCCTGCCATCGCACCACGTCACCGGTGCGGTAGAGGCGGCCGCCGGAGCCGAACGGGTCGGCCACGAACCGCTCGGCGGTGAGCGCGGGACGGTTCTCGTAGCCGTGCGCCAGGCCGTCGCCGGCGAGGTAGAGCTCGCCCGGCACGCCGGGCGGCACCGGACGCAGCAGCGCGTCCAGGACGTGGGCGCGGGTGTTGTCCATCGGGCCGCCGATGGGGGTCACCGCCGCCCGCGCCTGGTCGCCGGTCAGCGGTGTGCAGGTGGCGAAGGTGGTGGTCTCGGTCGGGCCGTAGACGTGCACCACCTCGGTCTCCGGGCAGGCGTCCAGGACCCGCACGAACGACGCCGGGTTGGCGGCCTCGCCGCCGGTCCACACGGTGCGCAAGTCCGCGAAGCACGCCGGGTCGGACTGGGCGAACAGGTTGAACAGGGCGGTGGTGAGGAACATGGCGGTGACGCCGTGCTTCTCGGTGTGCTCCCGGATCAGTTCGGCGGTCAGGTCCCCGGCCGGGGGCACCACCACGGTGCCGCCGGCGAGCAGCGGCGCCCACACCTCGTAGGTGGCGGCGTCGAAGGCGTGCGGGGAGTGGAACAGGACCCGCTCGTGGCCCTCGCTCCACCGGTGGTCGCGGGTCAGCGCCACGATGTTGCGGTGGCTGACCGTGACGCCCTTGGGGGTTCCGGTGGAGCCCGAGGTGAACATGACGTACGCGCTGCCGTCCGGCGAGGCGGGGCGGCTCGCGCGTCCCGCCGGCCGGCGGGGCGGGGCGGACGCCGGGCCGTGCGGCACCGGGGTGCCGTCCGTGGCGAGGGTGATCACCGGGACGCCGGGGTCGGTGAGCCGGTCCAGCATGGACGGGTCGACGATGACGGCCGCTGCCCGGGTGTCCTCCAGCAGCCAGGAGACACGCTCGGCGGGGAACGCCGCGTGCACCGGCACGTACGCGCCGCCGGCCTTGAGCACGCCCAGCATGGCGACCGGCACCTGCACCGAGCGCGGCATCAGCATCAGGACCCGGTCCTCGGCGCCGACCCCGTGGTCCCGCAGGCACTGGGCCAACTCCTCGGCGCGGGTGTCGAGTCCGGCGTAGGTCAGCTGCTCCCGTTCGCCGACGAGCGCGACGGCGTCCGGGCGGGCGGCGGCCCGCTCGGCGAACAGCTCGGTGACCGTGCGCTCGGGCAGTACGGCGCTGCCGCCGTCGGTGAACTCCCGGATGTGCTCGGCCGAGGCGCCCGGGAGCCGGCCGAGGAGCCGTGCCGGATCGGCGACGAGTTCTCCGACGAGGACCGCGAGGTCGTCGAGCAGCCCGCGGACCGTCTCCTCCTCGAACTGCCCCGGCTCGTAGCCGAGGAGCACACGGATGCGCTCGCCGGCGTAGGCGCTCAGGGTGAGCGGGTAGTTGGTGGTCTCGTTGGCGGTGATCTCCTCGACGGTCAGGCCGTGGGCGCGGGCGCTGTCCTCGTCCACGGGATAGTTCTCGAAGACGACCAGGCTGTCGAACAGCTGGGTGTCTGCGGCCAGTTGGGCCTGGGCCTGGATGCGGGCCAGCGACAGGTAGTCGTGCGAGCGCGACTCCAGCTGCGCGCCCTGGAGCCCGGTCAGCCAGTCGGCGACCGTGACGCCCGGCTCGATCCGCACCCGCACCGGCAGCGTGTTGATGAAGATGCCGATCGCGTTCTCGACGCCGGGCAGTTCGGTGGGACGCCCGGAGGTCGTCGCGCCGAACACCACGTCGTCGCGGCCCGAGAGCGCCGAGAGCAGCAGCGCCCACGCGCCCTGCACCACGGTGTTCACGGTCAGCCGGTTGGCCTGGGCGAACGCGTTGACCGCGTCGGACAGCACGGAGGGCAGGTCCCAGCCCATGCGCCGGGAGGACCGGGAGGTGCGGACGTCGTCGGGTGCGTGGTCGTAGGGCAGTGCGACCGGGGTGTCGAACCCGGCCAGCAGCTCACGCCAGTACCCGTACGACGCCTCCTCGTCCTGCCGGGAGATCCACTCCAGGTAGTCCCGGAACTGCGGACGCACCGCCGGCTCGGCACCGCGGAAAGCGGTGAACAGGTCGGCCATCACCAGCGGCAGGCTCCAGCCGTCCAGCAGGATGTGGTGGAACGTCCACACCACCTGCACCCGGCTCTCCGACAGCCGCAGCAGGCCCACCCGGGACAGCGGCGCGGACCGCAGGTCCACACCCCGCGCCTCGTCCTCGGCCAGGAACCGCTCCAGCGCCGCCCGCTGCTCCGCCTCCGGGAGATCACGCCAGTCCTCGACGGTGACGGGCAGCGCGACGTCGGTGTGCACGATCTGCACCGGCGTCCCGACGCCCTCCCAGGCGATCGAGGTGCGCAGCACCGGGGTGCGGTCGGCGACCTGCTGCCAGGCGCGGGCGAGCGCGTCCGTGCCGTCCGGGTCTGTCACCCCGTCCAGGACGACGAGCAGCTGCTCGAAGTAGGAGGCGGAGTCCGGTTCGTGGAGGGCGTGGAAGAGCATGCCCTGCTGCATGGGGGTGAGCGGCAGGATGTCGGCGACGTCACGGCCGTCGCCGGCCAGCCGGTCCACCTCGGCCTGCGTCAGCTCCACCAGCGGGAAGTCCGAGGGGCTCGCCCCGCCCACCCCGTCGGTGAGGCAGAAGCCGATCAGCTCGTCGAGTTCGGCGAGGAAGGCGCGGGCCAGCCCGGCCACGGTCTCCTCGTCGTGCACACCCTGGGCATAGGCCCAGTCGAAGACGAGGCGGCCATCGGTCACCCGGCCCACGACGTCGAGCAGATGGGCCCGCTGCTCCTGCGGCGCGTACTCGCCGGAGGTGCCGAGCGCGGCGGAGGTGAACACGCCCTCCTCGGCCGCCGAACCGTCGAACTGACCGAGGTAGTTGAAGCTCACCCGCGGCTGGGGGACGGCGGCGAGCGCGCCCCGCCGGTCGTCCGAGCCCAGATGGCGCAGCGCGCCGAAGCCCAGGCCCCGGTGCGGCATCGCCCGCAGCGACTCCTTGACGGTGGTGATCCGGGTCGCGGGGTCGCCCGCGCCCGGCACGGCCACCGGGAAGATGGTGGTGAACCAGCCGACGGTGCGGGACAGGTCGACGTCCTCGAACAGCTCCTCGCGGCCGTGGCCCTCGACGTCCACGAGCGTCCGCTCGTGGCCCGCCCACCGGCCGAGGACGGGACCCAGCGCGGCGAGCAGCAGGTCGTTGACCTGGGTGCGGAAGGCGGCCGGAACGTCCTGGAGCAGCTGGCGGGTCCGCTCGGCCGGCAGCGCCACCGACACGGTGCGCTGCGCGCCCATGAGGTTCGGCGCGTCGCCGTCCACCGGAACCTCGGCGCCCGCGCCCTCGGCCAGCGCCGTCCAGTACGGGAGTTCGGCGTCGAACCGGCCCTCGGCCACGGCCGCGTTCAGCCGCTCCGCCCACCGGGCGAAGGAGGCCGACTTCGGCCCCAGGTCCGGGAGTTCACCGGAGGCGGCCCCGCGGCACAGGGCCGCGAAGTCCTCGAGCAGCACCCGCCAGGACACGCCGTCGACCACCAGGTGGTGCGCGGCGATCAGCAGCCGGGACGCCTGCCCCTCACCGGTGAACAGCACCGCCTTCACCAGCGGACCGGCCGCCAGGTCCAGCGACGCCTGCACCCGCTCGGAGATCCGGGCGACCTCGGCGTCCGCATCGGCGGCCCCCGAGAGGTCCGCCGACTCCAGCACCGCGTCGACGGGCTGGTCGGCCACCGTGTGCAGGGCCCAGGTGCCGTCGGCGCTCTGTTCGGCGCGCAGCCGGAGCATGTCGTGCCGCTCCAGCAGCCCCGCCAGAGCCGGCCGCACGACCGAGGTGTCCAACCCGCCGGCAAGATCCAGCAGCACCGACATGTTGAAGTGCCCCGGCGCCACCGGATGCGTGGCGAAGAACCAGTCCACCACCGGCGTCACCGCCACCGGACCCGACACCACACCCTGATCCGCAGCCACAGCCGCATCCCCGGCAGCACCATCGGCATGCGACACCACGCCCGCCAGCGCCGCCACCGTCTGCCGCACGAACACGTCCTTCGACGTCAGCACCAGACCCGCACGACGGCACCGCGACACCACCTGGATGCTGAGAATCGAATCCCCGCCCAGATCGAAGAAGTTGTCGTGCACCCCCACCCGGTCCACGCCCAGCACACCCGCGAACACCTCCACCAGCACCCGCTCCACCGCACTGCGCGGAGCCGTGTACGCCGCGTCGTCGGCGACCGCGTCCCACGCGGGGGCGGGCAGCGCCCGCTGATCGACCTTGCCGTTGACGGACAGCGGGATCCGGTCGAGCTCGACCACCGCCGCCGGCACCATGTGCGACGGCAGGGTCTCCCCGACACCGGTGCGCAGCCCGTTCGGGTCGAGGTCCGCGTCCGGCGCCGCGACCACGTAGGCCACCAGCCGGCGCACGCCGGGGCTGTCCTCGCGCACGGTGACGACGGCCTGCCGGACTCCGGGCCGGGCCAGCAGCACCGACTCGATCTCACCGAGTTCGATCCGGAAGCCGCGGATCTTCACCTGGGCGTCCGCACGGCCCATGAACTCCAGTTGCCCGTCGGCCGTCCAGCGCACCAGGTCGCCCGACCGGTACATCCGCGCACCCGCCGGCCCGAACGGATCGGCGACGAAACGCTCCGCCGTCAGACCCGGCCGGTCCCAGTACCCCCGCGCCAGACCGGCACCCGCCAGGTACAGCTCACCCGTGACACCGGCCGGAACCGGACGCAGCGCACCGTCCAGCACGTACAGCCGCGTGCCGTCGACCGGGGAGCCGATCGGCGGGGCGCCGCCGCCCGACAGCGGGGCGCTGAAGGTGGCGGCGACGGTGCTCTCCGTCGGGCCGTACGCGTTGTACATCGTCCGGCCCCGGGACCAGACGTCGACGAGTTCGCCCGGGCACGCCTCGCCGCCGACGGTGAGCGCCCGCAGGTCGGGCAGTTCGTCCGCGTTCAGCGTGGGCAGCACGGCGGGTGGCAGGATGACGTGGCTGATGCGGTGCTCGCGCAGCGCCTCGGCCAGGTCGTCGCCGATGAGCCGGTCCTGCGAGAGCGCCACCAGCGCGGCGCCGTTCAGCAGGGCCATGAACAGGTCGTAGACGGAGGCGTCGAAGCTGGGCGAGGCGAACTGCAGGATGCGGGAGTCGGGAGTGACGTCCATCCGCGTCCGCTGGGCGCGGGCGAGGTCGGCGATGCCCCGGTGGGTGACCACCACGCCCTTGGGCCGGCCCGTGGAGCCGGACGTGTAGATGACGTAGGCGGCGTCCTCGGGAGCGAGCGGGACGTCCGCGCGCGGGCCCAAGCCGTCCGGAAGCGCGGCGTCGTCGTCGAGCAGGAGGGGGCGGGCGGCCGGCGGGATCCGGTCGGCGACCGACCGCTGCGTGACGATCACCTCGACGCCGGAGTCCTCCACCATGTACCGCAGCCGTTCCGCCGGGTACTTCGGGTCCAGCGGAAGGTAGGCGGCGCCCGCCTTCACCACGCCCAGGAACGCGGCGATCAGACCGGGACCGCGCTCCAGGGACACCCCGACGAACATGCCGCGGGTGACACCGGCCGCTCGCAGCCGGGCGGCCACGAGCTCGGCGCGGGCGTCGAGGCCGGCGTAGGTCAGCTCCTCCCGCTCGCCGATCAGCGCGACGGCGTCCGGGCGGGCGGCGACCTGCTCGGCGAACAGGGCCGGAAGCGTGCTGGGGACGGCCCCGGCGGGGCCGGTGCCCCAGGTCTCCAGCGTGCGGCGCTCTTCGTCCGGCAGCAGCGGCAGCTCGGCAAGCCGGCGCTCGGGACGGGTCACCAGGGCGTCCAGCAGATGCAGCAGGCGCGCCATCAGATCGCCGGCGGTCGCCTCGGTGAAGCAGCGCGGGTCGTAGCGCAGGTGGAAGCCGATCCGTTCGCCGTCGTAGGCGGCGAGCATCAGCGGGTAGCTGGTGGCCTCGTTGGCGGTGATCTCCTCGACGGTCAGGCCGTGGGCGCGGGCGCTGTCCTCGTCCACGGGATAGTTCTCGAAGACGACCAGGCTGTCGAACAGCTGTGTTTCGGCGGGCAGTTGGGCCTGGGCCTGGATGCGGGCCAGCGACAGGTGGTCGTGGGAGCGGGACTCGAGCTGCGCGGCCTGCAGGCCGGTCAGCCAGTCGGCGACCGTGACGCCCGGCTCGATCCGCACCCGCACGGGCAGGGTGTTGATGAAGATGCCGACCGTCGCCTCGACGCCGGGCAGTTCGGTGGGACGCCCGGATGTCGTCGCGCCGAACACCACGTCGTCCCGGCCCGAGTACGCCGACAGCATCAGCGCCCACGCGCCCTGGACGACCGCGTTGGAGGTGAGCCGGTGCGCCTGGGCGAAGTCGTGCACCGCCGCCGAGAGGGCTTCGGGCAGGTTCTCGACGAGCGCGGCCGTCGATCTGGCGGCGCGCACGTCGTCGGGGGTGTGGTCGTAGGGCAGTGCGACCGGGGTGTCGAACCCGGCCAGCAGCTCACGCCAGTACCCGTAGGAGGCCTCCTCGTCCTGCCGGGAGATCCACTCCAGGTACTCCCGGAACTCCGGCCGCACCGCCGGCTCGGTGCCCCGGAAGGCGGCGAACAGGTCCGCCATCACCAGCGGCAGGCTCCAGCCGTCCAGCAGGATGTGGTGGAACGTCCACACCACCTGCACCCGGCTCTCCGACAGCCGCAGCAGACCCACCCGGGACAGCGGCGCACGCCACAGGTCCACACCCCGCGCCTCGTCCTCGGCCAGGAACCGCTCCAGCGCGGCCCGCCGCTCCGCCTCCGGCAGGTCGCGCAGATCACGGATCTCCACGCCGAACCGGGCTTCCCGGTGGACCAGTTGGACGGGCCGGTCGAGTTCCTCCCAGGCGAACGACGTGCGCAGCACCGGGGTGCGGTCGGCGACCTGCTGCCAGGCGCGGGCGAGCGCGTCCACGTCCGTCACGCCGTCGAGCACGAACATGACCTGCTCGAAGTACGACAGGGAGCCGGGTTCCAGCAGCGAGTGGAAGAGCATGCCCTGCTGCATCGGGGTGAGCGGCAGGATGTCGGCGACGTCGCGGCTGTCGCCGGCCAGCCGGTCGACCTCGTCCTGCGTCAGCTGCACCAGCGGGAAGTCCGAGGGGGTCGCCCCGCCCACGCCGTCGGTGAGGCAGAAGCCGATCAGCTCGTCGAGCGCGGCCAGCAGCCCGTCGGCCAGGGAGCGAACCGTTTCCTCGTCGTGCACACCCTGGGCGTAGGCCCAGTCGAAGACGAGGCGGCCGTCGACGACCCGGCCGATCACGTCCAGCAGGTGCGCGCGTTCCTCCTGCGGCGCGTACTCGCCGCCGACGTTGAGGGTGAGCGCGTCGATGACGCCGCTCTCACCGGCCGAACCGTCGAACTGACCGAGGTAGTTGAAGCTCACCTGCGGCACCGGCAGCGCGGCCAGGGCCGTCCGCTGCTCGTCGGAGCCGAGGTGGCGCAGCGCGCCGAAGCCGAGGCCCCGGTGCGGTGTCGCCCGCAGCGACTCCTTCACGCACTTCAGCTGGACGTCCCAGCCGTCCGCCGATCCGAGCGCGACCGGGAAGATGGTGGTGAACCAGCCGACGGTGCGGGAGAGGTCGACGTCGTCGAACAGTTCCTCGCGGCCGTGGCCCTCCAGGTCGACGAGCATCCTCTCCTGCCCGGACCAGGCGCACAGCACCCGGCCGAGGGCGGCGAGCAGCAGGTCGTTGACCTGGGTGCGGAAGGCGGCCGGAACGTCCTGGAGCAGCTGCCGGGTGCGCTCGGCGGGCAGCGACACCGACACGGTGCGCTGCGCACCCATGAGGTTCGGCGCGTCGCCGTCCACCGGCACCTCGGCGCCGGCGCCCTCGGCCAGCGCCGTCCAGTACGGCAGTTCGGCGTCGAAGCGGCCCTCGGCCACCGCCGCGTTCAGCCGCCCCGCCCACCGGGCGAACGAGGCCGTCTTGCGCACCGGATCGGCCGTCGCGCCCTCGGCGAGGCGACGGCACTCCGCCGCGAAGTCCTCGAGCAGCACCCGCCAGGACACCCCGTCGACCACCAGGTGGTGCGCGGCGATCAGCAGCCGGGACGCGTGCCCCTCACCGGCGAACAGCACCGCCTTCACCAGCGGACCGGCCGCCAGGTCCAGCGACGCCTGCACCCGCTCGCAGACCTCGGTGATCACGGCGCCCACGTCCGCCGCAGCGGTCCCCGCAAGGTCCACCGTCTCCAGCACCGCGTCGACCGGCTCCTCGGCCACCGTCCGCAGCGACCAGGCACCATCGGCCCGATCGGCGCGCAGCCGCAGCATGTCGTGCCGCTCCAGCAGCACCGACAACGCGGGAGCGACCAGAGCCGGGTCCAACCCGTCGGTCAGATCCAGCAGCACCGACATGTTGAAGTGCCCCGGCGCCACCGGATGCGTACCGAAGAACCAGTCCACCACCGGCGTCACCGCCACCGGACCCGACACCACACCCTGATCCGCAGCCACAGCCGCATCCCCGGCAACACCATCGGCATGCGACACCACGCCCGCCAGCGCCGCCACCGTCTGCCGCACGAACACGTCCTTCGACGTCAGCACCAGACCCGCACGACGGCACCGCGACACCACCTGGATGCTCAGGATCGAATCCCCACCCAGATCGAAGAAGTTGTCGTGCACCCCCACCCGCTCGACACCCAGCACACCCGCGAACACCTCCGCCAGCACACACTCCACCGCAGACCGCGGAGCCACGTACCCGGCATCGTCCGTCAGGTGCGCCTCGGGGGCGGGCAGCGCGCGACGGTCCAGCTTCCCGCTGTTGTTCAGCGGCAGCGCTTCGAGCGGCACGATCGCCGCCGGCACCATGTACTCGGGCAGCTCCGCGGCCAGGGCGTCGCGCAGCGCCGCGCCGTCCACGCCCCCGGTGTGCTCACCGGCGGCGACGACGTACGCGAGGAGCCGCTTCGCGCCCGAGTCCGACGCGCGGACGACGACCACGGCCTGGCCGACCTCCGGCCGGCGCAGCAACGCGGCCTCGATCTCGCCGAGTTCGATCCGGAAGCCGCGGATCTTCACCTGCTCGTCGGCCCGCCCGACGAAGTCCACCTCGCCGTCGGCCGTCCAGCGCACCAGGTCACCGGAGCGGTACATCCGGGCGCCCGGCGACCCGAACGGGTCGGCGACGAAACGCTCCGCCGTCAGACCCGGACGGTCCCAGTACCCCCGCGCCAGACCGGCACCCGCCAGGTACAGCTCCCCCGTGACCCCGGCCGGAACCGGGCGCAGCGCACTGTCCAGCACGTACAGCCGCGTGCCGTCGAGGGCGCGGCCGATGGGCGGGACCCTGTCCCGGTCCGCGTCCACGACCTCGTGCGTGGTCACGAACGTGGTGGTCTCGGTGGGGCCGTAGGCGTTGACGATCCGGACGGCGGGGCAGGCATCGGCGACCCGGCGCACGGCCTGCGGACTCGCGGCCTCGCCACCGGTCAGCACCTCGCGCATGCCGGAGAAACAGTCGGGTCTGTGGTGGGCGAAGAGGTTGAACAGCGAGGCGGTGACGAAGGTCGCCTCGACGCCGTGCGCGTCGACGAGGGCGCCGAACGCCTCCGCGTCGAGCTGCTCCGGCGGGGCGACGACGACGCTGCCGCCGTTCAGCAGCGGAACCCAGATCTCGTAGGTGGCGGCGTCGAAGGCGTGCGAGGAGTGGAACAGCGTGCGGTGGTGGCGACCGCTCTGCCATCGGCTGTCGGCAGCGAGCCGGACGATGTCGGCGTGGGTGTTGGTCACGCCCTTCGGCACGCCGGTGGAGCCGGAGGTGAACATCACGTAGGCGAGCTGCTCCGGGTGGGCCACCGCCTCGCGCAGCGCCGCAGTGGTCGTGCTCGGCGACTGCGCGTCCCCGGTGATCCGCCCGGCGGTGTCGAGCACCAGGACGGGCTGCCGGACGCCGCCCGGAACGCGGTCCGCCGCCTCCGTGTCGGTGATCACGCACACCGCGCCGGTGTCCTCGATGAGCCGGCGCACCCGCTCCTGCGGATAGCCGGAGTGCGCGGGGACGTAGGCGCCGCCGGCGCGGAGCACGGCCAGCATGGCCACGATCACCTGGACGCCTCGCTCGGCGACCAGCACGACGGGCGACTCGGCCCCGACTCCCGCGGACTGCAGCTCGAGCGCCAGCTTCTCAGCGCGGGAGTCGAGTTCGGCATAGCTCAGCTGCTCGTCCGGCCCGATGACGGCGACGGCGTCCGGCCGGTCGGCGGCCTGCCGCGCGAACACGGCGGGCACGGTTTCGCACTCCCCGGCCGGCTCGTCGCCGTTCCACTGCTCGACGGCCCGCCGCTCGTCCCCGGACAGCAGGTCGAGGGCGGCCAGCGGCAGGGCCGGCCGGGCGCCGGCCAGCGCGGCGAGGCGCCGCAGCCGGCCGGTGAGGCGGTGGACCGTGGCCTCGTCGTACAGGTCGGTGTTGTACTCGACGCGCACGCGCAGGGCCCCGTCGCGCTCCTCGAACTCGACGACGAGGTCGAACAGGGAGGCGGTGCGCGGCAGCCGGACCTCGTCGACGCGCAGGCCGGGCAGTTCGACCCGCTGCGGCAGCGCGTTCTGCAGCACCATGATCGCCTGGAACAGCGGGGTGCGGCTCGGGTCGCGTTCGGTGACGAGTTCCTCGACCAGCCGGTCGAAGGGGAGTTCGTGCGCGAAGGCGTCCAGGACGGTGTCGCGCACGTCGGCGACGAACGACTCGACGGTGCCGGCGCGGTCCGGCCGGGAGCGGATGACCAGCGGGTTCACGAAGAAGCCCACGAGGTCGTCGGTGCCGCGCGCCTCGCGGCCGGAGGAGGCGACGCCCAGGGCGACGTCGTCGGCCCCGGAGGCTGTGGAGAGCAGCAGCTGGGTGACGGCCGTCAGCGTCATGAAGAGGGTGGCGCCCCGGCGGCGTCCGAGCGCCTTCAGCGCGGCCGTGTCCTCGGGGGTGAGGGTGAGCCGGACCTCGGCGCCGGCGGTGGTGCGGACCTCGGGACGGGGCCGGTCGGTGGGCAGTTCCAGGGGGCGCACACCGTCGAGGCGGCTGCGCCAGTGGTCGATGCGTCCGGTGGTGGCGTCGCCGTGGTTCCGGCCGGCCTGCTCCCAGGCGGCGTAGTCGGCGTACTGCACGGCGAGGGCCGGGAGTTCCGCTCCGCCGTCCGGACTCCCGCAGGCCGCGCGGTAGAGGGCGGTCAGGTCGCGGGTCAGTACGCCGAGGGACCAGCCGTCGCTGACGATGTGGTGGGAGCTGAGCACGAACAGGTGCTCGTCGGCGTCCAGCCGGATCAGCGTCGCACGGAACAGCGGGCCGTTCTCCAGGTCGAAGGGCTGCTCGACCTCGGCGGCCAGCAGGGCGGCCGTGCGCTCGTCCCGCTCCCGGCCCGTGGAAGCGGACAGGTCGTGCTCGGCGAGCGCCACCGGGCTGCTCGCGGCGTCGTGCACGCGCTGCACGGGCTGCCCGTCCAGCTCGTGGAACGTGGTGCGCAGCGACTCGTGGCGTTCGGTCAGGCTGTTCAGGGCGGTGCGCAGGGCCTGCCGGTCCAGCGGTCCGTGCAGGCGGTAGCCGGTGCCGGTGTAGTACTCGGCGCTGCCGTTCTCGTACTGGTGCAGGAACCACAGCCGGCGCTGGGCGGACGACAGCGGCAGCGGCCTGCTGCGGTCCGCCGGGGGTATCTCGTCGGTGGGGGCGCCGAGTCCGTGGGCGGCGAGCAGGGCCGCCGTGCGGTGGGTGAACAGGGCCCGGCGGTCGGCACCGGTGCCGAGGGCCGCCTCGATCCGGGAGAGGGCGCGGACGGCGAGGATCGAGTCGCCGCCGAGGTCGAAGAAGTCGTCGTGGACGCCGACCCGTTCGAGGCCCAGCAGCTCGGCGAAGACCTCGGTGACGGCCCGCTCGGCGTCGTTCGTCGGTGCGGTGTACGCGGCGGCGCCGGAGGCGGCGGGGGCGGGCAGCGCGGCCCGGTCGATCTTGCCGTTGGCGGTCAGCGGCAGGGCGTCGAGCAGGACGACGGCGGACGGCACCAGGTGCTCGGGCAACCGGGCGGCCAGGGCGTCGCGCAGGACGGCCGCGTCGGTGCTCCCGCCGGCGGCGGGCACGGCGTAGCCGACGAGCCTCCGGTGGCCGGGGGTGTCCTCGCGGACCGTGGCGGCGGCGTGCACGACGCCGGGCAGGCGGCCGAGCGCGTCCTCGATCTCGCCGAGTTCGATGCGGAAGCCGCGCAGTTTGACCTGGCCGTCGGCGCGGCCGGCGAACTCCAGTTCTCCGCCGGCGGTGCGGTGCACCAGGTCGCCGGAACGGTACATCCGTGCGCCGGGCCCGCCGAAGGGGTCCGCGACGAAGCGTTCGGCGGTGAGTCCCGGCCGGTCGAAGTAGCCGCGGGCCAGTCCCTCGCCGGCGATGTACAGCTCGCCGGTGCCGCCGGGCGGGACGGGCCGCAGCATCGCGTCGAGGACGTGGACGCGGGTGCCGTCGACGGCGTCGCCGAGCGGGGGTGTGCCGTCACCGGACAGGGGGGCGCTCATGGTGGCGCACACGGTCGTCTCGGTCGGGCCGTAGCCGTTGTACATGCGGCGGCCCCGGGACCAGGCGGCCAGCAGGTCGACGGGGCAGGCCTCGCCGGCGACCATCAGGGCTTCGAGGCCGTCGAGCCCGGCCGGGGACATCGCGGGCAGTACGGCGGGCGGCAGGGTGACGTGCGTGATGCCGTACTCCCGGAGGGAGCGGGTGAGTTCGTCGCCGAACAGCCGGTCCTGGGGGAGCGTGACGAAGGCGGCGCCGCCGGCGAGCGCCATGCACAGTTCGAAGACCGAGGCGTCGAAGCTGGGTGAGGCGAACTGCAGGACGCGCGACGTGGGCGTCACCTCCATCCGCGTGCGCTGGGTGCGGGCGAGGTCGGCGATGCCGCGGTGGGTGACCACCACGCCCTTGGGACGTCCCGTGGAGCCGGAGGTGTAGATGACGTACGCGGCGTCGTCCGGGGTGAGGTCGGCATCCGGGGTGCGCCCGGCGTCGGGCGCCGGCTCGCCGCCCCGCAGGTCCTCCAGCAGCAGGAGCCCGGGACCCGTGGGCACCACGTGCCGCAGCGACTCCTGGGTCAGCACCAGCGGAACCTGTGCGTCCTGCGTCATGTACCGCAGGCGCTCCGCCGGGTACGCGGGGTCCAGCGGCAGGTGCACGCCGCCCGCACGCATCACGGCGAGCAGGGACACGACAAGTCCGGCGCCGCGTTCGAGGCAGACGCCCACGAACATGCCCCGGCGGACGCCGTGTTCGCGCAGCCGGACCGCGAGACGGGACACCCGGGCGTCGAGCTCCGCGTAGCCGATCGTGCCCGACTCGGTCACGAGGGCGGTGGCATCCGGCCGTCGGACGGCCTGTTCGGCCAGCAGCCCGGGCAGCGACCGGAAGGATGCCGCCCCGCTCTCGCCCGTCGCTTCCGGGCGGACGGCGCGGACCGTGTTCTGCGCACTGGACACGATGGGTGACTCCTCTGAGGACGCAAGAGAGCAGCCCGGGCGCGCGCAGGCGAGCGGCCGGGAGACACCCGGGCGTGACCGGGCGGCGGCTGGACATTCGGGAGCACACCGCTTGCCGGGGGTCCGGCAGGCGGTGTGCCGAGGGAAGGCCGGGGGGATGGAGCGGAGGTCAGGCGGCGACCGGCGCCGCGACGGCCACGCGTCTGAGCGTGCGGCCGTTGTACTGCATGAGATCGGCCGCACCGGTCCGGGGACAGCGCAGGAACCGGCCGCTGAACAGCACGTTCCCGTGTTCCTCGGCCATCACCCCGAAGGTCAGGTCGCTGGTGACCTCGACGGTGCCGGTCAGGCCGTTGCACGCGTCGAAGCCGAGGCTTCCGTCCTCCGTGGCGCGGATGTTGATGCCGAGTTCGCCGTTGGTGTACTCGCCGGTGAACTCGTGGGCGGTGGTCAGCGGCAGGCCCGCCGGCGCGGGCTGCCGGTAGTGGCCGACGCTCATCCGGTCGCGGCCGGCCAGGCCGCCGGCGAGCGCGGTGACGAGGTCGTGCCAGGCGGCCAGGCCCGTCGTGGAGTTGGTGGTGAGCGCCAGCACGGTGCCGCCCTCGGGGTCGACCCGGACGTTGCACGTGCCGCCGTCCAGGGTGCCGTCGTGGCCGAGCCACAGGGCCCCGTCGTCGGCGCGGAACAGGCCCCAGCCGGAGCCCCAGCCGTCGGCCAGCCCGAACGGGTCGGCGGCCGGCACGTGCCGGACCATCTCGGCCAGCACGTCGGGGTCGGCGATGCGCACCGGGTGCGCGGTGTCGGCGTGCGTCAGCAGGGCACGTCCCATGTCCACGAGGGCCGTCGCGCTCCCGGCGATGCCGCCCGCGGCGGCGAGGGTCGACTCCACCAGGAACTCGACCGGTTCGGCCCGGCCGGTGAGCGCGTTCACGGCGTGTCCGCTGACCACCGGGGCCGTCGGGGAGAGGGAGTTGGTGTCGCGGACCAGCGCGAGGTCCAGTCCGGCCGGTCCGGCGAGGTGGGTCCGCAGGGCGTCCTGCCAGTGGCGTCCGGTGAGGACCTCGACCAGGTAGGCGGCGACGGCGTACCCGGTGTTCGAGTAGGAGAACGCGGTTCCGGGGGCGTTGACGTGTCCGGTGCGCAGGACGGAGGCGAAGTAGCGCCGCAGGGACGGGGTGCGCAGCGGCTCGCCCTCGTGGTCGGAGACCAGACCGGCCGTGTGGCTCAGCAGCTGGCGCAGGGTCACGGCGTTCATGGGGTGGCCGTGCGGGATGCTGCCGTACTCCAGCAGGTCGGCGATCGGCTCGTCGAGATCTGCTTCGCCCTCGTCGACGAGCTGGGCGATGAGGGCGGCGGTGAATATCTTGCTGACGGATCCGTAGGCGAAGCGGGACCCGGGGCCCACCGGGGTGTTCCCGCCCAGTCGCTCGACACCGTGGACGAGTTCGCGCAGTTCGCCGTCGCGGTAGACGGCGAGCTGGGCGCCGGGTATGTGGTGCCGGCGCATGATGCTGTCGAACAAACCGGCCAGGCTCTGCACGGTCATGCTCCCCCGTTTCGGTCGCGCTGCTCGGCCGGTTGCGGATTCCGCCGGCCCCACACAGAGAACGCCCTACCGGGCCGGTAGAGCGCGTTCACATGATGACCACATATTTGTCTCTACCTTCACGGTTCGCAAAGAGAGCCGCCCGAGACCGGAAGACGCAGGTCGGAGCCGGTTTTCCAGCCGATCGCCCAGCGTGTGGCTCAGGCCATGGGTGGGTTTTCAGACCCCGACGGACTGCAACGCGGACTCCATCACCCCGGACGGGGAACGGTCGGCGCACGCCCGGCACGGAACGCCGGAATCGTCCGCCGTGGAGTCGAGCATCAGCTTCCCCAGCGCAGTGATCTCGTGCCGGACCGTGTTGCTGGCCCGCGTCGTCGTGATGAGCCCCGTGCTGCGCAGCACCGAGGTGTGCTCGCTGACCGTGGTCGCGGAGATCTGCAGCTTCTCGCTGAGCCCACCGGTCGACTGCGGCCGCACCAGCTGCGCCAGCACCGCCGCCCGGGTACGGCCCAGCAGCTTCGGCAGCGAACGCATCGCCTCCGACTCCTTGCTCAGCGCCTGGACCGCCGCACCGTGCGGGCAGACCGGGAAGACCAGGACGGAGACGGAATGCGCGTACGTCCGGCTGCGCCAGGAGAACACCTGCGGCCGGGCCAGAAACACCGACGGGACGAGAACCAGCCCGCTCCCGTCGAGACGGAGCGCGTGGTCGTCGTCCCCGCATTCCAGTGTCAGCTTCCCCGAGGACCAGCGCACACCCTCGCCCATGCCCTCCAGCGTGGCGGCGAGCCCGTGGTCCGCAAGCATCCGGCCGTACCGGCGGCGTGCGCCGGCCAGCAACCGCCGGACACTGTCCTCGTAGGGGGCGACCGCCAGCGCGCGGAACTCGCGCAGCGCGGCGATCGCATGGGGTAAGGACTCCGACTCGCGTTCCGCACGGGTCGACGGCACCCCTTCGCACAGCACCGGAATCAGCTTCTCGCCCGCGGCGAGAGCCCGCGCAAGGGCGAACCGCAGCGGTGGGTGCGCGGCCAGCCTGGCCCGCGCGTGACGCGTCCATTCCCCCGGCCTGGCCCCCTGCCGGCCGCCCGCCAGCAGCGCGGCACCGAACACCGCCTCGACCAGGGGCCGGGTGTGCGGTGAGAGGCGGGTCCGCGCGATGTCCTCGGGGGTGAAATGAATGGTGGACACATCTGTCCCTTCGCTCGTCTGCCCTTGCCTGTTCACCACGAGGTGCCGTTCGCGCGGGTTGCGCGAACGGCACCTGCGGGACGCCGGAGCGCCCCCTCGGATCTGTCCGGGACAGACCCTCGTACATCAGCTCCTTGCCCGCCGCGCGTAGGCCCGGACGGCCAGCGGGAACAGCACGGCGAGGATGACGGCCATGGAACCGAGGCTCCACAGCACCGGGCCCGCCACCTCCCCGCCGAGCATCAGCCCGCGCGCCGCATCGACGAAGTGCGACACCGGGTTGACCTCGATCCATGCTTGCAGCCAGCCCGGCATCGTGTCCGGCGAGGCGAAGATGTTGCTGCCGAACGTGAGCGGAAGCACGAGCGACATGGCGATCCCCGGCACCGCCTGCGGGCTCTCGGCGACCATGCCGATCAGCACCGACAGCCAGCACAGCGTCAGCCCGAACCCGATCACGAGCAGCACGGCGAACAGCACCGACAGCACATCGGTCTGCACCCGGAAGCCGAACGCGAACGCCAGCCCCAGCAGCACCGTCAGTGCCAGCGCGTACCGCACCACGTCGCCGAGCACCGCGCCCACCAGCGGCGCCGAGCGGGCGATCGGCAGACTGCGGAACCGGTCGAACACCCCCTTGGCGATGTCGGTGTTGAGGGCGAGGCCCGTCCCGACACTCGCGTACAGGGTGATCTGCACCATCAGGCCCGGCACCAGGGTCTGGAGGTAGGTGTGCCAGTCACCCGCCACCTCACCGCCGAACAGGAACACGAACACCACCAGGAACAGCACCGGCTGGATGATCGTGTCCACCAGCGTCGCGGGCGACCGGACGATGTAGCGGATGTTCCGCCCCGCCAGGGTCAGGCTGTGCCCGACCGCCTTGCCCAGCCCGACCTGGCGCATGGCGGGCGCCGATGCGGCCGGGTTCGCCACCGGGTTCGCTGCCGTCGCCGCACTCACGCCGCACTCCGCTCATTCATGGGGGACCGGGCGTCCCCGTCCGTCCCGTCCGTCCCGTCGGCGGAGCGGCCGTCCGCCGCCCGCTCGGCCGGGCTGCCCGTCAGCGCCAGGAACACGTCGTCCAGGCTGGGCAGCCGCAGGGCCAGTTCGTCGGCGGTGATGCCGTCCTCGTCCAGGCGCCGGACGAGCGCGGACATCAGCACCGGGTCGTCGACCGGAGCCGTGACGACCCCGGCGTCCTCGTCGACCGTGGGCTCGCCGCCGATGAGCGCCGCCAGGATCCGGCTGACACGCGGGACGTCCCGGGCATCACCGGGCCGGACCAGCAGGGTCTGCGAACCGGTGCGCCGCTTCAGGTCGTCGGCCTGGCCCTCGGCCACCACCCGCCCCTGGTCGATCACGGTGATCCGGTCGGCGAGCTGGTCGGCCTCCTCCAGGTACTGGGTGGTGAGCAGAACCGAGGTGCCCTCCTTGGACAGCTCCCGCACGATGCTCCACACCTGGTTGCGGCTGCGCGGGTCCAGGCCCGTGGTGGGCTCGTCGAGGAACAGCACCTGCGGCCGGTTGACCAGGCTCGCGGCCAGGTCGACGCGGCGGCGCATACCGCCCGAGTACGTCTTCACCGCCCGCGCGCCGGGCTCGGTCAGACCGAACTGCTCCAGCAGCTCCGCCGCCCGCGCCCTCGCCTCCCGGCGCGGCATCTCCAGCAGCCGGCCGATCAGCACGAGGTTCTCGAACCCCGTCAACTCCTCGTCGAGCGAGGCGTACTGGCCGGTCAGCCCGATGGCGCGGCGTACCGCCACCGGCTGGCGCACCACGTCGTGGCCGGCCACGACGGCCGAGCCCGCGTCGGGGCTCAGCAGTGTCGACAGCACACGGACGGTGGTCGTCTTGCCCGCGCCGTTCGGCCCGAGCACGCCGAGTATGGAACCGGCCGGGACCGTGAGGTCGACTCCGGCCAGCGCTCTCGTCGACCCGTAGGTCTTCACCAGGCCCTCGGCCCGGATTGCGTCAGTCATGGGTCCTCCTGAATACGGACCCACTCTCCGCACCCCGGCGAACACGTCCGCCACACCGGACCGACACGACTGACAGGCCGCGGACAGCCGGCTGACAGAGGGCTGCGGCGCCGGGCCCCGCGCCGCGCACCGGGCCGCCCCGAACCTGCGTCCCCGGGGAGTCGGCTCACCCCGCGTCCGGCAGGGCGGCCCGACAGCGCTCACCGCGCACGGAACTGCCGGCGCCCGGCAGGGCTCTCCTGCAGTTCGGCGGCGCACCGTCTCTATGCTGGCCCCCATGAGCAGCCCCGCCCGCTTCGACCGCGGCCACACCGACGACCTGATCGCCTTCCTCGCCGGCGCGCCCTCCCCGTACCACGCCGTGGCGAGCGCCGCCGAGCGGCTCGAGAAGGCCGGGTTCCGCCAGGTCGCCGAGACCGCGGCGTGGGACGGGACCCACGGCGGCAAGTACGTGCTGCGCGGCGGTGCGATCATCGCCTGGTACGTGCCCGAGGGCGCCGAGCCGTCCACCCCGTTCCGGATCGTCGGCGCGCACACCGACTCCCCCAACCTGCGGGTCAAGCCCACCCCGGACACCGGGAGCCAGGGCTGGCGGCAGATCGCCGTCGAGATCTACGGCGGCACGCTGCTCAACACCTGGCTCGACCGCGACCTCGGCCTGAGCGGACGCCTCACCCTGCGCGGCGGTGCCCACCGGCTCGTCTCCGTCGACCGGCCGCTGCTGCGCGTCCCCCAGCTCGCGGTGCACCTCGACCGCAGCGTCAACGCCGACGGCCTCAAGCTCGACAAGCAGCGCCACATGACCCCCGTCTGGGGCCTGGGCGACGTGGACGAGGGCGACCTGATCCGCTTCGTCGCCGACGAGGCCGGGGTGGACGCCGACGACGTCACCGGCTGGGACCTCATGGTCCACAGCGTGGAGGCACCCGCCTACCTGGGCCGGGACCGCGAACTGCTGGCCGGCCCGCGGATGGACAACCTGCTGTCCGTGCACGCCGGGACGGCCGCCCTCGCCGCGGTCGCCGGCAACGAGCGGCTGCCGTACATCCCGGTGCTCGCCGCGTTCGACCACGAGGAGAACGGCAGCCAGTCCGACACCGGCGCCGAGGGCCCGCTGCTGGGCAACGTGCTGGAGCGGTCGGTGTTCGCCCGCGGCGGCGGTTACGAGGACAAGGCGCGGGCCTTCGCCGGAACCGTCTGCCTCTCCTCGGACACCGGCCACGCCGTGCACCCCAACTACGCGGAGCGGCACGAGCCGGGCCACCACCCGATGCCCAACGGCGGTCCGATCCTCAAGGTCAACGTCAACCAGCGCTATGCGACGGACGGCAGCGGTCGGGCCGTGTTCGCCGACGCCTGCGAACGCGCGGACGTGCCCTGGCAGTCGTTCGTGTCCAACAACTCGATGCCCTGCGGCACCACGATCGGGCCGATCACCGCGGCCCGGCACGGCATCGCGACCGTCGACATCGGCGTGGCCATCCTGTCGATGCACTCCGCCCGTGAACTGTGCGGCGCCGACGACCCGTTCCTGCTCGCCAACGTGCTGGCCGCGTTCCTCGAGGGCTGACGACCACCCGGGCGGGCGGGGGCGTGAGGCGTTCAACGTCCCTCCGCCGTGGCCAGGTCGGCGATGTCCTGTCACAGTTCTGTGGAACGGGCGCTGGATGATGTCCAGCGCCACCGGGGCCCGTCCGTGCCGCACGCAGTGCGGACGGTCCCGCCGAGAACAGCACTGGGGGAACTCCTATGCCGGCCACACGCCTCGCCCGCGCCACCGCGCTCGCCCTCGTCGCGCTCACCGCGCTGTCCCTGACGGGATGCCAGCCCGGGAGCGGCAGGAACGGCAAGAAGCGCCACAAGTCCTCGTCGTCCGGGTACAAGAGCAGCCACCGGAGTGACGGTTTCGGCTCCGGCTCGTCGTCGCACCGCCGCACTTCCCACAAGCACCGGAGCACGGCCGTCCGCGACTGCACGGCGAACGACCTGCGACTGACGGCCGAGCCCGTCTCGCGTCCCGCCCACCGCTTCCTGGTGCGGGCCCAGAACACCTCCGGCCGCACCTGCGAGCTGGAGGGATACCCGCGCGTCCGTTTCGACGGGGCGCGGCAGGCCCCCGACGTGGTGAACCGCAACCGGCCGGTGTCCGACCTGAAGTTGAGCCCGGGCCGGTCCGCCTATGCGGCGGTGCAGACCGCAGCCGCGTCCGGATCGGGCGGCACCACGGTGAAGGACGTCGAGGTCGCCCTGCTGGCGGAGAACAAGCTCGACGTGCTCGGGAACCCGGTGCGGCTCGGCCTCCCGCGCGGGACCACCGTCGGTGAGACGGCGGTCGGTTACTGGTGGACCACCACGTCGGGGGCCCTGAAGTGGTAGCCCGCCACCCACGTACATGAGGCGTCCTTCTCCGGGTACGCGAACCCCGACAGGCTTCGCGAAGCGAGCAGAACGGAGGAGGACACCATGGGTATCGGCGGATGCATCGGTCTGATCGCGGTCGGGGCGATCCTCACCTTCGCGGTCGACTGGGAGCTCTCCGGCGTCAACCTTGACCTGGTGGGCCTCATCATGATGGGCGTCGGCGCTCTTGGCCTCGCCGCTTACGTCAGCATCCTCAAGCGCCGCCGGATCGCAGCGGCCCCGGTCGTGGGGGTCGAGGAGGACCGGCACATGTAGCCACGGCCTGCACGGGTCATGACGGCGGACGGGCCGTCGGAAAGGCGAACCGCGCATTTCCGACGGCCCGTTGCCGTCCGGTTCCCCGGCGGATCACGGGGCGTGCGCGTCCCGTCCACCGCCTGCCCGCAGCCGCTACTCCGGCCGCCGCACCCAGGGCGCGAAGCGCCGGCCGGGAGCCGCGTCGTCACGCCAGTAGCGCAGGACGATGCCCTGGACGATGTCCACGCTGTGTGCGGCGATGAGACAGGGGAGGGGATCCGGCCCGTCGGACTCGGCGTCGAAGGCGACGACAACAGGCGCGTGGCCGCAGTAGCGGTCGACCGTCCGCAGCTCGTCGGGGGTCGGAGCGCGGAAGCGGGGTTCCTGGAAGGAGTCGGGACAGCTGACGAAGAGGACGTCGCCGAAGACCAGTTCCAGACCGTGATGGTAGGTGAGGTCGTACCCGGCCCCCAGCCGGAGCCGCCCGCGTTCCCAGGCGACCACATCCCAGTCCCACCACGGCCCCTCGGGCAGGGTGATGACCGCCTGCACGTGTTCCACGTCCGGGCTCCCCTCGTCGCGCGGGTGGCCGGCACCTCGGTGCGGCCCCGGACCGCGCGTCGGACCACTGCACCGACTCACGCTGCCTGCAGGGTAGTTCGCCTCGCATGGACCCCAGGGCTCATGCGCACACGCCTCCGGCAGCACCCCGAAGGCCCCTTCTCCTGCCGAGCGTCACGCGTCCATGCCGGCCAGCACCAGCGGCAGCCGGGACGTTCCCGCGTCGGTGACCTGGACCGGGACGCCCCAGTCCTGCTGGTGCACATGGCAGGCCGGGTACTCGTTGTCCGGGTCGTCGTCGCAGGACGCGGCCATCGCCGAGACGTGCAGCACGCCCTCGGTGACGCCGTCCGCGAGCACCAGTTCCCGGCTCAGGTCGGTGCCGGTCCCGGCGCCCTCCGCCAGCAGCTCCGGCGGCGACGAGCTGACGATCAGCCGCGTCGAGGGACCGTAGCGCTCGTCCAGCTTCTGCCCGGCGGGCGCCTGGAAGACGACGTCCAGCCGCAGCCGGCCCTGGGCGACCTCGGTCGCCGCCCGCCGGGTCCGGTGCGCGACGGACTCCACGCGCACGGCCTCCTCCGGCAGCCGCAGCCGGGTGAGCCGGTGGCGGGCGGACTCGACGACGACGATGTCCTCGCCGACGAGCACCGCGTCCGACGGCTCGCGCAGGTCGGTGGCGAGCGTGCTGACCTCGCCGGCGCCCCCTTCCGAACCGGGCGTGTAGCGGCGCAGGGCGTGGTTGTAGGTGTCGCTGACGGCCACCGAGCCGTCGGGCAACGCGGTCACGCCCAACGGGTGCTGGAGCAGGGCCTGTTCGGCCTGCCCGTCGCGGTGACCGAAGTCGAACAGGCCGGTGCCGACGGCCGTGCGGATCACGAAGCCGCCGGCGCTGTCGGTGCCCCCTGCGTCCTCGGCGGACCGCTCCACCCAGCGCACCGCCGAGGTCTCGGAGTCGGCGATCCACAGCCGGTCCTCCGTTGCCGCGAGCCCGGAGGGCTGCGCGAACCAGGCCTCGGCCGCTGGGCCGTCGACCAGGCCCTCGTTGGTGGTTCCGGCCGCGACCTCGACGGTCCCGGTGTCCGGGTCGTACGTCCACAGCTGGTGGACGCCCGCCATGGCGATCCACAGCCGGCCCGCGAACCAGGCGATGTCCCACGGCGACGACAGGTCGACCTCGCGGGCCGGGCCGGACGTCGGGGCGCCCTGCCACCACTGGCCGCCCGTGCCGGCGAGCGTCGTCACCGCGCCGGTCTCGAGGTCCAGGGCGCGCAGCGCGTGGTTCACGGTGTCGGCGACGGCGACCCGGCCGTCGGGCAGCAGCGCCAGCCCCTGAGGCTCGCTGAACCGCGCCGTGTCCGCGTCGCCGTCGGCGAAGCCGCGCTCGCCGGCGCCGATGCGCCGGACGACGCTCTCGCCGTCGGCCGCAAGCTCCACCAGCTGGTGGCGCGTGGTGTCGGAGACCAGGAAGGTGCCTGCGGGCAGGGCGAGGATCTTGCCGGGGAAGCGCAGCTCGGTCGGCTCGGGTTCGGGCGCCACGTACGGTCCCTCGCCGCGGTGCAGGGTGCCCTTGGCCGCGTGCTCGGCCTCCAGCTCCTCGACGAGCGTCTCGATGGCGTGGGCGTGGCCCTCGCCCGCGTGCTGGGCGACGACGTAGCCCTCGGGGTCGATGACGACGAGCGTGGGCCAGGCGCGGACCGCGTACTGCTTCCAGGTGGCCAGCTCCGGGTCGTCGAGCACCGGGTGGTGCACCTCGTACCGCTCGACGGCGTCCACGACGGCCCGGTGGTCGGCCTCGTGCACGAACTTCGGCGAGTGGACGCCGATGATCACCACGGTGTCGCGGTGCTTCTCCTCGAGCTCACGCAGCTCGTCCAGGACGTGCAGGCAGTTCACACAGCAGAAGGTCCAAAAATCCAGGATCACCGTCTTGCCGCGCAGTTCGGCGAGAGTGATGTCCTTGCCGCCCGTGTTGAGCCAGGAACGTCCTTGCAGCTCAGGGGCGCGTACGCGGGGGCGCTTCGTCATACCGACAGGCTACGCGTGGGACCGGAGGCGCCGGCTCACGCCTTCCGGTCGCGGACGGCCGCCACCACCGTCGGCACGACACCGGCCACGATCGGCGCGATCGTCGCGACGAGGAACCACGGGGAGACGTCCGGGTCGGGCGTCGAACGCCAGAGGACCCCGCAGCCCACGAGGAACGACAGGCCGACGCACGCGTTGAGCACCAGTACCGCGCGGGCGATCCGGCGGGCCGAGGCGCGGCTGGCGGGCCGGTTGACCAGGGACATGCGGGCGCGGGCGAACGGCTCCGCCCGCTCCTGGGGCAGTGCGTCGCGCGGCGTCATGCGCAGCGTCAGCTCCGCGGAGACGACGGTCAGCACCGTCACCGCGGCATAGACGAAGACCAGGACGAAAGCGCTGCCGATCGACCGGTCGGCCCAGGCGTCCACGCCACCGGTGCCGATGTGCTGCGGTATCCGCTCGGGGAGGCGGGGGTAGCGGACCGCACCCCAGACGGGCAGCGCGAGCAGCAGGGCGACGTTGGACAGCAGCCAGGGGCGGAGCGGGGCGGAGAAGACCATGGGAACGATCGTCCGGCGGGAGCGCGGGCCGGGGAAGGGGCGGAGCGTCAGACGTTGTCGCCGGAATCGGCGACGAACGTGCCGCGCTGCGGAACCGTGAAGACGACACCCTCCGCGGCCAGCAGGGCGATGGCGCGGCGGACGGTCGAGCGAGCCAAGCCGTACTCCTGCACCAGGTCGCTCTCGCTGGCCATGCGTCGGCCCGGTCGCCAGTCACCACGGGCGATACGCGCGCGCAGGATCTCGGCGAGCTGCCGGTAGGGAGTCACCGGCCCGTCGTGGTCGATCGCGTCATCCGCGCTGAAATCCATGATCCGACGCTAGACGCGGGTGTACGGATCGACATTTTGAGATACGTCTGGATACGTAGCGATACAAGTAAGCTACTAAGCGAGATACAAAACCCCCGCGCCGGGGGCAACCGGCCGGGGGCATGGCCCACCTGAGAGAGCAGGCAGACATGAGCGAGACTACGGCACACCCCACCCAGTGCTACCGCTGTCCGGCCGTGGACGACTTCCCCGTGTACTCCCACTCCATCGAGACGGGCAGCGGTGCCGGGGCGATCCTCTACCTGTGCCGCCCCTGCGCCCGCCAGGAGCACTCCGACCACCTGCGACAGTGCCGGGTGTGCCGAACGGGCATCAACTGCGAGACGGCCGAGTCGCAGCACGAACTGCTGCTTGCCGTCCGCCAGGCGATGGTGGACCGAGTGCGCGCGGCGGACGTCCGGCGATCGCTCATGCACCGCAGCGCACCAGAAGCCTGGCCGGCCACCTGACGCCCCATGCGCCGGCGCGCGCCCCGGGGCGCGCGCTGGGTCCGGCCGCCGTCGGTCGCCACACAACGAGCGTTGCCACCCTGGGCAGCCAGCATGGAGAGCATGAGCGGCAGCAGGAGGTACTCAGTCAGCCTTCCCGAAGACCTCGCCGAAGCCGTGGGCACCCACGTGGGTCCGGGCGGCTTCTCCGCCTACGTGGCCGAGGCGCGGGGGCCACCGGTCCCGAAGCCGAGAATGTCCGGCACCGCTTCGCGCAGACTCCCGAAGTGGCGGTGCACGCCGTCCACTGCGGACGGCGCGTTGACGCCCCACACCGTCATCCCGGCGCGCAGCGCGGACCGAACTCCGGACGGCGCGTCCTCGACGACCAGGCAGTCCCCCGGGTCGGCCCCGAGCCGCCGGGCGGCGAGCAGATACGGCACGGGCGACGGCTTGCCCTCCGCGACGGCAGCGGCGTCCACGATCAGCTCCGGGACGGGCAGCCCGGTCCGGGCGAAGCGACCGCGCACGCGGTGCTCGTAGTTCGAGGTCACCAGCGCCCAGGACCCCGGCGCCAGGCCGTGCAGCAGGTCCGAGGCGCCGTCGAAGGCCGTGTAGACGCCGGACCGGACGTCCTCGTCCTCGAGTTCGTGCAGCGCCGCCAGGCACTCCAGCGGATCGCGGTCCGGGGCGACGCGCGCGAAGGTCTCCATCGGCATCGTCCGCAGCGCCACCCGGTGGACCTCGTCGGGGTCGAGCGCGTAGCGCCCGGCCCATGTCCTCCAGACCCTGCGCTGGTTGTCCACGGCGTCGATCAGCGTGCCGTCGACGTCGAACAGCACGCATCGCCTGCGGCCGGCCGGGGCGGAATCACCTGTCACACCGTGATCCTGCCGTCCGGCCCGGGCCGGCAAACGGGTACCTCCTGCGGCTGACCGTGGTTCAGCGGCGCCGGTGCAACGTGAACGCGGCTCCGAGAATGCCGAGGCCCCAGGCGATCAGCAGGGCGCCCCACAGCGGCATCGTCACCTCTGGGACGAGAAGGCGGATCTTGACGCTCGTGGTGTTCTCGAAGACGAAGACCAAGGCGATCGCGGTGACCAGCACGAACCCGGCCAGGCGACGGACCCCCGGACGGGACAGGAAGGGCGTGCGCGACTGCTGGTGCTTGCCGGTGCGAGCCATGGGGTGCCTCCCTCGCATGGACCCCTGCGTCCAGCATCCCTCCGCCCTCACCCGACCGGCCACCGAGGTCCGCGCGCCCCCCGGGGGCGGCTCAGCGGTATCCGGTCACGTCGGCGGGCCTGCCCGCGTCCTGGACCTCCACCATGTAGCGCCAGGCGTCCGGCCGGCTGCCGTCCACGTCGGTGAACCCGTAGACCTGCGCGAGCCCGCCGCTGGACAGCGACTGCCCGTTCCAGCGGCTCACCTCGGGGTCGGCGGCCAGTGCCGCGACCGCCCGGCCGACGTAGCGCGGCGTCTCCGAGATGGCGAAGTGCGGCTGTGCCTCCAGCGCGTCGCGCCACGTCTCCTCGGTCACGCCGAAGGCCCCGAGCATGATCTCCGAGCGCATCCACCCCGGCGTCAGCGCCACCGCCGTGGCGCCGCGCGGCCCCAGCTCACGGCCCAGCGCGAAGGCCATCCGCAGCACCGAGGACTTGGCGAGGTCGTAGAAGAACGAGACCCGGTAGTTGTCCCGGTTGTAGTCGGCGGTGCCGTCGGTCATCTCGACCACCAGCCCGCCCTCGCCGCGCAGCAGGAGCGGCAGGGCGTGGTGGCTGGTGATCGCGTGGGTCTCCACCGCCAGCCGGAGCAGCCGCAGCCCCTGGTCGAGGTCGTGCTCCCACACGGGGGTGTCCCACGCGAACAGGTGCTCGCCGCCCCAGATGTCGTTGACGAGGACGTCCAGTCGTCCCTGTTCGGCGTCGATGCGCTCCACCAGATCGCGCACCTGGGACGGGACCAGGTGGTCGGTGGGCACGGCGATGCCGCGTCCTCCCGCCTCCGTCACCAGGTCGGCGGTGTCCTCGATGGTCTCGGGCCGGTCGTACTCCGAGCGCCGCTGCCGGGTGCTCCGCCCGGTGACGTAGACGGTCGCGCCGGCCGCGCCCAGCTCGACCGCGATGCCCCGGCCCGCTCCGCGCGTGGCTCCGGCGACGAGGGCGACCTGTCCGTCCAAGGGTCCCGTCATGCCTGTCCCACCTGTCCCTTCCGCATCCGAGCGGGCCCACCGTGCCGGGTACGGGCGCACGGCGACGGACCGTCAGCAACCGGCCTGCGCCACATCACCCGCCCGCGCGCGCATTCCTCGGCCCCGGGCGGGAACCAACCTCCCATGAAATTCCTGGTGCGGGACCGGATCTTCGGGATCGGCGACGACTACTGGATCGAGGACGAGCAGGGGCAGCGCGTCTTCCTCGTCGACGGCAAGGCGCTGCGGCTCCGCGAGACGTTCGAGCTGAAGGACGCGGACGGGCAGGTGCTCGTCACCATCAAGAAGAAGTGGCTGAGCCTGCGGGACACGATGGAGATCGAGCGGGACGGCGACGTCCTCGCCACCGTGCGCAAGAAGCGGCTGTCGGTGCTGCGCGACCACTACCGGGTGCAGATGGCCGACGGGACCGAGCTGGACGTCAGCGGTGACGTGCTCGACAAGGAGTACGGCGTCGAGTACGGCGACGAGCTGCTGGCGCACGTCTCCCGCAAGTGGTTCACCGTGCGCGAGACGTACGCGGTGAACGTGGTGCGGGAGGACGCCGATGCGCCGCTCCTGATCGCCGTCGCGGTGTGCGTGGACCGGCTCTCCGACCGGGCGCAGGGGGACGACGAGTAGGGGGCGCCCCGCTTTCCGGCCGGAGCGCCGGGTATCCGGACGTGACGGGGTGGCCCTCGCCCTCGCCGCACGAGCAGTGACCGGAATGGTCGCTTCCAGATTTTCGGGGGCAGCACGGTGCAAACGGAAGGGTTCGCACCGGTTGCACCGGCGATCCCCGCTGCGTAGTGTCCCCGTGGCATTTCGGTCCACCGTTCGGGTCACCCTCGATCGGACTCCGCGTCCGCACCCGGCGGTACGGCGCAACGGACCGTTCCCCGGCCCCGTGCGTCGCCGATGCGGCGGGGACCAGCGAGCAGGGAGACAGATGCAGCCGACGTTCGTGCTGGTTCACGGGGCCTTCGCCAACTCCTTCTCCTTCGCGCCGCTCCAGGCCGAACTCGGCCTTCTCGGGCACCGTTCCGTCGCCGTCGACCTGCCCGGCCACGGGTTCGGCGCCGACTACCCGCGCGCCTACCAGGCCCCGCAGGATCTCGAAGGTCTCGCCACCGTCCCCGGCTCGATCAAGGGCGTCACGCTCGCCGACAACGTCACGCACTGACCTGACCGGGGTCCTGGAACGGGCCAGGGAGAACGGGCCGGCGATCCTCGTCTCGCACAGTCGTGGCGGCATCACGGCCACAGCCGCGGCCAACGCACGGCCGGACCTGATCGACCGCATCGTCTACGTCGCGGCCTGGTGCCCGGTCGACCTCGACGTCAGCGACTACTACGCCGAGCCGGAGATGGCCACGGTCGACGTCGGTTCGCTGGGTACGGCGGCGGCCGGGAACCCTGCCGAACTCGGCCTGCTGCGCGTCAACTTCCGCACCGCCGACCCGAACGCCCTCGCGGCGCTCAAGGCGGCCTTCCTCGCCGACGGCACCGACGAGGAGTTCCTGACCTTCCTGAACACCTTCCAGCCCGACGAGAACCTCGATGTCGGCACCTCGGCCGACCGGGCGCAGGCTGCGACCTGGGGCCGCGTCCCGAAGACCTATGTGCGTCTGACCGACGACGCGAGCCTGCCCATCGCCCTGCAGGACCGGCTGATCCGCGAGGGCAACGCGCTGACGCCCGGCAACCCGTTCGACGTCCGGACCCTCGGGGGCAGCCACCTGAAGTGGCTGGTCGACCCGGCACCGGCGGCCCGGGTCCTGGGAGAGCTCGCCGCGCTCACCTGCCGCTGACCCTCGTCGCGGCGGACCGCTTGCTGACCGTGGCCGGGTGCCGTCGGGGACGGGCCTACGATCGTCACACGAAAGCACTGCCGGGGCGCCCGCGGGGAGCGTAACTTTACGACTGCATCCTGCCGCGCGCACCCAGACCGCGTACGAGTCGTCCGAGGGGTTCCGTGACCGTCCATCCCAGTCTCCAGCCCTACATCGATGCCTGGACCCACTCCGTCGAAGCGATATCCGAGCTGGTGACGCCGCTCGTCGAGGGCGAGTGGAACCACCGCACCGCATGCCCCGGATGGTCCGTGCGCGACCTCGTCTCCCACGTCATCGGCGTCGAGACCGAGATGCTGGGCGACCCGCGACCGATCCACAGCCTGCCCCGCGACCTGTTCCACGTGAAGGACGACCTCTCCCGCTACCTCGAGGTCCAGGTCGACGTACGGCGTTGCCACACCGCGCCCGAGATGACGTCGGAACTCGAGTACACGATCATCCGCCGCTCGCGGCAGCTGCGGAACGAGACCCGGCAGCCGGACACCCCGGTCCGCGGGCCGCTGATGGGCCGGGAGATGACGCTGGAGCACGCGCTGCGGATGCGCGCCTTCGACGTGTGGGTGCACGAACAGGATCTGCGGCGGGCCCTCGGCCGGCCGGGCAACCTGGACTCGCCCGGCGCGCACGTCGCCCGGGACGTGCTCCTCGAGGGGCTGCCGAAGACCGTGGCCCGGGACGCCGGTGCCCCGGCCGGCTCGGCGGTGGTCTTCGACGTGCACGGGCCGCTGGAGTTCCTGCGCACCGTCCGGGTGGACGACCAGGGCCGGGGGACGATCGACGGCAGCCCGTCGCTCGGACCGGCGGTCGCGTTCACCCTGGACTGGGAGACGTACGTGCTGCTGGCCTGCGGCCGGGTGAGACCGGGCGCCGTCGCCGACCGGATCAAGACCGAGGGCGACGAGCAGCTGGCCGACTCGATCCTCCGGGTGTTCTCGCTGACCCCCTGAACCGCCGCGTGCTCCGTCCGCGTGATGCGGACGGAGCACGGACGCCCCCCGTTCCCCCACTGGCCCGACGGGTCAGCGGGCTCCCTTCGGCGGTGCGGTCGCCCCGCCCTCGCGGCCCTGGCCCGGCGGCGGGCGCGACATGTCCTCGTCGAACGGGGGCGGTTCGTCCGTCCAGCGCATCGCGGTGTAGGTCATGAAGCCGGTCGGACGCCCCCCGGTCCGGCTCTCGGAACCGATCGGCATTCCGGTGTCCGGGTCGAAGAAGAGCCGGCGCTCACCCGGACCGCCCCGCCGGTCGCGGATGGCCACCGCATCGACGGCGCGCCCCTCGTGGTCGGTGACCCGGCCGATGTCCCGGACGCCGGGCTCGGACGCCATCAACCGGTAGGCCGCGGCGCGCAGTTCCGGTGACGCGGGCAGCTCGGTCGCGAGATCCACGGCAGCGCTCATGACCATCCGTTCGAGCTCGTGCCGGGGGGCGTTGTAGTCCTCGTCGATGAGCTCGAGAAGCCGGGTCCGGAGCGCACTCGGTTTCACGGGCAACGTCGACACCTCCGCGGGGCTGATCTCCACCAGGGGGACGATGTTGCCCTTTCCGTCGGGGACGTCCCGCTGGATCACGCCTCCGCCCTTGTACAGGAGGGTCTCCGTGCGCGGCGTCATCGGACCGGTCAGGCGCCACGACCGTGGCGCCCCGTCGGCGCGCCACGCCTCCCGATCGGCGGGAGTCGCGGGCCGTGCGCCGGTGTCGACGAGCTCGGACCAGCGCTTGGTCGTCCCGGCGGCGACCCACACCCGGTGGACGTGACTCCGACGGAGCGTGTAGTCCTTCCCCGGAACCTTGTGCAGCTGCGTCGTCCGCTTCGCCACGTACCAGTAGGCACCCGACGTAATCGGCGTCTTCTCCACGGTCGAGGCCGCCGCGAGGAGGATCCCGGACTCGCCTCCCGGACCGCCCTGGCCTCCGGGCCCCGCCGGACGAGTCCCGTCTCCCGGCTCCGTACCGATGGCCAGGGCCACGACGGTCGCCGCCGCCGTTGCCCCGGCGACCAGGGCCGTCGCCCACGCGGGACGGGTCCCGGGCAGACGCCTTCGCCGCGGGGCCTCGGTCGCCCGGCCCGCTTCCTCGTCCCGCCGCATCGCCGTGCCCAGTTCGCTCTCCCGGACCGCTGGGTCGACCGCCCCCACCGGGTCCAGGTGTTCGGGACGTGCCGCGGTCAGCCGCCGCATCAGATCCTGCTTCATCACGCTTCCTCTCCGGCGAGCCGCACCCGGGAACCGGCGTGCGGGCGGCTTGCGGCGGCGGTGTTCTCGACGGCGGCTGCCAGACGCCTGCGCGC
This sequence comes from Streptomyces meridianus, assembly GCF_023703325.1. GTDB lineage: Bacteria > Actinomycetota > Actinomycetes > Streptomycetales > Streptomycetaceae > Streptomyces > Streptomyces meridianus. The sequence goes on from NZ_JAMQGM010000024.1 coordinate 69,636, forward strand.
ACGGTGCAGCCGGACCCGCATGGTGGCGGCGGTGCAGCCGACGACCCTGGCGGCGTCGCGCGGGCCGAGGCCCTGCCAGGCGGCCAGAATCAGCACCTCCCGGTCGTCCTCGCCGAGCGTCCCGAGCGCCCGGCGCAGCGCCAGCCGGTCGGCCACCTCGTCGGCGATGTCGCCCTCGGTCACCGCCCCGGGATCGACCCAGTCGTGCAGCTCGGCGGAGAAGGAGGCCCGCCGGATCTCGGCCCGCACGGTGTCCCGCAGGACGTTGCGGGCGACGCCGAGCAGCCACGGCAGAGGCGGCTCGGGAATGTCGCCGAATCGCCGCCAGGCCACGGTGAAGGTCTCGCTCACCTCGTCGGCCACCTGCCGTCCCGCGCGGGCGGCCGCATAGGCCCACACGCGCCGGCGACAGGTGTCGTACATCACGGTGAAGCGTTCCGCGTCGTCGGTCACCGCCCGCACCTCCGTCCCTCGGATGTCCCACTCGGCCCGTCACCCGTCATGAGGAAGTGGGGGGAAACGGCGGAACGTTACCGACAGGCGCGCACTTTTCCGGAAGTGGTCCTCAGACCGGTACGTGAACGGCCTCCACCCGGCTGGCCACGATCCGATCCCGCTCCCGGGCGGCGGCGCGGCGGCGCAGCCGGAACATCTGCGCGACGCCGAGCGCCTGGAGGACGAACACGGAGGCGAACGCGATGCGGTAGTTGTCGCCCGTCAGGTCGAGCAGGGCGCCGACGGCGAGCAGCGTCGTCATCGAGGCGGTGAAGCCGCCCATGTTGACGATGCCGGAGCCGGTGCCCTGCCGCTCCGGCGGGTTGGCCGGGCGGGCGAAGTCGAAGCCGATCATCGACGCCGGGCCGCAGGCGCCCAGCACCGCGCACAGCGCGATCAGCAGCCACATCGGGGCCCTGCCGGGCCAGGCGATCGCCGCCGCCCACACCAGCGCCGTGACGGCGACCGTGCCCAGTGCCAGCGGTAGCCGGGCGCGGTGGTGCCGGGCGATGAGCTGCCCGTAGGCCAGACCCACGACCATGTTCGCCAGCACGACCAGGGTGAGGAGTTCGCCGGCGACCGCCCGGGACAGGCCCTGGGCCTCCACCAGGAACGGCAGCCCCCACAACAGGATGAAGATCATCCCCGGGAACTGGGTGGTGAAGTGCACCCACATGCCGAGCCGGGTCCCGGGCTCCCGCCAGGCGTCGGCGATCTGCCGCCGGACGAAACCCGCGCCGCGGTGGTGGCGCACCGGCTCGGGTGCGTGGCCCTCCGGGTGGTCCTTGAGGAACAGCAGCACCAGGACGAGGACGACACCACCGCCGATCGCGCTGCCCGCGAACGCCGGGGTCCAGCCGAGCGTGCTCAGCAGCCGGGCCAGCACCAGCGTGGAGATCAGGTTGCCGGCGATGCCGATGAGCCCGGCGACCTGCGCGACCAGGGGCCCGCGGCGGGCCGGGAACCAGCGGTTGCCCAGCCGCAGCACGCTGATGAACGTCATCGCGTCGCCGCAGCCGAGCAGGACCCGGGATGCGAGCGCGGCGCCGTAGGAGTGCGAGAGGGCGAAGCCCATCTGGCCGGCGGTGAACAGCAGGATCCCGAGGGTCAGGACCCGCTTGGTGCCCAGCCGGTCCACCAGCAGGCCCACCGGGATCTGCATCCCGGCGTAGACGAGCAGCTGGACGATCGAGAACGTGGACAGCGCCGAGGCGTTGATGTGGAACCGCTCGGCGGCGTCGAGTCCGGCCACGCCCAGGCTGGTGCGGTAGGTGATGGCGACGAAGTAGACGGAGACACCGACACCCCAGACGGCGACGGCGCGGGCTCCGCCGGGCGGGTCACCGGGCAGGCGCGGGACGGCGGCGGACGCGCCGCCGCTCACCGGGATTCCCCGCTCACGAGGTTGCGCACCCAGCCGACGTGCTGGTGCACGGCCGCCGCGGCCGCCTCCGCGTCCCCGGTCCGCAACGCCTCGAGGATCTCGGCGTGTTCGGCGACGTTCTTGGCGATCCGGTCCGGGTGGGCGTGCATCACCGCGACGCCCATGCGGAGCTGACGGTCGCGCAGCTGGTCGTAGAGGCGCTCCAGGATGCGGTTGCCGGCGCTGCGCACGATCTCGGCGTGGAAGCACCGGTCGCTGACGGAGACGGCGGCCAGGTCCCCGGCGGCCGCGTGCCGGCGCTGCTCGTCGAGGAGTTCCTCCAGGCGCGCGATCAGCTGCGGCGGGGCGGGGGCGAGCTTGCGGGCGGCGTGCTCCTCGACGAGGAGGCGGGTCTCCACCACGTCGCCGATCTCCTGGGCGGAGACGGGCAGCACCAGCGCGCCCTTCTTCGGGTAGAGCTGGAGCAGCCCTTCGGCCTCGAGGCGGAGCAGTGCCTCGCGGACCGGGGTGCGGGAGACACCTACGGCCTCCGCGAGATCTCCCTCGGTCAGCAGGGTGCCGCCCTCGTACCGGCGCTCCAGGACGGCCTGCTTGACGTGGGTGTAGACCCGCTCGGCGGCGGGGAGTCGTCTGGCGGGGTCAGCGGCGGTGGGCATGGACGCATGTTAGATACAACAGGTATGCGTCTGCTGTTCCGTCCGTCATGCGGACGCGGACCGTGCATCATGACGGACGGTCCGCCGGCGGACCGTCCCGGCCGTCCCTGCCCCTCCGGCGCGGCCCGGCTCCGCCTATCCGGGCGTACGCGAGAGACCAGCGAAGGGACCGGGCCATGCCGGAGCTGTACCCGCCGACCGAGCCGTACGAGACGGGGATGCTCGACGTCGGCGACGGCAACCTCGTGTACTGGGAGCTCTGCGGCAATCCCGACGGCAAACCCGCCGTCGTGGTCCACGGCGGGCCCGGCTCGGGATGCAGGGCCACCGCCCGCCAGTGGTTCGACCCCGACCGCTACCGCGTCGTCCTGTTCGACCAGCGCGGCTGCGGTCGCAGCACCCCGCACGCGAGCGACCCCGCGACGGGCCTGCGGCACAACACCACCTGGCACCTGGTCGCCGACATGGAGCGGCTGCGGGAACATCTCGGCATCGACCGCTGGCTGCTGTACGGCTACTCCTGGGGCTCGACGCTGGGCCTCGCGTACGCCGAGCAGCACCCGGAACGCGTGTCGGAGATGGTCATCTCCGGTGTGACGACCAGCCGGCGCTCGGAGATCGACTGGCTCTACCGGGGTGCCCGGCGCTTCTTCCCCGAGGAGTGGGAACGCTTCCTCGCGGGAGCCCCCGGGACGCCGCGCGACGGCGACGTCGTCGGCGCCTACGCCCGCCTGACCGGGCATCCGGATCCCGTGGTGCGGGCGAGGGCGGCGGCCGACTGGTGCGCCTGGGAGGACGCGGTCCTGTCCGGGGAGACGAAGGGTGCGTCCAGCCCGTACGGCGACCGGCCGTCGGCGGCGCGGATGGCCCTGGTGCGCATCTGCGCGCACTACTTCTCCCACGGGGCGTGGCTGGAGGAGGGGGCGCTGCTGCGCGACGCGGGCCGGCTGGCGGGCATCCCGGGCGTCCTGGTGCACGGCCGGCTCGACGTCAGCGCGCCGCTCGGCACCGCGTGGGACCTCGCCCGCGCCTGGCCGGACGCCCGTCTGGTCGTCGTCGACGACGCGGGTCACGTGGACACCGGGGCGACGCGCGGCCATGTGCTGGAATCCCTGGACCGCTTCGCGCGCCGGTGACGGCCTCCGCACGACGACGGCGGGGCCCGCGCTCACCGAGGTGTGCGCGGGCCCCGCCGGGGGTCAACGGAGGTCAGCCCCAGGTGAACAGCCTCTTCGGGTTCTCCAGGATCGCGGCGACGTCCGCGAGCACCTTCGAGCCGAGCTCGCCGTCGATCAGCCGGTGGTCGAAGGAGAGCGCGAGCGTGGTCACCTGACGCGGCTTCACCTTGCCCTTGTGGACCCACGGCTGGAGCTTGACCGCACCGAACGCGAGGATCGCCGACTCGCCCGGAGGAATGATCGGCGTGCCGGTGTCCACGCCGAACACGCCGACGTTGGTGATGGTCACCGTGCCGCCCTGCATGTCCGCCGGCGAGGTCTTCCCCTCGCGCGCCGTCGCGACCAGCTCGCCGAGCGCGGCGGCCAGCTGCGGCAACGTCCTGTCCTGCGCGTCCTTGACGTTCGGGACGATGAGGCCGCGCGGCGTGGCCGCCGCGATGCCCAGGTTCACGTACGCCTTCTGCACGATCTCCTGGTTGGCCTCGTCCCAGGACGCGTTGATCTCCGGGTGGCGCCTGATGGCCACCAGCAGGGCCTTCGCGACGAGCAGCAGCGGGTTGACCCGCAGCCCCGCCATCTCCGGGTCCTGCTTCAGCTCCTGGACGAGCTTCATCGTCCGCGTGACGTCCACCGTGACGAACTCGGTGACGTGCGGGGCGGTGAAGGCACTGTCCACCATCGCCTGCGCGGTGGCCTTGCGCACGCCCTTGACCGGGATGCGCGTCTCGCGCTCCCCGGCCGCCGCGGCGGCCACGGGCTGAGCCACGGCGGCCTCTTCGGTGGCGGCCGGTGCTGCGGCGGCAGCGGTGGCCTCGGCCGCCGCGTGGACGTCCTCGCGGGTGATGATCCCGTCCGGTCCCGTCGGGGCGACGGTCGCCAGGTCGATGCCGAGGTCCTTGGCGAGCTTGCGGACCGGCGGCTTGGCGAGCGGGCGCCCGGCCACCGGAACGGCGGACGGCGCCGGTTCCGCGACGGCCGCGTGGCCGTTGCGTCCCGGCTCGGCCGGCAGCGGCTGCGCGGGCACGCCCTGCCCCTTGCGCGCGCGGCGCTTGGTGGAGGTGGCGGCCACGCCGTAGCCGACGAGCACCGGCTGGCGCTCCTCCTTCTCCTCGCTCTCCGCGGGCGCGGCGGGCTCCGGTGCGGCCTCGGGCGCCTGGTCCTCACCGGCCCCCGGCATCGTGTCCACCGTGATGAACACGGCGCCCACGTCGACGGTCGCGCCCTCGTCGTAGTGCAGCTCCTTCACCACACCGTCGAAGGGGATGGGGAGTTCGACGGCCGCCTTCGCGGTCTCGACCTCACAGATCGACTGGCCGTCGGCCACGGTGTCGCCCGCCTGGACGTACCACTTGAGGATCTCCGCCTCCGTGAGCCCCTCGCCCACGTCCGGCATCTTGAACTCGCGGAAGCGCTGAGCAGTCCCGGTCATTGTCACGACTCTCCTTGCCCGATCTCTCAGTACGCCAGCGCGCGGTCGACGGCGTCCAGCACCCGGTCCAGGCCGGGGAGGTACTCCTCCTCGAGCCGGGCCGGCGGGTACGGGGCGTGGAATCCGCCGACCCGCAGCACCGGGGCCTCCAGGTGGTAGAAGCACCGCTCGGTGATCCGGGCGGCGATCTCGGCGCCGGAGCCGAAGAACACCGGGGCCTCGTGCACGACCACGAGCCGCCGGGTCCGCTCGACCGACTTCTGGATGCCGTCGAAGTCCAGCGGGGAGACCGACCGCAGGTCCAGCACCTCGACCGACTTGCCCTCCTCGGCCGCCGCGGCGGCCGCCTCGAGGCAGGTCTTCACCATCGGACCGTAGGCGGCGAGGGTGAGGTCGGTGCCGCCGCGGACGACCCGCGCCTGGTGCAGCGGGCCCGGGATGGCGGAGGTGTCGACCTCGCCCTTGTCCCAGTAGCGGCGCTTCGGCTCGAAGAAGATCACCGGGTCGTCGCACTCGATGGCCTGCTGGAGCATCCAGTAGGCGTCGGAGGCGTTCGACGGCGAGACGATCTTCAGGCCCGCGACGTGCGCGAACAGCGACTCGGGGGACTCGCTGTGGTGCTCGACCGCGCCGATGCCGCCGCCGTAGGGGATCCGGATGACGACGGGCATCTTCACGGTGCCCAGCGCACGGGCGTGCATCTTGGCGAGCTGCGTGACGATCTGGTCGTACGCGGGGAACACGAACCCGTCGAACTGGATCTCCACGACGGGGCGGTAGCCGCGCAGCGCCATTCCGATCGCGGTGCCGACGATGCCGGACTCGGCGAGCGGGGTGTCGATCACCCGGTCCTCGCCGAAGTCCTTCTGCAGGCCGTCGGTGACGCGGAAGACGCCGCCGAGCTTGCCGACGTCCTCGCCCATGATGACGACCTTGGGGTCGTTCTCGAGGGCCGTGCGCAGGGAGACGTTGAGCGCCTTGGAGAGCGTCATCTTCTCGATGGACGACATGGTCAGTTCCCCTCCTCGGCGAAGGACGCCTGGTAAGCCGCGAACTGCGCGCGCTCCTCGTCGACCAGGGCGTGGCCGTCCGCGTAGACGTTCTCGAAGATCGCCATGGTGTCCGGGTCGGGCATGGTGCGGACCGCGTCGCGCACCCGCTTGCCGAGCTGCTCGGCCTCGGCCTCGACCGCGTCCAGGTAGTCCTGGTCGGCGATGCCCTCGTTGCTCAGGTAGGTCCGGAACCGCTCGATGGGGTCCTTGCTCTTCCACGACTCGTACTCGTCCTCGTTGCGGTACTTCGAGGGGTCGTCGTTCGTGGTGTGGGCCGCCATGCGGTAGGTGAACGCCTCGACGAGGGTGGGGCCCTCGCCGCGGCGGGCGCGCTCGACGGCCGCCTTGGTCACGGCGAGGCAGGCCAGCACGTCGTTGCCGTCCACCCGGACGCCCGGGAAGCCGAAGCCCTGGGCGCGCTGGTAGAGGGGCACCCGGGTCTGGCGCTCGGTGGGCTCGGAGATCGCCCACTGGTTGTTCTGGCAGAAGAACACGACCGGGGCGTTGTAGACCGCCGAGAAGGTGAACGCCTCGTTGACGTCGCCCTGGCTGGAGGCCCCGTCGCCGAAGTAGGCGATGACCGCGGAGTCGGCGCCGTCCTTGGCCACGCCCATCGCGTAGCCGGTGGCGTGCAGGGTCTGCGAGCCGATGACGATCGTGTAGAGGTGGAAGTTGTTGCTGTTGGGGTCCCAGCCGCCGTTGTTCACGCCCCGGAACATGCCGAGCAGGTTGGTCGGGTCGACCCCGCGGCACCAGGCCACGCCGTGCTCCCGGTAGGTCGGGAAGACGTAGTCGTCGTCGCGCAGTGCGCGGGCGGAGCCGATCTGCGCGGCCTCCTGGCCGAGCAGCGACGCCCACAGGCCCAGTTCGCCCTGCCGTTGCAGCGTGGTGGCCTCCGCGTCGAAACACCGGGTCATGACCATGTCCCGGTAGAGGCCCCGCAGCTCGTCGTGGCTCAGGTCGATCGAGTACTCGCTGTGCTCGACCCGCTCCCCCTCCGGCGTGAGCAGCTGAACGAGCTCGGTCTGTTCTGCCGGTGGCTTCTTGGCGCTGACGCGCTTGCTGCTGCGGCGCGGCTTGCGCGCGGCAGTGCTCTCCACGGTCACGATGTGCTCCTCCGTCGGTCCGGCCCCCGGGGTCGCCGGCGGGCCTGTGTGCCCCCGCGCCCTCGGCTGGGAGGCTCACCCGGTTCGACACGGCGCACGGGGTGTGTGCGGCCGGCCGAGCGGGCGTGACAAGTGCCCGGCGGGCCTTTCGCAACAGGCACGTTACCCAGTGCGACGCATGTCTGGGAAACCCCACTTGACCTGCAATTTTGCTTGGATGTCCAAGTAAACCGGGAAAGTCGGGAACCTGCACTGGTCACAGCCTTGCGGGCTGCCGGAACAATCGCACGTTATCCCGGGGCACAAGAGCACGGGAAGACTTTGTATGTGAGACTTGGGTGCGTGCACGAAGAGGGAAAAATTGCCGTATTCCTCCTTGATGACCATGAAGTGGTCCGCCGTGGCGTGCACGAACTGCTGTCGGCGGAGACCGACATCGAGGTCGTGGGGGAGGCCGGTACGGCTGCCGACGCCCTCGCGCGCATTCCGGCCGCCGCCCCTGACGTCGCCGTTCTCGACGTCCGACTGCCGGACGGCAGCGGCGTGGAGGTGTGCCGCGAGATCCGGTCGGCCGACGAGCGCATCAAATGCCTGATGCTCACCTCCTACGCCGACGACGAGGCCCTCTTCGACGCGATCATGGCGGGTGCCGCCGGCTACGTCCTCAAGGCCATCCGCGGCAGCGAACTGCTGTCGGCCGTGCGGGACGTGGCGGCCGGCAGGTCGCTGCTCGACCCGGCGGCCACGGCCCGGGTCCTGGAACGGCTGCGTGACGGCGGCGACAGCGGCCGGGAGGACGGACCGCTGGCCGGACTCACCGAGCAGGAGCGCCGCATACTCGACCTGATCGGCGAGGGCCTCACCAACCGCGCCATCGGCGCCCGGCTGCACCTCGCCGAGAAAACGATCAAAAACTACGTCTCCGGTCTGCTCGCCAAACTCGGCATGGAGCGGCGGTCGCAGGCCGCGGCGTACGTGGCCCGGCTCCAGGCCGAAAAGGGTCGTTCGACCGCCCGATGAGCGGTCTGTCCGGGATCGGGACCCAAGACCCGGGCAGGTGAGGGCGGCGGCCTCTGGCCCGAGCCCCGTCCGGCCCCCGAGGCTGCTGGGCATGCACCCCGAACCCACCGGCGCCGTCGAGGAACGCGCCCTGGAACTGCTCAGCGCCACCTCGCACGGACGGCTGTCGATGAGCCTGCGCGCCCTGCCGTTCTCGGCGCTCGCGCGGCACGCCGTGTCCGGCGACGGCGTCCTGCTGAGACTCCACCGGGGACACGGCTACCACCACGCCTGCGACGGCAACGTGGTCGCCTACGGGGCCGACGCCGTCACCCTCGACGGCCACGGCTGGGCCGTCCAGTTCGTCGGCACGGCCCGGCTCACGCACCCGGCCGGCCACGAGCTCGAACTGCTCGGCCGGGCCCCGGTCCTCGCGGACGGCGCCCACTACGAGCCGGCGTACCTGCGCGTCGAACCGCGCTTCGCCACCGTGCACACGCTGGGCGGCGGCCTCCCCGCACAGCGCGACGGGTCCCGGCCGGACGCGTAGAACTCCCGATGGCCGGGTTCGTTACGGGGTGCTGCCCTCGTTGCCCTGGAGCGTGGCACCGTCGGTCACGCCGCCGCTCTCCTCCCGGCCCGGCCGGCTCGGAGCCCTGCTGTGTCAGTCGCCTCAGCCACTGGGGAGCAGGGTGGCTCCGGCGCTGCTCGCGTCACCGCTCGGCGTCGGCTCAGCGCTGCCACTGCTGCCGCCGTCGCTGCTGCCGCCGCTGTCGGAGGGGGTGGGTTCGTCGGTCGTCGGTTCCTGCGTCGTCGGCTCCTCGGACGGGCTCGAGCTGTCCGACGCCGACGGCGAGTCGGACGGAGTGGCGGACTCTTCCTGCCCACCGCCGCTGTTGCCCGGCAGCGTGCCCTCGGTCGTCTGCTCGTCGGCGGTCTCCGAGGGCTTGTCCGTCTCCTTCGGAGCCGTGGTCGAGGTGTTGTCGTCCGGCTTCGCGGGGTCGTCCGGGAGGGAGGACAGGGCGAACGCCACGCCCATCACGACCGCGATCAGGGCCAGCGCCAGGAAGGCCCACTTCTTGCCCCGGCCCGGGCGGTCGCCGTTGCCGGGGTCCCCGGTGAACCCGCCGTCGTCGTCCCGCGGTCCGCGCAGCAGCGAGCCGCCGGCGCCGCCGCCGAGCGACTGCGGAGCGGTGCCCGAGTCGGGGTGCTGCATGGCTGCGGCCGCCCCGGCCATTCCCACGCCCATGGCCGGGGTCGTCGCGGCGGTGTGCGCGGCCGGGCCGGTGTCCCAGACGCCGGTGTGCCCGCCGACCTCGGCGAGCCGCTGCACCGCGTACTGGACCATCCCGCGCATCTCCTCCGCGGTCTGGAACCGGTCGTCCGGGTCCTTCGCGAGAGAGCGCATGACGAGCCCGTCCAGCTCCGGCGGCACTGCGTCGTGGACCTGCGACGGCGGCACCGGGGTGTCCTGCACGTGCTGGTACACGACCGAGAGCGGGGTCTCGCCGGTGAACGGCGGGCGCATGGCCAGCAGCTCGTAGAGCAGGCAGCCGGTCGCGTAGAGGTCGGAGCGGGTGTCGACGGTCTTGCCGAGCGCCTGCTCGGGGGAGAGGTACTGCGGCGTGCCCATGACCATGCCGGTCTGCGTCATGGTGCTCGCCGCGCCGTGCAGCGCCCGGGCGATGCCGAAGTCCATGACCTTGACCGCGCCCGTGTTCGTGATGATCACGTTGGCCGGTTTGATGTCGCGGTGCACGATGCCGTGGTGGTGGCTGTACGCCAGCGCCTCCAGCACACCGGAGACGATGATCAGTGCCTGGTCCGGCGGCGGGGCGTCCGCGTTGATCAGCAGGTCGCGGATCGTGCGGCCCTCGACCAGCTCCATGACGATGTACGGGACGGTGTGCCCGCCCACGACGTCCTCACCGGAGTCGTAGACCGCGACGACGGCGTGGTGGTTGAGCCCGGCGACCGACTGCGCCTCGCGCGTGAAGCGCGCCTTCGAGACGGGGTCCTCGGCGAGATCCGCGCGGAGCAGCTTCACCGCAACGGTGCGGCCGAGACGGACGTCCTCGGCCGAGAAGACCTCGGCCATGCCACCCCGGCCGAGACGGCCCGTGAGGCGGTAGCGGCCGTCGCCGACCAGGCCGCCGTTGCCCCACTGCTCCGGCGTATCGGCCATGCCGCCGCCTGAGGAGGATTCGGACGGGCCCTGGGCGCGCTGCGTCTGTGCCATCAGTCCTCGCCGTCGTGTCTGTCCGCTTGCACGGTGTCGTTACCCGTGGAGCTGCTTCCGGTAGGGCACGCTACAGGGTTTCCCGGCACACGCCTTCCCCCGATGGAACCGGTCATCCAATCGTGCAGCAGACATCGGCGCAAATCGGATGGCTGCCCATAACGCTTGACGAACTCTTCTTGCGCATCCGGTCACGGAACGGGCACCCGGCTTGACGTCTCGTAGTGCTCGGGCAGACTTGGCCTGAATCACGCCTGATTGATCGAAAATCGCTGGCCCGCTTCGCCCGGGGCCGCGCGCCGAGGGGGAAGTCAGAGATGAGCCACGACGGCGCACGGGGCCGCTATGCGGGAGGGTCGCTGGCCGGCGGCCGCTACCAACTGCGCGATCTTCTCGGCGAGGGTGGCATGGCGTCCGTGCACCTGGCCTACGACAGCGTGCTGGACCGCCAGGTGGCGATCAAGACCCTGCACACGGAGCTCGGACGCGAACAGTCCTTCCGTGAGCGCTTCCGCCGCGAGGCCCAGTCGGTCGCCAAGCTCACGCACACGAACATCGTCTCCGTCTTCGACACCGGCGAGGACGTGCTGGCGGGAGTCACCGGCGCCGGCGAGGGCGCTCCGATGCCGTACATCGTCATGGAGTACGTCGAGGGAAGGCCGCTGCGCGCAGTGCTGGACGCGGACATCGCCGAGCACGGAGCGATGCCCACCGACAAGGCGTTGAAGATCACGGGCGATGTGCTGGCGGCCCTCGAGATCAGCCACGAGATGGGCCTGGTCCACCGCGACATCAAGCCCGGCAACGTGATGATGACCAAGCGGAACGTGGTCAAGGTGATGGACTTCGGCATCGCGCGGGCGATGCAGTCGGGCGTCACCTCGATGACCCAGACCGGAATGGTCGTCGGCACCCCGCAGTACCTGTCCCCGGAGCAGGCCCTGGGGCGCGCGGTGGACGCGCGGTCCGACCTCTACTCCGTGGGCATCATGCTCTTCGAACTGCTCACGGGGCAGCTGCCGTTCGACGCGGACTCGCCGCTGGCGATCGCGTACGCGCACGTCCAGCAGGAGCCCGTCGCCCCGTCCACGATCAACCGGTCGGTGCCCCCGGGCGTCGACGCGCTGGTCGCACGGGCCCTGAAGAAGAACCCCAACGAGCGCTTCCCCACCGCCGAGGCGATGCGCGACGAGTGTGCGCGGGTCGGCGGGACCGACCGGTCCGCGGCCTCTCCGATCATCATCAGCGGCGGACCTGCGGCACGCAGCGGCAGCGGCTCCGCGGTCGGCGCCACCGTCTTCCCCCCGGTCGACCAGCAGCCCCCGATGCCGCACGGCGTTCAGGCTCCGTACCAACCGCAGTCCCACTCCGGACAGGTGGGAGGTTACGCGGCTTCCACCCCACCGCCGCCCTCGCAGCAGATGGGGCAGGGCGGGTTCGCGCCCTCCGGCCCGGTCGTCATCGGGCCGACGCCTCCCCCGTACGGCAGCAACCCCGGTTCCGGCGGCAGGAGCAACACCCCGCTCATCGTGGGCGCGGTCCTCGCCGTGCTGGTGGTGCTGATCGTCGTCATCGCGGCGGTGAGCAGCTCGAAGGGCTCGGAGGACGACCCGATCGCCGGCGAAACCGGCACCCCGGCGCCGACCGCGACGGCCGACGACGAGCCGGCCGACCCGCCCTCCGCCCCGACGGCGACCAACAGTGACGGCAGCACGAAGGCCCTCATCCCGCCGGACCGGTCCCGGACGATCGAGAAGCGCGTGTGCACCGAGGCCAGGCCGCACTACGACGACAAGTCCAAGATCAGACTGCCCGACTTCCAGTTCAAGGACATCGAGTCGGTGAAGTCCTGCATCAAGGCTGCGGGCTGGAAGTACCGGACGACGTCGAAGAACGACGGCATCTGGGGCCAGGGCACCGTCCTCGGGCAGAACTTCGACGACTACGACGAGCCGTTCGACCCCGAGAAGGACACCATCAAGCTGACCGTGGCCAGCGGCTACGCCGACTGAGGCGGCCGGCGGACGCACCGGGCCGGGTGGACGACTTCTCGTCCACCCGGCCCGTTCGTGCCGGACGGGTGCGCTGCCCGGATGTCCTCAGAGGTACGGACCGGAACGGGCACCGCCGCCCAGGTGCACCTCGCCGTCGTCGTCGCCGAGACCGGCGCCGGGCGGCAGCGCACGCCGCATCTGCTCCAGCTGGGCCCGCGCGGCCATCTGCTGCGCGAACAGCGCCGTCTGGATGCCGTGGAAGAGGCCTTCCAGCCAGCCGACCAACTGGGCCTGGGCGATGCGCAGTTCGGCTTCGGTGGGAATCGCGTCGTCGGTGAACGGCAGGGACAGCCGCTCCAGCTCCTCGACCAGCTCCGGCGCGAGGCCGTCCTCCAGCTCCTTCACCGAGCCGGTGTGGATCTCCTTCAGCCGGACGCGACTGGCCTCGTCGAGAGGCGCCGCCCGGACCTCCTCCAGGAGCTGCTTGATCATGCTGCCGATGCGCATGACCTTCGCGGGCTGTTCGACCATGTCTGTCACCGGCACCTCACGCGACTCGTCGTCGCCCTCCCCGCCCCCGGGGCTGGCACTGCCGAGAGCCATTCCGTCCGGACCCACGACCAGAACGTGGGGGCTCTCCTGCGACCGTTCCTTGCTCGGCTTCTCCATGCCCTCATTGTCTCGTACGAGGACTCGCCCGGAATTGTGCCCCCGGAAATCGATGATCCACCCTGCTCGGGCGGCGTCGTCCGCGGGGTGCGGTCACCGGCGGCGCAGGCGCAGGCCGATGAATCCGAGGCCGAGGCCCATGAGCACGAAGCCGGTTCCCAGCGGAAGGACCCGCAGCATCCGCCCGGTGGGCGCCTCGGCGGTGCCCCGTCCGGCGGACGCGGACGGGGAGGCCTCGGCAGGGGTGGACGCGGGGGCCGAGGGAACCGCCGGGCCGGACGGCGTGCCCTCCGCCTCCGGGTTCGCCGGGCTCTCGGGCCGCATGAGCGAGGGCGGCGGCAGCGCGACGTCCGGGCGGCCGCTCGGCACCGGCGGCACCTCGCCCCCGGGGGGCCGCTCCGCATCCGGGAGGGGCGGCGCCTGGGACACGGGAACGGAGCCGGGGGGCGGGACGGACCGCCCGGGCCGTTCCCGGCCCACTCCGGCGCTCCGGCCGGCCAGCCGGCCGGGATGTTCGCGCTGTTCGCGGCCGGGCGACGTGTGGTCGCGGCTCTCGGACACCGCGGGGGCGCTGCGGCGTGCCGTACCGGGCTCCGAGGCGGCCGTCACGGGCGCCAGCACCAGCATCGTCGCGGTGGCGAGCCCCATCAGCCCGCAGACGCCGCCGGCACCGACCACACCCCGGGCGCGGGCCCGGGGTGGAAGCGGTGCCCGTGACGAACGGAGTGAACGCAACGCCGGAGCAACCAACACAGTCCCCTCCCGCGCCGAGCCGTCGAGTGACCGCTCCCAGCGTCACACGCCCGCCCGCGCGCGGCATCTCGGACCCTGCGCCGGCACCACCGGCCGCCGGCTCAGCAACGACCGTCGCCCGCGGTCGTGAGCAGCACCTTCCCGACGTGCGTGCTCTCCTCCAGCACCCGGTGCGCCTGCGCCGCCTCCGGCATCGGCAGGACCCGGTCCACGACCGGCCGGACCCGTCCCGAGGCCACCAGCGGCCAGACGTGTTCCCGGACGGCTGCCACGATGGCCGCCTTCTCCGCCGGGGGCCGGCCCCGGAGGGAGGTGGCGGTGACCGCCCCGCGCTTGCGCAGCAGCGCTCCCAGGTTCAGTTCGGCCTTGAGCCCGCCCTGCAGTCCGATGACAGCGAGCCGGCCGTTCTCGGCGAGAGCCTGCACGTTCCGGTCGAGGTACTTCGCTCCGACGATGTCGAGGATGACGTCGGCTCCCGCGCCCCCGGTGGCCTCCGCCAGCTCGGCCACGAAGTCCTGCTCGCGGTAGTCGATGAGGATGTCCGCACCCAGTTCACGGCAGCGCTCGAGCTTCTCCGCGCTGCCCGCCGTCACCGCGACGCGGGCACCGACGGCCTTCGCCAGCTGCACCGCCATCGTGCCGATGCCGCTCGCGCCACCGTGCACCAGCAGCGTCTCGCCCGGCCGCAACTGGGCGATCATGAAGACGTTCGACCACACGGTGCAGGCGACCTCGGGGAGCCCGGCCGCCGTCACCAGGTCGACGCCCTCCGGAACCGGCAGCAGCTGTCCGGCCGGCACGGCGACCTTCTCCGCATAACCGCCGCCGCCCAGCAGGGCGCACACCTCGTCGCCGACGGACCACCCGCTCACGCCGGAGCCGACGGCGGCGATCCGGCCCGAGCACTCCAGCCCGGGATAGGGGGACGTGCCCGGCGGCGGGTCGTAGAAGCCCTGGCGTTGCAGCAGGTCGGCGCGGTTGACGGCGCTGGCGGCGACGTCGACCAGCACCTCGCCGTCACCGGGAACGGGGTCCGGGACCCGGTCCCACACGAGCGCGTCGGGGCCGCCGGGTTCGGGAATCGTGATCGCATGCATGGACATGGCGGTGAGGCTACATCCGCCCGCGGGTCACAACCCGTTGGAGCCCTCGGTCCCCGGGGGCTTCGCGCGGACGATCGTGATCAGACGGTCCGTCGCCTGGAGCGGGCCGGCCTTGGGGTCGTCGTAGCCGAGCAGCCGGTGGCCCCGCAGCACGGAGACCACGAGGTCGTCGGTCTCCCGGACGGACCGGCCCACCTCCGCCTTCACCACCGGGCGCTCGACGAGGTCGAGGCCGCTGCCCTGCTGGATCAGGTCCTCCATGACGGTGCCGGCGCTGGGGCTGAGCATCGACAGGCCGAGCAGACGGCCCGCCGCGCTCGCACTGGTGATCACGGCGTCCGCGCCGGACTGGCGCAGCAGCGGAGCGTTCTCCTCCTCGCGCACCGCGGCGACAATCTTGGCTCCGCGGTTGAGCTGACGCGCGGTCAGGGTGACGAGGACCGCGGTGTCGTCCCGCTGGGCGGCGATGACGACCTGGCGGGCGCGCTGGGCCTCGGCGCGCAGGAGCACGTCGCTGCGGGTGGCGTCGCCGACCACGCCGACGTAGCCCTCGGCGTTGGCCGCGTCGATCACCTTCTGGCTGGGGTCGACGATGACCAGGCGGTCCCGGCTCAGGCCCTTGGCGATCAGGGTCAGGGCCGCCGAACGGCCCTTGGTGCCGAATCCGACGATGACGGTGTGGTCACGCAAGTTGGTCCTCCAGCGGGTCTCGCGCCACTGCTCGCGGGTCCGTTCGGTGAGGACCTCGAGGGTGGTGCCGACCAGGATGATCAGGAAGAGCACCCGGAGCGGTGTGATGAGCAGGATGTTCAGCAGCCGGGCCGAGTCGCTGTACGGGACGATGTCGCCGTAGCCGGTGGTCGACAGGGTGACCGTGGCGTAGTAGACGGCGTCGAGGAAGTCGACCTTCTCGTCGGAATTGTCGTGGTAGCCGTCCCGGTCGAGGTACACGATCAGCACGGTGGCGACCAGCACCATGAGCGCCATCAGCAGGCGACGGGCCACCTGCTGGAGCGGTGCGCGGGCCGAGGCCCGGGGCAGTTGGACACGGTGGCCCGAGGCCGCCGGGTCCGCGCGGCCGGCGGTGGCGTCCTGGCTGGGCAGCTTCACCCGGGCTGTCTCCCTGATCGCGTCGGAGGTCGCGCCCACCCTGCCGCGCAGGTCTGCGCCCGCGACCCGTCCTGCCCCGAGGCGCGGGAGACCGGAGATCCCGTTTCGTGCCAGGGGAGTTCGAGGATCTCCACCTCGTCACCGGCCTCGGTGCCGCCGGGTGGGACGACGGCGAGGCCGTCGGCGATGGCGACGCCGCGGAGCATAGCCGGTCCGGCGAAGCGCAACGGCACCACCTCCTCCTCGCGGAAGGCGACCGGGACCAGCCGGGTGTCGGAGGGGTGGCCGTCCAGCCGGAGTGCGGCGGGAGCGACGAGGGGAGCGCAGGGGGCACGGCCGGCCAGCGTGCGCAGCAGCGGCGCGGCGAGCGTGAGCAGCGCGGACACCGCGGCCAGCGGGTTGCCGGGCAGGCCCGCCAGATAGCGGGCGGGTGCCGTCCGGGCGAGCAGCATCGGGTGACCGGGGCGGACGGCGACCCCGTCCACCAGCAGTTCGGCTCCCATCCGGTGGAGCACCGGGTGGAGATGGTCGACCGGACCGGAGGCGGTGCCTCCGGTGGTCACGACCAGATCGGCGGTGGAGCCGGCGACCGCGTCGTGCAGCACGCCGGGACGGTCGCCGAGGTGGCGGGTTCCGGTGACCTCGGCGCCCAGGGCCCGCAGCCAGGGGTCGAGCATCGGGCCGAGGGCGTCGCGGATGCGCCCGTCGCGGGGGAGCCCGGAGGCGAGCAGCTCGTCGCCGAGGACCAGAACCTCGACGCGGGGCGGACGGACCGTGGGCAGTTCGTCGTAGCCGGCGGCGGCCGCGAGTCCGAGCACGGCAGGAGTCACCGGCGTGCCGGCGGGCAGCAGCGGGTCACCGCTGCGGCACTCCTGGCCGCGCGGCCGGATGTCCTGCCCGGGGGCGGTGCAGCGGCTGCCGGCGTTCGCGTAGAGCCAGGGGACCGGCTCACCGCCGGGGTCGCGCTCCAGGCCCCTGCCGCGCACTTCGCCGTGTTCGCGGCGCAGCACCGCGGTCGTTCCGGCCGGGACCCGCGCACCCGTGGCGATGGGTACCGCGTGACCGTCGGGGAGCGGCGGCGGCGCAGCCCGGCCGGCCAGGATGCCCGGGCTGCCTCCGGGGTCGAGACGCCAGGGTCCCGGGCCGGAGAGCGCCCAGCCGTCCATGGCGGAGGTGTCGAAGGACGGCAGGTCGGTCAGCGCCTCCAGCGGTGTGGCGAGGACCGTGCCCAGGGAGTCCGCCAGCGGGCGTACGACCTGCGTCCCGGCGCCCTTCGCGGCGGCCGCCGCGATCCCGCGGGCGTCCTGCCATGCGCAGGGGGAGGGCGCGGTTCCGGGCGCGGGGTCCGGCTGGTGCGCCGTCATCCCGCGGTCTTCTCCGGGCCGTCGGGTGAACCGCTGCCGGGTTCCCCGGGCGGGTGGCCGGCGGATTCCCCGGGTGGTTCCTCCGCCGTCCACCGGGCGGCGAGCGCGGCCGCTCTGCGGGTGGCCTCGGCCACCGCCTCCGGGCCGCCACCGGCCTGGGCCGCGGCGTATCCCACCAGGAACGTGGTGAGCGGCGCGGCGGGCCGGGTCACGCCGTGCGCGGCGTCGCGGGCCAGGTCGAGGAGCGCGCCGGTGGCGACGTCCAGCTCGATGCCCAATTCGTCCTTGACTGCGGCAATCCATTCGTCCAGCACGCTTCCATGCTCCCTGATGCGCAGGCGGGCGGCCGTCATGTCCTCCCAGGTGTCGCAGTCGAAGGCGGCCACCGGGTCCCGGTGCCGGAGCAGCGCGAGTTCGCGGGTCAGCGCCCGGACCGGGAGGTTCGCCACGGAACCGTACTCCGTGGCGAGCAGGGCGAGTTCGCGGCGCAGCGGTTCGGTCCGGTAGACGCCCGCCAGCGGCTGGTCCCGGCCGTCGGCGTCGGTCAGGACGACACCATCCGGGGCCCCGCCGTCCGGTGACGGGCCGTCGAGGGCACCGGTGACGGCCCGAACCGTTCCGGGGGTCAGGAAGGGGAGGTCGGCGGAGAGCACCAGGACGGCCGGCGCCGTCACCTCCCGCAGGCCCGCGTCGAGAGCGGCCAGCGGGCCACCGCCGGGCGGCTGCTCCCGGGCCCAGCGCACGGGCCGTGCAGTCGGCCTACGGGGGCCGACGACCACGGTGCGGGATGCCTCGGCGCACGCATGCAGCACCCGGTCGAGCAGTGGACGCGCCCCGACGTGCACGGCCGGCTTGTCCGTGCCGCCGAGGCGGGTCGCGGCTCCGCCTGCGAGCACCACGGCGTCGTACCAGAACCCAGTCATGATCCGATTATCGCCGGACACCGGATCGTCCCGGCAGCCGCCGGGGCATGGTGCGGCCCGGCGGGGAATGCCGAGCGGCCGCGGTTCCCGGGAACCCCGTTCCCGGGAACCGCGGCCG